>NZ_BAAANC010000001.1:1635704-2855061 GCF_039529595.1 Kribbella lupini | reverse complement strand
CCCGGCTGGCTGCACTTCTACAATCACCACCGACCCCACAGCGCCATCGGAGGCCAGCCACCCATCACCCGACTGACCAACCTCCCTGGACATCACAGCTAGGGCCTGCCAAGGAGATGCCGTAGGGCCGGCTCGAGCTCCGGGTAGCGGAAGGTGTGCCCGAGCTGGTCCAGTACGGCGGGGACGACGCGCTGCGACGCCTCGGCGAGTTCCTTGGCGCCTTCGGGGCCGAACAGCAGGCGCGGGCCGAACGACGGGACGCGGAACAGCGCCGGGCGGTGAACGACCCGCGCCAGCGTGGCCGTGTAGTCGCGGTTGCGGACCGGGTTGGGGCCGACGCCGTTGACCGGACCGGACAGCTGGTCGTCGTACAGGGCCCGGTGGTAGATGTCGAGCAGGTCGTCGAGGCCGATCCACGGTTGCCATTGCTTGCCATCGGCAAGTGGTCCGCCGAGGCCGGCGGCGAACATCGGGTACTGGAGGCGGAGGATTCCGCCGGCGGGGGTCTGGACCAGGCCGGTGCGGATGTTGACGACGCGGACGCCGCCGTCCCGGGCCGGGTCGGTCGCGCGTTCCCAGTTCTCGACCAGGTCGGCGAGGAAGCCGGTGCCGCGGGCGCTGTGCTCGGTGAGCAGTTCGTCGCCCCGGTCGGCGCCGTACCAGCCGATCGCCGAGGCGCAGACGAAGACCCGCGGGTCACTGGCGGCGGCGAGCGTCGCGAGCGCGGTGGTCGGGCCGATCCGGGACTCGACGATCGCGTTGCGGTGCGCGTCGGTGAACCGTCCGGCGATCGACGCGCCGGCGAGGTGGACGACGGCGTCGACGCCGTGCAGCAGGTCGTCGGCCGGGTGTTCGGGGTTCCACTGCCGCTCTGACGGGCCCGAGGGTTCGCCGCGGACGAGCTTGATCACCGTGTGGCCCGCCGTACCAAGCAGCGCGACGAGCGCGCGGCCGATGGTGCCGTGGGTGCCGGTCACCGCGACGGTCATCTTGGGCCCGTGCGCCCGGTGCTGGGCGGCGAGGTCGTCGGCGAGCTGCTGGTGGCGGTAGACGAGCATCGAGCGGAGCAGGAAGCCGGGCACGTTGCTGTCGATCCGGTCGGTGATCCGGGTCTGGTCGTTGCCGACAGCATCGAACTGGTGGGTGTGCCGCCAATTGACGGCCCAGCGCAGCGGCGCCGAGGTGAGCTCGTCGACGAAGTGGTCCGGCGGCACCGACTCGCTGTGCTGCGCGACCCAGTCGATGCCGAACGGAAAGCCCAGCACGGCGCGGCCGGCGCCGAGGTCGTCGGTCTCCTGCTTGATCCGGACCGGCATCCACGGGGGAGTCAGCCGTTCGATCGCCCCCGGTCGCTCGTGCCAGGCGAACACCTCGTCGCGGGGCGCCGCGACGATGCTGCTGAGGCTCAGACCCACCGGTTCTCTCCTCCGCTCGTTGTCCTGCCCCCAGCATCCCACGCCGGGGTTTTGCATAAGTTTTGGTTCGTATCTTGTGCATCCGCCGTGCGGGTCCGGCCGGAAGAGACAGGCACAAGACCGCAAACCCTGGAGGGTTCCAATGTCTGTACGACGAATCACCGCGCTGACCGCCGCGGGTCTGCTCGCCGCGGCCCTGCCCGTCGCGGCCGCCACCACGGCGGACGCCCGCCCGACGGCCGACGCGACGGTTTCGGTGCTGCACGCCGTACCGGGAGCGACCGTCGACGTGTACGCCAACGGGAAGGCGTTGCTGACCGACTTCAAGCCCGGCACGCTGACCGACCCGCTCAAGCTGCCGGAGGGCGAGTACGACCTGAAGGTGACCGCGGCCGGAGCGGGCGCGGGTGGTGCGGCCGTGATCCAGGCCAACGACGTCGCCGTACCGGGTGGTGCGAACGTCACCGTGGTGGCGCATCTCGACGCGGCGGGCAAGCCGACGCTGACGCCGTTCGTGAACGACGTGTCGAAGCTGGCCGCCGGCAAGGCCCGGCTGACCGTGCGGCACACCGCGGCCGCCCCGGCCGTCGACGTCCGCGCCGGTGGGGACCCGGTGTTCAAGGGGCTGACGAATCCCCAGCAGGTGAAGGCGGACCTGCCGGCCGGGACGGTCAAGGCGGACGTCGTCCTGGCCGGGACCTCGACGGTCGCGATCGGACCGGCCGACGTGAACCTCAAGGAGGGCACGAACACGATCGTGTACGCCTGGGGCAGCGCGAGTGGCAAGAACCTGAAGCTCGCCGTCCAGACGATCTCCGGGCTGCACGGTGACCCGAGCGGCGTGCCGGGTGGGACCGGTGGCCAGGCCGCCGCGCAGGACGGCGTACCGGTGTGGCTCGGTCTGCTGTGCGGCGCGCTCGCCCTCGGTGTGATCGGGGTCGGCACGTCCGCGGTGCGCTCGCGGTCGTGACGGATCCGCACAGCGCGCGGCTCGTCCGGAGCGTGACCGTGGTCCTGACGGTCCTGCTGCTGGGCGGCTGCGCCGGCTCCGGCGCCCCGTCGTCGACGGCGTCCGGAGGCGGGCGGGTGGAGAGCGTGGGTCCGGCAACCGGTGGTTCCCCCACTCCCGGTTCCGCCACGCCTTCACCCGTACCGTCGGGGACGCCGGTCCGGACCCGGGCCGCCGAGTTGCCCTCGGCAACCGTCGTACCGGCGCCGGACCGGGTGACGATCGCCTCGATCGGCCTGGACCTCCCGGTCCGGGCGGTCGGGGTGGCCGCCGACGGGCAGATGGAACTGCCGGCCGATCCGTCGGTGGTCGGCTGGTACCGGTTCGGGCCGGCGCCGGCGGATCGCGAGGGTTCGGTGGTGCTCGGCGGGCACCTGGACAGTCGTGAGTACGGCGTGGGGCCGCTGGTCCGGTTGCGCAAGCTCCGGCCCGGCGCGGTGATCGAGGTCCGGACCGCCGACGGCGCGACGGCGCGGTACACGGTGGAGGGAGTGCGCGATGTCGACAAGCAGAAGCTGGCTGTCGGCGAGCTCTTCGCCCGGACCGGTGCGCGCCGCCTCCAGCTGGTCACCTGCGGTGGACCGTACGACGCGAACGGCGGTGGGTACCGCGACAACCTCGTCGTCACCGCGTCTGGGCAGTGACAGGACCCGCCCCCGCACGGTTAGAGTTCCGCTCGTGACCAGCGTGGAGCAGGGTGGACCCGCTCCGGCCGAGATCGCGAAGGGATTCGCGGACGGCCGGGAGGACAGCCTTGCCGACGCCTACCGGCGGTGGTCGGGGCTGGTCTTCACGCTCTGCCTGCGCGCGCTCGGCGACCGGACCGACGCCGAGGACGTCACCCAGCAGGTGTTCGTGTCGGCCTGGCGCGGACGCGGCAGCTTCGATCCCGGGTCCGGCGAGCTGGGGGCGTGGCTGGCGGGCGTGGCCCGGCACCGGATCTCGGACCGGCTGGCCGAGCGGTACCGGCTGCAGCGCTCCCAGGCCGCGGCCGAACGCCTGGCCGAGCTGGAGGTCGAGCCCGGTCACGACCAGCTGCTGGTCGATCGTGTGGTGATCGCCGACGAGCTGGAGCGGATCGACGAGCCGCGGCGAACCATCCTGCGGCTCGCCTTCTACGAAGACCAGACGTACCCGCAGATCGCGGACCGGCTCGAACTACCGTTGGGGACGGTGAAGAGTCACGTACGGCGTGGCCTGCTGTCCCTGCGCGACCGGCTGAAGGAGGTGAAGGGTGACGACGCATCTTGACGATGAGCTGCTGGCCCAGTGGGCCTTCGAGCAGGTCGAGCCCGACGCCGAGGCCGGCGAGCACCTGCGGACGTGTACGGCGTGCACCGCGAACCTGACCGAGCTGCGCCAGCTGATGGTCGCCGTCGACGACCTGCCACGGCTGGAGAATCCGCCGGCCGAAGTCTGGCAGCGCGTCACCGCCGAGCTCGGTCTCCGGGCCGAAAGTGCCCCCAGCTCCCCGGATCACCGGGGAGCTGGGGGCGTGCCCGGCGATGCCACGGCTCCGGGCGGTGCGGACGATGGATCAGGCCACCGCATTGTCGGTTCGGCGCGGCGCACGACGCGGCGGGCGGTCGTGCTGGCCGCGTCGATCGCGGTGGTGGCGGGGATCGGTATCGGTGTCGGTGGCACGTTGCTGCTGGGGTCGGACGACGAACCGGCGCCGCAGGCCGTCGTACAGCTGGCTCCGCTGGCCGGGAAGACCGGGAGCGGTACGGCGGGGCTGGTGCAGGGTGGTCAGCAGCTCAAGGTCTCGGCGTCCGGGCTGACTGCCACCGGCGGGTACTACGAGGTCTGGCTGATCAACGAGGACGGCAAGCGGATGGTCTCGCTCGGCGTACTCGCGGCCGGTCACGACGGCACCTTCCAGCTGCCCGGCGATCTCCCCGCGCAGGGCTACCGGATCGTCGACGTCTCGCTCGAACCGGACGACGGCAACCCGGCGCACTCGCTCGACAGCGTCATCCGCGGGACCCTTCCGGCCTAGGCCTTTCCTGAGTCCAGCTGCTCTCGATAGGTCCGGAAGGCACCGATGGTGGCGCCGAGGTAACGCCGTACGGTCGCCAGTTCCTCGGGGGAGAAGTCGCCGGTGGCCGCGCGGTGCAGGTCGCCGAGCGGCGTGAAGAACTGCTGGGCCAGCTCGAGGCCGGCGTCGCCGTAGTGCAGGTTGACCCGGCGGCGGTCCTTGTCGTCACGCTCGCGGCGGACGTGGCCGGCCCGCTCGAGCCGGTCCAGCAGCGTGGTGACGGCGCCGGTGGTCAGGCCGAGCTCGCTGGCCAGTTCGCCGGCGGTGAGCGGGCGGCCGCCGTCACCGGCGACCAGGACCCGGATCAAGGCCTCGACGTCGGTGCCGTGCACCCCGTGCCGGTGCGCGAACGCGTGGCCGATCCGCTGGCCCTCGGCCACCAAGGCCTGGACCAACCGGACCAGCTCGTCCCGTCCGCCGTCCGTCGGCTTGCGCGCAGTCACCCGTTCCTCCTATCGTCTTGATCATCAAGATACTTGATCCTCAAGGCATTGCTGCGAAGAAAGATCCGATCCCGAACTCGTGTGGAGTCACTGTGCCAGGTCCGCGTTCCGTCCTTCGCTCCCGCTGGGTCGCCGGGCTGGTGCTGCTCGGCAGCCTCGCGGTCGCCGTCCTGGCGTTGCTGCTGCCGTCGCCGACTCCGGCCGAGCCACGCTCGTCGACCGGGCTGTCGACGGCGGCCGAGTCCGCGCGGGTCGAGCAGCTGAGGGAGAGCCTGCCGAAGGCCGACGAGTCGACCGCGCTGATCGTGGTCAGCCGGGCCGGTGACGGACGGCTGACCGCGCAGGACCAGGCCGCTGTCCAGGCGCTGGCCAGATCCTTGGGGTCGGGTCCGCCGCCGCAGCTGGCCGAGAACGGTCAGGTGGCGTTGGTGATCCTGCCGCTGCCCGCCGCGGACGAGGCCGGTACGGAACGTCAGGTCGACGACCTGCGGGCGAAAGTGCGCGAGCAGTTGCCGGCCGGGGTCGAGGCTCAGGTGACCGGGCCGCCCGCCTTCACCACGGACCTGACCCGGGTCTTCGACGGTGCGGACGTCCGGCTGCTGATCGTCACCGCGGGCGTTGTCGCGGTGCTCCTGCTGCTGACCTACCGCAGCCCGGGGCTCGTCCTGGTGCCGCTGGCTGTCGTCGCGCTGACCGAGCAGGTCACCACGGCGTTGTCCGAGCAGGCGCTTGCCCTGTTCGGCTTGCCGGGTGGTGGCCAGGTCACCGGGATCACCAGCGTGCTCGTCTTCGGTGCGACCACCGACTACGCGCTACTGCTGATCGCGCGGTACCGCGAGCAGTTGCGCGGCACGGACGACGCCCTGGCCGCACTGCGTGCCGCCGTACGGCGAGTTGCCGAGCCGGTGCTGGCCAGTGGAGGGACCGTGATCGGCGCACTCGGCGTCCTGCTGCTGGCGAGCACGGAAACGCTGCGCGGGATCGCGATCACCTGCATCATCGGCATCGCCTTGGCGATGTGCGCGGGCCTCGTGGTGCTGCCGGCCGCGCTGGCGGTGTTCGGCCGCGGGATCTTCTGGCCGTTCGTGCCGCGGGTCGGCGACGCGGCGCGCGACGGCAAGGTCTGGGGCCGCCTCGGTGGCGTCGTGGCGCGGCGGCCGGTGCTGGTGCTGGTCGCGGCCGCGATCCTGCTGGCCGGGTGCGCGGCCGGGACGTTCGGGGTTCGCACCGGACTCGCGCAGAACGAGCAGTTCCGGGTCGAGCCCGAGTCGGTGCAGGGCGCGAAGGTCCTGGCGGACGCGTTCCCCGCCGGGACGACCGAGCCCGTGGTCGTCCTCGGTCCGCCGTCGGCCGCGGCCGAGATCACCCGGGTAGCGGGTGCCGTCGACGGCGTCGCGTCGGTCCGGCCGGGCGCACGCACCGCCGAGCTCGCGCAGTACGACGTCGTCCTGACCTCGGAGCCGGGAAGCGAGCAGTCGTTCCAGGCTGTTCGGGAACTGCGGACGAAGCTCGACCAGGTCGGTCCGGACGTTCTCGTCGGCGGAGGCGCCGCGGAGAGCCTCGATCTGCAACGCGCCGACCGGCGTGATCAGCTGATCGTCATCCCGCTGGTCCTGCTGCTCGTCGGCGCCGTCCTGGTCGCCGTACTGCGGTCGTTGCTCGCGCCGCTGCTCCTGCTGCTGACGGTGGTGGCCTCGTTCTTCGCGAGCTTCGGGCTGAGCTGGCTGATCTTCGACCACGTGCTCGGCTTCCCGGCACTGGACGGCTCGGTGGTGCTGCTGTCGTTCCTGTTCCTGGTCGCGCTCGGGGTCGACTACAACATCTTCCTCAGCACGCGGGCGCGCGAGGAGGCGGCCACTCAGGGAACCCGGGCCGGAATGCGGACCGCGCTGGCGGTCACCGGCGGCGTCATCACCAGTGCGGGGCTGCTGCTCGCGGCGGTGTTCGCGGTCCTGGGCGTGCTGCCGCTGATCACCTTGACGCAGGTCGGAGTGATCGTCTGCGTCGGCGTCCTGCTGGACACCCTGCTGGTCCGGACCGTGGTCGTCCCGGCGTTGGCGTTCCTGCTCGGCGACCGGTTCTGGTGGCCGGCGCGGCCGGTCGTGCGCGGAACCGAGAGGTGAGTTCCGTGTCATCGTAGGGGGCATGACGTCCCCGCAGTCGTCCGTCGCCCACGACGGGTCCGTCGCCCCGGTGTGGTCGGTCGGCCGGGTGGCGACCATGCTCGGGGTGCCTGCGGTGACGATCCGCAGCTGGGAGGCGCGGTACGGCATCGGGCCGTCACAACGGACCCCGGGGCAGCACCGGCGCTACAACGAGGCCGAGGTCGAACGCCTGCGACGGATGCACCGTTTGATCGCCGAGGGAATCGCTCCGCAGGACGCCGCCCGGCTGAGCCTGGAACGGGTCGCGGCGCGGCCCGGGGGAGTGCTCGACGAGACCGGATCGTTGCTGGAGGCAACGGAAGCGTTCCGGGTCGCGACGCTGGCCGAGCTGCTGGACGAGGCGCTGGACCGGCTCGGCGCGAGCCGGTGGTGGGAAGAGGTGGTCGCGCCGGCTTTTCGCTGCCTGGACGAGCGTTTCGGCGATCAGGGCGACTGCACCGACATCGAGCTGCTGCTGGCCCAGGGCACCGCGGAAGCGATCGAGCGGTACGTCGACCGCCGCAGGTTGCGCCTCGACGGACCGGATCCCGTCCTGCTCGTCTGCTGCCCCGGCGAGCGGCACACGCTGCCGATGGCCGTGCTGCGCGCCGTCCTGCTGGAACGCAGTCAGCCGGTGGTCCCGCTCGGTCCGGAGACCACCGATCAGGCCGTCCTGAACGCGGTCGACCGGGTCCGGCCGGCCGCTGTCGTGCTGTGGTCGAGCATCCGCCGGCACGGTCAGCGGGAACTGCTCGACCGGCTCGCCGATCGCGCCCACGAGGTCGTTGCCGCGGGCGCCGGCTGGCCGCGCTCGGTGGCCGCGGTGGACAGCTTGCGCGACGCTGCCGATGCACTCATCCGCCGTCGCGCGGCCCGTTCGCCCTCGCGCTGAGGCTTGGCCCGGCGGCCCGAACTTATGCAATTGTTGCCGCCCCGGCCGGACGCGTGCATAAATTGTGCATAAGTTCTAAGGGGCTCCCATGGCACAACTTCCGGCACCGGTGGCGTGGCTCGACGACCGCGTCGGGATCGCCAAACTCGGCAGGAAGAACCTGCGCAAGGTGTTCCCCGACCACTGGTCGTTCATGCTCGGGGAGATCGCGCTCTACAGCTTCGTCATTCTGCTGCTGACCGGGGTGTTCCTGACGCTGTGGTTCAAGCCGTCGATGGCCGAGGTCGAGTACCAGGGCTCGTACAGCCTGCTCAAGGGGCTGCGGATGTCGGAGGCGTACGAGTCGGCGCTGACGATCTCGTTCGACATCCGCGGCGGGCTGCTGATGCGCCAGATCCACCACTGGGCGGCGGTGCTGTTCGTCGCGGCGATGAGCGTGCACCTGCTGCGGATCTTCTTCACCGGCGCGTTCCGCAAGCCGCGGGAGCTCAACTGGCTGATCGGGATCGCGATGCTGTTCCTCGGCGTGGTCGAGGGCTTCATCGGGTACGGCCTGCCCGACGACCTGCTGTCGGGCACCGGCCTGCGGATCACCGAAGGGCTCGTCCTGGCCTCGCCGGTGATCGGGACCTGGCTGAGCTTCTTCATCTTCGGCGGGGAGTTCCCCGGCGACGACTTCGTCTCCCGGTTCTTCACCGTGCACGTGCTGCTGATCCCCGGGCTGCTGCTCGGGTTGATCACCGTGCACCTGATGCTGGTCGTCTACCACAAGCACACCCAGTTCCCGGGGCCCGGCCGGACCGAGAAGAACGTCGTGGGGTTCCCGCTGCTCCCGGTGTACGCCGCCAAGGCGGGCGGGTTCTTCTTCGTCGTGTTCGGCATCACCGCCCTGATGGGCGCGCTGCTGCAGATCAACCCGGTCTGGCTGTACGGGCCGTACAACCCGGCCGAGGTGACCGCCGGTTCGCAGCCGGACTGGTACATGGGCTGGCTGGACGGCGCGGTCCGGCTGATGCCCGGCTTCGAGACCCACGTCTGGGGCGTCACGCTGAGCTGGAACATCCTGCTGCCGGCGTTGATCGTGCCGCCGTTGTTCATCGTGCTCGTCGCGCTGTACCCGTTCATCGAGCAGTGGATCACCGGCGACAAGCGCGAGCACCACCTGCTCGACCGGCCGCGCAACAACCCGACCCGGACCGGGATCGGCGCCGCGATGATCACCTTCTACGGCGTGTTGTGGCTGAACAGCGGGAACGACCTGATCGCCACCCACTTCCACAGTTCGATCAACACCATCACGTGGGTCTGCCGGGTGCTGGTGGTGCTCGGGCCGGTGATGGCGTTCTGGATCACCCGCCGAATCGCGTACTCGCTGCAGCGCGCCGACGAGGAGCGGGTCCTGCACGGTCTGGAGACCGGAGTGGTCGTGCGCGATCCCGACGGCGGCTACAGCGAGAAGCACGCGCCGATCTCGAGGTCCGAGGCGTACGTGCTGACCACCGCCGCCAAGCCGCGCGCGATCGAGGCCGGATCGGATGCCGACAGCAACGGCGTACCGGCTCCCGGCCGGCGCCGCCGCCGGCTGCGCTCCGCGCTCTCGCGGTTCTACGCGGACTGAAGCGTTTGCGCAAACGGTTCCGGATGTCTCGGTGCTGTTGCGGTCACTTTGCGTGTAGGTCTCCGGCGCGGTGGACGGAAACCGTTGTCTGCCGCGTGAATTCGATGAACAAAGGGTGATGGGGCAACTACTTCACGCTCAGATGAGCAGTCTGGAACTGATGAGAGCGGGCACATGTCCCGGCGGCGGAGTCATTCGCCCGCCACCGTCCATCAGTCCGACCTTGGAGTTGAGTTCAGATGCGCAAGGCAACCGCCCTGGCCGGAGTCGCCACCTTGGGGATCTCCGGACTGCTCGCCGTTCCGTCCGCCGAGGCCGCACCGCCGTCCGCCCGGCACTGTGTGGGGAGTTTCAGCAGTGGAGCCCAGCAGTGCTTCGCGACCTTCACCGAAGCCATCAGTACGGCGACGCGCGGCGCGGTGACGTCGGCGCCGGCCGAGGTCCCGGACGCGGCAGGCAAGGCCGCACTGCATCGCCGGCTCGCGGAGTCCGGTGCCGTCGGCAACAAATCCGGCCGGGACGCGGCCGCCGGCGAGGTCATTCAGGGCACCTTCTTCGACAACCGCGACTTCGGCGGATCCTCCTTCACCGTCACCGGCGCGGGGCTGTGCGACGGCTCCGACGGGGTGATCAACTACGAGTTCACCTTCCCCGGTGACTGGTTCAACCGGATCAGCTCGGTCCAGCCCTGGGCGAGCTGCAAGATCTGGCTGTACCCCGACGCCGACCTGACCGGCGACCGGGACGGGCCGTTCACGGCCAACACCGGCTGGGTCGGCGAGTTCATGGACGACCGGACCGACTCGGTCGGCTTCAGCTGAGCGGCAGTTCCCCTTCCCTGCCACGGTTTCGCCCCAATCCATCACGTGAGGAAGTAGAACCATGTCGAAACGAGTGATCGCCCTGACCGGTGCCGCGTTCCTCTGCGCGGCGACGACCCTGACCGCTTCGTCGGCGTACGCCGCGGACGGACCGACCGGCCGGGAGTTGCTGGACAAGTGCAACAACGGGACCGACAGCTGCGTGTTTCACCCGCACGGTGCGCCGGAGACGTTCCGCGGTGACGTGCACCAGGTCGGCGACACGGTGTTCAACTGCACGGCCGACCTGCAGCGCTCGACGGTGAAGTGGTCCGAGACCACCGGTGAGTCGAACAGCTTCGGCGTCTCGCTGTCGGCCGAGTACGGGTTCTCCGACGTGTTCAAGGTGTCGATCGAGACCTCGTACCAGCACACCTGGGAGAGCTCGAGCACGGTCGGCCAGGACGACAGCATCGACGTCAAGCCCGGCGAGAAGGGGTGGGTCGAGCGGGCCACCGAGATGAACCGGGTCAAGGGTCAGTACGAGATGCACTTCCCGGACCGCTACTACGACCACTACATCTGGTACCAGGAGTTCGAGGCGGTCGGGCCGGTCAAGGATGCGCCCGGACTGATCACCAAGAAGACCGCCGTGATGACTCCGGAGGAGAAGAGCCAGCACTGCGGCTGACGCCGCGGCAGTCCTTTAGGTGACTGAACGGTGTCGATTTCTCTCAAGGGGTTGCCGAATCCCTGCTGGAATCGATACCTTCCTTTCCGGCTCGACCTGGCCGTTCCCCCCGTGACGGCCAGGCCGAGCCCCTATGTGTCCAGTACCGTCGGCTGATGCGGATCCTGTACGTCGGCAACAGCTTCACCTCGCGCAACAACCTGCCCGGCACGGTCGCCGCGCTGGCGGGCGCGCGGGGGATCGAGGTCACGCACCGGCTGATCTCCGCCGGTGGTGCGTCGCTGCGGCAGCACCTGAACGCCGGCAAGGCCCTGGCCGAGATCGCGTCCGGCGGGTACGACGTCGTCGTCCTGCAGGAGCAGAGCACGCTGCCGGTGAAGAGCCCGGCGCGGATGCGGGACAGCGTCCGCGACTTCCAGGCGGCGATCGAGGCCGCCGGTGCGCGGACGGCGCTCTACCTGACATGGGCCCGGCGCAACCAACCCGAGGCGCAGCAGGCCCTCACCACGGCGTACGCCGCGAGCGCCGCCGAGGTCGGCGCGACGCTCGTCCCGGTCGGGCTGGTGTGGGAGCGCTTCTTGGCGACGTACGAGGAGCCGGCGCTGCACGACGCCGACAACAGTCACCCGGCGCCGGCCGGTAGTTATCTCGCGGCCTGCGTCTTCCTGATCGCGCTGCTGGAGGAGAACCCGGTGGGGATCGACCTGCCGGTGAAGGGGCTGGACGCCGGGACGGCGGAACTGATCAGGCGCGCGACGTGGAGCATCTGCACGGATCTCGTCGAGGGTCGCTAGCCGGCGAGGTCGGTGAGGGCGGTGGGCGCGCCTGCCGTGTCGGCCGGAGCCACGGCCGCCGCGGGTGCCGTGTCGGCTGCGGCCACCGACGGCAGGGGGAGCCGGCGGGAGCGGCGGTGGGGGGACTTCAAGTAGGTGTGCCAGCACCAGGTGGCGACGTCTGTTGCGTCGGGACGTTCGGCGGGGTTCTTGGCGAGCATGCGTTGGAGGTAGCGGCGGAAGTTGCGATGCACCTGGTCCGGTTGGGCCGGGCATTCGTGGAGGTGCTGGCGGAGGACACCGGTGGGAGTGTCGGCGACGAAGGGCGGATCGCCGGTCAGGAGTTGGTAGAGGACGCAGCCGAGGGAGTAGACGTCGGCGGCGGGGCCCGACGGCTGGGCGCTGGCTCGCTCGGGGGCGAGGTAGTAGCTGGTGCCGAGGACGTGGCCCTCGGGAGTGTCGTCGTCTGCGGGCTCGGTGACGAAGCCGGCGATCCCGAAGTCGGCGATCTTCACCGTGCGGTCGGCGGTGATCAGCAGGTTGCCGGGTTTGATGTCGCGGTGGACGACGCCTTCGTGGTGCGCCGCGGCCAGGCCCTCGGCGACCTGGGCCGCGATCCACGCGGCGTCGGCCGGTTCGAAGCAGCCCTCGCGGCGCAGCTCGGCGGCGAGGTTGGTGCCGTCGACGAGCTCCATCACCAGGTAGCAGCTGTCGCCGTACGGGCCGAAGTCGTGGACGCCGATCACGTGCGGATTGTTGACCACGGCACCGGCGTGCGCCTCGCGGCGAAACCGTTCCATCGCCTGGTCGTCGGTGTGCTCGGGGGGCAGCAGCTTGATCGCGACCGGACGGCCGAGCAGCTCGTCGGTGGCGCGCCAGACCTCGCCCATCCCACCGCGCCCGAGCACGCTCTCCAGCTGGTACCGATTCGCGATCCGCATCGTGGCCTCCCGCGTCCCCGTGTGACCTGTCAGGTACCCCGGAGCGTGAGTGGGCATGCGCGGACAGCGATCTTGTGCACGTTGTTGCCGGGTGGTGGGCGGTTGGCGATGATGGAAGCGGTCGCGCGCGCTGGTTGGTTCAACGCGCGCGACCTTGGTGATTCGACTACCCGCGGGTTGTTCCAACCACCTGACCACTCGGTGCCCCATCGCGGTGTTCTCACACCTGCGGATGCGCGGGAACATCACGCCGTACGGCGGTGTTCTGTCCTCAGCAGGACGAGAGGAGCAGCAGATGAAGGTCCGGAACTCACTTCGCGCACTGAAGGCACGCCCCGGCGCCCAGGTGGTCCGCCGGCGTGGTCGCGTCTTCGTGATCAACCGTCGCGACCCGCGCGTCAAGGCCCGCCAGGGCTGACCGTGGATCGGCCCGGAAGGCCCGTGCAGCCATCGGCTGCGCGGGCCTTCTAGGGTTACGGCTGTGATGAGGCTCGAGGTGTCGCACATCGTCTGGGACTGGAACGGGACGCTGCTGGACGACAACAAGGCGGTACTGGCCGCGTGCAACGAGGTGTGCGCGGCGTTCGGACGCGCCGCGATCACGTGGGACGAGTGGCGCGAGGTGTACGCGCGGCCGATGAAGCTGTCGTACGAGAAGATCCTCGGTCGCGAGCTGGGCGCGGAGGACTGGGCGCGGGTCGACAAGCTCTACCACGAGCGGTACGACCTGCTGCTGCACACGTGCGGGCTGGCGATGGGCGTGCCGGACGCTTTGCACACCTGGGGTTCGAGTGGGCGCACGCAGTCGCTGCTGTCGATGTGGTTCCACGCGCAGCTGGTCCCGACGATCGACGGGTTCGGGCTGACCGAGCTGTTCCAGCGGGTCGACGGGTTGCAGAGCGCGGTCGGCGGTGGGTCGAAGGCCGAGCACCTGGCGCTCCACCTCGAGGCGCAGGAGCTGGACCCGGCGGACGTCGTACTGATCGGTGACGTGGTGGACGACGCCGACGCGGCCAAGGCCGTCGGCGCGCAGTGCGTGCTGGTGACGACCGGCGCGATGTCGCGCACGGCGTTGCAGGCGACCGGCTTCCCGGTCACCGACTCCGTGCCGGACGCGCTCACACTTCTGGCCGACTGATCTCTTGCGCCGACCTCGGTCGGCAGTTTACGGTCTCCGAGTTAACGTTTAACTGATTTTTTCTGAGCGTTTGGCGTTGAAAAGATCAGTAACAGTCATCGAGGAGGCAGTCATGTCGGGTACGGCGGAGCGCAGGATGGATCGGCGACGGTTCCTCGGGCTGAGTGCCGCGGCGGTGGGCGCGGTGGCGTTCGCGTCCGCCTGCGGCGACGGGGGTGCGCAGGCGGGCGGCGCGAAGGCGTCCGGGGACGTGGCACTGCCGACGTACAAGCCGTTCGGCGGACTGACGCCGGACCTGCCGGGCGCCGAGTCGGGCCTCGAGCCGGGCTTCCTGCGGTTCCCGGAGAACGCGATCGCGAGCGTGCAGTCGCCGCCGCTGAAGAACGCGGTGACCGCGCTCACCGAGACGTTCGCGACGCCGCCGCCCCCGATGGGCAGCAACCCGATGTGGCAGGCGCTGAACCGTGCGCTCGGGGCCGACCTCAAGCTCACCATCGGCACCGACCCGGGCTACCCGGAGAAGTTCGCGACCCTGCTGGCCGGCGACTCGCTGCCCGACCTGATGTGGCTGCCGCCGAACCAGGGCATCCCGAACGTCGGGCCGATGCTCGAGGCCAAGTTCCAGGACCTGACCAAGTACCTGTCCGGTGACGCGGTGCTGGAGTACCCGAACCTCGCCGCGCTGAAGCCGGCGTCGTGGCGGACCGCGGTGGTGAACGGCAAGATCTGGGGCGCTCCGATCCCGTCGACGCCGTTCGGTCAGGTGATGATGGGCAACCCGAAGACCTGGGCGAAGGTCGGTGGCCTGCAGTGCACGACCGCCGAGGAGTTCTTCGGCAAGTGCAAGGAGCTGACCAGCGGCACGAACTACGCGCTGGAGCCCGCGATCGTGAACATGCTGCACATGTTCGGCGAGTGGTTCGGCGCGCCGAACGGCTGGCGGGTCAACTCCGACCGCTCGCTGACCCACCTGTACGAGACCGACAACTACAAGGCCGCCGTCGAGTACGCCGCCAAGCTGTGGGCCGCGAAGGTGTTCTACCCCGACCTCAACCTGGCCGACGCGACGCCGAAGACCGTGAACGGCCAGATCGCCGCGCAGGTCACCGTCGGCCCGCGCGCCACGTCGGACTTCCGGGCCCTCGACCCGTCGCTGTTCGTCGACACGCTGATCCCGTTCGGGCACGACGGCAAGGCCAAGCCGGTCTACGACATGGGCTACGGAACGGTCGGGTTCACGCCGTTCAAGAAGACCGACGAGGGCCGGATCCGGGAACTGCTGGCCCTGGTCAACTACCTCTCGGCGCCGTTCGGGACCAAGGAGTTCCTGCAGAAGAACTTCGGGACGGCGGGCGAGCAGTACCAGCTCGACGGCCAGAAGAACCCGGTGCTGACCAAGGCCGGCACGCAGCAGGCGCCCGGCCTGGTCAGCGCGCTGCAGATCATGACCGCGCCGGAGAGCGTGATCTTCAACCCGGCGTTCCCCGACGACACCCGCAAGATCCACGCGACCGAGCAGCAGCTGCTGAAGTTCGCGATGCGCAACCCGACGGCCGGCACCTACTCCGACACCAGCAGCAAGGTCGGGCCGAAGCTGACCGAGGCGTTCCGCGACACGATCGTCGACATCGTCACCGGGCGGCAGAAGCTGGACGCGTACGACGAGGCGCTGAAGCGCTGGAAGTCCGGTGGCGGTGACAAGATGCGCGGCGAGTTCGAGGCCGTGCTGCCGGCCGGCGTACCGGTCACGGGGTCCTGATGCGGCGGTCGGACAACCTGCCGTTCGCCGTCCGCTGGCGCCGGGACCGGCAGATGGTGTTCTTGATGGTCCCGGGCGTGGTCTTCCTGCTGGTGTTCTTCTACCTGCCGGTGATCGGCAACGTGGTCGCCTTCCAGGACTTCCAGCCGTTCCTCGGGATCATGCACAGCGAGTGGAACGGCGTACAGAACTTCGTCAACCTGTACGCCAACCCGGACTTCTGGGACGCGTTGCGCAACACGCTGATCCTCGCGCTGGCCCAGCTGGTGCTGTTCTTCCCGGTCCCGCTGGCGCTCGCGCTGATCGTCGACTCGCTGGTCAGCAACCGGATCCGGCGCGCGTTCCAGACCGTCGCGTACCTGCCGCACTTCCTGTCGTGGGTGCTCGTGATCGCGCTCTTCCAGCAGTCGCTCGGCGGTGCCGGGTTCGTCAACAACCTGCTCCGGCAGGCCGGGCTCGATCCGATCCCGTTCATGACGAACCCCGACACGTTCCCGCTGCTGGTCGTCGCGCAGCTGGTCTGGAAGGACGCGGGCTGGGCGATGATCATCTTCCTGGCCGCGCTGACCAGCGTCGACGTCGCCCTGTACGAGGCCGCCGCCGCGGACGGCGCCGGGCGCTGGCGGCGGCTGTGGCACATCACGCTGCCGTCGATGCGGACGGTCATCGTGCTGCTGCTGATCCTGCGGATCGGCGACGTGCTGAGCGTCGGCTTCGAGCAGTTCATCCTGCAACGCGACTCGGTCGGACCGGGCGCCGCGGAAGTGCTCGACACCTTCACGTACTACGCCGGAGTCGTCGGCGGTGACTGGAGCAGCGGTGCCGCGGCCGGTCTGGCCAAGGGCGTGATCAGCGCGCTGCTGCTGTGGGGTGCGAACACGATCGCGCACAAGCTGGGGGAGCCCGGCATCTTCCAGAAGAGGGGACAGCAATGACCGCGCGGCCCATCTGGAAGGAACGGCCGTCGCCGGTCTACCAGTCGGTGAAGACGCTGGTGCTGGGCGGGTTCGCGGTCGCGATCATCGTGCCGATCATGGTGGTGGTCTCGACGTCGCTGGCCAGCGACCAGGACATCATCGACGCCGGCGGGTACGTGCTCTGGCCGTCGCACCCGACGTTCAAGGCGTACGAGACGCTGTTCAGCGGTGGCCTGATGGCGCGGGCGATCGGGGTCAGCGTGTTCGTCACGCTGGTCGGTACGGCGATCGCGCTGGCGACCACGATCGCACTGGCCTACGCGACGTCGCGGCCGGTGCTGTTCGGGCGGCCGGTGCTGCTGATGGTGCTGTTCACGCTGCTGTTCGCGCCGGGCATCATCCCGATGTTCCTGGTGGTCAAGCAGCTCGGGCTGATCGACAGCCTGTGGTCGCTGATCCTGCCCGGCGCGCTGGGCGCGTTCAACTTCATCGTGCTGCGGACGTTCTTCATGAACGTCCCGGGCGAGCTGCTGGAGAGCGCGCGGATCGACGGCGCCAGCGACTTCACCATCCTGCGCACGGTGATCATGCCGCTGTCGAAGGCGGTGATCGCGGTGGTCGGCCTGTTCTACGCGGTCGGGTTCTGGAACGCCTTCTTCAACGCGCTGCTCTACCTGAACGACACCTCGAAATGGCCGGTCCAGGTGATCCTGCGGACGTACGTGCTGCAGGGCAAGTCGTTGTCGGCCGACCAGCTCGGCGTCGAACCGCTGCCGCAGCCGCAGTCGCTGCAGATGGCGGTCGTCGTGGTCGCGCTGGTCCCGATCGCGCTGGTCTACCCGTTCCTGCAGCGGCACTTCACCAAGGGCGTCATCACCGGGGCGGTCAAGGGTTAAGACACAATGTCACTTATGTCCGACCGACCGACTTTGCGCACGGTCGCGGCCGAGGCCGGTGTCTCGATCGCGACCGTGTCCTACGTGTTGTCCGGCCACGAGCGTGGCCGGACGATCTCCGCGACGACGGCCGACCGGGTGCGGGACGTGGCGACCCGGCTCGGCTACCGGCGCAACGACGCCGCGCGGGCGATCCGGACGGGCAAGTCGGACCTGGTGCTGCTCTCGCTGACCGTGCTGGCCGATCCCTGGTCGCAGGCGGTCGCGGCGACCGTCAACGAGCGGGTCACGCCGCTCGGCAAGACCGCGCTGATCGTGGCCGACGGCGACTGGCGCACCGTGCTGGCGAACCGGACGCCGGACGTCATCTTCATCGACAACGTCGACCCCGCGCCGGAGGTGGTCGCCGAGCTGGAGCGGTTCGCGGAGCGGGGCGTCCAGATCGTCGCGTTCAGCGAGGTGCTCGAGCCGCGCGGCTTCGACGTGATCCGATCCGGCGCCGAGCCGACCTGCCACCTCGCGGTCGAGCACCTGCTCGAGCGGCACACGCGGATCGGCGCGCTGACCTCCGAGGTCCACCGGTCGACCCGCTTCACGGCGTACGTCGAAGGCCTGGCCGCGGCCGGTCTGCCGTACCGGGAGGACGACGTCGCGGTCTTCGAGCGGCACCCCGAAGGCGCGTACCGGGCGGCGATGTCCCTGCTGACCAAGGACGATCGCCCCACCGCGCTGTTCTGCACGACCGACTTCGCCGCGATCGCCGCCGTCCGGGCCGCGCACCGGCTGCGGCTCGACGTACCGGGTGATCTCGCGGTGATCGGCGTCGGCAACACCCCGGACGGCGAGCACCTCGATCCCTCGCTGTCGACGGTCGGGCCGGTCGGTTTCAACGAGGCGCTGGCCGACATCCTGGTCGGCCGGCTGACCGACCGGGAAGGGGCCCCGGGCAAGGTGTTCGACTTTCCCTGGCAGCTGATCGTGCGCGAGTCGACGCGGCTCACCTGACCTTCGGGACGTCCGGGTCGGTGACCAGGGCGGCCAGGTCCGACACCGTGAGGTCGGCGAAGAAGAGCGCCGGCTGGACTCCGATCCTCGGAGCGTTGGCGTCCTTGTCGAGCAGAGCCATGACCAGGCTTCCGTCGGCTCGGGTCGTGCTGGCGAAGTAGGCGCGGTCGTCGCGCTGACCGGTCCGAAGCTGGTGGCCGCCGAAGGTGGTGATCGAGCAACTGGTGAAGGTGGAAAGCTCGCCGGCGATCCGGCAGACGTCGGGGGACTCCACTTCACCGGGCCGGTTCGTGCGGGGATCGACCACACGCAAGACAGCGACGGTGCCGTCGGTGGCCGAGACCTTGATCGAGCGACTGGAGGCGCTGAAGACCATGGCTCCGGGCCTCGGTTCGGCCGGGCCGAGGTGCTTCCTCATCACCACCGACAGTTGCGAGAACTCCGGAAGCGTGATGGTCAAGGGATCGTCGAGGAGTGTTTGCTGGACGGCAGGGGAATTCCCCGCAACCTCCGGCTGTCCTTCGGCGGTGGTGCGGATGCCTGTCAGGGTGACCGCCACGGCCGCGGCCAGGGTGAGGATCGCCGAGGCGGCGGCGGTGACACGGCGGCGGTGGATGCGGCGGCGGCCGGCGGTGATGAGGTCGGCGGGGTTCAGTTGGATGGCGTCAGCGCGGTGGGCGCTGGTGGCCAGTCGGTCGATCAGGTCTTGGTCTGACATCAGCACTCCTCCGTCAGCAGGGCGTAGCGGGAGTCGGACAGGTGGCTTCGGAGGTTCTGCAACGCCTTGGCGCTCTGGCTCTTGACGGTGCTCGCGGTGACCTGGAGGTCGGCGGCGACGTCCTCGATCGGGAGGCCCAGCCAGTAGCGCAGTACGACGATGCGGCGTTGTTTCGGGGCGAGCAGGGCGAGGGCGGCGACCAGTTCGTCGCGGTCCTCGACGGGGAAGTCCGAGGGCCCGGCGACCTCCGGCAGGTCCGCCGTACTGCGTTCGCGGCGCCAGGCGCGGCGGCTGGAGTCGATCGACGCGTTGACCAGGATGCGGCGGACGTAGGCGTCCTCGCTGCCGGAGCGCTGGACGCGCGGCCACGCGACGTACAGCTTGGTCAGCGCGGTCTGGACCAGATCCTCGGCGGTGTGCAGGTCGCCGCAGAGCAGGTAGGCGGTGCCGAGCAGCCGCGACTGTCTGGTCAGCACGAACTCGGTGAACTCACGATCGCGGCGTTCGCCCATCGGCGTCCTCTTCTGCTGGTCGTGCTCGGTCAACGGTAGATACGGACCAGGTCAGCGCCAGGACGCCTCGGTGTCGGTTGCGCACACCGGTGGGGTGGGTGGGTAACCTTGCGGGCGCCGCCTGGCCCGGCGGTTCACCGGATAGGAGACGATGTCCCCCGTGAGCTCACGTGACGCCCAGGACGCGCAGGCCCGGCCGGCTCCGTCGGAGGCCGATCCGGCGGTCGCCGGCCTGACGGTGGGGCTGGGTGGGCCGACGGGGCGGTTCGCCCGGTTGAGCTCGTCGTGGTGGACGCCGCTGCGGATCGCGCTGGCGGTCTGCACGATCACCTTCGCGCTCGGCGTGCTGCAGAAGGCGCCCTGCATGGAGGCCGGCTGGGACCGGCAGAGCTGGCGGCCGTTCAAGGCGCTGTGCTACTCCGACATCGGCTACCTGTACCAGGAGCGCGGTTTCGCCGAGGGCAACCGGCCGTTCCTCGACACCGGCAACTACCCGGTGCTCGAGTACCCGGTGCTGACCGGTGGGTTCATGGAGGTTGCCGCGCAGATCACCTGGGTGATCACCGGCGACCCGAAGCAGGACGTCACGGCCGAGCAGAAGCGCGACACCGCCGGGGTCTTCTTTGTGGTGAACGTCGCGCTGCTGTTCATCTGCGCGCTGCTGCTGGTCGGACTGACCGTCGCCACGGCGCGTGGTGTCGCTTCACGGCCGGGCGGGGCCCGGGGGCAGCCGCTCGACGCCCTGTACGTCGCGGCCGCGCCCGTGCTGGCGCTGACCTCGACGATCAACTGGGACCTGTTCGCCGTCGTACTGACCGCTGGTGCGATGTGGGCGTGGTCGCGCGGCAAACCGATCTGGTTCGGCATCCTGCTCGGGCTCGGGACGGCGGCCAAGTTCTATCCGTTCCTGCTGCTCGGGCCGCTGCTGATCGTGTGCCTGCGCGGGCGGAAGCTCTGGCCGTGGTTCCAGGCGACGGTCGCGGCGGTGGCGGCGTGGGCGCTGGTCAACGCGCCGATCTACCTGCTGGCCAAGAACGAGTGGATGTCGTTCTGGGTCTTCAACGACGAGCGCGAGAGCGACTACGGCTCGATCTGGTACGTGCTGAAGCTGGCCGACCACGAGGTCGCCGACGTCAACAAGCTGAACATCGTGATCTTCGCCGGGCTGTGCCTGTCGATCGCGATCCTCGGGCTGATGGCGCCGCGTCCACCGCGGTTCGCGCAGCTGGCGTTCCTGGTGGTCGCCGCGTTCCTGCTGATCAACAAGGTGTACTCGCCGCAGTACGTGCTCTGGCTGCTGCCGCTGGTCGCGCTGGCCCGGCCGAAACTGCGGGACTGGCTGATCTGGCAGGCCTGCGAGTGCTTCTACTGGATGATGGTCTGGCTCCATCTGGCGCAGTTCCTGGCGCCCGGGCAGCCGGACGCGCCGGACAAGATCTACTGGTTCTCCGTCGTCCTGCGGATGGCCGGCACGCTGTACCTGATGCTGGTGGTGGCGCGCGACATCCTGCTGCCGGAGCGGGACCCGGTCCGGCAGGGGGATCTCGTCGACGATCCCGGCGACGGTGTCGTGTCCGACCTGCCGCCGCGCGAGCGCGTCCCCGTTTAGTACAGCTTCGAGACGTCCAGGTTCCCGCCGCTGACCACGGTCGCGGTGGGGCCGGTCAGCTCGAGCTTGCCTTCGAGCAGGGCGGCGCAGGGTGCCGCCGCGGCGGGTTCGAGGGCGAGCTTGGTGCGGGACATCACCAAGCGGGTGGCGTCCAGCAGGGCGTCCTCGCTGACACGGATCATCTCGTCGACGTACTGCTGGATGATGCCGAAGTTGTGCGTGCCGCAGACCGGCGCGGCCAGGCCGTCGGCGATGCTCTTCGCGGTCGGCAGCTTCTGCGGTGAGCCGGCCGCTAGGCTGCGGCTGACCACGTCGGCGTTCTCGGGTTCGACGCCGACGATGCGGATCGACGGGTCGGTGAGCTTGATCGCGAGGGCGACGCCGGAGATCAGTCCGCCGCCGCCGACCGGCACCAGGACGGTCCTGGTGTCCGGTGCGTTCTCGAGAAGCTCGAGGCCGAGGCTGCCGTGCCCGGTGATCACGTCGAGGTCGTCGAACGGGTGCACGCCGGTCAGCTTCCGCTCGTCGCGGATGCTCTCGTACGCCGCGATCAGGTCGCCGTCGACGAGTTCCACGTGCGCGCCGTACG
This sequence comes from Kribbella lupini, assembly GCF_039529595.1. Classification (NCBI taxonomy): domain Bacteria; kingdom Bacillati; phylum Actinomycetota; class Actinomycetes; order Propionibacteriales; family Kribbellaceae; genus Kribbella; species Kribbella lupini. The sequence goes on along the minus strand of NZ_BAAANC010000001.1, from coordinate 2,833,154 downwards.
CACGGGCGGCGTCGACCTTCGCCTGGACCGCCGTCGTCGCCATCACGACCGTCGCCGGGACCTGGGCGTTGCGCGCGGCCCAGGCGAGCGCGCCGGCCGCGTTGCCCGCGGACACCGTGATCACGCCGCGCTCGCGTTCCTCGGCGGTGAGCTGCAACGTCTTGTGCAGCAGGCCGCGCACCTTGAAGCTGCCGGTCTTCTGGAACAGCTCGGCCTTCAGCGTCAGCGGGCCGCCGAACAACGCGTCGAGGGCGGACGACGTGACCACTGGGGTGCGGTGGATCCGTCCCGCGAGCTGAGCGGCGGCCTGGCTGATGTCCTCGAGGGTCGGCATGCCGCCGAGCCTAGTGCGCTTCCAGGCGGTCCTACTGAGAGATTCCTGCGGGGACGAGTTGCGCGGCGACCGCCTGGGCGAGGGTCGTGTACGACTCGGGGTGGTCGGGCAGGAACAGGTACGGCTCGATGAGCTCGAGCTCCATCAGGAGGAAGCGACCGTTGGAGACGATGCCGTCGACCCGGGCGTACGGCGTGGTGGTGGCACCCGCGGCGGTGAGGGCCTCGGTGGCGCCTTCGAGGACGGCGGGGGTGGGGTCGGCCAGTTCCACGCTGCCGCCGTACTCGTGCTGGACGCGGTAGTCGTCGGCCGCGGGGCGCTTGACCACGGCGTGCGAGAAGACGCCGCCGAAGAACATCAGGGACCACTCGCCGTCGGTCTGGATCTCCGGCTGGAACGGCTGGACCAGGTAGACGGTGTCGGGCAGGTCGTCCATCGCGCGGCTGAGCTCCTCGGAGCCGGCGACCCCGCGGACGGTGTGGAGCGCGCTGGCGCTCACCGTCGGCTTGATGACGACCTCCCGGCCGGACAGGCCGCCGACGACCTCGCGCAGGCAGTCCCCGGCCGCGACCTGGGACGGCACGATGGCGACGCCGCGCTCGCGCAGTTCCAGCAGGTAGGACTTGTCGGCGTTCCAGCGGACCAGGGCCGAGTCGTTCAGCACCCGGACGCCGGCCTTGTCGAGCTGGCCGAGCCACTCGCTGAACTCCAGGTACCGGGTGTGGTAGTCCCACACCGAGCGCAGCAGCACGGCGTCGTACGCCGACCAGTCGACCGACGGGTCGGACCAGAGCTCGACAGCGGGCTCGAGCCCGGCGGTGCGGAGGGCGGTGACGAGCGGGAGGTCGTGCTCGTGCAGGTCCGGGTGCTCGGCGGAGGTCGCGAGAGCGATACGCACGGTCACGGGCTGCCTTTCAGGAGGGGTCGCAAGGCCCCGTGGCTACGGCGCCCGGATCAGTGTCCGAGCGGTGGGGCCAGAAATCAACCGGGAAACCGCGTCCGGGCGGTAACGGAGTGTGATCGTGATGACGACGACCAGGAGCGCGGCGAGCTGGATCAGGCCCTGCCGGACGTCGTGGCCGAAGCTCGCGTAGGCCCAGTACGCGGCCAGCGGTACGGCGATCCACTCGATCCGTCCGGCGAGCACGGCGAGGGCGATCAAGGGCAGTCCGTACCAGGGGTACGTCGGTGTCGCGACGAGCAGCGCCGCGCCGTACAGCCAGCAGCAGGTGACCGCGACCGGCTCCCGTCCGTGCCTGCTGAGCGCCAGCAGCGCCAGCCCGACCGCGATGACCCCGGCGACGAGCTGGCGGGCCTCAGGAGGCAGCACCAGCGCGAGAATCGCGAACCGTGAGCTGCCGTCGGAGAAGCCCTCTTGGTGGAGGTAGCCGGGCAGGAACCCGGCGACGAGCGTGCCGGCGACGGCCAGATGCGGCACGTAGCTCGCCAAAAAGGTGCTGACGGCAACGAACTTCGGGCGGAGTCGGGGGATCGCGGGAAGGAGCAGCAGCGGGAGCAGCTTGACGGCGCCGGCCGCGCCGAGGAGCAGGCCGGTCAGCCAGGCGCGGCGGCGGGTGAGCGCCAGGATGATCAGCAGTGCGGCGAGCACGTCGACGTGCGCCGCGCTGCCGGCTTCCAGGGCCACGATCGGTGACCAACCCCACAGCGCCGCCCAGCGTGGATCACGTCCGCGTCGCCGTAGTTCTACGGCGAGTAACCAGGTGAGCGCGACCGCGATCGCTGCTGCGGCCAGCTGCAGGCCGAAGGTGCCTGCTGACCACGGAGTGAAGAGAGCGACGACGGTGAAGTAGGCCTGGGCGACAGGTGGGTAGATGGTCGGCACCTGCGGCCGGTTGATCCTGGTCCGCGGGTCGTCGTCCAACGGTGCGTCGGCGCGCGGCGGGCCGACGACGCCGGACCGGTCGGTCGGGCTCAGCCCAGGGAACAGGATCGGGTCGCGGAGCTTGGCCAGCGCGTCGTCCAGTGGGACGTGCGAGTACGGCGAGGAGCCTGAGAGCTGGACCCGGCCGTCCCAGACGTACCGGTAGGCGTCGGTGCTGGTGATGGGCGCGTGGGTCAGGCCGGGGACCTGGCAGAGCGCGGCGCCGGCTACGAGGAGTAGGACGGACCTGGTCCGGGCGAACTTGATCAGTAGGAGCAGCAGGATCGTGGTGCCGACCAGAAAGAGGTTGGGGTACCAGCTGTAGGCGGCGGTGATGATGGCCCCCGTGCTGCAGGCGACGGCGAGCAGGACAACCAGTGCGGTCGTCCAGCCCGGCCACGAACGCTTCATCGGCGGAAGGTCAGGAACGCGCGGTGGTTGGTCCGCCAGTCCTCGGTCGGGTGCAGGCCGGCCGCGTGGGCGTGGCGGAGCACGGCCCGGGTGCCGAGACGGGCCCAGGGGAGAGGGTGGGACCGGCGGCCCGTCGTTGTCCGCAGGATGATCGGGTGGGTATCGTCGAGGTCGTCGTCCGGGTCGACCTCGACCAGCACGATGCCGTCGGGCCGGATCAGCTCCGCGCACCGGCGCAGCAGCGACTCCGGCTGTCCGCCGATGCCGATGTTGCCGTCCATCAGCAGCACGCTGCCCCACCGTCCTTCACCGGGCAGCGCGGCCTCCACGGGCCGGAGCAGTGCGGGCGCTCCACGCTTGGTGGTCAGCCGGACGGCCTGCTCGGAGATGTCCACGCCGAGTGCCGCGATGCCCTGCTCGGCCAGGGCTGTCACGATCCGCCCAGGCCCACAGCCGATGTCCAGCACCGGCCCCTCGCAGCGGCTCAGCGCGAGCCGGTCGGCCTCGTCGGCCGGAGCGCTCCAGCGGTCCACCTCGCTCAGTGACGGGACCATCCGGCCGTCAGTGCCAGTAGCAACGACTTCCACACCGTCCAGCGCCCGCTCGAACAGCAGGGCCGGGTGAGCCGAGGTCTGCAGCCGCTTGTGCAGCCGGGACACCCGCAGCTCCGGGTACGCCGCCGCGATTACCGCCGCGTCCACCGGGGTGTCCATGTCGCGCAGGCTCGGCAGCAGCTTCACCTTGTAGCCCAGCGCCCGCAGCCGGTTCAGCTGGTCCCGCCCGGTGTGATCGGTGGACATCGGTACGCCGACCAGCGCCCACCGGTCGGGAGTGCGCAGTCCGAGACACCAGTAGCCGCCGTCCTCGGTCAGGCCGAGTACGGCGTCGTGGCCCTCCCAGTCCGTGCTCAGCAGCGCCGGAGTCAGCTGTGGGGTGTCCATGCCGACCAGCAGCATCGGCGTACCGTCGTACGCGTCCTCGAAGGCACCGGCCAGGCGTTCGTCGAGTCCGTCGCCGCGCTGAGCGACCACCGTGAAGTGGTCAGGCAGCCAGGGACCGGTGTCGCCGTCGAGCGCCACGACGTACCGGTGCGCGGGAGTGGCGCTGACGGCCGCCAGGGTGTCGGAGAGCGAGGCTCGGGCGAGCGCGGCCGCCTCCTTCGGGGTGAACTCGGACTGCAGCCGGGTCTTCACCTTGCCGGGGCGTGGCTCCTTGGCGATGACGATCAGCGTGTTCATCGGGCCAGCACCTTCGACATGTCCTTCACCGCGCGGGCCGCGCCGAGCGGCGTACCGGTGACCTTGGAACGGCCGGAGCGGGGCAGGTAGTCCACCTCGACCTCGGCGATCCGCCAGCCGGCGTCGGAGGCCTTTACCACTGTCTCCAGCGGGTAGCCGGAGCGCCGGTCGACCAACTGGAGCCCCAGCAGCGACTCCCGCCGGGCAGCGCGCATCGGCCCCAGGTCGTGCAGCTGTACGCCGGTCCGGCGGCGGATGCGGCGGGACAGCTCAGCGTTGGCCAGCCGCAGGTGCCACGGCCAGACGTTGCGGGAGACAGGCCGCCGCCGCCCGACCATGAGGTCGATCCGGCCGGACAGGACGGGTGCCGTGACGCGGACCAGCTGGCGGGGGTCCAGCGAGGCGTCAGCGTCCAGGAAGGCGACCACGTCGGCGGTAGCCGCCTCCAGCCCGGCGTGGCAGGCCGCGCCGTACCCGCGGGTCGTGCACGACACCACCGTCGCTCCCAGCCGCGCGGCGATCTCCGCCGAACCGTCGGTGGAGCCGTTGTCCACGACAACAGCCCGTACGCCGTCCGGCAACCGGCCCAGCACCCAGGGCAGAGCAGCGGCCTCGTTGAGACACGGCAGGATCAGATCGACCTCGGCAACAGACACACTTCGACCGTAGGGAGAAATCGGCGGCTTGAGATGCATCTCATGGCTACAGGTCGCTTACGGACCGATCACCTGGCCGGACCGGCACGGCGGACGACTTAGGCTCTGACCGTGGCTACTCGTGTGCTCGTGGTGGACGACGACCCGACCGTCTCGAACGTCGTCTCGGCGTACCTGACCAAGGCCGGGTACGACGGCCGCGTGGTCGCGGACGGCGTGTCGGCGGTCGAGGTCTGGCAGCAGTGGAAGCCGTCGGTCGTCGTACTGGACGTGATGCTGCCCGGGCTGTCCGGTCTGGAGGTGCTGCGCCGGCTGCGCGCTGCCGACGACGGCGCGGCGGTGATCATGCTGTCGGCCCGCGGCGAGGAGGAGGACCGCCTGGTCGGGCTGGAGTTCGGTGCGGACGACTACGTGGTCAAGCCGTTCAGTCCGCGCGAGCTGACGCTGCGGGTGCAGGCCATGCTGCGCCGCGAGGAGCGCCTGGCCGGGCTGGACCTGACGCCGACCAAGCTGCACTCCGGCCCGATCGTCGTCGACACCGCGGCCCGGACCGCGACGCTGGACGGCGGCGAGCTGTCGCTGACGCACCGCGAGTTCGACCTGCTGGCGTTCCTGGTCGCGCACCCGGGCAAGGCGTACACGAAGGCCGAGCTGCTGCGGCGCGTCTGGGGCTGGGACTTCGGCGACTCGTCGACGGTCACCGTGCACATCCGCCGGCTGCGGGAGAAGATCGAGGCCGACCCGTCCGACCCGAAGCTGGTGCTGACGGTGCCGCGGACCGGCTACCGCTTCGCGGGTGATGCGCAGTGAACCGTGATCAGGTCACGATCCTCGCGCTGACCGCGCTGTGGACCCTGGTGGTCGGTGCGATCGGCGCGCTGGTGCTGTGGCAGTTCCGGCGCCGCTCGCTGCGGGTCACGATCATCGTGGTCGCCCTGGCTCCGCTGGCGGCCGCGCTGGCGGCGGTCGGGCAGAGCGTGCGGGCGATGTTCATCTCCGCGCACGACTCGCTGGTGGTGCTCTGGACGCTGGCGTTCTCCGGCCTGCTCGGGCTGGCGATGTCGGTGGTGCTCGCGCACTGGATCAGCACGGGTTCGCGGGATGTCGGACGCCGGCTGCGGGACCTCGGTACGTCGTACGAGTCAGTGGGCGTTGCGACGAACGGCAACGTCCCCGCCGAGCTGGCTGAGCTGACGGACGAGCTGGAATCGACCAGGGCTCGGCTGGCTGCCTCCCGCGAACGGGAGCGCGCTCTGGAGTCGAGCCGGCGGGAGCTGGTCGCGTTCATGTCTCACGACCTCCGTACGCCGCTGGCGGGGCTGCGCGCGCTGTCGGAGGGGCTGGAGGACGGCGTCATCGAGGACGCGCCGGGCGCGCTGCGGCAGATGCGGACGACGGTGGACCGGATGACCGGGCTGGTGGACGACCTGTTCGAGCTGTCCCGGCTGTCGGCCGCTCCGCCGCCTCGGCGCCGGTCGGCGGTCAGTCTGCGTGAGCTGGCCGAGGACGTGGCGGGCGAGACCTCCGAGCACGCCCGTGCCAACGGGGTGACGGTGGCCGTGTCCGCACCGGAGGACGACGACCGCCTGGCGGTTCACGGCGATGCCGACGAGCTCACGCGGGCAGTGACGAACCTGGTGGGCAACGCGATCCGCCACACGGCTCCCGGCGGCACGGTGAAGCTCACGGTCGATCGCGAGACCGACGGGCGCGTGCGGCTGGCCGTGACCGACGGCTGCGGCGGCATCCCGAGCGACGACCTGGAGCGGGTGTTCGACATCGGCTGGCGTGGCGACGAGCAGCGGACGCCGGCCGCGAGTTCCGCCGACAGCAGTGGGGGTGGCCTCGGGCTGGCCATTGCCCGAGGCGTGGTGGAGTCGCACGAGGGCACGATCGAGGTCAACAACGTGCCGGGTGGGTGCGCGTTCAGTATCGATCTGCCGCAGGTGAACGCACCCGTCAACGGGTGACGAGGTCGGCGATGCCGGTGGCGAGGTCGTAGGTCGGCTTCCAGCCGAGAGAGTCACGCAGGCGCTGGGAGCTGGCGGTGATGTGCCGGACGTCGCCCAGCCGGTACTGGCCCGTCACGACCGGCGCTGGGCCGTTGAGCGCCGTGGCCAGTTCAGTGGCGAGGTCGGCGATGGTGTGGACCGTGCCGCTGCCGACGTTGTACGCCGTGAAGGCAGGGGAGTCCTGTACGGCGGCAGCCGCCGTGGTGACCGCCGTCGCGATGTCGTGGACGTGGATGAAGTCCCGCCGTTGCCCGCCGTCCTCGTAGACCCGCGGGGCCTCGCCGCGGGCGAGTGCGGAGCGGAAGAGCGACGCGACCCCGGCGTACGGGGTGTTGCGGGGCATGCCGGGGCCGTAGACGTTGTGGAAACGCAGGGCGGCCACGCGGCCGCCGGTCTCGCGGGCCCAGGTGGAGGCGAGGTGCTCGCCGTTCAGCTTGGTGGTGGCGTAGGTGTTGCGCGGGTCGGCCGGTGCGGTCTCGTCGACCAGGCCGGGGCGCAGCTGCTTGCCGCAGATCGGGCAGGGCGGCTCGAAGCGTCCGGCGTCCAGGTCCTCGGTACGCCGGGGGCCGGGCGCGACCTGGCCGTGGCGGTCGCACTCGTAGCGGCCTTCGCCGTACACGACCATGGAGCTGGCGTAGACGAGGTTGCGGACGGTGCTGTGGGCGAGCTGCTTGAGCAGGACTGCGGTGCCGAGGCTGTTGCTGGAGACGTAGTCGTCGATGTCGTCGAGGTCCACTCCGAGACCGACCTTCGCGGCCAGATGGACGACGACGTCGACGCCGTCGAGCGCGGCGGCCACGGCGTCGGGGTCGCGGATGTCGCCTTTGACCAGGTCAATCGTGGGTGGAGTGGAGTGGACGTCCGGGCGGAGCGAGTCGAGGACGACGGGGTTGTGGCCCTCGGCAAGCAACTGGGTGCGGACGTGCTGGCCGATGAAGCCGGCGCCGCCGGTGATCAGGACTCTCATCGGGTCACCGTCCACAGGTGCTCGGCGGCGGTGCCGTCGAGGGAGTGGTGGCAGGTGCAGTCGTCGGTCGGGATGCGGCCGATCACGTCGGTGAGCAGAGTCTTCAGGCGTTCGATGCTGCGGCCGAAGACCTGGAACACCTCGGCCTGGGTGACGCCCTCGCCGGTGGCGATGCCGGCGTCGTGGTCGGTGACGACGGCGACCGAGGTGTAGCAGAGCGCGAGCTCGCGGGCGACGGAGGCTTCGGGGGCGCCGGTCATGCCGACCAGCGACCAGCCTTGGGCGGCGTGCCACTGGGACTCGGCGCGGGTCGAGAAGCGCGGGCCGTTGATCACGACCATGGTGCCGCCGTCGACGATTCCCTTGTCGGAGGCAACGACCGTCTTGCGGCCGACGGGACAGTACGGGTCGGCGGGGGAGATGTGGACGACCGGGCGCTGCTCGCCGTCGTACACGGTGTGTTCGCGGCCCCAGGTGCGGTCGACGTACTGGTCGGGGACGACGATCGTGCCGGGCGTGAGCTCGGAGCGCAGGGAGCCCACGGCGCAGGGGCCGAGGACCGTGCGGACACCGAGCGAGTGCAGGGCCCAGAGGTTCGCGCGGTAGTTGACGCGGTGCGGCGGCAGGCGGTGGTCGGCGCCGTGCCGCGGGATGAAGGCGACCTCGCGGCCGTTCACCTCGCCGACCACCGGCGGCTCGCTGGGTGGCCCGAACGGCGTCTCGACCGCGACCGGCCGCGCGTCGGCCAGGAACGAGTAGAAGCCGGAACCACCGATCACACCGATCTCTGCCATGGTTCCGAACCTATGGGCTGGCCTGTCGGCGTGGAGCTGATCGCGGGGGATCGTCAGCGGGCCGTAAGAATGGGGGCGTGGAGCTCACGAGCGTACTGCTACCGGCCGTCGCGGCCGTGCTGCTGCTGGTGATCCTCTACGGCAGCTGGACGGCCGGCCGGCTCGACCGGCTGCACCACCGGGTCGCTACCGCCCGGGCCCGGCTGGAGACCGAGCTGGCTCGCCGGTCCGCTCTGGTCGCCGAACTGGCCGGCAGCGGCGTACTGGACCCAGCCTCGTCGCTGCTCCTGCTGGACGCCGCTCACCGCGCCAGGACCGCGCCGGACGAGGAGCGAGAGCAGCGGGAGTCCGCGCTGACCAGAGCGATCGCCGCGACCGGCACTGACGAGCAGCCGTGGGCAGGTGAGCTGGCGGCCGCCGTACGGCGGGTACAGCTGGCTCGGCGGTTCCACAACGACATCGTGGTCTCGACGCGCGACCTGCGGACCCGGCGGCTCGTGACCTGGTTCCGGCTGGCCGGGCACGCGCCGATGCCGTCGACGATCGAGCTGGAGGACGGCAGTTGACCTTCGTCGAGGACATCGAGCGCTACCGGCACGAGCTGCGCGTGCACTGCTACCGGATGCTCGGCTCGTACGACGACGCCGAGGACCTCGTCCAGGAGACCTACCTGCGCGCCTGGCGAGCCCGCGACAGCTTCGAGGGCCGGTCGAGTCTGCGCGCCTGGCTCTACCGGATCGCCACCAACGCCTGCCTCGACGACGTACGCCGAGCTTCCCGCGTCCTGCCGCACCAGCTGGAGCCGGAGTCGCTGCCTGCTGAGGCGCTACCCGCCCGCGACGACTTGCCGTGGCTGCAGCCGTTCCCGGACGTGTTGCTGGACCGGGCCGAGGAGCCGGATGCGCAGGTGATCCGGCGGGAGACGATCGAGCTGGCCTTCCTGACCGCGATCCAGCAGCTGCCGCCGCGGCAGCGGGCTGTGCTGATCTTCCGGGACGTGCTCGGCTGGTCGGCGAAGGAGACCGCCGACGTGCTCGACCTGTCGGTGCCGGCGGCGAACTCGGCGCTGCAACGGGCGCGGCCGGTCCTGCGGGAGCACCTGCCGGTACGCCGTACGGAGTGGTCTGCGGCGGCCACGGCTGGAGAGCAGGCCTTGGTGGCGAAGTACATGGCGGCCTTCGAGGCAGGGGACGCTGCCGGGCTGGCGGCGTTGATGCACGAGGACGTACGGGTCAGCATGCCGCCGTACCCGTTCTGGTACAGCGGGCGGGACCGGGCCGAGCAGGTGTTCGCGGCGAACTTCGCGCCGGGTGGGCCGGTCAACCGCGGGTCGTGGCGGTTCGTTGCTGTCGGCCTCAATCGGCAGCCGGCGGCCGCGGCCTACCTGCGGGCACCGGGTGACGACCGGTACCGGCCGTTCGCGGTGACCGTGTTCCGGATCGAGGCCGGGTTGGTGCTGGAGATGACCGCGTTCGAGGGGGTCGACTTCGCGCTGCTGGGGCTGCCGGCCTACTTGGCGTCGGCGTAGCACTCGACGATCGCGGTGCCGAACGGGAAGCGGGTCGGCGTCGTACCGAAGCAGAGGGTGCCGGCCAGGTCGCCGGCGGCCTGGATCGCGGCGGCGACCTGCTCGGCCTCGTCGGCCGGGCAGTGCACGATCACCTCGTCGTGCTGGAAGAAGACCAGTTCGGCCTTGAGTGACGCGATCGACTGTCGCAGGGCGGCCATCATCAGCACGGCCCAGTCGGCCGCGCTGCCCTGCACGACGAAGTTGCGGGTGAAGCGGCCGCGGGCGCGGGCCCGGCGTCCGTCCACCTGTGGCTCGTCGGCCGGCGGACCCTCGAGTTGTGCGGCGTCGAGTTGCGAACCAGAGGGTGGGCAGGTGCGGCCGAGCCAAGTGCGGACCAGGCGGCCGTCCTCGCCGGCGCGAGCGGCGTCGTCGACGTACTGGACGGCCTTGGGGAACCGCTTGCGGAGGTCGGCCAGGTTCTTCAGGCCGTCGCCGGAGGTCTGGCCGTAGATGGCGCCCAGTACGGCGATCTTGGCCTTGTCGCGATTACCGGCGAAGGCCTTGTCCGAGACCGCCTTGTAGAGGTCGGCGGCGTCGCCGGCGACCTGCATGAAGGCCTCGTCGCGGGAGATCGCGGCCAGGATGCGTGGCTCGAGCTGGGAGGCGTCGGCCACGACCAGCCGCCATCCGGGATCCGCGACGACCGCGCGGCGGATCACCTTCGGGATCTGCAGGCCACCACCGCCGTTGGTGACCCAGCGGCCGGAGACCGTGCCGCCGGGGACGAAGCCGGGGCGGAAGCGGCCGTCGTGGACCCAGTCGTGCAGCCAGGTCCAGCCGTTGGCGGTGTAGATCCGGTAGAGCTTCTTGTACTCGATCAGGGGCTCGACCGCGGGGTGGTCGATGGTCTGCAACTCCCAGCGCCTGGTGGAGCTGAGCTGGTGGCCGGCCTGCTTGAACGCCTTCAGTACGTCGGCCGGCAGGTCCGGCCGCACGCGTCGGCCGAACGCGGCGGACACCTGCTCGGCCAGCTCGGTCAGACGGCGGGGCTCCCCGCCACCGGCGTACCGCTCGCCCAGGAGTTCGCTCAGGAGCGCCCGGTGCGCCTCGGCGCTCCAGGGGAGGCCGGCGCGGTCCATCTCGGTGGCGATGAGCCAGCCGGAGGACTCGGACGCGATGAGCAGGCGCATGCGGTCCGGGTGCTCGGTGTCGTGGTGGCGACGGAGCTGGTCGGCGTACACGCGGAGGAGGGCTTCGAAGGGGAGTGGCTCGGTCTCGATGTCGAACAGCGAGGACTGCTCGCCGCCCGGCTCAGTGGCGCGCATCGGTGGGTCGGGTGGGACCGGCTGGTTGGTGAGGCGGGCCCAGGCGGCGGCTGCTGAGCGTGGCTCGCCCAGTCGACCCGCGTGTCCCAGGAGAAGGCCTTCGGCGGTCTCGATGTCGTAGCAGCGCTCGACCCGGACGCCGGCCGCGAGGAGGCGCGGGTAGATCTCGGCGGTCGATCGCCAGACCCATCTGCTGACCTGAGGACGAGAAGCGACAGCAGTTGCGAGGTCGTGCTCTTGGACGATTTCACCAGCAGGTTGCCCGTCCGGATGGAGGGCAACGAGCAGCGCGCCACCACCTTCGGTCGGAGCAATCGCCCATCTCTCGTCCACACGGAGATCCTCGCACCCGCCACCGACACTCCTCCGACCTCCTCGGCCCCTCCACCTCGACTTTGTGCACCGGCCAGCCACCAAGTCGCGCTCGAGATGGCTGGCCGGTGCTCAAAGTCGGCGGTGGAGGGGCGGTGGGGCGAATGACCGCGGGGTGGTGTCGGGGGTGGGATCAGGCCAGTGGTGTCAGACTGGACTCATGTGGCGGGGGAGTGATCTGGACCCGGCGGACGGGAACCGGACCGAGCAGGTCGAGGCGTTGGTGCTGCGGCGGATCGAGCGAGGGGACCTGTCGATCGGGTCGCGGTTGCCGTCGGAGCGGGTGCTGGCGGAGCGGCTCGGGGTGAGCCGGGTGACGGTGGTCCGGGCGCTCGACCAGTTGCGGGCGGACGGCGTACTGGAGACCAGGCGCGGGTCCGGGACGCATGTGCGGCCGCTGGACCGGCTGCTGGACCCGATTGCTCCGGTGTCGACGGTGACGCCGGGGGACCAGCCGCTGCTGGACCTGCGGTTCGCCACGACGGCGGCTCCGCATGATGTCGCCGAGGTGGCGGCGCAGATCGTGGCGGAGGGGCTGCCGCAGGCGATGGGCGGCGACGGGCCGCCGCCGGGTGGGTCGATGGAGCTACGTACGGCGCTGGCCGAGCGGCTGACGTCCGAAGGCGTTCCGACCGAGCCGGGCCAGCTGACGCTGACAGTTGGCGCGGCGGCTGGGCTGAACGCGGCGCTGGCTGGGCTCGACCTCGGACCGGGCGTCGCGATCACCGAGACCCCGACGTACCCGGCGGCCTTCGACCTGTTGCGCAACCACCGGCTGGACGTCGTCGGCTGGCCTGCCGGCGTCTGGGACACCGACCAGCTCGCTCACCTCTGCCGGCGCCACAAGCCGAAGGTCATCTACCTGCAGGCCGACAACCACAACCCGACCGGGCTCAGCCTGCCGGCGGACCGGCGTACGGCGGTGGTGGAGATCGCCCGGCGGTACGGCGCCGCGCTGATCAGCGACGAGACCATGCGGCCGCTCTGGCTGGCCAGCGGCAAGCAGGCCGACCCGCTGAGCCGGTACCCGCGCACTGTCAGCGTCGGCTCGCTCAGCAAGACGGTGTGGGGAGGCCTGCGCGTCGGCTGGGTCCGGACCGGTCGGCAGCTGCGCAGGCGGATCAACACCTCGGCGCAGCTCAGTGTGACGTCGCCCAGTGCGCTGGACGACCTGCTGGCGTTGGCGATCCTGGACCGGCTCGACCGGGTGATCTCCCGGCGCAAGACCCGGCTCCGGGCCAACCTGGCGGCGCTGGAGACCGGACTGAAGGCAGTGCCCGGAGTGGCCTGGTCGACTCCGACCGGTGGGATGACGCTCTGGCTGGAGCTGACCGAGGTGCGGTCGCGGAAGGTGCTGGAGGCAGCGCGGGAGCAGGGGCTGCTGCTGGGGGCCGGTGACCTGTTCACGCCGGACGGCACGGACCGGCGGCACCTGCGGATCCCGTTCACCGCGCCGCCCGCGACACTGCGGCTGGTGGTGGCTCGGCTGACGGCCGCGATTGCTCAGTCCAGTTGATTCAGAGTGGACTGAAGTCGGCAGGTGTCGGAGTCCTAGGCTGGTGGCGTACCCCAGCTCTGACCAGGAGGACCCCGAAGTGACTGAGACCACCGCACCGCAGACCGGTACCGCGAAGGTCAAGCGTGGCATGGCGGAGATGCTCAAGGGCGGCGTGATCATGGACGTCGTCACCGCCGAGCAGGCCAAGATCGCCGAGGACGCCGGCGCTGTCGCGGTGATGGCGCTGGAGCGGGTCCCGGCCGACATCCGCGCCCAGGGCGGCGTCTCCCGGATGAGCGACCCGGACATGATCGACTCGATCATCAGCGCGGTCTCGATCCCGGTGATGGCCAAGGCCCGGATCGGTCACTTCGTCGAGGCCCAGGTGCTGCAGAGCCTCGGCGTCGACTACATCGACGAGTCCGAGGTGCTCACCCCGGCCGACTACGCCAACCACATCGACAAGTGGAACTTCACCGTTCCGTTCGTCTGCGGCGCGACCAACCTCGGCGAGGCGCTGCGCCGGATCACCGAGGGCGCGGCGATGATCCGCTCCAAGGGCGAGGCCGGCACCGGTGACGTGTCCAACGCGACCACCCACATGCGCCAGATCCGCCAGGAGCTGCGCCGGCTGCAGAACCTGCCGGAGGACGAGCTGTTCGTCGCCGCCAAGGAGCTGCAGGCGCCGTACGAGCTGGTCAAGGAGGTCGCCGAGCTCGGCAAGCTCCCCGTGGTGCTGTTCACCGCCGGCGGCATCGCCACCCCGGCCGACGCCGCGATGATGATGCAGCTCGGCGCCGAGGGCGTGTTCGTCGGCTCCGGCATCTTCAAGTCCGGCAACCCGGCCCAGCGCGCCGAGGCGATCGTCAAGGCGACCACCTTCCACGACGACCCCGACGTGATCGCCAAGGTCTCCCGCGGCCTCGGCGAAGCGATGGTCGGCATCAACGTCGACGAGATCCCCCAGCCCCACCGCCTGGCCGAGCGCGGCTGGTAGCTACCGGGACCCCCGGTCCCCGTCGGTAAGGCCGCGCGCCAGGCCGGTTTGGTAGGCGATGGCGACGAGCTGCGCGCGGTCTCGTGCCTCCAGCTTCGTCATGGCACGCTGCACGTGAGCCCGGACGGTGAAAGGGCTGACGTACAGCCGATCGGCGATCTCGAGGTTCGACAGTCCCGTCGCGACGAGTGCGACCATCTCGCGCTCGCGTGGAGTGAGCGCGACGAGCCGCTCGACGTCGGGCGGTGCGGTGTCGACGGGGGCGGCGAGGAATCGGGCGACCAGTGATCGGGTCGCGGCCGGGGACAGGAGGGCGTCGCCGTCGGCGATCGTGCGGACGGCATCGAGCAGTCCGTCAGCGTCGATCCCCTTGCCGATGAAGCCGCTCGCTCCCGCCCGCAGGGCTTGGGCGACGTACTCGTCGGTCTCGTAGGTGGTGAGGACGAGCACGCGGCTGGCGCGCAGGTCCGGGTCGGCGCAGATCTGGGCGGTGGCGGTGAGTCCGTCCATGCCAGGCATCCGGATGTCCATGACCACCACGTCCGGGTGCGTGCGGCGGGTCACCTCCACCGCCTCCTCGCCATCGCCGGCCTCGCCGACGACAGCGATGTCATTGGCGCTGTCCAGCAGAGTACGGAAGGCACCTCGCAGCAACGCCTGGTCGTCGGCGAGGACCACCCGCAGCCGGCGTCCGGATGCTGGGTCGTCGTTCAGTCCTTGGTCGGCCATGTCTCCGATCATCGGCCCTCCCTGTCAGATGCTCTGGCGGTCGTCCGTGCTCCGGATCCGGCGACGGGCAGAGGTAGCTCGGCGGCAACGATGAAGCCGCCTTCGGGTCGAGGGCCCGCTGTGAGGCTGCCGCCGAGGGCGGTGGTCCGTTCGCGCAACCCGATCAGACCGTAGCCGGGCGAATGCTCCAGCGGCGTACGGGAACTGACGCCGTCGTTGATGATCCTGATGCCCACCCGCTCACGCTCCCAGCTGAGGCGGACGTCGGCGCTGCGAGCAGCGGCGTGCTTCGTCACGTTGGTCAGAGCCTCCTGGATGACGCGGTAGGCGGTGAGATCCACTGCCGGCGGCAGCGGTCCAGCAGTGCCGTCGTGGTGCATCGACACCTCCAGCCCCGCGAGGCGGAAGGACTCCAGCAGGGTCGGTACGAGTGCCAGCCCGGGCGCCGGCTCATGGGGCGCGGGAGCGTCGTCGCTCTGACGCAGGAGTCCGACGGTGGCTCGCAGTTCGTCGAGGGCCTGGCGGGTGGTCTCGACCACCTCGTCCAGGCTGGTGCGGGCCTGGTCCGGGCGCGTGCTGAAGAGGTGAGCCGCCACATTCGCCTGGGCGTTCGCCAGCGTGATCTGGTGGGCGACCAGGTCGTGCAGCTCGCGCGCGATGCGAATTCGTTCCTCGCCGACCTTCCGGCGGGCTTCGCTGTCCCGGCTCGTCTCGGCTCGCAGTGCCCGCTCCGCGACGTACGCCAGCTGGGCCTGCCGGTGCTTCGCCAAACGCCCGAGCACGGCCGCCACGAGCGGCGAGGACGCCACGGTCACCAACCTGCTCGTGTCTTCCCAGGAGAGGTTCTCCTCGAAGAACAAGGTCGAGGCGACGAGCAGTGCCGCCGACGTGAGGAGGGCCGCGACGGCGGTACGTCGCTCGGTGCGCATCGCCACGGCGTAGGCGCTGATGACGGCCGGGGCGATCGTGAGCGGAGTCGGCAGGAGGCCGAGGGGCGCGACGAGCATGCCGAGAACCGTTGTGACCGCCAGCGTGGCGACCGGCGCCCGGTGGCGGGCGAGCGTCACCGCCGCCGACGTCGCCGCCAGCAGACAGGCCGCTACGGATGGCGGTGCCACCGTGTCGTCGACCTGCAGCACGCTCCCCAGCAGGCACACCAGGAAGGCCGTGGTCACGATCGCTCCCTCGCGCCAGGTCACCCACGGCGTCATCTGTTCAGGGTAGGACATGGCCACCTCCGGCCGAGGGACGTAGTGCGTCCGCACCAGACGCCGTCGGATCTGGTCCGGTGGCACCAGCACCAGGTTGGTGTTGACGAACGATGTGCACGAAGGGCGTCGACGAGAGGGTTGGTGACGAACCGTCCGGCATCGGCCGGACAGCAAATCGCAAGGAAATCTCTGATGAAAACAAGCGGCGCCCTGGCTGCGGTAGGGCTGACGAACGTGCGCAAGGTCTACGGCAAACGGGACAACGAGGTGGTCGCGCTCGACGGCGTGACGACGCAGTTCGGTCGGGGGACCTTCACCGCGATCATGGGCCCGTCCGGGTCCGGTAAGAGCACTCTGATGCAGTGCGCGGCAGGGCTCGACCAGCCGACGTCGGGTTCGGTGCTGCTGGAGGGGCACGAGATCAGCGAGCTGGACGAGACCGAGCTGACGAAGCTGCGGCGCGACCGCATCGGGTTCGTCTTCCAGTCGTTCAACCTGCTGCCGGTGCTGACGGTGCGCCAGAACGTCACGCTGCCGCTCCGGCTCGCCGGGCGACCGCCGTCCCGGAGCAGGGTGTCGACCGTGCTGGACCAGGTCGGTCTGGCCCGGCGAAGCCACCACCGTCCGTCGGAGCTGTCCGGCGGGCAGCAGCAGCGGGTGGCCATCGCTCGGGCGCTGATCAGCGAACCCGCCGTCCTCTTCGCCGACGAACCGACCGGTGCGCTGGACACCAGAACGGCGCAGGACATCCTCTCCCTGCTGCGGCACTCGGCGCGGACGGCCCACCAGACGATCGTGATGGTGACTCACGACCCGGTCGCGGCGTCGTACGCCGATCGCGTCCTGTTCCTCGCCGACGGTCGTCTCGCGGGGGAGCTCCACTCGCCGACCGCCGAGTCCGTGGCTGAGCGGATGACCCATCTGGGCGCCTTCGCCGACGAGCGACCCCTGCCGCTGCCTCGCCTGGACAAGACCTCGGGAGGGCAGCACCGATGATGCAGCTCGCGCTTCGCACCCTGCGCTTCCGGGCGGGGATGTTCGCGGCCGCCTTCCTGGCCATGTTCTTCGCGGCGGCCATGATGATGGCCACCGGCGGACTCATCGAGACCGGGACCCGCTCCGCGGTCACGCCGCAGGAGATCGCGGCGGCCGACGTCGTCGTCGCCGGTGACCAGGAGTACCACGCCTCCGGGGGCGATCCGGACGAACCGCCCATCCTCCCCGAGCGGGTCCGGATCGACGCGGGCCTCGAGGAGAAGCTCTCGGTGCTGCCGGGGGTGCTGGAGACCAAAAGCTACGTCTTCGAGGGCGAGGCGCCGACCGGGACGGTCGACGCGATCGGCGTCGTGGCCGCGCCGGGAACCGACGTGGACGAGCTGCGGCAGCGGATCGACGCTGAGCTCGACGACAGGGCGGTGACCCTCGTCGGAGATCAACGGGGGCAGGCGGAGCTGCGCGAGGCCAAGGCCGGCGGGGTCACCGTGATGGCCCTTGCCGGGGTCTTCACCGCCTTCGCGCTCCTGGTGTCGGTCTTCGGGGTCTCGTCCATGCTTGGTTTGTCGATCACCCAACGGCAACGGGACCTGGCGCTGCTACGGGCCATCGGTGCGACGTCTCGCCAGCTGCGTCGGCTGATCTTTCGCGAGACGTTGATGCTCTCGCTGATCGCCACCGCGCTGGCCGTCCTGCCCGGTCAGCTCCTCGGCCGGTTCCTGTTCGAGCTGCTGGTCGATCGCGGTATCGCCGCTGACGGCGTCGTCTTCCACCAAGGGTGGATCCCCACCGCGGCCGCCATGGCTGTGGCGGTCGTCGCCGCTCTGGCCGGCGCTTTGGGCGCAGGTCGACGGGTCTCTCGGATCAAGCCGACGCAGGCGCTGGCGGAGGTCTCCGTCGACGGGCGACTGATCGGTGGCGGCCGCCTGCTCCTCGCGGTCGTCGTTCTCGGCGCCGGCATCGGACTGACCGTCGTCACCATGACCGTGATGAGCGGGCCACTCACTCCGGCCACTGGCGCGCCGGCGGTGATTCTCCTTGCCATCGGAGCAGCCCTCCTGGCTCCGGTCCTGACCAAGCTCACCACGTTCGTCTGGCAGTGGCCTGTCCGTGCGGTCGGCGGGGTGACCGGCCAGCTCGCCGTCCTCAACGCCAGGGGCCGAAGCGGCCGCCTGGCAGCCGTGATGGCCCCGGTCATCCTGCTGACCGCGGTGTCGACCGGGTTGCTGTACCTGCAGACGACGAGTGACGAGGCGGACCGGCGGGCTTTCGCAGACAACCTGGTCGCCGATGCCGTGCTGACCACCGAGACCGGATTCGATCCAGGCGTGGTCGAACGGGTCAACGACCTGCCCGGTGTCGCCGGCGCCTCGGAGTACATCGACAGTCTGGGGTTCATCGAGAATCCGAAGGACAGCTCTCCGTTGAACGAGGGGTGGAACCTGCAGGGCGTGTCGCCCGTAGGCGCCGGGGCCACCACCCCCGTCAAGATCACGGCCGGCTCGTTCGCGAACCTGCGGGACGACACGATCGCGATCGACGAACAGCATGCCGAGAGGCTGGGCGTCGACCTCGGCGACGCGATCACCCTCAGGCTGGGTGACAACACGGCTCTCGACGTCCGGGTGGCCGCCTTGTTCTCCGCTCCGGACGACTACGACACGCTGTTGCTCCCCGCGGACACCCTCGCCGCCCACACGACGGCGGGCGGCGCGACACGAATGCTCGTCTCGTTCGACCAGGACGCCGACTCGGCGCGGATGGAGAAGGAACTGACCGACTGGGCGTCTGCCCAGGACGGCCTTGCGGTGAGTGGCCGCGACGTTCTCCTCGGCGAGTTCGACGACCAGAAGAAGACCGCGAACTTCGCGATCTACATCATGGTCGTCATGATCGCCGGGTACTCGGCCATCACGGTGATCAACACCCTCGCGTCGAGCATGACAGCCCGGCGGCGGGAGTTCGGCCTGCAGCGGCTCGCGGGCTCCACGCGTGGCCAGGTGATGCAGATGGTGGGTCTGGAAGGCGTGATCGTGGCTCTCAGCGGCGTCGTCCTGGGCACCGCCGCGGCGGTCGCGATCCTGGTGCCCGTCAGCCTCAAGCGGCTCGACACCGTTCTCCCTGTCGGATCGCCGTGGATCTACCTGACGACGGTCGCCCTGACCGTGTTGCTGACCCTGGGCGCGATGCTCCTGCCCGCATGGCGTGCGACCCGGGGGCGCCCGGCGGAAGCGGCGCTCGCCGTCGAGTAGCCGGCTCCATGCCTCGGGCGGCCTGTTGGTACGACAGGTCGCCCGAACTCCGAGCCAGGCCAGATGCACCTCGCTCGCCGTTCGATCCCGACCAGGAGTGTTCTGAGCTCACCACGATGTGGGTTGGTCGGAAGTCCCGCGGTGGTGGTCGGCTAGCGTCGGGGCGTGTTGCTGCCTGGGGTGTCGGTGCCGGGGGCGGATCTGCCTGTTCGGGCGGTGCTGCCTGCCACGGTTGATGCGGTGCGTTCGCGGGGGACCGCGGTGCTGGTGGCGCCGCCTGGGTCGGGGAAGACCTCCTTGTTGCCGTTGGCACTCGGTGATGCGCTCGGGGGGACGATCGTCGTTGCGGAGCCGCGGCGGATGGCGACCCGGGCGGCGGCGGCTCGGTTGGCGACGTTGGTGGGCGAACCGCTGGGGCAGCGGATCGGTTATGCGATGCGTGGTGAGCGCAGCGGCGGTCAGGGGCTCCGGGTCGAGGTGGTGACGACCGGGCTTCTCGTACGGCGGTTGCAGCAGAACCCGGAGTTGCCTGGGGTCGCCGCGATCGTGATCGACGAGTGCCACGAGCGGCATCTGGATGCTGATCTGCTGCTGGCGTTCTGCCTCGATGTCCGGGCGAATCTGCGGGAGGATCTCGCGCTCGTCGCGACGTCGGCGACGCCGGACACGGTCAGGTTGAGTCGGGCTTTGGGTGCTGAGGTTGCGGCGCCGGTGATCACGGCGTCTGCCGCGCTGTACGACGTGGCGGTCGAGTGGGCGCCGCCGCCGGTGCCTGTGCCGTTGCTGCCTGGTGGGCGGGTCGATCCGCGCTTGCTGGATCACGTTGCGGCCGTCGTACGGCGGGCGTTGGCTGAGAACGAGGGCGACATCCTCGTCTTCGTGCCGGGGGAGGGCGAGATCAACGGGGTGACCCGGCGGTTGGCCGGTGAGAACGTGCTGCCGTTGTTCGGCCGGCAGTCCAGGGCCGAGCAGGATCGCGCGCTGGCGCCGGGTGCTGCGCGCCGGATCGTGGTGACGACGTCGGTCGCGGAGAGTTCGCTGACGGTGCCTGGGGTTCGGGTGGTGGTCGACTCTGGTCTCGCCCGGGAACCGCGGACGGATCAGTCCCGGGGGCTGGGTGCGTTGGTGACCTGCCGGGTTTCGAAGTCGTCGGCTGATCAGCGGGCGGGGCGTGCTGGGCGGGAGGCGCCCGGACGGGTCTATCGGTGCTGGTCGGCCACCGACCACGCACATCTCGACGATCATCCGGCGCCGGAGATCGCGATCGCCGATCTGGCCGGGTTCGCGCTCGATCTTGCGGCGTGGGGTGCGCCGGCTGGTGACGGGCTGACCTTGCTCGAGGCCCCGCCGGCTGTTGCGATGACCGCGGCCACTGATCTGCTGCGCCGCCTCGACGCCGTGGACGACCGCGGCCGGATCACCGAGCGAGGGCGGCGGATGGCGGCGGTCGGGGCGCATCCGCGGTTGGCTCGGGCGTTGCTGGACGGTACGCCGAGGGTTGGTGCGGATCGGGCGCGTGAGGTGGTGGCGATGCTGTCGGACGACTCGGCTCGTGACTTCGGAGATGACTTGCCGGCTCGCTGGCGGGCGCTCCGGCGTGGCGAGGACCGCGGAGCTACAGCCCGTTGGAGAGAAGAAGCCAAGCGCCTTAATCGAGGTACGACGGTCGACGACACGGTGGGCGGAGACAGGGTGCGGTCGACCGGCACGGTACCTGATGATCTTGCAGCAGGAATCGTGGTGGGACTGGCATATCCAGATCGGATCGCGCGGATTCGCGGCGCTGACTCGGCGACGTACCAGATGTCGGGCGGCACCGGCGCCGCGCTGGATCCGCAGTCGCCGTTGCGGAACACAGCCTGGCTGGCGATTGCGGTGGCCGATCGGGCGCCCGGGCGCGCGGACGCCAGGATCCGGTCCGCGGCGCCGATCGACGAGCAGACCGCGCGGGACGTCGCGGGCGAGCTCGTCACGACCACCGACCAGATCCGCTGGGACGACGGCCGGATCGTCACGCGGCGCATCGAGGCGCTCGGCGCGATCGTGCTCAACGACGTACCGCTGGCCAAGCCCGACCGGCTGCTCGTCCAAGCGGCTGTCCGGGA
Source organism: Kribbella lupini (assembly GCF_039529595.1). NCBI lineage: Bacteria > Bacillati > Actinomycetota > Actinomycetes > Propionibacteriales > Kribbellaceae > Kribbella > Kribbella lupini. The sequence continues at coordinate 2,811,868 of NZ_BAAANC010000001.1, read as the reverse complement.
CGGCATCCGCCGCAGCGGTCTGTCCGTACTGCGGTGGTCCGAGGCGGCGCTCGCCTTGCGGGAGCGGCTCGCGTTCTGCCATGCGCACCTCGGAGACCCGTGGCCCGCGGTCGACGACGAAGCCCTGCTGGCCAACCTGGACGAATGGCTGGGGACCGAGCTCGCCTCGGTGCGACGCGCAGGTGATCTCGCCCGCATCGACGTGGCGTCAGCGCTCCGGCGACTGCTGCCCTGGCCCGCGGCGACCCGCTTCGGCGAGCTCGCGCCGGAACGGCTCAAGGTCCCCTCGGGCTCCGAAGTACGACTCGCGTACGACGGCGCCGAGCCACCGGTCCTCGCCGTGAAGCTGCAGGAAGTCTTCGGCTGGACCACCACACCGGTCGTCGCGGACGGTCGGGTCCCGGTCGTCCTGCACCTGCTGTCGCCGGCCCGGCGCCCGGTCGCGATCACGAGCGACCTGGCGTCGTTCTGGAAGCAGGGCTATCCCCAGGTCCGCGCCGACCTGCGCGCCCGGTACCCGCGCCATCCCTGGCCGGAGGATCCACTCACCGCCGTCCCGACCAAGCGCGTGAAACCGCGCCAATGAACGGAGATACGCTGAACACCATGGATGTTCTGTCTGCGGCGGGCGAGCGCACCGCTCGTGAGCTGCGTGGCCTCGCGCGCGTGCTCGTCCGGTCCGGCTACGCGGACCGTGCGGCGGTGACTTCCGCGCTGACCGAGGCCGTCCAGGAGGACGCGCCCGCGGCGGACCCGGCGGCCGTCGTACCGGAGTTGATCGCCGAGGCATGGGCTGATGTGAAGGCCGATGCGGAGACCTGGCCGGCTGAGACCGGGCCGGACCGGCTGGACGCCGTACTGGCTGAGCTGGAGTCGTTGGGGATCGTCGTCGTGCGGTACTGCGCGGATCACCACGACGCCCGCCGGGCGCTGGAGGCCGCGACCGATCCGAAGGGGCTGGTGTTCTTCACCGACACCGACGTCTGGCACGCCGTCGACTTCGGGATGCTGGAGTTGAAGGTCTGGCACCCCGACACCGCGAACGTCGCGCCCGGTGAGCCGCTGCTGGACGACGTACTGGCGCTGCTGCACGAGCGGGATCTGCCGGCGACCTTCGACGAGGGACGCATCGAGGTCACCGTGGACTGGCAGCGGAGGGTCGAGCTGTGATCGGCGTCTTCGCCCTGCAGGGCAACGTCCGCGAGCACCTCCAGATGCTGGCCCAGGTCGGCGAGCAGGCCGTGCCCGTACGCCGGCCGTCCGAGCTTGACGCCGTCGACGCGCTCGTGCTGCCGGGGGGCGAGTCGACGACGATGTACAAGCTGGCGCGGTCGTTCGAGCTGTTCGAGCCGCTGCAGAAGCGGATCGCGGACGGGATGCCGGTGTTCGGGACGTGCGCCGGGATGATCATGCTCGCGGACCGGATCACCGGCGGGATCGAGGGCCAGGAGACGCTCGGCGGGCTCGACGTCACCGTCCAGCGGAACGCGTTCGGGCGGCAGGTCGACTCGTTCGAGGCCGATCTGGAGTTCGCGGCCTTCGACGCGCCGTACCACGCGGTGTTCATCCGGGCACCTTGGGTGGAGCGGGTCGGGCCCGACGTGGAGGTACTGTCGACGGTGAGGTCCGGCCCGGCGATGGGTAGGATCGTCGCGGTTCGCCACGATCGGCTGCTGGCCACGTCGTTCCACCCCGAGATGACGGGTGACGCCAGGCTGCACGGGTACTTCGCCGACCTGGTGCGTGACCTCTAAGTCTGTTCGGCGGTAGAAGGGTTGGGTTCGCGATGTCAGGCCACTCCAAATGGGCCACCACCAAGCACAAGAAAGCGGTCATCGACTCGAGGCGCGCCAAGCTCTTCGCGAAGCTGATCAAGAACATCGAGGTGGCCGCCCGCACCGGCGGCGGTGACCTGGCCGGGAACCCGACCCTGTACGACGCGGTGCAGAAGGCCAAGAAGTCGTCGGTCCCGAACGACAACATCGACCGCGCGGTCAAGCGTGGCTCCGGCGCCGAGGCCGGTGGCGCGGACTGGCAGTCGATCACCTACGAGGGCTACGGCCCGAACGGTGTCGCGATGCTGATCGAGTGCCTGACCGACAACCGCAACCGCGCCGCGGCCGACGTCCGGACCGCGATGACCCGCAACGGCGGCTCGCTGGCGGACCCGAACTCGGTCGCGTACCTGTTCAACCGCAAGGGCGTCATCGTGGTGAACAAGGAGCAGGACGGCAAGACCTACTCCGAGGACGACGTGATGGAGGCCGTGCTCGAGGCCGGCGCCGACGAGGTCAACGACCTCGGCGAGGCCTTCGAGGTGATCAGCGAGGCGACCGACCTGGTCAAGGTCCGGACCGCGCTGCAGGACGCCGGGATCGACTACGAGTCGGCCGACGCGTCGTTCGTCCCGTCGATGACGGTCGAGCTGGACGCCGACGGCGCGAACAAGATCTTCCGGCTGATCGACGCGCTCGAGGACAGCGACGACGTGCAGAACGTGTACGCGAACTTCGACGTGTCGGACGACGTGATGGCCGAGGTCGGCTGACGCTTTTCTTTTGAGCAGCGGCGCCGGGGATGCCTCCCGGGCGCCGCTGCTGTCTTGTGGCCTTTGTTAACTCGTGGGTAACATCTGCCGCATGGCGACTCAGGTGCTGGCGATGTGGGAGCGGTTGCGCACGGTTCCGGGCGGTCCGCGGATCTTCTCCTTCGCGTTCAGCCGGCGGGCGCCGTACTTCGGATCCATCCGGCCGCGCTTCGTCCAGGTCAGCCCGAACTTCGCCTCCCTGGTGCTGCCCAAGCGCCGCGCGGTGCAGAACCACATCGGCACCGTGCACGCGATCGCCGTCTGCAACGGCCTCGAGGCCGCGATGGGCGCACTCGCCGAGGCGACCGTCCCGGCCGGCAAGCGCTGGCTGCCGAAGGGCATGGACGTCGCCTACCTGGCCAAGTCCACCTCGGACCTGACCTGCACCGCGGAGACCGACCCGTCCGCCTGGACCGCCGGTCCCGACGTACCGGTTCGCGTCAAGGCGACTCGTACCGACGGCACGGTCGTTGTCGAGGGCACCATCAATCTCTGGGTCACGGACCGGAAGTAGCGGTATTGCTGTCGCTCGGTTCAGATGCCCGTCGTAGGGTCTGGGCGTGACCGATGCGCTGCGACTTGTCGACATCACCGAAGACCAGCTGGACGCCGTACTGCGAGTGAGGGCCCGGTCGTTCGGCCCGTTGCCCGGCTCCTCGCGGGAGCAGTGGCACAAGGACGCGGTGGAGTTCCTGGAGGACGGCCGGTACGTCGGGGTGGTGGACGGCGACGAGGTGATTGCCGCGGCGCGGATTTGGGACTTCCGGCAGTGGTGGGGCGGGCGGCAGGTCCCGATGGCCGGGATCGCCGGAGTGGTGGTGTCCCCGGAGTACCGGGGGCGTGGCGTCGGCAGCATGCTGATGCGCGGGGTGCTGCAGCGGAGCATCGACCGGGGTTTCCCGCTCACCGCGCTGTACCCGGCGACCACGGTGATCTACCGCAAGCTCGGCTACGAGTTCGGCGGTGGACGGTACCGGTTCTCCTTCCAGGCGGCGGATCTGCGGTCCCTGGGCGGTCGCGGCGTCGACATCCGCCGGGCCGGTCCTGCGGACGCCGGGCGGTTCCTGGAGCTGGTCGCCGAGGCGCACGAGGGCGGGCGGGCCAGCGGCGTACTGGGGTGGCCGGAGGCGAAGGTGGCCGAGTGGCTGGCCGACGACGAGGACGTCTTCGCCTACCTCGCCGACGACGGGTTCGTCGTCTACAACTGGGACGGCAACAACCTGCGGGTCGACGAGCTCATCGCCCACTCCGAGACGACCGCGCGGGCGCTGTGGGCCACTGTCGGCTCCGGCTCGTCGACAGCCCGGACGGTGCACGCCTACATCTCGCCGAACGACCCGGTGCACCTGCTGGCGCAGCTGGAGGCGGACAAGGAGACCCACGTCCAGCACTGGATGCTGCGGCTGCTCGACGCCCCGGCCGCGATCGCCGCGCGGGGCTTCGCGCCCGGTGTGGTCGCCGAGGTCGACCTCTGGTTGGACGACGCTGAGGTGCCTGCCCACTCCGGCCGCTGGCACCTGTCCGTGGCCGACGGCTCCGGCAAGCTGATGCCCTCGGAGGGGACTGGCGACGTACTGCGGCTCGGCTCGCGCGGGCTGTCTGCCCTGTACGCCGGTACGCCGCTGGCCACGCTGCGGGGCTCGGGCCTGGCTTCCGGTGGCTCGGTGGCGGCCGATGGCGTGCTCGACACGGCTTTCGGCGGCGCTCCGGCGTACATGCTCGACTTCTTCTGATCGCGTTGTCCACAAGCACGCGGCGAGTCGATTTCCTGGCGGCCAGACTCCCCGCATAGTGTTTGTCGAACAAACGTTCGGAGGTGGTTCATGCGCGTGCTCGGCGTCGACCCGGGGCTGACCCGGTGCGGCCTCGGCGTGGTCGAGGGTGCGCCCGGACGGCCGCCGAAGCTGGTCGCCGTCGGCGTGATCCGGACGCCGACCGACCTGGACGTCGCGCGCCGGCTGGTCCAGATCGAGGCCGGGATCGAGCAGTGGATCGACGAGCACGCGCCGGACGCGGTCGCGGTCGAGCGGGTGTTCGCGCAGCACAACGTGCGGACGGTGATGGGGACCGCGCAGGCGTCCGGGATCGCGATGGTGGTGGCCGCTCGGCGTGGACTGCCGGTCGCGCTGCACACACCGAGCGAGGTGAAGGCCGCGGTGACGGGCTCGGGCCGGGCTGACAAGGACCAGGTGACCACGATGGTGACCAGGATCCTGCAGCTGCCCGAGCGACCGACGCCCGCGGACGCCGCTGACGCGTTGGCGCTCGCGATCTGTCACGTGTGGCGTGGGGGAGTGACGAGTCGGCTGCAGGACGCGGCGAAGTCTCAGCTGGAGGCCCGCGCGCAGGCACAGTCCAAAGTCCAGTTGGCCAAGGTTCAAGCGGCGCTGGCACAGGCGACCGAAGCCCGGGAGGCACAGCTCCGGGCGGTTCGAGGAGGTAGGCGATGATCGCGTTCGTGCGTGGCCCGGTGGCTGCGATCGGGCTGGACAGTGCGGTGATCGAGGTCGGTGGGATCGGGCTGCAGGTGTACTGCCACCCGGGCACGCTGGCCGGGCTGCGGCCCGGTCAGGAGGCTCGGGTGTCGACCTCGATGGTGGTCCGCGAGGATTCGCTGACGCTGTACGGGTTCGCGGACGACGACGAGAAGAGCCTGTTCGAGCTGCTGCAGACCGCGTCGGGCGTCGGGCCGAAGCTGGCGCAGGCCGCGCTCGCCGTACTGAGTCCTGACCAGCTGCGGCAGGCCGTCGCCTCCGAGGACCTGGCGATGCTGGTGAAGGTGCCGGGCATCGGGAAGAAGGGCGCGCAGCGGATCGTGCTGGAGCTGAAGGACAAGATCGGTGCCCCGTCCAGGACGGTCACCGGGCGTCCGCTGCAGACCACCGAGGCGTGGAAGGACCAGGTGCAGGCCGGTCTGGTCGGACTGGGCTGGTCGGCCCGCGACGCCGAGGACGCGGTGATCGCCGTGTCGCCACTGGCCGACGAGGGCGAGCCGTCCGTCCCCAACCTTCTGCGCGCCGCGCTGCGCGTGCTGTCCAAGGCGTAAGGGATGGAAGACAACGTCAGGCCCCTGGTCTCCGCGGACGCGGTCGACCTCGAGGAACGCAAGATCGAGTCGGCGCTGCGCCCGCGCACGCTGGCCGAGTTCGGTGGGCAGCGCCGGGTCAGCGAGCAGCTCGAGCTGGTGCTGCACGCGGCCCGCGGCCGCAACCGCGCGCCCGATCACGTGCTGCTGTCCGGTCCGCCCGGGCTGGGCAAGACCACGCTGGCGATGATCATCGCGGCCGAGCTGTCGGCGCCGCTGCGGATCACCAGCGGCCCGGCGATCCAGCACGCCGGCGACCTGGCCGCGATCCTGTCCGGCCTCAGCGAGGGCGAAGTGCTGTTCCTCGACGAGATCCATCGGATGTCGCGGCCGGCCGAAGAGCTGCTGTACATGGCGATGGAGGACTTCCGGGTCGACGTCATCGTCGGCAAGGGGCCCGGCGCGACCGCGATCCCGCTGGAGATCCCGCCGTTCACGCTGGTCGGCGCGACCACGCGGGCCGGCCTGCTGCCGGGACCGCTGCGGGACCGGTTCGGGTTCACCGGGCACCTGGAGTTCTACGAGGCGGCCGAGCTGGAGAAGATCGTCAACCGGTCCGCCGCGCTGCTCGACGTCGACATCACGCCGGAGGGTGCCAGCGAGATCGCGTCGCGCTCCCGCGGCACACCCCGGATCGCGAACCGGCTGCTCCGCCGGGTGCGCGACTACGCCGAGGTCCGGGCCGACGGCATCATCACGATCGCGCTGTCGAAGGCCGCGCTCGACCTGTACGAGGTCGACAAGATGGGCCTGGACCGGCTCGACCGCGGCGTGCTCGACGCGCTGTGCCGTCGCTTCGGCGGGGGACCGGTCGGCCTGTCCACGCTGGCCGTCGCAGTCGGTGAGGAACGCGAGACGGTCGAGGAGGTCGCCGAACCGTTCCTGGTCCGCTCCGGCTACCTCGCCCGTACGCCGCGCGGCCGCGTCGCCACTCCCGCCGCCTGGCGCCACCTGGGGCTCAGCGTCCCCAAGAACGCCACCTTCGCCGACACCCTGTTCGACGCCGAGGACGAGTAACCGCCGCGGGTGCGTCGGCGGTTCCGCCGGCCGGGGGACTCCGTACGCGGCCGGGGACTCCGCGGTGCCTCGTCCCGCGGCCGCGGGAAATCCGCGGTGCGTCGTACGGCCAAGGGAACTCCGCGGTGCGTCGTACGGCCAAGGGAACTCCGGGGTGCGTCGTACACGTTGAAGGAGTACACCGCGCACCCAGTGCGGTGGCTCGGGTACGCCGCGCGAGCCGGGATCGGCGTACGGTGGCGAGTAACGCAAACGTGACCCGGTGTCATGCGGCACTTGTCGCCGCCCAGGGTTAGACTCCCCGGTGGCCTGACCTCGGGCCATCCCGTGACGACCTGCGCGCGCAGAGCGTGCCGGGCCCCCGCAACCGACGAAGGATTCTGAGTCCCGATGGAACTGCTCGCCGTACCGATGGCCTCCTCCGGGGGCGGCTCGGGCTTCACGCTCCTGCTCCCGCTGATCCTGATCGTCGGAATGATCTGGTTCATGAGCCGCACGCAGCGCAAGCAGCGCCAGAAGCAGGCCGACACGGTGGCTGCGCTGTCTCCCGGCACCAAGGTGGTCACCACCAGCGGCATGGTCGGCGTCGTCGAAGAGGTCGACGACGAGTACGTCACCCTCGAGATCTCCGACGGGATCCTGGTCCAGTTCGTCAAGGCCGCGGTCGGCCGGGTGCTCCCCGACGACGCCGGTGACGACGAGCTGACCGCCGACGCGGCGGCCGACGAGCCGTCCGAGGCCCCGGTGGAGGACCGGGTCACGGACGAGGTGCCGGAGCGCGACACCGTCGACGTACCGGAGACGGGCGACCCGAAGGCGCAGGACAAGAAACTGCCGCCGACGCACACCGAGAACTGAACTTCCCCGTCCTATCGGCGTGCGGCGCGCCCGGGCGTCACCCTGACACCCCGGCGCGCCCAGAAGCGCAAAGGTTGAATCTGACGTGGCATCAACGACGACATCCCGCCCAGGGCGGCTCCTGATCGTCTTGGGAGTCATCCTGGTCCTGCTGTTCGGGATCATGGGGCTGACCAAGCACTGGGCGCCCAAGCTCGGCCTGGACCTGCGCGGTGGCACCACCATCACGCTCACCGCGAAGTCCCTGGCCGGTGGCGGTTCCATCACCGCCGAGCAGCTGGCCGAGGCGAAGAACATCATCTCGCAGCGGGTCAACGGCGCGGGCGTCGGCGAGGCCGAGATCACCACCGCCGGTGGCAACCACATCAACGTGGCGGTCCCCGGTGCCAACCAGGACAGCCTGGTCAAGCAGGTCGGCCAGACCGCCCTGCTGTACTTCCGGGTCGTGTACGACGCGCAGCAGGCGGTGCCGCCGCCGGCTCCGACGGCCACGCCGACCGGCAAGCCGACCACGACGCCGAAGCCGAGCACCACGCCGAAGCCGTCGACCACGCTGAAGCCGAGCACCACCCCGTCGCCGAACGGCCGCGGCTGGAGCAGCGCGCTCGGCGAGGCCGACACCCCGACGCCGTCGGTGAAGCCGAGCACTCCGGCGACCCCGCCGGCCACGCCCCCGGCGACCCCGCCCGCGAACAGCGGCGACCCGCTCGCCTGGCAGCCCGACGCGGCCACCACGGCGGCGTTCGCGACCTTCAAGTGCCCCGACGGGAAGAACGCGAAGCCCGAGGACAACCCGGACAAGCCGCTGTTCTCCTGCGACAAGGCCGGCACCAGCAAGTACCTGCTCGGCCCCGCGATCCTCAAGGGCACCGACCTGTCCGACGCCAGCGCGGGCATCCCGCAGGGCGGCTTCCAGTGGCAGGTCAACCTGAACTTCAACAGCGAGGGTGGCGACAAGTTCCTCAAGGCCACCACCGCGATCGCCCAGCGCGGCCAGGGCAACAACCTGTTCGCGATCGTGCTGGACGGCGAGACCATCTCGACGCCGAGCGTCGACCAGCCGATCCCCGGCGGTCAGGCACAGATCAGCGGCAGCTTCACCGAGACCGAGGCCCGCGACCTGGCCAACGTCCTCAAGTACGGCGCGCTGCCGGTCTCGTTCGACATCTCGTCGGTGGAGACCATCTCGCCGCAGCTCGGCGGTGACCAGCTGTCGGCCGGGATCACCGCGGGCATCATCGGCCTGGCGCTGGTGATCATCTTCTCGTTCCTGTACTACCGCGGCCTCGGCCTGGTCGTGGTCGCCTCGCTGGCGGCCGCGGCGGCGCTGACGTACGCGTCGGTGGTGCTGCTCGGCCAGGCGATCGGGTTCACCCTGACGCTGGCCGGGATCGCCGGTCTGATCGTGGCGATCGGTATCACCGCGGACTCGTTCGTCATCTACTTCGAGCGACTCCGCGACGAGGTCCGCGAGGGCCGCAGCCTGCGCTCCTCGGTGGAGACCGGCTGGACCCGGGCCAAGCACACGATCATCGCGGCCGACTCGATCTCGCTGCTGGCCGCCGTCGTGCTGTACATCCTCGCGGTCGGCGGCGTGAAGGGCTTCGCGTTCACGCTCGGCCTGACCACGCTGATCGACCTGCTGGTGGTGTTCATCTTCACCAAGCCGCTGGTCACGCTGCTGGCCCGGACCGACTTCTTCGGCCACGGTCACAAGCTGTCCGGCCTCGACCCCGAGCACCTCGGGGTGGAGCGCCTGCCCGGCCAGATGAAACCGGCCGCCCGTCCGGCCAAGTCGACGCGCAAGCCCGTGGGAGGGGAGGTCTGATGTCGAAGCTCGGAAACATCGGTGCGAAGCTGCACCGCGGTGAGGTCTCCTACGACTTCATCGGCAAGCGCAAGGTGTGGTTCACCGTCTCGCTGGTCCTGGTCGCGATCTCGGTGATCGGCCTGGCCGTCCGCGGCCTGGCGCTCGGCATCGAGTTCAAGGGCGGCACGGAGTACCAGACCTCGGTCCGCGTCACCGACAGCACGGTCGACGACTTCACCAACGCGGTGAAGGCGACCAACGCCCAGGACCTCGGCGACCCGGTCGTCACCACGGTCGGCAGCGACAAGGTCCGGGTCCAGACCCGGCCGCTGAGCCAGGACGACATCACCAAGGTCCGCAACGCGATCGCCCAGCAGGCCGGCGTCCAGCCGAACCAGGTCAGTACGTCGCAGATCGGCGCCTCCTGGGGTGACCAGATCGCGCACAAGGCCGTGCTCGCGCTGATCGTCTTCCTGGTCCTGGTCTTTCTGGTGATCTGGATCTACTTCCGCGAACCCAAGGCCTCGATGGCCGCCATCATCGCGCTGCTGCACGACGTGCTGATCACGGTCGGCGTGTACGCGCTGATCGGGTTCGACGTCACCCCGGCCACGGTGATCGGCGTCCTGACGATCCTCGGGTACTCGCTGTACGACACCGTCGTGGTCTTCGACAAGGTCCGCGAGAACACCCGCGGCATCACCGGCTCGAACCGCTACACCTACAGCGACGCGACCAACCTGGCCGTCAACCAGACCGTCGTCCGCTCGATCAACACCACGCTGATCGCGCTGATGCCGGTCGGCTCGATCCTCGTCGTCGGCACGGTCGTGCTCGGCACCGGTCCGCTGAAGGACCTGTCGCTGGCGCTGTTCGTCGGTATCGCCGTCGGTGCGTACTCCTCGGTCTTCATCGCCCCGGCGCTGCTGGCCACCTTCAAAGAGCGCGAGCCGGGCATGCAGGCGCTGCGCCGCCGAGTACTCGCCAAGCGGGCCCAGCAGAGCGGTTCGGCCCCGGCCGTCGCCGGTGCCGAGCCGGCGGGTGCGCTGGTCGGTGGCGGCGGCGCCGCGACCGCCGTACGGCCGCAGGACCGTGCGCCCAAGGCCGGTACGCCGGTGGCGTCGAGCCGGCCGGTGAAGTCGACCAGCGCGGCCGGGCGGCCGCAGCCGAGCCGCAAGCCGCGCTCCAAGCGCGGCAAGTGATCACCTCGACGAAGGGTTGCTGATGCGCTCGCTGGAAGACGTCCTGGCCCAGGGCATCCGCGACATCCCGGACTACCCGCAGCCGGGGGTGCTGTTCAAGGACATCACCCCCCTGCTGGCCGATCACACCGGGTTCACCCAGGTGGTCGAGGCGCTGGCCGCGTTCGGCAAGGACGACGACGGCGAGGTCGTGGTCGACAAGGTGGTCGGGATCGAGGCCCGCGGCTTCATCCTGGCCGCCCCGGTCGCGCTCGCGCTCGGGGCCGGGTTCGTCCCGGTCCGCAAGCAGGGCAAGCTGCCGGCGGCGACGTTCGCGGAGTCGTACGCGCTGGAGTACGGCGAGGCGACGATCGAGGTGCACCAGGACGCGTTCGCGCCCGGCGACCGGGTGCTGGTGATCGACGACGTGCTCGCCACCGGCGGCACGGTCGAGGCGTGCCTGCGGCTGATCCGGCGCTGCGGGGCCGAGGTCGTCGGTACCGCCGTACTGATCGAGCTGTCGTTCCTGCCCGGTCGCAAGCGGCTGGCGGACGAGCGGGTGGACGCCCTCGTCACTGTGTGAAACCGGCCGGTTGGTCGAATCGGCGTGTTGTCCACAGGCCGTGTCCACCTCGTTGGTCGTGACCCCCTAGACTGGTGGTCTGTCGGCGGAGGGACACAACGTGGGCGAAGACCCGGCGATGACGTCAGCGGTACCGGATGTGGTGCCGCACGAGCCTCCGCGCGCGCCCGCACCGGTGCGCCCGGTCAGCTCGGCGCCGCCGCCTGCCGCCCAACCGCCGCGGATCGCGCCCGCCCGGGTGCGCGCCCGGCTCGCCCGCCTGGGGGGCACCCGCCACCCGAACCGGGCCCCGATGCTGGAGCCGCTGTTCCGGGTCGTCCGGGCGACCCACCCCAAGGCCGACCTGGCGATGATCGAGCGCGCCTACCGGACCGCGGAGAAGCACCACACCGGCCAGCTGCGCAAGAGCGGTGACGCCTACATCACCCATCCGCTCGCCGTCGCGACCATCCTGGCCGAGCTGGGCATGACCGCGCCGACGCTGTGCGCCGCGCTGCTGCACGACACCGTCGAGGACACCGACTACACGATCGCCGAGCTGACCAAGGACTTCAGCGAAGAGATCGCGATGCTGGTCGACGGCGTGACCAAGCTGGACAAGGTCAAGTACGGCGAGTCCGCGCAGGCCGAGACGATCCGCAAGATGGTCGTCGCGATGGCCAAGGACATCCGGGTGCTGGTGATCAAGCTCGCCGACCGGCTGCACAACATGCGCACACTCGGCTTCCTGCGGCAGGAGAAGCAGGAGCGGATCGCCCGCGAGACCCTCGAGATCTACGCCCCGCTGGCCCACCGGCTGGGTATGAACACGATCAAGTGGGAGCTCGAGGACCTGTCGTTCTCGACCCTGCACCCGAAGGTGTACGACGAGATCGTCCGCCTGGTCGCCGAGCGCGCGCCGTCGCGCGACGAGTACCTGGCCTCGGTGATCGACCAGGTCCACGAGGACCTGCGCGCCGCGAAGGTGAAGGCGACCGTCACCGGCCGGCCCAAGCACTACTACTCGATCTACCAGAAGATGATCGTCCGCGGCCGCGAGTTCGGCGACATCTACGACCTGGTCGGCATTCGCGTGCTGGTCGAGTCGGTCCGGGACTGCTACGCCGCGCTCGGCGTCCTGCACGCGCGGTGGAACCCGGTCCCCGGCCGGTTCAAGGACTACATCGCGATGCCGAAGTTCAACATGTACCAGTCGCTGCACACCACCGTGATCGGCCCGCAGGGCAAGCCGGTGGAGCTGCAGATCCGGTCCTTCTCGATGCACCGGCGCGCGGAGTACGGCATCGCCGCGCACTGGAAGTACAAGGAGGACCCGAACGCGCCGGCCCCGGAGGCGGGCGCCGCGCCGACCACCGACGTCAGCACGCCGAACGAGATGCCCTGGGTGCGGCAGCTGGTCGACTGGCAGCGGGAGACCTCCGACCCGTCGGAGTTCCTCGACTCGCTGCGGTTCGAGATCAACAACTCCGAGGTCTACGTCTTCACCCCGCGCGGCGACGTGATGTCGCTGCCGACGGGCTCGTCGCCGGTCGACTTCGCGTACGCCGTGCACACCGAGGTCGGGCACCGCTGCATCGGCGCCCGGGTGAACGGCCGGCTCGTCCCGCTGGAGAGCACGCTCGAGAACGGCGACGTCGTCGAGGTGTTCACCTCGAAGGCGCAGGGCGCGGGTCCGTCCCGCGACTGGCTCGGGTTCGTCAAGAGCCCGCGCGCGCGGAACAAGATCAAGCACTGGTTCTCCAAGGAACGCCGCGACGAGGCGATCGAGCACGGCAAGGACGCGATCGCCAAGCAGCTGCGCAAGGAGGGTCTGCCGCTGCAGCGCCTGCTGTCGCACGAGACGCTCACCGCGGTCGCGAACTCACTGCGCTATCCCGACGTGACCGGTCTGTACGCCGCGGTCGGCGAGAGCCACGTCAGCGCCCAGGCCGTCGTCCGGCGGTTGATCGAGACGTACGGCGGGGAAGAGGGCGCGGCCGAGGACCTGGCCGAGGGCCTGCGACTCCCGCAGACGCGCGAACGGCGCAAGCGCACCGCGCGCGGCGACGCCGGGGTCATCGTCAAGGGCGCGACCGACGTACTGTCCAAGCTGGCCCGGTGCTGCACGCCGGTTCCCGGTGACGAGATCATCGGCTGGGTCACCCGCGGCGCGGGCGTCTCGGTGCACCGGGCGGACTGCGCGAACGTCGAGAACCTGCAGACCCAGCCCGAGCGCATCGTCGAGGTCGAGTGGGCCCCGACCGCCCAGTCGGTCTTCCTGGTCGCCATCCAGGTCGAGGCCCTGGATCGGGCGCGGTTGCTGTCGGACATCACGCGAGTCCTGTCGGACTACCACGTGAACATCCTCTCGGCGGCGCTCACCACCACCCGCGACCGGATCGCCAAGTCCCGCTTCACGTTCGAGATGGGCGACCCGACGCATCTGGGGCACGTGCTGAAGGCAGTGCGCTCGGTTGAGGGCGTCTTCGACGTCTACCGCGTCACGCAGTAGGAGGGTCGGGCCGGCCCATTGGTCCGACCCGACCCTCGTTCCTCGGCCGGTAGTTCCTGGGGGAGTAGGCGATGGTGGCGTTCGAGTCCGGTCTGGAGCTCAGCGGGCGGTTCTACTCCGAGGCTGTCCGGCCGATGCTGGACTCGGCCTTCCCCGGTCTGCCGCACGCGGCAGCCCTGATGGGGCGTGGCTCGGAGGTGCTGGGCTTCGACGACCCGATGTCGACGGACCACGACGGGTTGCCGCGGATCCAGCTGTTCCTGCGCGACGAGGACCTGGACCGGTACGCCGAGCCGCTGCGTCAGCAGGTCCCCTCGTCCTTCGCGGATCGCCCCACCGACGTCAGCCTCCACACCGTGCGGAGCTACTTCACGCGGCACCTCGGCATCGACCCCGACAGCTCGCCGGAGGCGCGGGACTGGCTGACGTTCTCGGAGCAGAGCCTGCGGAAGATCACCGCCGGCAGGGTCTTCCACGACGAGGTCGACCTGGAGCCGGCGCGTCAGCGCTTCGCCTACTACCCCCACGACGTCTGGCTCTACCTGCAGCTGGCCGGCTGGTGGCGCATCCACCCGGAGGTCAACCTCGTCGGCCGCGCCGGCCAGGCCGGCGACGAGCTCGGTTCGGCGCTGATCGGTTCCCGGCTCGTGCACGACCTGATGCACCTGTGCTTCCTGCAGGAGCGCGTCTACGCGCCGTACGCCAAGTGGTTCGGCACGGCGTTCAGCCGACTCGCCTCTGCCGCGGAGCTGACGCCGGTGCTGTCGGACGTCGTCCGGGCCCGCTCCTGGCGTGAGCGCGAGGACGCGCTGCTGACGGCGTACGGACTGGTGGCCGCCCGGCACAACGCGCTGGCCATCACGCCGCCGGTCGCGACCGAGGTGGTCCAGATGTGGGACCGCCCGTTCAAGGTGTTCTGGGGACCTTTCCCGGAAGCACTCGCCGCGCGGATCACGGACCCCGAGGTCAAAGCCCTGGCCGACCGCTGGCCGGCCGGAGCCGTCGACCAGGTCCGCGAACTCCTCTGGCATCCCCGCGAACGCGCGGCGCTGCTCAGCCTCTTGTCGCCGCCTGAGCCGTGCTAGCTGCTGAAGCCGGCCCAGGTGCAGGCGCTGCAGGTGAGTCCCGTGCTAGCTGCTGAAGCCGGGCCAAGTGGAGGCGCCGCAGCTGATTCCCGCGCTAGCTGCTCGTGTGCTGCTGGGTTGCCTTCGGTCCTGCGCCAGTGGGGATGTCCAGGCCGGCGAGGAACGCCGTGGCGGCTGGCGGGCGGGTGAAGCGGTTCCAGACGACGTACTCGACGCGGCCGGGGGCGTCGGTGACCTCGATCGTCGTCAGGCCGGTGAGCTGGGGGACGTACGCCGACGGGAGCAGCGCGATGCCGAGGCCGTTGACGACCAGGCGCGCGATGAAGTCGGCGTTGGTGACCTCGTAGGCGACATCGCGGGTGAGGCCGGCGGCGGCGAAGGCCTGGTCGGTCTGGGCGCGTCCGGCGGTCCTCGCCGGGAGGTCCACGAAGACCTCGGACGCGAGCCTGCTCAGGCTGACGGCTGATTCGCCGGCCAAGGGGTGGTCGGGAGCGACCGTGGCGACCAGCCGGTCGCGGCCGAGCTCCCAGGCGTCGACGCCGTGCGGCCGGGCGGTGGTCGGCAGTCCGAGGAACGCAAGGTCGATGGCTTCGGCCCTGACCTGCTCGACGAGTTCGTCGCTGGCGCCGACGCGCAGGCTGATCCGCACGTCGGGGTACTGCTCGTGGAACGTGCGCAGCGCTCGCGGGATGTCGACCGCGGCGACCGTGGGGATCAGCCCGACGGCGAGCCGGCCACGGATCTCACCGACCGCCGCGGCGGCGAGTGCGGTCGCGCGCTCGGCGGCGTCGAGGCACTGGCGAGCGGCCGGGAGGAACGCCGTACCGGCCGGGGTCAGCTGCACGCGCCGGCTGCTGCGTTCGAACAGCCGGAAACCGAGTTCGCGTTCGAGGCGCGCGATCTGGTGGCTGAGCGCGGACTGGACCACGTGGCAGCGCTCGGCGGCCCGGGTGAAGTTGTTCGTCTCGGCGACGGCGACGACGTACCGGATCTGCTGCAGCTCCATCGGTCCATCGTGATTCACGATCGATCCGATGACAAACATGTGTTGGACTCATCGATCCCGGCGGCTGGAGACTTTCAGCGAACCCTCCAGAAAGCGCTGAGGAGAAATGAGCACATCCGTGGAAACTCCGGCCTCGACGGTCAAGTCGTGGCTGGGCGTCGCTGTCATCACCGCCAGCCTGTTCACGTTCGTCACCACCGAGCTGATGCCGGTCGGCCTGCTCACCCCGATCGGCGCGAGCCTCGGCATCTCCGTCGGCGTCGCCGGCCTGATGGTCACGCTGTACGGCGTCTCCGCCGGTCTGGGCGTGCCGTTCATCGTCGCGTGGACCCGCCGCGTCAACCGGCGGGCGCTGCTGTCCGCCCTGCTGACAGTCCTTGCCATCGGCAACTTGATTACCGCGATCTCGCCGAACTACCCGCTGGTGCTGACCGCCCGGCTGCTGATGGGGTTCGCCAACGGCGTGTTCTGGGCGATCGGCGTCAGCATGGCGATGCGCCTGGTCCCGCAGCACCGCGCCGGCCGAGCCGCGGCGGTCGCCCTGTCCGGCATCTCGATCGCCACCGTCGCGGGGATCCCGCTGGGGACGTTCCTGGAAAGCCTCACCAGTTGGCGTACGACGTTCCTGATCTGGAGCGGCCTCAGCGCCCTGGTCCTCGTCGCGGTCGCCGCCGTCGTACCGTCGCTCCCGTCGAGCAACGCCGTCCCGGTCCGTGAGGTTTTCGCGCTACCACTCAAGAACATCCCGCTGCGCCTGGTGATGATCACCGTCGCCCTCTACGTGCTGGGCCACTTCGCGGCGTACACCTTCGTCCGCCCGTTCCTGGAGGAGAACTCGTCGGTCACGCCCGGCTTCATCGCCACCCTCCTGATCGTGTACGGCGCAGGCGGCGCGATCGGCAACTTCGTCGCCGGCTACACCACCACGCTCAACCTCGCCGCCACCTTCGCCATCGCCCGCGCCGGCCTGGTCGCCGCCCTCCTCCTACTCCTCACCATCGGCCACACCACCCCCGGCGCGATCATCGCCCTGGCCCTGTGGGGCATCTCCTTCGGCGCCGCCAACCTCTGCCAGATCAACCTCACCCTCGCCGCCGCCCCCAACACCTTCGAAGCCGCCATGTCGATCAACACCCTCGCCTACAACACCTCCATAGCCCTCGGCGCCCTACTCGGCGGCCTGACCGCCGATCAATCCAGCGTCACCAGTGCCGTGTACTTCGGCCTGGCCCTGACCACCGCGTCGCTACTGACCACCCTCATCCGCCGCCGCAGTTCCACCACCGCCACGGGAGCTACCCAGCCATGACCCCTCACCACCAAGCCACCAACCGAGCCACGCAGGAAACATAACCCTCATCACGAAGGCACCAACCGAGCCGCGGCTGCCGCAGATCCAGCGCGCGCCTGCCCACCGCCCGATCACCGCCACCCACCACCGTCCAACCCCCACCCGTCGCCAGACCCAACGCTCAGCAGGCGCCCCGAGGCTCCTCCGCAGCAGGTTCGACGGCGGTGGCCGTCGCCCACCACTGATCAACCGCCGTCCGCCGGCGGACTCCACGCTCAGCAAGCGGGTTAAAGGCCTCGGCCCAGCAGGTTGATCAGTGCTGGGCGGCGATGGGCGCCGGCTACCAGCGGCGGGGGAGGCGGGGTTGTTGGCTGAGGTAGCTGCCTACGGCCAGTTCCAGGGCGGGGTAGCTGCCCCAGAGGTCCGGGCGGCGGACGGAGATGATGTGCCAGCCGAGCTTGGCCAGCTCCTCCTGGCGGCGTTCGTCGCGGGCTTGCTGGCGGGGGCGGGAGTGCCAGCGGTCGCTGTCGTACTCGAGGCCCAGGCGGCGGCCGTCCTCGAGAGGCTCGGGGTAGGCGAGGTCGAGGCGGTACTTGCCGGCGTGGACCTGGAGGGCCGGGCGGGGGAAGCCGGCGTCGAGGAGGCGGAGGCGGAGCCAGGACTCGCCGGGGGATTCGGCGCGAGCGTCGGCGTACTCGAGGATTCGTCGGGCCTGCCAAATGCGTGGCTGGTCGGAGTGGGACGCCAGTTGGCGGAGTACGTCGAGGGTGGTCGCCCCTGAGCGGAGAAAGGCGTCGACTGCTGACAGGGCGAAAGGGCGCGGGAGGTTCGTCGCGAGGGCCAGGGCGGTGGAGGCGGGGGAGGTGACCTGCAGGCCGGCGAGCTCGACGGTGTCGGTCGGTTGGTTGGTCCACTGCAGGCCGGGCTCGCCCGATTCGCCGAGGGCGGTGGTGTCGATTCCGTGGATCCAGGCCGCGGTGCGGCCGCAGGCGGTCGCGTCCGGTGGGAGCAGCCGAGTGACCGACAGGGCGCGGAGCTCAGGGGTGTCGGGAACGCGGGCGTCGACGTACACGCCTTTCAGCACCGGACGGATCTGTCCCGAGCCGAGGAGCCAGTTGAGTTTGCGCCCGACCTGACGACCCGTGAAGGGCAGGCCGCAGAAGTACAGCGGGGAGTCCATCACCGAAGGATGGTCGATGACCATCCTTCGGTGATTTCAGTTGTCCACAGGTCAGCTGAAGTCTGCGAGCGCGTTCTGGGCCTGGGTGAGCCATTCGCGGCGGGCGGCGATGGCCTCGCGGGCTTCCTTGGCCTTGCGGGCGTTGCCTTGGGCCTCGTGCTTGGACGCTTGCTTCTCCAGGTCCGTGATCAGGGACTGGAGTTGCTTGACCGTGGCCTCGGCTCGGGCTCGGGCTTCGGGGTTGGTGTTGTTCCAGACCTCGTCCTCGGCGGACTTGACGGCCTGCTCGACGGCGCGCAGGCGGCCGTCGATGGAGCGCATCGAGTCGCGGGGGACCTTGCCGATCTCGTCCCAGCGGTCGAGCAGGCCGCGGAGCTGTTCGCGGGCGGCCTTGGCGTCGGTGACCGGGAGGATCGCCTCGATCTCGACCAGAAGGGCTTCCTTGGCCTGCAGGTTGGCCTGCTGCTCGACGTTCTCCTCGGCCTGGACGGCGTCACGGGCGCCGAAGAAGGTGTCCTGGGCGCTGCGGAAGCGGGCCCAGAGCTTGTCGTCGACCTCGCGCGGCGCGGGGCCGGCGGCCTTCCACTGGCGCATCAGGTCGCGGAAGCGGCCCGACGTCGGGCCCCAGTCGGTCGACGTCGCGATCGACTCGGCCTCGGCAGCCAGGCGTTCCTTGACCGTGGCGGCCTCGTCGCGCTTGGAGGACAGCTCGGCGAAGTGCTGCTTGCGGTGCCGCGTGTACGTCGTACGCGCCGACGAGAACCGGTGCCACAGCTCGTCGTCGCTGGACTTGTCCAGCCGCGGCAGCGCCTTCCACTCGTCGAGGAGCTCGCGCAGCCGGGTGACGCCGTGCCGCCAGTCGGTGCCGGCGGCGATCGTCTCGGCCTCGGTGGCGATCTTGGTCTTGGCCTCGCGGGCCTCCTCGACCTTCGCCGCACGCTCGGCCTTCTTCTTCTCGCGCTGCTGGGCGACCAGCGGGGTGAGCGCCTCGAGCCGGGCGAGCAGGCCGTCCAGGTCGCCGACCGCCTGGGCGTCGGTGATCGAGCTGGTCACCTTCTTCACCGCGGCGCGGGCGTCGTCGGGCGACACCGTGCCGGCCTGCACCCGCTTCTCCAGCAGGTCCACCTCGAACGCCAGCGCGTCGTACCGTCGGGTGTAGAAGGCGAGGGCCTCCTCCGGGTTCGCGTCCGGCCACTGGCCGACCGCCCGTTCGCCGTCCTTGGTCCGGACGTACACCGTTCCGTCGTCTGCTACCCGGCCCCAGCTTTCCTCGGCCACAACTCGCCCCTTCCGGCGGTATGCACTGCGCTCGTGCCCATTCTGGTCGGCCCCTGGTCCATCCGGGTGCACAGGGTCCGGCCGGGCGCGTCGGAACTCCTCCCGGCGCTTATCACTGAACAATCACAAACAAGCAGCCCGGACGCAACGGGGTTGCCGTCACAATCCGGCGTACTCCGGGCCGGCGCCCACCCGGACCAGTACTGTCTGCTTGAAATTTGAATCACGGGGAACGGGGCGAATCATCGATGGCAGACACGCGACGGCTGCACTTCGTCGGCACCATGCCGCAGTTCGGTACGGCGGCCGAGGCGTTCACCTGGCAGCTCACCGAGCTCGGTGCACAGGTCCGGCGCCTCAGTGGCGGCGAGACCGGGCCGCGACTGGCGTGGTTCGTACCGCTGGTCAAGGAACTCAAACGGCACCCCAAGATCCGTGCGGTCCGGGAAGGCGACTGGACCGACTACGACGACGTCGACCGGCTGGCCGTTCGTCGCGGTGAGCAGCTGACGAGCGGTGACATCCCGTTGCACCTCGCCGAGTGGGCCAAGGAGGAACTGGCCGTGCTCGAGGACAGCGGCTCGCCGGCCACGCCCGATCGGCCGCTCCAGATCGGTGTCCCGGGCTACCTCGACATGGCGCTGTTCATCTTCGGCCCGAGCGGCGCGATCCGGCACGGCCGGGCGTTCCTGGACGCCGTGGCGGCGCAGATCGAAGAGATCAGCGCCGTTGCCGGCGACCGGGTGGTCTATCAGCTGGAGACCCCGGCCGCGCTGATCGCGGTCAGCTCCGCCCCGCCGCCGATCCGGGCAGTCCTCGCCGACCTGATGAGTCGAATGGTCCTTCGGCAGGTCGCTAGCGCACCGCAGCGAACCCGGTTCGGCCTCCACCTCTGCTTCGGCGACATGGGCCACGAGGCGAAGCTGCAGCCCAAGACCGCCGCTCCGCTCGTCACATTGGCCAACGCCCTGCAGCGGCACTGGCCGCAGGGCAGCACGCTCGAATACCTTCATCTGCCGCTCTGCGGCGGCCAGCAACCGCCGAGCACCGACCCGGCGTTCTACGCGCCCCTGAAGAAGCTGAACGGCGAGCCTCCGCTCGTCGCCGGCATCGCGCACGAAGCGCAGCCGCTCGCCGACCAGTTCGTCGTACGACGCCTGGTGGAGGACGCCGTCGGCCGGCCGGTCGACATCGCGACCGCCTGCGGGCTCGGCCGCCGTACGCCGGAACAGGCGGCCGACGCGGTCGCGCGGATGCGGGCGCTGCTGGGCTGAAACCCGGTACCTGCGGGGAGGGGGCCGACCGGTAGCCTTGGATGGTCCCGCACCCGTTCAGGAAGGTCAGTCGTGCTCATCGCCGGGTTCCCCGCGGGGTCGTGGGGTACGAACTGCTACGTGGTCGCCACCGGCCAGGGCGCTGAGTGCATCGTGATCGACCCGGGTCAGGACGCCGCGAAGGGCGTCGACCAGGTGGTTCGGGAGAACAAGCTCAAGCCGGTCGCCGTCCTGCTGACGCACGGCCACATCGACCACATGTTCTCGGTGCTGCCGGTCTGCGGGACCTACGACAGCACCGCCTGGATCCACGCCGACGACCGGCACCTGCTGAGCGACCCGATGGCCGGGATCAGCGCGGAGAGCGCGCGGATGCTGCTCGGCGGTGACCACAAGTTCGCCGAGCCGGACGACGTCGCCGAGCTCAAGGACGGCCAGGCGCTCGAGCTGGCCGGGCTGCAGTTCACGGTCGACCACACCCCGGGGCACACCCGCGGCTCGGTCACCTTCACCACGCCGTACGACGGGCCGGAGGACGTCCCGGCGGTGCTGTTCTCCGGGGACGTGCTGTTCGCCGGGTCGATCGGCCGGACGGACCTGCCCGGCGGCGACCATCCGACGATGCTGCATACGTTGGCCACCAAGATCCTCCCGATGCGCGACGAGATCGTCGTGCTGCCGGGTCATGGTGGCCAGACGACCATCGGCCGGGAGAAGGCGACCAACCCCTACTTGCAGGACCTGGAGACATAAGGCAATGGCAAAGGTGACCCCGATCAGTGGGTTCCCCGAATTCCTCCCGTCGGACCGGATCGTCGAGCAGCACTTCCTCGACGTGATCCGGGAGACGTTCGAGCTGCACGGGTTCGCCTCGATCGAGACCCGCGCGGTCGAGCCGGTCGAGCGGCTGTCGAACCAGGGCGAGGACGCGGACAAGGAGATCTACGCCGTACGCCGGCTCGGCGCGGCCGCCGACGACGAGGGCCCGGGCCTCGGGCTGCACTTCGACCTGACGGTCCCGTTCGCCCGCTACGTGCTGGAGAACTCGGGCAAGCTCGCGTTCCCGTTCCGCCGCTACCAGATCCAGAAGGTCTGGCGGGGCGAGCGGCCGCAGGAGGGCCGGTACCGCGAGTTCACCCAGGCCGACATCGACGTGGTCGGCGACGGCACGCTGCCGTTCCACTACGAGGTCGAGCTGCCGCTGGTGATCGCCGACGCGTTCAGCAAGCTGCCGATCCCGCCGTTCCGGATCCAGGTCAACAACCGGCAGATCCCCGAGGGGTTCTACCGCGGCCTGGGCGTCGAGGACGTCACCGCGGTCCTGCGGATCGTCGACAAGCTGGACAAGATCGGTCCGGACAAGGTGACCCAGCTGCTGACCGCGGCCGACGGTCCAGCGCTGGAGGCCGAGACCGCCAAGCAGGTGCTGCGGCTGGCCGAGATCTCGTCGACCGACGCGTCGTTCGTCGAGCAGGTGCGGGCGCTCGGCGTCCAGCACGAGGTGCTCGACGAGGGCCTGGAGCGGCTGGCCGCGATCATGACGGCGGCCAACGAGCACGCCCCCGGCCTGCTGGTCGCCGACCTGAAGATCGCCCGCGGCCTGGACTACTACACCGGCACGGTCTACGAGACCCAGCTGATCGGGCACGAGTCCTACGGCTCGATCTGCTCCGGCGGCCGGTACGACGCGCTCGCGACCGACGGCAAGACGACGTACCCGGGCGTCGGCATCTCGATCGGTGTCAGCCGCCTGCTGGCCCGGCTGTTCAGCCAGGGCCTGCTCAAGGGCAGCCGCAGTACGCCGACCGCCGTCCTGGTCGCGCTGAACGACGAAGCCGACCGCGCCGACGCGATGCGGACGGCGGCGGTGCTCCGGCAGCGTGGCATCCCGGTCGAGGTCGCGCCGGCCGCGGCCAAGTTCGGCAAGCAGATCAAGTTCGCGGACCGTCGCGGCATCCCGTTCGTCTGGTTCAGCACCGAGAACGGCCCCGAGGTCAAGGACATCCGCAGCGGTGAGCAGGTGCCGGCCGACCCGGCGACCTGGACGCCGCCGCAGCACGACGTACGACCCAGCATCGAAACCCCACAGGAGAACTCGTGATCCGTACCCATTCCGCCGGCTCGCTCAGGGCCGAGCACACCGGGCAGACCGTCACCCTGGCGGGCTGGGTGGCGCGGCGGCGCGATCACGGTGGCGTGGCGTTCATCGACCTGCGCGACTCCAGCGGCACCGTCCAGGTGGTCATCCGCGACGAGGAGGCCGCGCACGGCCTGCGCTCGGAGTACTGCCTGAAGATCGTCGGCACCGTCGCGGCGCGCCCCGAGGGCAACGCGAACCCCGACCTGCCGACCGGTGAGATCGAGATCATCACCGAGGAGATCGAGGTCCTCAGCGAGGCCGCGCCGCTGCCGTTCCCGGTCGAGGAGCACCACGCGACGCCGGTGAACGAGGAGGTCCGGCTGAAGTACCGGTACCTCGACCTGCGGCGGCAGGGCCCCGGCGCCGCGCTGCGCCTGCGCAGCAAGGTGAACAAGGCGGCCCGCGACGTCCTGGCCAAGCACGACTTCGTCGAGATCGAGACGCCGACGCTGACCAAGTCGACGCCGGAAGGCGCCCGCGACTTCCTGGTCCCGGCGCGTCTGCAGCCGGGCTCTTGGTACGCGTTGCCGCAGTCGCCGCAGCTGTTCAAGCAGCTGCTGATGGTGGCCGGGATGGAGCGGTACTACCAGATCGCCCGCTGCTACCGCGACGAGGACTTCCGCGCCGACCGGCAGCCGGAGTTCACCCAGCTCGACGTCGAGATGAGCTTCGTCGACCAGGACGACATCATCGCGCTGTCCGAGGAGATCCTGGTCGAGCTGTGGAAGCTCGCCGGGCACGAGGTGCAGACGCCGATCCAGCGGATGACGTACGCCGAGGCGATGGCCCGCTTCGGCTCCGACAAGCCCGACCTCCGGATGGGTCTGGAGCTGGTCGAGTGCACCGACTACTTCAAGGACACCCCGTTCCGGGTCTTCCAGGCGCAGTACGTCGGTGCGGTCGTGATGCCGGGTGGCGCCGACCAGCCGCGCAAGCAGCTGGACGCGTGGCAGGACTGGGCCAAGCAGCGCGGCGCCAAGGGTCTCGCGTACGTGCTGGTCGGTCAGGACGGCGAGCTGGGTGGCCCGGTCGCCAAGAACCTGTCCGAGCAGGAGCGCGCCGGCCTCGCCGACCACGTGGGCGCCAAGCCGGGCGACTGCATCTTCTTCGCCGCCGGCCCGGTCAAGTCGTCGCGCGCGCTGCTCGGTGCGGCGCGGCTGGAGATCGGCCGTCGCGGCGGCCTGATCGACGAGTCGGCCTGGTCGTTCGTGTGGGTCGTCGACGCGCCGCTGTTCGAGCCGGCCGACGACGCGACCGCCGCCGGTGACGTCGCCGTCGGTTCGGGCGCCTGGACCGCCGTGCACCACGCGTTCACCTCGCCGAAGCCGGACTCGCTGGCGACCTTCGACACCGACCCGGGCTCGGCCCTGGCCTACGCCTACGACATCGTCTGCAACGGCAACGAGATCGGCGGCGGGTCGATCCGTATCCACCGCGAGGACGTGCAGAAGCGCGTGTTCAAGGTGATGGGCCTGACCGACGAGGAGGCCACCGAGAAGTTCGGCTTCCTGCTCGACGCGTTCAAGTTCGGCGCCCCGCCGCACGGCGGCATCGCGTTCGGCTGGGACCGGATCACCGCGCTGCTGGCCGGCGCGGACTCGATCCGCGACGTGATCGCGTTCCCGAAGTCCGGCGGCGGCTACGACCCGCTGACCGCGGCGCCGGCGCCGATCACCCCGGAGCAGCGCAAGGAAGCCGGCGTCGACGCCAAGCCGGAGGACAAAGAGGCCAAGGCCTAGTTCGGCCTCGAGCAGTACCGCGCACGGTGCCGTGGCAGGTAGCGGTCACGGCACCGTGTGATGGGGGTGGAAAGGGTTGAGCGTCGCCCGGCGTCGGTGGAAAGTGACAGAGTCGCCTCGCGGAGTAGCCAACTTTTCACGACGCGACGCTCCGTCCGCCCTTCCCGCCCCGGGAGCACGACATGCGCAGATTCCGTCCTCTCCTCACCGCCGCCCTGGCCCTGACCGGCCTGACCGTCGCCGGCCTGGTCACCGCCCTCCCCGCCCACGCCGCCGTCTTCCAGACCTACGGCACCGGCGTGAACGTCCGGGCCGACGCCTCCCTGTCGTCACCGGTCGTCCGCACGCTGCCCGGCCCCACCGCGATCGACGTCGACTGCCAGAAGCTCGGTGACCTGGTCACACCGTCAGCGGCGGCTCCAGCCGGTGGTGGGCCCACGTGCCCGCGCTCGGCGGGTACGTCACGGTCGCCTACGTCGCGATTCCCGAGGACAAGCTGCCCGGGGTCGCCGAGTGCGGCAGCAATCCGAACCCGCCGACCGGCGACATCACGCTGGCCGACGTCCAGGCGATGTTCGGCAGCCGGATCGCGAATCCCTCGCTGGTGCAGACCGGCCTGCCGTCGCTGAACCAGGCGATGCGCGACGCGCAGGTCAACACGCCGTACCGCAAGGCCGCCTTCCTGGCGACGCTCGTGCACGAGTCGCGGCTGGAGTACAACATCCGCGAGATCGGGGACACCCGCCTGTACGGCGGCCGCGGGTACATCCAGCTGACCGGTGACTTCAACTACCGGCCCGCCGGGCAGTGGCTCGGCGTCGACCTGATCGGCAACCCCGAGCTGGCGCGGGACATCCGGTACAGCGCGCAGATCGCCCGCTGGTACTGGACGGTCGCCCGCAACATCAACCCGTACGCCGACCAGCTGAAGATGGGCCGGGTCAACGCGGCGATCGGCTACCCGGCCGGTGCTGAGGACGGGCGACGGTGCGCGACGTTCCAGACGGCCATCGCCTACCTCACCGGCCAGCCGGCGCCCGCCGTCAACTGCAGTCGCACCGGCAAGCTGGCCGAGGACACCAGCCGGCTGACCAGGGCGCAGTTCGACGCCATCGCCGGCTAAAGGAGCTGAGCGGTCAGCCAGGTGTGGTCTGGGGTGAGGTAGTCGACCTTCCCCAGGCCCGCCTCGGCGAGCAGGGCCTCCAGCTGCTCGTCGGTGAAGTTCTGCACCACCACGCGCTGGCTCCACGTGCGGCCTGCGACGGTGTGGGTCATGGTCGCCGCGTCGACGTCGCCCGGCAGGTGCTCGACGTCGGCGATCTCCAGGCGGTGGTCCTCCCGCTCCAGCACGCGCGGCTCGGCGAAGGACGCCCGGTCGTGGCGCTGGAGGACGACGACTCCGTCCGCGCGCACGTCGTGGGTGCAGGTCGCCAGCAGGCGACGGCGTACGGCGTCGTCGGGAGCGTTGATGAGGAACGACATCATCAGCACCACGTCGAAGCGCCGGTCGAGACGGAGGTCCTCGATCGAGCTGCAGACGGTCCCCGCGGTGGTGACGTGGGCCAGCATGTCCGGTGACTCGTCGACGGCAACGACCTGGTGGCCGCGGGCGGTGAGCGGCCGGGTGATCCGGCCGGTGCCGCAGCCCAGCTCGAGGATCTCGGCGTACGTCGGGATCGCGGCGGCGATCACCTCGTCGTCGCCGTGTGCGCCGGCGTCGACGTACAGCTCGACCGGACTGCCGTCCGGCGTGATCGCGCCGGGACCACTGCCGCCTTGCCCGGAACTGCCTCGGATGTCCATGCCGGCCAGCATCGCCGATCGGACGGGGGAGCGGGGAGACTTTCGGCACGGGCCGAAGGTCGATCGGTGCTTCGTATACAGTTCAGCGGTGACCTCGAACCCGGTACTCGTCGGAGACGGCCACCTGCCACTGCGGGACGTCGTCGCGGCGGAGCTGCGCCGGCTGATCCTGGACGGTTCACTGCGTCCCGGCGAGCGACTGGTCGAGGACCGGCTCGCCCAGCAGTTGGGGGTGTCGCGGAACCCGATCCGGGAGGCGATGCGGGTCCTGGAGGCGGAAGGCTTCCTCGACGTGGTGTCGCGGCGCGGGGCGTTCGTGGCCAAGCTGTCGGCTCGTCAGGCCGACGACCTGTTTCACGTCCGGCTCGCCCTGGAGCCACTCGGAGCGCGGCTGGCCGCCTCGGTCGAGGAGCCCGAAACCGCTGCCCTGGAACGGGCCTGGGAGATCCTGGAGTTGGTCCGCGACTCGGGGCCGGGCCAGGATCTCGACGTCCTGTCGACCCTGCACACCGAGTTGCACTCGCTGATCTTCGAGATGACCCGCAACGATTACCTGATCGCGATCGCGATTCCGATGGTCAAGCGGGGGCAGTGGCTGCTCCGGCAGAGCGCTCCTCTGCAGGACCCGGCGGCCTGGACCGAGCACCACGGCCTGATCGAGGCGATCGCGGCCGGCGACGCCGACCTCGCCGAGGCGGCCGCCCGCCATCACGTGCTGAGCGTGCGGAGCACGCTGCGCCCGCGGCTCGACCCCGCCGATTGAGCCACTGATCGCCAAAGCTGTATACGGATTTCCTCCGTAGGTGATAGGCAGGCCCCGCCGATTCTGCGGCCTGCGGCGACCCCTCGCCTGAAATCTGATGGCGCGGCAACGCCGAAGCACCTTGTTTTCAACAGATCTGGCGCTCCGTGGCGGCTGCAGCACCGTCGGAGACGAAATCTGCTCGTGGCGGATCGGAAATACGGGCGTAGCATGTTTCGTATACAACATACGGAACAGCTTCCGTCTGTTCGTCCCCGAGGAGCACCTCCCATGGACCACAACCCCCGTCGCTCCACCACCGCGGCCCTGCGCCGCCCGCTGTCCCGCCGCCGGCTCCTGGGGATGAGCGGCGGCCTGGCCGCCGGTATCGGCCTCGCCCCGGCGCTGTCGGCCTGCAGCGCCGACGACGCCACCACGTCCGCCTCCGTCTCCGCCGGTGGCGGCACGCTCACCATGGGCATCAACGCCACGCCCGACACCCTCGACCCGGGCGCGACCGGCCTGGCGCTGACCCTGCTGATCTCGTTCGCGCTGTTCGACCCGCTGGTCTACTGGCTGCCCGACGGCAAGGGCGGCAGTGCCTTCCACCCCGGGCTGGCCGAGTCCTGGACGATCTCACCGGACGCGTCGGTCTACACCTTCAAGTTGCGCAAGGGCGTGACGTTCCACGACGGCACGCCGTTCAACGCCGCCGCGGTCAAGGCGACGTACGACCACGTGGTCGACCCGCGGACGAAGTCCAAGAGCGGGCTCGGCGCCCTCGGCCCGTACCGCGAGACCAAGGTCATCGACGACTACACCGCGCAGATCGTCTTCAGCGCGCCGAACGCGTCCTTCCTGCACCAGCAGGCGGCCGGGAACTTCGGGATCTCCTCGCCGGCCGCGCTGACCAAGTACGGTCCGACCGGCTTCGGCAACAACCCTGTCGGCACCGGCCCGTTCACCTTCGACAGCTACCAGACCGGCAGCCAGCTCACGTTGCTCAAGAACCCGAAGTACACCTGGGGCCCGAAGGCGCTGGGCGACGGTCCGGCCAAGCTGGACAAGCTGGTCTTCCGGATCGTCACCGACGACAGTGGCCGCTACAACGCGCTGCAGAGCGGCCAGCTGCAGATCGCGATGAACCTGCCGCCGAACAACATCTCCGCCGCGCAGAAGTCCGGCAAGTACGAGCAACTGCTGGTGCCCTCGATCGGTACGCCGCTCGGGATGCCGATCAACGTGGCCAAGCCGCCGACCGACGACCCGCTGGTCCGGCAGGCGATCCTGGCCGCGGTCGACCAGGACGCGATGGTCAAGAGCGTCCTGTACGACGTCTACAAGCCGGCCCACAACGTGCTGACCCCGATCACGCCCGGCTACAGCGAGTCGGCGAGCAAGGTCCACACCTACGACCCGGACAAGGCCGCGGCGCTGCTCGACCGGGCCGGCTGGTCGGTCGGCGACGGCGGCACCCGGACCAAGAACGGGCAGAAGCTTGACCTGAACATCATCCTGTTCAGTGGGGGAGGCCTGGAGCTGCCGACCCAGTTCGTGGTCTCCGAGCTGCAGAAGGTCGGCTTCGCCGCGACCACGTCGGTGCAGCCGTTCGCCACCGCACAGGCGAGCTTCAACTCCGGCGTCCACAACCTCGGCTCGTTCGGCTACTACGGCGCCGATCCGTACCTGCTCAACATCTGGGTCAACTCCGGCGCGATCGAGTCCGGCTTCAACTGGTCGCACTACGACAACCCCGCGGTCGACAAGATGATCGCGACCGCCAACGCCACCGCGGCCGACGCGACCCGCGACCGGCTGTACCAGCAGGTCGGCACCAAGCTGATGCAGGACGCGATGTTCCTGCCGCTGTGGGACGTGGCCGGCGCCTTCACGCTCTCGCCGAAGGTGAAGAACCTGCACCAGACCCTCAACGGCTATCTGGCGTTCCACAGCGCCACCGTCGGCTGATGACGCTGTTCGTCCTGCGCCGGCTCGGCGCCGCGGTGCCGGTCGTGCTGGGCATCACCGTGATCGCGTTCGTCCTCGTGCACGTCGTACCGGGTGATCCCGCCAAAGTGATCCTGTACGGCGCGAACGCCTCGCCCGAGCAGATCGCGGCCCTGCGGCAGCAGCTCGGCCTCGACCTCCCGATCTGGCGCCAGTACGCCGACTTCGCCGGCCAACTGCTGCACGGCAACCTCGGTACCTCGTTCCTGACCCAGAACTCGGTCGCCTTCGAGCTGCTCTCGCGGGCACCGAGCACGCTGGTCCTCACCGCGGCGTCGATGCTGGTCGCGATCCTGATCGGCGTCCCGCTCGGTCTGGTCGCGGGCATGCGGCCCGGCTCGGTGCTCGACACGCTGGCCCGCTGGATCTCCTTCGCGGGCGTCGCCGTCCCGTACTTCTTCCTGGCCCTGCTGCTCGTGCTCGTGTTCAGCGTGAAGCTGCAGTGGTTCTCCGCGATCGACGACGGTACGGCGCGAAGCCTCGTGCTGCCGGCCGTCTCCCTCGGCTGGGGCTACGCCGCGATCCTGACCCGGCTGGTGCGCGGCCGGGTGATCGAGGAACTGCGCAGCGACTACGTGAAGGCGGCCCGCGCTCGCGGCAGCGGCGACGTCCGGGTGCTGCTGCGGCAGGTGCTGCGCAACTCGTCGGTGCCGGCGGTCACCACGATCGGCCTGCAGTTCGGCAACATCCTGACCGGGGCCGCGATCACCGAGGTGATCTTCGGCCGCGCCGGGCTCGGCAGCTTCCTGGCCACCTCGATCACCAGCAAGAACATCCCCGTCGTACAGGGCGCGGTCGTGGTGATCGGTGTCGCCTACGTGCTGATCAATCTCGGCGTCGACCTGCTCGTCGGCGCCATCGACCCCCGCACCCGGCAGGAGGCCCGCGGATGACGACCGATCCGTTGAGCATGACAGTGGCCACGAGGACGCCGCGGCCGGTCGGCATCAAGGGGCTCAAGGCAACCATCGGCCGCGCGGCGCTGCTCGTCGCGGTCCTCCTGCTGGTCGTCCTCCTGGTAGCGCCCGGCCTGCTGGCCCACGTCGACCCGGTCGCCACCAGCGACGCCAACCTGCGGGGCCCCAGCGCCAGTCACCTGTTCGGCACCGACCTGCTCGGCCGCGACATCTTCAGCCGCACCGTGCACGGCGCGCGGCCGGTGCTCCTGGCCAGCCTGCTCGGCGTACTGCTCGCCACGGCGGCCGGGGTCGCCATCGGCGTCCTGGGCGGAGTCGCTCCGCGCCTGGTCAACGCGCTGGTGATGCGGCTGGTCGACGTGTTCCTCGCCCTGCCGGTGCTGCTGATCGCGCTGATCCTGATCGCGACCGCCGGCTCCGGCGTCCGCAGCATCGTGCTCGCGATCGGCGTCGCCTTCACCCCCGGCTTCGCCCGCGTGGTGGAGTCCTCGGTCCGCCGGTTGCGCAGAGCGGAGTACGTCGAAGCCGCGCGGGTCTTCGGATCGACCACCCTGCGCACCTCCTGGCGGCACCTGATCCCCAACCTGCTCACCGAGGTCGTCGTCCTGGGCAGCAGCGCGATCGGGTGGGGAGTGCTGACGGCGACAACGCTCAGCTTCCTCGGCCTGGGCGTCCGGTTGCCCGCGCCCGACTGGGGCAGCGACCTCGCCGCGGGCGCGACGAACCTCGCCGACGCCTGGTGGCTGTCCACCTTCCCCGGCCTGGCGATCATGGCCACGATCCTGCTGGCCAACTTCGCCGGCGACCACCTGATGCGGGTGCTGGACCCGCGCGAGGGCGTCCGCTTCGGCCGCCTCTTCCGTCCGGCCGCCGTACGGCGGTCCGCCACCCGCGACGGAGGGGACGACGCATGAGCCTGCTCGAAGTCACCAACTTGCGGACCGAGATCGACACCCGGCAGGGCACGATCCGGCCGGTCGACGGCGTCAGCTTCTCCGTCGAGGCGGGCCAGACCCTCGGCCTGGTCGGCGAGTCGGGTTGCGGCAAGACGTTGACCGGCCTGTCGATCCTGCGCCTGCTGCCGCCCGGCGGTGCGATCACCGGCGGATCGGTCCGTCTGGACGGCGAGGAGCTGACCGGCCTGGACGAGCCCGCCATGCGCCGGTTGCGGGGGAGCCGGATGGCGATGATCTTCCAGGACCCGATGACCTCGCTGAACCCGGTCCGCACGATCGGCAGCCAGCTGCGCGAGGCGTACCGGATTCACGTCGGTGGCAGCCGGTCGGCCGCCACCGCTCGCGCCACCGACGTACTCGGGCTCGTCGGCATGCCCCGGCCGCGGGAACGCCTGCACGACTACCCGCACCAGCTGTCCGGCGGCATGCGGCAGCGGGTCATGATTGCGCTCGGCCTGATGTGCGAGCCGAAGCTGCTGATCGCCGACGAACCGACCACCGCGCTGGACGTGTCGATCCAGGCCCAGATCCTGACCCTGATCGACGACCTGAAGTCGCAGCTGTCGATGGGCGTGCTGCTGGTCACCCACGACATGGGCGTGATCGCCGAGTACGCCGACCGGGTCGCGGTGATGTACGGCGGCCGCATGGTCGAGCAGGCCGGCGTCCAGGAGCTGTTCGAAGCGCCGAGGCACCGCTACACGAAGGCCCTGCTCGCGGCGATGCCGACGCTGGAGCTGGACCGCGGCGCCGAGCTGGCCACGATTCCCGGTGCTCCGCCGAAGCTGCTGGACCTCGCGCCGCAGTGCCGGTTCGCGCCGCGCTGTGCGTTCGCCCAGGACGACTGCCGCCGTACCGACCCGGCGTTGACAACGGTCGCGCCCGACAGCGATCACCTGCACGCGTGTTTCCACCCGGCGACCGAGCCGGCGGTGCGAACCGAGCCGTCGGTACCGCGTACGGGAGCCGACGAGCCGCGGGGAAGCGAGACGCTGGTCCAGCTCTTCGACGTGCACAAACGCTTCGGGCTCAAGGCGCAACGGCCGTTCGGGCCGCGCCGGGCGGTGCACGCGGTGTCCGGCGTGACGTTGTCGATCGCGGCCGGTGAGACGCTCGGCATCGTGGGGGAGTCGGGCTGCGGCAAGACCACGATCGGGCGGATGCTGGTCGGGCTGGAGCGCCCGAGCAGCGGCTCGGTCACCTTTGACGGCCGTGACCTGTCCGCCCAGAGCCCGGCGGTACGACGCCGTCGCCGGCGGGACCTGCAGATGATGTTCCAGGACTCCGCGGCCGCCCTGGACCCGCGGATGACGGTGGCCGCGCTGATCGAGGAACCGCTGGTCGCGCAGGGCGTCGGCACCCGCCGCGAACGACGCGATACGGTCCGCGAACTGCTGGATGCGGTGGGTCTGCCGCCCGAGGCCGCGCAGCGTTACCCGCACGAGTTCTCCGGTGGACAGCGGCAGCGGATCGCGATGGCCCGCGCGCTGGCCCTGCGCCCGAAGGTGATCGTGGCCGACGAGCCGGTCTCGGCGCTCGACGTGTCGGTCCAGGCGCAGATCCTGAACCTGATGCGCTCGCTGCAGGACCGGTACGGCCAGACGTACGTGGTGATCTCGCACGACCTGTCGCTGCTGAAGTACCTGGCCGACCGGATCGGCGTGATGTACCTGGGCCGGCTCGTCGAGCTCGGCCCGAGCGAGCAGGTGTACGGCGCGCCCCGGCACCCGTACACGGCGGGCCTGATCAAAGCGATCCCGTTGCCCTCGGCCGCGCGGACCGGCGTGGGTCCGGAGAAGTCCGTCGGGCTCGGCGGTGAGCTGCCGTCCGCGATCGATCCGCCCAGCGGTTGCCACTTCCGGACCCGTTGCCCTTTGGCCACCGACCGCTGTGCAGTGGAGGCACCGGCCCTGACCGCCGGCGAAGGTCTGCACGCGGTGGCCTGCCACCACCCCCTGACCACCGAACTCCTGACCCCGGCGAGGTAGCGGATGACCATGCAGGACACCACTCACAGGCTCGATCCGGCTCCCGGTACGACGGTCGACGTGTTCACTGCCGAGCGCGATCCCGTGCTCACCGTCGAGCCGGGCGAGACGATCGTCGTACGGTCGCTGGACGCCTCGGGTTACCTCCAGCCGCAGACGACGCCGGGGGAGAAGCAGCCGACGATGTTCGCCGAGTCGCGGGGGCACTGCCTGACCGGACCGATCGCCGTACGGGGCGCTGAGCCCGGCGATCTGCTGGCGGTGCGGCTCGTCTCGCTGACACCCGACCCGTGGGGCTGGACCGTCGCGGGTGCGCTCGAGTCGCCGATCACCGAGCGGCTCGGCATCACTGGGCAGCCGCCGGCCTGGCTGTTGTGGAATCTCGACGCCGAGGCCGGGTCGGGCAGCTGCAACGGCGGTTTCACCCGCGCGCTGGCGCCGTTCCTCGGGGTGATCGGCGTTGCTCCGCAGGCGACCGGCGAGTTCTCGACCATCCCGCCGCGCGCGGTCGGCGGCGGCAACATCGACTGCAAGGAGCTCGTCGCCGGTTCGACGCTCTACCTTCCGGTCGCCGTCGCCGAGGCGATGCTCAGCCTCGGCGACGGGCACGCGGCCCAGGGCGACGGCGAGGTCGGCGGGACCGCGATCGAGTGCCCGATGACGACCACGCTGACGGTCGACCTGGTCCCCGACGAACCGCCGCTGCGCTCGATCCACGCGGTCACCCCGGCGGGACGGATCACGTTCGGCTTCGATCCCGACCTCGACGTCGCGATGGGCGACGCGCTGGACGCGATGGTGTGCTGGCTGCAGGTGATTCTCGACGTGGACAAGAGCACCGCCCTGGCCCTTGCCAGTACCGCCGTCGACCTGAGGATCACCCAGGTCGCGAACCAGACCTGGGGCGTGCACGCCGTCCTGCCGACCGGAGTCCTGGCATGACGGGTTGGCCGGTGGAGACCGGCGTGTTCGCGCTCGGCGACCTTCCGGTGGAACGCGGCGGCCTCATCCACGACGCCCGGCTGTCCTGGCGGACGTACGGCACGTTGTCGCCCGGCCGGGACAACATGATCGTCTACCCGTGCAGCTACGGCGCGACGCACGAGTCGCAGGAGTGGCTGATCGGGCCGGACGGCGTACTCGATCCGGAGCGATGGTTCGTGGTGATCCCGGACATGTTCGGCAACGGGTTGTCGTCGAGCCCGTCCACGGACCCGGAGTACCCGGCGCTGGTGACGATGGCCGACAACGTGCATGCGCAGTACCGGTTGCTGACGGAAG
Organism: Kribbella lupini; assembly: GCF_039529595.1. Taxonomy (NCBI): domain Bacteria; kingdom Bacillati; phylum Actinomycetota; class Actinomycetes; order Propionibacteriales; family Kribbellaceae; genus Kribbella; species Kribbella lupini. Next base: position 2,777,569 of record NZ_BAAANC010000001.1, on the reverse strand, counting down.
TGTTCGGGATCGCCGGGCTGCAGGCGGCGTACGGGTTCTCGATGGGGGCCGGGCAGGCCTATCACTGGGCGGCGCTGTACCCGGACTTCGTCGAGCGGGCCGTCGTGGTGTGCGGCAGCGCCCGGACGTCGCTGCACAATCGGGTGTTCCTGTCCGGGCTGCTGCGCATCCTGGAGGCCGCGCCGGAGCACCTCGGCGGCGGTCGGTTCAGGGCCGAACCGGTCGCGGCGAAGAAGGCCTTCGCACACGTGTACGCCGGGTGGGGCCTGAGCCAGGACTTCTACCGCGCCCGCCTGTTCGAGTCGCTCGGGTACACCGATCTGGAGACGTTCCTGCAGGCCGACTGGGTCGACAAGTTCGCGGAGGGACGCGCGGCCGACCAGTACGCCCAGGCGCTCACCTGGCTCGCCGCCGACATCAGTACGCCGTACGGCGGTGACCTGGACGCCGCGCTGGCGGCGATCACGGCCCGCGTACTTCTGGTGCCCTCGGCAACGGATCTGTACTTCCGGACGGCCGACAACGAGCTCGAACTGGCCGCCCTGCGCAAGGCCGAACTGGCCGAGATCCCGAGTGTGTGGGGACACCGGGCCGGCTCGCCCCGCGACATCCCCGAAGACCTCGCCTTCCTGCGCCGGCACGTGCGCAGCTGGCTTGCCGACTGAAAGGTTCCCCGCATGAGCATCATCGAGTCGTCGCCCTACCGCATCCTGCCGCCGACGCTGGACGGGCGAATCCCGTTCGCCGACGGCGAGACCTGGTTCCGCGTGACCGGCGACCTGTCCAGTGGCGTCACGCCGCTGGTCGTCGCCCACGGCGGTCCGGGCGCCACCCACCAGTACCTGTTGTCGCTGACCGCCTTCGCCGATCCGGACGGGCCCGCGCGTCCGGTGGTGCACTACGACCAGGTCGGCTGCGGCAACTCCACCCACCTGCCTGACGCCGATCCGTCGTACTGGACGGTCGAGTTGTTCCTCGCCGAGCTGGAGAACCTGGTGACGCTGCTCGGGATCGCGGACAACTACCACCTGCTCGGCCAGTCGTGGGGAGGCATGCTGGCCGCGGAGCACGCGGTACGGCGTCCGGCCGGGCTGAAGCGGCTCGTCATCGCGAACTCACCGGCCTCGATGCCGTTGTGGCTGGAGGCCGCTGCCTCGTTGCGGGCCGAGCTGCCTCCGGTGATCGACCAGACGCTGCGTGCGCACGAGGAGGCCGGCACGACCGACTCCCCGGCGTACGAGGCAGCGATGACGACGTTCTACGACAGGCACGTCTGCCGCATGGTGCCCAACCCGCCGGAGGTGCGGGCAGCGTTCGCCGCGCTGGCCGAAGACCCGACCGTCTACCACACGATGAACGGGCCGAGCGAGTTCCACGTCGTCGGCAGTCTGCGCGACTGGAGCGTCGTGGACCGGCTGCCGAACATCGACGTCCCGACGCTGGTGGTCTCCGGCGCGTACGACGAGGCGGCGCCGGTCGCGGTGATGCCGTACGTGCAGCTGATCCCGGACGTGCACTGGGAGGTGTTCCAGTATTCCAGCCACATGCCCCACGTCGAGGAGCACAGCCGGTACGTGTCGGTGGTCGAGTCCTTTCTCCGCGGCCGCGACTGACCTCGAAGGCCGGGCTGTGGCACACCAACCTGACGGTGACCGAGGTGTCGGTCATGGTCGGCTACTCCGCGCTCGGCTCGTTCACCCGGCGGTTCACCGAGCTGGTCGGCGTCAGCCCGTCGGAGTACCAGCGCACCCAGACCGGCGCGCGGATCCCGGGGTGCTACGTGTTCATGCTCGGTCTGAGCTCCGCAATTCCGGCGAAGCCGGATCGGCGGCAGGCGCCGTACGGTCGAAGCACCGACGACACCGAGGAGCGCGCGTGATCACCAACGTCCACCTGGTCACCGTCTACGTCAACGATCTCGACGAGGCGAAGGACTTCTACACCAGCACGCTCGGCTTCGTGCTGCGCAACGACATCACGCTCAGTCCCGAGTTCCGCTGGGTGACGGTCTACCAGCGCGACCACCCCGAGCTCGAGCTGGCGCTGATGATCCCCGGCCCGCCGATGGACGAGGAGTCGGCCGCCGCGATCCGCCGGATCATGGCCAAGGGCATGATGCACGGCGTCGGCATCGCCACCGACGACTGCCGCAAGACCTTCGACGAACTGGTCGCCAAGGGCGTCGAGCACATCCAGGAACCGTCGCAACGCCCGTACGGCGTGGAGGCGGTCCTGCGCGACAACTCCGGCAACTGGCTGGTCCTGGTCGAGCAGCACCCGTACGCCGCGGAGGACTTCGCCTGATCGAGGTGGTTGGATCAGCCGGGTGGACATCTCGGTGGATCCGGCCGGCTCCGAGCCGCCGTACGAGCAGGTGAAGAACCAGATCGAGGCACTGATCCGGAACGGGGACCTGGCCCAGGGGACGCGGTTGCCGACCGTCCGTGGGCTCGCGGGCGATCTCGGGCTGGCGACGAACACGATCGCCCGGGCGTACAAGGAGCTGGAGGCGGACCGGCTGGTCCGCACCGAGGGCCGGAACGGGACGTTCGTGCTCGCCTCGCGCAGCCAGGTGGACGACGAGCAGGCCCGGGCCGCGGCGGAGACCTTCGCCCGGGCCGCGCGTCGCGCGGGGTTGAGCCGGTCCGAGGCCGGCCGGCTGCTCGACGAAGCCTGGTAGCCGACCGCGGCGGTCGTCCCAGCCGCTTGAGCCCGCTCGGACGGAAACGATTCCAAAATCTTCCCGGACAACGTTGTCGAGCTCTGTACAGCGTGTGACGCCGTTGTTACTGTCGCCCGCATTTGACAGCGATGTCAGCGACAGGGGAGTGGTCACGATGGTCTCGAGACGAACGTTCCTGGCGGGCAGCGGCGCGGTGGCCGCCGGTGGATTCGGCTGGTTCCAGGCCGGGTCCGCGGCAGCGACCGGGCAGGTCGGCAGCGGTCTGGTGAGCGCTGCGAGCAACACCGGAGGCCGGCGCCTGCTGCCGGCCTTCGCCCGCCCCCACCACCTGCACTACGGCGATGTCAGCAAGCTGAGCGGCGGCGATCAGACCCTGCTCACCACCCTCCAGGGCGTGGTGAACCGCACCCGCCCCGAGCTCTACTTCCTCTACTCACCAGGCGGCACGGACGGCGTCGACGCCCGCTGGCTGCGCAACACCGGCGTACCGACCACCCGGTACGCCGACCCGCTGGACCTGGTCGCGAAGTACAAGCGCCACGTCCGCGGAGCGGTCCTGCACGACCCCGAGGTCCCCGACTCGCTCAACGTCGCGACCACCCTGGCCGGCTTGGAGAACGCGGTCGTCGCCGACGCGGCCCAGGCCAAGGCGCACGGGCTGCGCGTCGTGAAGGACCTGCGCGGGATGTTCGACGACGACCGCGTGAAGACGTACCGCTGGCAGCTCACCAACCTGTTCCCGCGCTGCTCGCACCAACTGCTCGCCGGCCTGCCGCCGACCATGGTCGTGCAGGCCGAGAACGTGACCTGGCGCGAGATCGCCCGCGAGACCCGGCAGATCCGCGACGAGTCCAACCGCGGCACGTTCACCCTCGACGTCTCGCCGGCGCTCGGCCAGGGCACCGTGTTCGTGCGCTTCCAGGACTCCTTCGGCGACGACGGCTGGGGCCCGTCGGTGCTGTCGGTCACCGCGAAGGCGAACGGCGTGACGATCGCCACCTTCGCACCCGGCACCCCCGAGGAGGCGCCGTACCTGTTCGACGGCCTGAACTCCTCGATCGGTGCCGCAGGCAACCGTTTCGCCGACGGCGGCGGCTACTTCATCTACCAGTTCACCCCACCCGCCGGTACGACGAACCTGACCGTCACCGTCGAGATGTGGAACCAGTACCTGGTCACCGCCACCGACACCGCGCCGACCCGGGTCGAGCCGTTCCCGTACTTCCGCGACTACGTCGTCGCCACCAGGTCGCTGGTCAGCTGGCTCCCGCCGAACGGGCCGACCGGCGATCTCCTGCGCGAGCACTTCAGCAAGGTCGGCCCGACCACGCCGTACGCCGGCTGGTTCGCGAACGACGTCGCGGGGGAGTGGAGCGGGGTCGACCTGGCCGCGCAGGGCGGTTCCGAAGTGCTGCCGGCCGACTTCTACATGAACGGCACGGTCCACTCCGGCGTCGCCGCGCCGATCTCGGACAAGGTCAGGAAGTTCACGCCGATCACGCCGCGGAAGAAGATCTACGTGACGCTGACCTTCGGCGAGGGTGACAACGTCCAGTACTGCCAGCGGCACATGCGCGACCTGTGGGACGACCCGCGCCGCGGCGACGCCCCGGCGAACTGGACCGTCAGCCCGCTGCTGGCCGACATCGGCCCGGGCATCCTGAGCCACTACCAGCGCACCGCGACCAAGAACGACCTGCTGGTCTGCGGCCCGTCCGGCGCCGGCTACACCTACCCCGGAGCGTGGCCGGCGGACCAGATGGAGGCGTACCTCAAGCTCTCCGGGACCTATGTACGCCGTACCGGCATGGACCTCGTCTACGCCTACAACCATCGCGAAGGCGACGCGTGGGTGCCGTTCTCGGAGGCGATCGGCCGCGCGTACGCCGAGCACACCCAGATCCGCGGCATCATCCAGTCCTGGGAGAAGGGCGACCTGCTCGTCCGCCGGGGAGGCCTGCCGGTGATCGGCAACTTCTCCCCGCCCGGCAAGGCGGCCGAGTACAAGGCGGCTCTCGACGAGCACACCAAGGCGTGGACCGGTGACGCACCACTGTTCATCGCCGGTGCGATCAACGCGTGGAACTGGACCCCGACCGACGTCGCCGAGCTCGCCGAGCTGCTCACCGCGCCGTACGAGCTGGTCCTCGGCAACGTCTTCTTCGACGCGCTGAACAAGGTCCTCTAGCCGCGGACTAATAGGGATGACGGGTGACACCACGGCGAGGAAGATGAGGCTCGATGAAAACTTCCGCTGAGCTTCTCGACGTCTTCCATCGCCGCATCCGTCTGCCCGACGCGGACACCATCCCGGGCTGGAAGGTCGAGCACGACGGCCTCGTCCATCGGTCGTACGCCGAAGGCCCGGGTGGCGGCGGCTTCGTCGAGACCCCGCGTGGCCTGGGCGACGACCCGGACGCCGTGATCGAGCGCGAGCTGGCGTTCTTCCGCGAGCGCGGTCTGGCGTTCGAGTGGAAGACCTACGCGTACGACGAACCGGCCGACCTCGGCGAGCGGCTGGTCCGGCACGGGTTCACCGCCGAGGACCCGGAGACGCTGATCCTCGGCGACGTCGAGACGATCCTGCAGCGCCCGCTGACGCTGCCGTCGAAGGTGGTGATCCGCGACGTCGAGGCGGCGGCGGACTTCCACCGGATCGCCGTGCTGACCGACACGCTGTGGCACAACGGGATGGAGCGGATCGAGGAGCAGCTGGCCGGCGAGGCGCGGATGTTCCCCGACCGGCTGGTGGTCAGCGTGGTGGAGAACGCGCTGGATTCTGTTGGGCCGGTGTTGACGTCCGGATGGATCCGGTTCCACCCCGGGACGGGGTTCGCGAGTCTGTGGGGCGGCGGGACGCTGCCGGAGTGGCGGCGGCGCGGGCTGTACTCGGCGATGCTGGTCCACCGGGCCCGGATCGCTCGCGAGCGTGGGTACGAGTACCTCCGCGTCGACGCCTCGCCGGACTCCAGCCCGATTCTGCAGAAGCTGGGGCTGCACGCGGTGACCACCACCACGCCGTACACCTGGACTCCCTGACAGGCCGGCTGGTCCTCGCGCGGTAACACGCGGGTCGCCGTACGGAACGACCGGGTCACGTTGTACGTTGCGGAGATCATGGCTCTGAAACTCACCTCGCGCTTCCGCCGGCTCCTGCAGCGCCCCGGCTCGATCGACCTCGGCCCGTACGAGAAGCTGACCACCGCGGTCGGTGAGGCGGGCGAGTCCTCCAAGGGCCTCACCGACGAGGAGCTGACCGAGGTCGTCGCCGAGATGCGGACCGAGGGCGGCCTGGACGAGGACGGGCTGATCGAGTTCCTGGCGCTGGCCCGCGAGGCCGGCGAGCGCGCGCTCGGCGAGCGGGCCTTCGACGGCCAGATCGTCGGCGCGCTGGCGCTGCTGCAGGGTCGCGTCGTCGAGATGGCGACCGGTGAGGGCAAGACCCTGGCCGGCGCCTTCGCCGCCGCCGGGTACGCGATCGGTGGCCGCAAGGTGCACGTGCTCGCGGTCAACGACTACCTGGCCGAGCGCGACGCGGAGTGGATGGAGCCGCTGTACAAGCTGCTCGGCGTCACGGTGAGCCACGTCGGGCAGGCCTCGACGCCCGAGGAGCGGCGCGCGGCGTACCAGGCCGAGGTCTGCTACGCGCCGGTGAGCGAGGTCGGGTTCGATGTCCTGCGCGACCGGCTGGTCGCCGACGTCGCGGACCGGGTGTCCGCGGAGCCGGACGTGGCCCTGGTCGACGAGGCCGACTCGGTGCTGATCGACGAGGCCCGGGTGCCGCTGGTGCTGGCCGGTGCGACCCGGTCCGAGGAGCTTGACGACGACGTCGTCCAGCTGGTCCGGACGCTGCGCGCGGGTGTCGACTACGAGATCGACGGCGACGGCCGGTCGGTCGCGTTGACCGACAAGGGCACCGACACCGTCGAGGAGCACCTCGGTGGCATCGACCTGTACGACGACGCGAACCTGGACAAGATGACCCAGGTCAACGTCGCGCTGCACGCCGAAGTGCTGCTGCGCAGGGACGTCGACTACCTGGTCCGCGACGGCAAGGTCCACCTGATCAACAACAGCCGCGGCCGGATCGCCAAGCTGCAACGCTGGCCCGACGGGCTGCAGGCCGCGGTCGAGGCGAAGGAGGCCGTGCCGGTCAGCGAGAGCGGCGAGGTGCTCGACAGCATCACCGTCCAGGCGCTGATCAAGCGGTACCCGAAGCTGTGCGGCATGACCGGTACGGCGGTCGTCGTCGGCGAGCAGCTGCAGGAGTTCTACGACGTCGAGGTCGCGGTCGTCCCGCCGAACAAGCCGAACATCCGGATCGACGAGGCCGACCGGCTGTACCTGACCGTCGACCAGAAGAACAAGGCGCTGGTCGCGCACATCAAGGAGGTCCACGAGACCGGGCGGCCGATCCTGATCGGCACGCACAGCGTCGAGGAGTCCGAGCAGCTCAGCGACCAGCTCGAGGCCGCGGACGTGCCGCACGTCGTGCTGAACGCGAAGAACGACGCCGAGGAGGCCGCGATCGTCGCCGAGGCGGGCGTGCCGGAGACGGTGACCGTGTCGACGCAGATGGCCGGCCGCGGTACGGACATCCGGCTGGGTGGTCGCGACGGGTCGAACGGGCGCGAGCGGGCCGCCGAGCTGGGAGGTCTGTACGTGGTCGGCACCGGTCTGCACGCCTCGCGGCGGCTGGACGACCAGCTGCGCGGCCGTGCCGGGCGGCAGGGTGACCCGGGCGGGTCGGTGTTCTTCGCGAGCCTGGCCGACGAGCTGGTCACGCGGTACTCGATCACCTCGGGGCTGCGGCCGTCGCCGGACAAGGAGGGCCGGCTGACGGACCGGAAGGCGATCGGCACGCTCGAGCACGCGCAGCGCGTCGCCGACGGTGCGAACGCGGAGCTGCTCCGGACGACGTGGTCGTACAGCCGGCTCACCGAGCAGCAGCGCGCGATCGTGCTGGACACCCGGGAGAAGGTGCTGGTCTCGGACCTCGCCGCCGAGAAGCTCGCCGCCGCGTCGAAGGAGCGTTGGGACGAGCTCGTCGAGGCGCACGACGAGTCCGTGGTGAAGGACGCCGCTCGCCGGATCGCCCTGCACCACCTCGACCGCCGCTGGACCGACCACGTCGCGTACCTGGCCGACCTCCGCGAAGGCATCCACCTGCGCTCGCTGGCCGGCGGCATCGTGCACCAGAAGCCGATCGACGAGTTCAACAAGCTGGCGATCGAGTCGTTCAGGACCCTGGTCGACGACGCCTGGACCGACGCCGCCGAGTCGCTGGCCGGTGCCGAGATCGGCGAGTCCGGCCTCGACGAGGAGAAGACCGGCGTACCGCGCCCGACCGCGACGTGGACGTACCTGGTCAACGACAACCCCTTCGGCACCGAGGCCGACCGGATCCTCGGCCGCCTCCGCAACGCCGTCAAGGGCGACGAGCTGGTCACCGTCGAGGACGACACCCCCGTCGAGCTCGACGAGGACGACCTGCCCGAGGAGCTCCGCGACCTCGACGAGGACGAGCTCGCCGACGAGCTGCCGGAGGAGCTCCGCGAGGCGGACGAGGACGAAGACGAGAAGAGGAAGTAGCTAGGCCTACTGGCCGTTCCTGCCCCCGATGGTTGGGCATCGGAGTGGGGGTTTGAACAGGAAATCGGGTCCTCGGACAGGCTATTTCTTGTCCGAGGTCGCGGTTTGGTGTTCAAGGTGCCGGGTTCGGGACGGCGCCCGGTACGGCGGCGTGTCGGTGGGCGTAGGTAGGCTCGACGGGTGACCGAAGGCCTGTTCGATCTTCCTGGTGCTCCTGCTCCCGCGCGTGGGGGTGGGAGTCTGGCGGACGCCGATCACACGTCGGCGCCGCTGGCGGTGCGGATGCGGCCTCGGAGTCTGGACGAGCTGGTCGGGCAGCAGCATCTGCTGGCGCCGGGGTCGCCGTTGCGGCGGTTGGTCGAGGGCGACCAGCCGATGTCCCTCCTGCTGTGGGGTCCGCCGGGGACCGGCAAGACGACGATCGCCGCGGTGGTCTCGCACCAGACGAACCGGAAGTTCGTCGAGCTGTCGGCGGTGACGGCAGGGGTGAAGGACGTCCGGCAGGTGATCGACGCCGCTCGGCGGGAGTTGTCGCGGCCGGGTGGGGCGGTCGAGACCGTGCTGTTCATCGACGAGGTCCACCGGTTCACGAAGGCCCAGCAGGACGCGTTGCTGCCGGGCGTGGAGAACCGGTGGGTCACGCTGGTCGCCGCCACGACGGAGAACCCGTTCTTCTCGGTGATCTCGCCGCTGCTGTCGCGCTCGTTGCTGCTGACGCTGGAGTCGCTCACCGACGACGACATCGCCGTACTGCTCGATCGCGCGCTGGTCGACGAGCGCGGCCTGAACGGCGAGTTCGAGCTGGCCGCGGACGCGAAGGACCACCTGCTGCGGATGGCCGGCGGGGACGCGCGGCGTGCGTTGACGTACTTGGAGGCGGCGGCCGGGGGAGCGAAGGCCAAGGCTTCAGCTGAAGGCGAAGATGCTGACGCAACGCCGTCCGCCGTACTGATCGATCTGAAGACCCTGGAGACCGCCGTCGACCGGGCGGCCGTGCGGTACGACCGGGCCGGCGATCAGCACTACGACGTCACCTCCGCGATGATCAAGTCGATCCGGGGCTCGGACGTCGACGCGGCGATGCACTACCTGGCGCGGATGGTCGAGGCCGGCGAGGATCCGCGGTTCATCGCCCGCCGCCTGGTGATCTCGGCGAGCGAGGACATCGGCATGGGCGACCCGACGGCGCTCGGGGTCGCGATCGCGGCGGCCGAGGCGGTGCAGCTGATCGGCATGCCGGAGGCGCGGATCAACCTCGCGCAGGCCGTCGTCGCGCTCGCGCTCGCGCCGAAGTCGAACGCGGTGATCACGGCGATCGACGCGGCGATCGCCGACGTGAAGGCCGGCAAGGTCGGCCCGGTCCCGCCTCACCTGCGCGACGCGCACTACGCCGGCGCGAAGAAGCTCGGCCACGGTTCGGCGTACAAGTACTCGCACAACGACCCCCGCGGAGTCGTCCCGCAGCAGTACGCGCCGGACGTCGTCGACCAGGTCGACTACTACCAACCCACCCGCCGCGGCGGCGAAGCCGCGTACGCCGACCGCGTCGCCGCGATCCGCAAGATCCTCCGCGACCGCTAGTCCCCGGGGTAGGGCATCGGGCGGCGCTCGTACGGCGACGGTAGCTGCGCCAGCAGTTCAGGCGTCCAGAAGAACGTCTCGCTGACCGTCAGCTCCCGGCCTCGGCGCAGCAGCAGGATCCGCTCGAAGTCCTGCTGCAGGACGGCGTCCCCGGTCTGCGCAGCGAGCAGTACGACGACGAGCCGCACCATCTCGGCGTTCTGGACCTCGAAGTCCGCGAACTTGTCGAACCGGAAACCGACCGAGATCTCCGGCTCCTCCAGGACGAGGTCGGCCCTCCCGTCGAAACGCACGGTGACCAACAACCCGCCGGCGCTCTTGTACGCCGAGACCGGCGCCTCCCATGCGACCCGCGTCAGTGGCGGAACGAGCAGCGCGCCGATGGCTTCCGGGGCCGTCGTACTGCACAGCTGCAGGTAGTACTCGATCGCCACCCGACCGACTGTAAGCCGCCCCCAGGCCACGCCGATCAAGTCCACACTGGGGCATGGACAACTCACGAGGCCGGAGCGTGGCCGAGCACGTCGAGGCCTTCAACGAAGCCGTCACCAGCGGCGACTGGGAGACCTTCTCCCACCGCTTCGCCGACGACGCGACGATGGCGTTCACCAACGTTCCGGCCGGTCCGTTCCACGGCCGCGAGGCGATCGCCGAGGGCTACCGCACGAACCCGCCCACCGAAACCATGCGCCTGCTCGACACCACGCACGACGACGGCACCGCCCGTTTCGCCTGGGCTTCCGGTGCGACCGGCACGATGCAGTTCGCCTGGGATTCCGAGGGAAAGGTCCGGCAGCTCACCGTCACGTTCGACTGAGGCCCACCACGCGATGATCGACCGCCGCCAGTTGTCCACAGCAGGCGAACAGCCGAGTTGGTGAGGGACTGTGATCTGGGGGATGGTGTCCTGGAGCGGAGTGCGGTAGGGCCGCGCGATAAGGTCGGGCGGTCCACGTGGTCGCAACGGGAAGGTGGATCGTTTCCAATGAGCGTCGGTGAAGTCGCGGGGCTGATAGCAGCCTGCGCACTGCTCGTCCTGGTCGGCCTGCTGGCCTACCCGATCCTGAAGCTGGGCAAGGTGCTCGACGAGACCCGGCTGATGGTGAAGGGCGTGTCCGACTCCAGCATCCCGTTGCTCGGCGAGGTCACCGAGACCGTCGCGACGACCAACGCGCAGCTGGCCAAGGTGGACACGATCACCGACAACGCGACCACCGTGACGACCAACGCGGCGGCGCTGACGTCGTTGTTCGCGGCGACCGCCGGCGGTCCGCTGGTGAAGGCGGCCGCGTTCACGTACGGCGTGCGCAAGGCGCTCGGCGACAGCCAGCGCCGCGACGTGGCCCGCCGGGTGAAGGACGACATGAAGGCCGAGCGCAAGGCGCGCAAGCGAGGTGACCTGTGATCAAGCGGATCCTGTGGTTCGTGATCGGCACCGCCGTCGGCGTCTACGCCGTGACCCGGCTGAAGAAGCGGGCCCAGGTGCTCGCGCCGGAGAGCCTGCAGGCCTCGGCGGACAAGATGGCCAGCGCGATCCGGCACTTCGGCGACGAGGTCCGGGCCGGGATGGCCGAGCGGGAGACCGAGCTGCGCGACGCGCTCGGTATCGACACAGCAGCACACGATCGTGAGGGCGACCGGTAACACCCATGGAAACCAGTGAGATCAGGCGGCGGTTCCTGCAGTTCTTCGAGGACCGGGGCCACACCGTGGTGCCGAGCGCGCCGTTGCCGTCCCCGGACCCGAACCTGCTGTTCAACGTGGCCGGGATGGCCCAGTTCGTGCCGTACTTCGTCGGCCAGCAGACGCCGCCGTACGCGCGGGCGACCAGTGTGCAGAAGTGTGTCCGGACCCTCGACATCGAGGAGGTCGGCAAGACCACCCGGCACGGCACGTTCTTCCAGATGAACGGCAACTTCTCCTTCGGCGACTACTTCAAGGAAGAAGCCGTCCAGTTCGCCTGGGAGCTGGTCACCAAGCCGCAGAGCGAAGGCGGCTACGGCTTCGACGAGTCGGTCCTGTACGCCTCGGTGTACTACGAGGACGACGAGGCGATCGACATCTGGAAGCGGGTCGCCGGGCTGCCCGACGACCGGATCGTCCGGCTCGGCATGAAGGACAACTTCTGGTCGATGGGCATCCCGGGCCCGTGCGGCCCGTGCTCGGAGATCCTGATCGACCGCGGCCCGCAGTTCGGCGCCGACCGGGACTGGGAGGCGGGCGACCGCTACCTGGAGTTCTGGAACCTGGTCTTCATGCAGAACATCCGCGGCGAGGGCGGCGGCAAGGACGGTTACCCGATCCTCGGTGAGCTGCCGAAGAAGAACATCGACACCGGCCTGGGCCTGGAGCGGGTCGCGTTCCTGCTGCAGGGCGTCGACAACATGTACGAGATCGACGAGATCTTCCCGGTGATCGAGAAGGCGTCGGAGCTGAGCGGCCGCAAGTACGGGTCCGAGCAGGTCGACGACGTCCGCTTCCGCGTGGTTGCCGACCACGTCCGCAGCGCGCTGATGCTGATCGGCGACGGCGTCACCCCGGGCAACGAGCAGGGCGGCTACGTCCTGCGCCGCCTGCTGCGCCGCGCGATCCGTTCGATGCGCCTGCTGGGCTACGAGGACCCGAGCCTGGTCGAGCTGCTCCCGGTCAGCCTGCAGCAGATGAAGAAGTCGTACCCCGAGCTGGAGGCCGACTTCGGCCGGATCAGCCAGGTCGCGTACGCCGAGGAGGAGGCGTTCCGCCGGACCCTCACGGCCGGTACGACGATCTTCGACGTCGCCGTCCGCGAGACCAAGGCCGGCGGCGCGCACCAGCTCGAGGGCGCGAAGGCGTTCCAGCTGCACGACACGTACGGCTTCCCGATCGACCTGACCGTCGAGATGGCCGCCGAGCAGGGCCTGAACGTCGACACCGAGGGCTTCCGCTCGCTGATGAAGGAGCAGCGCGAGCGGGCCAAGGCCGACGCCCGGGCGAAGAAGGCCGGCCACGCCGACACCTCGGGCTACCGCGAGCTGCGCGAGTCCGGGACGACCGAGTTCACCGGCTACACCGAGCTGGCGACCGACTCGCGGGTTCGCGGACTGCTGCGCGAAGGCGTCGTGGCGAACGCGGCCGAGCAGGGCGAAACCGTCGAGGTCGTGCTGGAGAAGACCCCGTTCTACGCCGAGTCCGGTGGTCAGATCGCCGACGAGGGCCTGATCGTCGCCGACGGCGTGAAGCTGAAGGTGCTCGACGTCCAGCGGCCGGTGAAGGGCCTGATCGTGCACCGCGTCGAGGTGCTCGAAGGTGTCCTCCAGCCGGGCATGGACGTGCACGCGCAGGTCGACCACGACTGGCGGATCCAGGCCTGCCAGGCGCACTCGGGCACGCACGTCGTGCACGCCGCCCTGCGGCAGGTGCTCGGCCCGAACGCGCTGCAGAGCGGTTCGTACAACAAGCCCGGCTACCTGCGGCTCGACTTCGCGTGGTCGTCGGCGCTGGACCAGGCGACCCGCTCGGAGATCGAGGAGGTCGCGAACCTCGCGGTTCGGCAGGACCTCGCGGTCTCCGCGCAGTACATGACACTCCCCGAGGCCCGCGAGTGGGGCGCGCTGGCCCTGTTCGGCGAGACGTACGACGAGCAGGTGCGCGTCGTCGAGATCGGCGGCCCCTGGTCGCGCGAGCTCTGTGGTGGCACGCACGTGAAGCACTCCTCGCAGGTCGGCGCGCTGACCGTGACGAGCGAGTCGTCGGTCGGTGCGGGGGTGCGCCGGATCGAGGCCTTCGTCGGCATGGACGCGCTGCACTACCTGGGCCGTGAGCGGTCGCTGGTCCGGCTGCTCAGCGAGAACCTGAAGACCCGTCCCGAGGAGCTCCCGGCCAAGGTCGCCGACCTGGCCGAGCGGCTGCGGGCGGCGGAGAAGGAGCTGGAGAAGGTCCGCGCCGGTCAGGTGCTGGCGGCCGCGGGTGACCTGGCGAAGAGCCCGAAGGACGTCTTCGGCGTCGCCTTCGTCGGAGCCCGTACGCCGGACGGCGTCGGCGGTGGCGACCTGCGCAAGCTGGCGCTGGACGTTCGCGGCCGGATGCCGGCCGACAAGCCGGCCGTGGTCGCGCTGGTCGGCGTGAACGACGGGAAGCCGGCCGTCGTGGTCGCGCTGAACGACGTCGCCCGCGAGTGGCGGCTCAAGGCCGGCGACCTGGTCCGGGTCGCCGCCGAGCAGCTCGGTGGCCGTGGCGGCGGCAAGGACGACGTCGCCCAGGGTGGCGGGACCGACCCGGCCGGTGCCGACAAGGCGCTGTCCGCGGTCGAGCACGCCGTCGGCCAGCTGGTCACGGGTTAGGACGCACGATGAGGAGGTCGTCGACCGCCACGCCCGGGTCGGCGACCCCCGTACGCCGTACGCCGCGCGCCGCCGGCTCGGAGATCACCGCGCCGGATTCCAGCGGCCGGGGCAACACCGTGCGGGGTTCCGGCGGGGATTCGCCCTGCCCCCCGGCTGAGGCACACTGATGCGCCGGGGGGTGCGGGTCGCGCTCGACATCGGAGACGCCAGGATCGGCGTCGCCAGTTCCGACCCGCACGGGATCCTGGCCACTCCGGTGGAGACCGTACGCCGGGGTCCCGGGGACCTTGACCGGATCGTTACGCTCGTACACGATCTCGACGCGTTCGAGGTCGTCGTCGGCCTGCCTCGTTCGTTGAACGGGGGTGAAGGGCCCGCGGCGGTCAAGATCCGGGAGACCACCGAGCTGCTCCGCCAGAAACTGGCGGCCGGACAGGACAACCCGAACGCGACGGACGGAGTGGAACAGGTGCGGACGACGACGGTGCGGATGGTGGACGAGCGGTTCACCACGGTCACCGCCGAGCGGATGCTGCGGGAACGGGGAAAGAAGGGCGCCAAGCGGCGCGCGGTGGTCGACCAGGCCGCGGCGGTCGTGATTCTGCAACACGCGCTCGACTTCGAGCGGGAGACCGGCAACCCACCCGGGAGGCCCCTGTGAACGGAACAGCGGTGGTCGAAGGATGAGCAGGACGTACGGCGATGTGGACGAGGGCGACGACCTCGACGTCGATCTGGGCCTGCGCCCGGAGAGCCGGACCGAGCGGCGGGCCAACCGCAAGAAGCAGCGGGCCCGGCGTGGCTTCGGCTGCTTCGCGGGCATCGTGTCGCTGGTGGTCGTCGCCGGGCTGATCGGCGGCATCGTGTTCGGCTTCGGCAAGGGCCGCGACTACCTGGAAGGCATGTTCGCCGCCCCCGACTACGAGGGTGAGGGCACCGGCTCGGTCCAGGTCGAGGTGACCAAGGGGCAGAGCTCGCAGGCGATCGCGGACACGCTGGAGAAGAAGGACGTGGTGAAGTCGGCCCGCGCCTTCGAGCGGGCCGCCCGCGAGGACCCGCGCAGCACCCAGATCCAGGCCGCGACGTTCACGCTGCGCAAGAAGATGTCGGCCAAGGCCGCGCTGGCGCTGATGCTCGACCCGGCCAAGTCGATCCGGGTCACCCGGGTCGGGGTGAACTCCGGCTGGACCAAGGATCAGGTCGCGCAGAAGCTGCAGGAGAACAAGACGGTCAAGCTGCCGCCGGGGTCGGTCGCCGCCGCGCTGGCCAAGCCGTGGTCGCTCGGGCTGCCGTCGTACGCGAAGAACAACCCGGAGGGCTTCCTCTACCCGGGCACGTACGACGTCCCGAAGAACGCGACGGCGTACACGATCCTGCGGCTGATGACCGCGCAGTTCGCCAAGACGCAGGCCGAGCTGAAGCTGCCGCAGGTCGCGCAGCGCAAGAAGATCGACCCGTACCAGGCCGTGATCGTGGCCAGCATCGTCGCCGCGGAGACCAACCGCTCCGAGGACTACGGCAAGGTCGCCCGGGTGATCTACAACCGCATGCAGCGCAAGATGCGGCTGCAGATGGACTCGACCGTGCACTACGTGGCCGGACGCAGCGGTGGCGTCTACACGACCGACGAGGAACGCGACATCGACTCGCCGTACAACACGTACAAGTACCGCGGGCTGCCGCCGACGCCGATCAACTCGCCCGGCAAGGACACCCTG
This sequence comes from Kribbella lupini, assembly GCF_039529595.1. Lineage (NCBI taxonomy): Bacteria > Bacillati > Actinomycetota > Actinomycetes > Propionibacteriales > Kribbellaceae > Kribbella > Kribbella lupini. The sequence goes on along the minus strand of NZ_BAAANC010000001.1, from coordinate 2,761,673 downwards.
CGGGCCGCGCTGAACGCGACGCCGGGGCCGTGGCTGTACTTCACGCTGGTCAACCTGGACACCGGTGAGACAGCGTTCGCGACCACCGACATCGAGCACCAGGCGAACGTCGCCAAGCTGCAAGCGTGGTGCCAAGCCCACAAGGGCCGCTGCTGATGGTTCGTTGTGCTGTGCTCGGCAGCCCGATCGCGCACTCGTTGTCGCCGGCGATGCATCGGGCGGCGTACGCCGAGCTCGGGCTCGACTGGCGGTACGACGCGTTCGAGGTGGCCGAGGACGAGCTGCGTGGGTTCCTGTCCACGCTCGGTGACGACGTGCGCGGGCTCTCGCTGACGATGCCGTTGAAGCGGGTCGCGCTGGAGCTGGCGGACACCGTCGACCCGGTCGCCGAGCTGATCGGCGCGGCGAACACGATGCTGTTCGAGCCGGACGGGTCGCGCTCGGTGCACAACACCGACGTACCGGGGCTGGTCTCGGCGTTCGCCGAGCGCGGGATCACCGGCGCCGACACGGCCGTCGTCCTCGGTGGTGGCGCGACGGCGGCCTCGACGCTGGCGGCGCTGCGTGGCGGGCTGAAGGTCAGCGAGGTGACGCTGGTCGTCCGGGACACCGCGAAGGCCGAGCGCCTGCTCGACCTGGCGGCCGCGCTCGACCTGAAGACGTCGGTGACCGATTTCCAGCAGGTCGAGCAGATCGGCGGCTTCGACCTGTGCATCTCGACGTTGCCCGGCGGCGCGGTCGATCCGTGGGCGGAGCACTTCGCCCAGGTCGCGCCGGTGGTCTTCGACGTCGCGTACCACCCGTGGCCGACGCAGCTGGCGATCGTCGCGCACCGGATCGGTACAGAGCTGTTGAACGGTCTTGACCTGCTCGTGCACCAGGCGACCTTGCAGGTGGAGATGATGACCGGTAGGTCACCCGCGCCGCTGGCGGCGATGAGGGCCGCAGCGCGTGAGGAGCTGGACGATCGTGAGCCGCAGTGAGGATCTCTGGAACCGCCGTACCGTCCTGAAGGCCGGAGGCCTGCTCGCCGCGGGCGCCCTGGCCACCACCGCCGGTGCGGAAGCCGTGCACGCCGCGACGGCGGCGCCTGACTGGGCCGCGCTCGACCGTGCGCTCAAGGGCGCACTGTTCCGCCCCGGGCAGACCGGGTACGCCGCGTCGCACCAGCTGTTCAACCCGCGCTTCGACTCGGTCCAGCCGGCCGGCGTCGTCCGGGCCGGCAGCGTCGAGGACGTCCGGCAGGCGATCCTGTTCGCAAAGAAGAACAAGCTGGTCTGCGTCCCCAAGGGCGGCGGTCACTCGTACGTCGGCGCCTCCACGATCGCCAACGGGCTGATGGTCGACGTCGGCCCGCTGCGCGGACTCACCTACGCGAGCAACGCGATCCAGATCGGCGCCGGCGCGCGCCTGTACGACGTGCACGCCTACCTCGACAAGTTCGCCCGCTCGCTGCCGACGGGCACCTGCCCGACGGTCGGCATCGCGGGCCTCGCGCTCGGCGGCGGGATGGGGATCCACACCCGGACGTACGGGCTGACCAGCGACCGTGTGCTCTCGCTGCAGGTGGTCACCGCCGACGGCGTCGTACGGACGGCGAGCCCGACGCAGAACGCCGACCTGTACTGGGCGCTGCGCGGCGGCGGTGGCGGGAACCTCGGCATCGTCACGTCGTTCCGGCTGGCGACGATCGGCGCGGGCAAGCTCGGGTTCTTCCGGCTGACCTGGCCGGAGTCGAAGGCGGCCGCCGTCGTGAAGGGCTGGCAGCGGTTCGCGAGGGAAGCGCCGTCGACCTCGTGGGCGAACCTGCACATCACCGGGACCAGCACCGGCGCGCTGTCGATCCACGTGGTCGGCGTCTCGACCACCGGGTCGGCGACGGCCGCGGCGGCGCAGCTGGAGTCGTTCATCGGCGCCAGGGGTACGACCCGGTCGATCTCGGTGAAGACGCACATGCAGGCGGTGACGTACCTCGGCGGCGGGACGACGAGCCCGCGGCAGGGGTGGCTGGCCGGGTCCGACGTCCTGCGGGGGCCGATGGACGCGGCGACGATCAACGGGCTGCTCGGTGCGGTCAAGGCCGCGGCTCGCGCCAAGGTCGCGGCGTCGGCGATTCTCGATCCGCTCGGTGGGCAGGCGGCGAAGCAGCCGCCGGGTGGTTCGGCCTGGCCGTGGCGGTCGGCGCTCGGCGTCATCCAGTGGTACTCCGGGCTGCCGGCGCACCCGACGACCGCGCAGCTGCGTGCCGCTCAGGGTTTCGTGACCAACGGGCACCACGCGGTGACGAAGTTCTCGGCCGGCGGCTACATCAACTACCTGGAGGCCGGGCGCTCCAACCCGTCGTACTACGGCGGCAGCCTGACGCGGCTGCACGCGATCAAGCAGAAGTACGACCCGACGAACTTCTTCCACGCTCCGTACACCTTCGCCTGAGTACTGTCTGCGCCATGAAACTGTGGCGTGTGGTGGCGGCGATGCTCGCCTTCGGGCTCGTGCTGGTCGGAGTGTCGCCCGCGTGGGCCTGTGCCTGCGGTGGCTACCTGGCCGACGCCGAGTCGGAGGCCCGGGCCAACGGCGAGAACGCGCTGGTGCGCTTCGACGGCACGACCGAGGAGATCGTGCTGTCGATGGCGATCCAGGGCTCGTCGAAGAAGGCGGCCTGGATCATGCCGGTCCCGGCGGCCGCCAAGGTGTCGCTGGGGGAACAGTCGACGTTCAACGAGCTCGTGCAGCTCACCCGGCCGAAGGTCGTGGTGCGCAAGACCTACTGGCCGTTCCGGGATCTAGGCATCTTCGGGCGCGGTGACGGCGCCGGCGAGGCGCCGGGCGCCGGGGTCGACGTCCGCGAGCAGATGGTGCTGGGCCCGTTCGAGGTCGTGCGGCTCGGTGGGTCGAGCGCGGCCGAGGTGACCGCGTGGCTGGGGACCAACGGGTACGTCGTACCGGCGACGCTGGCGGCGAACCTCACGCCGTACCTGGCGGAGAAGTGGGAGATCGTCGCGGTCAAGCTGACGCCGAAGGAGGCGAGCGGATCGCTCGGCGGGGAGACGCCGCCGCTGCGGCTGACGTTCGCCTCGCAGAAGATCGTCTACCCGATGCGGCTGAGCAAGGGCGCCACCACCAGCCAGACCGTCACGGTGTACGTCGCCGCGCCGTACCGGGTCGACGCCTCGACCGTCCCGGACGCGTCGCTCACGCCGGAACTCCTGTACGCCGGCCGGGTCGAGGGCGCCGAGGCGGAACAGCTGGCCGCGCCGACGAACTACCTCACCGCCTACTCGTCCCGCTTCGCCGAGCCGCGACGCATCACCGACGACTACACGTTCACCCGGTCGGCCACCGACGACGTCTTCCAGCGAACGACGTACGTGACGCGCAACGACAGCTCCTGGAGCACCATCGGTGTCGTCGTCGGAGTGCTGCTCCTGCTGGGCGGCGGCGCCGCGGTGGTCGCCCGCCGGACCCGCTGACGTTGTCCACAGGGTCACACCGTGTGGGCTTCCGGATCGTCTAGGCTGCGGCATCGTGCCTGATCTGATCGCCGGAGTCGTCGCCGCGCTGATCTGTGCCGTCGCGGCCTACGGACTGGGTCCCTGGCTGCTGCGCCGGATCCCCGAGCCGATCCTCGACGAGCGACAGACCAAGCTCCTGTACGCCGAGCTCGCGACGCCGCGGGCCGCCGTGTGGTGTGCCGCGCTCGCCGGAGTCGCGGGCGGGCTGGTCGGCTGGCGGATCGGGTTCTCGAGCGGCTACCCGGCGTGGATCGCGCTGGCGGTGTCGGGCGCGGTGCTCGGGTACATCGACGCGCGCACGCGGTACCTGCCGTCCGCGATCATCTGGCCGACGTACGGCGTGGTCTCGGTGCTGCTCATCGGCGCGGCCGCGGTGACGGGCGAGTGGGGGTCGCTGCGGCGGGCCGCGATCGCGGGGCTGATCGGCTTCGGCGTGTTCTACCTGCTGTGGTTCGTGTTCCCCCGCGGCGTCGGCTTCGGCGACGTGCGGCTGTCCGGGCTGCTCGCGGTCGCGCTCGGCTGGCTCGGGTGGGGCGAGTTCGTCAGCGGGCTGTACGGCGGGTTCTTCCTCGGCGCGGTGCTCGGGATCGTGCTGACCGTCGCGAAGGTCTTCCAGCGCAAGGAGATGTTCCCGTTCGGACCGTTCATGCTGGCCGGCGCGGTGGCCGGCGTACTGGCCGGTGGACCGCTGGAACGCTTGTACGTCGGATGAAACCGGCCTGACGACCCCGGCTTTCCATCGAACCCGCCGAGTGAGAAGCTGTCCCGGCCCGTCGCGCCGGTGCTGATCCCACCGGCGAGTCGACGGGGCGGCCGACCGCCGTACGGGTTGGCCCGCCGACCGGCCGGGGCGCCGGGCCTGATCCTCGGGGGACGGGCCGGACGCCCCGGCCCGGCTGATTCACCAACCGGGATAGCGATTCCGCCAGGCGGTCTCGGGGCCGTGGTCGCCGTGCAGGTGCTCGCCGCGGGTGAACTCGAGCACCAGATCATCGGCAAGCTGCAGGATCACCCCGCGACCTTCGACGGCGAAGACGAGCTCCGCCGGGAGCGCGGTCTCGCCGTGCAGCGCGCCGAGGATGTTGCCGCAGATCGCGCCGGTCGAGTCGCTGTCGCCGGAGTGCGTGACCGAGAGCGCGAGCGCGTCGAGGAACTGCTCGGGCCCGGGGCACGCGAGTGCGGCGTACACGCCGATCGCCAGCGCTTCCTCGGCGATCCACCCGCCGCCGAGCAGCTCGACGGTCGCCGGGGCGGGCGCAGTCCCCGCCGCCAACTCCCGGGCTCTGATCAACGCCTGCGAGGTCTCCTCGTGCTGCTCCTTCTTGGCAAGTAGTTCCAGCGTCGCATCCAATGCACCATCGAGATCCGCCCCCTGGACGATGTGATGGATCAACACCGCCAACGCCCCACTCGCCAGCTTCCCCGTCGGATGCCCGTGCGTGTACCCCGCCGACTCCGCGGCGGCATCGAACACCCACTCCGCGTTCCCGGCGTACGGCAGCAGCCCGAACGGCGCGGACCGCATCACCCCACCGCACCCCTTGGAGTCGTTCACCGCCTGTACGCCGAACTTCCCGCCCCGACGAGCCTCGGTGAGCGCCGTCAAGCACGTGTTCCCCGGCGCCCGCCGTACGTACAACCACTGCTCGCCCTGCAACCACCCGTCCCGCTCGCCGCTGGGCCCGGGCAGCAGCTGCGTGTCCAACCACCGATCGAACGCGTGCTGCGTGACGGCCACCGTCAGCCCCAGCCCACGATCGGTCCGCACACCGGCCCGAATCAGTCCCTCGACCGCGAACAACGTCATCTGCGTGTCGTCGGTCACCGTCCCCGGCGGCCAGTCGTTGCCTCCAGCAAGAAACGTCCGGACGCCGTCCGGATGCTCCGCGACGATGCTCCGCCCGTCCCGGAACTCCACCGGCCCACCCAGCGCGTCCCCGATCGCCCCACCGAGCAAGCACCCGCGAACGCGCGCCCGGTACGCCTCTTCCACCTGCCGTTCGACCATGAGCGCGACTGTAGTTCGGCCAGGAGGGCACGCCGCGGGACCCCGGTCCGGGCGCTCTGCGTGAGACTGGCGACGGGCCGTCACCGGGTCCGTGAAAGAATCGGCCTCATGCTGCGCTGGCTCACCGCCGGCGAGTCGCACGGACAAGCGCTCGTCGCCGTACTCGAAGGTCTTCCCGCAGGCGTTCAGGTCACCACGGATCACGTGGCCGACGCCCTGGCTCGTCGTCGGCTCGGCTACGGCCGAGGCGCCCGGATGAAGTTCGAGCGGGACGAGGTGACCTTCCTGGGCGGATTCCGGCACGGGCTGTCGCTCGGCAGCCCGATCGCCATCCAGGTCGGCAACACCGAGTGGCCGAAGTGGGAGCAGGTGATGGCGGCCGACCCGGTCGACCCGGAGACGCTGGCCGACCTGGCCCGCAACGCGCCGCTGACCCGGCCGCGGCCCGGTCACGCGGACCTGGCCGGGATGCAGAAGTACGGGTTCGACGAGGCCCGGCCGGTGCTGGAGCGGGCGAGCGCGCGGGAGACCGCCGCGCGGGTCGCGCTCGGCGAGGTCGCGGCCCGGTTCCTGCGGCAGGCGTACGGCGTGACGATCGTCAGCCACGTGGTCGAGCTCGGGACGGTCAAGGCGCCGTACGGCGTGCTGCCGTCGTACGCGGATGTCGAGAAGCTGGACGCCGACCTGGTGCGCTGCCTGGACGCGGACGCGAGCAAGGCGATGGTCGCCGAGATCGACGCCGCGCAGAAGGCCGGCGACACGCTCGGCGGCGTGGTCGAGGTCGTCGTCGACGGCCTCCCGCCGGGCCTCGGCAGCTACGTGCACTGGGATCGCCGGCTGGACTCCAAGCTGGCCGGCGCCCTGATGGGCATCCAGGCGATCAAGGGCGTCGAGCTCGGCGACGGGTTCGAGCTGGCCCGCACGCCGGGGTCGAAGGCGCACGACGAGATCGTCGCCGAGGACGGGACGGTACGGCGTACGAGCGGCCGTTCGGGCGGTACCGAGGGCGGCATGAGCACCGGCGAGACGCTGCGCGTCCGCGCCGCGATGAAGCCGATCGCGACCGTGCCGCGGGCGCTGCGAACCATCGACACCGCCACCGGCGAGGCCGCCGCGGCTCACCACCAGCGCTCGGACGTGTGCGCGGTGCCGGCCGCCGGAATCGTCGCCGAGGCGATGGTCGCGCTCGTGCTGGCGGATGTGTCGCTGGAGAAGTTCGGCGGCGACTCGGTTGTGGAAAGCGCCCGCAACCACGCCGCGTACCTGGCCGGTCTGCCCGGCACGATCCAGCCGCGCGCGTGGGGTGCGGAGTGAACGAGCCGGGCGTTGGATCGGCCGACGCGGCCGAGGCGACTCCCGCTGACGCTGCCCCGGCGGCTGCCGCGGGTGCTGCGCCCGCCTCGGCCGACGCTGCCTCGGCGGTTCCCGCTGGTGCTGCCGCTGGGTCGGCTGCCTCAGCTGACACTGCCGCGACCGACGCAGTTTCGGCGGCTCCCGCCGGTGCCCCCGCCTCGGCCGACGCCGCCTCCGCGGCTTCCGCCGGTGCCTCGGCCGGGCCTGTCGTCGTACTGGTTGGTCCGCCCGGGTCCGGCAAGTCGACCGTGGCCGAGCTGCTCGCGGCCAAGCTCGGCGCGGTGCATCGCGACACCGACACGGACGTCGAGACCGGCGCGGGCAAGCCGATCTCGGACATCTTCGTCGACTCCGGTGAGCCCGTCTTCCGCGAGCTGGAGCGAGCGGCGATCGTCGCCGCCCTGAAGGCCGACGGCGTCGTGCTGTCGCTAGGCGGCGGCGCGATCCTCGACGCCGACACCCGCGCGGACCTGGCCGGACACACGGTCGTCTTCCTCGACGTCTCCGTCGGCGAAGCCGCCAAGCGCGTCGGTCTGGGCGTCGCCCGGCCGCTGCTGCTGGGCAACGTCCGCACGCAGCTGAAGAACCTGATGGACGCCCGGCGCCCGCTGTACGCCGAGGTCGCCAAGCACACGGTGACCACCGACGGCCGTACCCCGGAAGAGATCGCCAACGAGATCGTGGAGCACCTCGGATGACCGACAGCCCGACGTCTTCCCCCTCCACAGGATCCGGTGTCGCCCGGCGGATCCGGGTCGCGGCGGCGGCGCCGTACGACGTTGTGATCGGCAACAACCTGCTCGGTGAGCTCCCCGGGCTGCTCGGTGAGGGCGTCCAGCGGGTCGCGGTGATCCACCCGCGCGCGCTGCGGACCAGCGGGGACGCGATCCGCGACGACCTGGTCTCTGCCGGGTACACGGCGCACGCGATCGAGATCCCGGACGCCGAGGAGGCCAAGTCCGCGGAGGTGCTGGCGTACTGCTGGACGGTGCTCGGGCAGGCCGGGTTCACCCGCTCCGACGCGGTCGTGTCGATCGGCGGCGGTACGACGACCGACCTGGCCGGCTTCGTCGCGGCGACCTGGCTGCGCGGCGTGAAGGTCGTGCACATCCCGACGACGCTGCTCGGCATGGTCGACGCAGCCGTCGGCGGCAAGACCGGCATCAACACCGCCGAGGGCAAGAACCTGGTCGGCGCGTTCTGGGAGCCGGCCGGCGTGCTGTGCGACCTCGCCGCGCTCGAGACGCTGCCGAAGAACGACTACGTCAGCGGGCTGGCCGAGGTCGTGAAGTGCGGGTTCATCGCCGACCCGGTGATCCTCGACCTGGTCGAGAAGGATCCCGCGGGCGCGATCAGCCCGGCGTACGAGCACACCGAGGAACTGATCGCCCGCTCGATCCAGGTGAAGGCCGACAGCGTCGGAGCCGACCTGCGCGAGCGTACGACGACCGTCGGGGGAGCGATCGGCCGCGAGGCGCTCAACTACGGGCACACGCTCGGCCACGCGATCGAGCGCACCGAACGGTACAAGTGGCGCCACGGCGCCGCGATCAGCATCGGCATGGTCTTCGTCGCCGAACTCGCCCGCGCCGCCGGCCGCCTCGACGACGAGACCGCCGACCGCCACCGCGACGTCCTGCAGTCCCTCGGCCTGCCGGTCACCTACCGCCCCGACGCCTGGCCCCACCTGCAGGACGCGATGAAGCTCGACAAGAAAACCAGAGCCGACCGCCTCCGCTTCGTCATCCTCGACGCCCTCGCCAAGCCGACGATCCTCGAAGCCCCCGACCCCAGCCTCCTGATCGCCGCGTACGCCGAAGTCAGCTGAACAGTCCGACTCGAACACGATCGTCGGCAGTACGCCGAGCCCGAGGCGACCGTCCCCCGGGACCCCACCTGCGTCGCACAGGGCTCGGTCAGCCGCGCCCTTCGGCTGACGCCATCGACCGCGAGAGCCTGCTCCGGCGCAAGCACCGCCGCCGGGCTGCTTCGGTGGGGCATCCACCCCACGTCGGCCGGAGCCGTCCGCCGCGGCAGCCTGCTCCGGCGCAAGCATCCGCCGCGGTCTGCTCCAGTGAGGGCATCCTCACGCCGGCCGGACGCGTTCCGCGGCGGGTGTGCTCCGGCGGAGGCGTCCGAGCGTGCGCGCTTGCTCCAGCGAGGACGCCGACCGTGCGGGCTTGCTCCGGCGGGCCCCCGACCGCGCGGGCTTGCTCGGGAAAGGCGTCCGCCGCGAGCGCCTAGTCCGGCGATGCATCCGCCGCCGGCGCTGCTCCGGTGGCGACATCCATCCCCACGTCGTCTGGGGGTCCGCCGCGGGTGAGCTCCGGTGGAGGCGTCCGGGGGTTCGGGATTGTTCCGACGAGGACGTCCACCGCGCAGGCTTGCCCCGGCGGGGCGTCCGCCACGAGAGCCTGCTCCGGCGGACGCATCCGTTGTGGTGGACGCCGGGATGCCCTTCGACTTGAGCTTCTGGGTGGCCGCGTCGCTGGCGACGCTGAGCTCAGGGGTGCGCTGCGAGGTGACGGTGGTTGCTTTGGTAAGGGCATCCACCTCGCGTTCGCCGGAGGCGTTCTACAGCGCGTCTGCTCCAGCGGACGCGGCCGGGCGTGCGGGCTTGCTCCGACGAGGACGTTGACACGCGGCCTCCTCTGGAGAGGGCCCACCGCGAGAGCCTGGTCGTCGAGGGGCATCCGCCAGGCCGAGCGGGCGGTCGGACTTGCGCTCCGTCACCGGGCCGGCGCGCTCACCGCGCTGAGTCGCCGAGGCGGCACGGGCGCTTGCCGGCCCGGGCACTAGGGTTGGCCCGTGACCGCGCGCAAGGTGCTAGTACTCAACGGACCCAACCTCGGCCGCCTCGGTTCCCGGGAGCCCGACGTGTACGGCGCGACGACGTACGCCGACCTCGTCGCCGACTGCGAGAAGACCGGCGCCGACCTCGGCCTGACCGTGGAGGTCCGTCAGACCGACGACGAGTCCGAGCTCGTCGGCTGGCTCCACGAGGCCGCCGACCACAAGTACCCGGTCGTCCTCAACCCGGCCGCGTTCACCCACTACTCGTACGCTCTCCGCGACGCCTGCGCCCAACGCACCGCCCCGCTGATCGAGATCCACATCAGCAACCCGGCGGCGCGCGAGGAGTTCCGCCACACCAGCGTCGTAGCCGCCGTAGCCACGGGAACCATCGCCGGCTTCGGCCTCAACTCGTACCGCCTGGCCCTGCAAGCGCTCACCATCCTCACGGACTGACCGCAACCGCCGACAGTCCGCGCGGCGCCTGCCCGACGCGTCCGCCAGGTGCCTGCACGACGCACTCGGGTGTAGCTGATGGTTCGTCGCCGCCCACCACTGACCAACCACCGCAGACAAGCAACACCGAAGCGCGCGTAGGCGTGGCCGGGGTGACGGCTGCGGCCTTGATCAGTGGTGGCCGTCGGCCCCACGTGCCCCGAGCCCAGATCGTCGACAGCGGTAGCGGTCGGCCACGTGCTGCGAGACCAGGTCGCGACAGCGGTAGGGGTCGGCCAGTTGCCCCGAGCCCAGGTCGTCGGCAGTGGTCAGGAACGTGCGCGGCACAACGACAGCTGCGGCCTGGTGCTCGGGCCTTCCGCGCCGGCCTGATGCGTCGGCACGCACCACACGACGGATCCGGACATCCACCACTCACCAACCATCAGCCGTGGGCTGCTCAGGCCGGTTCCAGGCGGGGCCGGACCATCCAGGGCGGCCTTGGTGAGTGGTGCAGATCCGCATCCCCGCGCTCAGCTGGGTAGAAGATCCGCCGCCGTCCACCACCGTCCAAGCCTGGCCGACAACCTGGCCGAAGACGTCTGCAAGCGAAGCCACGGCGCCGATCGCCGCCTTGGACGGTGGTGGGCGTCGGCGGCTGTACGGAGCCGATGCTCCCGTCGGCGACCCGGCTCGCGTGGCGACCCCACAGTCATCTCGGCATCGGACTGCCGCACGGGCACCGGCCACTGGCGCCGGCTGGACGACTGATCCGGAGTGTCACCACTGACCCGGTACATCGCGTCAGTCGTCCAACAACGAGCCAGTCAGCACAGAGACGCCATCGAACGATCCCGTAGACGCGGCGTACCGGGGTCGCGACGGCAAGCGTGTTTCGGATGGTTGCACCGCCCGCCCGATTGCCCGATGGGCTGGCCCGGCGGGCAAACCTCCCGGGCAGACCCCGCGTCCGGGAGGGCATGAAACGGGTGTGAGACGCCGGTGAAACGGGGAGCAGGCAGGGTTTGTTTCAGGTCGGGGTCCCGGGGGAACGGCGCGAGCCGCCGGCCGCGGCGGTCGAACCTTGCGGAGGTCCATCGGGGGACCACAGGGCACGACCGCGGTGGCCGGCGGGGAGCATCGGAGTTGCCTGAACGGGCAGCGTGTTCGGGACCACGACGGAATCGACGAGCTTGGGGGTTCCCTTGACTGCGGATGCGATCCGTTCCGTTCAACACTCTGGGGGAGTGATGCCTGTGAAACAGCGCCGGATACCCGTCTGGGTGAAGGCGGCCGATCCGCTCTCGCAGTTCGGTCTGGTGCACGCGCTCAGGCCGCGGCCGGAGATCGCTCTCGTGAGCGACGCGGACCTGCCCGGGATCCAGCAGCCGAACGATCAGCGCCCCGCCCCGCCAGTGGTCGCGCTGATCGCCGTCGACTCGCTCGACCCGGTCGCGGTCCAGGTACTGCGCTCGGCAACGCAGCGCGGCTGCCGCCGTACGGTGCTGATCAGCAGCACCATCGACGACGACGCGCTGATGACCGCGGTCGAGCTGGGCGTCTCCGGCGTACTACGGCGCGCCGAGGCGACCGCCGACCGGATCGTCCACCTGCTGCAGACCGCCGCCGCGGGCGACGGCAGCCTGCCGCCGGACCTGCTCGGCCGGCTCCTCGGCCAGGTCTCCCGCATGCAGCGCCACGTACTGGCGCCGCGCGGCCTGTCCCGGACGGGGCTGTCCGACCGCGAGACCCAGGTCCTGCGACTCGTTGCCGACGGCAAGGACACGCAGGAGATCGCCCGCGAGCTGTCGTACTCCGAACGCACGGTGAAGAATGTCCTGCACGACGTCACCAGCCGACTGCAGCTCCGCAACCGTTCGCACGCGGTCGCCTACGCCCTGCGCGAAGGCCTGATCTGATCCCGCAGCCGCCGGCCACCACCGGCGGCTGCGCTCTTCCCGGCGCTGGAGGGTGCCGCCGGGCGGAGCAGATCAGCGCTGCAGCCAAGCCAGTACGCCGTACGCAGGTGACCCGGGCGAGTGTGGGCGGCAAGCAGCAGCCGAACGCCGGCGAGCCGGGCGCCGGGCCGCGCACACTTCCCGGGCCGGTTGGCCGCGCACAAGGCGCTCGGGGTCGGGTGGGCCGTGTACAGCCCCGACGACCGGCGGGCTGCGCGCGAGCCCCTGGCGTCGCGGCCGCGTGACCAGCTCCACCCGGTGCCGGAGGGGTGCCGCCGGGAGGGGCAGGTCAGCACGCTGCGAAGCACGCGCTGCCGTACGCACGCAGGTCGCTGGACGAGCAACCTGCTGTCGGCCTGGGAGCGAGGACGGACGGCCGCGGGCAGTCAGGTGAGGTAGTGGTCCGCGAGCGTGTTCAAGGGAAGGTCTCGGGACGCCTCGGCGATTCGGGAGGCAGCAGAGCCTAGGGCCTGAGACGCGGTGGTGCGGGCTGTGGCGAGGTCTTCGAGTTCGTCGGGGACCTGGACGGGGAGGCCCAGCTTGTCTCGGTGGTGGGTGGTGGCCGTCAGGAGTTGGAGGGCTTCCTCGGGGCGGCCTTCGGCTACGGCCAGGCAGGCGAGGGACTCGAGGGCGCCGCACATGCCCATCGAGAACGCGCTTTCTCGGGCTCTCCGGAGGCTCTCGATCGCCCAGGTGCGGGCGAGGTCGTGCCGGCCGGTCTGGCGGGCGACGATGGCGAGGTTCTCCATCGCGATGGCTACGCCGCCGAAGTCCTCGATCTCCTGCCAGTGGTCGCGGGCGGCCTCGAAGAGAGCGGTTGCTTCAGGGGCGTGGCGGAGGTTGCGGTGGGCCAGGCCCATGTAGTTGAGGGCCGAGGCGCGGGCTCGGCGGGTGACGCGTTCCTCGGCTCGGCAGCGTTGCTCGACTTCCTCCGCGTGGGTGAGGGTCGCGACCATGTCGCCCTGGGCCAAGCAGGTTCGGGTGAGGGACATCAGGCCGATGGTCACGCGTTCCTCGTCGCCGAGTGCGCGGAACGCGGCCAGGGAGCGCTCTCCGATGGTCCGCGCCTCGGGGATCAGGCCGCGGTTGCGGGTCAGGCTGGCGAGCGTACTCAGTCCGGCTGCGTACTCCTCGGAGTCCGCCGGCAGCTCGGCCAACGAGCGCTCGAGCCACTGGGACGCTTCGACCATCAGTCCGCGGCCGGGCCAGTACCACCACAGGGGGGAGACCAGCGCGCTGACCTTCGCGGCTTGCCCGCCGTCGCCCAGGCACCAGTCGACGGCGGCGAGCAGGTTGGCCTCCTCGGCGCCGACGCCGGTGTTGTTCCGCGCGCCCATGCCCTCGTACTGCCGGACGAAGTACCCGTACCAATCGACGTGCCGCCCGCGCAGCGCCTCCTCCTCACCGGCCTCACGCAGCCGCTCGAGCGCGTAGTCGCGCACGGTCTCCAGCAACCTGAACCGGATCCCCTCGGCACTGCCTTCGACCGTCAGCACACACCGCTCGACGAGCTCGGCCAGGATCCTGCCAATGTCCTCCGGAGCCAGTACGTCGGGGAGAGCGCTCTCGCTCGGGCCGGAGCTCGTCGCACCTCCCCTTGTGGAGGAGGAACTCGCTGCGGGCGTGCCGGTGGAGGAGGCGTTCGCGGCGGGTGTGCCCGCGGAGGTGGTGCCTGCCGTGCTTGCCCCTCCGGAGGAGGAGCTCGCGGCGCGTGTCCCGGTGGAGGAGACGCTGGCGGCGGCTGTCCCCACGGAGGAGGAGCTCGCCGTGCTTTCCCTGGAGGAGGTCGTCGCGGCAGGCCTCGTGGAAATGAAAGCAGCCTGGGCACCGGACGGATCGGCGATTACTGCGTGGGCGGCTTCTGCTGTGAAGCCGCCGGCGAAGACTGCCAGGCGTCTGAGGGCTACTCGTTCGGGCCTCTCCAGGAGTTCGTGGCTCCAGTCCAGGGCTGCGCGGAGGCTGGTGTGGCGAATGCCGGTGTCGCGGGGGCCTCGGACGAGGAGGCGGAGGCGGTTGTCGATGCGTTCGGCCAACTGGGCGACGGAGAGAGTTCGGGTGAGACCGGCGGCCAGCTCGATCGCGAGCGGGAGGCGGTCGACGGCGGCGCAGATTGCGTCGACCTCGGGGCCTGGTTCGGCGGCGCTTCGGTCGCAGAAGAGTTCGGCGGCTGCGGCTGCTTCCAAGGGGCCGACGCGGCGTTCGACTTCGGCGGAGATGCGCAGCAGGCGTTGGGACGTGACGATGATCGACGTCCCCTCGCCGTACTTCAGCAGGGCCTCGACCAGCGCGGCGGTGTTCTCGACCAGGTGCTCGGCGTTGTCGAGGACGAGCAGCCCGCCGGCGAGCTCGTCGGCGCATCGTGCGAGCGGGTCATCGGAGCTGCCGTCGACGCCGAGGATCGCGGCCAGTACGGCGACCAGGCTGTCGGTGGCTCCGAGCGAGCCCAGGTCGACCCAACCGACGCGACGGCCGCGCGCGCTCTCGCGCCAGGCGACCTCGCGGGCGAGGCGGGTCTTGCCGACGCCGGCGCCGCCGGTGAGGGTCACCACCCCGGCGTACGGGGTCTCGCCGCTGACCTGCGCCAGCAGATCGGCGTACTCGAGGTCGCGGCCGACGAACGCCTTGTGGGCCTGGGGCAACGAAACGGTGATCGGTGGTTGCTCGGGGCTTCGGGCGGTGGCGGGGCGGTGGCGGAGTTGGTTCTCCAGGGCAACGGTTTCCGGCGAGGGGTCGATGCCGAGCTCGTCGGCGAGACGTTCGTGCAGGTCGGAGAGGCGGGAGAGCGCTCCCTGGAGATCTCCGGCGCGGACGGCGGCGGTCGCGGCGAGGCGAACCAGGCGCTCGTGCAGCGGGTACTTGGCGATCAGCAGTTCGAGCTCGTCGTCGATGCCGGTCGCGCCGACCTCGAGGCCGCTCTCGACGCGGTCGAGGCGGAGCTCGACCCAGAGGGACTCCAGGCGCTGGCGCTCGGCGAGGACGAAGGGGAGGTCGGGCAGGTCTTCGAGGGGGTCGCCGCGCCAGCAGTCGAGGGCGGCGGCGGCCGCGGTGTGGACGTCGGGCCAGCGGTTCGTACGGCGGGCCGATTCGAGTTCGGCGACGCGGCGCTCGACCTCGGTGAGGTCGGCGGCGGAGGCGTCGAGGCGGAACCCGGCGGCGGTTCTCTCCAAGGTCGCGCTCTCTGCGCCGAGAGCGCCGCGGAGGCGGGAAGCGAGGACGCGCAGACGAGCCGAGGGGCGGGAGAGTTCTTCGTCGCCCCAGAGGTCGCGGACGAGGATCTCGTCGGAGACCGCTTCCCCGCGGGCCAAGGCGAGGCGGACAGCCAGCGCCCGCACCAGCGGCTGCCGTACGACGATGGCGGGGGAAGCGGGGACATCGGGGGAGGAAGCGGAGGGGGCGGGGGAACCAGAGGCGCCTCCGGAGAGCGAGCCGATCGTGATCTCAACAGCCCCGAGGACCCTGAACTCGAGTCGGTGATTACTTCGTTGCACTGTTCTCACCACCTAGCCGGGCCGCCATCTGGAGATCCTCCCACGGCAGTGGCGGGGGAGGCAGGGGTGAACACGTCACCTTCGTCACGGGATGCGGCACGCCGGTCGCACGCCGTGAGAGCGTGGACTCGCCCGGCGCTGCTACTAGGGTGGAGACCTCCCCGAACCGGTCTGGTGAGCGCGATGGATGCTGTGGGCAACGACTCCGAGTACGCCGGGGCGTTGCGCGCGGGCCTGGTTGTCCGCCTCAGAGAGCAGGGAGCGCTCTCCGACGACCGCGTCGCCGCCGCGTTCGAGCACGTACCGCGGCACGTGTTCGTACCGGACGTATCGGTCGAGACCGCCTACGCCGACGACGTGGTCCTGATGAAGCAGAACGACGCCGGCGTCGCGATCAGCTCGGTGTCGCAGCCGTCGATCGTAGCGCTGATGCTGCAGCAGGCCGGCATCGAACCGGGCCACAAAGTGCTGGAGATCGGCTCCGGCGGCTACAACGCGGCGCTGCTCTGGGAGCTGGCCGAGCCCGGCGGCGAGGTCACCACCATCGACATCGACCCCGACGTGACCGCGCGAGCGTCAGCAACCCTGCAAGCCGCCGGGTATGACGAGGTGAAGGTCGCGACGACCGACGGGATCGAAGGCTGGAAACCCGGAGCGCCGTACGACCGCATCATCGTCACGGTGACCGCCAACGACCTCACCCCGGCCTGGCTGGAACAGTTGGCGACCGACGGCCGCATCGTCGTACCGCTGCGCGTCCGCGGCCAGACCCGCTCGCTCGCGCTGGACCTCCAGGCCGACGGTTCGCTGAGGAGCCGGTCGAGTGTGATCTGCGGATTCGTCGAGCTGCAGGGCGCCGGCGCCGCGCACGAACGCGTGGTGCGGGTCGCGGGGGAGGACGTCGTACTGCGGATCGACGCGGACCAGGCGATCGACCAGCCGGCGCTGGACGGCGCCGGGTTCGTCCGGTGGACGCGCGTGCTGATGGATCGCGAGGAGCCGTACTGCCAGCTCGACCTGTGGCTCGCGTCGGTGTTCGAGGAGTACTGCGTACTGCGGGCCAGTCGTGCCGCCGTGAGAAAGCGGCTCGTCCGGCCGGCGCTGCGCTGGGGTGGCGCGGCCGTCGTCCGCGAGGGGACGCTCGCCTACCTCACCGCTCAGCCAGGGCCGAAGCGCAACCTGATGGAGATCGGCGTTCGCGCGCACGGCCCGGCGGCCGTGCTGCTCGCGGAGGAGGTCGCCGAGCAGGTCCGCGTCTGGGACGCCGTACGACGCGGCAAGCCCGACCCGGTCTTCCTCGTCCATCCGGCCGGTACGACGGACCTCCCGGCCGGCCCGCACTTCCGGACCAAGAACAGCGTCGTCACGCTGATCTGGACGCCATAGGCTGGCCCGATGGCAGAGGTCAGGAAGTTCCAGGTCACCTTCGACTGCGCCGATCCTGAGCGCGTCGCCCGCTTCTGGTGCGAGGTGCTCGGGTACGTCGTACCGCCGCCGCCGGAAGGTTTCGCCAGCTGGGACGAGTTCGCCGCCTCGCTACCGCCCGAGGCGCAGGGCTCAGCGTTTGCGTGCGTCGATCCGACCGGCGAGGGGCCGCGGCTGTTCTTCCAGCGCGTGCCCGAGAGCAAGGTCGTCAAGAATCGCGTGCACCTCGACGTACGGGTCGGCACCGGGCTCGTCGGCGCGGAGCGCCTCGCGAAGCTCGAGGCCGAGTGCACCCGGCTGGTCGCGCTCGGCGCGGTCCGCGAGCGGCTGCTGGAGGCCGACGGCGTCAACGAGTCCTGCATCGTCATGCAGGACGTCGAAGGCAACGAGTTCTGCCTCGACTGAGCCCTGCGGCCCGCCCTGGCGTCCGAAGAAGGGCGATGCGTCCGAAGGATCGTGGCCTATAGCCTCGGGTTCTTCGGACACATGCGGATTCTTCGGACACTAGCGGGTTCAGCCGGGGCCCGGGCGGCCGTGGTCGCGGACGGTCTTCCACAGTTCGTCCATGTCGGAGCGGTCCTCGGCTTCCGGTACGTCGACCCAGCCGCTGGCCCAGCTCGCCTGGTCGTCCCGGTCGGTGTCGAAGAGCGAGTCGGCGAACGCCGCCGAGCCGACGTACCGGGTCTCCTGCTCGGGTGTGTCAGAGAAGGACGAGGCAGAGGAGCCCGAAGCCCGCTCTCCCTCCGCAGCCCCGCCGCCGTTCCCGCCGGCCGGCGCGACCAGCGACCGCGCCCGCTTCTGCGCGTCGATGATCCCGAGGTCCTGCTCGTCGCACAGCAGCCGGACCGCACCGACCTCGTTGCCCGCCTTCATCATCTCGCGCACCCGACTGTCCAGATCGCGCTGCGACTGCTTGGGATGGACCGCGCGCGCCTGCTGCGGCGGCGCGTTCCACAGCGAAGGCGCCTGGAACTGCCCCTGCTGGAACGGCGTCTGCTGGATCTGCGGCGGCTGGAACTGCCCCGGCTGCGCGAACGGCATCGCCTGCGTCGGAGCACCCGCGTACGGCGCGGGTCCGTGGTACTGGGTGTTGTGCTGACCAGCCATCTGCGCCGAGCTCTGCACGACCGTCCCCGCGTGCCCCGGACTGCCGTGACCGCCGGCCGGCTGCGTGTACTGGCCCTGCGGCGTCGGTGGCTGGATGCCCTGCTGGGCCTGCATCTTCTCCAGCATCCGCTGCATCCGCGGGCTCAGGGTGCCCGGCGGACGGCCGCGCTTGGCCTGCGCGTTGATCCGGTTCCCGAACAGGATCGCGATCACCACCAGAACGGGGATCAAGAACTCCATGACCATCGTGCGGACCCTCTCTCGGCGGTGCTGACGGACCTGCCGCCTCCAGCGTAGGGCCCGCCGGGTCCGCACGAATCGGGGAATCGGCATCCCGACCGCTACAATTCCGTGTACCGCTGATCGATTTCGAAGGGTTCCCACGCGTGGCATCGACGAACGACCTCAAGAACGGCATGGTGCTCAACCTGGATGGGCAGCTGTGGTCCGTCGTCTGGTTCCAGCACCACAAGCCCGGCAAGGGCGGTGCCGTGATGCGGACCAAGCTGAAGAACGTCCTGTCCGGCAAGGTGGTCGACAAGACCTTCAACGCCGACGTCAAGGTCGAGGTGGCCAACGTCGACAAGCGCGACATGACCTACCTGTACAACGACGGCGCGGCGTACGTCTTCATGGACAAGCAGACCTACGAGCAGCTGTCGATCCAGCCGGACACGGTCGGCGACGCCTCGCACTTCCTGCTGGAGAACCAGGACGCCATCGTCGCGGTGCACAACGAGCTCCCGCTGTACGTCGAGCTGCCGGCCTCGGTCGAGCTGACCGTCGAGTACACCGAGCCCGGCCTGCAGGGCGACCGCTCCACCGGCGGCACCAAGCCCGCCAAGCTGGAGACCGGGTACACGATCAACGTCCCGCTGTTCCTGACCACCGGCGAGAAGGTCAAGGTGGACACCCGGACCGGGGACTACCTCGGCCGCGTCACGTCCTGACCGCCCGTCATCGGCTGGAGCTGACAACCGAACATGTCTGCCCGTAGCAAGGCCCGCAAGCGCGCGCTGGACGTGCTGTACGAGTCGGAGGTGCGTGGCCTGCCGGTCGGCGGCACGCTGGCCGACCGCGTGGCCGACAACGACCCGCCGGTGAACGAGTTCACCGTGGCGCTGGTCGAGGGGGTCGCGAAGCACATCGACGCGATCGACGACCTGCTCGGGACGCACTCGGTCGGCTGGACGCTGGACCGGATGCCCGCCGTCGACCGCAACATCCTGCGGATCGGCGTGTACGAGCTGCTCTTCGACGAGCAGGTGCCGGACGTCGTCGCGGTCTCGGAGGCGGTGTCGCTCGCGCGCGACCTGTCGACCGACGAGTCTCCCGCGTTCGTGAACGGGCTGCTGGCGCGTCTGCTGCAGCTGAAGCCGACGCTGGGAGTCTGAGCGCCTGAAGGTGGTCGCTGCCCCGACGAGTTGGGTGGCGACAACTTGGTGTCGGCGAGCGTGGCTCGCCGGCAGCCGCAGGTCGGCGTACGGCGTCCAGAGATGGATCGAGCCCGGTACCGCCTCGGTGCGGTGCCGGGCCGACGCTTGCGTCCCCGTGTGCGGCGCGGGGGGAACGGCCCCGGCCTGATCGAGTCGCCACCGCGAACGGTGCCGGCTCGTGCTGCTTGGGTGCAGCTCTTCCTCACTAGGTCCTGCGGTCAACGGCGACCCGTCCATCGCGGCGCGGTTTCAGGGTGTGCGCCTGGCGTGCGACGAAGGTGGTTCCCCGGCCGTGGAGCGCCGAGGACTTGCGGGTCAGCTGGGCGAGCGACGGGCACGTCCAGCTGCTGACAGCAGATCGTTCAGTGGGCCCACCACAGTGAAGTGGGGCGGGCAGGCGGCCGTGGGCAAGCTGCTACGAGCCCCGACCGTCTTGGTCACGCCGTACTGCTCAGGCTCCGGCGGCCTCGGACGCGTCGTCGACGTCGCCCTTCGCCTCCGGGTTCAGCACGCCCCACGAGATGAAGCGCTCGGTGAGTGTGGTCGGCGACTCGTCGTAGATCACGGCGAGCGTGCGCATGTCGTCCTGCCGGATCGACAGCACCTTTCCGTTGTAGTCCCCACGCTGAGCCTGGATCGTGGCCGCGTACCGCGTGAGCGGACCGGCCTCGCTCGCGTCGAGGTGCTGCAGAGCCTCCAGGTCCAGGATCAACCTGGGCGGAGCGGCTGCCGCGGCGGCCGCGCTGGCTGATCCGGGCAGCAGCTCACGGATCGGCACGCCGTAGAAATCGGCGAGCTCCGCGAGCTTCTGGACCGTGACGGCCCGATCGCCACGCTCGTACGAGCCGACGACGACCGCCTTCCAGCGACCCTTGGACTTCTCTTCCACGCCGTGCAGCGACAGTCCTTGCTGCTGGCGGATGGCGCGTAGCTTGCCACCCAGTGTCTTCGCGTATTCGCTAGGCACGCTGGTTCTTCCCTCCGACTTGTGGTCATTTCGCGGTGAAAACCAACGGCCCCAGGTATGGGCCGTTGGCCGAACCCCCCACGGTTACACAGAGTAACAATATTCCGGGCCGGAGGCCAGCGTCAAGACGGCGTGTCACTTCCGATAGCATGTCAAGTGGTCCGAACGTCCTTTAAAGACCCGTCCGGTGAGGCGGGAAAGGAGGAACGGTTGCGATGAACCCTGCCCCGACGACGCACGAGTCGCCCGACTCGCACGCAGCGCCGCGCACAGTTCTTGATGCATCCGACATTTCCCGGGCACTGACCCGGATCGCGCACGAGATCCTCGAGCGCAACCGGGGCGCCGACCCGGTCGTCCTGCTCGGCATCCCCACCCGTGGAGTGGGTCTCGCGACCCGCATCCGCGACCGTATCGCCGCGGTCGAGGACCGCAGCGTGCCCACGGGGTCACTCGACGTGACGATGTACCGCGACGACATCGGCCTGAAGCCGGCCCGCGCGCTGGAGCACACCGACATCCCGCCGGGCGGGATCGACGGCAAGGTCGTCGTCCTGGTCGACGACGTGCTGTTCTCCGGCCGGACGATCCGCGCCGCGCTCGACGCGATCGGCGACATCGGCCGGCCCAAGGCGGTCCAGCTGGCGGTCCTGGTCGACCGCGGCCACCGCGAACTGCCGATCCGCGCCGACTACGTCGGCAAGAACCTGCCGACCTCGCTGGTGGAACGCGTCACAGTCCACCTGAGCGAGTACGACGAGGCAGACGCGGTCGTCATCGCCGACAAGCCGGCCGCCGACAAAACCCTTCGTAAGTCCGCCGACGCGACAGGAGCGAACGTCTGATGCGTCACCTACTGAGTGCGGGCGACCTCTCCCGCGACGACGCGCACCTGATTCTGGACACCGCTGAGGAGATGCGGTCGCTCGCGGACCGGCCGATCAAGAAGCTGCCGGCTCTGCGCGGGCGCACGGTGGTGAACCTGTTCTTCGAGGACTCCACCCGGACCAGGATCTCGTTCGAGGCGGCGGCCAAGCGGTTGTCGGCGGACGTGATCAACTTCTCCGCCAAGGGGTCGAGCGTCAGCAAGGGCGAGAGCCTGAAGGACACCGCGCTGACCCTGCAGGCGATGGGCGCTGACGGCGTCGTGTGCCGGCACGGGTCCTCCGGTGCGCCGCACCTGCTGGCGACGTCCGGCTGGCTGAACGGCTCGGTCGTGAACGCCGGCGACGGCACGCACGAGCACCCGACGCAGGCGCTGCTCGACGCGTTCACGATGCGCCGCCACCTCGGGTCGCTGGAAGGCCGCCGGATCACGATCGTCGGCGACGTCCTGCACTCCCGGGTCGCCCGGTCCAACGTGCTGCTGCTGTCGACGCTCGGCGCCGACGTCACGGTGGTCGCGCCGCCGACGCTGCTGCCGGTCGACATGACGAGCTGGCCCTGTGCGACGTCGTACGACCTGGACGCCACGCTGCCGAAGAGCGACGCGGTGATGATGCTGCGGGTCCAGCGCGAGCGGATGGGCGACGCGTTCTTCCCGAGCGCCCGTGAGTACACGCGGCGCTACGGCCTCGACGTGCACCGGATGGCGCAGCTGCCCGACGAGGCGATCGTGCTGCACCCCGGCCCGATGAACCGCGGCATGGAGATCAGCGCCGAGGTCGCCGACTCGACCCGCTCGGTGATCGTCGAACAGGTCACGAACGGCGTGGCGATCCGCATGGCCGTGCTCTACCTGCTGCTGTCAGGAACCAACGAAACCACCGAGGAGCCCACCGCATGACCGCCTTCCTGATCACCGGAGCCAAGATCGTCGGCGGTGAGGTCGCGGACATCCTCCTCGACAACGGCGAGATCGTGGCCATCGGCAACAACCTCGACAAGCCCGAGGGCGCCGAGACGATCGACGCCCGAGGCCTCATCGCCCTTCCCGGTCTGGTCGACCTGCACACCCACCTGCGCGAGCCGGGCCGCGAGGACGCCGAGACCGTGCTCACCGGCACCCGGGCCGCGGCCGTCGGCGGGTTCACCGCCGTGTTCGCGATGGCCAACACCGACCCGGTCGCCGACACCGCGGGTGTCGTCGAGCAGGTCTGGCGCCTGGGTCGCGAGGCCGGGTACGCCGACGTCTTCCCGATCGGCGCCGTCACGGTCGGCCGGCAGGGCACGCAGCTCGCCGAGCTGGGCGCGATGGCCGACTCGGCCGCCCGGGTCCGGGTGTTCTCCGACGACGGCGACTGCGTCTGGGACGCGGCGCTGATGCGGCGCGCGCTGGAGTACGTGAAGGCCTTCGGCGGCACGATCGCGCAGCACGCGCAGGAGCCGCGGCTGACCAAGGGCGCGCAGATGAACGAGGGCGCCCTGTCCGGCGTCCTCGGCCTGACCGGCTGGCCGAGCGTGGCCGAGGAGTCGATCATCGCCCGCGACATCCTGCTCAACGCGCACGTCGGGTCGAAGCTGCACATCTGCCACCTGTCCACCAAGGGCTCGGTCGAGATCGTCCGGGCCGCGAAGAAGCGCGGGCTGGAGGTGACGGCGGAAGTCACGCCGCACCACCTGCTGCTCACCGAGGACCTGGCGGCGTCGTACAACCCGGTCTACAAGGTGAACCCGCCGCTGCGCACCAAGGCCGACGTCGAGGCGGTCCGCGAGGGCCTGGCCGACGGCACGATCGACATCGTCGCCACCGACCACGCGCCGCACCCGGTCGAGGACAAGGACTGCGAGTGGAGCGCGGCCGCGTTCGGCATGACCGGGCTGGAGACCGCGCTGAGCGTCGTCCAGCACGCGATGGTCGACACCAAGCTGCTGACCTGGGCCGACCTCGCCGACCGGATGAGCTACCGGCCGGCCGCGATCGGGCAGATCAGCGACCACGGGCAGCCGCTCGAGGCCGGCGCCGCGGCGAACCTGACCCTGGTCGACCCGGCCGCGCAGCGCACCGTCGTACCGGCCGAGAGCACGTCGCTGTCGCGGAACACGCCGTTCGAGGGGATGAACCTGCCGGGGCGGGTGGTCGCGACCTTCCTGCGCGGGACCCCGACCGTCCTCGACGGGAAGCCGGTCAAGTGAAGACCGTTCTGGGCATCGCCGGCACGCTGCTGGTGATCGCCGCCGCGTACTACGGCATGCTGCGCGGCTGGCGGAACCGCAAGTTCCGCCAGGCGGATCTCGCGCCGCTGCCTGCGGTGCCGGCCGACGACAAGACCGAGGGCGTCGAAGGCGTGTACGTCGCCACGACCACCGCGGGCGACTGGATGGACCGGATCGCGGTGCATGAGCTGGGCGTCCGCAGCAACGCGGACCTCGCCGTGTCACCGGCCGGCCTGATCTTCCACCGCCAGGGCGCGGCGGACGTGTTCATCCCCGTCGGCCAACTGACCGACGTACGGACCGACAAGGGCATCGCCGGGAAGGTCACCGCCGACCGCTCCGGACTGCTCGTCGTCACGTGGCAGCACGACGGCCGGGACCTGGACACCGGGTTCCGGCCCCGGCACAAGGCCGACACCGCCGCCCTGACCGCATCCATCACCACCCTGATCGGAGCCGAGAAATGAGCCAGAACGCACTGCTGGTCCTCGAGGACGGCCGCGCGTTCGCGGGGACGTCGTACGGAGCGACCGGTGAGACCTTCGGCGAGGCCGTCTTCACCACCGGGATGACCGGGTACCAGGAGACGCTCACCGACCCGTCGTACCACCGCCAGATCGTCACCCAGACCGCGCCGCACATCGGCAACACCGGCGTCAACGACGAGGACGACGAGTCGCAGAAGATCTGGGTCGCCGGGTACGTCGTGCGCGACCCCGCCCGGGTGTCGTCGAACTGGCGCGCGACCCGCTCGCTCGACGAGCAGCTGAAGGCCCAGGGCATCGTCGGCATCTCCGGGATCGACACCCGGGCGCTGACCCGCCACCTGCGCGAGCGCGGCGCGATGCGCGCCGGGATCTCGACCGAGATCCTCGACCCGCAGCAACTGCTGGCCAAGGTGCTCGAGCAGCCGGCGATGGCCGGTGCGGACCTGGCCTCCGAGGTCACCACCTTCGAGCCGTACGTCGTACCGGCCGAGGGCGAGAAGCGCTTCACCGTCGTCGCGCTCGACCTCGGGATCAAGACGATGACGCCGAAGCGGATGGCCGAGCGCGGCATCGAGGTGCACGTGATGCCGGCCACCACGACGCTGGAGGAGGTGCTGGCGGTCGATCCCGACGGCATCTTCATGAGCAACGGCCCGGGTGACCCGGAGACCACCGAGCACCCGACCGAGCTGCTGAAAGCTTTGCTGGCGCAGAACAAGCCGTACTTCGGGATCTGCTTCGGCAACCAGGTGTTCGGCCGGGCGCTCGGGCTGGGCACGTTCAAGCTCAAGTACGGCCACCGCGGCATCAACCAGCCGGTGCTCGACCGGGCCACCGGCAAGGTCGAGATCACCTCGCAGAACCACGGCTTCGCGGTCGACGCTCCGATCGAGGAGACCGTCCAGACGCCGTACGGGACCGCCGAGGTCAGTCACGTCTCGCTCAACGACAACGTGGTCGAGGGTCTGAGGTTGACCGGTACGGACGGACGGGTACTGGCGTTCTCCGTGCAGTACCACCCGGAGGCAGCGGCCGGCCCGCACGACTCCGCGTACCTCTTCGACCGTTTCGTTGAACTCATGGAAGGGCGCAACTGATGCCACGCCGTACAGACATCGACTCGGTGCTGGTGATCGGCTCCGGCCCGATCGTGATCGGCCAGGCCTGCGAGTTCGACTACTCCGGGACCCAGGCCTGCCGGGTGCTCAAGGAGGAGGGGTTCCGGGTCGTCCTGGTCAACTCCAACCCGGCCACGATCATGACGGATCCGGAGTTCGCCGACGCGACCTACGTCGAGCCGATCACCCCGGAGTTCGTCGAGAAGGTGATCGAGAAGGAGCGCCCGAACGTCCTGCTCGCCACCCTGGGCGGCCAGACCGCGCTCAACGCGGCGATCGCCCTGCACGAGAACGGCGTCCTGGAGAAGTACGGCGTCGAGCTGATCGGCGCCTCCGTGGACGCCATCCAGCGCGGTGAGAACCGGCAGTCGTTCAAGGGCATCGTCGAGAAGCTCGGCGCCGAGGTGGCCCGCTCGGTGATCTGCCACACGATGGACGACGTGCTCGGTGCGGCCGGCGAGCTCGGCTACCCGCTGGTCGTCCGGCCGTCGTTCACGATGGGCGGGGTCGGCTCCGGCATGGCGTACGACGAGGCCGACCTGCGCCGGATCGCCGGCGCCGGCCTGACCGCCAGCCCGACCACGGAGGTCCTCATCGAGGAGTCCATCGTGGGCTGGAAGGAGTACGAGCTGGAGGTGATGCGTGACAAGGCCGACAACGTCGTGATCATCTGCTCGATCGAGAACGTCGACCCGATGGGTGTGCACACCGGTGACTCGGTCACCGTGGCCCCGGCGATGACGCTGACCGACCGCGAGTACCAGACCATGCGGGACCTCGCGATCGGCATCATCCGCGAGGTCGGCGTCGACACCGGCGGCTGCAACATCCAGTTCGCGGTCAACCCGGCCGACGGCCGGCTGATCGTGATCGAGATGAACCCGCGGGTGTCGCGCTCGTCCGCGCTGGCCTCGAAGGCGACCGGCTTCCCGATCGCCAAGATCGCGGCCAAGGTGGCGATCGGCTACACCCTGGACGAGATCCCGAACGACATCACGAAGCAGACGCCGGCCAGCTTCGAGCCGACGCTGGACTACGTCGTGGTGAAGGTCCCGCGGTTCGCGTTCGAGAAGTTCCCGGCCGCCGACGCGACGCTGACCACGCACATGAAGAGCGTCGGTGAGGCGATGGCGATCGGCCGCAACTACACCGAGGCCCTGCAGAAGGCGCTGCGCTCGCTGGAGAAGCCGGAGGCTCGGTTCTCCTGGGCCGGCTCGCCCGCGACCGAACTGGAGCCGCTGCTCGAGCGGATCAGGACGCCGCACGACGGCCGGCTGCGCACGATCATGGACGCGATCCGGGCCGGCGCGACGCCGGAGCAGATCTTCGACGCGACCAAGATCGACCCGTGGTTCGTCGACCAGCTGTACCTGATCCACGAGACCGCGCTGCAGGTCGCGGCCGCGCCGCGGCTCACGCCGGACGTGCTGAAGCTGGCCAAGCGGCACGGCTTCTCGGACCTGCAGCTGGCCGAGATCCGGGACCTCACCGAGGACGTTGTCCGCGGGGTCCGGCAGGCGCTCGGGATCCGGCCGGTCTACAAGACCGTCGACACCTGTGCCGCCGAGTTCGCGGCGACCACGCCGTACCACTACTCGTCGTACGACGAGGAGACCGAGGTCGCGCCGCGCACCGAGCCGGCCGTCCTGATCCTGGGCTCCGGCCCGAACCGGATCGGCCAGGGCATCGAGTTCGACTACTCCTGCGTGCACGCGTCGATGGCGCTGCGCGAGGCCGGCTACTGCACCGTGATGGTGAACTGCAACCCCGAGACGGTCTCCACCGACTACGACACCTCGGACCGGCTGTACTTCGAGCCGCTCACCGCCGAGGACGTGCTCGAGATCGTGTACGCCGAGATGCAGGCCGGCCCGGTCGCCGGAGTCATCGTGCAGCTCGGTGGCCAGACGCCGCTCGGCCTGGCCCAGCGGCTCGCGGACGCCGGCGTACCGATCGTCGGGACGTCGCCGGCCGCGATCCACCTGGCCGAGGAGCGCGGCGCGTTCGGCAAGGTGCTGGCCGAGGCCGGGCTGCCCGCGCCGAAGCACGGGACGGCGATGTCGGCCGACGAGGCACTGCGGATCGCCGAGGAGATCGGCTTCCCGGTCCTGGTCCGCCCGTCGTACGTGCTCGGTGGTCGCGGCATGGAGATCGTCTACAGCGAGGCGGAACTGACCGCGGCGCTGGGCCGGCTCAGCGGCGGGCTCGGCACCTGGGAGCACCCCGTCCTGATCGACCGGTTCCTCGACGACGCGGTGGAGATCGACGTCGACGGCCTGTTCGACGGCGAGGAGCTGTTCCTCGGCGGCGTGATGGAGCACATCGAGGAGGCCGGCGTGCACTCCGGCGACTCGTCCTGCGCGCTGCCGCCGATCACGCTCGGGAACGCCGACATCGAGAAGATCCGGCAGTCCACCGAGGCGATCGCGCGCGGCGTCGGCGTCCGCGGCCTGCTGAACGTCCAGTACGCGCTGGCCGGGGACGTGCTCTACGTCCTGGAGGCCAACCCGCGCGCGTCGCGGACCGTGCCGTTCGTGTCAAAGGCGACCGCGACCCCGCTGGCCAAGGCGGCTGCACGGGTGATGCTCGGCGCCACGATCGCCGACCTGCGGGCCGAGGGCATGCTCCCGGCCTCCGGTGACGGCGGCACGCTGCCGCCCTCGACGCCGATCGCGGTCAAGGAAGCGGTGATGCCGTTCAACCGGTTCCGGACCATCGACGGTGGTTCGGTCGACACGCTGCTCGGGCCCGAGATGCGCTCGACCGGCGAGGTGATGGGCATCGACGACACCTTCGGTACGGCGTTCGCCAAGTCCCAGGCCGGGGCTTCGCAGCCGCTGCCGGGGGAGGGCAAGGTCTTCGTGTCGGTCGCGAACCGCGACAAGCGGCACATGATCTTCCCGGTCAAGCGGCTGGCCGACCTGGGCTTCCAGATCTACGCGACCGAGGGGACGGCCGACGTCCTGCGGCGCAACGGGGTCGAGGCGGTCACGGTCCGCAAGAGCTCGCAGGGCCCCGGCCCGAACGGCGAGCCGACGATCGTCCAGATGGTCCAGGACGGCGAGCTCAACCTGATCGTCAACACGCCGATCGGGATCACCCAGGGCGGGTCGCCGCGGATCGACGGGTACGAGATCCGCAGCGCGGCGGTGGCGCGGAACATCCCGTGCATCACCACCGTGCAGGGGCTCGCGGCCGCGGTCCAGGGGATCGAGGCCCAGCGGGCCGGCGACATCGGCGTCCGGTCCCTGCAGGACTGGGTGCCGCGGATCCGGGGTGCGGCTGCTCCGGCGGAGGACTGAGCGCGTGTACCGCAAGGTGATCCGCCCGGTGCTGTACCGGCTGGGTCGCGGAGACGCCGAGGTGGCGCACGAGCAGACGCTGCACGGGTTGCGGCGGCTGTCCCGGGTGCCGGGTGCCGTGCCGGTGCTGGCGTCGACGTACGGCGCGCTCCCGGCCGGTGTGGACCGGACCGTGTTCGGGGTGCGGTTCCCGAGCCCGGTCGGCCTGGCGGCCGGGATGGACAAGAACGGGATCGCGCTGCCGGCGTGGCGGGCGCTCGGGTTCGGGTTCGTCGAGGTCGGCACGGTGACGGCGCAGCCGCAGCCGGGCAACGAGAAGCCGCGGCTGTTCCGGCTGGTCGACAGCGAGGCCGTGATCAACCGGATGGGGTTCAACAACCTCGGCTCGGCCGCGCTGGCCGAGCGGCTGGCGGCGTACGGCGACCTCGGGTACCCGCTCGGGATCTCGATCGGGAAGTCGAAGGTCACGCCGCTGGAGGAGGCGGTCGAGGACTACGTGACCTCGCTGCGGCGGCTGTACCGGTACGGCGACTACTTCGCGGTGAACGTCAGCTCGCCGAACACGCCGGGGCTGCGTGAGTTGCAGGACGCCGGGCACCTGCGGGAGTTGCTGACCGCGCTGCATGAAGAAGCGGCATCATTGGGCGATCCGAAACCGATTCTGGTGAAGATCGCTCCCGACCTCACCGAGGCGGCGATCGACGAGCTGCTCGGCGTCTGCACCGATGTCGGCGTCGCCGGGATCATCGCCACCAACACGACCATCGGCCGGCCGGGGCTCGCCCCGGCCGACCAGGCGCTCGCCGCCGAGACCGGCGGGCTCTCGGGCCGGCCGCTGGCCGAGATCTCGGCGAAGACCGTCGCGCACATCCACGCCGAAACCGGGGGAGCGCTGCCGATCATCGGGGTCGGCGGCGTGCTCGACCCGGACGACGCGACCCGGCTCCTCGACGCCGGGGCTAGCCTGGTGCAGCTCTACACCGGGCTGATCTACCGCGGGCCTGGCCTGGTCCGGGCGACCAACCGGCGCCTGGCCGCGGCCTCCGACTCCCACCCGGCGAGAACGGGTGATCCTTCATGAGAGAGCGTGATCTTGCGATGAGCAACCAGCCCTTCGGGACGCGCCTGCGCGCGGTGATGAACGAGCGCGGCCCGCTCTGTGTGGGGATCGACCCGCACGCGCACCTGCTCGACGCGTGGGACCTGCCGGACACGCCCGAGGGCCTGGCGTCGTTCACGTACGGCGTGGTCGACGCGCTCGGTGACCGGGTCGGCGTGTTCAAGCCGCAGTCGGCGTTCTTCGAGCGCTTCGGCTCGGCCGGCATCGCCGTCCTGGAGCAGGCCACCGCGCGGCTGCGGGAGGCCGGTGCCGTGGTGATCATCGACGCCAAGCGCGGCGACATCGGGACGACGATGGCCGGGTACGCCGCGGCGTACCTGTCGGAGAAGGCGCCGCTGGCGTGCGACGCGCTGACCGTGAGCCCGTACCTCGGGTTCGGCTCGCTGCAGCCGGCTGTCGACGAGGCGCGCGCGTCGGGTGCCGGGCTGTTCGTGCTCGCGCTGACGTCGAACCCGGAGGGCCCGCAGTTCCAGGCCGCGCGGACTGCTGACGGGTCGACCGTGGCGGGCGCCGTACTGGACGGCCTGCGGGCGCTGAACGCCGACGCGGAGGACCTGGGGTCGTTCGGGGCGGTGGTCGGGGCGACGATCGCGAAGACCACCGAGAACCTCGACATCCGGGGGCCGCTGCTGGCGCCGGGGCTCGGGGCCCAGGGCGCGACCGCTGAGAGCCTCGCTGACGTCTTCGGGCCGGCGGTGCGCAACGTCGTACCGTCGAGCTCCCGGGAGATCCTGGGAGCCGGTCCTGACGCCGTCTCGCTGCAGGACGCCGCCGCCCGCGCCAACGACGCCTACCGCACCGTCCTGGGCTACTGATGGCCGCCTCGGGCCGGACCCGCAAGGTCGCGGCCGGCGTGGCACTGGTGGTCGCTCTCGCGATGGGCGTGACCGCGTTGATCGGGCCGGTGGCCGGTACGCCGAGCAGCAGGGAGACGTACTGCACCGGACTGCAGGCGTTCATCGTCCAGCTCAACGCGTTTCAGGACCCGAGCGACGCCGCGCAGCTGGATCGGCTGATCTCGGACGGCAACAACTTGTCGAAGTCGGCGCCCGACGAGCTGAGTGACGACTGGGGGTTGCTGGTCAGGTACCTGGAGCAGATCAAGGCCACCGGCGGCGACCGGGCCAAGCTCCAGCAGCTCAACTCCGCGATCGACCCCGCCGTCGGCCAGGCGCTGCAGGCGATCCCGGCGGACGGTCAGCAGAACTGCCCCACGTCCGGCGAAACTGCCTGACGCGTCACGTCACGACCTGGTTCCGGTCCGGGGGTGCGACGTTGTTCACGGCGTGCCGTGACCGCTGTTGACCCCCGGATTCGGAACTGTTGCGTCGACGGGCGGCGAGGGGCCGCCCGCGAGCGACAGTTAGGAACGCAATGCGCAAGGTGGCAGCCCTGGTGGCCGTGGTGACGATGAGCGCCGGGGTACTGACGGCGTGTTCGGGCGGCGACTACTGCAGCGAACTGCAGAACTACGCCGAGGCCGTGAAGAACCTCGACGTCAAGGACGCCGACGCGGTGGACAAGATGCAGGGTGAGGCGAAGAAGCTGTCGAAGTCGGCGCCGGACGACCTCAAGGACGACTGGAAGACCGTGCTCGACTACGCCGACAAGGCCAAGGACGCCAAGGGCGACACGGCCAAGCTGCAGGAGCTCGCCAAGGCCGACGGCACCAAGATCGCCGCCGCGTCGCAGGCGATCGCCAAGCAGGCCAAGGACACCTGCAAGGTGAACATCGAGGGCTGATCGCTCTGAGTCGTCGACTTTCACCCGCTGGTACGGCGTACCAGCGGGTGAAAAGTATCTGTTCCCGATGGTTTGGTCACGGCCGGTAGCGTCGTCGCCAACAGCCCTCCCGAGCCCCGAGGACGAAACGATGCGCACCGCAGTGATGACCGCGACGATGCTCGCCGCGGCCGCCGGCCTGACCGCCTGCACCGAGGAGCAGGCCTACTGCGTCGACCTGGCCGGGTACGTCGCCTCTGCGGCCCAGGTCGACCCGGCCAACGTGGCCGACTACGCGAAGATCCTGGGCGACGCCAAGAAGCTGCGCGAGAGCGCGCCGGCCGACGTCAAGGACGACTGGGCCGTGGTGATCGCGTTCGCCGAGAAGGCGCAGAAGGCCGGTACGGATCGTGTCGAGCTGGCTCGGCTGAGCAAGGAGACCGGCTCGGTCACCACGGCGTACTCCGCGATCGCGGCACACGCCAAGGACTCGTGCAAAGTCGACGTCCCGGCACTGGGTTGAGCCTGCCTGGTGCCGTGTTAGGTTCACCTGCGAAGCCACACAACGGGACAGGTGAAACGGTGCCACTTCCTTCTTTGACCCCGGAGCAGCGCGCGGCTGCCCTGGACAAGGCCGCGGCCGCACGGCGTGAGCGTGCGGAGATCAAGAACCGGATCCGGCACTCCGGAGCGTCTCCCACCGAGGTGCTGCACGAGGGGCAGACCAACGAGGTGATCGGCAAGATGCGGGTGAGCGCGCTGCTGCAGTGCGTTCCCGGCGTCGGCAAGGTGCGGGCGCAGCAGATCATGGAACGGGCCGGGATCTCCGAGACCCGCCGGGTCCGCGGCCTCGGTTCGAACCAGATCGCC
Source organism: Kribbella lupini (assembly GCF_039529595.1). Lineage (NCBI taxonomy): Bacteria > Bacillati > Actinomycetota > Actinomycetes > Propionibacteriales > Kribbellaceae > Kribbella > Kribbella lupini. The sequence continues at coordinate 2,729,475 of NZ_BAAANC010000001.1, read as the reverse complement.
GCGCTGATGCGCGAATTCGCCGAGTGAGCCGGACCGAAATCCTCGCTGCTTCGTTGGACACTGGTGTGAAGATGACCATGGACAGGCCCAGCGACATCCCCGCTGCCGACGAGCCGCGCGCCGCTGACGCGGCGGCGACCGTCGTGGACGGGTTCGCTCGCGGCGAAGCCGCCGAGCCGGGCGCGCGCGAGACCTCCTCTTCCTCCTCGGCTGCCCAGCAGGGCAGTGGTGCTGCCCCGACGGGTAGTGGTGAGGCGCCGGGGGAGGCTCGGCTGACGGTGCTCGCCGGGCCGACGGCGGTCGGCAAGGGGACGGTGGCGGCGGAGATCCGCGAGCGGTTCCCGGACGTCTGGATCTCGGTCTCGGCGACCACTCGCAAGGCGCGGCCCGGTGAGCAGCACGGCGTGCACTACCTGTTCGTCTCCGACGAGGAGTTCGACCGGATGATCGCCGACGGCGAGCTGCTCGAGTGGGCCGTCGTCCACAAGGCCGCCCGCTACGGGACGCCGAAGCAGCCGGTGCTCGACAAGCTGGCCGACGGCCGCCCGGCGCTGCTGGAGATCGACCTGCAGGGCGCCCGCCAGGTCCGCGAGACGATGCCGGAGGCGCACTTCGTCTTCCTGGCCCCGCCGAGCTGGGACGAACTGGTCCGCCGGCTGGTCGGTCGCGGTACCGAAACCGCCGAGGAGCGGGAGCGTAGGCTGGAGACCGCGGTGCTCGAGCTGGCCGCCGAGAAGGAGTTCGACGTGACGATCGTGAACGCCTCGGTTCGGGAGGCGGCCGATCAGTTGGTAAAGTTGATTCGATCACCCAACATCTCTGGAAAGAGCTGACCTTGTCTGGCAACCAGCCTGTCGCCATCGGCATCACCTCCCCGCCGATCGACGACCTGCTCACCCACACCGACTCCAAGTACAAGCTCGTGCTGTACTCGGCCAAGCGTGCGCGGCAGATCAACGCCTACTACTCCCAGCTCGGCGAAGGCCTGCTGGAGTACGTCGGTCCGCTGGTCGAGACCCACGTCCAGGAGAAGCCGCTGTCGATCGCGATGCGCGAGATCAACGACGGCGTGCTGACCTGCACCGACATCGACCCCGAAGCCGAGGCGGAGGCCGCTGCCGCCGCCGCGGAGAAGTCCGGCACCGAGTAGTCCCGCGTCGATGAGCGCGCCCGGGGACACTCCCCACGGCCCTGGTGACCCCACGCCCCAACAGGCAGAAGGCGTCACCGGGGCTTCTGGTGTTCCCGGACGCACCTCCCAGGCGGAGGCTGCGGGCGAGCCCATCTCGTCCCCAGTCGCTGGTGGTTCGGGGAGTGCGCCGAAGCGCCCTTCCGTGGTGCTCGGTGTCGGCGGCGGCATCGCGGCGTACAAGGTGTGCGATCTGCTCCGCCGGCTGACCGAGTCGGGGCACAGCGTGCGCGTCGTACCGACCGCGGCCGCGCTCGACTTCGTCGGGGCGGCGACCTGGGCGGCGTTGTCCGGGCAGCCGGTGACCGCTGACCCGTTCGACAACGTGCAGGAAGTGCCGCACGTCCGGATCGGGAAGGGCGCCGACCTCGTCGTCGTCGCCCCCGCGACGGCCAACCTGATCGCCAAGGCCGCGCACGGCCTGGCCGACGACCTGCTCACCAACACGCTGCTCACCGCGCGCTGCCCGATCCTCTTCGCCGCCGCGATGCACACCGAGATGTGGGAGCACCCGGCCACCCAGGCGAACGTCGCGACCCTGCGCTCGCGCGGCATCACCGTGCTCGACCCCGCCGTCGGCCGCCTCACCGGCGCCGACACCGGCCGCGGCCGCCTGCCCGAGCCGTCCGAGATCTTCGCGATCAGCCAGCTGATGCTCGCCGACTCCGCCGCCCGCGCGGCCGGTGAGCGCGTCGCGGACCTGACCGGCAAGCACGTCCTGGTCAGCGCCGGCGGCACCCGCGAACACCTCGACCCGGTCCGGTACCTGGGCAACTCCTCGTCCGGCAAGCAGGGCTACGCCCTCGCCCGCATCGCCGCCGCCCGCGGCGCCAAGGTCACGCTGGTCGCCGCCAACTCCGAGCTCCCCGACCCGGCCGGCGTCCACGTCGTACCGGTGACGTCGACCCGCGACCTGTACGACGAGATCACCGGCCGCGCCGCCGACGCCGACGCGATCGTGATGGCCGCCGCCCCCGCCGACTTCCGCCCGGCGGAGTTCGCCGAGCACAAGATCAAGAAGACCGACGACGGCGCCGTACCGGCGGTCAGTCTGGTGCAGAACCCGGACATCCTCGCCACCGTCGCCCACGACCGCCAACGCGACGACCAGGTCATCGTCGGCTTCGCCGCCGAGACCGGCGACGCGCAGCACTCCGTCCTCGACCTCGGCCGCGCCAAGCTCGAGCGCAAGGGCTGCGACCTGCTCGTCGTCAACGACGTCTCCGGCGGCAAGGTCTTCGGCAGCGACATCAACGAGGCGGTCATCCTCGACCGCGACGGCGGCGCGCTGCCCGTCCCGTCCGGCAGCAAGGACGCCCTCGCCGGCGTCATCTGGAACCTGGTCGCCACCCACTGGCACTGACCGCCTCCTAGCTCAGCAAACGCGATCCAGCAGCTGCCCTCCCGGAGCTTTCGCCTCCGGTCCCGCCGCCCACCACTGATCAACCCGGCGCGCCAAGCGCCACTCACGCTCAGCGTCCGCCGCAACGGGGCTTCTTCAGGGGGTTGATCAGTGCTGGACGTCGACAGCATGCGCGTGCCACTCACGCGAAATTGGACGGCCACGCTCGGTTGACCTCGCGCTTCGCATCGGGCGGTCTGTGGACGGGTCAGCGAGCTGGCGACTGCTCGGCGAGACGGGCTGCGGCTTCGGCCGTTGCCGGGGCGAACAGGTTGACCAGGTTGCCGTCCGGGTCGCGAAGGACCGCCGAGCGGTTGCCCCACGGCATCGTGGTCGGTTGCTGGACGAACTCCAGCTCGCGCAGCCGGTCGTACTCGGCGTCGACATCCGGCACCTGGAACTCGAGGAAGACCGTCCGATTGGCCGCGGCCCGGACGACGCCTTCGCCGTACAGGGATTCGGTCAGTTGGCTGCTGGAGATCGCGAGGGTGCCGGCGCTCGTGCGGAACTCGGCGAAGACCGGCGCAGGACGGCTGGCGATGAGCCCGGTGACGTGCTCGTAGAACGCAGTCAGCCGCTCGACGTCGTCGGTCACGATCCGGACGGAAGCGAAGGTCGTCATGGGTGATGCTCCTTGGGGTCGATGCGTAGTCGCTCCCGACGTTAGAACCAATACCGGACAGCATCCGCCCGGTATTCTCCAACTGTGACCAGGCCGACTTCCCGCGTCTTCGCTCTACTGGAGCTGCTGCAGGGCGGCGGCACGCGTCGCGTCGCGGATCTCGCCGAGCGGCTCGGAGTCGACGAACGGACCGTACGCCGGTACGCCGAGCACCTGATCGACCTCGACATCCCGGTCCGCTCGATCCGCGGCCGGTACGGCGGCTACCGGCTCGCGCCCGGCTACCGGATGCCGCCGCTCATGCTCACCGACGACGAAGCCGTCGCCCTGGCGATCGGTCTGGTCGTCGGCCGCCGCGCCGGGCTCGTCCCGGAGTCCGCAGCCTCCGAGAGTGCGCTGGCCAAGCTCCGCCGAGTCCTCCCGACCCGGCTGGCCGATCGCCTCGGCGCCCTGCTCACGACCTCGTCCTTCACCGCGCCGCCACGCCCGACGCTCCCCACCGACACCGGCGTACTGCTCACCCTCGCCGAAGCCGCCCGAGACCGCAGGGCCGTCGAGCTCGCCTACACCGACCGCCACGGCCGCACCAGCAGCCGCACGATCTTCCCGTACGGCGTGGTCGCGCACGCCGGCCGCTGGTACGTCGCGACCGCCGACCGAACCTTCCGCCTCGACCGCATCATCGCCGCATCGTTGCTGACAGCAACAACTGGTGAGCCGCCCGCCGAGGATCCGGCAAGCGCAGTACTCCGGTCACTCGCCTCGACACCGTGGACCCACCGGGTGGCGGTCCGCGTCGCGGGCACCGTCGACGACGTAGAGCGCCGCCTCCCACTCGGCCTAGCGGTCGTCACACCCGTAATCCCAAGCCCGATCGTCCCGGACTCCGGCGTTGCGCGGGCGGCGGACGTTCGCTCGGCCTCCGCCGAACCTGCCGAGGTGCGCGTCGAGTTCCGCGCCGAGCGGCTCGACTGGGTGCCCGCTCTGCTCGCCGGGCTCGATCGGCCGTTCGTGATCGAACAGCCCGCCGAGCTGCGGCAACACGTCGCCGACCTGGCCGACAAGCTGGCCACGTGGGCGAACGTTTGAACCCCTTCCGCTGGCACTGACCCGCCAACCGCCCGCCGCAACATCGCGTCGCAGGACCGCATCGTGCGTGGTGAGACCAGGAGGTCCCATCATGAGATGTTCTTTTCGACCACGGCTCCTTGCCGTGCTACTCCCACTGGCCGCGGTGCTCGTACCAGCACTACCTGCGGCCGCCGACCCGACCTGTCCGTTCCCCGCCATCGCAGATGTGTACGCGTACCAGCAGACGCCTGAGGCGACGATGCTGACCGGCCGCGTCGATCCCGCAGCGCACTGTCCGTCCGACGGAACTCTCACGTCGATCGACAGCGGCGAGCAGATCTCCTTCAGCTACGGCTCTTTCGAGATCCCACTCGGCACCGAGTCCGGTGACTGGTACCTGTCGTCGTTGACCGTCTGGGACGTCAACACCGGTACACCGGAGGAAACCCGAACCTTCCAGCCGACCGCGCCGTACCTGATCCGAGTGCTCGACCCGACCCGCATCACCTCGACCGAGCCCGCGTCGTACGTCGGGTACGGCGACCGCGTCACCGTCTCCGGCTACCTGGAGGGCTGGACCGCCGCCGACGGCTGGCGACGCATGCCCGGGCGAGATCTGTCCATCGCGACCGGCAACGGCAGCGACGGGCATCCGCCGGTGCCGACGGTCACGGACGCCTCCGGTGCGTACCGGTTGAGCGTGCGGGTCTACAACAGCTGGGCCGGCGGTGCCATGTACGCCGGGACCGACCAGTGGTTGCGCAGTTACAGCTACAGCCAGGTCCAGGTCCACGGTTTGGTGAGCGCCGACGTGAGCGACCGCACGCCAGGCGTCGGTCAGCGCATCGTCGTCACCGGCAAGGTCGCACCAGGCGCCGTACCGGTCTGGCTCGAGCGCCTCGTCGGCGAGGAGTGGGTGAAGGTAAGCCCCACCGTCACCGCAACCGCCAACGGCTACTACCGACTGACCTACCGCGCGACCACCCGTGGAGTCCAGCAGCTGAGGGTCTGGAACGACGGCACGGAACCAGAGGGCCGCATGGGCATCCAGCCGTACAGCGCGGAGTTCAAGCTCGCCGTGCATCGCTAGGACGTCGCACCCGTGTAGCGGCGAAGTCCCAGCCGCCAGCAGGTGACGGCGAGCAGGCAACTGAAAGCGGCTCCGGCGACTGTCGACGCCAGGACGAGGAGCCGCGGCCCGTCCAGCAGGGTGCTGGTCGGGACGGTGGCGATGAGTGTCAGAGGCAACAAGTATGTGAGCACCAGCCGGAGCGGTCGCCGGTAGATGTCGGTCGGGTAGCCCCCGAGCTGCCAGGCCGAGCTGTAGAACACCTCGAGCTGCAGACGCGGGGCCCAGAACGCGAGGCAGGCGAGCAGCACCCCCATCGCCCAGGTCACCGTCAGCGCGGCGGTGAGAGTTACAAGCCAGGCGACGATCGCCGCCGGTGCAGGAAGCTCGGCCAGGCCGAACGCTACAACGCCGAGCCCGAGCACAAGGTGGACCAGCGACAGGGGAGTCGACTTGCCCAGACTGGCCAGGTAGAGCGTCGGCGCAGGCTGCAGCAGGAAAGTGTCGAGCATCCCTCGGCGGATGCCGTTGTCCGGGAACCACGCCAGGTTCGGATCGATGAACGTGCTCTTGAGACTGCTCAGCACCTGGAAGGTCCCGATCAGCACGTACGTCTCGGACTCGGTCCAGCCGGCCAGCGAGTCCGTTCGTGCGTACACGATGAAGACGGTCGCCAGACTCGCGACCATGCCGACGATCGACAGGCCGACGTCGAACAGCAGGTTGACCCGAAACGTCAGCGTCGCCTGCAGTGACCGCGCGAAGCCGGCGGCGGAGAGTCGGAGCAGCTTCATGCGCCCACCACCGTGTAGCGCCGGATCCCGGCCCGCCACAGCAGTACGCCGAGACCGGCGAACGCCGTGATCCACACCACCTGGTATCCGATCCCGGAGAGCAGCCCATCGGTGCGTCCGGCAACAATGTCCGCCGGCAGCCCGAGCATCCCGTAGAACGGGAGCACCTGACCGACCTCGCGCAACGGCCCGGGCAGGAACGCCAGCGGCGCGATCGTCCCGCCGAGCAACGAGGTCAAGGTCCACCCGAACCCAGCGATCGCGTGCACCCGTTCGGTCCAGAACGCGGCCATGGACAGCAGGAACACCCAGCAGAACCTAAGCACCGCGGCGAGCACCAGCACCGGCACAGCCGCCAGTACTGCGACCCAGCTCAGCGAAACACCGAACGCGAGGCCTGCCAGCAGCGCGAGCGGAATCCCCATCACGGTCAACCAGATCCGGATCGCAAGGTTGGCGCCGATCACGTCGACGACCACAGGCTGCGGCCGCAGCAGGTCGTGGCTGATCGTCCCGTCGTACAGCTTCTCGGAGAACGTGTGCTGCTCGAACGACTCGGTCATCACCGTGACCAGCAGCAGCGCCACGTAGTACGTCGCGACGTACGGATCGGCCGGGTAGACCGCCGACCAGACGAACATGCCGATCAGCGGGCCGACCGCGGCCTGGATCACCAGCGTGAGCAGGAACCACCACGTGCCCGACCACTCGAGCACCTCGCGGCGGATCCGGAGGGCGATCAGGAACAGCAGCCGCTTCACTCGACACCCTCCCGGTAGGCCTGGTCGATGACGACCTCGAGCGGTGCCTCTTCGACCGACAAGTCCGCGACCTCGAGGTCGGTGAGCAAGGAAGCGGTCGTCCGGGCGACGTCCGCGCGCGGGACGCGGATCACCCACGTGCCGTCCGAGTGCTCGACCAGTTCGCCGGCCTCGCGCAGGCGTTGCTCGTCGGCGCCGGCCGCGGTGATCCGGAGCAGCTTGTACGGCGAGAGCTTGGCGGCGAGCTCGTCGAGCTTGCCGTCGTACCGGATCGTGCCCTGGTCGATCAGGACGAGGCGCGGGCACAGTGTGGCGACGTCGGCCATGTAGTGGCTGGTCAGCAGGACCGTCGCGCCGGTCTGTTCGGCGTACTGGGCGACGAAGCGGCGCATCGTGGTCGCGCCGGTGACGTCCAGGCCGAGGGTCGGCTCGTCGAGGAACATCAGCTCCGGGCGGTAGAGCAGGGAGAGCGCGAGGCCGGCGCGCATCTTCTCGCCGAGGCTCAGCGCTCTGAGCTGGCGCTCGAGGAGATTGCCGAGCTCGAGCGTCGTGGTGAGTTCGACGAGGTTCCGCTCGTACTGCACCAGAGGCACCTCGTAGAGCAGACGTTGGTACTGGAGGGTGTCGAGGACGGTGAGTTCCTGCGGCCCGCCGACCGGTTGGCTGCCGCGGATGAACGCGATCCGGCGAAGGAAGTCGGTCCGGCGTTGCCAGGGGGAGTGGCCGAGCACGCGGACCTGGCCGGACGTCGCGTGCAGCAGGCCGGAGAGGATCTTCATCGTCGTCGTCTTCCCGGCGCCGTTCGGGCCGATGAAACCGACCACCTCGCCGGGGCTCAGCTCGAAGGAGATGTTCTGGACGGCGGAGACCTCCTTAAACTGGCGGTTGAACACCGAGCCGAGGGTCGCTCGCCAGCCGGATCCGCGGACCGGCGCCCGGTAGGTCATGCAGAGGTCTTCCACCACGACAGCTGTCATGGGGAGGACCGTAGGAAGAAAAGACGCCACCGGTTGGCTTGTTTTGCTGGAATAGTGCTGGGCATGCGTGCGGAACGGTTGCTGCGACTCCTGCTGCGCCTGCAGACGCGCGGTCAGTCGACCGTGGCGCAACTCGCGCAGCACCTGGAGGTGTCGCCGCGGACTGTTCAGCGGGATCTCGATGCGCTCAGCCTCGCGGGAGTTCCGGTGTACTCGGTACGGGGGCGCGGCGGCGGATGGGCTTTGCTGCCGGACTACCGGACGCGGCTGACCGGGCTCACGCCGTCCGAGGTCATGTCGGTGTTCGTGGGGGCGACGGCGCATGTGCTGGCGGATCTGGGCGTCGATGCGTCGAGCGACCAGGCGATCGCGAAGCTGATCGCGGCGTTGCCGGAGCCGGCGCGCAAGGACGCCGAGTTCGCTCGGCAGCGGCTGCTGATCGACCATGCCGGGTGGGACGACCGGCGCGAGACGCCGCGGTGGCTCGATGTCTGCCGGCAGGCGATCTGGGAGGAACGGCTGCTCGAGATCACCTACCGGAACCCGGGGGAGGCTTTTGCGGTCGCGCCGCTCGGGTTGGTGGCGAAGAGCAGGACCTGGTACTTGGTGGCCGCCCGGGCGGACGGCTCTGTTCGGACGTACCGGCTGAGTCGGATCAGCTCGGCGGCGATAACCGGCCACGCGTTCCCGCGGCCGGGCGGGTTCGAGTTGACGGCGTACTGGGCCGAGGCGCAGGTGCAGTTCCGGGCCAGCCGGCCGTCGTATCCGATTGTGCTGCGGGTGCGGGGGAACGCTGTGCGGCGGTTCGGGGCGACGGGTCCTCTGGTGGACGGGTGGAGTGTGGTCGAGCTCGACCTGGAGAACGCCGCGGAAGCGTGTGCGGCCGTGCTTGCCCAGGGCGGCGATGCGGTGGTGCTCGCGCCGGCGGAGCTGGCGGCCGACGTACGCCAGGCTGCGGATCGGGTTGCTGCAGCTCACACCTGACAGGACTGGACAGCACGGGGTTTGCAGTGTGCAATATATTGCATGCCAATCAGCGACTTCGAGCGGTACCCGTTGCTCTTCGGTCCGAGTCCGGTGCACCCGCTCGACCGGCTCACCGCGCACCTCGGGGGAGCGCGGATCTGGGCCAAGCGCGAGGACGTCAACAGCGGGCTGGCGTACGGCGGGAACAAGACGCGCAAGCTCGAGTACCTGCTGCCGGAAGCTCTCTCTCAAGGCGCCGACACGTTGGTGAGTATCGGTGGCATCCAGTCCAACCACACGCGCCAGGTCGCGGCGGCGGCTGCGAAGGCGGGGCTGAAGGCGGTGCTGGTGCAGGAGAGCTGGGTGGACTGGCCGGACCCGGTCAACGACAAGGTGGGCAACATCCTGCTGTCGCGGATCATGGGTGCCGACGTGCGGCTGGTTCGGGCCGGGTTCGGGATCGGGTTCAAGGAGAGCTGGCAGCAGGCGCTGGACGACGTTCGCGCGGCCGGCGGTACGCCGTACGCGATTCCGGCCGGTGCTTCGGATCACCGGCTCGGTGGGCTCGGGTTCGCGAACTGGGCCGACGAGGTCGCGGCGCAGGAGCGTGAGCTCGGCGTCTTCTTCGACACGATCGTCGTGTGCAGCGTGACCGGCAGCACGCACGCGGGGATGATCGCCGGATTCGCCGGGCAGGACCGGCCGCGGCGGGTGCTCGGGATCGACGCCTCGGCCAAGCTCGACGAGACGCGGGCGCAGGTGGCGAAGATCGCGCACGCGACCGCCGAGCTGATCGGGCTCGGGCGCGAGTTGCGGGACGACGAGATCACGGTGCTGGAGGGCTGGGCGGGGGAGAAGTACGGGATCCCGGTCGAGTCGACGATGGACGCGATCCGGCTGAGCGGGCGGCTGGAGGCCATGATCATCGATCCGGTGTACGAGGGGAAGTCGATGGCCGGCCTGATCGATCTGGTCCGCTCGGGCGAGATCCCGAAGGACTCGAACGTTCTGTACGCCCACCTCGGCGGGCAGCCGGCGCTCAACGCGTACAGCGGGCTGTTCCAGTAGGTCAGAACCTGACCGCTACGACTCATAGCCTGACGGCATGAAGCTCTCCTGGCCCGCCGTGGTCGCGCGACGGATGCGACGGCACCACCTGCACGCCGGTACGGCGGTCAGCCCGGACCCGGCGGTCAGCCCGGGCCCGGCGGGCGGCGGGGGCGGCGGCGCTGGCCCCGGGGGCGGCGGCGCGGGCCCGGCGGGCGGCGGGGGCGGCGGCGCTGGCTGGTCGGCGCCAGGCCCGGCGGACGTCGTACGGGCGATGTCAGGCGCTCACGCGCAGGTCCTGTCCGCCGCCGAGATCTCCGTCGCGCTTCGCCTCGAGAAGGCGACCCGCGCCGACGTCCAGCGGGCGCTCTGGGTAGAGCGCTCCCTGGTCAAGACCTTCGGCCCGCGCGGAACCGTCCACCTCCTGCCGACCGACGACCTGCCGCTGTGGACCGGAGCACTGTCCGCGCTGCCGCGATCGGGCAGCGCCGCGACGCCGGAGATGCGGATGACCCCGGAGCAGATCGCCGAGGTGATCGAGGCCGTCGGGGGAGCGCTCTCCGAGGATGATCTCACCGTCGACGAGCTGACCGACGAGGTTGTCGCGCGGACCGGTCCTTGGGCGGGGGAACTCGTGATGCCGGCGTTCCAGGAGTACTGGCCGCGCTGGCGTCAGGTGATTCCAGCGGCCGCGACCGCGGGCGTGCTCTGCTACGGCCCGAACCGCGGCCGCAAGACGACGTACACGAACCCGCACCGCTTCGCCCCGCCGTTCCAGCCCGAGAACGGCGAGAAAGCGCTCCCCGAACTTCTCCGCCGCTACCTCCACGCCTACGGCCCGGCGACCCCGCAGCACTTCGCGAAATGGCTCAGTACGTCGCCCGCCTTCATCACCAAACTCTTCGAGCAGCAGGACAACCTGCAGCAGGTCGAGCTCGACGGCCAACCCGCCTGGCTGATCGAGGGCGACACCGACTTCCCCGACGACCGGATCCGCGGCGTCCGACTGCTCCCGTACTTCGACGCGTACGCCGTCGGAAGCCATCCGCGCGACCTCGTCTTCCCCGGCGAGGCCTCGACCCGCGCACTCGCCGGCGGTCAGGCCGGCAACTATCCCGTCCTCCTGGTCGACGGTGTCGTCGCGGGGGTGTGGCACCAACGCCTGTCCGGCCGCAAGTTCCACGTCACCGTCGAACCCCTGCGGACCCTGAAGCCCGCCCAACTGCGTGCCCTGGACAACGAAGTCGACCGCCTGGCCGAGATCGTCGGCGCTCGCGCGACCCTCGCCCTGGACAAGATCACCGTGGGTCCGCACGCCTGAACGCGGGAGAGCGCGCTCCCCAGTTCTCCAACGGGATCTCCAACGCGTTGATCACCGTCGACAACGTCCGGTACCACCCGGCCAGAAGCAGCAGCTCGACCACCTGCGCGTCGTCGTACCGCTCGCGCACCGCCGACCATGTCGCCGTACTCCACGTCGCCTGGTCGTGCAGCTCGTCGACCGCGCGCATGAGCACCGGATCAGGCCACACCGCACCTGAAGCCACGGCATCGAAGACCTCCCGATCCAGTCCGACCACGGGACCGAAGATGACCACGTGCACACCCCACTCGTACTCCGCGCCGGCGCGCGCCGTGCTCCGCGAGATCACGAGCTCCCGGTCGCGAGCCGGCAGCAACCCCTTGTTCAGCAGGCCTGAAGCCAGCGGTCGAGCCCGGTCTGCCAGCTCGGGATGCAGCGCGAGCATCCGAAACAACAACAGAGGCTCGTACGGCGAATCAGGCGGCATCAGCTTGCCGAGCAGCGTCTCGATCCGTTCCGGGTACGGCGGTTCCACCGGTTGCAGACGTGCTGACACGCGACCTCCCTGGCTGGTGCTACAGAATACGTAGCACTATCCTGCTACTGATTCGATAGCGCAAGATCCCTGCAGGTCAAGGAGGTCGACGATGGCCGCTGGTACGCCGGTTCCAGGGCGACCGGTTCGCGGTTCGCAGAGCGGCCGGCCGATCATGGCTGCGTTCGACCTGCTCGGGCGACGCTGGGCGTTGCGCGTGCTCTGGGAGTTGCGGGACGGTCCGGTCGGGTTCCGCGCCCTGCAGGAACGGTGCGACGACGTCTCGCCGACGGTGCTGAGCGCACGACTGGCCGAGCTGAGGGAAGCCGGACTGCTCTGGCAGGACGAGTCGAAGGCCCACCAGCTAACCGCGACCGGCCGCGATCTGTCCCGTTCACTCAAGCCGTTGCTGGCCTGGTCCGAGCGCTGGGCGGCCGAGACGCCTCGGTGAAACGTTCGCTCCGGCACGCTCACGCAGGCGGGCCTGCCCGCGATGTGAGATGCGTGTCCCACAAAGTGGGCGAAACCGGCGTCCGGCTCCTCCCCGGGCCCGAACTGCTGGCATACTGCCGAGAAGCATCGCCGGAGGCGGTGCGTGTGGGGGCGGGGCCCAGGCCTCGTCGTGTGGACACCAAGCAACCCTGAGGGAGAACCGTGGCACGGCGCCTTTTCACGTCCGAGTCGGTGACGGAAGGTCACCCGGACAAGATCGCTGACCAGATCAGCGACTCCATCCTCGACGCCCTTCTGGCCGAGGACCCGAAGAGCCGCGTCGCGGTGGAGACCCTGATCACGACCGGCCTCGTCGTCGTGGCCGGCGAGGTCACCACGTCGGCGTACGTGGACATCCCGGGCATCGTCCGGAACCGGATCCTCGAGATCGGCTACGACTCGTCGCTGAAGGGCTTCGACGGCGCGTCCTGCGGCGTGCAGGTCGCGATCGGCAGCCAGTCGCCCGACATCGCGCAGGGCGTCAACACGGCGTACGAGACCCGCGCGGACTCCTCGCAGGACGCGCTCGACCTGCAGGGCGCCGGCGACCAGGGCCTGATGTTCGGCTACGCGTCGAACGAGACGCCCGAGCTGATGCCACTGCCGATCACCATCGCGCACCGGCTGTCCGAGCGGCTGTCCGAGGTCCGCAAGGACGGCACGATGGCCTACCTGCGTCCCGACGGCAAGACCCAGGTCACGGTCGAGTACGACGGTGACAAGGCGGTCCGGATCGACACCGTCGTGGTCTCCAGCCAGCACGCGGCCGACATCAGCCTCGACGAGATGCTGACCCCGGACGTGAAGAAGCACGTCGTCGACCCGATCCTCGAGCAGTTCGAGATCGACTCGTCGGACTACAAGCTGCTGGTCAACCCGACCGGCCGCTTCGAGATCGGCGGCCCGATGGGCGACGCCGGCCTGACCGGCCGCAAGATCATCATCGACACCTACGGCGGCATGGCCCGTCACGGTGGCGGCGCGTTCTCCGGCAAGGACCCGTCGAAGGTCGACCGCTCCGCGGCGTACGCGATGCGCTGGGTCGCCAAGCACATCGTCGCCGCCGGCCTGGCCGCGCGCGCCGAGTGCCAGGTCGCGTACGCGATCGGCAAGGCCGCCCCGGTCGGCTTCTACGTCGACACCTTCGGCACCGAGACCGTGCCGGTCGACAAGATCACCGACGCCGTCCTCGAGGTCTTCGACCTGCGCCCGGCCGCGATCATCCGCGACCTGGACCTGCTCCGCCCGATCTACACCCAGACCGCCGCCAACGGCCACTTCGGCCGCAGCGGCGACGACTTCACCTGGGAGAAGCTCGACCGCGTCGACGCCCTCAAGGCCGCCGCCGCGAAGTAGCAGTACGCCGTACGAACGCCCGCACCCCTGACCGGGGGTGCGGGCGTTCGTCGTCCCGGCTGGGGCACACTGCCGGGGTGACGTTCGAGGTGAGGACCGCGCCGTACCGGCACGAACTGCTGCAGCACTGCTACCGGATGGCCGGTTCGGTGCACGACGCCGAAGACCTCCTGCAGGAGACGCTGGTGCGGGCCTGGCGGGCGTTCGACCGGTACGACGAGAGCCGCGCGTCGCTGCGGACCTGGCTGTACCGGATCGCCACCACCACCTGCCTGACCGAGCTGGAAGGCCGCGGTCGCCGGCCGTTGCCGTCCGGGCTGGTCGCGGAAGGCGACCCGTCCGGCCCGCTGATTCGGGCCGACGAGGTCCTGTGGTTGCAGCCTTTCCCCGCCGACCCGGCTGCGGTGGTCGGGCAGCGCGGCAGCCTGCGGCTCGCGCTGATCGCCGCGCTGCAGTTCCTGCCGGCCAGGCAGCGGGCGGCGCTGATCCTGAAGGACGTGCTGGACTGGTCGTCGGCCGAGATCGCGGCCGCGCTGGAGCTCAGCCCGGCCGCGGTCAACAGCGCACTGCAGCGCGCCCGGGCGAAGCTGGCCGAGGTCGGGCTCGCGGAGGACGACGTGCTCGAGCCGGACGATCCGCGCTGCCGGGAGACGGTGGCGAAGTTCGTCGCCGCGTTCGAGAAGGCCGACGCCGCGGCGTTCGCCGAGTTGCTGACGGCGGACGTCGTACTGGAGATGCCGCCGTTCGCCAACTGGTTCTCCGGGCGTGAGAACCACCTGCGGTTCGTGGCCGGGGTGTTCGAGCGCCGGGGCAGCGACTGGCGCGTGGTCCCGATCTGCGCCAACGGGCAGCCGGGGGCCGCGGTCTACCGCGGCGACGGTGCCGGCGCGTACCAGCTGCACACGCTGCACGCCTTCACCGTCACCACGGCCGGGATCAGCCACAACCGGGTCTTCCAGGACGACCAGGTGTTCGCGGCGTTCGGCTTAGCCCGCAGCCTCTGACCGCCGGTACGTCGAAAGCACGGCAGGCCCGACCTGATCCACCGAAGTCAGGCCGAACTCGACCGTGGGCCCGTCGGCGGGGAACAGGCGCTCGCCGGAGCCGACGACCGTCGGGAAGACCATCAGCCGGTACTCGTCGACGAGGTCCGCCGCCTGCAACGCCCGGACGACGCTCAGGCTTCCGACCACCACGACGTCGCGGCGCTCTGCCTCGACCAGCTCGGCGACCGTTCGGTCGGCCAGACGTGAGTTCGCCCAGCCGGACACGTCGGTGAGCGTGGTCGACAGGACGACCTTGTCCATCTGGGTCATCGCGACGGAGAAGTCGTCGGAACGCCGGGACAGCAGGCCGCCGAGCAGCTCCCAAGTGGTCCGCCCGTACAACATGACTCCGTTCCGCAGGATCTGCCCGAGCCGGAACTTGTCGCCGGAGACCGGCGCCGGCCCGTGCCGGAACGCCCAGCCCCCGCCCGGCGTACCGGCCGAACCGTCGGGGTCGGTGACGATGCCGTCGAGGCTGACGAACTGGTTGACGATGACGTGGCCCATGGCGTGCTCCCTGAGGTGTGAACGAACGGTCACCGGTACCTACTGGCGACGGAGCGCCGATTCATCGGTCGGTCACGAACTTTCGTGTTGTCCACAGGCCTCCGGCGGGTTGTCGGGGGATCGGACTAGAGTTCCCGAGTGGCACCGAACGGGGAATCTCCTGAGCAGCTGACGCTGCTGCGTGAGACCGTCCGGCGCTCGCGCACGAAGGCGCCGGCCGACATCACCTCGACCCTGCCGGTCGCCCGGGTCGCGGTCGACGTGTCGCTGCCGCACCTGGATCGCCCGTTCGACTACCTCGTTCCCGACGACCTCGCCGCGGCGGCGCAGCCGGGGGCGCGGGTGAAGGTGCGGTTCGCGGGGAAGGACCTCGACGGGTTCGTGCTCGAGCGGCTCGAAACCTCGGAGCACGACGGCAAGCTCGCGCGCCTGCGCAAGGTGGTGTCGCCCGAGCAGGTCCTCACCCCCGAGGTCGCGGACCTCTGCCGCGCGGTCGCCGACCGGTACGCCGGTGTCCTCGCCGACGTCACGCGCCTCGCCGTGCCGCCGCGACTGGCGAAGGTGGAGGCCGAAGTACTCCGCTGCAACCAGCCGACGCGTCCGGTCGAGTCCACCTCGATCTCCGAGTGGGCGCCGTACCCGCACGCCGAAGGCTTCCTCGACGCCGTACGCCGTACCGAGGCTCCGCGCGCGATCTGGACCGCCGTGCCCGGCGCCGACTGGGCGCTCGCCTTCGCCCAGGCCGCCGCGGTCTGCGCGTCGACCGGCCGCGGCGCGCTCCTGCTCGCCCCCGACGCGCGCGACCTGGAACGCCTGGCCAAGGCCTGTACGACGGTGCTCGGCGCCGACGGCTTCGTCACGCTCTCGGCCGACCTCGGCCCGACCGCGCGCTACCGCGCCTTCATCTCCGCGCTCCGCGGCTGCACGCGCGTCGTGATCGGCACCCGCGCCGCCGCGTTCGCGCCGGTCACCGACCTCGGCCTCGTCGCGTTGTGGGACGACGGCGACGACTCGTACGCCGAGCCCCGCGCGCCGTACCCGCACGCCCGCGAGGTCCTGCTGCTGCGGGCCTACCGGCAGCAGTGCGCCGCGCTGCTCGGCGGATTCGCGCGCTCCGCCGAGACCGCCGCGCTGCTCGAGACCGGCTGGGCGAACGAGCTGATCGCCGACCGCGCGGTGACTCGCGCCGCCGCGCCCGCGGTCCACATCGCAGGGGAGTCGGACCGCGACCTCGCCCGGGATCCTGGCGCTCGCGCCGCGCGCTTGCCGCATCAGGCGTTCGAGGTCGCGCGCGAAGGGCTCAAGACTGGGCCCGTCCTCGTGCAGGTGCCGCGCGCCGGGTATCTGCCGAGCTTGGTGTGCCAGACCTGCCGGACGCCGTCGCGCTGTACGACGTGCGGCGGCTCGCTTCGGCGCACGGGCTCGTCCGGGCCGGCGAGTTGCACCGTCTGCGGCCGGCCGGCGACCGACCACCGGTGTCCCGAGTGCGGCGACACGAGGATGCGCGCGGCCGTCGTCGGCGCACGGCGTACGGCGGAAGAGTTGGGCCGGGCGTTCCCGGGAGTCGTCGTCCGGACGTCGGGCGGCGACCACATGCTTGACGAGATCCCGGACGAACCCGCCCTGATCGTCACGACCCCAGGCGCCGAACCGATCGCGGAGAACGGGTACGCCGCCGCGCTTCTCCTCGACACCTGGTTGCTGCTCGCCCGGCCCGACCTGCGCGCGCCGGAGGAAGCCGTTCGTCGCTGGTTCAACGCGGCCGCGATGGTCCGTCCGGCACGCGAGGGCGGCAAGGTGATCATGGTCGGCGAACCGTCGGCGATGCCGCTGCAGGCCGTCGTCCGCTGGAGCCCCGAGGGCTACGCGACCCGCGAGCTCGAGGACCGCCGCACCGCCCGACTGGCCCCCGCCGCCAAGCTCGCCGAACTCGTCGGCTCGTCCGACGCGGTCGCCGACATGGTCGCCCGCGTCCGCGAGCTCGTCGATCCGACAGCCGGGCTGGAGGTCCTCGGGCCGGTCGACGTCGACGACGAGACCGTCCGCGCCGTCGTCCGTACGCCGCGCGGCTACGCCTTGGCCCGCGTCCTCAAGGAAGCCCTGGCCGCGCGGGGAGCGAAGAAGCTCCCCGGCCCGCTCCGCGTCCAGGTCGACCCCGCGACGTTCGGCTGAGCGCTCGTCGGCAACAACCCACGCGCGCTCGCCGGCAACGGCCCACCGCGCGACCTCGCCGGCAGCGGCGCACCGCGTGACCTCGCCGGCGACAGCCCGCCGCATAACCGTCGTCGGCCACCACTGACTAACCCTCTCCTCAGTATCCCGGCCCCTGCGCCCGACGGCTCGCGGCGCCGCTCGGGCGAGGGGTTGATCAGTGGTCGCCGTCGACGGGCCCCAGAAGGTCGCCGTCAGGCGGATTCCGAGAGCTCACCCGCGCCCGAGGCCGCCAGCAGGTGATTGCCCAACGCGGTCCGGAAGTAGAGCACCGTCCGACCGTCCCGGCGCGAGTCGACGACGCCAGCGTTCCGCAGGATGCCGAGGTGGACGCTCAGCGTCGGCGCCGAGACGTCCAGGGCGTGCGCGAGATGCGTCGTCGACATCGGCAGATCCAGATGGCTCACGATCGCGGCACGCGTCCGCCCGACCAACTCGGCGAGCGGTGAACCGGCCGTCTCCTGCTGGCTCTCCCACAAGCGCCCGAGCCCGCGCGGGGGATAGGTGATCGTCGGTACGTGCGGCGCACCCGTCACCGGCAGCGCCGCCGGCCAGGTGAACACGCACGGCACCAGCAGCACGCCCTGCCCGGCCGTCGGCACACCGTCGGGACAGACGAACGGCCGGTCGATCTCGATCCGGTCGCCGCGGAGCCGCACGGACGGATGCAGGTTGCGGAACAGCCGATCCAGCCCGCCCGCGGCCAGTTCGTCGAGCCGGAACGCGAGGTCCTCCTGCAGCAACGCCCGCATCCGCCGCCAGTCCGGCTCGACCGCGCGCTGCCAGTACGTGCGCAACGCCCCGGTGATCCGAGAGAGCGCTTCCCCGGGATCAGCGATCAGGCCGGGCAGCAGTGGGTTCGGGTTTCCCTGGTGCACCCGGCTCAGCTCGTCGACCACCAGCTCGTACGGCGTCGCCTCGATCGCCGCCAGCCCGGCGTCGAACCCGGTCGACCGCCGCGGCGGCGCCGGCGTCATGAAGTCGGCGATGTAGCCGATGCGCGGAACGAGAGCTTGCAGCAACCGCACAGCATCCGCCAGCTCGTCGCGGGCCTCGAGGCTCCGCCCGTTCGCACCGGAGCTCCGGTCGGCCTCGCCCAGCAGCGGCCGCACCTTGCGCAGCCACGGTCCGTGCACGCTGCCGGTCGAGTTGTTGCTCAGGGCGCGCACACTCGTGACCGTCTCCCACACCGGCGAGAACGCGAATCTGATTCGGCTGACATCGCCGGTGTTGAGCCTGATGCTGATCACGTGGACGACTCTAACGACGGCCGTCCTGCGACGCGAGGATTAGTGCAGAAACTAATGTTCGACAGCGCCGCCAATGGCCGGGAGGCTGGTTCCATGACTGTGATCGGCTCTCCGAGGGAGCGCTCTCCGCTGCCCAGCGCGTTCTGGGCGCTCTGGGTCTGCCAGCTGGTCAACCGCCTCGGCAGCTTCGTCCAACCGTTCCTCGTCCTGTACCTGACCCAGGAACGGCACCTGTCCGCCGGTACGGCGGGCGCCGTTGCCGCGGCCGTCGGCGCCGGCTCGGTGGTCTCGCAGCTCGTGGGCGGCTGGCTGTCCGACCGGATCGGCCGCCGCCGGACCATGCTGATCGGGTTCCTCGGCACCGCGGCCGCGCTGATCCTGCTCGGCTCGGCCCGGTCGCTGGAGACGATCGCCGTCGCCGCGTTCGTGGTCGGCCTGATGGGCGACCTGTTCCGCCCGGCGGTCCAGGCGACGGTTGCCGACCTGCTCCAGCCGCGAGAGCGCGTTCGCGCGTACGGGCTGCTGTTCTGGGCGATCAACCTCGGCTTCTCGGTCTCCACGGTCAGCGCCGGCGTCCTGGCGAGCATCGGCTACAACCTGCTGTTCTGGATCAACGCCAGTACGTCGGTCGTCGCCGCTGTGGTGATCTGGCGGATGGTCCCCGAGACCCGGCCGGTGCTCGACGAGGGCGCGTCGCGTCGCGCGCTGCTGCCCGTCGTACTGCGGGACACGACGTTCCTGCTGATGATCCTGCTCCAGATTGGCTACGCCACGATCTACTTCCAGGGCTACTCCACGCTGCCGCTCGCGATGGCCGCCGACGGGCTGCCGAGCTCGACGTACGGGTTGGTGATCGCGCTGAACGGCGTCGTGATCGTCGTCGTCCAGCCGTTCGTGAACCGGCGCCTCGCCGCGCTCGACCGCCCGAAGCTGCTGGCCGGCTCGATGCTGGTCGTCGGGCTCGGCTTCGGAGTGGGCGCGGCCGTCGACAGCTGGTGGGGCTACGGGCTGTCGGTCGTCGTCTGGACCGTCGGCGAGATCGGCTTTGCCGCCGTGATCGGCGCGGTCTTCGCGGATCTCGCACCGGTCGACCTGCGCGGTGGCTACATGGGACTGGCGGGCAGCATGTCGTTCGGCCTCGGCAGCGTCATCGGTCCGCTTCTCGGCACCAACACCCTCGAACACGCCGGCGCGACCACGGTCTGGCTCGGCTGCGCCGCCCTCGGCGTCGTCCTGTTCGTCGGTCAGCTGGCGTTGGCTCCGGCCCTCCACGCCCGAGCCGCCGCCAACGCCGCGGCCCAGGACGCCGTACCGACGCCCTGACCACGGTCGTTTAGGGTTGCGGGCATGACGGAGCGGACGATCGACGTGGTGGTGTTCGACATCGGTGGGGTCCTGCTGGACTGGAACCCGAACTACCTGTACGCCGACCTGATCCCCGACGAGGCGCAGCGTCAGCACTTCCTGACCAACATCACGACGCCCGACTGGAACATGCGGCAGGACGCCGGCCGCCCGTGGGCCGAGGCCGTCGAGGAGCTCACCGCGCTGCACCCCGAGCACGCCGAGTGGATCGCGGCGTACGACACCGGCTGGCTGAAGATGGTCAAGGGCCTGCTGACCGACACGGTCGACATCCTCACCGAGCTGCAGGCCCTCGGCGTACCGACGTACGCGCTGACCAACTTCTCCGGTGAGAAGTGGGCCGTCGCGAAGCAGACGTTCCCGATCCTCGACAGCTTCACCGGCGAGATCGTCTCCGGCCACGAGCAGGTCGTGAAGCCCGACGAGAAGATCTACCGCCTCCTCGTCGACCGCTTCACCCTCGACCCGTCCCGCACGTTCTTCACCGACGACGTCCAACGCAACGTCGACGGAGCCCGAGCCGCCGGCCTCGACGCCGAACTGTTCACCTCAGCCGCCACCCTCCGCACCCAACTCCGCGACCGAGGAATCTCGCTCAAGGCCTAGGTAGTGCCGGTGGCAAGTGCCTCCGTGTACTTCGTGCTGCCGCCCAGGTGGGCTGCTTCGACGATGAGGGTGTTGTCCTGGCAGGTCGGTGCGGTGATGGCCGTGTCCGGGGGAGTGGTGTAGATGACCTGCGGGCGAGCCAGGCCAGGCTGCCAGCGCTGGAGTTGGTAGGACTCGGCGCCGTCGGTCATCCTGCGGACTTCCCAGTGGATCCAGTTGCCGCAGGCGACGATCGTGTCGGTGACGATCGAACCGAGCGACCGAGCGGCACCGCCAGGAGCCTCTCGGACGTAGGCGCGACTCTGGTACTGATCAGGGTCGTCCGCACCGATCTCCGACCAGACCGTCGCCCCACGCAAGGTTGCCCCGCTCCACTGGATGCAGTTGCGGCTGGCAACGACCGGTTGCGCGGCCCCGCCCGTGAGCGGTGCCGTGAACAACCGCTTGCAACGCTGCGGGCTCTGCGGCGCGGTGATCGCGCTGTAGGTGACCGCGTCCGCCGACACGATCGGATCCGCGATGTAGCCCGGGTCCGCCACGCACGTCACCGTCCGCGACACCAGCGTGTCCAGTGAGGCGACGACCAGGCACGACCGCTTCCGGGCATCCGTGCTGGTGTACGCGAACGTCCCGTCGTACGCGCCGATCTCGGGCTCGGAGATCCGGGGGAGCGCTTTCTGCGTCGCCAGATCAGTCTTCGCGCCGGTGGTGAGGTCGTAGCGGTACGCGCGGATCTGCGGGTCCGGTCCGTCGGAGCGGATGTCCTCGATCAGCGCCCAGCGGTCGTCGATCACCACCGGCGACTGCGCGACGAACCCGGCCGGCGGAGCGTGCCGTACGACGACCTTCCGGCTCGCTCGATCGGTGATGGTCGTCGTACCGGCCTCGTCGCTGCCGCGGGTGACCAGGTACTTCCGTTGCTGCGTGACGATGTGCTGGCCGTCGACCGGCTGGCGCAGGATCTTCGTCCAGGTCGGCTTGCCCGACGGCGTTCCCGGACTCGACGTCGGGGTGCTCGCGGGCGGTTGGCTCGGCGTACCGGCCGGCCTCGACGGCGTGCTGCTCGACGTACTGGGGGAGGGAGCGCTCTCCGGCGATCCCGAGCACCCGGCCGCCAGCAGGGCGACCGCGGTGACCGGGACCAGGAGGTGGCGCCGACGGTGAGCAGAGTTCACGGTGCGACCTACAGACCGATGTTCTTGAACGAGTTCGCCAGCGTCGCGTTGAACATCGCCGTGGCCGGGATGTTGCGCGGGCCGTCGGTGACGTTGCCGCGGCTGTTGAAGCGGCGCTCGTTGAACACCTCGAAGATGCCGATCGTCTTGGCCTTGGTGTCGTAGCCGCGGCCGACCTGGTAGTGCCCGCTGTGGTTGAAGGCGAGGTACGGGAAGTACCGCTTCAGCAGCTGCACGTGCTCGATCACCGGCGCCGGGGCGCCGTCGCCGAGGTGGTTCTGGTGCACCTGGAGGAACTTGGCCGGCGTCCAGTGGCTCACGTTCTGCACGATGTAGGTGCCGGCGGCAAGGTCCCAGTTGGTCTTCAGGTTGGTCTGCTTGACCATCGAGGTGATCGCCGTACCGGACGTCGTCGCGCCGAGGTCCTTGGCCCAGGACGCCTGGGTGTCCTTCTGCTTGTCGTCGGCCCAGTCGATCGACTGGAAGGTCGCCGGACCGCACCAGTACCCCTTGTCCTGCGAGGTCTGGAAGCCCTTCATGATGTAGTTCGCGACCGGCTTCGGCTTCGTCACGGTCGGCGGCTTCAACGGCGGCGGCGTCGGCTTGGTCGACGGATCACCAGGCTTCGGTACGACGGTCTGCCCGCCGCTCGGCTCACCGGCCGCCGGTACGCCGGTCCGCCCGGCGTCCGACCCCGGCACGGTCGTCGTACCGGATCCCGGCGCGGGCGTCGAGCTCGGCGGCGGATTGCCGTCGGCGTCGAGCTCCCGCAGCGCCCGAGCCTTGTCCCGCCCGTCCCACGCTGCCTGCATCTCCTCGAGCTCGGCGTTGGTCCGCTCGCCCTTGGTCATCTCGGCCCGCTCGGCCACGAACGCCGCCGGGCTCAACGCCCCGGTCGCGATGTCCTGCTCGGCCGACACCCCGGCCCGCAGGTCGTCGCGCGCGACGTCCGGCTCGGCGACCGTCGAGCTGATCTCGGCGCCGGTCGGGATCTTGTCCACGAACCCGAGCCCGAGGCAGTAGTTCTCGGTCTCCAGCTTGAAGCAGCGCATCACCTGCTTGGACTGCTCCGCGGTGGTGGCCCGCAGTGTCAGATGGGTCGGCGAGGTCGCCGCCACCTGACCCGCCAGCTCGCTCCAGCTCCGCGCGGCCGGCAGTTCGGCGACGGGCTCGTCGTCGGCAGGCGTCGGTACGGCGGTCGGCGGGACCGACGGCTCGGCCGGAGTCGAGTCATCGGACGGCTCGACCCGGTCCGAGACCTCGCTCGACGGCGCGGCCGTCGGCTCCGCCCCCAACGGCCCGGTTGTCGGCGCCGCCCCCACGGCACCGTCCCTGGGTACGAACTCGTAGGCCCGGGCGAGCGGTGCCTGCGAGAGCAGGACCCCCAGGGTGATCAGTGCGGCAGCCCCCCGTGTCGCTGTGCGCATTGTTAACTCCCGTTGGGCGTGTGGCTTGTGTGACTGTAGGTACGCCTGAGGCCACACTACGTGCTCGAAGCAACAACCGGGAGTGAGGTCCCCGAATTACAAAGGTGCAATCTGCCCGCCGTACCGCCCCCACGTAGGGGGTGTCTGTCTGCTCCCCGCCTACTGCGCGGCACTCGGCACGGCATCTCGCTGCACGGGAGCCAAGCTCACGATGCTTCGCATCGCCACGCTCGTCTCCCGCACACCGAGCTACCGCGCCGAGCACCTGCTCGCTACGGCGGGGAACAGACAGACACCCCCTAGACTTGGCTGGTCCTGCGCTGCGAAGGAGTCTGTGTGTCGGTCCAACCCATCC
Source organism: Kribbella lupini (assembly GCF_039529595.1). NCBI lineage: Bacteria > Bacillati > Actinomycetota > Actinomycetes > Propionibacteriales > Kribbellaceae > Kribbella > Kribbella lupini. The sequence continues at coordinate 2,705,949 of NZ_BAAANC010000001.1, read as the reverse complement.
GCCTGTTCGGCGACCCCGTTCTGCTGACCAAGGCGGACCCGGTCGTCGACTTCGACGCCGAGCTGCGCCGCCTGGTCGCCGACCTGACCGACACGATGCAGGCCGCGCCGGGTTCCGGCCTGGCCGCGCCGCAGATCGGGGTCGGCCTGCGCGTCTTCACGTACAACGTCGACGGCGAGATCGGGCACCTGGTCAACCCGGAGCTCACGCTCGGCGCCGAGGAGCAGTTCGGCCCGGAGGGCTGCCTGTCGATCCCCGGCCTGACCTTCGACTGCCGCCGCGCCCAGCACGTGATCGCCCGCGGCTTCAACATGTACGGCGACCCGGTGCTGATCGAGGGCGACGACCTGCTCTCGCGCTGCATCCAGCACGAGACCGACCACCTGGACGGCGTCCTGTTCGTCGACCGGCTCGACCGCGAGACCCGCAAGGCCGCGATGAAGGCGATCCGCGAAGCGGAGTGGTCGGGGCTGTCCGGCCCGCCGCAGATCAAGGTGTCACCGCACTCGATGAACGGATTCGGCCTGTGAGACTCGTCTTCGCCGGCACCCCCGAGGTGTCCGTCACCGCGCTCGAGGCGATCGTTGCCAGCGGCCATGAACTCGTTGCCGTCGTCACTCGTCCCGACGCTCCCGCGGGCCGCGGCCGCAAACTCGTGGCCTCCCCGGTCGCCCAGTACGCCGAGCAGCTCGGCGGCGTCGAGATCCTCAAGCCGGTCAAGCCCAGCGACCCGGACTTCCTGGCCCGGCTGAAGGAGATCGACCCCGACTGCTGCCCGGTCGTCGCGTACGGCGGACTGTTGCCGCAGGCAGCGCTCGACATCCCGCGGCACGGCTGGATCAACCTGCACTTCTCGGTGCTGCCCGCCTGGCGCGGCGCCGCGCCCGTGCAGCACTCGATCATCTCCGGCGACGACGTCACCGGAGCGAGCACGTTCCGGATCGTCAAGGCGCTCGACGCCGGTCCCGTGTACGGCGTACTGACCGAGCCGATCGGGCCCAAGGACACCGCGGGTGACCTGCTCACTCGGCTGTCGGTGTCCGGCGCGAAGCTCCTCGTCGACACGCTCGACGGCATCGAGGCCGGCGTACTGCAGGCGGTCGAGCAGCCGGCCGACGGCGTCACGATCGCGCCGAAGCTGACCGTCGAGGACGCCGAGATCAACCTGAAGCACCCGGCCCAGCAGATCGATCGGCTGGTCCGCGGCTGCAACCCGGCGCCGGGTGCGTGGACGACGTTCCGTGGCGAGCGGCTCAAGGTGCTGGCCACCGCACCGACCGACGACGAACTGGCGCCCGGCGTACTGGAAGCAACGAAGTCCTCGGTCAAGGTCGGCACGGGCAGCAAGGCGATCGAGCTGGTCACCGTCCAGCCGCAGGGCAAGAAGCCGATGGCCGGGGCCGACTGGGCCCGCGGCGTACGGATCACCGCAGACGATCAGTTGGGTTCCGAGTGAGCGACCGCAGTCCCCGTAACCGCGCCCCGCAAAGGCGTCCCGACAAGGTCCGGCAGGTCGCGTACCGGGTGATCCGGCAGGTGAACGGCGAGGACGGCTACGCCAACCTCGCCCTCAACAAGGCGCTCCGCGACCAGCGCCTCGGCGGTCGCGACGCCGCGTTCTGCACCGAGCTCGTGCACGGCACGCTGCGCTGGCAGGGCACGTACGACGCGTTCCTGGCCCGGAGCGTCTCGCGTCCGTTGGCCGACCTCGACCCCGAGCTGCTCGACCTGCTCCGGCTCGGTGCCCACCAACTGCTGCGGATGCGCGTCGACTCGTACGCCGCGGTGAACGAGATGGTCACGCTGACCCGCGCGGAGGTCGGCCAGAGCCGCAGCGGTCTGGTCAACGCGGTACTGCGGAAGATCAGCCAGCGGAATCTCGACCAGTGGATCGCCACGGTCGCGCCGAAGCCCGACGAGGACCGCCTCGGCTACCTGGCGATCGCCAAGGCCCACCCCCGCTGGGTCATCGAAGCCTTCGCCGACGCGCTGGGTGCGCGCGACTCCGCCGCAGGCACGCCCGCCCCCGAACGCGCCGCTCCGGACCTCGACCCGGGCGCTCCCGATCACCTCACCGACTCGATCGAGCGCGAGGTCGAGGACCTGCTCGACGCCGACAACGAACCCCCGAAGGTCACGCTCGTCGCGCGGCCCGGGCTGTCCGACATCGACGAGCTGATCGAGGCCGGCGCGAGCCGCGCCCGCTGGTCGCCGTACGCCGCCGTCCTGCAGGGCGGCGGCGATCCCGGGCGGATCCAGGCCGTCGCGACCGGTCGTGCCGGCGTCCAGGACGAGGGCTCGCAGCTCGTCGCGACCGCGCTGGCGACGGCTCCGCTCGACGGCAAGGACGCGCGGTGGCTCGACCTGTGCGCAGGCCCCGGCGGCAAGTCCGCGCTGCTGGCGGCGATCGCGAACCAGGGCGAGGCAGTGCTGACCGCGGTCGAGCCGCTGAAGCACCGCGCCGAGCTGGTCCGGTCGAACCTGCGCGCGATCCCGGGCGAGCACCAGGTGCTCGTCGGCGACGGCACCAAGCCGACCTGGCCGTCCGGTTGGTACGACCGGGTCCTCGCCGACGTCCCGTGCACCGGCCTCGGCGCGCTGCGTCGTCGGCCGGAGGCGCGCTGGCGCCGTACGCCGGAAGACGTCGCCGAGCTGCGCCCACTGCAGGAGGCGCTGCTCGCGTCCGCGATCACGTCGGTGCGGCCGGGCGGGGTCGTCGCGTACGTCACGTGCTCGCCGCATCCGGGGGAGACCCGCGAGGTGGTCGACGCCGTGCTGGCGAGCCGGCCGGACGCCGTACTGGAGGATGCGCGAGCGCTGTTCCCCGGCGTACCGTCGCTCGGAGACGGCCCGGACGTGCAGCTGTGGCCGCACCTGCACGGAACGGACGCGATGTACCTGGCGCTGATCCGCCGGTCCTGAACGGTGGACCGGTGTCAGGCGCGTTGAGTCGAACGGTCATGATGGAGGGGTGACAACGACCGACACCCGTCCCGTCCGCAGCGCCCAGCAGTACCAGCTCGTCGGGCTCGCAGCGTCCTTCGGGATCGGCATGCTGGTCGCGCTGCAGTCCCGGGTGAACGGCGAGCTCGGCCATCGGCTCGGCGACGGCATCGCGGCGGCGCTGATCTCGTTCGGCACCGGGCTCGTCATCCTGCTGCTCGCCACCGCGCTGGTCCCGCGGATCCGCCACTCGCTCGGGACCGTCTGGCGCACCGTCCGTACGCCGTCCGAAGGTGCCGGCGGCCCGCTGCGCTGGTGGCAGTGCATCGGCGGCCTCGCCGGCGCGTTCCTGGTGGCGACGCAGTCGATCACGGTCGCGACGATCGGCGTCGCGGTCTTCACGGTCGCGGTCGTCGGCGGTCAGGCGGTCAGCAGCCTCGTCGTCGACCGCCTCGGCTTCGGCCCGGCCGGCCCGCAGGCGTTCACCCCGCTCCGGGTCGTCGGCGCGATCGTCGCGCTGGTCGCCGTCGTACTGGCCGTCTCGGACCAGCTCAGCCACCCGTCCGGTCTGCTCCTGGCCATCCTCCCGGCCCTGGGCGGAATCGGCACCGCGGTCCAGCAGGGCATCAACGGCCGAGTCGCCCGCACGGCCTCCGGCGACTCCTACGGCGCGGTCGCGGCCGGCGTCATCAACTTCCTCGTCGGCACCAGCGCCCTGCTGGTCGTCTTCCTCGTCGACCTGGCTCTGCGCGGCGCACCGAGCTCCCTGCCGACCGACCCGTGGCTGTACGTCGGCGGCGCCTGCGGCGTCGTCTTCATCAGCTCCGCCGCCGCGGTCGTCCGCATCGTCGGCGTCTTCGTCCTCGGCCTCGGCACCATCGCCGGACAGCTCATCGCCAGCCTGTTCCTCGACCTCTTCGCCCCGACCGCCGGCACCGAGGTCACCTTCCCCGTAGTAGCCGGCACCTTCCTGGCGCTGGCCGCGGTGGTAGTGGCCGCGCTCCCGAACCTGCGTAAAGCCTGACTCACTGGAACGCGCGCAGCTCGATCTTCCGGTCGCAGGCTTTCGACGCCTCCGTGGCGAGCTTGCGGGCCACCTCCAGATCGGGCACCTCCCACACCCAGACGCCGGCCAGGTACTCCTTCGACTCCACGAACGGCCCGTCGGTGAACACCGCCTGCTCGCCCCGGTTGTCGACGACCGTGGCGTCGTCGGTGTCCGCGAGGCCACCGGCGAACACCCAGTAGCCGTCGGCGATCAACCGCTCGTTGAACTCACTGATGAAGGGCTGCCGGTCCGTGCTGCCCGGGTTGGTCTTGTCGTCGATGACGGAAACCATGACCTGCATCGGATTCTCCTGGGAGGTCGGGAAGATGGTCGACGGGGTCATTCTCGTCCAGCCATCAGGTCAGGTGCCGGTCACGCCGTTCACCTAGGCTCGCGGGATGAGCCTCGACGTGCCCGACCAGGTCCGCAAGACGGTCATTGCCGACGGGAACGCGTACTGGCTGGACGAGTTGCCTGACGTCGTCGACTCGCTGGCCCGAGAGTGGTCCCTGACAATCGGGTCCAGCTTCGCCGGCGGACATGCCGCCCTGGTCGTCGAGGTGAGGCTGGCCGACGGAACTCCGGCGGTGCTCAAGATCGGTGTGCCAGGTCGGGACCTCGGGCAGGAGGCCACGGCGTTGCGCCTGGCGGACGGAGAGGGATGCGCCAAGCTGCTGGGCGAGGACCTGAGCCGGCAGGCCCTGCTGCTGGAGCGCCTCGGGGCTCCGATGTACGACGTCGTGGCCGACCCTGCGACCCGCCACGACCTGCTGTGCGAGGTGGCGGTTCGCCTGTGGCGTCCGCTCGATCCCGACCTCGACCTCTCGACCGGCGCGCAGTTGGCGGAGGAGTACGCCCGTCGGCTGCCCGAACTGTGGGAGCAGGCGGGACGACCGTGTACGCCGGCCACTGTGGCGGACGCGCTGGACTGCATGAACCGTCGTCGCCTCGCCCACGACGACCGGTCCGCGGTTCTGGTCCACGGGGATCTTCACGAGATGAACGCCCTGCAGGCCGGCGACGGCAGCTACAAGCTCATCGATCCGGCCGGGCTGCGGGCCGAGCCGGCGTGCGATCTCGGCACCATCGTGCGGTGCAACCCGGGCCTTGGCGACGACCTCCGGGCGCGGACCGAGCGGCTGGCTTCGCGGACGGGGGTGGATGTCACCGCCATCTGGGAATGGGGAACCATCCACCGCGTCGTCGGCGGCGTCTACTCCTGCAGCATCGGCTTCCAGCCGTTCGGCGAGCAGTTGCTGGCCGAAGCGGATCGCCTCACGGCGTAGGCACCGGACCGTCCAGCGCCGTACGGAGGTCTGCGAGCCATTCGACTGCCAGGTGCCGGCCGTTGGGGAACTCGTCGGCTCGGTCCCAGCGCCAGGTGGTGATCATGGCGAGGACGAGCAGCCGGCAGTCGTGAAGTACGGACTGGTCGAGGTCGGGATAGTGGGCGCTGACCTCCTCCGGAGCGTGGGCGAGGTCGAACTCGACAGGTCCGCGGCAGCAGGTCTCGAGGTCGATGAAGATCGGCCCGTCGCTGGTGGCGAGCAGGTTGCCCGGGTGGGGCTCGCCGTGCAGAAGCTGCTCGGCGCCCTCGCGATCGACGATCCTCTGCGTGAGGCGTCGCAAGGTGCTGGTGAGGAGTTCCCGATCCGCGTCGGCGAGCTCGGGAGTGCGGTCACGGTCGGCCAAGAGCTGCTGAGCGTCCGCGACCCGGTCCGTGAAATGCGGTGTCGGGAAATCGACCTTGCGCATCCCGGCGTGCAGTTGCTCGAGCGCCTCGGCGTACGCCGCCGGCGACATCGAGCCCACCGGTGCGTAGTACTGCCACAGCGTGATCGTGAAGCCGTCGCGCTCGAAGACCCGCGGTTCCACGAGCGCGGCCACCGGGCTGCCGACCGCTGCGAGGCTTTGCGCGAGATCGACCTCGAACTGCGCGATCTGATCGGCGACCGGTGCCACCCGGGCCAGGACATCGCACGGAACCAGCCGCAGCGTGAGCTTGTTCGAGTTGTTGAGTTCGATCGCCTCGTCGACCGGCAGCCCGAGCGACGACGCGATGGACGTGGCAGCGGTCACCGCGGGTTCAGTCGTGCGCATGAAGGCCTCTCCAGGAGTCGGCAGCAGCCCCGATCCTGGCAGAGGTTCTGGTTCCTGGCTCAGGAATTTCTGATCAACCGGGTGTACCCGCCGTACGCACGACGCCCCGCGAGCTTCCACAGCACGCGGACCGGCGGCGGCAGCTCACCCAGGGACTCTCGCTGCTCCTGCGGCGAGGCGTCCTCGAGGATCGCGCCCAGGAACAGCAGCCGCTTGCGCTTGTCCACGATGGAGTTCGCGCCGCGCTCGCCGACCTTGCCCCACTCCTCGACGGTCAGGTGCTCGGCGATCACCGGCAGAATGTCCCGCTCCTCCTCGCCCAGGTGCTCCCGCAGTAGCGCGGACGCCTCACGAACCACGGCCGCGAGTTCCCGGCCCTCGGCCGGATCCGCGCTGCGTTGCCACTGCGGCGTCAGCTGGTCGATCCGGTCCAGTGCCGACTCGAGCGCCGTGTGCTGCGCCTCCATCCGGTGGACGAGATTCTGGTGCAGCGTCGCGCGGTCCAGCAGCAGCGGCCAGATCAGGTCGTCCTCGGCCTGGTGATGGTGGTGCAGCGCGCCGACGAGGTCGGTCAGGTGCTCGGCCAGTACGGCGGCGCGCGCGGTGTCACCCGCGCGCACCCCTTCGATCAGGTCCGGCAGCAGGTCGAACTCCCGCCGGAAGACCCGGTGCACCACGACCATCGCGTGGGTGTCGGGTTTCGTGCCTGTGCTCATCGTGGCGCCCCCTGTGCGTGAAGCCCGGCGACAGCCCTCCCCGGAGCCGCCGGTTCACTTCACGGTACCGGCGCGACCTCCGGCTGTAGAGGCTTTTTCGGCTTCCTGCCCGAACGGACCGGACGTCGTACGACGCCCTGTGACACGGCGACTCCGGTGAGCACCACCAGCGCGCCGACCGGCTGGTACCAGGTCAGGTGCTCGTCCAGCACCAGCACGCCGACCGCGATCGCGAAGATCGGCATCAGGTAGGTCACCATCGACGACATGCTGGCGCCGATCAGCCGGATGTTGCGCATGCTCAGCACGAACGCGATCCCGCTGCCCAGCCCGCCGAGCGCGAGCACGCTGCCGATCACCTCCGGCGACAGCGTCCACGGCATCGGCGGCGCCTCGCCGGTGACGATCGGCGCGACCACGGCCAGCTGGATTGTTGCGCAGAGCAACAAGCTCGCCGAGAGCGCGGTGCCGGAAACGTTGCTTCCGGCCACGAAACGCTTCTGGTAGGGAACGGCGAGCCCGTAGCAGACCGCCGCGGCCATGCAGAGCAGCTGGCCGGTCAGGTCGGCGCCGCCCTCGATGTTCCAGGCGCCGAGCACGACGAGCATCCCGAGGAACCCGATCAGCAGGCCGGCGACCCGCTGCGCGGTGAACTTCTCGGTCCGGAACACCAGGACGGCGACCGGCAGCACGACCAGCGGGGTGATGCCGTTCCAGATGCCGGCCAGCAGCGAGGGGACGCGCTGCTCGCCGTACCCGAACAGCGTCCACGGGAGCGCCGAGCCGACCGCGCCGATCACGAAGGTGTGAGCCCACAGGCGGGGATCGCGGGGGAGCGCTTCCCGCTTGAACGCCAGGAACACCAGCAGGACGGCGGACCCGGCGATCACCCGCCCGAGCGCGAGGTACATCGGGTGCAGCTCGCGCACGCCGACCGAGATGAACAAGAAGCTGCAGCCCCAGATCGCGGCCAGCGTCAACATGGTGGGAAGCCAGGCCCGGACCGGCGGCTTGTCAGGAGTCGTCAAGGTGCTCACTCCTGACATCCTGCAGTACGCCGAGGACATTTTCCGCTTTTGGTCCGAAATTGGGCAGGATCTGACCGCCGCCCGCTCAGCGGAAGGCGGCGACGTACTCGGTCAGCCAGTCGGCGTACCCGCGCGCTGGTCGTCCGAGCACCCGCTCGACGTCTCCGCTGACCGCCCGCTCGGCGTCGGTCGGCTGCCCGAGGATGTCGAGCGTGCTGTCCGCGACCTGCTCCGGGAGAAACCGCAGGAAGCGCTCTCTGGCGTTCTCCCGCGTCAGCTCGACGAACCGCACCGGCTCTCCGAGCGCTGCCGCGATCAGTTCGGTCTGCTCCCGCGGTGAGATCGCCTTCGGTCCGGTCAGCTCCCACGTCGTTCCGGCGTACGAGGGCTCGCGCAGCGCAACCGCGGCCACCTCCGCGATGTCGGCCGGATGGATCTGGGGGAGCGCGATCTCGCCATACGGCGCCTCGACCAGCCGGTGCTCGCGGACCGACTGACTCCAGCCGAGCGTGTTGCTCTGGAAGCCGGCCGGCCGCAGGATGCTCCACTCGAGGCCCGACGCCTTGACCGCGTCCTCGATCGCGGCGGGGTGTCGACCGGTGCCGACGCCTTGCGACGACACCAGGACGATCCGACGTACGCCGGCTACTTGGGCCTTCGCGATGATCCCTTCGGCGTCGGACCGCCCGCCTGGCAGGAGAAGGAAGAGCGCGTCCGCACCGGTCAGGTCCAGCTCGGTCAGGTCCACCGCTTGATGTTTTACGCCGGCCGGCAGGTCGGCCGCCTTCCGCGACACCGCCGTCACTTCTTCGCCGGCGGCGGCCAGTGCGCGGACCAGCGGCCGCCCGATGTTTCCCGTTGCTCCGGTCACCACGATCACGTCGTACTCCAGGTTCTGTAGGGGACTGGTGACGACGCTACTGTCCTCGTGATAGTAGGTACCTAGGAGAAAGTATCGGCCGAAAGGTGATCTGGTGACCGACGTCACGCCCGAGCTCGCCTGCCCGATCGCCCCGGTGGTCGACATCGTCTTCAGTCGCTGGACGACGCCGATCCTGTGGGCCCTGAACGAGTACGGCCGCCAGCGCTTCGTCGAGCTGGAACGCCGCATCGACTCCATCACCCCGAAGGTCCTCACCCAGCGCCTCCGCCAGCTGGAACGCGACGGCCTGGTCGCCCGCACCTACCACCGCGAGGTCCCCCCAAGAGTCGAGTACGAAATCACCCCCCTCGGCCTCACCCTCGCCCCCCTCTTCGCCAACCTCGCCGACTGGGCCAAAACCAACCTGCCCACCGTAGAAACCAACCGCACCGCATACGACGACAGCGACCGCCCCCGCCCCTGACTCGCCGCATCTCTTCCTTCCTTGCCAGGCAGCAAGGAAGGATGGACTCATGCCCGACTTCGACGTGGACGCGGTCCGCAAGCAGTTCCCCGCACTCAACGAAGGCGCCGCGCACTTCGACGGCCCCGGCGGCTCCCAAACCCCGCAGATGGTGGCCGACGCCGTCGCCCGCACGATGACCTCCGCCCTCGCCAACCGCGGGCAACTCACCCCCGCCGAACGCCGAGCCGACGACATCGTCATCGAGGCCCGCCAAGCGATGGCCGACCTCCTCGGCTCCGACCCGCAAGGCATCGTGTTCGGCCGCAGCATGACCCAGCTGACCTACGACTTCTCCCGCGCCCTGGCCAAGACCTGGGCCCCAGGCGACGAGGTGATCGTCACCCGCCTCGACCACGACGCCAACGTCCGTCCCTGGGTGCAGGCCGCCGAGGCCGTCGGCGCGACCGTCCGCTGGCTCGACTTCGACCCCGCGACCACCGAGCTCGACGACATCTCAGCCCTGCTGTCGCCCCGGACGAAGCTCGTCGCCGTCACCGCCGCCTCCAACCTGCTCGGCACCCGCCCCGACCTCGACGCGATGGCCGCCGCCGTCCGTACGACGAACGCCTACCTGTACGTCGACGGCGTGCACCTGACCGCGCACTCGCCGATCGACACCTCGTTCGCCGACTTCTACGCCTGTTCGCCGTACAAGTTCTTCGGCCCGCACTGCGGCGTCCTCTCGGCCGCGCCGGCGCTGCTCGAGAACATCCAGACGGACAAGCTCCTCCCGTCCAGCAACGCCGTCCCGGAGCGCTTCGAGCTCGGCACCCTGCCGTACGAACTGCTCGCCGGCACCACCGCCGCGATCGACTTCATCGCCGGACTCGGGGGAGCGGGGGAGACCCGGAGAGAGCGGTTGCTGAGTTCTCTCGTCCAGCTGGAGATCCATGAGGACGCCCTCCGCGCCGAGCTCGAGTACCGGCTGGCCGCGATCGACGCGATCACTCTGCACGGCAAGGCAGAACGCCGTACGCCGACCCTGCTCTTCAGCGTCGCCGGCCACGAGCCGGTCGCGGTCTCGACCAAGCTCGCCGAGTACGGCGTGAACGCGCCGTCGGGATCGTTCTACGCGATCGAGACCTCCCGCCACCTGGGCCTCGGCGACACCGGCGCAACCCGCGCCGGCCTCGCGCCGTACACGAACCAGTCCGACGTCGACCGCCTGGTGGAAGCGGTCGAGCGCCTGGTTTCCTGACCAGGCGGCGCGGGGAAGCCTCCTGACGACCGAAGGAGGCACCGCCCCATGCCGACCAGATCGATCCTCGTCGTCGCCGTCCTGCTCGCCACCGCGCTGACGGCCCCGGCCCATGCCGTCCCAGCAGCAGCCCCCTCGGACCCGGCCCGCGCAGAGCTCCGCGGCATGCTGGAGAACGTGGTTGGTGCCACCGGCAAGCGGTACAACACCCGCGACGACGCCGGCCACGTGATGGACACCGTCAAGATCATCCAGGACTCCACCGGCGGCTACCTGGCCGTCTCGCACCACCTCGCGTCCGACGGCCACTTCCGCGTCAACCTGGCCACGTCGACCGACCTGCTCAACTGGCACTGGGAGCGTGAACTCGCCGGAAGCAACACCGGCCCCGCCTCGCAGCCCACCATCGCGCAGGCCTCGAACGGCAGCTTCGTCCTCGCCTGGGAGCAGGAGAAGCCAGGCGGCGGCGACAACCACCTCGCCTTCCGCTACTACGCCAACCGCGCCGACCTTTTGGCCGGCCGAGTCGGCCGTTCCTTCGACGCGCCCCGACGCCTCTCATCCTGCGCCGAGGGAACGCCGAACATCTCCAAGATCACGCTGTCCCCGGACATCGACCACTCCACGATCGAGCTCGGCGGCCACTACTGGTGGAACTGCGACCGCGACCGTCAGCAGCGCGGCACTCTGACCAACTTCACCTCCTGGTCGACGGCGGCACAGCCCAACGTCGACAACGCCCTGCTGCACTGGGGAGTCGGCGGCAACATCGGCGACCGCGATCAGGTGACGTTCCGCAACTTCAGCCTCGGACTGATCGAGGGCCAGTACACCAAGGGCGACTTCGGCTCCTGGCGGACTTTCGTCTACGACTACCAGACCGGCAACGCCGACCGGACGACGATCCGCACCGACGGCGGCAGTACGGCCTTCGCGAACCCCACGGTGAGCGCTCTCCGCGCTCCGAACGGCGCCCCCGCCCTGGTCTTCACGCTGTTCGTCCCGAGCGAAGGTGCCGCCCCGGGAGAATCAGGAGAACTCGTCTACTACAAGACTTACTAAAGTCTGTGGGGTAAATTCGCGCAGGTGAACGAACCGACCCACGTCTTCGTCCAGCCCGGCCCGGCCGACGGGCTGGTCCAGGCCGCCCGCGACGGCCACCGCTGGACGACCCCGCGGACCGAGCTCATCTGGTCGGAGGTCCCCGGCGCCGGCGCACCCGGCGGGGCGGTCGACGTCGTCGCGGACGGTGCGATCTCCCGTGTCGCGCTCCGCTGGGAGCGCGCTCTCCCGGAGAACGCGCTCGTTCTCGGCGACGCCTGGGAGCGCTCGTACGGCGACCTCCAGTGGCGCCACGTCCAGCCCCAGCGGTTGCTCCCGTGGTACTGGCTCGCTCACGACCAGCAGACCGGCGCGACCACCGGCATGGGCGTCGATGTCCACCCGGGCGCCTTCTGCTCGTGGACCGTCGACCGCACCGGCGTCACGCTCTGGCTGGATCTCCGCAACGGCGGCGGCCCGACCCAGCTCGATGGACGCCGCCTGACGGCAGCCGTCGTACGGGAGTTCGCCGACGCCGGTACGCCGTGGAAGACGCTCGAAGCCGCGACGGAGGCGATGAGCGCGCACCTGCCCGACCGCCCGGACATCGGCCCGGTCGTCGGCGCGAACAACTGGTACTACGCGTACGGCGAAGGCTTCGACGAGAAGGCCGTCCTGCAGGACGCCGCCACGATCGTCGAGCTGGCCGACGGCCACCCGGTGAAGCCCTTCAGCGTCGTCGACGACGGTTGGAACCCGGGCGGCAACGGCTCCGGCGGTCCCTGGGAGAGCGGGATCCCGGGACTCTTCGACGACATGGCCGCGACCGCCGAAGCGGTCAAGCAGCTCGGCGCCAGGCCCGGCCTGTGGTTCCGCCCGTTGCTCTCGCGGGAGAGCGGTCTCTGGGGACATCCCCTCGGCGGCGAGGCGCCCGGGCGCGCGCTCGACCCGACGTACCCGGAAGTCCTCGACCTGGTCCGCGGCGACCTGCAGCGCTTCCGGTCGTGGGGCTTCGAGCTCGTGAAGCACGACTTCAGCACGTACGACGTGTTCGGTCGCTTCGGCCCGGCGATGGGCGCGCGGCTGACCGACAGTGGCTGGCAGTTCCACGACCCGACCCGGACCACCGCCGAGATCGTGCTCGACTTCTACCGCGAGATCCGCGCGGCGGGTGAGGACCTGGTGCTGATCGGCTGCAACACCGTCGGGCACCTGGCCGCCGGCCTGGTCGACGTCCAGCGCACTGGTGACGACACCTCCGGTCGCGACTGGGAGCGGACCCGCAAGATGGGCGTGAACTCGCTGGCTTTCCGGCTGCCGCAGCACCGGCGCTTCTTCACGCTCGACGCCGACTGCGTGCCGTGCACCCCGCAAACCCCGTGGGAGCTCAACGCGCGATTCCTCGATCTCGTCGCTCGCTCGGGGAGCGCTCTCTTCGTCTCCGTCGATCCGGCCGCCCGGACCGCACGGGCCGATCGGGAGCTGGGCGACGGTATACGGTTGGCGCTCAGTGGTGGTGACCAGCTCGAACCGCTGGACTGGCTCGTGAACACGACGCCCAACACCTGGGGGACCAGCACCGGCACCATCCACTACGACTGGTCGCTGCCGTGGGGCGCTGACCCGGCTTCCGGGTGAGGTGAGCGCGGTGCGAGGACAGGGGGAGTGGTGAGTACCGATCAGCCACCGGCTGTGGTCCGCCGGGGCACGAATCTGGATCGCGTCGGGGGGTTCAACGACAGCGTCGTCCTGGACGCGATCCGTCGCGCCGAGCAGCTCCTGAGCCGAGTCGAGCTCGCCGCCTCGACCGGACTGTCCGGCCAGGCCATCTCCAACATCACCCGACGCCTGCTCGACGCCGGCCTGGTCCGCGAGGCCGGCCGCCAGAAGAACTCCGGCCTCGGCAAACCGCGCACGCTGCTCGAACTGGAGCCGACCGGCCAGTACGCCGTCGGCGTCCACCTCGACCCCGCCGTCGTCACCGTCGTCGTACTGGATCTCACGGGCCAGGTGGTCGCCCGTCGCCGAGCCGACACCGAGGCCATCGCCAACTCTGCGCTTGAGCCCGATGCGCTCATCGATGGCATCGCCGCGATGGTCGAGCAGGTCATCACCGAAGCCGGTGCGGCCCGCGACCGCGTGGTCGGCGTCGGCATCGCAGCCCCCGGCCCGATCGACGTCGCGCGTGGCGCAGTCGTCGACCCGCCCAACCTGACCGCCTGGAACCGCGTTCCGCTCCGTGACGCCCTGCGCGATCGCACCGGACTCCCTGTCCTGCTGGACAAGGACGTCACCGCCGCCGCGTCCGCCGAGAAGTGGGCCGGAGGCCCCCACGGCCGCGGCAGCTTCGTCTTCTTCTACCTCGGCACCGGCGTCGGTGCGGGTCTGGTGATCGGCGACGAGGTCGTCCGCGGTACGTCGGGCAACGTCGGCGAGATCGGCCACGTGATCGTCGATCCCGACGGCCCGCTCTGTTTCTGCGGCCGCCGCGGCTGCGTCGGCGAGACCAGCCAGCCGCGGTACCTGGTCCAGCAGGCCGTCCACGCCGGAGTGATTGCCCAAGGCATCGACCTTGACGACCGCCGCGCCGTCGACGTCGCCTTCGCCACGGTCTGCACGGCCGCCGCCGAGGCACCGGGTGCCGCGCGCGAGATCGTCGCCGCGCTGGCCGGCCGGATCGCCAAGGTCGTCGAGGACATCGCGAACCTGCTCGACCTGGAGCGCGTCGTCTTCGGCGGGCCGCACTGGGACCGCCTCGCGCCGTTCTTCGGCGACTCCGTGCGGGAAACGCTGAGAGAGCGCTTCCTGGTCCGTTCCGTGCACCCGTTCGACGTCGCCGGTACGGCGCTCGGCGCCGACGTCGGAGCGGTCGGCGCCGCGAGCCTGGTCCTCGACCACACCTTCTCCCCGAACCCGTCCGTCCTGCTGCTCGGGCCCCCGGAGAGCGCTCCCTCCGGATCCCGTCCGGCGCCCGCCGTGAATACTGCCGGATGAGACATCCGGTCCCGCTGAAAGGTGAAGTGTTGATGATCGACCCCGACGTGCTGGCCCGCGCCACCGAGGAGGTCCGCCAGGCCACCGGCGACCCGGTGATCGCGACGATGTTCCAGCAGTCGATGGCGCAGAACCTGCCGGCCGTGGCCGAACGGCTCGCCGACGGTACGACGTTCGTGCTGACCGGCGACATCCCGGCGATGTGGCTGCGCGACTCGGCCGCCCAGCTGCGCCCGTACCTGGTGCTGTGCGCCGACGACCCCGGCCTGCAGGACGTGCTGATCGGCGTACTGCACCGGCAGCTGGAGTACATCGCGATCGACCCGTACGCGAACGCCTTCAACCGCGAGCCGAACGGCGCCGGCCACACCACCGACCTGACCGAGATGTCGCCGTGGGTGTGGGAGCGCAAGTACGAGATCGACTCGCTGTGCTTCCCGCTCGACCTGGCGTACAAGCTGTGGAAGATCACCGGTCGCGACGACGTGATCGACGAGCGGTTCCGGACCGCGGCGAACGCGACGCTGGACCTGTGGACCGTCGAGCTGGACCACGAGGCGCGGTCGCCGTACCGGTTCGAGCGGCACGGCGAGCCGGTCACCGACACGCTGGTCCGCGAGGGTCGCGGCCGGTGGACGCGACCGACGGGCATGTCGTGGAGCGCGTTCCGGCCGAGCGACGACGCGACCGAGTACGGGTTCAACGTCCCCGGCAACATGTTCGCCTCCGTCGTGCTCGGGTACGTCGAGGCGATCGCGACCGAGGTGCTCGGCGACCAGGCGCTCGGCACCCGCGCCAAGGAGCTGCGGGTCGGCATCGACGAAGGCATCGCCGAGCACGGCACGGTCGACCACCCGACGTACGGGCGGGTCTACGCGTACGAGGTGGACGGCGCCGGGGAGCGGTTGCTGATGGACGACGCGAACATGCCGAGCCTGCTGTCCGCGCCGCTCAGCGGGTACGCCGCCGTCGACGACCCCACGTACCTGGCGACCCGCAAGCTGCTGCTGAGCCCCGACAACCCGTACTACTACAGCGGTACGCACGCGTCAGGCATCGGGAGTCCGCACACCCCGCCGAACTACGTCTGGCACATCGCGCTGGCTGTCCAGGGCATCACCGCGACGTCGGCCGACGAGCGCGCGCAGATCCTCGAGACCCTGCGCGACACCACCGGCGGCACCGGTCAGATGCACGAGGGCTTCCACGTCGACGACCCCAACCAGTACACCCGCGAGTGGTTCTCCTGGGCCAACGCGATGTTCTGCGAGCTGGCCCTGGCCCACGCAGGCCGCCGGCTCTAACTCCGCTCGAACAGGTCGCGGTCCCACCCAGCGACATCGAGGACGGCTCGGAGCAGCACCGAGTCGCCGAGCCGTCCTCCGAGGACCTGATCGAGCGGCAGCGTCCCCAGCCCGGCTCGATACACGTCCAGCGCTTGCCGCCGACGGTCCTCCGCCGTTCCACGGATCTCTTCGAGCACTGTCTCGTTCCCAACCCCAAGGACTCGCCCCGACCCCACTGGCCGCCCACCGGCGTACTCCTTCAAACTTTTGTGAGCGGCGACCACATCGGCCGCCCTCAACCGAGCTCCCAGTACGTCGTCAGCCGCTTCCCGCACGGCCGCGCCGATCGCCACATGATCCGGGTGCCCGGTCAGCCCGTCGCTGCCGACGGTCAGCACCAACTCCGGCCGCACCTCACCCAGCGCCCGTCGTACGGCGTCGACCAAGACCGCGCTCTCCTCGTTGGCAACAGTCCCCGCCCCGGCGCCTCCACGATCCACCCAGTCACCGAGCCATCCCCACTCGGCAATCCCCAGCAACTCACACGACCGACTCAGCTTCTCGGTCCGAACCCGCCGAGCCTCGACCTCACCCAGTGCGGGATCCTCCGACGCCTCTCCGCCCGTGGCCACCCGCAGCACAACCCGCCAGCCCGCGTCCGAGAGCGCGATCGTCGCCGCTCCCGTCGCGAACACCTCGTCGTCCGGATGAGCGTGCACCACCAAAGCTGTCCTCACACCTACACGACATCACGCCGCCGGGTCGTGAACATCGCGAGCCCCACGAAGACCAGGCTGTACGCCGCCAACGTCGCCAGCGCCCGTCCACCACCCACGGCATCCCGTACGCCGGGCGGCGCGTCGGCCGCCACCATCCCCGTCACGCTGAACACCAGGGCTCCGGCATTTGCCCCAGGCAACGCATCGGACAGCACCTCGAGATCCGGCAACAGGCTGCTCACGACGCCGGCGAGCAACGTCTCGATCCCCAGAATCCACACCACGCCGAGCCCGATCGGCAACGCGACGTTGCGGAAGGCAACGGCCAGCACAGCGCCCGCGAGACACCACATCGTCAGCACCAACCACCCGCCGGCCAACGCCTCGACGATCTCCAGCACACCAGGCCACGCCATCGACCCACCCTCGGCCGCCGCGATCCCCACACTGCACAGCGCGCACGCCACGAAGATCCCGAGCACCCACACCGCGACCATCGTGAACAACCCGAGGAACTGCCCACCCAGCACCGAGATCCGCCCCGGCCGCTGGGTCAGCACGGTCTTCAGCGTGCCCCAGGTGTACTCGCCGCCGACCACGATCGCCCCGAGCACGAGAGCGAGCGCTCCCGCGAACACCGGGAACCCGCCGATCGTGTTGTCCAGCACGCGTTCCGGCAGCAGCCCGCGCAGCACCTCGGCGCGGGGGATCCCGTTGGTCTGCGGATTGTCGTCGCCGGTGAGGTAGCCGACGTACGGCAGCACGTACCCGAAGATCAGGCTCAGCACGAGCCCGGCCCCGAACAGCACCCACACCGCCGACCGCTTCCGCAGCTTGATCAGCTCCGCGCGATAGCTACCCAGCATGAGCCTTCTCCTCCGTGGTCAGCTCGAAGAACACGTCCTCGAGCGCTCGCTCCGTACTGCGCAGCTCCGACACCGCGATGTCCGCCTGCACCAGCAACCGGTTCAGCTCGGCCGCGCGGTCCGGCGAGACCTTGGCGCGCAGCGTGTCGTCGTACAGGTGCACCGCATCGGCGCCGAGAACCTCCCGGAGAACCGAGTGAGCGCTCTCCAGCGGTCTCGCGCGGATCACCAGCTCCTGCTGGCCGCGCAGCTCCTCGACGTCGTGCTCGGCGACCATCCGGCCGGCGTTGATGATCCCGACCCGGTCGCAGACCTGCTGGACCTCGCCGAGCAGATGGCTCGACAGCACCACGGTCCGTCCGTCCGACCCCAGCTCGCGGATCAGCCGCCGCATGTCCCGCATCCCGGCCGGGTCCAGCCCGTTCGTGGGCTCGTCGAGGATGACCAGCTCGGGATCCTTGAGCAATGCCGCCGCGACGCCGAGCCGCTGCTTCATGCCCAGCGAGTACGTCGAGAAGCGGTCCTTGGCCCGGTCGGCCAGATCCACCAGCTCGAGCACCTCGCGGACCCGTGCTCGCG
Source organism: Kribbella lupini (assembly GCF_039529595.1). Lineage (NCBI taxonomy): Bacteria > Bacillati > Actinomycetota > Actinomycetes > Propionibacteriales > Kribbellaceae > Kribbella > Kribbella lupini. Next base: position 2,688,043 of record NZ_BAAANC010000001.1, on the reverse strand, counting down.
GCAGTTCGGCGTACTCGGCGAGCAGTCGCAGGTTGTCCAGCCCCGACAGGTACGGGTAGAACGCGGGCGACTCGATCATCGACCCGGTCCGCGCCAGCACCCGCGCCTGGCCGGGCGCACCGCCGAGCACCTCGACGCTTCCACTGGTCGGGGCGATCAGCCCGGTGAGGATCCGTAGGGTCGTGGTCTTCCCGGCGCCGTTGGGCCCGAGGAACCCGTAGACCTCACCCGGCCGGACCTCCAGATCGACACCGTCGACCGCGAGGGTGTCGCCGTAGCGCTTGGTCAGGCCGTGCACCTGAACCATCGGGGCAGCTGTCGTTTCCATACGAAGACAGTGCCGCCTGAGCCCCGCCCGCCGCGTCGCCCAGCAGGAGGCATCGCCACTACCGCCGGGGGAGTAGCACCTCGGCCGGCGGGCTCACCCCACCCCGGTCGGCGGGCTTACCTCACCCCAGCCAGCCCGGCCGCACCAGGCCTGTCTGGTAAGCCAGTACGACCAGCTGCGCCCGGTCCCGAACCCCCAGCTTCACCATCGCCCGGCTGACGTGCGTCTTGGCCGTCGCCGGGCTCAGCACCAGCCGCGCCGCGATCTCGTCGTTCGACAGCCCCTCGCCGACCAGCGCGACGATCTCCTTCTCGCGATCGGTCAGGACGTCGAGCTCCTTGCTCGCGTGCGGCTGCCGGCTCCGCGTCGCGAACTCGGCGACCAGCCGCCGAGTCACGCCTGGCGACAACAACGCGTCGCCGCGCGCCACGACGCGGACGGCCTGCAGCAGTTCCACGGGCTCGGTGTCCTTCACCAGGAACCCGCTGGCCCCGACCCGCAACGCCTCGAACACGTACTCGTCCAGGTCGAACGTCGTCAGGATCACCACATGAACGCCGGAGAGCGCTTCATCGGCCCCGATCTGCCGGGTCGCCTCCAGCCCGTCGGTCCCCGGCATCCGGATGTCCATCAGTACGACGTCAGGCTTCTCCGCCCGCGCCACCGCGACCGCCTCGGCCCCGTCGGCCACCTCACCGACCACGGTGATGTCGTCCTCGGCGTTCAGCAACGACCGGAACCCCGCCCGCACCAACGCCTGGTCGTCCGCCAGCAACACCCGAATCATGCGCCCACGCTAGGGCATCGCCCGGTCAGGCCGGCGGCCGCTGATCGGTCCTGTCCGTCTACCAGGCCAGCACCCCGGTCTCGTCCTGGAACGTCCCGGTCGGGCCGTCCGCAGCCGAGGGGCGGCTCGACGTACTGGTGCGCAACGCGGGCCTCCTTCCCGGCGACAATCTCGACGGCCCGACTGCCGTCAGGCGAGCCCGGCGTCGTGGGCGAGCAGCGCGATCTGGGTGCGGTTGCCCAGTTCCAGCTTGGTGAGGATGTGCGAGATGTGCGCCTTCACCGTTGCCAGGCTCATGAACAGCTCGGCCGCGATCTCCGCGTTCGCCTTGCCCTGCGCGACCGCCAGCATCACGTCGTACTCGCGCGGACTCAGCCGGGAGAGCGCTCCCTGCGCCTCGGTGTGCGCGTCCGCCTGCGTCGCCGCACGATCCATCAACCGTCGCGTGATCGCCGGCGAGAGGATCGGGTCCCCGGCGGCAACCCGCCGTACGGCGTCGACGATCTGCGCCGGCGGCGTGTCCTTCAGCAGGAAGCCGCTCGCGCCGGCCCGGAGCGCGTGCAGCACGTTCTCGTCGGTGTCGAAGGTGGTCAGCACGATCACCTCCGGCGGATTCTTCCGCGCCCGCACCCGCCGGGTCGCGACGATCCCGTCGACCCGCGGCATCCGCAGATCCATCAGCACCAGGTCGGGGAAGTGCGCGTCGACCGCAGCCGGCACCTCGTCCCCGTCGGCCGCCTGAGCGACCACGGCAATCCCGTTCGCTCCGTCGAGCATCATCTCCAGACTGGCCCGGACGAGCGCGTCGTCGTCCACCACCAGCACGCGAATCGCGGCATCACCCATGGACGTCACCGTAGTCACTCCGGCCACGGCAACGCAGCATGCAGCCGGAACTGGCCCGCCGTCTTCCCGTGATCCAGCGTCCCGCCCGCCAGGTTCACGCGCTCGGTCAGCCCGACCAACCCGGTCCCACTACCAGGAGCAGCCGGTACGCCGTTCCCGCCGGGATTCGTCAGCTCGATCACGAGCCCGTCACCCGGCCGCCCACGCACCACCACCTTCACCGGCCGCCCCGCCGCGTGCTTGCGCGCGTTGGTCAGCCCTTCCTGCACCACCCGGTACGCCGTCCGCCCGGTGGCCGGCGGCAACGTTTCGGCGGCGCTCACCTCGGCGTCGTACGAGATCGCGCTCCCCGCGTCTCTCGACTCCTGCACCAACGCGTCCAGGTCCCCGAACGTCGGCTGCGGCCGGCCGCCCGGCAGCTCGTCGATCTCGCCGTCGCGCAGGACGCTGATCACCTCGCGCAGCTCGTCCAGCGCCTGGTGCACGCCGGTCCGGATCACGCCCGCGGCCTGCGCGAGCTTCTCCGGCGACGAGTCCGGCCGGTACTCGAGCGCTCCGGCGTACGTCGCGAGCAATGACAGCCGGTGCGCCAGTACGTCGTGCATCTCGCGCGCCATCTTCGTCCGCTCCAGCGTGCGCGCCTCGGCGACCCGTCGGCCCTGCTCGGCCTCGGCGCGGAGAGCGCGTTCTCGCAGGGACACGAGCAGCGCCCGCCGGGCCTGCGCCCACTGGCCCCACGCCAGCAGCGCGGCGTGAACGGCGAGGTCCACCACGACGTACCAGAACAGGTTCAGGCCCTCGATCGGCCGCCAGAGGAACTGGATCAGATGCCCGGCCGCTCCCGCGAGCGCGATCAGCGCGGCGAGCTTGAACGGCCGGCGCTGCGCCACCGTCAGGGTCCCGACCGTGGACGGCGGCGTCGCGGCGGGGGAGAGGGCGGCGAGCACCGCCAGGGCCAGCGCCGACTGCACCGGGCGCGGCCCGAGCAGCACAACGAGGCCGACGGCAACGACCCCGACCACGATGTCGAAGACCATGAACCGGCCGGCGTCCTGTCCGGTCTGCCGCCCGAAGATCGTGGCCGCGGTGAGCAGGGCGATCGCGCCGATCCCGATCCAGTCCTCGATCAGCCGTCGCGATCGGCCGACCGACCGCCGACCGTCGCCTTCGCACGTCGTGTCCATGGCGTCGAGACTAGATCGGGCCCTGCGGGCGGGCCACCGACCAAAGTCGATGCCCGATCGACTTCCGGGCAGTCGGCTGCAGACCCGCGGCCGATGCCCGAGAACGCGCTCTCCCGTGACGCTGAGTCCCACAGCGACCAACCGATCGGAAGGCACCACGATGACCGTCACCGCGAACAAACCCGTCACCCGAGTCCCCGGTAAGAGCCGCCTGGCGGTGGTCGGCGCGACCTCGGCGGCGGCACTCGTCGCCTGGGCCGTGCTCGGTCCGCTGGCGGGCATCGACCTGAAAGCCGAGCAGGGCACCTCCACGATCGACGTCACCGGCGTCTCGGTCTTCGTCGCGGCGACCGCGATGGCGTTCGCCGGCTGGGGGCTGCTCGCGCTGCTCGAACGTCGTACCGTCAACGCCCGCAAGCTGTGGACGATCCTCGCGGCGGCCGCCTGCGTCCTGTCGCTCGGCAGCCCGCTCGTCGGCGGAATCGGGATCGGCGCCAAGCTCGGCCTGGCGTCGCTGCACCTGATCGTCGGCGCCGTCGTGATCGCCGGACTGCGCCGCACAGCCCTGTCCGCCTGCGACCGCTGCAACTAGCATGACGACCGAGATGAGGAACTGGAGCGGCTACCGGTCAGCGAAGCGGGACCTGATCCGTTCGCTGTCCGGCACGGTCCTCGAGATCGGCGCCGGCAGCGGCGCCAACTTCGCCGACCTGCCCGACGACGTCGAGTGGATCGGCCTGGAGCCCAACCGCCGCGCCCGGGCCCAGCTCACTCGTACGGCGGCCGGACGCCGCGTCCTGGCCGCCGGCGCCGAGCAGATCCCGTTGCCCGAGGCAAGCGTCGACGGCGTGCTGTCGACCGTCGTACTGTGCTCCGTCGCTGATCTCCCGGCCACGCTGGCGGAGCTGCGGCGCGTACTGCGTCCCGGCGGCCGCTTCGTCTTCGTCGAGCACGTCGCCGCACCTCGCGGTACCTGGACGTACCGCCTGCAGAAGCTGGCCGCGCCGTTCACGCGACGCTTCGACCGCGGCTGCAACCCGGCCCGCGACATCGCAGCCGCTGTCGAGGCGGCCGGCTTCACCACGATCGAGCTGGACCACTACACGATGCCGGGCCTGGTTCCGATCCCGTTCATCGCCGGCGCCGCTACCAGGTAGGCGACGACAACCGGGCGGCGCGGTAGAAGCCTTCGATGTGCTCGGTCACCAACCGCGCCGCGTCGTCACCGCGCCCGTCCCGGATCGCCGCCACGATCCCGTGGTGCTCGGCCCGGAGCGTGACCGCCGTCGCGTCCCAGTCCGGCAGATTCGGTACGGCGGCCAGCACGTACCCGTGAATCGCCGACCGCAACGACCCCATCACCGCCGCGATCAGCACGTTCCCCGCCAGGCTCGCCAGCGCCACGTGGAACTCGGCGTCGAGCAGGTGGAACTCCTCCGGCGACAACCCGCCGGCATCCATCCGCTCGAGCAGGTCCTCGGCGGCCTCCAGCTTCCCGGCCTCGGCCTCCCGCCCAGCCGCCTCCCGCACCGACCAGGCCTCCAGCAGCACCCGCGTCTGCACGATGTCCTCCATCGGCAGATGGCTGGTCGCCAGATGCAACCGCAGCAACGCCGTCAACGGCGCCGAGGGCTCGGCAACGATCACAGCCCCCGCCTCAGGCCCTGACCCAGTCGCCGTCCGCACCACGCCCAGCGCCTCCAGCACCCGCACGGCTTCCCGCACCGACGGCCTGCTGATCCCCAGCTGCTCGGCAAGCGCCCGCTCCCCGGGCAGCCGTCCGCCCAGCCGCAACCGCCCGGCTGCGAGGTCGGCCTCGACCTGCTGCAGCACCAGCTCGTAGTTCTTCACAGCGGTGAGTGTAGCTGTGTGGTCAGACCACAGGCTATGCTGTGGTCCGACCACACTCGCGCACACCACGAGGAACCCCGATGACCGACCGCCAGATCCCCCGCTGGTCCGAGCTGAAGCCTCTGCTGCGCGCCAAGCCGATCACCACGAACCCGACCGAGCGCAGGCTGGAGAAGGCCCTCACCATCGCGGACCTGCGCAGCATCGCCAAGCGCCGGACGCCTCGCTCGGTGTTCGACTACACCGACGGTGCGGCCGAGTCGGAGATCAGCCTGCGGCGGGCGCGGCAGCTGTTCGCCGAGATGGAGCTGCAGCCGTCGATCCTGCGCGACGTCTCCGCCATCGACCTCGGCACCGACATCCTCGGCCGCCGCTCCGAGCTGCCGTTCGCGTTCGCGCCGACCGGCTTCACCCGGATGATGAACCACGAGGGCGAGAGCGCGGTCGTCAAGGTCGCCCAGCAGGTCGGCATCCCGTACGCGCTGTCGACCATGGGCACCACCTCGATCGAGGACGTCGCGGCAGCCGGTCCGGACGCGCGCAAGTGGTTCCAGCTGTACGTCTGGCGCGACCGTGACGCGGGGGAGGACCTGGTCAAGCGCTCGGCCGCGGCCGGGTACGAAGCGCTGATGCTGACCGTCGACGTACCGGTCGCCGGTGCTCGGCTTCGCGACGTCCGCAACGGCTTCACCATCCCGCCGTCACTCACGGCCAAGACTGTGCTCGACGCGTCCCTGCACCCGGCCTGGTGGGTCAACCTGCTCACCACCCGGCCGCTGACATTCGCGTCGCTGTCGAGCTGGGGTGGCACGGTCGCCGAACTGCTGGACCAGTTGTTCGACCCGACCATGACGCTGGACGACCTGGCCTGGATTCGCTCGATCTGGGACGGCCCGCTGATCATCAAGGGCATCCAGACCGTCGACGACGCGCGCCGGGTGGTCGATGCGGGGGCCGACGCCGTCGTACTGTCCAACCACGGCGGCCGGCAGCTGGACCGGGCTCCCACACCGCTGCGCATCCTGCCGGACGTCCGCAAGGCCGTCGGCACCGACGCCGAGGTCTACCTCGACACGGGCATCATGAGCGGCGCGGACATCGTCGCGGCGCTCGCACTGGGTGCGGACGCTTGCCTGGTCGGCCGGGCGTACCTGTACGGGCTGATGGCCGGCGGGCAGCGTGGTGTCGAGCGGGCCGCGCAGATCCTCACCGCAGAGGTGAAGCGGACGATGGCTCTGCTCGGCGTACCGAGTGTGAAGGACCTGAACCCGTCACACGTCCGCTTGCCCTGACGTACGAGCCTCCAGCGGCAGGTGGGCGACAACGCGGAGCCCACCTGTCGGCGTACGGCTGACGGTCAACGTGCCGCCGAGAGCTGTCGCGCGCTCCCGCATCCCGCTGATCCCGTTGCCTTCGTGCGGCGGCCCGGTCAGGGACTCGCCGTCGTCGTCCACCTGCAGGACCAGCGACTCCTCGCCGTACTGGATGCGCACGGTCGCAGCGGTCGCCTTCGCATGCCGTACGACGTTGGTCAGCGACTCCTGGATGATCCGGAACGCCGCCCGGTCCAGCCCGGTCGGCAACGGCCGCGGGTCTCCGTGCACGATCGTGTGCACCTCCAGCCCAGCGCGCGACGTACCGCTGATCAGATGGTCGAGCCGCTCGAGCCCGGCCACCGGCTGCCGGGGTGCCGACTCGTCGTTCTGCCGCAGGATGCCCACGATCGACCGGAGCTCGACCAGCGCTTCCTTGCTCGCGTCCTTGATCGCCGACAGCGCCGGAGCGGCCTGCTCGGGCTTACGATCGACCAAGTGCAATGCCGTCGAAGCCTGCACGTTGATCAGCGAGATGTGGTGCGCGACGACGTCGTGCAGTTCCTGGGCGATCCGCAGACGCTCCTCGCCGGCGCGGCGCAGCTCCTCCTCCTCGCGGGTCCTGTTGGCGGCCGCCACGCGATCCTGATGCGACCGGAACAGCTCGGCGAGGAAGCCGAGCACCAGGAAGCACGTGCCGACCAGGAGGATCTGGTAGACGTTCTGGTCGTTGATGCCGAGCACGAACCGGCCGAGCACGTGCCCGGCGTAGAGCGCCGCGATCGCCGCCCAGCCGGCTGACCGATGGCCGGCGCGGATCGCCGCGAACACGGCGATCACGAAGCTGAGGACGATCGGGCCGTAACCGTACTCGCGCAGCATGTAGACCAGCGTCGAGGCGCCGGTCGCCCACAGAATCGGTACGGGGTGGGTCCTGAGCCAGTAGAGCGACACCGACCCGATCAGGACGAGCACGACCAGCAGCCAGTCGGCCTGACGGCGGTCCGGCTGGTTGTTGCTCGAGCCGATCGACCCGACCAGCGCCACGACCGAAACGACCGCAGGCAGGGCGATCCGTCTCACCTGGGGCCAGTACGTCGTGGTGCTCACCCTCAGAACACTAGAGGCCGCGGCGACTCCGTGTCGTCGTCGCCACGGAGTAGTCGCGCCTGCGTCGGCCGGAGTACGTCAGTACTTGACGTTGTAGATGCCCGCCTCGTACTTCGGTCCGTAGTACTGCTCCAGCTCGGCCAGGTCGTCGTTCGGCCGGTCCAGTGCCTTGGCGATCTGCGCCCGGCTCGGCACGGCGTCGGGCTCCCAGGTCTCCGGCTTCCAGATCTGGGATCGCAGGAACGCCTTCGAGCAGTGGTGGAAGATCTCCTCGATGTCGACCAGCAGGGCCAGCTGCGGACGGTTGCCCTTGACCACCATGTCGTCGAAGAACGGCGCCTCCCGGACGATCCGGGCCCGGCCGTTGATCCGCAGCGTCTCGCCGCGGCCGGGGATCAGGAAGATCAGCCCGACGTTCGGGTTGGTGAGGATGTTCTGGAAGCCGTCGATGCGGCGGTTGCCGGCCCGCTCGGGGATCGCGATCGTGGCGTCGTCGAGGACCTTGGTGAAGCCGGCCGGGTCGCCCTTGGGGGAGACGTCGCAGCTGCCGTCGGCCGCGGAGGTCGCGATCAGGCAGAACGGTGACGCCGCGAGCCACTCCTTGTCGAGGTCGTGCAACTCCTTGCGCAGCTTGCCGGAAGCGTGCGCCAGGGGCTCCGGAACGATCTCGCGAAGCTCTTCGTAGGTAGTGATCTCGACCAGGCCGGGGATGTCCATCAGGCGGCGTACTCCTCTACGGAAGAAGGCCGGACCGCCTTGCTGGCGGGCCGAGTCCGTGCGGCCCATCGTACGGCGGGACCAGTTGCACAACTGGTCCCCAGGAACAGCGCACCGACCACGATCCACCCGATCGGACCCCAGCCGAGCACCAGGGTCGTGAGCAGCACCGGGCCCAGCATGCGGGCGATCGCGGGGCCGGTCCCGAAGAATCCCTGGTACTGCCCCTGCTGGTCGGCCGGGGCGAGACCGAAGCTGATTTCCCAAGCACCGGAGGCGAGTTTCATCTCGCCGAAGGTCAGGAGTGCGGCGGCCGCGGCCAGTACGACGGCCGTCGCGGCCGGGGGAGCGCCGATCGCGGAGAGGGCGAACACCGCACACGCGGCGAGCATCGCGACCCCGGCGATCCGCACGGACCGCGTCGCCGTCTTCAGGTTCGTGACGCTGCGAGCGATCCGGACCTGGAACGCGGTGACTCCGAGCGTGTTGATCACCAGCAGCGACGCGACGACCCAGCCGGGAGCGTTGGTGCGCTCGACGATCCACAGCGGCGCGACCAGGCTGAGCAGCGGCATGAACATCAGCATCACCGCGTTCAGCAGCGCCAGTACGGCGTACGGGCGGTCACGCAGTACGGCGAGCCTGGGCTCACCCTCGACGCGGACCTTCACCGCGGCGACCGGCGGCACCCTGTGGATGAGCGCGGCCGCCACCAGAAAGCTCACCGCGTCGATCGCGAACACCGTCAGGTACGCCGTCGTGGTGTCGAACTTCAACGCGACCCCACCCAGCGTCGCTCCGACCGCGAGGCCGCCGTTCGCCGTCGCCTGCAGCGTCGCCCGGATCCTCGTCCGCTCGGCCGGGGAGACCAGGCCGGCCAGCAGCGCCTGCCGGGCCGCGGTCAGTCCGGTCTGGCTACTCGCATAAGCGATCGCGGCAACCACGAAGAGCGGAAAGCTCCGAACCACCAGGAACGATCCGACCGAGAGTGACGTCGTGAGGGCCAGCAGGATCGCCACCGCCCGCGGCCCGTACCGGTCGGCAAGATGCCCGAGCGGTACGCCGGTCAGGAACCCGACCAGCCAGGCGATGGTCAGCCCGACCCCGACCTGAGCGGTCGACAACCCAACCACCCGGGTGAAGAACAACGCCGACGTGACGATGAAAGCTCCATCGCCCACCGAGTTCGCCAACTGCGCCGCCGCAAGCCGCTTCGAGGTCGTCATACGTAGACTCTAAGGCTCAGAGGCCCATCATCCCGGTCCACTTGTGCCCGCATCTGTTGGGCCAATATTCCCCTGTGGAAAACCCCGGAACCAGCTCTCGACGACGGCATCTTCTAGGCATGACCTTCTTCGACCTCCCGCCGGACTGGCGCCACCGCCCCCTCACCAACCAGACCCTGGCCACCAACGTCGCCGACCTCTACTGCACCGCCGGCGACCGCAGCCGCGGCACCCTCACCCTCATCATCTGCGACGAAAAAAACCACTTCAAAGGAGCCATAGCCATCGACCTCCAAGACCTACTCCCCGACCCGCCGACCCCCAGCACACCCGCCGGCGGCCACCGCAAGCCCTCGCACCCGTCCCCGAACGCCGCCGCCGACGGCCGCCGCCGCAGATCCGTCACGCCCGCGGTTCTCCCGCGCTCCTCGATCCCCGGCGCCGTCCTCCCCGGCTCTCCCACGGCGCCCGGCGCAATCCTCCCCGGACCCGCTGCCACCGCTGCGACCCTTCGAGGACCGTCCCGCTCAACCCGCCGCGCTGCCGCCCTCCGCCCAGTCATCCGCCCCCTCCAGGTCTACCCCGGCGGCGCCCTACTCCTCACCCTCGGCCGCCGAGGCCCCTCGGCAACCACCACCTCCGACCGCGAATGGGCCGAAGCCGCCACCCGAGCCTGCCGCTCCCTAGGAGTCCGCCTACTCGGCTTCTACGTCGCCTCCCGAGACACCGTCTTCCCAGCCGACCTCACCACCGCCCCAGCCGACCTACCCACAGCAGCCTGACCCCGACCTCCCCACCGCAGCCTGACCCCGAGCCAGCCTGCGGACCCCATCACACCCACCAACCCAACCACCCTTACCTTGCCCCGCCTCGCTCTCTCTTTCCCGGCCGCAGCGACCTCAGCCCCCACCAACCCCACCGGCCGCATCCCCAACCACCTCAACCACCGCCGACCCCAGGAGCACCCATGTCGCACTCACCGGACCCGCCCTCACCGCACCCCGCGCGGCCTGAACTGCACGCTGATCCGCGGCCCAATCCGCCCCGAAGCCTTCGGAATCGCATGCTCCCAGGTCCGCTGGCACGACCCACCCATCACGATCAGATCCCCATGCCCCAACGGATACCGGATCGTCGACCCCACCGGCCCACTCACGGACCCAGGCTTCGGTCGCAACGCCAGCACCCGAGGCTCACCCACCGACAGGATCGCGACCATCGTGTCCTCGCGTTCCCCGCGCCCAATCTTGTCCCCGTGCCACGCAACGCTGTCGCGCCCGTCCCGGTAGTAACACAACCCAGCCGTCCGGAACGGCTCACCCAATTCCTCGGCGTAATGCTCGCTCAACATCTCCCGACCCTCGTCCAGGATCGGCAACGGCAACGTGTCACTCTCGCCGTAGAAGCAGAGCAACCGCGGCACCTCGACCACCCGGTCGTACATCTGCCGCCGCTCTTCCCGCCACGGCACATCCACCGCCAACCGCTCGTACACCTGGTCGGCTCCCGACAACCACCCCGGCAGCACGTCGATCCATGCCCCGCGGCTCAGCTCCGTCCGCTGCAACGCGTCCAGCGAACCGAGCTCCGGATCAGCGAACGCATCCAGCAAGGACGCTTGAAGGTCAGCACCCATACCGCCACTGTACCCGAGATTCGAACATACGTTCCCCTGACCGCGACCTCTCTGGACGAAGCCCACGCCCACCTGAAACCAGTGGTGCCAATGGGGCAAATGAGGCGCTCCAGACCCTGGCCCTCACCTACGAAAGACTGCCCGTAAGAACAACGCGGACCGCATCGGAGCCCCCATGTCACCCTTGCTGATCCAGAACTGCTCGGTCCTCGTGGTCCCCGACACAGGGGAGTGCCGAGTCGACCCCGCCCAGGACATCCTGATCACCAACGGCGAGATCACCTCGATCACCCCCACCGCCCCGCGAAGCCCGGCACCAGCCGTTTCCCCAACCCCGGCGACCTCGGCGGACGCCGAAGCCGCCGACCATCTCGAAACCCTCGACGCCACTGGCCTCCTGGCAGTCCCCGGCCTCACCAACGCCCACACCCACAGCCCCATGGTCATGATGCGAGGCGCCGCCGAGGACCTGTCCATCGACAACTGGTTCAACCAGAAGATCTGGCCGATGGAAACGAACCTCACCCCCGACCGCGTCCGAGCCGGCGCCCGCCTGGCCTGCGCCGAAATGCTCTTGGCCGGCGTCACCACCTTCGTAGACCACTACTTCCACGCCGACCAGATCGCCCAAGCCGCCGCAGAACTAGGCATCCGAGCCGACCTAGCCCCCACCTTCTTCACCTCCACCGGCCCCGAAGCCCGCGAGGCAGCCTTTGACACCGCCCGTCAAATCCGTGCCCTAGGCAACAGTCGGATCACTGCCGGCCTAGGCCCCCACGCCCCGTACACAGTCTCCGAAGAAGATCTCCGCCGCACCGCCGAAGTAGCCCAGTCCGAGAACTTCCGAGTCCACCTCCACGCCGCCGAAACGATGGCCCAAACCACCTCGTCCCAAACCCATCACGGCGCCACCCCGATCGAGATCCTCCACCGCACCGGCATCCTCGAGTCAGGCGCCCTCATAGCCCATGCCTGCGCCCTCGCAGACGAAGACCTCGACCTCCTCCACCCGTACGCCGACCGCACCACCATCGCCACTTGCCCCAAGGTCTACCTGAAACTAGCCATGGGCAACACCACTCCCATCAAGCAACTCCAGTCCATCGGCATCCCCGTAGCCATAGGTACCGACGGCGCCGCGGTCCACAACACCCTCGACGTCTGGGAATCCCTACGCCTAGTAGCCCTCACCGAGAAACACCAACAAAACAACGCCGAATGGATGACGCTCTCCGACACCCTCCGCCTAGCCACCCACAACGGCGCCAAAGCCTCCGGCCACAAAACCGGCACCCTAGCCCCAGGCCACCAAGCCGACATCGCTCTAGTAGACCTATCCGGGCCCCACAACCAACCCCTCCACAACCCTCTGGCAGCCCTTGTCTACTCCGTCCGCCCCACAGACGTAGTCCACGTACTGGTAGCCGGCGAAGTAGTAGTCAAAGACCGAACCCTCACCACAGCAGACCTCACCGAAATCCTCACCGAAGCCAACGCAGTAGCCCACACCCTCGTAAACCTCACCAAGCCTGGCGCCGTCCAGCACTACGCCCCATGACCCCCACCGAAGACCACGGTCATCTCACCGACGCTGCTTTTACTAACCTCCAGTAGGCCAGGATCCGGCGACGAGCGAGTGAGACAGCGGATAGTCCCGCAGCTCCGTCCTCAAATGGTGGCCTAAAGCAACAGTGGCCGATGGGTCCCCTTGGCGAGCGTCGAGCAGTTCGGTGATCCAGTGCGCAGTCTGCGGGATCGGCCGGGAGTCGCCGGTCAGCAGGGCGGCCCACACGGCATGGAGGGTCTGTGTGATGGCGTCCTCGACGATCTCGAGGGCAGGGTCGACCTCCCAGACCGACTGCAGCCGGGCTACGAGCTCTCGATGCGACAGCTCCAGCGTCGCCTGCTCCGCAGTCGCCTCGACAGGCAGCGGAGCGGCAGCCTGCACAACGGTCGGCAGCTCACGCGCAGCCAGTACGGCGCTCTGCGCATCCGCAGCCCAGGCAGTCGCCCCCAGCGCGCGAGCGCGTACGTCGTCCGGCCCGAACGCCGCGCCGCCAACAACGATCGGGATTCCCGCCGTCGTACTGGCTTCGACGAAGCGCCGGGTCGTTGGGAGAGCGCCCAGCATCGAGCAGCTCACGGCCAACGCGTCCGGCCCAAGATCCTGCAGGTACTGGCCGAGCCGCAGCGGCGAAGTCGAGGCTCCCAGCAACGTCGTGTCCCAGCCGTCGGCCCGGAGCGCGCAGTCGATGATCATGGCCGGCAACGCATGCCACTCGCGTTCGGCGCACGCCACCAACGCCTTGCCCCGCGTCACCGGCAACTGCCGCGTGTACCGAGCAACGGCCTCGGTCGCCGCCGCAGCCACCGCAGTCGCGGCGTGTTCCTCGGCGACAGTCCAGTCACCGCGCTGCCACCGCGTTCCGACATTCCGCTGAGCGGTCGCGACGACGTCAGTCAGTACGACGACAGGCGGCACCCCCTGCGCGAGCTGACTTTCGACGACCTCCAGTGCCGCCGCGGTGTCGACGGTGGCCAGTGCCAGTTCGAAGGCAACCAGAGCGTCGTTCGCTGGTCCGGCCAGCAACAGGGGATCGGACTCATCCCCGCGGATGTCAGTGACCCGGCCGTCCCCGACGGTCACGACCTCACGCCCACACTCGAGGCCGGCGCGAGGTCAATCGTGAACCGCGCCTCGCGGCTCCGCCATCCGAGGGAACCCCCGCAACTGATCGCCAGCAGCGCGATGTCGTCATGAGCCCGCCCGTCCAGGTGCTCGACGACGTCCTGCTCGACAGCACCGCAGATCGCATCAGCCCCGGCACCGGCGTACTCACTGAGCAGCCGCAGCAGCCGATCCGTTCCGTAGAACCCGTCGGCACCGCGCGCTTCCTCGACACCATCGGTGAACATCAGCAACGCATCGCCCTGCTCGAGCCGCACCGTGGTCGTCGGATAGTCCACGTCCGATACGACGCCGGCGACGGTGCCCTCGATCGGCAGCTGCTCGGCACGTCCGTCGGCACGGACGACGACAGGGCCCGCGTGACCGGCGACCGCGACGTCCACCTCGGCGGACAAGCCGTCGGCGGCCGGGCGAATCCGTACGCAGACCAGCGTGATGAACCGATTCGACGGGTCTTGGGAGAAGACCGTGTTGAACGCGGACAGCAGCGCCCCCGGCCTGCGTTCGAAGTGCGCGGCTGTGCGGATGCTCTGGCGGGCGCGGCCCGTCAGCACCGCGGCGTCGACGCCCTTGCCACAAACATCACCGAGTACCGCAAGCCATTCGTCACCGGCGGGGAAGACGTCGTAGAAGTCGCCGCCGACGTCCAACTGCTCGATCGCCGGCCGGTACCTCGCAGCGAGGTCGGCGCCGGGGATCGTCGGCAGAGCGGGCGGTACGAGGCTCGCCTGCAAGGCAGCGGCGACGCGACTGCTCTGCTCGTAGAGCCGCGCGGAGTCGAGAGCGAGCGACGCACGCGCCGCGAGCTGCTCGCCGATGGCGACGTCGTCCTCGGAGAAACCGCGCCCCTGCCCGCGGACCATCACCAGCGCACCGAGCGTGACGCCACGGGCGGTCAGGCCCAGCCCAAGCACATCGACGGGTCGAAGAGCCGCCGCCTGCTCACGAAGTACGGCGTTCGGCACCATGCTCGCGAGGGCCCCGGCGTCCGACTCCTCGAGTGCGACATGCAGCAGCTCGGTGTGCCCGGTAGTAAGGATCCGCTCGAGGGCCTGCCCAGCAATCGCCCGGCGGGAGCTTTTAGCAGTCGCCGCCGGATCATCGCCGCCCCACAAGGTGAGCGCGCCGTTCCGTGGGTTGACCCACACCAGCACAGCCCAGTCAGCCACCTCAGGCTGTACGCCGGTCAACAACTGCAGAACGCACCGCCGCAGGTTGAGCGACCCGGTCATGCTGACCCCGATCTGCTCGACGATCTCCTCCCGCACACCGGACCGCGACCCGTCCCGCTGCCCCAGCAGCGCACCCTTGACCTCACCCGGAATCGTCTCCCCGGGCGTCATCCGCGCTCACCCTCCTCCGCCAACGGCGGCCCACCATCCCGCGGCCACCCCGGCGAAGACGCCGCCCCACCAACCTCCGGCAACCCCGGTGCGGATGCCGACTCACCGCCCCGCAGCCCCGGGGAGGATGACGACCCGCCAACGCGCGGCGATCTCGGCGCGGACGCCGAACCACCAACAAGCGGCGTCGGCGCGGACACCGGCTCGCCGTCCTGCGGCGATCTCGGCGCGGACGCCGACTCACCACCCTGCAGCGCCGGCGAAGATACCGGCCCGCCAACCTGCGGCGATCTCGGCGCGGGCGCCGACCCACCAACCTGCGGCGTCGGCGCGGACGCCGACCCACCGCTCTGTGGCGAGGCCGGGGCCTGTTGTGCACCTGACGAGTGAGGCAAGCCGTGCTCCTGAGTTGACGCCGGCATCTGCGGCGAGGCGGGCGTCTGCGGCGAGACGGGCGGGCGAGCTAACGGGCGAGGCGAACCGGACTCCTGCGGCGAAGCCGGCGTCTGCGACGCACCTGCTGTGTAGGTCGAGCCGGGCACCTGTGGCTGGGCGGGCGTCTGCCGCGGAGCTACCGGGTGGGCTGAGCCAGGCTCCTGCAACGTCGCGGGAGGCTGCTGTGAGGGCTGCGGCTCGAAGTCTTCAGACGCCTCGGCGACCTGCTGCTCGGCGAGGACTGCGGTGAGCTCGTCGAGGGTCGGGTAGACCGTGAAGACCTTGTCCAGCTTGGTGATGCGGAGGATCTTCTGGATGCGGGGCTGCGGGCCGACGACGATCAGCGCGCCGCCATGCGCGATGGACTCCTTGTGCGCACCGACCAGTACGCCGAGGCCGGACGAGTCCATGAACTCGACGTCGGTCAGATCAACGACAACCGGATGCGGACCCAGCAGCGTCTTCAGCACGCCGGTGAGTTCAGGGGCCGTCTCCAGGTCGAGGTCGCCGTGGACGCGGACCAGAGGGCCGGGGCCCGAGGTGTCGAGTTCGAGGTTGAAGGAGGCTTCGTCATCGGTGAGCACGTCGGCTCCTTACCCCGCTACCCGCCGTGGTGCCAGGAGCCGGTCTGAACGGCCTGCAAGAGGCAGGCCAAGGCGGTGGCTTCGAGTTTGAACCACCGAATCGACCCTCAGATCTATCACCCACCGCCCACCGGTTCAACTACCCCCGGCGCGCCACCACCCGTCGTACACACGAACTCAACACGACTGTACGGATGTGGTAAGGGGCCCCGCGTCAACAGCGACCACAGCACCGAAGAGCATCAGTCGGAAACGCACTCGAGCCCCCGACTCCTCGAGGAGTCGGGGGCTCGAGTCACCGAGCTGAGGTCAGCTGACCGTGAAGCTTCTGGCGGGGCTGACACCCGTGGCATGGTCGCCGTCGGACTGGAAGACGACGCGGTAGGTGTAGCTGGCTCGGACCGTCGGCTTGATGGAGAAGCCGTAGTTGCCCGTCGAGTTCAGCTTGGTCGACGTGATCGTCGTCCAGGTGGTGCCGGTGGAGCGCTGGAGGTAGACCGGCGAACCAGCGTGCTGCGGGCGGACGTAGCCGTAGAGCGTCGTCGAGGCGCCGAGTTTGATCGACGTCGCGGACAGGCTCGCGGTCAGGGTCGGGCGAACGTCCGTGGTCCAGTTACCGGTGCGGGAGCCGAGCAGCTGCGGCGAGCCGTTGTAGCCCCAGGCAAAGATCGTGGAGTACGTCGGCTGGTAGGTGACCGAGTACGTGCCGGTCGCGCTCGTCGTGACGCGGGTGATCTCGCGCCAGGTCGAGCTGTTCTTGTTCCGGCCGTACAGCGAGACCAGGACGCCGGCCAGTGGCGCCTTGGTGTCGACGCGCACGACGCTGCCGCTCAGCGTGACCTTGCCGCCGAAGTCGAACGCGGTCGCGTTGCCGGTCATCGTCGTGTAGGTCCCGGTCAGGTTGGCCGCGACCGACGAGCTCCACTTGCCGCTACGGTCCTTGACCCAGGCGCGGAACGCGTAGCTCGTCGCGTTCGCCAGCCCGGTCGCCGTCGCGCTCGAGGCCGGACCCATGTACGCCGAGGTGCCGGTGTTCGGAGCGCCCGGAGCGACGGTCCCGGCGTTACGCCGTACGACGACCTGGTCGAGGTCGGTGATCCCCGGCAGCGTCCACTTCATCGCGGCCGCGGCGTACTGCCCCGTCACGGTGAAGTTGGTGATCGGCGCCGGGGCGACGTCGACGGTGCGGAAGAAGACGAAGTACGAGCCCGGCATGGTCGCGCCGCCCGCGTCCTTCACCGCGCCGACGACCGCCCGGTACGGCGTGTTGTCCTGCAGCGTCGCGGTTGGGTCGATCGTGACCCGCTTGGTCGCCGGGTCGTACGACACGGTGCTCGGGACGACGGCGCCGGTCTTGCCGTGCAGCAGGCGGACCGTCGTCGAGTTCACGCTCGCCGCGGACAGCTCACGCTCGAAGGTGAACGTGGGGGAGTAGGTCTGCGGCACGCCGCCGGTCAGGTCGGCCGGGGCGGTGTCGCGGACCCAGTAGCGAGCACCGACGGACGATCCACCAGTCGAGCTGGCACCGACGGACAGCGTGTACGGACGGCTGTCGCGCGAGCCGTTGAAGTTGGTCACCTTGATGTACGCGCGCCCCGCCGGCAGCGTCAGCCTGACGGTCTCGGCTTTCCTGTCACTGGCGTCAGCGAAACCGATGAGCTGGAGCTGGGCGTTGTAGATCCACAGGATCGGGTCGATGTTCTGGGGCCGGTTCGGGTCGTAGGCCGGCTGCGTCAATGTCACGAGGACGTTGCGCGCGGCACTCGACTGGGCGGAGTACCAGTCCTCTTCACCCTCGGTGCCGATCGCGCCGGTGATCGAGGCGTGCGCCATCGCGGTCGCTCGGACCGGTACGTCGTTGCCGTCCGGCCCGGCGGCCCAGAACTCCGGGGCCCAGGTCGCGCCGAGCGCGTTCGCGGCGTCGAGCACCCCGGCGCCGTAGAACGGGTCACGGCCGCGGGGGCCCGCGTCTCGGGCGGTGTTCTTGAGCTGCGCCTCGACCTGAGCCGGCGTCCAGCTCGGGTACTTGTTGCGCACCATCGCGGCGACGGCGGCCACCATCGGCGCCGAGAAGGAGGTGCCGCTACCACCCCAGTACGGCAGGTAGTCGGGGTCGGTCAGTGCGCGCGGGCCGGTGGACAGGATGTTCCAGCCCGGAGCCGCGATGTCGACCGAGTCGCCCCACGAGCTGAACGCCGTCAGGACGCCGTTGTTGTCGGTGGCACCGACCGAGATGACCTCCGGGAAGGCGGCTGGGTAGTTCGGTACGTTGTCGTACTCGTTGCCCGAGGAAGCGACGACGACGATGCCCTTGGCAACGGCCTTCTTCACCGCGTCGTGCACGACCGCGTTGTAGCTCGGACCGCCCAGGGACATGTTGATCACCCGGGCGCCGTGCGAGGCGGCCCAGTTGATCCCGGCCAGGACGCTCGAGTCACTGCCCGTACCGGTGCTGTCGAGCACCTTCACCGGCAGGATCTTCGCGTTCCACGCGACGCCGGCGATGCCGCGGGCGTTGTTGGTGTTCGCGGCGATGATGCCCGCCACCATGGTGCCGTGACCCTTGTCGTCGTTCGCCGACGCCTTCGGGTTGATCGCGTTGTAGCCCGTGTAGACACGCCCGGCCAGCTCCGGGTGGCCGCCGTCGACTCCGGTGTCCAGTACGGCGACGGTCTGGCTGCCGGCGGACTTGGACAGGTCCCAGGCCTGCGGCATCCGGATGGTCGACAGGTACGCCTGGTCGGAACGGTAGTACTCGTCGTTCGGCGTCGCGGCGCTGGTCCGCAGGTAGTTGAGCGAGGCAACCTCGACGCTCGACTCGGCGCGCAGCTTCTTCAGCAGCTCGGGCGCGGCGGCGTTGCTGGTCACGGTCGCGTAGTCGCCGTCGACCGGAGCGGAGGCCTGCCGGCTGTTGTGCTTGGCAAGGACCGTCGAACGGGCGGACGCGCTCGCCTTGGGCGAGAACTTCACCAGGACAGAGTGCGGGTCATAGGCCTCGACGGCGGCGGTGGCCGGACGGGCCGGGACCTGGAAGGCGTTGTAGAAGGGCTTCGGCTCGGCCGCGGACACCGACGAACCGGTGACGGTGACCAAGGTGGTCGCGACGAGCGCGGCCGGCAGGCCCAGTTTCAGGAGGTGGGACGGGCGGATGGGCATTGCGGGGACCCCCCCAAGGGTCTCAGAGTGACATTCTGCGCCGGAGTATGTCAGAGCTGGGGGACAGTTTCGGGGGCACCGAGATGTCAATACGTGCAATCTTCAAGGAGCGCGACGATGGCTGATGCACCGAGGTCCGACCTGGCCGGGTGGAAGAAGGCGCCGTTCACCGGGGGCGGGCTGACCTTCGACTGCTACGAGAAGGGCTCCGGGCCCGGCGTCGTACTGATCCCGGAGATCCCCGGGATCACGCCGGAGGTGCTCGGCCTGGCTGAGCACCTGGTCGCGGAGGGGTTCACGGTCGTCGTACCGTCGCCGTTCGGCACGCCCGGGCGGGAGGAGACGGCCGGCTACACGATGGGCGTGTTCGCACGGCTGTGTGTGTCGAAGGAGTTCCGGGCGTTCGCGGTCGACGCCGAGCGGCCGATCACGCGGTACCTGCGCGCGGTCGCCGCCGAGCTGGCAGCCCGTACGCCGGGGCGCGGCGTCGGTGTGATCGGGATGTGCTTCACCGGTGGGTTCGCGTTGGCGACGGCGGTGGACGACGTGGTCCGGGCGCCGGTGATGAGCCAGCCGGCGACGCCGTTCCCGCTCGGTGCCGCGCGGCGGCGCGATCCCGGGGTCTCGCGGCAGGAGCTCGAGCACATTGCCGAGCGCACGCGCACCGACGGCCTCTGCGTGCTCGGCCTGCGCTTCACCAAGGACCGCGCCGTACCGGCGGAACGCTTCGCGACCCTGCGCGAGCAGCTCGGCGACGCCTTCGAGGTGATCGAGCTCGACTCTGGCCCGGGCAACCCCGGCGGCTTCTCCAAGGGAGCCCACCAGGTCCTCACCGCCGAGGTCCGCGAGACCCCCGGTCATCCAGCGCTGGCCGCCCGCACCCGCGTGGTCCAGTTCCTTCGCGAGAACCTGATCAGCGAAGACCCCGGAACGTCCGGCGTACGTCGTCCGTCCACTCCGCCGGGATCTCCCACGGAATGAAGTGCCCGCCGCGCGGATGACAGGTGATCTGCGTGTGGTTGTACCAAGCCGCCCGGTCGCCGGCCAGGAAGTTCGCGATCCGCTCCTCGCCGGTCCGCACCCCCGGCGGGTTCTCGTAGTCGACGAACGTGATCCCGGTCGGCGCTTCAACGACCGGCCACCGATCGTGCGACGGCGTCCACGGGTAACGGTTGTTGTTGGCGTACGTCCGCATCGACGTCTCGATCGAACCGCCCACCCAGTAGATCGTTGCGTGGGTCAACAACTCGTCCTTCGAGAAGACGCTCTGCACGTCCCCGCCGTCGTCGGACCACTTGTCCCAACGCTCCAGCAACCATGCGAGCAGCCCGGCGGGGGAGTCGGACAACCCGTACGCGAGCGTCGACGGCGCGAGCATCTGCGCGGACAGATGGACGGCGAAGCGGCGTTCCACCTCGAGGATCCGCGCCCGGACCTCGTCAGGTACGCCGTCAGGAATCGGTCGCCCGCCGGTGATGTCCCACGCGCGCTCGCCCTCGAAGAACGACAGCTTCAGCGCCGACCCGATGTGAATCCCGTACAGCTCGTCGGCGTACTTGTGCCCGAGCTGCCCGGTGACCAACGCGCCCACGTCGTTGCCCGCGGCCGCGTACCGCTCGTAGCCCAGCACCTCGGTCATCAGCGCGTGCCAGACGTCGGCCATCTTCCAGAAGTTCATGTCCGGCCGCTCCAGCGGCGTGGAGAACCCGAACCCGGGCAGCGACGGCACGATCACGTCGAACGCGTCGGCCGGATCACCCCCGTACGACGCCGGGTCGGCCAGCCGGTCGATCACCTTCGACCAGTGCCAGAACGTCCACGGCCAGCCGTGACTGAGGATCAGCGGCACCGGCCGCGGCCCGACTCCCGCCCGACGCATGAAATGCACCGGCACACCACCGACATCGACCCGGTAGTTCTCATACTTGTTGATCGCGCTCTCCGAAGCTCTCCAGTCGAACCCATCGGCCCAGTACGCGACCAGCTCCTGCAGCTCGGTACGCCGTACGCCGTAGTGGCCGTCCTCGTTGCCGGCGTCGAGCGGCCACTTGGTCGCGCGCAGCCGATCGCGGAGATCATCGAGCACCGAGTCGGCGACATGGATCGGGGCCGGGTCGAGCGGGAAGGTCATCGTGTCCTCACAGGGTGGCGATCTCGGTCAGGCGTTTCAGGACCCGCGCGGAGTCGCTCAGGAGAGCGCGTTCTTCGTCGCTCAGCTGGTCCACCAGCTCGGCCAGGCGCTCGACGCGGCTGACGCGGCGGGAGTCCACGATCGCCTGCCCTTCGTCGGTGAGCGAGAGCAGCACCGCGCGGCCGTCCCGGGGGTCGGGAGCGCGGGAGACCAGCCCGTCGCGTTCCAGCTTGGCGACGAGGCTGGTCAGGGCCGGCTGCTTGAGTTGCTCGGTGGCGGTCAGGTCGGTCAGCCGCAGCGGGCCGCGGCGCGCGAGCGTGTGCAAGACCGACAGCGTGGAGAAGTTGAACCGGCGGACCGAGGGCAGCCGGATGAAGATCGTGGTGAAGTCCTCGATCGCGGTGGTCAGGTCGTCCAGCTCGGGCGTCGGTTCCGGCACGACCACAACCATATCAATTTTCGATGTAACTCACAGCGCTGACAGGACCCTCGGTTTCACAGCGTGTGGTTACCGACACGTGCTGACGGCAAGTGTTAAGGGCGCGTTGGGAATTCCCCTGATGTGATTGGGGCCTGAGCGGTGCGGGCACTGTTCATGTCGACGAGGTGCCGGTCGCGCCAACGCGGCCGCACCGGCTGGGGTCGTTGCTCTACGCAAGGCTTGGACAGCCCTGTGTGACGCTCGGTGATTTGCTCTGGCCGCACCCCCTGCGGGCATGGCACCATCGGCCACCGGGGGAGATACGTCATCAGGGGGCGGCGAATGGCGAGAGCCAAACGAGCGAACCGCGGCGACACCGAGCGGTCGCGCTGGTCGAACGGTACGACGGACGCCGGCCACCAGGGCGAACCCGGGTGGGGCGCCCAGGTCGTGGCCGGTGGAAACGAGCCCAGTCGACCGCCGAACGGCTTCTTCGACGAGCCCGGCGGCGGTCCTGGTGAGACCACCGCCCAGCCGGCCGACGCCCAGCCGGCCGACGCGCAACCAGCCGGCGACAAGCCGACGACCGCCCGGCCCACCGCCGAGGACAAGACACCGGCGCGCCGGCAGCCCAAGACGGACGAAACCGCCGGGCCCAAGACGGACGAGACCGCCGGACCCAAGACCGGTCAGGCCGCCCCAGCGAGAACAGGTGAGACCGCCCGAGTGAGCACGGTTGAGACGGCCGGCGTCAAGCCGCCCGAGAACGCGGGGGAGCGCTCTCCGGAGCCCCCGAGCTGGCAGCAGATCGCCACCGCCAACGGACGCCCGGTCACGGTCGCCCCACGCCAGGCAGGATTCGGTACGCCGGTCCGGGTGGACGAGATCGCCCTGGCCGCGAAGGCGCTGTCGGAGGATCTGCTCGCCGCGACCCAGGGCATGCCCGAGACGGTCGCGTCACGCCAGCTCCGGCGCGATCTCGATGAAGCCGTCGAGACGTTCCGCGCCGTGGCCAGCGAACTGCAGTCGACGGCCGGCAGCCTGGTCCGCCTCGCCGCGAGCGAAGGGCAGGTCTGCGGCGTGACCTGGGGCGTCTGCCCCGAGCACGGCCTCACCCTGATGAACGTCGGCGACGTGGCCACCTGCCATGTCCTCGGCTGCCGCCACGAGCAGCAGGGCCCGACCGAGCGCTGCGCGCAGCCGGTCGCCTACAAGGTCGTCGACGTCGCCGGCCCGGCCCTGTTCACCTGCGCCGGCCACGCCATCGCCTGCCGCCTTCACCTCGACGGAGCCGTCATCACCCTGGCCACCGACAGCCTCGAGCTCCTCTGACACCGCAACAGACCTACTCCTGCACGATCGCCATCGTCTGCAGCCGTACGGCGTCCCGCCCCGGCGGAGCGCCGTACATCCGCCGGTACTCGCGGCTGAACTGCGACGGGTTGTCGTAGCCGACGGCGTACCCGACGGCCGCCACGTCGTGCGGCGCGGCCAGCAGCGCGAGGCGAGCCTTCTGCAACCGGATCTGCTTCTGGTACTGCAGGGGGCTCATCGCCGTCACTGCCCGGAAGTGCCGGTTCAGCGAGGACACGCTGGTCCCGACGTCCTCGGCGAGGTCCGCGATCCGGATCACCCGGTCGGACCGCTCCTTGATCCACGCGATCGCCCGCGCGACCAGCGCCAGCCGGCTGTCGGCCGAGCCGGCCTGCCGGATCATCGCCGCTTGCGGGCCGTTGAGCAGCCACCAGTGGATCTCCCGCCGTACGCCGGGCGCCAGCACCTGCCGGTCCCGCGGTGAGTCCAGCAGTCGCGCCAGCCGGACCAGGGCGTCGAGCAGTCTGTCGTCCGCGTCGCTGACCGCGAGCCCCGGACCGTCGTGCGGACGGATCGCGGTCGGGCCGCCGTCGACCAGCAGCTGCGCGATCGTGGTCGGCTCCAGCCGGAGCCCCAGCGCGAGGAAGGGCTCGGTCGCCGAAGCCCGGACGATCCTCCCGGTCAGCGGAAGGTCGACGGTCACCACCGCGACCTGACCGGGTCCGTGCTCGAAGACGTGGTCGCCGAGCATCGTCTGCTTGACCCCCTGCACGACCAGCGTAAGCATCGGTTCGGTGACCGAGATCGTCGGTTCGGTCACCCGGCCCGCGGCGAACACCAGCACTCCGTCGATCCACCGCGGCCGCATGTTGCCTCCGGCAAGCGACTCGATCCGGCGGCCGAGCTCACCCAGCTGGTCCATGGTCCGAGTGAAGCACATCGGGCCAAGCAAAGGTGAGCGGATCGTGCACTTGATCGCCCGCATCGGTCTAGGGAACGGCCGGTGCGGGCGATCCACTGGAGTCACCACCGAAAACCTGGAGGCTCGCACTCATGCCGCTCGATTCCTACCGCACCCTCGGCCGCTCCGGCCTGCGGGTCAGTCCGCTCACCCTGGGCACGATGACCTTCGGCGACGACTGGGGCTGGGGCAGCAGCCCCGAGGAGTCCACGAAGATCCTCGCGACGTACCTGGACCGCGGCGGCAACTCCGTCGACACCGCGAACATCTACACCAACGGCCACGCCGAGCAGATCGTCGGCGACCACCTGAACGGTCAGTCCTCACGCCGCGACCGCGTCGTCCTCGGGACCAAGTTCTTCGGCAACCTGTACCCGAACGATCCCAACGGCGGCGGGCCGGGCCGTAAGGCGATCGTGCAACAGCTCGAGAACTCGCTCCGCCGCCTGCGCACCGACTACGTCGACCTCTACTGGCTGCACAACTTCGACCCGGTGACGCCCGTCGAGGAGACGCTGCGAGCCCTCGACGACCTGGTGGCCGCCGGCAAGATCCGGTACGTCGGCTTCTCCGACGTCCCGGCCTGGGCCACCGCGCAGGCGGCCACGATCGCGCAGTTGCGCGGCTGGTCGCCGATCATCGCGCTTCAGCTGCAGTACTCCCTGCTCGAGCGCACCTCCGAAGGTGAGCTGATCCCGATGGCCGAGGCGCTGGGGATGGGCGTGATGCCGTGGTCGCCGCTCAACGGCGGTTTCCTGTCCGGCAAGTACTCCAGCACCACCAAGGACGTCGACACCACCCGCGGCCGGATGCCGAGCGAGGCGGAGTACGTCGTGATCGACGCCGTCAACGCAGTCGCCGAGCAAGCCGGTACGACGGCGGCCGAGATCGCGCTCTCCTGGGTGACCGGGCGGCCCGGCGTCACCTCCACCGTGATCGGCGCCCGCCGGATGGATCAGCTCGAGACCAACCTCCGCGCGCTGGACGTCACCCTCACCGACGCGCAGCGCAGCACGCTCGACGAGCTCTCGGCCCCGACGCTGAACTTCCCCGCCGAGAACAACCGCCTCCTCGCCCCGAGCCTCCAGTTCGCCGGCGCCACCGTGGACGGCCGCGCCTCCGCCGCCAACCCGTTGCTCGAAGCAAGCGAAACCCGGTACTGAACGATGTCCCCCGGCGGCAACAGGCCGGGGGACCCGAGCGTCGTCAGGAGATCCGGCAGGACGTCAGGTGGTCGTTCGCGTTCGGCGACAGCGTGGTGAAGTTGGGCGTGTTCGACGTCCACGTCCACGACTGCCCGCCGAAGCTGTCCTCGGCGTACGCCGTGACCGTCCACCCGGACGGGATCCGCACCGACGACGCCCAGTTGTCCTGGACGCCGGCCGCCTGCAGCTGCGCGCGGGTGTAGTTGCCCTTGGCAAGCGCGGCGCCCGCCGTACCGAGGTAGTCGACGTGCTCGTAGAAGATCACCCCGCCGCTGCCCTGCGCGGGCATCGGCGGCGTCGGCCGGTTCGGGGTGAGCGCGATCTGGCCCTTGAACATCCGGCCGCCGTCGTTGGTCAGCCGCAGGTAGTAGTCCGAGGAGCACGCCGTACCGTCCTCGTCGAGCGCCCGGATCCCTGACCCGTTGGGGATCCAGGCCGAGCTCTCGGCGGTCTTGGCGATCTGGTTGCCCTCGTTGTACTCGTCGAACATCGAGATGTACATGCCCTGCACGCCGACCCGGGTGAGGTTGTAGAACTGCCGCCACATCAGGTCGCCGTGCCGCCGGTGCCCGGACTGCAGGTCGCCCGGGATCACGCACGGCTGATAGTCGATCCCGAACGCGTTGCAGTCGGCCTGGTCCTGCTGGTTCACGTTGTTGTAGTAGTGATCCGCGCCGGCGACGTCGCTGATCCGGCCGACCATCCACGGCGAGAGCATGTTGAAGGCGTGGTAGACGTCCAGGTAGCCGGCCCGCGAGTCCTCGACCCCGCGCCGCCAGTGCGTCGGCACACCGCCGATGACGTAGCAGCCCTGGTTCTTGAACCAGTTCACGACGTCCAGACAGACCGAGGCCGGCCACGCCTTGTTCGCCTCGTTGAAGCCGAAGCCCCAGATGCAGACGACCGGCTTGCCGTTCTGCTTCGCGTACGCCGGCGAGGCCGTGTACGCGCGCATCTTGTCGATCCAGTCCTGCTTCATCTCCGACTGCATGTTCTGCCACGCGGTCGCGTCGTACATGATGTAGAACTTCCGCCCGTACTGCTCGGCGGCCTGGCGCACCTTCGCCGCCATCGCGTCGCGGGTCGGGCCCTCACCGCCGAACGGGTTGAACCGCTGCAGCGCCGCGGTGTCGCAGCCGTTTTGCTGCATCCACTGGAAGTGCGTGTTCACCGTCTGCTGGTCGTACGACGAGAACAGCTTCGCCGGCCGGCCGTTGCCGAGGTTCGCGTACGCCGTCTGGTACGTCGCCGTGTAGTCGCGGACGTCCGGCCAGCTGCCGAGCGCGTTGTTGGTCGGCGAGGGCGGCTGGCCCCAGTTGCTGCTCCAGTGCCACCAGCCGTTGATCGGGGCGCCGTCGCCGGCGCAGGCGAACCAGCCCTGGTACCCGACGGTGATCTTGCCGACCACGTCACCGGGCGGGCTGGCCGCGGCCGTCGCGGAGGCGGACAGAGCGGTTCCCGCCGACGAAGCGGCGGCCGCTGCGGCCGCGGAGGCGGCCAGGAAGGTACGTCGTGTGAGTGCCATTGTGCAGGCTCCTGGATGGGCGGACAGGACTGCGGAGAGTGGCGCCGAGCGTACAAACGGTCGCTTGAGAGCGCAAGACTTCATCGCAAGAACCGGACGAAACTTTGCAACAAGGTGACTGCATCCGAAGAGAGACCGTTCCCTCGCTGGCCGTCATCTTCGAGAAACATGGGCGCAACATCTTGACGCGGCGTGACGGCGTACTTAGTTTGTTGGCTCAACAGACAAAGTCTGTGACCGGCGTCACAACGCCGGTGCCGTTCTCCTGTCGGGGGAGAAGGGGTGGGGGTTCTGTGACGCTGACCGACGGCACTCGGCCGGGCGGTGGGGTGGTTGCCGCCGACCACGTTTCGCTGCGCCGCAACAACCTCTCCGTCGTCCTCCGGCACGTCCGCTCCGACGGCCCGAAGTCGCGGGCCCGCATCGCCGCGGACACCGGCCTGAACAAGGCCACCGTCTCCAGCCTGGTCGCCGAGCTCGTCGAGCGCGGTCTGCTCCGGGAGGGTCGCGCCGAGTCCGAGCGCGGCGCCCTTGGTCGCCCTGGGCAACTGGTCGAGCTCGACGGCAGCGCGGTCTGCGGCGTCGGCGCCGAGGTCAACGTCGACTACCTCGCCGTCACCGCGCTCGACCTCAGCGGCGACACCCTGATCGAACGCCGCGTCCCGCTCGACGTGGCCCACCTCGACCCCGGTACGACGCTCGACCACCTGGCGACGCTGGTCCAGGAAGCCGTGACCGCGGTCGACGCGCGCGGCGGCCAGACCGCCGGCGTGACGCTGGCGGTGCCGGGGCTGGTGCAGGGGACGACCGGTTCGCTCAAGCTCGCGCCGAACCTGGGCTGGGGTGAGCTGCAGATCGTCGACGAGATGCGCGAGCGGCTCGGCGGTCCGGCGTACGCGGTCCGCGTCGACAACGAGGCGAACCTGGCCGCGCTGGCGGCGTACTCGGAACTGCGCAAGGAGTCCGGCAGCACCGTCGAGGACATCGTCCTGCTGACCGGCGCGATCGGTGTCGGTGGCGGCGTGGTCGCCGGCGGGCACCTGCTGCTCGGCGGCCGCGGGTTCAGCGGCGAGGTCGGGCACATGCCGGTCGCGCCCGCCGGCGGGATCTGCGGCTGCGGCCGGACGGGGTGCTGGGAGACCGTCGTCGGGCTGACCGCCCTGCTGAACAAGGCGACCGACGCCGACGACCCGGTCCGCGACCCGTCGATGGACGTCGAGCAGCGACTGGCGGAGATCACCCGGCGGGCCGAGGCCGGGGGAGCGCGGACCCTGCGCGCGCTCGCCGAGGTCGGCACCTGGCTGGGGATCGGCGGCGCGATCCTGGTGAACATCCTGAACCCGGACGTCCTGGTGCTCGGCGGGTACTTCGCCGTCCTCGGCCCGTGGCTGAAGGAACCGTTGGAGAACGCGATCCGCGATCGCGTGATCGCTCCCGACGGTGGCGGCTGCCGGGTGGTGCAGTCGGAGCTCGGGTTCACCGCCGCGGTCCGCGGCGGGGCCCAGATCTCGCTCGACCAGGTCTTCCTGGACCCGACCCTGATCGGTCGCGAGGCCACGGGAGTCGCGCAATGAGCAGTCAGAACACCGGGGTGAGTGGGAAAGGTGATGGGGTGGCCGACGAAGAACTGTTGCGGATGACCGGGATCGTGAAGGAGTTTCCCGGTGTCCGGGCGCTGGACGGCGTCGATCTCGACGTCCGCCGGGGCGAGGTGCACTGCCTGCTCGGCCAGAACGGCGCGGGCAAGTCGACGCTGATCCGCGTCCTGACCGGCGCGCACCAGCCGGACCAGGGCTCGATCGTTGTCAACGGCAACGAGGTCGCGCTGAACAGCCCGACCGCCGCGATCGATCTCGGCATCGCCGCGATCTACCAGGAGCTCGACCTCGTCCCCGACCTGACCGTCGCCGAGAACGTGTTCCTCGGCCACGAGCCGGCCCGGTTCGGGCTGACCCGGCGGCACGAGGTGAACACCAGGGCGCGCGAGCTGCTCAAGGGCCTCGGCCACGGCGAGATCCCGGTCGGCCGCACGGTCGGGCTGCTCCCGGCCGCCGGCCAGCAGGTGGTGAGCATGGCGAGAGCCCTGTCCCGTGACGCTCAGCTGATCGTCATGGACGAGCCGTCCGCCGTCCTGGACTCCGAAGAGGTCGGCAACCTGTTCCGCGTGATCCGCGACCTCACCGCCCGCGGCGTGGCGGTGATCTACATCTCCCACCGGCTGGAGGAGATCCGCGAGATCGGCGACCGGGTCACCGTGCTCAAGGACGGCGCGACGGTCGCGACCGGTCTCGACGCGCGGCAGACGCCGACGTCGGAGCTGATCCGGCTGATGACCGGCCGCTCGATCGAGTACGTGTTCCCGCCCCGGGCCACGCTCCCCGGGGACGCGCAGACGGTGCTCGAGGTGACCGGCCTGTCCCGGCCGCGCGAGTTCGAGGACATCGGCTTCGAGGTGCGGGCCGGCGAGATCGTCGGCTTCGCGGGGTTGGTCGGATCGGGCCGGTCCGAAGTCCTGGAGACCGTGTACGGCGCGCGCAAGGCCGCCACCGGCGAGGTCCGCGTCGACGGCGTCACGCTGCGGCCGGGCCGGGTGCAGGCGGCGGTCAAGGCGGGCGTCGGGCTCGCGCCCGAGGAGCGCAAGAGCCAGGCGCTGCTGCTCGACGAGGCGGTCTACAAGAACATCACGGTCTCCACCATGCAGCGGTTCGCCAGCGGCGGGTTCCTCAACGGGCACGCCGAGAAGAAGGCGGCCGAGGAGCTGACCAAGGCGCTCGACGTCCGGCCACCCGGCGTGGAGCACCCGGTGCGGAACCTGTCCGGCGGCAACCAGCAGAAGGTCGTCCTGGCCCGCTGGCTGCTCCGCGACTGCCGGGTGCTGCTGCTCGACGAACCGACCCGCGGGGTCGACGTCGGGGCCCGGTCGGAGATCTACGCGCTGATCCGCAAGCTGGCCGCGAACGGCGTCGCGATCGTGCTGGTCTCCAGCGAGGTCGAAGAGGTGCTCGGTCTGGCCGACCGGGTCGTGGTGATGCGGGAGGGGCGGGCCGTGCACACCGGTCCCGCGCACGAAATCGACGAGCACCGGGTGCTCGACCTGGTGATGGAAGGAAGTGCCGTGTGATGAGTGAGGAAGTCGCACGACCGGAAACGGCAACAGCAAGTGGTGACAAGGTCCAGGACGCGGTGCCGACCACGGCGTCCACGCAGTCCACCACCCGCCAGCCGGGCGCGCCACGCAACGGTGGGGGAGCGCTGAGCATCCTGCGCACCGGGATGGGCCGCAACGTCGGCCTGGTCGTCGCGCTGGTGCTGCTGTGCATCGTCGGGGTGATCACCGCCGGCGACACCTTCGCCACCAGCGCCAACGTGCTCACCATCCTGCGGCTGGCCGCGGTGGTCGGCGTGGTCAGCATCGGGATGACCTTCGTCATCACCGGCGGCGGGATCGACCTGTCGGTCGGCGCGATGCTCGCGCTGGCCTCGGTCTGGGCCACCACCCTGGCCACCCAGCAGATGGCCGCCGACTACGGCGTGATCTTCATGGTCTCGACAGCGCTCCTGGTCGGCGCCGCCTGCGGACTGGTGAACGGCCTTCTCGTTGCCTACGGCAAGGTCGTGCCGTTCATCGCGACGCTGGCGATGCTGGCCGGGGCGCGCGGTCTGGCCGAGATCATCTCCGACCGCAAGACCCAGATCATCACCGTCAACCCGTTCCTCGACTTCTTCGGCGGCTCGTTCCTCGGCGTACCGGTCCTGGTCTGGATGTTCGTGATCGTCGCGGCGCTCGGCTGGGTGCTGCTCAACCGGACCACCTTCGGCCGCCGGACGTTCGCGGTCGGCGGCAACGCCGAAGCGGCCCGCCTGGCCGGCATCAAGGTCCAGCGGCACACCGTCGCGCTCTACGTCCTCGCGGGCCTGTGCTGCGGCATCGCCGCCGTCATGCTGATGGCCCGTACGACGACCGGCAGCTCGACGCACGGCCAGCTGTACGAGCTGGACGCGATCGCGGCGGTGGTGATCGGCGGCACGCTGCTGTCCGGCGGCCGCGGCACGATCGTCGGCACCGTGTTCGGCGTCCTGATCTTCACCACCCTGAACAACGTCTTCACCCTGAACAACCTGAGCATCTCCGCGCAGTCGGTGGCGAAGGGCCTGATCATCGTGATCGCGGTCCTCCTCCAGCAGCGCCTGGCCGCCCGCGCCACCACCCCATGAGTTTCGTAACCCCTGTAGAGCAGTTCGCACATTGGAGGACGATGATGTCCGCACGACCCGCGCGGTTCCTGAAGGTTGCCGGTATCGCCGGCCTGAGCTCGCTGGCGCTGATCGCCTGCACCAGCAACACCCCGGAGGCCGAGAAGACCTCCGACACCGGCGCCACCCAGGCCGTGGCCGGAGGCAAGAACGACGAACCGGGCAAGAAGGTCAAGATCGGCTTCTCCGCACCGGCCGCCGACCACGGCTGGATGGGCGCGATCACCAAGGCCACCCAGGCCGAGGCGAAGAAGTTCTCCGACGTCGAGCTGGTGGTGGCCGAGGGCACCAACGACGTCAACCTGCAGATCAGCCAGGTGGAGACCTTCATCAACCAGAAGGTCGACGCGATCGTGCTGCTGCCGTTCGACGGCGCCGCGCTGACCGCGGTCGCCACCAAGGCGATGGACGCCGGCATCATCGTGGTCAACGTCGACCGCGAGTTCGGCAGCACCTTCGCCGCCCGGACCACCGTGCTCGGTGACAACAAGGGCATGGGCGTCTCGGCCGGCACCTACATCTGCCAGGAGCTGAAGGGCAAGACCGACGCGGTGGTCGCCGAGATCGCCGGTATCGACTCGCTGCCGCTGACCCAGGCCCGCAGCCAGGGCTTCAAGGAAGCGCTCGCCGACTGCGGCCTGAAGGTCAGCAACCGCGTCCCGGCCGAGTTCACCGTCGAGTCCGGTGAGAAGGCCGCCGCGAACCTGCTCCAGGCCGCGCCGAAGATCGACGCGATCTGGAACCACGACGACGACCAGGGTGTCGGCGTGCTGGCTGCGATCAAGAACTCCGGTCGCAAGGAGTTCTTCATGGTCGGCGGCGCCGGCTCGGCGAACGTGATGCGCGACATCAAGGCCGGCAACACGGTGATGCGGGCCACGGTCATCTACCCGTCCACCCAGGGCGCCGACGGCGTCCGGCTGGCCCGCCTGCTGGTGCAGAAGAAGTCGCTCGGTGACCTGGTCGAGGTCGAGGTCCCGCGCACCGTCCAGCTGTACGCGCCGGTCGTCACCAAGGACAACGTGGACCAGTACCTCCCGACCGCCTTCGAAAGCTGACCAACACCGCGAAAGCTGAGAAAGGGACAACACGGTATGACGAACCTGGGCATCGGCCTGATCGGCTACGCCTTCATGGGGGCCGCCCACTCGCAGGCCTGGCGCAACGCACCGCGCTTCTTCGACCTGCCGCTGCACCCGGACCTGAACGTCCTGTGCGGCCGCAACGCCGAGGCGGTGCAGGAGGCCGCGGGCAAGCTCGGCTGGAGCACGACCGAGACCGACTGGCGCAAGCTACTGGAGCGTGACGACGTCCAGCTGGTCGACGTCTGTACGCCGGGCGACAGCCACGCCGAGATCGCGATCGCCGCGCTCGAGGCCGGCAAGCACGTGCTGTGCGAGAAGCCGCTGGCCAACACCGTCGCGGAAGCCGAGGCGATGGCCGCCGCGGCGGCCAAGGCGGCGGCCGGCGGGGTCAGGTCGATGGTCGGGTTCACCTACCGGCGGGTCCCGGCGATCGCGCTGGCCCGCAAACTCGTGGCCGAGGGCAAGGTCGGTACCGTCCGGCACGTCCGGGCGCAGTACCTGCAGGACTGGATCGCCGACCCCGAGGCGCCGCTGTCGTGGCGCCTCGACAAGGAGAAAGCCGGCTCCGGCGCGCTCGGCGACATCGGCGCGCACATCGTCGACCTGACCCAGTTCATCACCGGCGACCGGATCGCCGAGGTCAGCGGCCGGCTGGAGACGTTCGTCAAGGAGCGTCCGAAGGCCGAGGCGCACAGCGGCCTGTCCGGTACGGCGAGCACCGAGCGTGGTCCGGTCACCGTGGACGACGCGGCGGTGTTCATCGCGAACTTCCGCAGCGGCGCGCTCGGCGTCTTCGAGGCGACCCGGTTCGCCACCGGCCGCAAGAACGCGATCCGGATCGAGATCAACGGGTCGAAGGGCAGCCTGGCCTTCGACTTCGAGGACATGAACCTGCTGCACTACTACGACGCGACCGAGGACCCCGAGACCGCGGGCTTCCGGCGCATCCTGGCCACCGAGCCGGTGCACCCGTACGTCGCGGCCTGGTGGCCGCCGGGTCACCTGCTCGGGTACGAGCACGGCTTCACCCACCAAGTGGTCGACCTGGTCACGGCGATTGCCGAGGGCAAGGACCCGGAGCCGTCGTTCGCCGACGGCCTGCAGGTCCAGCGCGTCCTGGCGGCCGTCGAGGACAGCTCGAACTCCCGACAATGGCAGGAGATTCCAGAGTGAACGCATACACCCCGAGCAAGGCCGACAAGTTCTCGTTCGGACTGTGGACGGTCGGCTGGGAAGGCGTCGACGTCTTCGGTACGGCGGTCCGCGCACCGCTCGACCCGGTGCTGGCGGTCGAGAAGCTCGCCGAGCTGGGCGCCGCCGCGGTCTCCTTCCACGACGACGACCTGGTCCCGGACGACGCGCAGCGCCAGGCGGTGCTCGCGCGGTTCGGCAAGGCACTGGCCGACACCGGCCTGGTGGTCGAGATGGCCACCACGAACCTGTTCGCCCACCCGGTGTTCAAGGACGGTGGCCTGACCGCCAACGACCGCGACGTCCGCCGGTACGCGCTGGCCAAGATCCTGCGCAACGTCGACCTGGCCGCCGAGCTCGGCGCCACGACGTACGTGCTGTGGGGCGGCCGCGAAGGCGCGGAGTCGGGCGGCTCGAAGGACGTCCGGGCCGCGATGGACCGGTACAAGGAGTCGATGGACCTGCTCACGACGTACGTGCGTGAGCAGGGCTACGACATCCGGTTCGCTCTGGAGCCGAAGCCGAACGAGCCGCGCGGCGACATCCTGCTGCCGACCATCGGGCACGCGATCGCGTTCATCAACGACCTCGAGCACCCCGAACTGGTCGGGATCAACCCCGAGGTCGGGCACGAGCAGATGGCCGGCCTGAACTACGCGCACGGGATCGCCCAGGCGCTGTGGCACGGCAAGCTGTTCCACATCGACCTGAACGGGCAGCACGGGCCGCGCTTCGACCAGGACCTGCGCTTCGGCGCCGGCAACCTGCGGGAGGCGTTCTGGACCGTCGACGTGCTGCAGGGGGCCGAAGGGCAGCCCGGGTACGACGGCTACGTCCACTTCGACTACAAGCCGCCGCGCACCGAGGACCTGGACGGTGTCTGGGAGACCGCGCGCGGCTGCATGCGCAACTACCTGATCCTGCGCGAGAAGGTGGCCGCGTTCCGGGCCGACCCCGAGGTCCAGGAGGCCCTGGCCGCGGCCCGGGTCGCGGACCTGTCCCAGCCGACGCTCGGCGCGGGCGAGTCCCTCGACGAGTTGCGCAAGGCAACCTACGACCCCGAAGCACTGGCGGCTCGTGGCCTCGGCTTCGAGAAGCTCGACCAGCTGGCGATGGAGCACCTGCTCGGCGTCCGCTGACCACCACCACGCAGTAGCTGTACCAGGGCCGACGCCCGGGGACCCGCCCCGGAAACCGATGGAGCGCGCACCTTATCCGACCCATAAGGAGCACCCTCATGCACCAGCTACGCAGGCGTCTGCACGGCACGGTTGTCCGTGCCGTGCTGCTGGCGCTGATCGCCACCCTGGCGATCCCGCTCAGTGCCTTACCGGCGCGCGCCCACCCGGGCCACGGCGACGAGACCTTCAACGCGTTGATCTTCAGCAAGACCGCCGGGTTCCGGCACGACGCGATCCCGGCCGGGATCCAGGCCGTGAAGGACCTGGCGGCCGCCAACAACTTCACCGTCACCGCGACCGAGGACGCGGCGATGTTCAACGACACCGAGCTGGCCAAGTACGAGGTGGTCATCTGGATGTCGACCACCGGTGACGTGCTGAACGCCGACCAGCAGGCGGCGTTCGAGCGCTACATCCAGGGCGGCGGCGGGTACGCCGGCGTGCACGCGGCCTCGGACACGGAGTACGAGTGGCCCTGGTACGGCAAGCTCGTCGGCGCGTACTTCGACAGCCACCCGCCGGGCACGCCGAACGCGAACGTGAAGGTCGAGGACCACGCACACCCCTCGACCGCCGAGGCGCCGACCACCTGGAACCGCACCGACGAGTGGTACAACTACCGGACCAACCCGCGCGACTCGGTGCACGTGCTCGCCTCGATGGACGAGACGTCGTACACCGGCGGCAACATGGGCGCCGAGCACCCGATCGCGTGGTGCCAGGACTACGACGGCGGCCGCGCGTGGTACACCGGCATGGGCCATACGATCGAGTCGTACGCCGACCCGGTGTTCCGTGAGCACCTGCTCGGCGGCATCAAGACCGCCGCGGGGGTCCAGCCGGCCGACTGCGGCGCGTCGCTGAGCGACAGCTACCAGAAGGTCGCCCTCGACGACGACACGTCGAACCCGATGGAACTGACCATCGCCAAGGACGGCCGGGTCTTCTACATCGACCGCAACGGCGCCGTGAAGATCGTCAAGACCGACGGCAGCGTGGTCACCGCGGGGACCCTGAACGTCTACACCGGTCAGGAGTTCGGCCTGCTCGGCATCGCGCTCGACCCGGCCTTCGACACCAACGGCTTCCTGTACCTGTACTACTCGCCGGCCGGCACCGAGGCCTTCGACCGGGTGTCGAGGTTCAAGGTGAACGGCGATTCGCTCGACCTGGCCAGCGAGAAACAGGTCATCCGGATCGACACCCAGCGGGACCAGTGCTGCCACGCGGGTGGCGCGCTGGAGTTCGACAACAACGGCAACCTGTACGTCGCCACCGGTGACAACAGCAACCCGTTCGACTCCGACGGCTACTCGCCGCTCGACGAGCGGGCCGGCCGCGCGGCCTGGGACTCCCAGCGCAGCGCTGCCAACAGCAACAACCTGAACGGCAAGGTGCTCCGGATCCACATCGAGGCCGACGGTTCGTACACCGTTCCCGACGGCAACCTGTTCCCGGCCGGTACGGCGAAGACGCGGCCCGAGATCTACGCGATGGGCTTCCGCAACCCGTTCCGGATCGGCATCGACCCGACCACCAACCACCTGTTCGTCGCCGACTACGGTCCGGACGCCGGGCAGGTCTCGCCGACCCGCGGCCCGGACGGCCGGGTCGAGTGGGACATCCTGGACAAGCCGGGCTTCTACGGCTGGCCGTACTGCGTCGGCAACAACACGCCGTACAACGACCACGACTTCGCCACCGGGACCTCCGGTGCGACGTTCAACTGCAGCGCGCCGGTGAACAACTCGCCGAACAACACCGGCATCACCCAGCTGCCGGCGGCGATCCCGGCCAGCCTGTGGATGGGCAAGTCGACGACCGGCGTACCGGAGATCGGTGGCAGTGGCGCGCCGATGACCAGCGGCGCGTACCAGTTCGACCCGGACAGCGACTCCGACCGCAAGTGGCCGCAGTACTTCGACGGCAAGGCGGTCTTCGCCGACTGGAACGACAGCCGGCTGTTCTCCGTGCAGCTCAACGACGACCGGTCCAAGGTCGCCGACGTGTCCCGGATGCTCGGCAAGCTGAACTTCATCCGGCCGCACGCGCTGCAGTTCGGCCCGGACGGCGCGCTGTACGTGATCGAGTGGGGGAGCGGGTTCGGCGGCAACAACGCCGACTCCGGCGTCTACCGCGTCGACTACGTCCAGGGCAACCGGGCGCCGATCGCCCAGTTCAGCACCGACAAGACGTCCGGGCCGGTGCCGTTGACGGTCGCCTTCGACAGCACGGGATCGCGTGATCCCGACGGGCAGCCGATCACGCTGGCGTGGGACTTCGACGGCAACGGGACGACCGACTCGACCGAGGCCAAGCCGACCCACGTCTACACCACCGCCGGGGTGTTCACGGCCCGGTTGACGGTGACCGACAGCGACGGCCGGTCGGCGGTCTCGAACCGGACCATCACCGCCGGCAACACGGCTCCGACGATCTCGATCGAGGCGCCGCTCGACGGTGGCTTCTTCGACTTCGGCGACACCATCAAGTACAAGGTGACCGTCACCGATCCCGAGGACGGGACGGTGAACTGCCAGGACGTGATCACCCAGCCGGCGCTGGGCCACGACGAGCACGCGCACGGGTACGAGCAGTACCACGGCTGCGAGGGGACGTTCCCGCTTCCTGGTGACGAGGGGCACGTCGGCGCGAACATCTTCGGCATCGTGACGGTGAAGTACACCGACAAGGGTGCTCCCGGCACCGGCGCGATCACGACCGAGAAGGTCGTGCAGCTGCAGCCGAAGACCCGCGAGGCGGAGTACTTCGACGAGACCGGCGGCCCGGGCGACGCGCCCGGCGTACAGGTCGAGGACACCGGTGACACCGCCGGTGGCGGCAAGAACATCGGGTTCATCGAGGACGGCGACTGGTGGGGCTGGAAGCCCACCAACCTGACCGGGATCGACCGGATCGAGCTGCGGGCGGCCTCGCCGGACGCGGGCGCGACCGTGCAGGTCCGGCAGGGCTCACCGACCGACGGGCCGATCGTCGCGACTATCCAGGTCACGCCGACCGGTGCCTGGCAGACGTACGGGAACTTCTCGGCAGCGGTCAGTGGCGCTTCGTTGACCAGCGGTCCGCTGTACTTCGTCAAGACGACGGGGCAGCTGAACGTCAACTGGGTGAAGTTCGTCGGCAAGGGCGTCACCGAGAACCAGCGGCCGGCCGTGACGGCAAGCGCGTCGACGGTCCAGGGCAAGGCGCCGTTGAAGGTGGACTTCACCTCCTCGGCCACCGATCCCGAGGGCGACCTTCCGTTGTCGTACGCGTGGAGCTTCGGCGACGGCGCGACGGGGACGGGCGAGAACCCGAGCCACACCTACACGACCGCCGGCACCTTCACGGCGACCGTCACGGTGACCGACGCGCGCGGTGCGAAGGGCACCGCGAAGATCGCGATCAAGGTGGACACCCCGGCGCCGCCGACGTGTCTGACCGGGCGCTCGGACGGCTTCGAGGGCACGACGCTCGACACCGGCCGGTGGAGTGCGGTCGTCCGGGGCAACCAGGAGCTGTCGGTTGCCGGTGGCAACCTGGTGCTGCCGTTGACGGCGACCGACATCTACGGCACCGGCAACACCGGTACGCCGAACATCGTGCTGCAGCCGTTGCCCGCCGGAGCCTGGCAGGCCACCGCGAAGCTGACGATGCCGGCCCGCCTGGCCTACCAGCAGGCCGGGTTGATCGTGTACGGCGACGACGACAACTACGCCAAGATGGTGCTGCAGGGCCGCTCGACCGGTGCTCCCTCGGCCGCCGACCGGATCTTCCAGTTCATCCGGGAGGAAGCCGGTACGCCGAACGAGGTGACCGCGTCGAACACGCCCAAC
The DNA here is from genome assembly GCF_039529595.1 of Kribbella lupini. NCBI lineage: Bacteria > Bacillati > Actinomycetota > Actinomycetes > Propionibacteriales > Kribbellaceae > Kribbella > Kribbella lupini. The sequence continues at coordinate 2,649,734 of NZ_BAAANC010000001.1, read as the reverse complement.
CTCGGCGCGGCGTACCCGGACACGGTCTGGGTCCGGTTCACCAGTGACGGCGCGAACCTGAAGGCGGCGTACAGCGCGGACGGCGCGACCTTCACCGAGATGTCGGAGACCAAGCAGCTGGCCGGGATCAGCAACCCCCGGATCGGTCTGTTCGGCCTGGCCAACCGGACCGAGGCGCTGCCGCTGGCGGCTCAGTTCGACTACTTCAGCATCACGCCGGACGACACGGCCGAGGTCCCGACCCCGGACGACGAGTTCACCGGGACGACGCTGGACGCGTGCCGCTGGTCCGCGATCGTCCGGCCCGACCCGGCGGCGTACCGGGTGACCGGTGGCGCGGTCGAGATCGACACCAGCAAGGGCGACATCTACCAGGGCACGGCCACGAACCCGAAGAACCTGCTGCTGCAGCCGGCTCCCGACGGTGACTGGACGATCGAGACCAAGGTGGACGGCTCGGCGTTCAACGAGGCCTACCAGCAGGGTGGGCTGATGGTGTACGGCGACGACGCGAACTACGTGAAGCTGGACTACCTCACGAGCAACGCTCCGGGCTCCGCGGTGACGCGGGGGATCGAGCTGCGCAGCGAGGTGAACGACGCGCTCGTGTCGCCGCAGCCGAACGCTCCGACGCCGACGCAGGGAGTCTGGTACCTGCGGCTGGCCAAGAGCGGGACGACCTTCACCGGGTCGTACAGCGCGGACGGTCTGACCTGGACCGCGCTGCCGGCGGTGAGCAACCCGGCCCTGGCGTCGGCGAGCTTCGGCATCTACGCCTTCGGGGTCGACCAGGTCGCCTCGAAGACGGCGAAGTTCGACTACTTCAAGATCGTCCGGGACACGGTCGCCCCGCAGGTCAGCCTGTCGCTGAACCCGTCGGCGCCGTCCGGCCTGAACGGCTGGTGGACCGACGCGGTCGTCGCGACGGCGATGGCGACCGACAACCAGCCCGGCCAGGTGTACCTGGAGCAGAAGGTCGGTGACGGCGACTGGTCGGAGTACACGGCTCCGGTCAGCTTCGGCACCGACGGGACGCACACGATCCAGGTCCGGGCCTCCGACACCGCGGGCAACGTCTCGGCGCCGGAGTCGGTCACCGTCAAGGTGGACCGGACGGCTCCGAAGTCGACGGTCACCGGGCTCGCGTCCGGCGGCAAGCTCGGCGTGGCGTCGACGGTCGTGGTCGCGGCCACGGCCGAGGACGCGCTCTCCGGGCTCGGCGCGGTGACGCTGACGGTGGACGGGAAGGCGCTCCCGGCCGGCGGCAAGCTGGACGGGGTCGCGCTCGGGCTCGGTGCGCACGAGCTCGCGGCCACGGCCACGGACAAGGCCGGCAACACGTCGATCACCAAGGTGCCGTTCACCGTGGTGGCGACGTACGCCGAGGCACAGAAGCTCGTCGAGCGGTACCGGGTCGCCAAGACGTTGCCGCAGGCAACGGCGACGGTGATGAAGGTGCAGCTCGGCGTGGCCGAGCAGGCGCAGCGCAAGGGTCTCAAGCTCGTCGCGACCGTCGCGCTGGACCTGTACCTCGCCAAGGCACGGACGGTGCGGGACGTTCCCGCCCGGACCCTGCTGACAGCTGTCGGGCTGGACCTGAGGAAGAAGATCTGACCCGATGAACACGTCGCTGTGCGAGACCGCACCCTGTCCGACGCGGAGAGGCGTGCAGGAGCTCTCGATCGCCCTGGTGGTTCGGCCCCACCCGGACGTCCGGGAGAGCGGTTTCGCACAGCGCCGGGGGACCGCCCAGTGGTCCTCGTCCCCGGCGCCCCGGCCAGGCGCTCCGGCCGTGGCGCCGGGGACACACCCCCTGTAGTCCTGAGCACTTGAAGGAGTGGAGAGATGGCTCGACCGATCACCCTGTTCACCGGCCAGTGGGCCGACCTGCCGTTCGAGGAGGTGGCGCGGCTGGCCTCGGAGTGGGGCTACGACGGGCTCGAGATCGCCTGCTGGGGTGACCACCTCGACGTCCGCAAGGCCGCCGAGGACGACGCGTACGTCCAGAACCGGCTCGACATCCTCGAGAAGCACAACCTGAAGGTCTGGACCATCTCCAACCACCTGCTCGGCCAGGCGGTCTGCGACGACCCGATCGACCAGCGGCACCAGGCGATCCTGCCCGCGCACATCTGGGGCGACGGCGATCCCGAGGGCGTGCGGCAGCGCGCGGCCGAGGAGATGGGCACCACCGCGCGCGCCGCGCGCCGGCTGGGCGTCGACGTCGTGGTCGGCTTCACCGGCTCGGCGATCTGGAAGACCGTCGCGATGTTCCCACCGGTCCCGGAGTCGATGATCGACGCCGGGTACGCCGACTTCGCCGACCGGTGGAACCCGATCCTGGACGTCTTCGACGAGGTGGGCGTGAAGTTCGCGCACGAGGTGCACCCGTCGGAGATCGCCTACGACTACTGGTCCACCACCCGCGCCCTGGAGGCGATCGGGCACCGCGAGACGTTCGGCCTGAACTGGGACCCGAGCCACTTCGTCTGGCAGGACCTCGACCCGGTCGGCTTCCTGTGGGACTTCAAGGACCGGATCTACCACGTCGACTGCAAGGACGCGAAGCGTCAGGTCGGCAACGGCCGCAACGGCCGGATGGGTTCGCACCTGGCCTGGGGCGACCCGCGGCGCGGCTGGGACTTCGTCTCGACCGGGCACGGCGACGTCCCGTGGGAGGCGTGCTTCCGGATGCTCAACACGATCGGGTACGCCGGGCCGATCTCGGTCGAGTGGGAGGACGCCGGCATGGACCGCCTGGTCGGTGCCGCCGAGGCCCTGGAGTTCGTGAAGCGCCTGGCCTTCGACCCGCCGACCGCGTCGTTCGACGCGGCCTTCTCCTCGTAGGCGGCTGCCCCTCGTAGTACGCGCCTGTGGTGCCGGGTCCTGCCCAGACCCGGCACCACAGGTGTTCTAGGGGCGTCCCGGCAACCGGTAGTTGTCGCCGAGGACCTGCCCGCGGTTGGGCTTGTAGAGGTCGAAGCCCTTCGAGTTGCACTGCAGGCCACCGTTGATGCAGTGGCTCACCAGCGCCGCCAGGGTCGGGACGTCCCAGGCGTTGAAGAAGTCGTAGTGCCAGGTGTAGCCGCGTCCGCTCGCCAGCCGGACGTCGGTCACGTCCCCGTCGGCCGGGAACGCGATCTTGAACTCCAGCATCGGTACCGGGTTCGGGTGACTGGCCGGGCAGGAACCGTTGACCGGGTAGGCCATGTGGCTCTTGTGGTCCGGGGTGTCCAGGTCACGTCCGTTCCAGCAGTTCGGGGCCTGGTAGCGGATGTTGAGCTGGGTCCCGGCGGGACAGTTCGACGGGAAGTCCCAGTTGTGGGTGCTGTCGCCGCACTCCCAGCCCTCGACGGCGCCCGGTGATGTCCGGAACTGGTCGAGCGTCGCGGTCGGACTGCCGACGACGTACCGAAGGCCCGGCGGGAACGGCCGGACGGCCTGGTAGTCGAGGATGCCCGACTTGTAGTAGATGACCTGGTGCCAGGTCTGCTGTACGGGCTGGCCGGTGCCCGGCCCGCGGAACATCGTCGGCCACCAGTACGCCGACAGATCGTCGGGGTTGAGGCAGGTGGTCGCGTACGGGCCAGGCGCGTTGAGGCTCTCGAGCGTGGTCGCGGCGTTCGTCGTCTTGTTGCCGACGAAGCTGTGCTCGTGGGATGCGCCGGGCAGGTTGGGGAACACGATCGGGTCGTCGTTGGCACGGTGGTTGACCGTGCAGTTCACCTGGAACTCGTGGTGGGTGACCAGGTCGTCGGCTTGTGCCTGGGTGCCGGCGACGGTGGTGAGGACAGCGCTGAGGGTCAGGGCGGCGGTGCCGCCGGCGAACAGGATCTTCTTCCTTCTGCTGAACACGGATCTCCTCCTGTCGGGGGATTCCGCGGGGCGGTGGGCAGGAACATGTACTACGCGGCCCGCGGTCTGGAATTCGCGGGAGAGCGCTCTCTGAAACAGCGTCGACGGGGCCGTCCGCGCTGTCAAGAGCCGCCCGGTTCCGGAACCCGCTGAGCGTGGGCGAGCCGTTGACAAGCCGCCCGGCAGCCTCCACGATCAGTTCGCGAGAGAGCGCTCTCTGACTCTCGCGCACCGTTCCCCGCCGCTGCTCGCGCCGGGTTCCGGTCGCTGTGCTGTCCCGCCCTAACGCACACAGCGAAGGAGCACGCCCCGATGATTTCCCCCACTCCACCCACCCCACCGGAAGGCCGCGCCGGCGCCGGGCGCCGCGTTCGACGGCGCGGGCGGGTGCGTTCGTTGCTCGCGGCGACCGTTGCCGCGTCCACCCTTCTGCTCGGCAACCTGGTCCTGCAGGCCGCGCCCGCCCAGGCCGCGACCCTGCTCTCGCAGGGCCGCCCGGTCACCGCTTCCTCGTCCGAAGGAGCCGGTACGCCGGCGTCGGCCGCTGTCGACGGCGACCTGAACACCCGGTGGTCCAGCGTCTTCAGCGACCCGCAGTGGCTGCAGGTCGACCTCGGCTCGGCCGCGACGATCAGTCAGGTCGTGCTGCGGTGGGAAGCCGCGTACGCGACGGCGTACCGGGTCGAGGTGTCGGACGACGCCCAGGCCTGGCGACCTTTGGCCAGCACTGCGACCGGTGACGGCGGCACCGACTCGCTCACCGTCAACGGGTCCGGCCGGTACGTCCGGATGACTGGCACCCAGCGCGTCGGCGGCTACGGCTACTCGCTCTGGGAGTTCGAGGTGCACGGCACGCCGGGCACCGGTGGACCGCCGCAGGGCAACGGGACCGTCCAGGTCGCCGGTAGCCAAGGCAACTGGCAGCTGCTGGTCAACGGCGCGCCTTGGCAGGTCAAGGGCCTGACCTGGGGACCGGCCGCGGCAGACGCTCCGCAGCACCTCCCGCAGCTGAAGTCGATCGGCGTCAACACCGTGCGCACCTGGGGAACGGACGCGAGCTCCAAGCCGCTGTTCGACTCCGCGGCCGCGAACGGGATGCGCGTGATCGCCGGCTACTGGCTCCAACCTGGTGGTGGACCCGGCAGCGGCGGCTGCGTCAACTACGTCACGGACACGACGTACAAGCAGAACATGCTCGGTGAGATCCGGCGCTGGACCACGGAGTACAAGGACCACCCCGGCGTCCTGCTGTGGAACGTCGGCAACGAGTCCGTGCTCGGGCTGCAGAACTGCTACTCCGGCGCGGAGCTGGAGACGCAGCGGATCGAGTACGCCAAGTTCGTCAACGAGGGCGCCAAGGCGATCCACGCGATCGACCCGAACCACCCGGTCACCTCGACCGACGCGTGGACCGGCGCCTGGCCGTACTTCAAGCAGTACTCGCCGGACCTCGACCTGCTCGCGGTGAACTCCTACGGCAACGTCTGTCAGGTCAAGCAGGACTGGATCAACGGCGGGTACACGAAGCCGTACATCCTGACCGAGGGCGGACCAGCCGGTGAGTGGGAGGTGCCGAACGACGCGAACGGCGTACCGAACGAGCCGACAGACGTCCAGAAGCGCGACGGGTATCTGCAGGCCTGGAACTGCATCACCGGGCACAGCGGGGTCGCGCTCGGTGCGACGCTGTTCCACTACGGCAACGAGAACGACTTCGGCGCGGTCTGGTTCAACATCGCGCCGGGCGGCGAGAAGCGGCTGTCGTACTACGCGATCCGGCAGGCGTACGGCGGTCCGTCGGGCGGCAACACGCCGCCGGTGATCACGGCGATGAACCTCAGCCGGACGACCGATGTGCCGGCCGGTGGGACTCTCACCGTCGACGTCGCGGTCTCGGATCCCAACGGGGACCCGCTGACGCACGAGTTCAAGGTGGGTGGCAAGTACATCGACAACAACGGGTCGCTGGTGACCACGCCGTCGTCGGGCAACGGGCCGTTCACGGTGACCGTGCCGCAGCGGCTCGGGGTGTGGAAGCTGTACGACTACGTGCGCGACGGCAAGGGCAACGTGGGCATCGAGACGCGGTCCTTCCGGGTGGTCGCGCCGCCGGTGGCCGGGACGAACGTTGCCCGGGGCAAGCCCGTGACGGCGTCGTCGTACCAGCAGGTCGGCAACGGCGCGCCGTACCCACCGTCGAACGTGACGGACGGGAACAACACGACGCGCTGGGCCAGCGACTGGTCCGACCCGCAGTGGATCCAGGTCGATCTCGGCTCGGTCCAGTCCTTCGACCGGCTGCAGCTGATCTGGGAAGGCGCGTTCGCGCGGTCGTACCGGATCGAGGCGTCCGACGACGGGGCGAACTGGCGGCAGGTCTACACCACGGCCGACGGGAACGGTGACGTCGACGATCTCGGCGTGGCCGGCTCGGGCCGCTACGTGCGGCTGACCGGGACCCAGCGGGGGACCGGGTTCGGCTACTCGCTGTACGAGTTCGGCGTCTACCGGCGCTGAGTTGACGGGGGTACGGCGGTCCGCGGGGCGGGCCGCCGTACCTGTGGACGAAGAACAGGGGCCCGGCCGTTGTCAGAGCTACGATCCGTTGCCATGAAGTCACCCACTCGTACGCCCACCTTGGAAGACGTCGCCCAGGTCGCGGGCGTCTCGCGTGCGACGGTGTCCCGCGTGATCAACGGGCAGGCGTCGGTCGACGTCGCCTTGCGGCGCAAGGTGCTCGCCGCCGTCGAGAAGATCGGCTACCGCCCGAACAACGCGGCCCGGCAGTTGGCCGGGCGACGTACCGGCACGGTTGCTCTCGTCCTGTCCGGTTCCGACGGGTCGGCGGAGGAGGTCCTGAGCGACCCGTTCTTCGGGCGGATCACCGGGGGAGTGGTCAAACACCTGCGCACCCAGGGCAACCACCCGACGCTCTTCCTCGCCGACTCCGAGGCCACCCGCCTGGAAGCCGTCGACCACGTACGCCGAGGCGCCTCGGACGGCGCGCTGCTCGTCTCCACCCACGCCGACGACATCCTCCCCGGCCTGTTCGTCGAGGCGGGCCTCCCCGCCGTCCTCTTCGCCCGCCCCGCGCTGCACGCCCCGATCAGCTACGTCGACCTGGCCCATGAGGTCGGCGCCTCCCTCGCTGCCGATCGCCTGGTCTCCCGAGGCCGCCGCAAGGTCGTCACGATCGCCGGCCCGACGGACGTCCCCGCCGCCCAGGACCGCCTCACCGGCTTCCGCAAGGCCATGGCCAGACACGGCCACCCCCACATCCCAGTTGCCTACGGCAACTTCACCCGAGACTCCGGCGAAACCGCCATGCTGCAGCTGCTGGCCCGCGTCCCCGACCTGGACGGAGTCTTCGCCGCCAACGACCTGATGGCCGCCGGCGCCCTCCGAGCCCTCCGAGACGCCGGCCGCACGGTCCCCGCCCAGGTAGCAGTCATCGGCTTCGACGACAGCGCCCCGGCAAGAACCGCCGTCCCACCCCTCACCACCATCGCCCAGCCCTTGGAGGAGATGGCCGCCGAGATGTCCCGCCTCCTGGCAGACCAAATAGAAACCCCAGGCCAAGACCCCCAATGCACCATCTTCGACCCCCACCTGGTCGAACGAGACTCAGCCTGAACAGAAGAACACCTTGCTGCAGTCTTTCGGGCTGAGGGAAGGGCTTGGCGTGACATCTACGTCAGCCGCGGGGTGGGAGGCGGTTGGCGAGTTCGGTGCGGAGGGTTTGTACTTCCGTGATCAGGGTGGTGAGTTGTTCGTCGCGGGTGTCGGACTCGGCTTGTTCGGCGGTGTTGATTTGTTCGACGAACCACGAGGCGAGTGCGGCTGTGATGGTGCCGGCGAGGGCGATGCCGCCGATCATCAGGCCGACGCCGACGAAGCGGCCCTGCGCGGTGGTCGGGAACTGGTCGCCGTACCCGACCGTGGTGATGGTGGTGGCGGCCCACCAGGCGGCGTCCGCGAACGACTTGATGTTCGATCCCGCGCTGAGTCGCTCGGCGTCGAGCACGGCGAGGGCCGAGACGAAGCCGAGGAGCAGGACGGCGCCGACGACGTACGTCGTGGTCCGGCCTCGGACTGACACCGACATTCGGTTGAGTCGGGCCAGTGCTGTCACCACCCGGACCGCCCGGAGCGGGCGGAGGAGCGGTAGGACCAGCACCGCCAGGTCGAGGAGGTGGCTTCGGACGAACTGCGCCTTGCCCGGCGCGAGGCCGAGCCGCAGCAGGTAGTCGAGGCCGAAGCCGAACCAGATGACGATGTTCGTGATCGAGCAGGCCCGGACGAGACCGGAGTTCAGGCCCGGATCGAGGATGGGCCACGCGTAGACCGCCAGGAACACGACGGCCGCGGCGGTCAGGATCCCGGCGGATCGGCGTTCGTAGGCCTGTAACCGCTGCGCGCTCGTCATGTCGCTAGGACAGCACAGGAAAGTTGTCGGTGGAGCGGGGCGCGGCTGTTGTTGTTGTGAGGCGGGAGGTCTTGGAGAAGGTGGGCTCGAGACTAGTGCCTTGGGGTGAGCTACTGCTTGTGCAGTAGGGCGTTGGTTTGGGCTGCTACGTAGGTGAGGTTGAGCTGCTGGGCCCAGCGGTTGGTTTCGGTGGCTATGGCTTGGGCGGCTGTGGGGTTGCCCTCGTCGTTGGCCAGGACTGCTAGTAGGGCTTGCTGGGCGAGGGTGCCGGGGACGTGGCCGGCGGCTTGGCGTTGTTCGGTGGAGAGTTGCCAGTGGCGGCGGGCCTCGGTGAGGTTGCCGGCGGTGTGGGCGTGGTCGCCGAGGTGGCGGTGGGCGTAGGAGGCCTGGAGGGTGTCGCCGGTGGACTCGCAGAGGGCGAGGGAGTCCGTGTAGTGCTTGAAGGCTTCGTCGGGGAGGGTGTTGAGGTTGTCGGCGATGAGGCCTCGGTAGAAGAGGACGGCGGCACGGCGTGCGTCGTCGGGGGCCTCCGCCTGAAGGGCTTCGGCTTGTACGGCGAGGCCGCCGTCGGTGGTTGCGGCGGTGACGAGCTTGGTGAAGTAGGTGTTGCGGAGCCGGAGCATGGCGCGGTCCCACTTGAGGGTGGGGTCGGGGTGGGCGGCAAGAGCGTCCGCGAGGTCGGCCAGGGCCGTGGGGGAGTGGGTGGTGGATTGGGCAAAGTCCTGGTCCACGGCGATCTCGGCGAGAGCCAGTTGCAACTGAGGCCGCTCGGCGGGACTGACCTCGGTGGCCTGGAGAAGGGCGCGGGCCGCGTCCCACTGAGCGGCTCGGGCCAAGAGGGTGGCCGAGGTCAGGAGGTGGGCGAGTGGGGTTTCGGGCATGGGATGGGCCTCACTTCCGGAAGAGTAGGTCGCGACAGTATTTCGATGTCGAAAGGTTTGACAACTAAGCTTCACCGGCTGAACAATCCGACGGGTGAAGGATTCGATCGACGACCACGTCGCGCTGTGGTCCCGCGAGCAGGCCGATCTCGACGCGCGGGTCGAGGGGATCGTCGTCCGCATGCAGGTCCTGACGCGGCACCTGGACCGCAAGCGGGACGCGGTGCTGGCGTCGTACGGGCTGCAGTGGTGGGAGTTCAAGACGCTGCACATGTTGCGTCGCGGCGGTACGCCGTACCGAGCGACGCCCGGAGCGCTGGCCAAGCAGTTGAGCATGTCGCCGGCCGCGATGACGAATCGGCTCGACGCGCTGGAGCGGCACGGGTACGTCGTCCGCGGCCACGATCCCGACGACCGGCGCAAGGTCGTCGCGACGCTGACCAAGGCCGGGCGGGAGGTCTGGGAGCGCGGGATCGACGACATCCAGAAGCTGGAGCAGGACCTGGTCCGCGCGCTGCCGGTCAAGGACCAGGACGTGCTGGAGGACCTGCTGCGGCGACTCGTGAAGTCCACCGAGCAGGACTGACGTCAAGAACGCGCGCCCTGCTCCGACGTACCAGTGAAGGCGCCGCCACGGCGCCCTGAGCTGGAGGGCCGGACGATGGATCCGCTGAACCTGCTGGTCGCACGACAGAACGCCGCCGATCAGGTCCGGGAGACCGCTGAGAGCGGGAAGCCGAAGGACCGGTGCGAACCGGCGAAAGACGGGAAGCACGGTCCCGTCGTACAGGTCGGTTGGTGGCACCGGTTGGCCGTCCGTTGGAGGCACGCGCGGGAAATCGGGAGCGCCGCGACCCGGCGGCGTGTCACAGTCCTGCGGTGACGGACAAGACGCGAGACGAACAGATCGCCGAGCTGTTGGCGGCGTACGACGACCAGTTGCGCGGTGGCGCGGAGACCTCGGGCGTTCCGAGTACGACGGACGGCCCGGTGATCCGGGTCGAGTACCCGACCCGCGGCTTCGTGAGTTACCGCTCTCTCGAGGGTCTCGACGGCGCCGAGCTGGACGCGCTGATCGCCCGCCAGCGGGACTTCTTCGCCGCCAAGGGCCAGGCGATGGAGTGGAAGACGCGCGGCCACGACCTCCCGGCCGACCTGCCTGAGCGGCTGACCAAGGCCGGCTTCGTGCCGGAGGAGCGGGAGACGGTCGTGATCGCGGAGAGCGCGACCATCGCCGCTCGCCTGCAGGGCCGCGACGCGGTCGACGGCGTGACGATCCGCCGGACGACCGAGCTGAGCGACTTCGAGCGGATCGCCGCGATGGAGTCGACGGTGTGGGGTGAGGACTGGTCCTGGCTCACCGGCGACCTGGTCAGCCGGAACGCGGCCGGCCAGACCGACATCTACGTCGCGGAGGCCGACGGTGAGGTCGTGTCCGCGGCGTGGGCGGTGCACAAACCGAACACGGACTTCACCGGGCTGTGGGGTGGGTCGACGCTCGCGGAGTGGCGTGGCCGCGGGATCTACAAGGCGCTGGTCGCCGTACGGGCCGCTCGGGCCGTCGAGCTCGGGCACCGCTACCTCCAGGTCGACGCCTCCGACGACAGTTCGCCGATCCTGCAGCGGCTCGGGTTCCTGCCGGTCACCACGACCACGCCGTACGTCTTCACCCCGGCTGGTCACGGCCAGTAGCCGGTACGGCGGGTGCCGGAGATCTTCTGAGCCTGGCAGCCGGAGGTCTACGTTGGTACGGCGTTCAACTGATAAACAGGACAGGTGAACCAACTCCGCGCGCTGGGGATCTCTGGTCAGGCCGAGGCGATCTACCTCGATCTGATCGCGCGGGGTGCGCTCGACCATGCCGACCTGGTCGAGCGCCACGGCGCCGAGCTGGAGATCCCGCTCAGCGAGCTCGCCGCGATCGGGCTGGTCGAACGCTCCGACGACAAGGTCCTGCCGCAGCCGCCACACCTGGCGATGGAAGCGGTCGCGCAGCGGCGTACCAAGGAGGCCGAGCTGGCGCGGGAGAGCGCTTCCTTGCTCTCCGAGCTGTGGACCGCGGGCATCGGACAGCAGACGTACGTCGAACTGCTGCCGTCGCTGGAGGTCACCCGGTCGGTGATCAACTCCGTCCAGGTCGACGCGGAGCAGCGCGTGCGCGCGATGACGGTGGGCAACATCGCCGCACCGACGAACCCGCAGATCGTCGGCGGCCTGTTCGACGCGCTGGCCCGCGGGGTCACGTACGAGGTCATCTACGGCACCCGCGTGCTGCAGGACCCGGACGCGCTCCGGATGGTCCAGCAGTGCGTCGACGCCGGTGAACAGGCCCGCGTCTTCCCGGACATCCCGCTCAACCTGACCATCGTGGACGACCGCTGGGCGTTGCTCGCGGCCCGTACGACGGTCGGTGAGATCGTGAACTCCGCGGCGATGGTCGTGCACCACTCGCCGTTCCTGACCGGCCTGGTCGGCATCTTCGACGCGCTGTGGCGCGTGTCGGTGCCGATCACCGGCGGTACCGAGAACACCGAGGCGATCGGCGCGCCCGCGCTGGAGACGAAGCGCCTGCTGACCTACCTGAGCGCCGGGCTGACCGACGAGTCGATCGCGCGCGAGTTCGGTGTCAGCGAGCGGACGATCGCCCGCCGGATCAGCCGGCTGCAGGAGGTGCTGGGGGCCCAGACCCGTTTCCAGCTCGGCGTTCAGGCTTCGCGGCAGAACTGGCTCTGACCCGGGATCGTCGGAACGGTCGATGCCAGAGGCAACGGTTCAGCGGATCCGGTCGTAGACCACCGCGAGCTCGCCGAGGTCGCCGGCCTCGTGGTACGACAGCTTCCACTTCGTCGCCGGCAGCCCGTCGTCGAACAGCCGCGCGCTCCCGCCGACGATCTCGGGCACGACCGTCAGGTACAGCCGGTCGATCAGGTCGGCCGCGAGCAGCGGCTTGATGATGCTGGAGCTGCTGTTGACGAGAATGTCGCCCTCGCCGTTCGCCTTCAGCTCGGTGAGCACCTCCGCGGCCGGCGCGTTGACCAGCCGGGTGCGCTCCCACGGCGCCTCGGCCAGCGTGGTGGAGAAGACGACCTTCTCCACGTCGGTCAGCCACTTCGCGTACCCGCGGTCGCGCGGGTCGGCGTTCTCGTCGGCGGCCACCGACGGCCAGAAGTCGAGGAACCCCTCGGCGTTGAGCCGGCCGAGTACGGCGGTGGTCGCGTTCTCCCACATCCGGCTCATCTGGTCGCGGGCGACGTTCGAGGTCACGTACGGCGCGATGGCGGCGAAGTCGGCGGGCCCGCCGGCGCCGTGGTAGCGCCCGTCGAGGGTGAGGGCCAGGTTCGCGGTGACGGTTCGGGTCATGTCGGTCAGTCCTTCGTCGTGGTGGCGGAAGAGACGGCGGCGTCCAGGTGATCGAGCACCTGTCCCCAGCCGGTGCCGATGCCGGCGATGTACGGGACGGCCTCGACGGTCGTCTCGGTGATGCGCAGGTCGAGTCGCAGCCGGGTGCCCCGCGGGTCGGCAGCGAGCGTCAGGGCGTAGTCGGAACTGAAGGAGATCGCGCTCTCCGCGTCGAGAACGGAGAGGGTGAAGCCGAGCTGCTCGGGTTCCCGTACGGCGTGGACGGTGCCTTCGGAGCGGTACCGCCGGCCTGCGGCGTCGGCGTACTCGAGGACGGAACGCCCGCCGACCGTCGGCTCGATGCCGCAGTCGACCACCTTCATCGACGGCGGCGCCCACCACGAGGCGAGGAGAGCCGGATCGGTCCAGTGCTGCCAGACGACGTCCACCGGCGCGGGCAGCAGCCGCTCGAACGAGAAGACCCTGCCGTCGGCCCAGCGGTCGCTGTCGGCGATCGCGGTCTCCGCCTCGATGGCGGCGCGGTAGCGAGCGATCACGTCCCGCTCGCCGGAGTGGGCGACGGTGGTGTCGACCAGTTCGTTCAGGCGGCGTACGAGGAGCTGCAGCGGCTCGGTCTCGAGCGCGTAGACCCGGCGTTGGCCGAGGGGGAAGACGGTCACGAGCCCTGCCTTGGCCAGCGTCTGGAGGTGCTTGGTGGTCTGCGGCTGCCGCAGCCCGGTCAGCTCCGCCAGCTCGCCGACCGATCGAGGGCGCTCGGCCAGCAGTTCGACCAGGCGCCAGCGGGCGCCGTCTCCGAGAACTGCCGCGATCTGTTCCATGCCTGGAGTATTCACTGATCGGAATATTCTTGTCAACGAATATCTTGCCCTGTCGAGAATGGGAGAGTGGCTCCGACGTTGCTGACGGAGGCGCCGAGTGGCGTCTGATCAGGAGGAGCTGGGATGAAGTACATGCTGCTGATCCACGCGAACAAGCAGGGCTGGGACGAGATGCCCGGGCAGTGGACGGAGGACGACGTCAAGGCGATGGTCGGCTACATGGACGACCTCAACCGGGACCTGCAGGAGGCCGGCGAGATGGTCGAGGGCCGCGGGCTGGCCGGGCCCGACCAGATGAAGAACGTCCGCGCCGGCGACGACGGCGAGCCGATCGTCACCGACGGTCCGTTCACCGAGACCAAGGAGGTCCTGGCCGGCTACTGGGTGGTCGACGTCGCGAGCGAGCAGCGCGCGCTGGAGATCGCTCTCCGGATCTCCCAGGCGCCTGGCCCCGGCGGCCGTCCCACCAACCAGAACGTCGAGGTCCACCCCGAGGGCCAAGCTCCCGCCTGACAACTCGCTCGCCTTCGTGGTTGAGCGTGGCTAGCGTCGACGTCCATGGACCCGAAGGAGATCGTCCGGCGTGGGTACGACGCGTTGTCGGAGCGGTACGACGAGGCGTACGGCGGGGAGTCGAAGTACCGGGCCTGGATCGACCGGCTGCTGGACCAGCTCGACGCCCACAGCCGCGTCCTCGACGTCGGCTGCGGGAGCGGTCTCCCGCTCGCTCGTGAACTCGCGCGCGCCGGGCACGCGGTCACTGGGGTCGACATCAGTGAGGTGCAGATCCGGCGAGCCCGGGAGCTGGTGCCGGAGGCCGAGTTCGTCCAAGCCGATGCGGCCTCGCTCGACTTTCCGGCCGAGTCGTTCGACGCCGTGGTGTCGTTCTACGCGCTGATTCACCTGCCGCAGGACGAGCAGGAGGAGTTGCTGCGGAAGGTCGCTGGGTGGTTGCGGCCGGGTGGCTGGTTCGTCTGTACGACGGGCGAGCAGGCTTGGACCGGTGTCGACGGGGACTGGCTCGACAGTGGAGTGAGCATGTGGTGGAGTCACGCGGATGCCGACACCAACCGCGGGTGGATCACGGGAAGCGGTCTGGTGGTGGAGGAGCAGGAGTTCGTGCCGGAAGGTGCGGGCGGGCACATGCTGTTCTGGGCGCGGCGGCCCTTCTAGGGCTGGGGTTTGCGGTACATCGCCCAGTGGGTCGGGCCGTCGCCGGGAAGCTCAACCTCGCCGAGGACGGTGAAGCCGAGGGAATCGTAGAAGGTGACGTTCTCGGGCGTCTGGGTCTCGAGGTAGACGGGGGAGCGCTCCTCGTCGGCGTGGGCCAGGCCGGGGCCGATCACGGCGCGGCCGAGGCCTTGGCCCTGGTGATCGGGGTGGACGCCGATCATGCCGAGGATCCACAGCGGTTCGGCCGGGCGGAGGATCGCCATCGCCTGGCCGACCGCTTCCATCGGGAGAGCGCGATCTCCGGCGATCTCGCGGAACTGCTCGGCGTACGGCGCGAAGACCTCACGCGGTGTCCGCGGGGTCGTCCAGACGGCGACGGCGTTGTGGTCGGCGCTGGTCCAGACCCGGCCGTGCTCGAGCCCGATCCCGGTGACGAACAACCGGTAGTAGCGCTCCAGCCGATCGAGGTACCCGTCGGCGGCGATGGCCAGGCGTGACATCGGGTAGTCCTCGAACGCGCGGACCAAGGTCTGGACGATCGGCTCGACATCACTGTCCTCAGCAAGCCGGATCTGGGCTCCCATGCCCAACAGCCTACTGAGCCTGCAAGTGCTGTACGACGTGCTCGGCGACGGCCGCCATGCCGGCCTCGTTCGGGTGGTACGGGACGACGCCGCCGAGGCTCGGCGGGCGGAGGGTGAAGCCGGTCGTCCACGGCTCGGCCGAGCCGACCGCGTGTTCCTTGCTCAGCGCGGAGACCGCGACCAGTTCCGCGCCCGACTTCTCCGCGGCCGTCGCGAAGACACCGGCCAAGCGGTCGGCCATCAGGGCGATGCTCGGGAGTTGTTCCTCGTTCAGCGGTACGTCGAGCCGCGGGCGGGTCGCGGGCCCGACGACCGCGAGGTAGTCGACGAGCAGGATCCGGGCCGAGGGAGCGCGATCCCGGATCTCGCGGACGATCTCGGCCAGCCGGCCGGCGGCCGCGTCGTACGCGCTGTCGTCGCGCAGGTAGCTGACCCGCGCGCGGATCCGGTTCGCGACGCGGCGGCCGAGGATCGTGGCCGGCTTGGCGAGCGTGTTCATCATGCTGCCGCGCACGAACGACCCGATGTACTCGAGATCGTTGCCGCCGGCCGTCACCGTGACCAGCGCGGTGTCGGGGCCGACGGCATCGATCTGCGGTGCCGCGTCGTCCTGCCGGTCGGTGAGCAGGTGCGCGGTCGTCGCGCCGGAGTACGTGACGTCGACCAGGTCGAGCCCGAGCCGCTCGGCGACCAGGTGCGGGTAGTTGCGCCCGGACCGGCCCGCGGCCTTGTCGAGCACGGGCGCGATGCCCGGCCCGGCCGCGAAGGAACTGCCGAGCGCGACGTACCGACTCCCAGGTGAGATCACACCCGCCAACCTACCGCTCTCAGCTGGTCCAGCGGCCTCGGTGGACCAGGTCGTCGACCGGCTTGCGGCGCTTGCTCAGGTTGCGCGGCGGTTCGTCGGAGTAGCCGATCGAGATCGCGCCGATCGGCATGAAGTTGTCCGGTACGCCGAACTGCTCGCGGTACACCGGGATTCGGTCGGCCGGCAGTCCGAAGAAGCACGCGCCGAGCCCCTCGTCGACCGCGGTCTGCAGGATCAGCAGCGCCGACATGCCCGCGTCGATGTCCCAGTACGGCACCGGCCACCAGTCTTCGGACCGGTCGTCGTGCCCTTTGTCCGGCTCGGCGTACCGGTCGAGGTAGGCGTCCTTGTTCGAGTGCACGACGATCAGCAACGGCGTCTCGACGTTCGCCGCCAGCCAGTTCTCCGGCTCGACGTCGGGCCGCGCCGAGTCCCGGAACCGCGCGATGTCCTCCTGGTTGTCGAGCACGAGGTACCCGAACCCCTGCGAGAACCCCGCCGACGGCGCCCGCAGCGCGTTGTCGAGAATCCGCTCGACGATCTCCTCCGGCACCGCCCGCCCCACGTCGTACCGCCGAACCATCCGCCGCCGCCGCACCACATCCTGAAAGTCCATGCGAGCAACGTACGTGCTCCCCACCCACTTCGGCACAGCAATTCCGCGCGCGGGTCCGCAGACGCATAGGCTCCCGTCCGTGAGTGAAGACTTCGGGAGTGCCGAGATCAGAGAGCGCGTTCTGGCCGGTTGGGTGGCGGCGCCGGTGCGGTTTCGGGAGGATGCGAACGCCGAGGAGGATCTGGCGCTCGGTGGGTACCTGGACCGGGTGGTGGTCGAGCTCGCGCAGAATGCGGCGGACGCGGCGGTGCGGGCCGGGGTGCCGGGGCGGGTGCGGTTCTCGTTGCGGGACCAGACGCTGGTTGTTGCCAACACCGGTACGCCGTTGACGGCGGCGGGGGTCGAGTCGCTGGCGACGCTGCGGGCGTCGGCGAAGCGGGACGACGACCTGGAGCGCTCGGGCGGGGATCTGCGGCAGTTGGACCCGCGGGCTGTTGCGGTGGGGCGGTTCGGGGTCGGGTTCTCGGCGGTGCTCGCGGTGACCGACGAGCCGGTGATCCTGTCGCGGAGCGGCGGGGTTCGGTTCTCGCGCGCTGACACGGCGGCCGCGGTGGCGGCATTGGCGTCGGACGGGCTGGATCTGGAGGTACGGCGGCGCGACGGGCAGGTGCCGGTGCTGCGGCTGCCGTTCGCGGCCGAGGGTGAGCCGCCGGCGGGGTTCGACACCGCGGTGATCCTGCCGCTGCGGGACGACGCCGCGCGTGAGCTCGTACGGCGGTTGCTCGCCGACGCCGGGGATCCGCTGCTGCTGGCGTTGCCCGGGCTGGAGCGGATCGAGATCGACGTCGACGGCGAGGAGCGGTTGCTCGCCGACGTCACCGAGCGCTGGACGGTACGCCGGGCCGCGGGCGTGCTCGACGAGGACGCGAGAGAGCGGTTGCTGGCGGATCGGCCGACCGAGGAACGAGCGCGGCCGTACTGGTCCGTGCTCTGGGCCTTGCCGCGCTCCGCCGACACCGACGTACCGCGAACGGTCTTCGCGCCGACGCCGACCGACGAGGCGCTGTCGCTGCCGGTGTTGCTGCTGGCAACCTTCCCGCTCGATCCGTCCCGGCGGCACGTTGCCAAGGGCCCGCTCACCGATCACCTGGTGGAGAAGGCCGCGCAGGCGTACGCGCGGTTGCTGCAGACGCAGGCCGAGGCGGGCGTGAACGTCCTCCCGCTGGTGCCGACGGGCTTGGCCGCCGGCGCATTGGATGGTGCTCTGCGCGACGAGATTTTGAAGATTCTGCCCACCACACCACTCCTCCAGGGACTTGAGCCCTCTGAGTTGGTAAGACCACGGGACGCGGTCGTGGTGCCGGGGGTCGACGAGGCGTTCGAGGTGGTGCTTGCCCCGATGGTGCCGGGCCTGGTGCGCGAGCGCCGGCAGGATCGGACGGCGCTGGAGGCCCTGGGCGTACGTCGCCTGGACCTGGCGGAGGTCGTCGATCAACTGGGTGCGGCGGGGGAGTCGCCCGAGTGGTGGCGCGAAACCTATGGAGCGCTCTCCGGGATGGTCACGGATCCCTTGCTGCGTGAGGCTCTCGGGACCTTGCCGGTCCCGTTGGCCGACGGCCGACTCGTCCGCGGCGTCCGTGGGCTGCTGCTGCCGGGACGGGAGCTGCCGAGCGACGTACTGGCGACCTTCGGCGAGTACGGCGTACGCGTCGTGCACCCGGACGCCGCGCACGAAACGCTGGAGCGCCTGGGAGCGCTCCCCGCGACTCCGCGCACGTTGCTCGAGGACAGCGCGGTCCGGACCGTTGTGGAGCACTCGGCCGACGCCGACGATCCCGAGCTGATCGCCGCGGCGGTGCTTGGCGTCGTCGCTGTCGATCCGAGTCAGGCCGACGGGCTGTGGTGGTTGTCCGACCTCGTCCTGCGCGACGCCGACGGCGAACTCGTCCCGGCCAACGCGCTGGTCATCCCCGGCTCCGAGGCCGAGGCGGTGCTGGACGCGGACGAGGTCGCACCGATCCACCACGACCTGCTGGACCGGTACGGCGTCGAGGCGCTCGGCGCGGTCGGCGTCCTCAGTTCGCTGGGCGTGGTCGCGGCCTCCGACGTCGTGCTCGACGAGTTGCCGGAGGTGCTGGCCGACCTCGACGGGATCGAGGATTGGGCCGACGATGTGGCGCCGGACGGTTCGCGGTACGGCGTGACCGTGGGCGAGTTGGTCGCCGTACGGGATCTGGACTGGATCACCGACGACGCGTGGCCGCGGGTGCTGGAGCTGTTCGGCACATCGCCCGAGCTGCGGCGCGCGCTGGTCGACCGGCCGCGCGTGGTCGGGCCGGACGATCGCGCGTACGGCGTACCGTCGTACGCGGCGTGGTGGATCAGAGAGCGCGTTCTCCTGGAGGACGGCGAGCCGCTGGCCGGCCGGGCTGATCCCGAGGTCGACCCGGTGCTGGCGAGTCTGCTCGATCCGGCGCCGGAGTGGACGGCGCGGCTGGATCCCGAGGTCCGGACCGCGGTCGGGTTGGTGCGGACGGTGGCCGACCTGGACGTCGACGGGGTCGGCGAACTGCTCGATAGGCTGGCGGATCCGCGGCGGGAGATCGGGGAGAGCGCGATCCTGAGCCTCTGGCAGCAGCTGGGGACGCTGACCGTCTTCCCGGACTCGGCGCCGGAGCAGGTGCGAGTCCTCGGCGGGCCGTCCGAGGCGGAGCATGCGCGAGCAGGCGACGCCGGCGAGAGCGCGGACGCTCCGGACTATGCCCGCGGGAGTGCAAATGCGCCGGACGACGCCCGCGGGAGCGCGGACGCTATGGACGGCGGAGTCGCGGATGCTCCGGACGGCGGATTCGCGGATGCTCCAGAAGAGGTGCTGAGCCTGGTGGTCGCGGCCGGCGACGCCGTGGTCGCGGATGCGCCGATGTGGTTGCAGCGCGAGGATCTGGGCGGGTTCGTGGTCGCGTACGGCGTGGTCGCCGACGGGCTGAGCGACCTGCTCGAGGTGCCGATGGCCGGGGAAGTTGCCGCAGGCAAGGTCGACGGCGTCGGTACGGCGGCCGACGTACCGGCGATCGTCCGGGAGCTGGTGCCGCAGGTTCCGGACACCTGGTGGGAGCACGAGGAGCTGACCGTCGACGGAATCGAGGTCTCGTGGTGGGTCAGCGAGGACGGCGCTCCCCACGCGGCGACGTTCAACGGACTCGCGAAGGCGCTCGCCTGGTCCGCCGGTCGCTGGGACCAGCGGCACGTCATCCTGGCGATCCTCAGCAACCCGACCCGCGCGTCCGAACTGAGGATCGACGCGACCTTCGATCCACCGCCGGCAAGCTGAGGTCGCCGGGGGAACAGGTCGAGGCGGCGCCGGCGGCGAAGGCGAGCGCCAGGTGGCCGGATGCCGTCCGGTGCAGCGAACGGCGGCCCGGCGGCCCCGTCCGGCACCGGACGCCCGCGCCCAGGCCCGGCGGTCAGGCCTCGTCCAGCGGGCGCCCCGTCGGTAGCGCATCGAGTACGGACGCGGGTGCCAGCTCGTGGTAGGCAGCGTCGGGCCGGACCCCGAGCGCGTCGTTGACGGTGGAGAAGGCCAGCCGTAACGCGACGAAGACCGTCAGACCGAAAATCTGACGATCGGTCCACCCGGCCTGCCGCAACGGCTCGAGGTCCTTGGCCGCAGTCGCGTTCGGATCCCGCGTGACCTGCCGCGCCCACGTCGCGAGCGCGACCTCCGCGGGGGAGAGCTGAGCGTCGTCACCGGTCAGTACGGCGGCCGCGTGCTCGGCCGAGCTCTCACCCGCGAGCTTGGTGCCCCAGGCAACAGAGCAGTAGCTGTCGCCCAGCGTCGACGCCATCGCGGTGATCAGCACCGCCCGGGTCCGGAAGTCGAGGTCGTGCTCCTTGACGACCGAGTCGACGAGCGCGAACAGCCCGTCCTTGAGCCCCGGCTGGTACGACCACAACCGGGTCAGGTTCATCACGAACCCGAGCTCGTCACGCTGGGCCGCGAAGCCCGCCAGGGTTGCGTCGTCCGGCTCGGGAAACGGTAGGAAGCTCATAGTCCCTCGAAGAGTTCGGTGAGATTCGGATTGTCGATCTCGGCGGCCATCAGGCGCGCCGAGTTGATTGCCTGGGCATCGCCCAGCCGGCCGAGATGCAGCTGGGCCCGTACGACGAGCTCCCGCAGGTCGCAGCGTGCGGCCAGCCCGGCCAGCTGGACCGCCAGCGGCCGAGCCCGCGCATGATCGCCCTGGTCGATCGCCGTACCAACGGCCGTGTCGAGCACGTGCGCGTGGACCCACTGGTACCGATCCGGCTCCCGGCTGGAGCGCCGAGCCGCTTGGTCGAGCCAGTGCACGACGCCCTGATAGTCCCCACGCTCGGCGGCGAGCAGACCGAGTCCGCGCGCCGAAATCCCTTCCCAGCAAGGGTCATTGACCTGGCACCCCAGCGCCCAGGCCTGCTCGAACCCCTCCGCCGCAGCGCCCACCTCCCCGGCGTACAGGTCAAGCTCGGCGAGCAGAGCCTGCGGCCACGGCAGGAACGCGACCCATCGTTGCTGCCTGACCAAGTCCAGCGACTGATCGACCACCGCACGGGCCTGGCTGTAGTCGCCGCGCAGCAGATGCGCCCGCCCGAGGATCGACAACGACCACGCCTGCTGCCGCGCATCCTCGCACCGGGCGGCCAACGCGGCCGACTCCGCGAGCTGCTGCAACGCCGCCGGGTAGTCGCCGAGGTCCGACGAGTTCATCCCCCGGACGCCGAGGACGGCCGCGTTCTCCGCATCCGTCTCCGCCAACGCTGAGGCGCGGGCGAGCCAGCTCTCGGCCGTCGTACGACGCCCGGCCTGCACCTCGACGAAAGCGAGCTGCCGGTACGCCGTGACCACGGTCGAACGGTCGCCGGCTCGTTCGGCGACGAGGATCGCCTCCTGGAGCGTGATCGCGCCCTCCTCGTCCTGCCCGCGGACCGCGTGCACGAGAGCACCGCCGAGAGCGACGAGAGCGCGTCCCTGCAACTCGGTGTCGCCGCACCGCGCCGCCTCAGAGACCGCTCTCCGAAGGCACTCCAGCCCGGACTCGACCACCCCGGCGGCGACCGCCGCGCGACCGGCCTCGAACGCGCTCAACGCTGCCGCCCGGCTCCCGACGAGACCGAGCGTCGGCCGCTGTTCCACCGTCGATGCCTGCCGCAGCGAGGCCGACGCCTCGATGCCCAGCTCGCGACGCAACATGTCCTCGCAGACCGCGACCTGCCGCAGAGCCGCCGGCCGATCGCCCGACACGGCGAGGCTCCGTACGAGCAACTCGTGATTGCCCTGCTCGAGAGGATTTGCTGCAACGGCCTTGCTGGCAAAGGGAATCGCGTCCTCGGCCCGACCCGCGGCGACCAGCCCGACGGCCGCCTCCCGCAGGCGGGACTCGACCGCCGAGGCCACCCGGTGCCGCTCGACCATCAGCCACGCCTCGAAGTCGGGGCAGTTGTCCAGCTGGACGCCTTCGAGCAGCTCACCGTCGACGTCCAGCAACTGGGCGGGATCTGTTGCCGAGAGCACCTGGAGCACGTCCACGCGCAGCAGGCCGTCGAGCGCGCTCGCCACGGGATCACCAGAGAGCGCTTCCCGTACGCCGAGCGCCCGGCGCAGCTCCGCCAGCGTCCAGCGCAGCGCGCCGAGCGGATCCTCCGCCTCCGCGAACAGCATCTCGGCCAGGCGTTTGCGCGTCGGCGGACGTTCCGCGAGCAGCACGTAGGCAAGCAGCGCCCAGCTCTTCCGCCCCCGCGGCGCCCGCACCGGTACGCCGTCGTACGCGATCGAAGGCCGCCCGAGCAGCCTGATCGTCCCCTCCATGACCCACCCCCGAGCCTCAGTGTGAACCCCCACCCCCACCCGTGTCACCGACCGGCGCCGTGCCCCCTCAGACCGGCGCCGGTCGACGGCGCCTCAGCGGCGGACGCCGACTGCTTCCAGGTACTCCGCGTGGGCGGCGATCGTGCCGTCGTCGGCCTGGTTGAAGTTGCGCGGTACGTCGGCCAACTCCGCCGCGAACTGCGCGCGGTCCGCCTCGGACAGCGTTGCCGCCAGCTTGGTGATCGGGCCGTAGAACTCACGGAACCACTCCGAGAAGTGCTCGGCCGAGTGGTAGCGGAACACGTACTCCCGCTTCTCCAACGCGGTCCACTCGACCCGGTCGCCGAACAGCTCGGCCAGGTGTTCCTCGGTGCCCCACAGCACGGCGGGCTTGACGCCGGCCGGCGGCGGCGCCCACTTGCCGACCACCTTGAACATCTGCCCGACCATCCCGCTCGGAGTCCAGCAGGAGAGCGCGATCTTGCCGCCGGGCTTGGTGACCCGGACCAGCTCGTCCGCGGCGCGCTGGTGGTCCGGCGCGAACATCACGCCGACCGTGCTGAGCACCAGGTCGAACGATTCGTCCGGCACCGGCAGGTTCTCCGCGTCGCCCTCGGTGAAGGTGACCGGCAGGTGCTCGGCGGCCGCGCGGTCGCGCCCCTGCTCGAGCAGGTTGGTGGCGTAGTCGATGCCGGTCGCGTCGGCGAACCGGCGAGCGGCCGCGAGTGCGGCGTTGCCCTGACCGCAGGCGACGTCCAGCGCGCGGTGCCCGGCCCGTACGTCGGCCGCCTCGACCAGCAGCTCGGCGATGATCTGCAGCGTGTTGCCCACCCGCGGGTAGTCGCCGGTCTGCCACCCTGCGCGCTGCTTGTCCTTGATCGCCTCGAAATCGACGGTGGTACTCGTCATGCGTTCCCCCTGGATCGTCCCCAGAACTGTTGTGGTGACCCCAGACAACCCAGCCACCGTGTGACGACGCGTGTGACAGCGCGCAGGCCCCGACGATTTACGGAGCGCGAACCATCGTTGTCAGCGGTTGGTATATCCACTGAGCAGCGGAAACCGGTCAATTCGCCAAGCTGGGCAGCGAAGTCTTGCCATCGTTGTCATCGCTACCTATAGTCCGGGAAACGTTTCAATCGGTGACATCGGCTGTCGGGCAAGCGAAACGGAGATGCCTTACGTCACACCGGCCGGACGCGCCGCAGCGCGCCGGCCGAGGCCGAGCCACCCTCGGATCGAAGGAGATCCGATCGTGAACGAAGCACCCCGCCCGCAGTTCGAGGACGTCGCCGAGGTCGTGCGGCACCAGCTGAGTCGCCGCAGTCTGGTCGGGGGAGGTGCCGCCCTGGGACTGTCCGGTCTGCTGGCCGCCTGTTCCGGCGGCGGCGGTTCGTACTCCGACAAGCCCGCCAACAAGCCGGCCGCCACCAAGTCGGTGCAGATCGGCAAGGCGAACATTCCCACGCCGCGCGACCAGACGGTCGTGATCGGCCAAGTCGAGTACAACGTCTTCGACAGCTTCAACACGATGATCCCGAACGGCTGGCAGTCCGGCGCCGGGTTCGAGTCGATCTGCCGCGAGGCGATGTTCTACCTCAACCTGGCCAACGGCGAGCTGAAACCGTGGCTGTGCACGGGCTACGAGTACAACGCCGACCACACCGAGCTGACCTTCAAGTTCGACCCGAAGGCCAAGTGGAGCGACGGCAAGCCGCTGACCGCGAACGACTTCAAGTTCACCGTGCTGCTGCTGAAGGACCGCAAGGACCTGTTCGGCGGTGGCGGGGACCTGGCCGAGTTCGTCCAGTCGATCGACGTACCGGACGCCCAGACCGCGGTGATGAAGCTGAAGAAGCCCGGTCCGCGGATGCACTACAACTTCATCGCGGCGATCGCGAGCGCGTTCGACATCCTGCCCGAGCACGTCTGGAAGGGTCAGGATCCGACCAAGTTCAAGGAGAACCCGCCGACCCGCAGCGGCCCGTACAAGCTGAAGCAGACGATCCGCAGCCAGCGGATGTTCGTCTGGGAGAAGAACCCGGAGTACTGGGCCAAGGAGCAGCTGGACCCGGCGCCCCAGTACGTCGTGTACCAGAGCACGGCCAAGCAGCTGGATTCGGCGGCGCTGGCCTTCGAGCGCGCCGAGTTCGACGTCGGCTCCATCGACGAGCAGCACGCCAAGCAGCTGCGCAACACCGGCTACCCGGCGATGGTCACCACCCAGTTCCACGACCCGAACCCGCGGATCATCTGGCCCAACTGCGACCCGGCCCGGGGCGTGATCGCCGAGCCCAAGATGCGCCAGGCGATCAACTACCTGATCGACCGGGAGAAGATCGGGAACTCGATCTGGCCGGTCAAGGTGCCGCCGGCGATCTACCCGTGGGCGGACTACCCGAGCAACGACCCGTGGAAGAACGACGCGCTGGCCGAGAAGTACAAGTTCGAGTACAGCCCGGACAAGGCCAACGCGCTGCTCGACGAGATCGCGCCGAAGAACGCGGCCGGCAAGCGGACCTACAAGGGCAAGGAGATCAACCTCGAGATCATCACCGCCTCGCCGGTCGACGGTGCCGAGTACGCGATCGCCAACGTGATCAAGACCGACCTCGGCAAGGCCGGCGTCCCGGCGACCCTGCGCAGCCTGAGCGGTCCCGTGCACAGCGAGAAGTTCGAGCGCGGCGAGTACGACCTGGACTCCAACTGGGACGGCTTCGCCTTCGACCCCCAGCAGCTGTACACCAACTGGACCAGCGACAAGGCGCAGCCGATCGGCAAGAACGCGGCCGGCAAGAACAAGCAGCGCCTGAAGAACCCCGAGCTGGACGAGGTGTCGGCCAAGCTCGCCGTGCTGGACCCGAAGAGCGCCGAGGCCAAGCCGTTGCTGGACAAAGCGCTGGAGATCTACTTCACGCAACTGCCGCTGATGCCGGTGATCCAGACCGGTTACCCGTCGTACTTCAACACCACGTTCTGGACCGGCTGGCCGACCGACGACGACCTGTACCAGGTGCCGTTGAACTGGTGGTCGCACTTCATCTTCGTGCTCGGGAGGCTGAAGGCGACCGGCCAGAAGGGCCCGGCGTGACCGCGACCGCGCCGTCCGCGACCGTTGTGGAGGAGAGCGCCGAGAGCGCTCCCTCCCGCGGTCTGCGGCCCTGGCTGGCGCGGCACCCGCTGGCGGCGTACGCGATCCGGCGGTTCGGCCTGTACCTGGTCGAGCTGTGGGGCGCGCTGACGATCGCGTTCTTCTTCTTCCGGATGATCCCGGGCGACCCGATCCAGACGCTGATCCAGACCCTGCAGCAGAACTACGTGTACAACCAGGCGGCCAGTACGGAGGTGATCGCGCGCTACCAGGCCGAGTTCGGGCTCGACGGCAACATCTTCGTCCAGTACCTGAAGTACATGCAGAACCTGATCTTCCACGGCGACCTCGGGCCGTCGCTGATCAACTACCCGACCCCGGCCCAGGACGTGATCCTGCGGTCGTTGCCGTGGACCATCGGCCTGCTCGGCATGGCCGCGGTGATCAGCTGGGTGCTCGGGGTGCTGATCGGCGCGATCGCCGGCTGGCGGCGCGGCAAGCTCGGGTCGACGATCATCACGAACCTGTCGATCGCGCTGTCGCACGTGCCGTTCTTCTTCGTCGCGCTGATCCTGGTCTACGTGTTCGCCTACAGCCTCGGCTGGCTGCCCGCGCGGTCGGCGTACGACTCGACGATCAGTCCGGGGTTCAGCCCGGAGTTCGTCGGGAGCGTGATCAAGTACGGGTTCCTGCCGGCGATGTCGATCGTGCTGATCGGGACGTTCAGCTGGATCCTGTCCACCCGGATGCTGATGGTCCCGGTGCTCGGCGAGGACTACCTGGTGTACGCCGAGGCGAAGGGCCTCAAGCCGTGGCGGATCCTGACCCGGTACGCGCTGCGCAACTGCTACCTGCCGCAGATCACCGCGTTCGGCATCTCGCTCGGCTTCATCTTCAACGGCAACGTGCTGGTGGAGCAGCTGTTCAACTACCCGGGCCTGGGATCGACGCTGGTGACGGCGATCCAGCAGCTCGACTTCAACACGATCCTGGGCGTCACCGACATGGCGATCTTCTCCGTGCTCACCGCCGTCCTGCTGCTCGACCTCCTGCTGCCCCTGCTTGACCCGCGCGTCAAGTACTGGAAGTGATCGCGATGAGACTACTGACCGCGACCGGACACACGATCCGGCACAGCCCGCGACTGGCGACCGGCCTGGCCCTGCTGGCGGCGATGATCCTGCTGGCCGTCTTCAGCCCGCTGATCGTCGATGCCGTCGGCAACGGCAAGGACCCGCTGGAGTTCGCGGCGTACGAGAAGTGGCTGGTGCCGGGGCCCGGCCACCTGCTCGGCACCGACCAGTTCGGCCGGGACGTGCTGGCGATGGTGGTCAGCGCGACCTCGGTCTCGCTGCAGATCGGGGCGATCGCCGGCGTGATCTCGACCGTGGTCGGCGTGATCGTCGCGTTCGTGGCCGGCTACAAGGGCGGCTGGGTGGACGGCGTGCTGTCCACCTTCACCGGCATCCTGCTGGTGATCCCGACGTTCCCGCTGCTGATCGCGCTCTCGGCGTACGCCAAGAACGTCAGCCTGTTCCAGGTCGGGGTGATGATCTCGATCTTCAGCTGGCCGTTCGCGGCCAAGACGATCCGGTCCCAGGTGCTCAGCCTGCGGTCACGCCCGTACGTCGACCTGGCGCGGGTGAGCAAGGCCCGCGACCTGGAGATCATCGTCACCGAGCTGCTGCCGAACCTGCTGCCGTTCATCGGCGTCGGGTTCGCCTCGTCGGCGCTCGGCGCGATCTTCGGCCTGGTCGGCCTGGAGGTGATCGGGCTCGGACCCGGTGGCGTGATCGACCTCGGGCAGATCATCTTCAACGCGATCAACACCGGCGCGCTGACCCTCGGCGCCTGGCCGATGTTCGTGGTCCCGATCGTGCTGCTGACGTTGCTGTTCGCGGCGCTGAACATGATCAACATCGGGCTCGAAGAGGTCTACAACCCGCGGCTGAGAGGAGTGGCCGGTGAGTGACGACGACGTCGTGCTGGAGATCTCGGGCCTGGAGGTCGCGTACTCCACCACCAAGGGCGAGGTGAAGGCCGTCTCCGGCCTCGACCTCGCCGTACGGCGAGGAGAGATCCTCGGCATCGCGGGGGAGTCCGGCAGCGGCAAGAGCACGCTGGCCGTCGCGCTGCTCCGGCTGCTCAAGCCGCCGGGCAAGGTCACGGCGGGGAGCGCGATCTTCCGTCCCCGCGGGCGTTCTCCGGTCGACCTGCTGAAGGTCGACGGCGAGGAGCTGCGGGTACTGCGCTGGAGCGCGCTCTCCTACCTGCCGCAGGGATCGATGAACTCGCTGAACCCGGTGATGCGGATCGGCGACCAGTTCCGCGACGTGATCCTGGAGCACGCGCCGGAGCGCAAGAGCACGCTCTCCGAGCTGGTCCCGCGGCTGCTCGCTCAGGTCGGGTTGGACGCCGACGTCGCGCGGATGTACCCGCACGAGCTGTCCGGCGGGATGAAGCAGCGCGTGCTGATGGCGATCTGCGTCGCGCTCGAACCCGACCTCGTGATCGCCGACGAGCCGACCACCGCGCTCGACGTGACGATCCAGCGGGTGATCCTGCAGAGCCTGGTCGACCTGCAACGCGACTTCGGCGTCACGCTGGTGGTGATCTCGCACGACATGGGCGTGCACGCGCAGCTGGTGGACCGGGTCGCGGTGATGTACGAGGGCCGGCTGGTCGAGGTCGGCGACGTACGGCAGGTCTACAAGCAGCCGAAGCACGAGTACACCCGGCAGCTGATCGAATCGATTCCGCGGCTCGGCAGGAGGGCATCGTGACCAAGACGATCGAGCTCAGGGGCGTCCAGCAACGGTTTCACGCCCGCGGCGCGGCCGGCGGCTACCTGACCGCCGTCGAGGACGCGAGCTTCACGCTCTCCCCGGAACCGCCGCAGGTGGTCAGCCTGGTCGGCCAGAGCGGCAGCGGCAAGAGCACCATCGCGCGCAACGTGCTCGGCCTGCAGAAGCCGACCAGCGGCACGATCACGTACGGCGGCAAGGACATCTTCAAGCTCGACCGGGCCGAGTACGACGACTACCGCCGCAACGTGCAGCCGGTCTTCCAGGACCCGTACGCGATCTTCAACCCCTTCTACCGGGTCGACCGGGTGCTCTGGAAGGCGGTCAAGAAGTTCAAGCTGGCCACGAGCCAGGCCGAGGGCCTCGCGTTGATCGAGCGCTCCCTGGAGGCCGTGAAGCTGGAGCCGGAACGCGTTCTCGGCCGGTACCCGCACCAGCTGTCCGGTGGCCAGCGGCAACGGGTGATGCTGGCCCGGATCCACATGCTCCGGCCCGCCTTCGTGATCGCCGACGAACCGGTGTCGATGCTCGACGCCCAGGTCCGCCGGCTGTTCCTCGACATCCTGCTGGACTTCCAGCGCGAGCACGGCATGACGACGCTGTTCATCACCCACGACCTCTCGACGGTCTACTACCTCGGCGGCCAGGTGATGGTGATCAACCGCGGCAGGATCGTTGAACGAGGCCCCGTCGACACCGTCATGCACGAACCGTCCCACCCGTACACGCGGCTGCTGCTGGACTCGATTCCACAACCCGACCCCGACCTGCGCTGGACCGGGCGGATCGAGGTCGACGAATGGTCCGGCACGGCCGAGGCCGGGACGCCGAAAGCCAGTGCGCCGGAGACCCCGATCATCTGAACGACGTATTGAGTCGGGGTCCGGCGGCCATTAATTCGGGGTCGCCAGGGCTTTGCAAGATCGTCACCGTGTGCGTCTCTTGACGCGTGAGGTGAGGGCTCGGTTACGGTGAGTGCGTATCCAGCCGGACCGGTCGGGCGTGGGGCGAACTGGGCGCCCCGAGCGGTCGTCCGTCGGCCGTCCGTCCCGCGTCGGTGTTGCCGCCGATGCCTGCGACGAGCACGGCCGGGCTGTCGGCTGGACCACGTCAACCATCCGCGACGAGCTGGTGACTGCCGCCTGCTCACGAAGCGTTTCTGCATGCCCGAGTAGAGCTGTCCGTCCGATCGCCGACCAGACCCCGGGACCTCTCGGGGCGCTGCGTGCTGCGCTCGGCCGGTCCAACCGAATGGTGGTGCATTTCGCGTGACCCTGACCGAACCGGCGTCGTCCGACGCCCCAGCGCAGCGACCGCAACTCAGCCTTGGGACCGCCGCCGCGCGGAACCTGGCGACCACGACCAAGTCCGAGCCGCAGATGCAGGGCATCACCTCGCGGTGGCTGCTGAAGATGCTGCCGTGGGTGCAGGTGAACGGCGGCGCGTACCGGGTGAACCGCCGGCTCAGCTACGCCGTCGGCGACGGCCGGGTCACCTTCACCACCAGCGGTGCCGAGGTCCGGGTGATCCCGCAGGAACTGTGCGAGCTCGCGCTGCTGCGCAGCTTCGACGACGTCGAGGTGCTGACCGCGCTGGCCGACCGGTTCGAGCAGCAGGAGTTCCAGCCCGGCGACGTGATCGTCGAGCGCGGCCACTCCGCGGACCGGATCTGCCTGATCGCGCACGGCAAGGTGAACAAGATCGGCGCCGGCAAGTACGGCGACGAGACCGTGCTGGAGACCCTTGCCGACGGCGACCACTTCACCTACCGGGCGATCCTGGAGTCCGAGGACTACTGGGAGTACACCGTCAAGGCGATCACGCCCTGCACGTTGCTGACGCTGTCGCAGGACTCGTTCGAGGAGCTGGTCGGCCGGTCGGACAGTCTGCGCGCGCACATCGAGGCGTTCCGCGCCAACCCGCAGCCCGAGTCCGACGAGTACGGCGAGGCCGAGATCGCGCTCTCGGCCGGGCACGAGGGTGAGGCCGACCTGCCCGGGACGTACGTCGACTACGAGACGACGCCGCGCGAGTACGAGCTGAGCGTCGCGCAGACCGTGCTGCGGGTGCACAGCCGGGTCGCCGACCTCTACAACCACCCGATGGACCAGACCGAGCAGCAGTTGCGGCTGACCATCGAGGCGCTGCGCGAGCGCCAGGAGCACGAGATGGTGAACAACCGCGACTTCGGCCTGCTGCACAACGCGGACCTGAGCATGCGGATCCCGACCCGCACCGGGCCACCGACGCCGGGCGACCTGGACGAGCTGCTCGGGATGGTATGGAAGGAGCCGGCCTTCTTCCTGGCCCACCCGCGCTCGATCGCGGCGTTCGGGCGGGAGTGCACGAAGGCCGGGATCTACCCGGACAGCGTGGACTTCGGCGGGCACCGGGTGCCGGCCTGGCGGGGCGTGCCGATCTTCCCGTGCAACAAGATCGGCATCAGCGAGACCCGGACCAGCTCGATCATGCTGATGCGCACGGGGGAGGACAGCCAGGGCGTCGTCGGTCTGCAGCAGACCGGTCTGCCCGACGAGTACGAGCCGGGGCTGTCCGTGCGCTTCATGAACATCAACGAGAAGGCGATCATCAACTACCTGGTGAGCGCGTACTACTCGGCCGCCGTCCTCGTCCCGGACGCGCTCGGCATTCTCGAGGGCGTCGAGATCGGGCGCGAGGGCTAGGCTCGCGATGAGACTGCCGTCACCACCGGGAGCCGCCGCCCGGCTCGTCTCCCGCGTCGGGCGGGACGCGACAGACGAGCCGGGCGGCCCACCACCTGGGGCCAAGAAGCAGCCGTACCAACTCCCTGACTTCTACGTTCCTTACCCGGCGCGGCTCAACCCGCACCTGGAACAAGCGCGCGAGCACAGCCGCGCCTGGGCGTACGCGTTCGACATGATCGACGTACCCCAGCAGGGCAAGGCGATCTGGGACCTGCACGACTTCGAGTCCCATGACTACGCCCTGCTCTGCGCGTACACCCATCCGGACGCCAGCGCGGCCGCGCTCGACCTGGTCACCGACTGGTACGTATGGGTCTTCTACTTCGACGACCACTTCCTCGAGCTGTACAAGAAGACGAAAGACACCGCCGGGGCGAAGGCGTACCTGGACCGGCTGAACGCGTTCATGCCGGTCGAGGGACCGATCACGCAAACACCGGAGAACCCGGTGGAGCGCGGTCTCGCCGACCTGTGGAACCGGACGATCCCGTCGATGTCGGCGGGCTGGCGGCGCCGGTTCGTGGACACCACCGAGGCGTTGCTGGCCGAGTCGCTGTGGGAGCTGTCCAACATCACCGCCGGCCGCCTGGCCAACCCGATCGAGTACGTCGAGATGCGCCGCAAGGTCGGTGGCGCGCCGTGGTCGGCGAACCTCGTCGAGTACGCCGTCCAGGCCGAGGTCCCGGACGAGGTCGCGCACCTGCGGCCGATGAAGGTGCTCAGCGACACGTTCTCCGACGCGGTGCACCTGCGCAACGACCTGTTCTCCTACCAGCGCGAGGTGGAGACCGAGGGCGAGCTCAACAACGGCGTCCTGGTCGTGGAGCGCTTTCTCGGCTGTTCTCCGCAGCGCGCGGCCGACCTGGTGAACGACATCCTCACCTCGCGGTTGCACCAGTTCGAGAACACGGCGCTCACCGAGGTGCCGCCGTTGCTGGAGGAGCACGCGGTCAGCCCGCAGGGACGGCTCGACGTCCTGAGCTACGTGAAAGGCCTGCAGGACTGGCAGTCCGGCGGTCACGAGTGGCATCTGCGGTCGAGCCGCTACATGAACGACGGCGGTCAGGCGGCGACGCTCGGGCCGAGCGCGTTCCTCGACGGGCCGAAGGGCATGGGTACGTCCGCGGTCCGGATCCTGCAGTCGATGGTGACGTCGGCGCCGTACCGGACCCGGACGCACACGCACCGGCCGTACGAGGTGGTGGAGCCGTACACGCCGCCTGAGCTGTACATGCCGTACCGGGCCAAGATGAGCCCGCACCTGGCGCGAGCGCGGGCCAACGTTCTCGAGTGGGGCGACCGGGTCGGGATCACGGACGGGCTGGTCTGGGACCGGCGCCTGCTCGAGATCGCGGACCTCGCGTTGTGCGCGGGCGGGATCCATCCGGACGCCGATCCGGAGGCGCTGGACGTGTCGACGCAGTGGCTGGCGTGGGGCACGTACGCCGACGACTACTACCCGGTGGTCTACGGGCGGACCCACGACCTGGCCGGCGCGAAGGCGGCGAACCAGCGGTTGTCGGCGCTGATGCCGTTGGACCTGAGCCCCGGGATCGTCCCGGTGAACGGGCTGGAACGCGCTCTCGCGGATCTCTGGCAGCGGACCGCGGGGCCGATGACGCCGGAAGCCCGGTCGTCGTTCAAAGCCGCGATCGACTCGATGACCGACAGTTGGCTGTGGGAGCTGGCCAACCAGGCCCAGCACCGGATCCCCGATCCGGTCGACTACCTGGAAATGCGCCGGCGCACGTTCGGCTCGGACCTGACGATGAGCCTGTGCCGGATCGGTCACGGGCGGACGGTCCCACCGCGGATCTACCGGACCCGGCCGATCCGGGCCCTGGAGAACGCGGCCGCGGACTACGCGTGCCTGCTGAACGACGTCTTCTCGTACCGCAAGGAGATCCAGTACGAGGGGGAGCTGCACAACGGCGTCCTTGTCGTCCGCAACTTCCTCGACTGCGACCTGCCGACGGCGTTCGAGACGGTGAACGCGTTGATGACGGCCCGGATGCGGCAGTTCGAGCAACTGGTGGCCGTCGATCTGCCGGTGCTGTTCGACGACTACGACCTCGACGACGACGCCCGGCGCGTGCTCACGGGGTACGCCGAGGAGCTGCAGAACTGGATGTCCGGGATTCTCGTCTGGCACCAGGGCTGCGGCCGGTACGACGAGGCCGAGCAGCTGCACATTCCGCGCAAGCTGCTCGGCGGCACGACTGGGTTGGGTCGGTCGGCGTCGCGGATCCCGCGGCCGGCCAGTGCGAAGCGACTGGAGGGTGCATTGTGACGACGTCTGACACCGAAATCAAGCCGCAGCTCAGCCTGGGAACCGCGGCGGCGCGGCAGCTGGCGAGCACGACCAAGTCCGTCCCGCAGATGCAGGGCATCTCGCCGCGCTGGCTGCTGCGGGTCCTGCCGTGGGTGGAGACCAAGGGCGGCGCGTACCGGGTGAACCGCCGGACCAGCTTCGCGATCGGCGACGGCCGGCTCAGCTTCTCCGTCACCGGCGCCGACGTCCGGGTGATCCCGCAGGAGCTGACCGAGCTGCCGCCGCTGCGTGGACTGGGCGACCCCGATCTCCTGCAGGAGCTGGCGAACCGCTTCGGCGTGGAGGAGTACGAGCCCGGCTACTCGCTCACTGAGTTCGGCAGCCGGATCGACGACGTCCTGCTGCTTGCCCACGGCAAGATCAGCAAGGTCGGTGTGGGCCAGTACGGCGACGGGACCGATCTCGGGACCTCGGCGGACGGCGACTACCTGGGCGAGCAGCTCTTTCTCGACCCGCCGGAGAGCATCTGGGAGTACACGGCCCGGACGACGACGCGCTGCACCGTACTGCGCCTGACCCGGCAGTCGCTCGACGAGCTGAAGGACCGGTCCGAGACCCTGCGGACCTACCTGGACGACGTCCGGTCCCGGCCGCGCCCGCCGCAGAACAAGAACGGAGAGGCGGAGATCGCGCTCTCCTCGGGGCACACCGGCGAGGACGACCTGCCGGGGACGTTCGTGGGCTACGACCCGGCGCCGCGGGAGTACGAGCTGAGCGTCGCGCAGACGATCCTGCGGGTGCACACCCGGGTGTCCGATCTCTACAACCACCCGATGAACCAGACCGAGCAGCAGCTGCGGCTGACCATCGAGGCGCTCCGCGAACGCCAGGAGCACGAGCTGATCAACAACCGCGACTTCGGGCTGCTGCACAACGTGGACTTCAAGCAGTGTCTGTACCCGCGCAGCGGTCCGCCGACCCCGGACGACTTCGACGAGCTGCTCACCCGGCGCCGCAAGCCGCGGGCGCTGCTGGCCCACCCGCGCGCGATCGCGGCGTTCGGCCGGGAGTGCACGAAGGCCGGCGTGTACCCGGAGAGCACGCTCGTCGAGGGACAGCGCGTTCAGTCCTGGCGCGGCGTCCCGATCCTGCCCTGCAACAAGATCCCGATCACCGCGGACAACACGACGTCGGTGCTGGTGATGCGTACCGGGCTCGAGGACGAGGGAGTCATCGGCCTGCGTCAGACCGGTCTGCCGGACGAGGTCGAGCCCGGCCTGAACGCCCGCTTCATGGGCATCAACGAGAAGGCCGTCACGTCGTACCTGGTCAGCACCTACTACTCCGCCGCGGTCCTGGTCCCTGACGCCCTCGGCGTTCTCGAGCACGTCGAACTCGGCGGATGAGGAGCCTGCGATGACGACAGTCGAACAGACCGGTCCGTCCACGGACCCACCGGTCCAGCGCACGGCGATCCCGGCTCAGCAGCTGCTGGCCTGGTCGCGGGACCAGG
Source organism: Kribbella lupini (assembly GCF_039529595.1). Taxonomy (NCBI): domain Bacteria; kingdom Bacillati; phylum Actinomycetota; class Actinomycetes; order Propionibacteriales; family Kribbellaceae; genus Kribbella; species Kribbella lupini. The sequence continues at coordinate 2,615,025 of NZ_BAAANC010000001.1, read as the reverse complement.
TGGAGCCGGCGCTGCGAGCAGCGGTCGGAAGGATGCCACTGGCAACACAGCGGATCACGAACTACCACTTCGGCTGGGAGGACGAGGACGGGACGCCGACCCGCGCGGACGGCGGGAAGGCGCTCCGCCCGGCGCTCGCCCTGCTCGCTTCGCAGGCCGTCGGCGGTACGGCGGCCGACGGCGTACCGGCGGCGGTCGCGGTCGAGCTGGTGCACAACTTCTCGCTCCTGCACGACGACGTGATGGACTGCGACACGACCCGCCGGCACCGGCCGACGGCGTGGACGGTCTTCGGTCTCGGGCCGGCGATCCTGGCCGGGGACGCCCTGCTCAGCTTGGCGTTCGACGTACTGGTTGCCAGCGGCCACCATGCCGCCGACGAGGCCGCGAAGATGCTGGGTCAGGCCGTGCAGGAGCTGGTCGAGGGGCAGTTGGCCGACGCGCACTTCGAGACCAGGAGCGAGGTCGCGCTCTCCGAGTGCGTCCGGATGGCGCAGTTGAAGACCGGCGCGCTGCTCGGCTGCTCGACCGCGCTCGGGGCGCTGCTCGGGGGAGGCCGCCCTGAACAGGTCGAGCACCTGCGGCTCTTCGGCGAGGACCTCGGACTCGCCTACCAGTACGTCGACGACCTGCTCGGCATCTGGGGTGATCCCCGGGTCACCGGCAAGCCGGTGCACTCCGATCTGCGCCGGCGCAAGAAGTCGTTGCCGGTGGTCGCCGCGCTGAGCTCGGGCACGGAGGCCGGGCAGGCACTCGGCGACCTGTACAGCGGGACGCACGACCTGTCCGCCGACGAGTTGATCCGTGCGGCCGACCTGATCGAGCACGCGGGATCGCGCGCGCAGAGCCAGGCCCAGGCCGACGCCCTGCTCACCGCGGCCCTGGGGGAACTCCGGTCGGCGACGACCGGGCGGCCGGCGGACGACCTGGAGCGGCTGGCGCGATTGGCGACCCGCCGGGACCGATGAGTTGGGGGAGCTATGCCGAAACGCACCATCTTGCTGGCGTCGCCGCGGTCGTTCTGTGCCGGCGTCGAACGGGCGATCGAGATCGTCGAGGTCCTGCTCGAGCAACGCCGGCCACCGGTCTACGTCCGCAAGCAGATCGTCCACAACAAGCACGTCGTGGCTGACCTGGAGAGCCGTGGCGCCGTCTTCGTCGAGGAGCTGGACGAGGTCCCGGACGGCGCGACGGTCGTGTTCTCGGCCCACGGGGTGGCGCCCGCGGTCCGTGCCGAGGGGGAGCGGCGCGGGCTGGACGTGGTCGACGCGACCTGCCCGCTGGTGACGAAGGTGCACGCCGAGGCCCGCCGGTACGCCGCGCGCGGCGACACCGTCGTACTGATCGGGCACGCCGGTCACGAGGAGGTCGAGGGGACGATGGGGGAGGCCCTGGAACAGACCGTGCTGGTCGAGAGTGTCGAGGACGTCGCGGCGCTGGAGGTCGAGGATCCTTCGCGGGTCTCCTACCTGACCCAGACCACCCTGGCGGTCGACGAGACGACGGCGATCCTCGATGCCCTGCGCAACAAGTTCGCGGGGTTGCGCGGACCTGACTCGGCGGACATCTGTTACGCGACCACCAACCGGCAGGAAGCGCTGGGAGCGCTCTCGGAGGAGGCCGATCTCGTGCTCGTGGTCGGGTCGGTGAACTCGTCCAACTCGGTGCGCCTGGTCGAGCTGGCCGAACGCCGGGGCACTCCGGCGTACCTGATCGACGACGCTTCCGGGGTCCGGGAGGAGTGGCTGGACGGCGTCGAGGTGATCGGCCTGACCGCGGGAGCGTCGGCGCCGCCGCGGCTGGTCGAGGGCGTGATCGCGGCGATCCGCGAGCGCGGTCCGGTCGAGGTGGTCGAGCGGGAAGTCGCTCAGGAGACGATCCACTTCACGTTGCCGGTGGCGGTGAGGAACGCATGACCGCGGTGTCGTTGGGGATGCCGCCGCTTCCCGTCGTACGGCGGAAGTCGCGGCAGGTGATGGTCGGGTCGGTGCCGGTCGGCGGTGGCTCGCCGGTGTCGGTGCAGTCGATGACGACCACGCCGACCGCCGACGTGAACGCGACCCTGCAGCAGATCGCCGAGCTGACCGCGGCCGGCTGCCAGATCGTGCGGGTCGCCGTACCGTCGCAGGACGACGCCGACGCGCTGCCCGCGATCGCGGCGCGGTCGCAGTTGCCGGTGATCGCGGACATCCACTTCCAGCCCAAGTACGTGTACGCCGCGATCGACGCGGGCTGTGCCGGAGTGCGGGTGAACCCTGGCAACATCCGCAAGTTCGACGACCAGGTCGGGGGCATCGCGCGGGCCGCGTCGGCGGCCGGCGTACCGATCCGGATCGGCGTGAACGCGGGCTCGCTGGACCAGCGGCTGCTGGCCAAGCACGGCAAGGCGACGGCCGCCGCGCTGGTCGAGTCGGCGTTGTGGGAGTGCTCGCTGTTCGAGGAGCACGGGTACCGCGATCTCAAGATCTCGGTCAAGCATCACGACCCGCTGGTGATGATCGCGGCGTACCGCGAACTGGCCCGGCGCTGCGACTACCCGCTGCACCTGGGCGTGACCGAGGCCGGGCCGTCGCTGCAGGGAACCATCAAGTCGGCGGTCGGATTCGGCGTACTGCTGGCCGAGGGCATCGGAGACACGATCCGGGTCTCGCTGTCCGCGCCAGTGGTCGAGGAGGTCAAGGTCGGCGCCGGGATCCTGGAGTCGCTGGGGTTGCGGCCGCGGACCTTGGAGATCGTCTCGTGCCCGTCGTGCGGGCGGGCGCAGGTCGACGTGTACACGCTGACCGAGAAGGTCGCCGCGGCGTTCGAAGGCTTCCCGGTGCCGCTGCGGGTCGCCGTCATGGGGTGCGTCGTGAACGGGCCCGGAGAGGCCAGAGAGGCCGATCTCGGGGTCTCGTCGGGCAACGGGAAAGGCCAGATCTTCGTCCGGGGCGAGGTGGTCCGGACCGTACCGGAAAGCCAGATCGTCGAGGCACTGCTCGAGGAGGCGCTCGGGCGTGAGTGGGGAGCACACGCATGACGATGACCTTCAACGGTCTGTTCTGGGTGGTCGGACTGATGATCGTCACCGCGGTCCTGGCGGTGATCCTGCGCAAGGCGCGGCAGAAGTTCGGCCGGGAGGCGAACAACGAGGTCGCCGGGCAGGTGTTCACGATCGTCGGTGGGGTGAACGTCGTGGTCGCGGCGTTCGTGCTGATCTCGCTGTTCGACGCGACCGACAAGGCGGACGAGAACAACTACCAGGAGGCGAACTCGCTGGTCGCGGTCCAGTGGGCGAGCGACTCGCTGGCCGAGCCGGCTCGGACCAAGATCGGTGAACTGACCCGGGCGTACGCGACGGAGGTCGCCGAGCAGGAGTGGCCGGACCTGCGCTCCGGTACGCCGGTGAACGACCGCGGGTGGGAGCTGCTGACCCAGCTGCAGAACGAGATCGAGGCGGTTCCGACCAAGAGCGACCGCGAGGAGGACAGCCGGGTCGAGGCGTCGAACCAGTTGTGGAACGTGTACCAGGCCCGCCAGGTGCGGCTGAACTCCGCGGGGAGCGGGGTGAGCGCGGTGGTGTGGTTCGCGATCCTGGTCGGGAGTGTGATGTCGATCGGGTTGATGTTCATGTTCGGCGGACCGGGCGTGTACTCGTACGCCGTGATCGTGTCGATGCTGTCGGGGGCGATCGCCCTGCTGCTGTTCGCGATCTACCAGCTGCAGAACCCGTTCAGCGGGGGAGCGAACATCGGGCCGGATGCGTTCGTGGCAGCGCTGTCCCGCCTGAGCCGCGGAGGGTGAGCGCGGATGCGAGGGGGGTTTGAGGGGGTGGGGCCGGGCGGCCCGATCCCGACCGGCCGATGGCCTCTGGAGGCCGGGCGCGGCCACGCGCTCGCCGCTGCCCGTCGGCGGCAGCACCTGCGCGCCCGCCGGGCTGGAGCGATGCTGGTGGCGGCTGGGCTTGCGGTCGCGCCTGCTGTGCTGGTGGTGGACGAGTCTTCGGCTGAGGCGGTTTGCTCGGTGCTGCAGGTGGATTCCAGCGGGCCGGTTTCGCTGTCGCGGCTGCGGCGGGTGGAGTTGCCGTCGGGGCGGATCAGCGAACTGGGAAAGCTCGACTACCAGGTCGACGCGATGGGCTACTCCCGTGGGCAGGACCTCGTCTACGGGATCGCCTCGCGGGATCGGCACGGCTGGTTGCACCGGAAGCCGCACCTGGTGTCGATCACTCGACGGGGGACCGTCACCGATCTGGGCGAGGTACGGCGTGGGGTCGGCGGGATCGCGGACCCGGCGGCGGGAGCGGTTTCCGGCAATCGCCTGTACCTGCGGGACGCGCTGCGGCTCTACACATTGGACATCGACCCCGGCAGCCCGACGTACAAGAGTGTGCTGCGGGTCGTCCGGCTGAAGACGCTGATCGGCACGTTGACGCTCGACGACTTCGCCGCCGATCCGTCGAGCGGGCTGCTGTACGGCGTGTCCACGCTGGGGATTGGGCCGGCGAAGGTGGTCAGCATCGATCCCGGCAGCGGGGTGATTCGAGCGGTGGCCGCCGTCCGCGGCGTGCCCTCGATCGCGTCGTACACCTCGGTGGTGATGTCGGGGAGAACTCTGTACGCCGTCCACACGCACCCCGGGCTGAAGAGCCGGATCGTCCGGATCACGCTCTCCGGCGAAGCGCGCGAGGTGAGCACCCTGCCGTCGGCCTGGACCGGCGACTCAGCTGGTTGCTTCCAGCAAGCAGCTCCGCCGCCTCCTCCTCCACCTCCACCCCCGCCTCCTTCGCCGCCGCCACCACCTCCGACCCCGACGCCCACACCGCGGCCGACTCCGCGCCCACCGAAGGCGACCCCCGAGCCGCCGCCCCCGCCGACGGTCCGCCCGCCGGTCCCTCGCCCGGCGAGGCCGACGCCGACCCCTACGCCCAGGCCGCGCCCGACACCGTCGCCAACACCGACCCAGGCGATCGAGCTGCCGCCGCCCCCGATACCGACGCCGACACCTCGTCCAACGCCGAGACCAAAGCCACCGGAACCCACCCCGCCAGTGATCAGCATCGAGCCCCAGATGGCGTCGATGCCGAAGGAGGACGACCGCACCGTCCAGGTCCTCCGCCGCTGGTCGATGGCCACGCTCCTGGTGATCCTCAGCAGCGGCGCCGCCATGGCCGCCCAACGCCGGATGCGCCGATGAGGAGGTCCTGCGATCGGGTCGCATGAGGGAGCGACTGGCGGGGAGATTGAAGGTGAAACCGGCTCAGTTCGACTGGGGGTCGGCGGGGCTCGGAAACAGGGAGCGGTCACACTATGTGCGTGATGCGGTTGACTGAGAGTAGTTTGAACGACACAAAAGGCCACCGGACCGGCGTACGGACACGGAGGGTGGCCATCGGTCGCCCGGCGGGGACGTACTAGGCGAGTGGCGGTGCGTACGGCGAGTGGGGACCGGCCGGAGGGTTCGCGGCTGGTCGGCAGGGAGCGCGAGACGCGGCTGTTGCGGGCCGCGCTCGCGGCGGCTCCGAGTCTGGTGCTGGTGGTGGGGGAGGCGGGGACCGGCAAGAGCAGGCTCGTCGCCGAGCTCGCGCGGGACCATCCGGCGCGGTGGCTGACGGGTCAGTGCCATCCGGTGCAGGATCAGGCGCCGCTGACGCCGGTGCTCGAGGCGTTGGCCCCGGTGCTGGACGCCCGGCCGGGGACCGGTACGCCGTGGCGTGGTGAGCTGGTGCCGGGGATGCGGCACTCGGTGTTCGCGCGAGTGACCGAGGTGCTCGGCGCGCTCGGGCCGGCGGTGCTGTTCGTCGAGGACCTGCAGTGGGCCGACCGGGGGACCTTGCAGTTGCTGCGGTTTCTGGCGAGCCGGTTGCCGCGCGAGGTTCGGCTGGTGGCGACGTACCGGCCGGAGGATCTGCGGTCGACCGCGGAGATCACGGCGCTCGCTGGGTGCGTGCGCGCCGGGACGCGGACGACGGAGGTGCGGGTGCAGCCGTTGCCGGCGGCCGCCGTACGGGACTTGGCTACGCAGTTGCTCGGTGTGGACGCGTTGCCCGAGGCGTTGGCTGGTGAGTTGTTCGAGCGGACGGGCGGCCTGCCGTTCGTCGTCGAGGAATTCTTGCGGGATGTGGTGGTGGGGCCGGAGGGACTGATCTCGGCGGTGGAGCGTGCTCTCGCCGAGACGCGGGCGCCGGTCGCGCTGCGGGCGTCGGTGACCATCAAGCTGGAGCAGGTGTCGGAGGCTTGCCGGCGGGTGGTGTGGGCGGCCGCCGTACTGGACTCGCCGGCGGCGGACAGCCTGATCGGAGCGGTTGCCGAGGTCAACGGAATGGAACTGACCGAGGCGGTCGACGTCGGGTTGGCGCGCGGGCTGCTCGGGCAGGTGCGGCCCGGGTTGTACGACCTGCGACACGCGTTGGCGCAGAGAGCGGTGTACGAGACGATCCCGCCGGACGAGTTGCGGCGGCTGCACCGGCGGGCGGCGGAGGCGTTGGCGGCGCGCGAGCCCGGGGCGCATGCCCGGATCGCGGAGCACTCGAGGCGCGGTGGCTTGATCGACGTGTGGCTGGCGCAGGCCGAGCTCGCGGCCGGGCAGCTGGTCGCGGCGGGAGAGGCGGAGAGCGCGATCTCGCAGTTGCTGGAGATGCTGCGGGTCGAGGTGCTGCCGTGGACGGACCGGGCGCGGCTGGCGACGCGGCTCGGGCATGCGGCGGTCGAGTCGTCGTTGTGGTCCGAGGCAGTGGTCGCGATCCGGCTGGTGCTGGACGAGGCGCTCGAACCAAGTGCCGATCGCGGGCGGCTGCGGTTGGCGCTGGGCGTGCTGCTGCACGACCGCGCGGGGGAGCTCGGTACGGCGCGACGCGAGCTCGCGGCGGCGGTCGCGGAGCTCGCGGACGATCCGGCGAGCGCGGCCTGGGCGATGTCGGCGCTGGCGGTCCCGACGTCGGGGATGGAGGAGATCGCCGAGCACCGCGCGTGGATGCACCGGGCGACGCGGTTGCTGGAAGGCCAAGTCGGTCAGGGGGACGGCAACCTCCGCGCTCGGCCCGTTGCCCGGGCGGGCGACGCTAATGACCGCGCTGTTCACGGCCGGCCGGTCGGCGACGCGGACGGCGATGGTCGACAGACCCGAGGCGACGGTTCCAGCGCGGTCGCGCGCACGATGGTGCGGCGGAACCGGGTGCGGCTGGGCCTGGCGTTGGGGGACCTCTCGGAGGTGGACGACTCGGCGTACTCGGCGCGGGGACTGTTGTGGCTCGGGCATGACCGGCGAAGTGCCGCGCTGCCGGCGGGTGTGGGGACGCGGTTGTGGCAGGCGTGGCTCGCGGGGGACTGGGAGTTGTTGCCGGAGAGGTTGCTGCGGGCAGCCGCCGTGGGGAAGTCGGCGCCTTTGGTGCAGGCGGAGCTCGACCTGATCAGCGGGCGGATGCGGTTGGCTCACGGAGATGTTGCCGGGGCCAAGGAGTTGTTGCTGTCGGTCGGCGGGGAGTTGCCGGTGCGCGCGGCGGCGTTGGCGACCGTGGGGCGGTTGCATCTTGCGGCGGAGCAGGGTGGCCTGGCGCTGGAGGCGATCGAGGAGTTCGTCGAGGTGGTCCGGCGCAAGGACGGGTGGGCGTGGGCTAGCGAGTTCGTGGCGACGACTTGTCTGGCGCTGGCTGCGGTGGGGCGGCGGGAGGACGCGCTCGGGCTGCTGACCGAGTTCGAAGCCGGCCTGGTTGGTCGGGACGCTCCGGCGTCTGTTGCCGCGAGCAAGTTGGTGCGGGCGTTCGTGATCGGCGACCTCGGGTTCGACGAGGTGGCGTCGGCGTACCGGGCCATCGGACGGCCGTACGACGAGTGCCTGGCGCTGGAGGAGAAGGCGCGGCGGGCGCTCGACGAAGGAGAGCCGGCGCAGCTGGTTGCGCTGGCGTCGACGTACGAGAAGTTCGGGGCGCGGTGGGACGCGCGCCGCTGCCGGGACGCGTTGCGCGAAGCGGGCGTCACGGTGGCCTCGAAGCGAGGCCGGCGAGGGTACGGGAACGCGCTCTCTCCGCGGGAGACGGAGGTCGCCCGGCTGGCGGCGCGCGGGCTCAGCAACAGCCGGATCGCGGCGGAGCTGTCGGTGTCGGTGAGTACGGTCGAGGACCATCTGACCAACGCGATGCGGAAGCTGAAGATCCGCTCCCGACGTGATCTGGGTCCGTTGGTGGATCCGTAATGCCGCGACCCCGCCGCACGGCGTTGGGAACCGTGCGGCGGGATCGGCGTCAGCGGGTGTGGATGCCGGGGTCGGACAGCCCCGGCTTGCCGGTTTCCACGTGGCCGGCCAGGCGGCGGTGCCAGGTGTCGTCGGCGCTGCTGGTCAGCTCCACGTCGTACCAGCTGTGGCTGTGGAACAGGTCGACCGTGTACTTGGCCGACGTGCCGGCGCGGACGTTGAGCTGCTTCGGAAGGCCGCCGTACGCGTTGGTGACGGTGACGTGGTGGTCGACCGCCGACGAGTTGGTGATCGTCAGATCGAGGTCGCCGGTCCGCGCGTTGTGCCGCGCCTTCACCTCGGGGCCGGGGACCGGCTTGCCGCGGAAGCCGCGCAGGAAACCGTTGGGCCCGTAGACGTCCAGGTCGTAGACGCCGTGCGAGTACGTCGTGTTCCAGCTGTCCGCGAGCGTCTTGCCGGCGCCGGTCGTGTAGGTCCACGGCCCGTCGGTCCGGTTCGGCGCGGCGACGTGGAACTGCGCGGCCGCGGCCGGCCCGGACGCGAAGGAGAGCGTGTACTTGCCGGTGCTCGGCGTCACCGTGCCGTCGACGATCGGTGCGTACGGCAACGGCCTGGTCTTGCGGCGACCCGGCTCCTGGACCGGCAGATTGCCGACGGCGGGCGGCGTCGGCTTGTAGTCCGGGTGCCGGTCGCCGTCCGGCGGCTGGTACGCCGAGGTGTCGGGCAGCCGGGCCGGCCGGGCCTGCTCGGTGGCGAAGTCGAACGCCGAGGTGAGGTCGCCGCAGATCGCCCGCCGCCACGGCGAGATGTTCGGCTCCTTGACGCCGAACCGGCGCTCCATGAACCGGATCACCGAGGTGTGGTCGGAGACCTCGGAGTTGACGAACCCACCGGTGCTCCACGGCGACACGACGATCATCGGCACGCGCTGGCCGAGCCCGTACGGGCCGGCGGTGTACTTGCTGCTGCCCGTGAACAGATCGGGGCCGACGGCAACGGTCGAGAGACCCTGGTTCGCCGAGGCGGGCGGGAACGGCGGGACCACGTGGTCGAAGAAGCCGTCGTTCTCGTCGTACGTGACGAAGAACGCCGTCCGGCTCCAGACCTCGGGGTTCGAGGTGAGCGCGTCGAGGACCTGCGAGATGTACCAGGCGCCGTAGTTGGCCGGCCAGTTCGGGTGCTCGGTGAACGCCTCGGGCGCTGCGACCCAGGAGATCTGCGGCAGCTTGTTCGCCTTGACGTCAGCGCGCAGCCGGTCGAACAGACCGTCGCCTGCGGCGACGTTCGTCCCGGTCCTGGCCTTGTCGTAGAGCGGGTCCCCGGGCTGGGCGTTGCGGTACTTGTTGAAGTAGAGCAACGAGTTGTCGCCGTAGTTGCCGCGGTAGGCGTCGTCGATCCAGCCCCAGCTGCCGTCCGCGTCGAGGCCGTCGCCGACGTCCTGGTAGATCTTCCACGAGACGCCCGCGCGCTCCAGGCGTTCGGGGTACGTCGTCCAGTCGTAGCCGAGCTCGTCGTTGCCGAGCACCGGGCCACCGCCGGTCCCGTCGTTGCCGGTGTAGCCGGACCACAGGTAGTACCGGTTCGGGTCGGTCGAGCCGATGAACGAGCAGTGGTACGCGTCGCAGATCGTGAACTTGTCGGCCAGCGCGTAGTGGAACGGGATGTCCTCGCGGGTCAGGTACGCCATCGTGGTCGCGGTCTTGGCCTGGATCCACTGGTCGTACTTGCCGCTGTTCACCGCCTGGTGCCCGTCGTTCCAGCCGTGCGCGAGGTCCTGGATGAACTGCAGGCCGAGGTTGTTCGCCTCCGGGCGGAACGGCAGGACCTCGCGGGTGCCGTCGGACTGGTGCCAGACCGACTTGCCGTTCGGCAGGTTCGCCGGCCGGGGGTCGCCGAAACCGCGGACTCCCTGCAGCGAGCCGAAGTAGTGGTCGAACGACCGGTTCTCCTGCATCAGGACGACGATGTGCTCGACGTCCTCGATGGTGCCGTGCCGGCGGTACGCCGGGATCGCGGCGGCGGTCTCGATACTGCTCGACATCGCGGCCAGGGCGGCGGAGCCACCGGCCAGCTGCAGGAACCTGCGACGGTTGACTTCTGCCATGCTGCATCTCCTCGTGGGCGGGTCGGGTCGGAGTTTTCACCATCAGCACTGCGTCGCAGACACCCGCTCACGAACAGTCGAAGGACGGCACGTGAACGAGCGCCGCGCAGGACGCTACGCGCGAAACTGTCCGTTAACAAGATTAAACGTGCAGTGAATTGCAGACCCGCTGGTCGGCCGGTCGCTGGGTACGGTGAGGTCGTGGACATCGTCGACGCATGGATGCAGCACCCGACCGAACGGATGCTGGCCCAGGACTGGCTCGCCTCACTGCGGCGATGGGTCGGCACCGAGGAACTGTCGACCGCGCTCCCGCTGGAGCGCACGATCGCGGCGATGGATGCCGGCGGTGTGACCACCGGGCTGATCAGCGCCTGGTACGCCGCCGAAGGCCCGCTCGTGTCGAACGACGAGGTCGCGGACTTCGTCGCGCAGTACCCGGACCGCCTGGTCGGCGTCGCGTCGGTCGACCTGCGGGAGCCGGTCAAGGCCGTGCGCGAGCTGCGGCGCGCGGTGAGAGAGCGCGGTCTGCGCGCTCTCCGGATTGTGCCCTGGGTGTGGGGCCTGCCGCCGAACGACCGGCGTTACTACCCCTTGTACGCCGAGTGCGTGGAGCTCGGCATCCCGTTCTGCACCCAGGTCGGCCACACCGGCCCGCTGCGGACGTCGGAGACCGGGCGGCCGATCCCGTACCTGGACGACGTCGCGCTGGAGTTCCCGGAGCTGACGATCGTTGCCGGACACATCGGGTATCCGTGGACCGCGGAGATGATCGCGCTGGCGACGAAGTACCCGAACGTCCACATCGACACCTCGGCGTACACCGTCCTACGCTACCCGCCCGAGCTGGTCGCGTACCTGCGCACCAACGGCCGTCGCAAGGTCCTGTTCGGCACGAACTACCCGATGATCACGGCCGAGAGAGCCCTGGCGGACTTGGACTCCCTGGACCTCGACACCGAAACCACCGAGCTGTTCCTGGCCGGAAACGCCCGCCGGGTCTTCGGCCTGAACTGATGGTGGAGCGGAGTCAGGTCGCGCGCCGCAGATCGAACGAGCTGACCTGGTACGTCGCCTACGGCTCGAACCTCGCCGGCGACCGGTTCCGGTGCTACCTCGCCGGCGGTCAGCCGGCCGGTGGACGCCGGATCTACCCGGGCTGCCGCGATCCGCGCGAACCTCGCCGAGTTGCCGCGGTCGAGGTGCCCGGAGGTCTGATCTTCTCCGGCGAGTCGGCGGCATGGGGTGGCGGTCGCGCGTTCTACGACCTGGCGGCGCCGGGTGTTGTCGCCGGGCGGGCTTACCTGGTGACAGTCGAACAGCTGGGCGACGTCGCCGCGCAGGAGATGTACCGCGAGCCGGGGAGCGCTTTCGCGGAGGATCTCGCCGAGGCGCTCGACGAGGTCGACCAGGTCCGCGTGATGGGCCCGGGCCGGTACGAGACGATCGCGCGCCTGGGGGAGCGGGACGGCGTACCGATGTTCACCGTGACGGACGTGAACGCCGCAGACCTCGAGCCGTCCGCTCCGAGCGCCGCCTACCTGCGCTGGATCGCAACCGGCCTGCACGAAGCACATGGCTGGGATCCGGCGCAGATCGCCGACTACCTGAGTGAGGCCAGGGGAGTCGCCGGGGCTTGGGACAAGGACGCACTCCGAGGCATCGCCGAACGCTGAGGGCGTACTACTCGTACTGCAAAGCCTCCAAGGGGTTGAGCCGGGCGGCTCGGCGGGCGGGCCAGATGGCGGCGAGGATGCCGACGACGATCGACAAGACGCCGAAGATCACCAACTGGGCGACCGGTACGGCGAAGGCGACCTCTTCCAGCCGCGCCGCGAGCAGCAGGGCCAGACCGAGGCCGAGGACGATGCCGATCGCGGCGCCGATCAGCGCGGTGATCACGCTCTCGTGCCGGATCATCTTCTTCACCTGGCCGCGGGTCAGACCGACCGCGCGCAGCATGCCGAGCTCGCGGGTGCGTTCGAAGACGGTCAGCACCAGCGTGTTGACGATGCCGAAGAGGCTGACCAGCACCGACAGCGCGAGCAGCACGTAGAGCACGTTGAGGATGCTCTTGATGCCGTCGGTCTGCGACTTCTTGAACGCGTCGCGGTCGAGTGCTTTCGCGTTCGGGAACGTGCTCAGCGCACCTTCGAGGGCGGCCGTGTTCGCCGCCGTGACGCCACCGGTCAGGTTGACGAACGTGTAGACGTTCAGCGGTTGCGGGTTGTTCGCGTCGAAGGTCGGCGTCGAGATCGTCACGTTGCCGAACGGCGACCCGCCGGCCGGCGGCCGGAACACCCCGAGCACCTTCAGCGGCAGCGACTTGCCGGTCACCGTGGTCAGCGCGAGCTGCGAGCCCACGGAGAGCGCGTGCTTGTCGGCATAGTCCGCGTCCACGATCGCGCCGTCGGACCCCAGATCGGCGAGCGCCTGCTGCGAGCCCGACCGCCAGTCGAAGGTCAGCAGCTCCGGTGCGGCGGCGTCGACCCCGGTGATCTGGATCCCTTCGCCGAACGCCGACGCCTGCCCACCGCGCACGCTGGTCACCGCCGAGACGCCCGGCGTCGCGGCGACCGCCGCGGCCACGTCCGGCGGCAGCGGGCTGAAGTTGTTCTGCGCCGTGATCGCGTAGTCCGCGCTGAAGATGCCGTCGACGGCGTCCTCGAACGGCTTGATGATCCCGGCCCCGAGCGTCGCGACCAGCGTCACGAGCGCGAGCCCGATCATCAGCGCGGCCGCGGTCGACGCGGTCCGGGCCGGGTCGCGTCGGCTGTTCTGCCCGCCGATCGCGGTCGCCGGTCCGTCCGGCAGCACGCGCGGGAACTCCGCCGTACGGCGGAACGCCCGCTTGATCAGCCAGGACAGCACGAGCAGCGGCCACACCAGAATCGTCAACGTCACCACGGACCACCGCGCGACCGGATCGGACGCCGCGGCCAGCGGCTTGACCAGGCGGGACGAGAACAGCGCGACCCCGACGAACAGCAGCAGCACGCCACCGCCGAGCATCGTCAGCAGCGTCGACGTCGGCAGCCCGTCGACGAACAGCCCGACGACCACCAGTGCGACCCCGGCGATCGCGAGCAACGCCGCGCCGAGCGGCCGGTACCGGTTGAAACGCCCCGGGATCGGCTTCGCGCCCTCCCGTACGGCGGCGATCGGCGGCACCCGCGTCGCGCGCCACGCGGGCCGCAGACTCGCGAAGACGGTGACGAGAATGCCGACCAGCAGGCCCACCACGACAGTGCGGGTCTGGAGCACGAGCCCGTTGTTCGGCAGCGTGAAGCCGACCGCGTCGAACAGGTTGAACAGCCCGGTCGCGATCGCGAGCCCGAACAGCAGCCCCGCGATCGACGCCAGTACGCCGGTGATCAGCGCTTCGAGCACGACCGAGCCGAGGATCTGCCGGCGCGAGGCGCCGAGCGTCCGCAGCGTGGCGAACTCGCGGGTCCGCTGGGCGATCGTGATCGACAGCGAGTTCGCGATCACGAACGAGCCGACGAACAGCGCGATCCCGCCGAACACCAGCAGGAACGTCCGGAAGAAGTCGAGGAACCCGCTGGTGTCCTCGGCGTCCACGGCAGCCTGCTCCTGCGCCGTACGGACCTGCGTGCCGGTGGGCAGAACCTTGCCGACGGCATCGACCAGTTGCTGCGGCGACACCCCGTCCTTGGCGGAGATCAGGATCTGGTCGAGCTGACCGGTCTTGCCGAGCAGCTTCTGCGCCGTACCGAGGTCGAAGCCGGCCAGCGTCGCGCCGCCGATCGACGACACCTCGCCGAACTCGACCAGCCCGGAGATCCGCATCCGCTGGGCCGGGCCGCGGGCCTGGACGGCGATCTCGTCGCCGGCCGCGAAGCCCTTCTTCTCGGCCGTCTGGGTGTCGATGACGATCTCGTTCGGCCCTGGCCAACTACCGCCGACGAGGGTGAGCGCGTTGAACTGCGGTTTGTCCGGGCTGACGCTGTAGCCGAGGTTGGGCGCGCCGCCGAAGACGATCGCCTTGCCGTCGCGGCCGATCATCTGGACCTCGCCGAACACGCTGCCGTCGGCCGCGTCGACCTCGGGCAGCTTCTCGATCGCCGACAGGGCGCTGGCGGCGAACGGCGGCGCGACCCCGCCGGCGGAGTCCGACGTGGTGTCGAACGCGGTCTTGCCGGTCACGGTGGCGTCGGTGTTCTTGTAGTTCTCGGAGAAGATCGTGTCGAAGGCGCTGGTGATCGAGTCGGTCAGCACGTAGGTGCCGGAGATCAGCGAGACGCCGAGCACGACGCCGATCGCGGTGAGCGCGGTCCGGAGCTTGCGGCTGAGCATCCCGGCCAGCGCGAACCGGATCACTGCAGGTCCAGGGTGTCGATCACCTGCAGGATGTCGTGCTGGCTGATCCGCCCGGTCTCCTTGACGATCATGCCGTCGGCCAGGAACAGGATCCGGTCGGCCATCGCGGCCGCGCGGGCGTCGTGGGTGACCATCACGGTGGTCTGGCCGTACTCCTCGACCGACTGCCGCAGCAGGTCGAGGATCTCCTTGCTGGTGCGGGAGTCGAGGTTGCCGGTCGGTTCGTCGGCGAAGACCACGGTCGGCTGCGACACCAGCGCGCGGGCGATCGCGACGCGTTGCTGCTGGCCGCCGGACAGCTCGGCCGGCCGGTGGGTCAGCCGGTCGGCGAGCCCGACCCGCGCGACGAGCGCGTCGAAGTACTCGGGATCGGCCTTCCGGCCCGCGATCGTCAACGGGAGAAGGATGTTCTCCCGCGCGGTCAGCATCGGCAGCAGGTTGAAGAACTGGAAGATGAAGCCGATGTGCTGCCGGCGCAACTTGGTCAGGTCGTCGTCACCGAGGGTGGTGATCTCGGTACCGGCGATCCGGACCGAGCCGGTCGTCGGCTTGTCCAGCCCCGCCAGGATGTGCATCAGCGTCGACTTGCCCGAGCCGGACGGTCCCATCACCGCCGTCAGCTGCCCGGGCTCGATCCGTACGCTCACCCCGTGCAGCGCGCGGACCGCGGTGTCGCCTTCGCCGTACACGCGGACCAGTTCGTCCGCCTGCACGACTCCGGTGGTTTGGTTCGTCGGTTCTTCCGTGCCGATCATGTGCCCCTCCCGGCTGATCAGCGGCCCCCAGCCGAGTTCGTCCCCGTCCCTGCGCCGAGTCTGCTCCTGCTCACCGGGCACCACAACGGCTTTCCGGAGAAGTGGGGGGCCGGTCAGGGTCGATCCGGAGCGCTGAGGGAAAGCCGAGACCCTGTCAAAGGCTCTTCACAGGACCCGCAAGAGAAAGGCCGGGGTGGGAACCAGTGGTTCCCACCCCGGCCGGAAGAGCGGGCTACTTGGCGAGGGCCACGCAGTGGGTGGTGGACTTCTTGGTGGGGTCGGACTCGGAGACCGCGGTCAGGGTGACCTTGGCGATCGAGGCCGAGCGGCCGTCGTACTTGGCCTGGACGGGGACGGCGACACTGGCGCCGGCCTTGGCGGTGGTGAGGGCGTTGGGGAGGTTGACCGACCAGCCGCGGCCCTCGATCTTGGCGGTGAGGCGGTACACGTCGCTGTTCAGGTACTTGCTGACGTCCTCGGGGTGCTGGCCCTGGGGAGCGGCCGCCTTGCCGGTGTTGGTGAGCGGGAAGTTGCAGGTCGCGAGGCCGCTGCGGCTGGGCAGGCCGACCGTCGGGAGCAGCCGGACGCCGCGCTTCGCGGGACCGGAGCCGTCGAGCGAGCGGACGGCGACCGTGTACGACAGGATGCCCTTGCCGTCGCGCTTCACGTTGGTGACGTAGAAGTGCAGCCGGTTCGCCTCGTCGACGTACTCGTACTCGCTGCCGGAGTTCGTGCCGGCGTGGAAGAGCGCGTCGGACAGTTGCCGGTAGTCGCCGATCGTGATCGGGACCTTGGTGCCGTCGGGCAGGACGTAGTCGGTCATGTTGATGTCCTGCGGGTTGGCGTCGATCACCCACTCGAACGGCGCGCGGTCCTGGTCCTTGGTCTTCGCCAGCAGTACGCCGGAGTCCGGCGTGAACGAGTCCGTGCCCATCCGGTCGACGACCTCGAGCGTGTAGTTCTGGTAGCCGCGGCCGTCGCACAGCGGGTCGGTCGCGGTGTTGCAGGCCGGCGCGAGGTCACCGCCGCCGAGCGTGATGTTCACGCCGGACAGACCCGTCGCTCCCGGCTGGGCGACGCGTGCGGTCACGTCCGCGACGACGAGGCCGGACTGCGCGAGCGCGGCCCGGTCGAGCCGGAGCACGTTCTGCTCGTCGACCATCTGCAGCTTGATCTTGTTCCGCAGCATGTGTTGCGCGCCCATCGACGCGCCGCCGGTCGCGGGGATCATCCACCGGCTGTGGGGACCGCCCGGGCCGTTGAAACTCCCGCGGCTGAGCATCTCCCAGATGCCGGTGTACGCCCGGCGGGCCGGTACGCCGTACGGGTTGTTGTAGTTGTCACCGATGCCGAGGATGTGGCTGAACTCGTGCGCGAAGACGCCCATCCCGGAGCTCTCGGCCTGCGTCGACGAGCCGCCGCCGGCGTTCGGCCAGATCGACGAACCGGCCTGCCACGACGTCCAGTCGACGTACCGGGTGTCGGACCAGTTGCGCTGCTCCGGGACCGGTCCGCCGAACTCCTCGGTGACCTCCTCCTTGGTCGGGAACTTCATCATCCCGAACTCCTGCCAGGTGGACGACTCGTCCTGCCCGGCGCTGAGGAAGAACACGAAGTCGAATCCGGCCGGGACCTCGGGGCCCTGGTCGGCGAGCCAGGCAGCGCGACCGTCGGCCCGGATGTCCTTCGAGCAGTCCGAGCCGGCCGGGCAGTCCTCGTCGCTCTGGAACTCCATCGCGTACTCGTACGACTTGCCGGGCATCCGGTACGGGCCGAAGGCGTCCAGCTCGACGCCGTACCGGCCGCCGGAGTCCTCCATCCAGTACTCGTGCAGGGTGTGGCCGCGGTTGAGCGTGCCGGGCTT
Source organism: Kribbella lupini (assembly GCF_039529595.1). Lineage (NCBI taxonomy): Bacteria > Bacillati > Actinomycetota > Actinomycetes > Propionibacteriales > Kribbellaceae > Kribbella > Kribbella lupini. The sequence goes on along the minus strand of NZ_BAAANC010000001.1, from coordinate 2,597,792 downwards.
GTTGAGGAAGTCGTGGTAGAACTGCGCGACCTGGTCGCGGGGGACGCCGTTGGCCTCGGCGCTCGGGTTGCCGAACGGCGTCGAGTTCTTCGTCTGGGTGACCACGAAGTCCTTGTCCGGGTAGTCGACCAGGACGAGCGCGCCCTTGAAGGTCCGGTCCGAACCGGTCTTCGAGGGGTCGGCCCAGTTGGTGCCGGGCGGCTTCTTGTAGTCCGACCACGTCATGTGGTCGGGGTTCTCCCAGTTCTGCGGGTCGATGGGGGCACCGAAGGCGCCGGTGCCGCTGGCCGGGCCGGCCAGGCGGTTGGCCGCGGGCGCCGGCTGCGACTGCTGCCACGGCTGCTGCTGCGGCCAGTGGTCGAACTGCCAGGCGTTGGCGGGATCGGGGTGGTCGGCGACGGTGGCCGGCGCGGGAGACGCAATGGCCACCGCGGCGACGGCCGCGGCGGCGAGCACGGTCACCAGCCGCAGGACAGGACGGGACTTCCGTTGAACGGGCACGGGCGGTATCCGATCGACGATGGGCGGGGACTTACCCCGACGGCCGCGCCGCCGGGCAATTTCCTGCCCAAGCATGCCCTCTTCGACGCGGCTGCGAACAGGAGTGATCCGACGGTTTTCCCCTGTCTTGCTCAGGCCGCCCAGTTAGCGAGGTAGGACAGGTGGTGAGACGTCGCGAAGGCAACCGGCTTGGACGTGGATCCCAATCCCGACCCGCCATTGGTCGCGGCCTCGACGAACTGTTGGTCGCCCCATGAGTAGTGAGGGCCGGCGAAGCTGCTGGACGAAACCAGGTGCCGACTGACCACTCGTAGCGTGCGGGCGCGGGAACTCTCCTCGTCCGGCTCGAGCATCCGTTCCCGGAGGTACAGCCAGTGGCCACCGCACGTGTACTTGACGCTGAGGTGCTTGCTTCTGCGTAGGCCCGGTTCGACGACCGGATGAACGACGCCGTAGTCCCCGAGGCGGACCTCGCTCAGTCCGGCCCTGGCGACGGCGCCCCAGAGCAACTCCTCGTAGCGCGGCTGCTCCCACTGGTCGGTCTGCGCCAGAGCCTTCGGGATCGAACCACTGAGCAGGGTCATCGAACGGAACGTCGCCTGACTGCGCGCAACGTCCAGAAGTTCGCTCGCCAGGTCGGCCAGCCTGTTGTCGGCGTTGCTGACGTAGGCGAGGTCGAGGATCAGGTCGATGTCCGCCGGGGTGCCGCGAAGTCGAGGCAGTTGCTCGGCGAACGAGTGGCGGTCGGGCGTGGTGACCCGTACGGCGTACCCGGCGCCGAGCTCGTCGGCCAGGCGGGCGATCTGAGCCAGCTGCCCGTCCGGTGCGTCGAGGTGAACGACGGGGACGAACGGCACTGGTGACTGGAAGAGGTCGGCCGGAAAGCTGAGGCGGTCGGCAAGTTCGCCCAGCGCGCCAGCGGCTCCGCCGGTGATCTCCGGCGCGTTCGACAGTCCGGCTGCGTCGAGCATGACCAAGCAACCGATCGTGTGAAGGTGCCGCGCCGTAGCGACCGCACGGTGGAGCAGGTACTCCGTCGAGGCGGTCCCGTCGTGGTCGAGTGAGAGCAACGGCTGAACTCGGGACAGCTCCTGAGCACGGCCGAGGGCGGCGAGCTCGCCGGCTTTGGCGCGCAGTGTGACGAGCGTTCGGAACGTACCTGCCGGAGCCATCCACCCGCCTCCCGTCACTCAGAGTCAGTATGTCCCAGCGTAGAGGGAGTGGCCGAACCTCGCAGGGGACACAGGTCATAGATGAGATGCGTGTATACAGTATGTAGATTGCCTACTAGCCTGTGCTCTTGCGCACTGTCGTAGAGAACGGAGGACTCGTTCCCATGTACTCAGTCACAGACCCGGCGACGGGTGAACTGGTCGAGGAGATCGAGAACGCCAGCGACGAGCAGGTCCGGGCCGCGATCGGGCGGGTGCACGCCGGGTTCTCGGCCTGGCGGCGGCGGCCGGTGGCCGAGCGGGCGGCGATCGTCGCCCGGGCCGCGGAGCTGTTCGCCGAGCGGGCGGACGAACTGGCGGCGATCATGACGCTGGAGATGGGCAAACGGATCAACGAGGGCCGCGGTGAGGTCGGCATCGTCGTCGACATCTTCAAGTACTACGCGGAGCAGGGCCCGGCGCTGCTCGCCGACGAGCCGCTGCCGATCAAGGGCGGCCAGGCGGTGATCACCAAGGAGCCGATCGGCGCGCTGCTCGGCGTGATGCCGTGGAACTTCCCGGTCTACCAGGTGGCCCGCTTCGTCGCGCCCAACCTGGTGCTCGGCAACACCATCCTGCTCAAGCACGCGTCGATCTGCCCGCGCGCGTCGGTCGCGATCGAGCAGATCCTGTACGACGCCGGCGTACCGGACGACGCCTACGTCAACGTGTTCGCCTCCAGCCGGCAGGTGCCGTGGATCCTGGCCGACCCGCGGATCGTCGGCGTCTCGCTGACCGGCAGCGAGGCGGCCGGGATCTCGGTGGCGGCCGAGGCGGGCAAGAACTTGAAGAAGACCGTGCTCGAGCTCGGCGGGTCCGACCCGCTGATCGTGCTCGACACCGACGACCTCGACGAGACCGTCAAGGCGACCGCGACGGCCCGGATGCGCAACTGCGGCCAGTCCTGCAACGCGCCGAAACGGATGATCGTGCTGGCCGACCTGTACGACGAGTTCGTCGACAAGCTGACCAAGCGGGTCTCCGAGTACTACGTCGCGGGCGATCCTTCGGACCCGAAGACGACGCTGCCGCCGCTGGCGTCGGTCGCGGCCGCCGACGAGGTCGCCGAACAGGTCGCCACGGCGATCGAGCAGGGCGCGACGCTGCGCACCGGCGGGCACCGGACCGGCCCGGGCGCGTACCTGGAGGCGACCGTGCTGACCGACGTCACGCCGGACATGGACGCCTACCGCGACGAGATCTTCGGCCCGGTGGTGCTGGTCTTCAAGGCCGAGACCGAGGAGGAAGCGATCGCGATCGCGAACGACTCGCCGTTCGGGCTGGGCGCCAGCGTCTGGGGCACCGACCGCGAACGCAACACCCGGGTCGCGCGGCAGCTCGAGGCCGGCATGGTCTACCTGAACAGCGCCGGCGGCTCCCAGGCCGACCTGCCGTTCGGCGGCATCAAACGCTCCGGCATGGGCCGGGAGCTGGGGCCTGCGGGCATCGAGGAGTTCATGAACAAGAAGTCGATCCGCTTGTAGCCCGACGGACTACCCCCAATCGCCCGCCCAGCCACGACTTTGAGCACGGCTCAGCCGGTTTTCGGGTGTCAGGACGGCTGGCCGGTGCTCAAAGTGGGCGGGGTGGAGGGGCTTCGGGGGATGATCGGTGGGTGAGCGATCAGGGGCGCGAGTGGCAGCGTGTTCAGCGGCTGGATGCGGAGTGGGCGGCGGGGGAGATCGACCGGCTCGCCGGGGTGAAGCTGGTTGTCGAGGGTCCGTGCGGTGGGGGTGAGGTCGGAGCCGCGTTCGTGCGGTGGGAGGACGGGCATCGGTCGGTGCTGAAGTGGCGGCCGGGGACTCGGCTGGAGGATCTGGAGCGCGGGCCGCTGGCGGTGGTCGACGTACTGCGGGCCGCGGGGTATCCGGCGCCGCGGACCGAGTTGGCGGTGCAGGTCGGTACGGCGGTGGTGACCGTGCAGGAGTTGATGCCGGGGGCAACTGTCGAGCAGCTCACGGACGAGTTGCTCGATCAGGTGCTCGACCTCAACGCGCTGCAGGCCGGCCGGTTGGCGGGGTCGACGGTGCCGTCGTTGCCGCTGTATCTGCAGGCCGACGGACCAGGCTTCTGTCTGCACGAGCCGCTGAGGCAGCGCGACGCGCGGACGGCGGCGTTGGAGGGGCGGATCGCCGCAGTGGAGCTGGAGACGCTCGCGGGTGACGACGCCGTGCACGTCGACTTCCATCCCGGGAATCTGCTGCACACCAACGGAAAGCTCACCGGCGTGATCGACTGGGACGGCGCCGGGCGTGGGCACCGCGGGTTCGATCTGGTGACGCTGCGGTTCGGCGTCCGGGGGCCGATCAGCAAGCGGCTCGATCAGATCCTGGACGAGCTGCCGTACGACGTACTGCGGGCCGCCTGGGCGCACATGAGTTTGCGGATGGTGGACTGGGCGATCCGGCACTTCCCGGCCGGCGAGGCCGACTACTGGGTCGACCTCGCCGGGCAAAGGATCTAGGCAGCGACGAGTTCAGGCGCGTGCCGGCGGTCGAGTGCGCCCGAGATCAGCGCCAGCACCAACGCCCCGGCAGCCATCGCGGCGCCCGCCCAGTTGGTTGCCGCGTACCCGTACCCAGCCGCGATCACCAGGCCGCCGAGCCAAGCGGCCAGCGCGTTGCCCAGGTTGAAGGCGCCGATGTTGACCGCCGACGCGACCGTCGGCGCGGACGACGCACTGGCCAGCGTGCGGAGCTGCAGCGGGGGCGTCGTCGAGAACGCGAACCCGCCGAGCAGGAACAGCGTGATGATCGCGGGCACCGCCCAGTGCGCGGTGAACCCGAAGACCACCAGGATCAGCGTGAGCGCGCCCAGCGACGTGTAGAGCGTCGGCATCAACGCGCGGTCGGCGAAGCGTCCGCCGAGCAGGTTGCCGAAGACCATGCCGATTCCGAACAGCACCAGCAACCACGAGATCGCGCTCTCCGGCAGGCCCGCGTCCTGCGTCATCATCGGCGCGATGTAGGTGAACGACGCGAAGACGCCGCCGAACCCGAGCACCGTCGTACCGACCGCGAGCCAGACCTTGGGGCTGCGGAACACGGCGAGCTCCGCGCGCAGGTTCCCGCCCGCGGGACGCGCGATCTCGGGCACCAGCGCCGCGATCCCGATCAGGCCCAGCACGCCGAGCCCGGCGACCACCCAGAACGTCGCGCGCCAGCCCAGCCCCTGGCCGATGAAGGTGCCCAGCGGGACGCCGAGCACGTTCGCGACGGTCAGCCCGGTGAACATCAGCGCGATCGCGCTCGCCTTCTTCTCCGGCTTGACCAGGTCGGAGGCGACCACGGCGCCGACGCCGAAGAACGCGCCGTGGCACAGCGCGGTGACGATCCGGCCGGCCATCATCACGCCGTACGACGGCGCCACCGCGGACAGGATGTTGCCCGCGACGAAGATCGCCATCAGCAGCAGCAAGAGTTGCTTGCGGCGCATCCGGTTGCCCAGGGCGGTCATCGGCAGCGCGCCGACGGCAACGCTCAGCGCGTACCCGGTGATCAGCCAGCCGGCCGCGGGGATCGAGACGTCGAACTCGGTCGCGACCTCCGGCAGCAGCCCGGCGATGACGAACTCGGTGGTGCCGATCCCGAACGCGCCGATGGCCAGCGCGAGCAGAGCGAGCGGCATGACTGTGCCTCCATGAATCAGTACGACTGTTACCGGCGTCGACAATACTTGCAGACGCGGACTAAAAACAAGCGCGGGCTAACGCGGGAGGCAAGGAATTGAGAACGGGGGAGGGAAGAAGTGACGGGAGAGCACGCGAGAACGACGGCGAAGGCCGACGTCCTAGTCCCACTCCCAGGCGATGCCGATCAGCCCGGCATCCGTCGTCGGCGCGACGACGTGCACGCGCCCGTCGGGGCTCATCATCAGGTCCTGGTGCACCAGGTCAGGCCCGCTGGAGTGCCGGCGCCGGAACTCGGTGACGCGGACCGGCATCGCGTCGCGGTGGAACTGGACCTCGAGCACGTGATGCGTCCCGGGCCACTCGTGGAACCGGTAGTACTGCGTCGACGGCATCCGGCTGCGGTCGTCGATCTCGTAGTGCACGACGGCGGTGTCGCCGGGATGCAGCGTGCGGTCGAGCAGCAGCTCGCCGAGGATCGCGCCCGCCTCGGGGTCGCGCGCGACGCGACCGGTCCGGCAACCGGTCAGCCCGTTCGGCGTGATCAGCGTGACGTCGCAGCCGGGTTCACCTTGGTGGACGACGATCTGGCGGTCGACCTCCTTGACCGCGACCAGCGTCTGTACGACGCGCTTCGACCGCAGGCTGCGGTCCGGGCCGATGACAATCTCCTCGACCACCGTGACGCTGCGCAGCCTCCCGTGAGCATCACCCCGGACGACGTCCAGCAGTCGCGTCAGCGTCGCCGCGTAGTCGACCACGGCGTACGGCCGGTGGCTGACGGCGGTCTCCGGACGCGCGGGCGGAATCCGTACGGCGAGCCAGCCGGTCGGCAGCTCGAGCAGTTCCTCCAGCGCCGTCACGACGGCCGATGACGTGGCGCGGGGGAGTCGCCGGCCGCTCTGCCAGGTGCTCAGCGTCGCGATCCCGACGTGCAGTCCGCGTTCGGCCAGCCGGGCCTGGATCCGGTTCAGGGCGAGGCCGCGGTCCGCGATCGCGATCCGGAGCGCGTCCGCGAACGGCGTCTCCGGTCCGATGTCCGGCACGTGAAAGCGCGTCTGCATCCGGTCCGACCCTCCTGGCCAGGAAGTGTAAACGTTCACAGGCGGCGACGGCAGCACCCCGCAGGATGGTGTTCACCCCGGAGAGCGCGTTCACACCGTGGACGACGGCCGCGGCCGACTGCTTGCGACGGTGTGAGCGGGTGCTCACGATGAGTGCCCTCACCCCGCCCCACAGAAGGAGGCCCCATGAGGAGGGTCAGCACGAACCGCCCCTGGTCATGGCTCGTGGCAACGATCATCGGGTTGGCACCGCTCGTCCCGATCGCCGCGACGGCCGCGCCGGCGCCGGTCGCTCCCGTCGCCCAGCAGGTCGCCGCCAGCTTCTACCTGAACGTGACCGGCCAGGCCCAGGAGAAGTCGAACTGGTGCTGGGCCGCCACCGGCAACAGCATCGCCAGGTACTACGGCAAGAACTACTCGCAGAACCAGTTCTGCAACCTGGCGTTCGGCTACAGCATGAACGCCGCCTGCCCGAACGACCAGGCCACGCTGGCCAACGACCAGCGCGCGTTCCGCAGCATCGGGATCAGCCAGGGCAGCTACATCAGCGGCACGCTGAGCTTCGGCACCCTGCAGACCGAGGTCAACGCCTACCGCCCGGTGATGACGCGGATCGGCTGGAAGGCCGGCGGCGGTCACATGATGGACATCATCGGGTACGACGCGTCGAACTCCACGATCGAGTACTACAACCCGTGGGGCGCGGACCCGCGCTACAACACCTCGACCTACAACTGGTACCTGAACAACTCGCAGTTCCAGTGGACCCACTCCCTCTACCGGATCGGAGCCTGAGCATGAGGAAGCTTCGATGGGTAGGTGGACTGGTCGGCGGTCTACTGCTCGCGGCAACAGCAGCCGGTTCGGCGGGAGCCGCAGCGCCTGGACCGGACCTCGCAGCGGCCAAGGCCGCGGCGCACTCGGCGCAGGCCGGCCAACTGATCGCGAAGGCGGCGCAGCGGCTGCCGCAGGCCGCGGCGAAGGCGGGCACGGTCGTCCAGCAGGACGCCGTACCGGTGTACGCGCTGAACCCCGACTTCGTGGCCGGGAAGTCAGGCGAGGTGGCGTCGCTCTGGTACGTCGCGACGACGGCGTCGAAGGGTGGGGCCGCGATGACCGTCTACACGGTGCCCGACCGGTCCGGCGCGTGGCAGGCGGTGAACGTTGCCAGCGGCAACACGGAGGCGCGGATGGCCGGCGCGGCGAAGGGCGCCAAGCTCTTCACCGAGCCGCAGATCAGCGCCTGGTACGCGCTGTCCGGTGATCAGGTCCGCGCGCTGAACGCGTCGGCCACCGAGGCGATCGGCAGCCGGCCGATCTCGCTCGCGGCGTACCAGGACAAGGTCACCGCCCGGTACGCCGACAAGCAGCCGGGGAGCGCGTACGACGCCAACGGCACCGCGGGCGGATACGACGTCAACGCGGCGACCGCCGAGTCGAACTTCCCGGTCGTGCAGGTCGCGGCCGGCGGCGGAGTGGTCCTGCTCGGCGCGTACACGCTGGTGCTCTACCGCAGGAAGCACGCCTAGCGGAACGAACGAGGTGGTGCAGGCAGGACAGGCTGCCTGCACCACCTCGGCACTCGGTCCAGTTGTCGGGTCAGGACCGAGTGCCGTACAGGTGCTCGATCGCGAGCTGGTCGAGCTGCTCGAAGGCCATGCCGCGACGGCCGGCCTCCTCGGGGTCGAAGTCCTCGGCGCGCAGCGTCGCGAGGTTCTCACCGGCGGCCAGCGTCGGCTGGGCGAGCTGGTCGAGGCGCGCGTCGAGCAGCGCCTGCTGGACCTCGGGATCGTTGCGGAAGGCCCGGACCTTCGCGCGCAGGATCAGGTAGTTGCGCATGCACCCGGCCGCCGACGCCCAGACGCCGTCCATGTCCTCGGTGCGCGGCGGCTTGAAGTCGAAGTGCCGCGGCCCGTCGTACCCGCCGTTCTCCAGTACGTCGACCGTCCAGAACGCGCCGCGCGCGTTGCCGGCGCCGAAGCGCAGGTCCTGGTCGTAGCGGGGACCGTTCTGGCCGTTCAGGTCCGCGTGGAAGAGCTTGCCGTGCCACAGCGCCTGCGCGATGCCGTGCGCGTAGTTCAGCCCGGCCATCTCCTCGTGACCGACCTCGGGGTTGAGGCCGACCCGCTCGGAGTGCTCCAGCGACTCGATGAACGCCAGCGCGTGCCCGATCGTCGGCAGCAGGATGTCGCCGCGCGGCTCGTTCGGCTTCGGCTCGATCGCGAAGCGGATGTCGTAGCCCTGCTCGATCGCGTAGGAGCCGAGGATGTCGAAGGCTTCCTTGTACCGGTCGAGCGCCGCCCGGACGTCCTTGGCCGCACCCGACTCCGCACCCTCGCGACCGCCCCAGGCGACGAAGGTCTCCGCGCCCAGCTCGGCGGCGAGGTCCAGCTGGTCGGCGGTCTTGCGGATTGCGTACCGGCGGACGTCGCGGTCGTTGTTGGTGAACCCGCCGTCGCGGAAGACCGGGTGCGAGAACAGGTTCGTGGTCACCATCGGGACCTTGAGCCCGGTCTCCTCCAGCGCGGCCCGGAACGGCTTCAGGTGCGCGTCGCGTTCGGCCGCCGTACTGCCGAACGGGAAGACGTCGTTGTCGTGGAAGGTGATGCCGTAGGCACCGAGCTCGCTCAGCTTGTGCACCGCTTCGGCCGGGTCCAGCACCGGGCGCACCTCGCCGCCGAACACGTCGACGCCCTGCCAGCCGACCGTCCACAGACCGAAGGAGAACTTGTCCTCACGGGTGGGCGTGTAGTCGGCGTCTGTCATGGAAGATCCTCTCGAGGGGGAAGAGTGGTGGTCAGCGGCTGAAGCCCGCGGTGAGCCCGCTGAGCAGCTGCCGGCGGCCGATCGCGTACAGGATCACGATAGGCAACGTTGTCAGGACGACCGACGCCAGGACCGCCGGGACGTTGACGGAGTACTGGCCCTGGAAGGTCCACAGCGCCAGGGGGAGGGGGCGCTTGTCGGGGCTCTGGGTCAGGATCAGGGGCAGCAGGAAGCCGTTCCAGACGCCGAGGCCGTTGTAGATGCTGACCGTGACCAGCGCGGGCCGGGTCAGCGGCAGCGCCAGGCTGCGCAGCATGCCCCACTCGCTGGCGCCGTCGACCCGCATCGACTCGAACAGCTCCTTGGGCACGTCGCGGATGAAGTTGGTCAGCACCAGCACCGACAGCGGGATCGAGAACGCGATCGACGGCAGGATGATCGCCAGCAGGCTGTCGTACAGGTGCATCTTGATGATCAGCAGGTAGACCGGGATGATCGTCGCCTGCAGCGGGATCGCCAGGCCCATCAGGAACAACCCGTTGACCCCGGCCAGGAACCGGCTGCCGGCGCCGCGGATGATCGCGTACGACGCCATGAACGCGATCGTCACCGCCGGGATGATCGTCCCGGCCGTGATGATCACGCTGTTCAGGAAGTACCGCGGGAAATCGGACTCGATGACCATCCGGTAGTTGCCCAGGGTGGGCTCGGACGGCAGTGCGAACGGGTTCTGGCTGAAGAACAGGCTCTGGTCCTTGAACGACGAGACCACGATCCAGTAGATCGGCACGATCACGATGCCCAGCCACAGCCAGCCCGCCGCACCGCCGAGCCAGTTCAGCCGGAGCAGCTTGCGCCCGTACGACGTACCGCCGCGAACCTGGTGGCCGGTCCTCGCCTGGGCGCTGGTCGCCACTGCCATCTCACGCACCTTCCTGCTGGCTGGCCGTCGTGCTGCCGCCGAGGCGGCGCAGGATCAGGGCCAGCGCGAGTCCGATCAGCACCAGCAGGACGGCGATGACGCTGGCCGGTCCCATCAGGTTGGCCTGGAATCCCCGCTTGTACATGTCGAGTGCCAGCACCCTGGTGGCGTCCCCTGGGCCACCCGCGGTGAGCACGAAGATCAGGTCGAAGAACGTCAGCGACCCGACCACCATCAGCGTCGACGACGTGATGATCGTGTACTTGAGCTGCGGCAGCGTGATGCTGAAGAACTGCCGCACCCGGCCGGCGCCGTCGATCGAGGCCGCCTCGTACATCGTGGTCGGGATCTGCCGGACGCCGCCTTGGTAGATCAGGGAGTGGAACGGGATGAACTGCCACGACACCACGAAGATCACGACGCCGAGCGCGAGACCGTCCCGGCCCAGCCAGTCCTGGGTGAGGAAACCGATGTGCAGGCCGGCGCCGAGCCCGAAGTTCGGGTCGAGCAACGCCTTGTAGGTGATCGCGATCGCGGCCGAGCTGAGCAGCAGCGGAACGAAGTACAGCACCGCCAGGAACGCGCGGTACCGCTGGCGCCCGGCCAGGAACACGCCGAGCAGCAGGCTCAACGGGGTCTGCACGGCCCACGACAAGATCATGATCTCGAACGTCACGAACAGCGCGTGCGGCAGCCCGGGGTCGCTCAGAACGCTGCGCCAGTTGGAGAAACCGGCCGGGTTGATCGCGCCGAGGCCGTCCCACTGGGTGAAGCTCAGGACCAGGACGCCGACCAGCGGGACGATGCCGAAGACCAGGAAGAACGCCAGGGCGGGCAGGGCCATCCAGGCGACCGGGCCGCTCCGCCCGACCTGCCCGGGACCGGTCCGTCCACCGGCCCGCGCAGGAGCCGGGGGAGCGGCCGCCGTCACTTGCCGATCACCGCGTTCATGCTGTCGGCGAACTGCTGCGGGCTGATCGACAGCTGGAACAGCTTGGCGATGTTGTCCAGCAGCGCCTCGGCCTGGGTCGGGCTGAGCGCCTGGTCCCACGACTGCCCGAAGTACTTGGCCTTGCTGGAGGTGTCGTAGACGAACTTCAGCCACTCGGCGTCCTTGGGGTCCGACACCGCCGACAGCTTGGCCTCGGCGCTCTTGACCACCGGGATGTTGCCCGCGCCGACCCAGGCGTCGACCGAGGCGGCGTCGAGGGTGTTGTTCGCCAGGAACTTCTTGGCCGTCTCCTTGTCCTGGTCACTGGCCTTGGAGGAGATCGACAGGTACGCCGCCGGGTTGCCCACGGAGTTGCTCGGGTCACCCTTGCCGCCCTCGACCGGCGGGAAGTTCATGTAGCCCAGGTGGCCACCGGAGACGAAGTCACCGCCGTCGGCCTTCATGCCGCCGTAGGTCCAGGCGCCGTGCAGCATCATCGCGGCCTTGCCGGTGTAGAGCAGGGCCTGGTCGGCGTTGGAGTCGGCGGTGATCGAGGAGAAGCCCTTGATGAACCCGTTCGCCTTGACCAGCTTCTGGACCTCCTCCAGCGCCTTGATCGACGAGGGGTCGGACCAGGCGCCGGCCTTGCCGTCGAAGATGTTCTGGAACACCTCGCTGCCGCCGATCCGGTCGTACAGGAACTCCAGCCACATCATGTTGGTCCAGCGCGACTGGCCACCGAGCGAGAACGGCGCGACCTTGGCCTCGTTGAACTTGGGGACGAGCTCCATGATGTCGCCCCACGACTTCGGCGGTTCGGCCCCGACCCGCTCGAACACCCTCTTGTTGTAGAACAGGACGATCGGCGTGGTGGCCTCGACCGGCATCGCGTAGATCTTGCCGCCGACGGTCGCGGCGCCGAACGCGGCCGGGAAGATCGAGCTCTTCAGCTCGGCGTTCTGGCCGAACCAGCTGGTCAGGTCCTCGACCTGGTTGGCGTCGACGTAGCTCTTCAGGCCACCGCCGCCCCAGCCCCAGATCAGCGTCGGGCCCTGGCCGGCGCCGATCGCGGTCTTGATCTTCTGCTTGAACGCGTCGTTCTGGAACTCGTTGGTCTTGATCTGCGTGCCCGAGTTCGCCTCGTTGAACCGCTTGACCTGCGCGGCCCGAATGCCTTGCTGCGGCTGGCCGGTGAGGTACCAGTACGTCGTCGTGCCCGCGGCCGTGCTGCTTCCACCGGTCGAGCTGCCCGAGCTCTGTGGACCGGATGTGCCGCAGGCGGCCAGACCGGCCGCGACGGCACCGGCACCGGTCAGACGGAGGAACGTGCGCCGAGAAGTCGTCATGGGATCCACCCTGATCTCCGAAATCCTGGCCGCGAAGACTTCACGGCGGTTAAGACTGTGTTTCGTAACGTAGGTTTCGGTGATGTTGCTGTCAAGGTCTTGAAACTTTCGACTTTCAGGCTGCACTGTTAGCGATACATGGCGATAGAAGAACCGAAATGTTTCGATATCAGCCGGTGACTTTGATCGATCAAGAAGGAGACTTTCGTGGCAGCTCGAGACGATCGGCCGTGGCTGGACACGTCGCTCACGGTGGAGGAGCGGGCCGGGCTGCTGCTGGACGCGATGACGCTGCCGGAGAAGGTCGCGCAGCTCGGCAGCCGCTGGATCGGCAACGACATGGCGGCTTCGGAGAGCGAGGAACCGCTGGGCGAGGACACGCTGAACGTCGCGCCGATGCAGGACGTGTTCGCCCAGGGCGGCTCGATCTCGCTGGAGGAGGCGAGCCGGAACGGGCTCGGCCACCTCACGCGCATCTGGGGCAGCGTTCCGCTGACCGTCGAGGAGGGCGTCGCCGAGGTGGTCCGCCAGCACAAGATCGTGCTCGCGGGATCGCGGCTCGGCGTACCGGCGCTGGTCCACGAGGAGTGCCTGACCGGCTTCACGACGTACGGCGCGACCGTCTACCCGACGGCGCTGGCCTGGGGTGCGACGTTCGATCCCGCGCTGGTGGAGCGGATGGCCGGCGCGATCGGGCGTGACCTGGCCGCGTCCGGTGTGCACCAGGGCTTGTCGCCGGTACTCGACGTCGTGCGCGACTACCGGTGGGGCCGCGTCGAGGAGACCATCGGCGAGGATCCCTACCTGGTGGCGATGGTCGGTACGGCGTACGTCCAGGGGCTGCAGAGCTCCGGAGTGGTTGCCACGCTCAAGCATTTCGCCGGGTACTCGGCGTCGCGGGCCGGACGCAACCACGGACCGGTCTCGATCGGGCGGCGCGAGCTGCTCGACATCGTGCTGCCGACGTTCGAGGCCGCGATCGCGATCGGCGGCGCGGGGTCGGTGATGACGTCGTACTCCGATCTCGACGGGCTGCCGGCGGGTGCGGACCCGTGGCTGTTCACGCAGCTGCTGCGGGACGAGTGGGGTTTCGACGGGACGGTCGTCTCGGACTACTGGGCCGTTCCCTTCCTGGCCACGATGCACCGGGTCGCCGCGGACACCGATGCCGCGGGCGCGCTCGCGCTGACCGCGGGCACCGACGTCGAGCTGCCGGACACGATCGGCTTCGGGGACGGACTGGTCAAGCTGGTCGAGTCCGGTGAGCTGCCGGAGGACCTGGTCGATCGCGCCGCGCGACGGTTGCTGGAGCAGAAGGTGAAGCTCGGGCTGCTCGATGCCGAGTGGACTCCGGAGGACTCGGTCCGGCCGGTCGACCTGAACTCGCCCGAGAATCGTGAACTGGCGCGCGCGGTCGCCGAGCGCTCGATCGTGCTGCTGGACGCCGGTACGGCGTTGCCGCTGCTCGACGAGCACCGGACCGACGGCAGCCGGTCGCCGTTGCGGCGGATCGCTGCCGTCGGCCCGTGTGCCGGCGAGCCCAAGTCGTTCATGGGGTGCTACGCCTTCCCCAACCATGTGCTTCCGCGCTACCCGGACCGTCCCCTCGGCATCGAGGTGCCGTCGGCAATTGATGCCCTGCGCAACGAACTGCCGGACGTCGAGGTCGTTCACGAAGCGGGGTGTGCGGTGCTCGGCACCGACCGCTCCGGCTTCGCCGCGGCGGTCGAGGCTGCGCGCGACGCCGACCTGTGCGTCGCGTACGTCGGCGACCTGTCCGGTCTGTTCGGGCACGGATCGTCCGGTGAAGGGTGCGACGCCGAGGACCTGCGCCTGCCGGGTGTGCAGGAGGAGTTGGTGAAGGAGCTGCTCGACACCGGTACCCCGGTGGTGCTGGTGGTCGTCTCCGGTCGCCCCTACGCGTTGGGCGAGGTCGCGGATCGGGTCGCCGGACTGGTCCAGGCGTTCATGCCCGGCCAGGAAGGCGGCGCGGCGATCGCGGGAGTACTCAGCGGACGGGTGGTGCCGGGCGGCAAGCTGCCGGTGCAGATCCCGCGGCACGTCGGTGGGCAGCCCGGTACGTACCTGCAGCCGGCGCTCGGGAGTGCGGAGAGCGCTGGGATCAGCGGGCTGGAGACCGTGCCGCTGTACCCGTTCGGGTTCGGGGCGTCGTACACGACCTTCGAGGTCGGGGGGCTGCGGCTGAGCGAGACCGAGATCCCGACCGACGGCGAGTTCACCGCGACGGTGCGGGTGCGGAACACCGGCGAGCGGGCCGGTGACGAGGTCGTGCAGCTCTACCTGCACGACGTCGTGGCGCAGGTCGCGCGGCCGCTGAAGCTGCTGATCGGGTTCGCGCGGGTGTCGCTGGAACCGGGCGCGGCCGTCGACGTGGCGTTCGGCGTCGACGCCGACCGGACGGCGTACACGGGACCCGACCTGCGCCGGATCGTGGAGGCGGGCGACATCGAGCTGCTCGCGGGAACTTCCTCGATCGACCTGCCCGCGCGGGGTACGGTGCGGATCACGGGGGCGACTCGGGTGGTGGGGCACGATCGTACGATGGTGACCCCCGTCGGCCTGACGCCCGTCAGCGCAGCAGGAGGAGAGTGAGCAGGTGCCGTCGTTGAGAGGCCGGGTCACGTTGGCCACCGTCGCGGCGTCCGCCGGGGTGTCGGTCGCGACGGTCTCCAAGGTGCTCAACGGACGCAGCGACGTGTCGGAGTCGACCCGTGCGCGGGTCCAGGCGATCCTGCGTGAGCACGAGTACGTCGGCCGCCGGCCGGAGCCCGTCGTCGAGCGCGCCGCCGTCGAGCTGTTCTACCAGGGCGTCCTCAACAGCTACTCGGTCGAGGTGATCCAGGGCGTGGTCGAGGCCGGTCAGGCGGCTGACGTCGACGTGGTGGTCAGCGCGCACCCGCACCGGGCGCAGGGGCGGTCGTCCTCGACACCCGGCCGGGCCGCGCCGTGGATCCGGGAGCTGACCGGCAACGGGCGGCGCGCGGCGATCGGGATCACCTCCGAGCTGACTGCCGCCGACGTGGCCGCGCTCTCGCGGGCCCGGCTGCCGCTGGTCGTGGTCGACCCGATGAACGTCGTACAGCCTGATGTCACGAGCGTCGGGTCGACGAACTTCGCCGGCGGGATGGCGGCGACGCAGCATCTGCTGTCGCTCGGGCACCGGCGGATCGCCTACCTGGGTGGGCCGCCGACGTCGGGCTGCAACCAGGCGCGGATGAACGGGTATCGCGGCGCGATGGAGGCCGCCGGGGCGCCGGTGCCGAAGGACTACGTGTGGATGCGGGAGTTCTTGTACGACGACGGGCTGGCGGGTGGGGCCGCGCTGCTCGACCTGCCGGATCCGCCGACGGCGATCTTCGCCGGGAGCGACGAGGTTGCGCTGGGCGCGATGGAGGCGGCGCGGGCGCGCGGGCTGCGGGTGCCTGAGGATCTGAGTGTGGTCGGGTTCGACGACACCCAGGTCGCGCGGCTGGCTTCGCCGCAGTTGACGACCGTGCGGCAGCCGATCCGGGAGATGGGTGCGGTGGCGCTGCGTACGGCGTTGCAGCTGGCGGCGGGGGAGAAGGTCGACTCGCACCACGTGGAGCTGGCGACCCAGTTGATCGTGCGCGACTCGGCGACCGAACCGGCGCGGGTCAACTCCTAGTCCGGCGCGGGTCCGGTGGACTCGCGAACGATCAGTCGCGGAACCAGCGAGATCTGTTGCCGCGGTGCTTCGGGGTCCTTCAGTCGTGCACGGAGGACGTTGACCGCGAGCCGGCCGACCTCGGACTTGGCGGGGGACACGGCGGTGAGCGGTACGTCGGACAGGTCGGCGACCTCGTCGTCGTAGCTGATCACCGACAGCTGCTCGGGGACCTCGATCCCGCGGGCGAGCGCTGCGGTGAGCAGGAGGTTCGCTTCCCGGTCGGCGAAGCAGATCACGCCGGTGACGCGCTCTCCGAGCAGATCCTCCAGGAAGCGATCGGCGTCCGCGCTGGTCCACCTGTCGGCGGCCCTGGTCATCACCACGTCGTTCTCGAGTCCCGCGCGAACCTGGGGCGCGGTGTGCGGGCCGGTCCGCTCGAGGTAGCCGATCCTCGTGTGCCCCAGGCTTTTCAGGTGGTTGACGGCAGCCCGCGCCCCGGCCGCGTGGTTGGAGCCGACGAACTCGTGCACGGTCGCCGGGTCTTCGAGACCACGCTCGACCAGCACCACCGGCAGACCGAGCTCCCCGGCCGCGCTTCCTCCACCGGGTTGGTCCGGTGCGACGATCAGCCCGGCGACGCCGGCGCCGATCAGGGCCTCGACGGCGCGCTCCTCCTCGGTCTTGTCCCACTCCGTGCTGCGGAGCATCATCTGGCCGCCGTGCTCGGCGAGCTCGCGCTCGATGCCGACGATGATGCGCGGGTAGTAGTAGGTCATCGACGGTACGGCGACGCCGACCAGCGGCCCGACGACCTGGTCGGCGATGTACATGCCCGAGCCCTGCCGCCGGTAGACCAGCCCGTCCTGGACGAGCAGGTCGACCGCGCGCCGTACGGTGTTGAGACTGACGCCCTGCTCGTCGGCCAGTTGCTGCTCGGTCGGCAGCTTCCCGCCCGGCCATCGCAGCCCGGCGATGCCGCGGCGTAGTTCGTCGGCGAGATGACGCGCCTTCTGCCCGCGCGCGACCGGCTCTGTGCTCACGGAGCAGAGCCTAGCGGTGGCTTGCGGCAAAGTCATTAGAATGAATCTCTTGCCAAAGAGTATGACCAGGGCCAGACTCGGTCGACAGTGATCCCGCCGACCCCGAGGAGACACTGTGCGACGCCGGACCTTCCTGACCCTCTCGACCGCGGCCGCCGCGGCCACGACGCTCAACCTGCCCACCGCCTCCGCCGCGGCGCCCGCCGACTTCGCCGCGCTGCGCGCCAAGTGGGCCGCCGACCTCACCGGCCGGGACGTGATCGACCCCGCCGACCCGGACTTCAAGGCCGCCCTCGGCCGGATCGACGCCGCCGTCGCGTCCTCGCTCACCAAGCTCGACCGGTCCACGACGCGCACGCTCGTCTTCACGGACCAGCCGCTGACCGCCGACCCGTCCGTCGCGAACACCTACGTCCGGCTCGAGCAGATGGCGACCGCCTGGTCGACGCCCGGCTCGGCGTACCACCAGGCGCCGGCGCTGCTGGCCGACGTACTGGCGGCTCTGGAGTCGATGAACACGCTGATCTACCAGGCGGGAACCGTTGAGTTCGGCAACTGGTGGTCGTGGGAGATCGGCGCGACGCGGCCGCTCGCGTCGACGATGGTCCTGCTGTACGACGAGATCCCGGCCGAGGCGCGGGACCGCTACTGCGCCGCGATCGACCACTTCGTCCCCGACCCGTATTACATGTTTCCGCCCGCGCGCCGCGCTCTCTCGACCGGAGCGAACCGCGTCGACCTGTGCCAGGCGATCATCGTCCGCGCGCTGGTCACCGACGACGAGGCCAAGCTGGTGCACGCGCGCGACGGCCTGAGCGACACCTGGCAGTACGTGACGACCGGCGACGGGTTCTACCGCGACGGCTCGTTCGTGCAGCACACGTGGGTCGCCTACACCGGAACGTACGGGCACGTCCTGCTCAGCGGGATCGGCAAGCTGCTCGCTCTCCTGGCCGGATCGCCGTGGGAGGTGACGGACCCCAAGCGGCAGATCCTGTTCGACTCGGTCGCGAAGGCGTACCTGCCGGTGGTGCACGACCTGCGGATGACGGACTTCGTGCGCGGGCGGGCGGTGTCGCGCTCGAACGCGTCCGACCACGACGACGGGTACACCGCCGCCGAAGCCATCCTCAGGCTCGCCGGTGGCGTCGACGCGGCACTGGCCGCGCGCTGGCGGTCGGCGGTGGCCGGCTGGGTACGCCGGGACACGTACGGGAACATGTTGACCGGGGCAACGATCCCGCGGGTGGCGCTGGTGAAGTCGCTGGCCGGGGTCACGCCCGCGGCCGAGCCCGACGGGCACACGCTGTTCGCGAGCATGGACCGGTCGATCCACCGGCGCGGCGGCTGGGCGTACGCGATCTCGATGGCGAGCCGGCGGATCGCGTACTACGAAGCCGGCAACGGCGAGAACGACCACGGCTACCACACCGGCTCGGGCATGACGTACCTGTACGACCGCGACAACGGCCAGTACGCCGACGCGTTCTGGCCGACGGTCGACCGCTATCGGCTGCCCGGCACCACCGTCGACAAGCTGCCCTTGCCGCCGAAGGCCGGTGGGGAGTGGGGTGCCGCCCGGCCTGCCACCGCGACCTGGGTCGGCGGCTCGACGCTGGCCGGCTACGCCGCTGTCGGCCAGGACCTCGAAGCGCCTTCGTCGCCGATGCGCGCCCGGAAGTCCTGGTTCTGCTTCGACGAGTACGTCGTTGCCCTCGGCGCCGGAATCACGGGGACCAGCGGGCACGCGGTCGAGACGGTGATCGAGAACCGCAACCTGCACGCCGGTGGCACCAACAAACTGGTCGTCGACGGCGCTCTGAAGGTCCCCGCTCTGGGCGACACCGCCGATGTCGCCCGAGTGCGTTGGGCCCACGTGGAAGGCGTCGCCGGTTACGTGTTCCTCTCTTCTCCGGGCGCTGCGACGACGGTGCGCGCGTTGCGGGAAGCGCGGACGGGCTCCTGGCGGGACATCAACACCGGTGGTTCACCGACCCCCATCACTCGTCGGTACCTCACGCTGTGGTTCGACCACGGCGTCGATCCCGCCAACGCGTCGTACGCCTATCTCGTTGCTCCAGGAGCGAGCGTCGAGCGAACGCAGCAGCTCGCGCGCTCGTCCGCACTCCGTGTGCTGGCGAACACGGCGGACGTCCAGGCGGTCGCACACTCCGGCCTGACCCTCGCCAACTTCTGGCGTCCCGGCCACGTCGGCAACCTGTTCGCCGGTCATCCGCTGTCCGTCATCCAGCGGCAGCGCGGCCGAGACATCGAGATCGCGCTCTCCGACCCGACCCAACTGGCGACCACGATCAGCCTCCGGGCGGACCTGCCGGGAGCGCGGGTGGTCCAGGCCGACGAAGGTGTGACCACCCGCCGTACGCCGCGGGGCGTGGAGATCACCGTGGACGTCCGAGGCGCGGCCGGCGCGAGCCGGGTGGTGAAGCTGCGCGTGGGGTAGGGGATCAGCGCGCAAGCTCGGCGCGCGAACTGACGCCGAGCTTGCGCAGCACCTTCGCGACGTGTTGCTCGACCGTGCGCGGCGAGAGGAACAGCACCTCGGCGATCTCCCGGTTCGTGTGCCCGCTGCCGAGGAGTCGCGCGACCTCCCGCTCGCGCGGCGACAGTTCCGTGCCGTAGCCCTTGCGCCCTCGCCGCGACGGCGCCGTCGCGCCCCGGCCGCGCAACTCGTGCCGGCAGCGAGCGGCGTCGTACGTCGCTCCGAGCTGATCGAAGGAGTCGGCCACCGTTGCGAGCGCTGCCAACCCGGCCGACTCGTCCAGCACCAGCTCGCAGTGCGCCGCACGCTCCGCGACCAACGCGGCGAAGTACGGCGCCAGCAGTTCGGCGTACTGGCGCTGAGTCCCGCGATAGAGCGCGATCGCCGCCTCGTGCTCACCCGCGGCCTCGGCCAGTTGGGCACGCACGCACTGCACCGCGATCAGGCTCAGTGGCGCGTCCAACCCGTCGACCTCGAGATCCAGCTCGTCCAGCACCCGCTGCGCCTCGTCGCGCTGCCCGTCGGCGAGCAGCGCGGCCACCGCGGCCGGCGTGATCTCGCCGGCCCAGGCCCAGACCTGCTTGCGGCGAAGGAGTTTCAGCCCACGGCCGGCCGAGTCCAACGCGGCGGGGAGGTGGCCGCGGGTGAGCTCCATCCAGGTCTGCAACGCGAACCCGCTCAGCGCCACCGGCGCGATCGCATCCGGCGGATTGGGTACGCCGGTCGCGGCCAGATGTTCCTCCGCCTCAGTCCACTCACCGCGCGCCACCGCCAGCCCGGCCAGTGCGAGCGACACCTCGCTGGTCACCGGGAACAGGTCCCGGTACTCGTCGAGCAACTGCCCGGCCCGCTCGTCCAGGCCCGCCCACTGCCCGGTGATCCAGTCGATCCGCGCCTGCGTCGATCGCGCCGTACTGACGACGAAGGGCGCCCCTGAGTCCGTCGCGAACTGCATCCCACTCCGCAGCAGCTCACCGGCCGTCGCCAGATTCCCGATCGCCGCGCAGGCATCGGCCAGGTTGCAGTGCAGCCGGGCGAGCTGGCGCTGCTCGGCCGGGTCTTCGCTCGGCTTGTTCAGTACGGCGAACTCCTCCCAGACCCGCCCGTCACCGGTGTGCAGCCGCGATGCCAGCAGGTTGGCCTGCAGCGACGTGGTGAGGACGAGATCCGTGGTCGTGCGCAGGCCTGCGTCGGCCCGCACGGACCAACGCCGAGTCTGATCGAGCGACGCGGTGCCGAGCCACGGTTGCGCGAGGACCGCGACGCCCTTGGTCACCAGGTCGGGACGGGCGCCGAGGTCCGGGATCGCGCGCTCGATCTCGGCGCGTCCGGCGGCGACTCCGCCGTCGGCACGGATCAGCAGCAGGCCGGCGTACAGGCGGACTTCACCTCGTACGGCGGGGGAGAGGCGGTGGTCGGTGAGCAGGCGGCGCAGCGTGTCCATCGGGTCCTGCTGATCAAGCCCCGTGTACGCCGCCAAGCCGAGCTTGGCGGCGAGCCGGTCGACCGCGGTGCTGGGCAGGTCCGGCTCCGCGAGCAGGCGCTGGAGCAACCGGGTCGCGGTCGCGGTGTCGCCGATCTCGGTCCCGCGGTCCGCGGCGGACTCGGCGTACCGGCGCCAGTCCTCGGTCCGCCCGGCGCGCCGGCTGTGCTCGGCCAACTGCAGCTGCGGCTGGGGATGCGCGGTGGCGAGCAGATCGGCGATCCGGCGGTGCAGGCCCTGTCTGCGCGGACCCGGGAGGCTGTCGTACACGGCCTGCCGGCCGAGCGCGTTCCGGTACGCGTACCGCCCGTCGCCAGACTCCCGCAGTACGCCGGCCGAGAGCGCTTCGGTGAGCGCTCTCTCGACGCGATCGGGCGGCAGCTCGGTGATCCCGCCGAGCAACTCGGTCGTGATCGGTACGCCGAGCACCGCGGTCGCGCAGCTGACGGCTCGGGCCTGTGGGGCGAGGCTCGCCAGGCGCTCGGCCATCGCGTCCCGGAGCAGCGCCGGCACCTCCACGTGGTCAAGCAGCCGACGCGTCGTCCGGCCGTCGATCGGCTGCGGGAGAGTCCGCACCGCTTCCTCGACCACGAACGGGATGCCCGCGGTCCGCTGGTGGAGCAGCGTGGCCAGGTCGGTTCCGATCGTCTCCGCGCCGAGGATCGCGGCGGTCAGCGCCCGGACGCCGGCGACGTCCAACGGTTCGAGGGCGATGATCGCGTTGGGCAGCCCGACCGGCGGCCGGTACGCCGTACCGAGCGGGGGGCCGGTGGTCAGGTCCTCGCGGCGGTAGGTGACCACGACGGAGAGGTTGTCCGGCGGGTCGGTCATCAAGAAGCGCAGCAACTGGCGCGACCCGTCGTCGGCCCAGTGCAGGTCCTCGATCACCAGCAACGCCGGGCCGGCCGCTGCGAGCAGTTCGCGGATCGCACGGAAGACCTGGTGCCGCTCGGTGGCCGGATCACCGGCAGGCTTGAGCGCCGGCGGGAACCGGTCGGCGAGCTCCGGCAGCAGCGGCCGGAGTACGCCGGTGAGCGGCGAGAAAGCGCTCTCTGTGCGCTCCGGGAAGTTTCTCAAGGCCTCGATCACCGCGCCGTACGGGAACGGTTCGCGCAGCGGCTGGCAGTAGCCGATCATCCGGTGCAACGCGGTGACTTCCGGCTGCTGCAGCAGCTCACGGACCAGGCGGCTCTTGCCGATCCCGGCCTCGCCCTCGATCAGCGCGACCGACGCGCCCCGGCCGACCGTGCCGCTGAGCAGGCGCAGCTCGGCCTCCCGGCCGACCAGCACCGGTGAACTCGTTCGGACCAACCGATCGACCGCGCGGGCCATGGGCAGCTCCCCGTCCAGGTGGAGGTGAGCCTAGACCCCCGCGCCGGAAGGGGAAACCGGCCGCGCGTGTCCAAAAGTCGCGTACCCCTACCTAGTGCCGCCCGGATTGTTCCGCTGCGGGCCGCGGGCAACAGTGTCCGGACCGGTCGCCCCGCCCCTCTCGTCCCCGGCGGCCGCGCCCCGGCGGCCGCCCGCCGCCCGGGGGAACGAACGGAGATGACATGACCGCCCATCTGTCTGTGCGCCACGGCGCCTACGGTGCGATCGCGTGCCTCGGCCTGGCGCTGCTCGGCCCACCCACCGCCGGCGCCGCTGTTGCGCCCGAAACCCCGAGTCCCTCGATCCGCGGCGCGGGAGCGCCGGGCACGATCCGCGGCCAGTACATCGTCGTGCTGAAGGACGGCGCCCGCAGCACCGCGTCGACGCTCGCCACCCGGTACGGCGGCCGGGTGAAGCTCACCTACACCACCGCGCTGCGCGGCTTCTCCGCCCAGCTGTCCGAGGCCGAGGCACTCCGCCTCGCAGCGGATCCCGACGTGAAGTACGTCGAGCAGGACGGCGTCGCCAAGGCCGTCGAGACCCAGCGCAACCCCACCTGGGGCCTGGACCGGATCGACCAGGCCAAGCTGCCGCTCGACCAGTCCTACACCTACCCGACGAAGGCCTCGAACGTCACGGCGTACATCGTCGACACCGGGATCTACAAGACGCACTCCGACTTCGGCGGCCGGGCGACCGACGGCTACGACTTCATCGACAACGACGCCGTCGCCCAGGACTGCAACGGTCACGGCACCCACGTTGCCGGGACGGTCGGCAGCACGACGTATGGCGTGGCCAAGGGAGTCGCGCTGGTCGGTGTCCGGGTGCTCAACTGCCAGGGGCAGGGCGAGTGGTCGCAGGTGATCGGCGGCATCGACTGGGTGGCGAAGAACGCCAAGAAGCCCGCCGTCGCGAACACGAGCCTCGGCGGTGAGGCGAACTCGTCGGTCGACGACGCGGTCCGGCGTGCGGTCGCGGCCGGCGTCACGTTCTCGGTTGCTGCCGGCAACGACAACGGCGCCAACGCCTGCAACACCACTCCGGCCCGGACGCCGGAGGCGATCACCGTCGGCTCGACCGACAACCAGGACAACCGGTCCAGCTTCTCCAACCTCGGCTCGTGCCTGGACCTGTTCGCGCCCGGCTCGGGGATCACCTCGACCTGGAACAACGGCGGGACCAACTCGATCAGCGGTACGTCGATGGCCACCCCGCACGTCAGCGGCGCGGCCGCGCTGTACCTGGCCGGCAACCCGGGCGCGACCCCGGCCGCAGTGGCGTCGGCGCTGACCGGCAACGCGACGCCGAACGTGGTCAAGAACCCGGGCAGCGGTTCGCCGAACAAGCTGCTGAACACGACCTTCATCGGCAGCGGCGACCCCGAACCGCCGACCTGCGCGGGCGGTACGAGCACCGAGGACGCGGTCGTCCCGGACGCCGGCGCGGCCGTGTCGACGGCGACCACGATCACCGGTTGCGACGGAAACGGCACCAGCTCGACCAGCGTCAAGGTGGACATCAACCACACCTACACCGGCGATCTCCAGGTCGACCTGGTCGCGCCGTCGGGCGCCGTACTGAACCTGCGTCGTCCCGGCGGCGTCGGCTCGGCCGACGGGTTGCACCAGACCTTCACCGTCAACACGTCGGGGGAGACGCGCAACGGCACCTGGAAGCTGCAGGTCAAGGACGTCTACCGCTTCGACACCGGCACGCTCGACGGCTGGTCGATCAACTTCCAGCCCAGCGCGCTCAGCTACGAGGGCGACGTCGTACCGGCTCGGCGTGGTGCGGGGGCGGCGTTCTACAACGGGCAGGACGCGACCGTGAGCGAGTTTCCCGCCATCATCGCCGGCTTGCGCGCGGGTGGGACGCGACCGCAGGGCCAGACCTGCACCGGCGCGGTGATTGCCCCGCGCAAGATCCTGATCGCCGCGCACTGCGCCGACGCGGCGGGCGAGAAGAGCTTCCTGTACGGGCTCGACGACCTGAACGCCGGCGGCGGGACGCGGGTCGCGGTGGTCGACTACAAGAAGCACCCGAAGTACGTGAACTTCGACCAGGGGTACGACGTCGCGGTGGTCACGACCGCCACCGACATCCCGGTCGCCGGTGGTCGGTACGCCCAGTTCGCGACCTCGGCCGACGCCGGGCTGGAGCGGCCGGGCGGTAGCGGGCTCGGCTTCGGGTACGGCAAGAAGGACTTCGACGACACCACCCGCGACGTCACGCTCGACAAGGCCACGCTGCCGGTGGTCGACGGGGCACAGGTCTGCAACGGGGTCGGCGCCGGGTTCAAGCCCGCGACGATGGTCTGCGCCGGGTACGCCGACGGCCGCACGACGATCCTGCCCGGCGACAGCGGCGGTCCGCTGATCGTCCAAGGCAAGGTCATCGGCGTCGCGTCCTGGAGCCGGTCGGACTTCCGCTGGTACAGCGTGTACGGGCGGCTGACCAACGAGATGGGCGACTGGGTCAAGCAGCAGGTCGGCGACGCGCCGCCGCAGGCCGACTTCCGGATCGGCGTCCAGCCGAGCGCGGTGAAGGTTGCTAACGGCAAGTACATCTCGACCACGGTGACCAGTACGGCGGGGCAGGGCGGTGCCGAGAACGTCAACCTGACCGCGTCCGGCCTGCCTTCGGGGGCGTCGGCAACCTTCCAGCCCCCGTCGATCAGCACCGGCGCAGCCGCCAAGCTCACGCTGGAAGCCGGTACGGCGGCCGCGGGCAGCTACTCGGTCACGGTCAGCGGCACGAACGCGGCCGGCAAGACGTCGACGGCAACGCTCACGCTGACCGTCGAGGGCGGTCAGCCGCCGGCCGGCGACGTACAGGTCACTGCTACGCCGTCCAGCGGATCGGTCGCCCGGGGTCAGTTGGCGCAGACGACCGTCAAGGCCGCTGGTGGCACGGGCAACCTGACGCTGACCGCGACCGGGGCGCCGGCCGGGACGCAGGTGTTCTTCAACCCGCCGACGATCGGGCAGAACGGGTCGAGCAACGTCTGGTTCTTCACGAACTTCCAGACGCCGGCCGGGAGCTACCCGATCACGCTCACCGCGCGGTCGGCGGACGGGAAGACGGGGACCACGCGGTACACGCTGACCGTCACCGGCTGACGGTCCCACCTGGGCGCCGGGTCACCGTCTCGGTGGTCGGCGCTCAGGTCGCGCGGGCGGCGTCGTACGGGCAAGCTTGGAGCTGGGAAATCCTTTTCCGATCCGTGAAGAGAGGACCGACTGATGCTCGAGCCCGTCGTCGGCAAGGGTCAGCTGACCGAGACCGACCGCTTCATCTTCGAGTCGTGGGGGTACTTCGTCATCCCCGGCGTCCTGACCAAGGAGGAGGCCGCCGAGGCCTACGACGTTTCGCAGCGGCTGCACGAGAGCCGGGACCGCGAGTTCGGGCAGATCGGCCGGACCTACGAGAGCGAGCCGGTGCTCGAGCGGCTGATCGACCATCCGGACGTGCTTCCGAAGGTGCAGGGGCTGCTCGGCGATCGATTCGTGCTGCAGGCCGGATGGAACACCATGCAACCCGCGCACGCCGGCAACGGTGGCTGGCACCAGGACGGATCGTCGGCCTTCGACTTCAAGGACCTCGGCTACCCGGTGCCGCTGCTCCAGCTGCGCGTGTCGTACCTGCTCACCGACCAGACGGTGCCGGGCATGGGCAACATGGAGCTGATCCCCGGCAGTCACCGCTCGCGCGTCGCTCTGCCCGATTCGATCCGTGAGAGCAAGGGCGACATCTCGATCGGCCATGTCATCTGTGCCGAGGCCGGAGCCGCTCTGGTCTTCCACAACGGCGTCTGGCACCGGACCTTCCGCCACGACGGCGACTACGACCGCTTCACCACGCACTACGTGTACAGCCCGCCCTGGGTCCGCGCCGCCGACCGCTTCGGCAACGACCCCGAGTTCCTCGAGCGCACCACACCGCTGCGGCGCGCGCTGATGGGGGAGTTCGCCCGGCCGGACGCGCCGTTCGGCGCGAACTACGAGCCGCTGCCGATCTGAGGCCAACTTTGAGCACCGCTCAGCCGCCCGAACGGCGAATTTCTGGCTGGCCGGTGCTCAAAGTCACCGGGGCGGGGCCGGGAGACCCAGTACGTCGGTGAGCGGCTTGCTGCGCGCGTCCAGCGGTTCGCGACGCGGACCGTTTCTAGGCCCGAGCGGCGCGGCGGTCACGTCGCGCACTCGATGCACGTGGTCGCCGTCGGCCGGGCCCGGAGCCGCTCGATCGCGATCGGGCGCCCACAGTTCGCGCACACGCCGTACCCGCCGGCCTCCAACCGCTCCAACGCGCCGTCCAGCTCGTCCAGCCGCCGGCGGGCGTCCTCCAGGAACGTCCCGGTCTGCGACCGCTCGAACGCGATCGTCGCCCCCTCGGGATCGTGCTCGTCGTCGGTCGACACCAGCCGGGACGCCTCGACGATCACCTCGAGATCGCGGGAGAGCGCGTTCACGCGTTCCGCCGTACGGGCGCGCTCGGTGGTGAGCAGGTCGCGCAGGGCGTCGTCGGAGGGCGTCATCGGGTCTCCTTCAGTACTGTGCGCCCATGATCACCTGTGTTGTCGAGTACGTCATCGACCCGGCGAAGGTCGCCGCCTTCGAGGAGTTCGCGCAGCGCTGGATCGAGCTGGTCAACCGCCACGGCGGGACCCATCACGGCTACTTCTTACCCTCGGAAGGCGCGTCGGACAAGGCACTCGCCCTGTTCAGCTTCCCGAGCCTGGCGGCGTACGAGGAGTACCGGAAGCTCTTCGGTGTCGACCCCGACTTCGTCGCCGCGGACCGGATCCGCGACGAGTCCGGCTGCGTGCTGCGCTACGACCGGTCGTTCATGCGGCCGTTGCTGTCCTGATCTTGCCCGGACCCGCGGACGGGCCGCGAGCTGAACGCCCGCGGCCCGTCCGAGAGGTGGCTTTCCCTACTGGATGTCGTCGTCCTGACCGTCCAGCCCGTCGAGCTTGTCCTTGGCGAAGTCCGTGCCCTGGTCGATCTTGTCGCCGTGCTCGCCGCCGGTCCGCTCGTTGGCCATGTCACCGGCCTTGTCGAGCCCGTCGCTGACCTTGTCGCCGTGGTCGTCGACCGCGCCGGTGGCCTTGTCCTTGAGGTTGTCGAAAACGCCCATGTCGCCGGACTTCCTTTCCTGAAGGTTGTCGCGCCTGGCGGTCCATCGCCCCCTCCGCAGGGCACGTGACCGAGGCACTTTCTGACAGGTCGTACGAGGCTCTGGTGCCCATCGCGTCCGTTGCCAAACGCAAGCGGCTCGTCACGGTGCTGTTGCCTGCGGCATCAGGCATTTGCCGGTCACGACAGGGTGGACGCGACAACCTTCGCCGCTCCGGCGACCAGCCGGTTGTCGTACTCCGCCCCGGCCTCGTGGCGGTTGGTGAACACCGCGACGACGATCGGCGCCCGGCCCGGCGGCCAGATGACAGCGAGGTCGTTGCGGCCGCCGTACGTGGACGTGCTGCCGGTCTTGTCGCCGATTGCCCACCCCTTCGGGAAGCCGGCGCGGATCAGTTCGTCGCCGGTGGTGTTGGTCTTCAACCAGTTGGTGAGCTGTTGGCGCTCCGGCGTGGCGAGCGCGTTGCCGAGCACGAACGTCTTGAGATTGTTGGCGAAGGCACGCGGCGTACTCGTGTCGCGGGGGTCCTTCGGGTCCCAGACGCTCATGTCCGGCTCGATCCGCTCCATCCTCGTCGTGTCGTCGCCGAGTTGCCGCAGGATCGTGTCGAGAGCCTTGGGGCCGCCGAGCTCGGCGAGGAGGAGATTGGCGGCGGTGTTGTCGCTGTAGCGAACGGTCGCGTCGCAGAGGGCGGCGAGCGTCATCGCGGTGTGCTTCTCGGTGACGGGGGAGTTCGGGACGTGGTCGGCCTTCGAGTACTTGACCACCTTGGTCATGCCGGCGAGCTTGTTCTTCCGCAGAACGGCGCCCGCGACGAACGCTTTGAAGGTCGACGCGTAGGCGAAGCGGGCGTCGGGGTTGTAGGCGATCTCGCGGCCGGTGCCGGTGTCCACGGCGTACACGCCGAGGCGTGCGGCGAACTGCTTCTCCAGTTGGCGGAAGCTTTCGGCGTACGGCGTTGTGGTGGTGGTTGTGCTCGGTGTGGTGTGTGACTCCGACGAGCTCGCGCTCGGCGGCGCGGGGGAGTCGCCCTCGGCCGCACCGCCGCTCCCGCACGCGGCCAGCGGCGCGACGACGAGCGCGATCACCGTCGCGAGGATCCTCTGCTGCTGAATGATCAACCTCCTGCTCCGGCTCGTCCCCAGCGGCGAGCTGTCCTCCTACTCCACCCGCCCGCACCCATGCAGGTCCAATGCGCAAACGCTCGAACTGATGCTGAACCGGCATAGCATGGCGCGGGTGGATCTGGTCGGAGCATGTCGCGCCTTCGTCAGCGTGAGCGAACGGGGAAGCTTCACCGTCGGCGCCGCCGCACTGCGGATGTCCCAGTCGGTGGCGTCCCGCCGCGTCGCCGCCCTCGAGGAGCGGTACGGCGAACGCCTTTTCGAACGCACCGCCCGCCGAGCCGTCCTCACCCCGTTCGGCCGCGAACTGCTGCCGGCGGCCCGCCAGGTCGTCCGCGCCGCCGACGTCCTCGACCACGAGGCCGAAGTCGCCCAGCGCCGCCCGTGGCGCCTCGCCGTACCGGGTTCCTGCTCCACCGCGTCCCTGGCCCACCTGATCGCCGAGGCCCGCCGCCACGACGTAGTACTGGAAGTCTGTGTCGCCACCGCCTCGGAACGAGCCGACCTCCTGCACTCCCAACAAGTCCGGGCGGCCCTCCTCCCCGCACCGCCCGACGAGTCCCACTGGTCAGTCCCTCTGGGGCTGGCCGGCGACCTCAACGTCACTCGCGTCTACGTAGCCACCCTCCGCCCATCCCGTAGGCCGGCTGCGCGAGCCCGAGCGACCTCCGCGCCGGAGACGGCCGCTGCGCGAGTGTTCTCCCCGCCGACGGGCGCGGCGGCCCGGCGGATCTGGATCCAGCCCGAGGACGACGTACCGCACATCCGAGACCCGCTCACCCGCCTCCGCGACGCCGCCGGCCTCCGCCCCTCCCAGGTCGCGATCGCCCCGGACCTCACGACGGCCGCCGCCGAGACCCTCTGCTCCGGCGACCTCCTGCTCTGCTCACCCGACCAGGCCCATGACCTGGGCCTCACCTGGCGCCCGATCGGCGATCTCACCCTCGCCCGAGGCTTCGCGCTCACCGCCGCCCCCGCGGTCGACGCCGACTTCCTCCGCACCCACCTGTCCGACGCCGTAGCCCGCTGCCTCGGAGTACAGCAGTGACCGAAAGCCTCCTGCGCGCCGTCCGCCAGGACCTCACCGACGGCGGCCTCCAAGCCAGCCTCCTCGTCCGCAACCTGCAGACCGGCGACGAGCTAGGCCTCGACCCCGACGTACAGCTCCCGTCGGCCTCCCTCGTCAAGATCCCGCTGGCCCTGGCGACTCTCGAACGCATCCATCGCGGCGACCTCGACGGCGCCCAGGCGATCGAGGTACCACCCGGCCGCCTCACCGCCCGCGGCCCGACCGGCCTGAGCCGGTTCCGCCACCCGTCCTGGATCGCCGTCGACGACCTGATCTACCTCAACACCTGCCTCAGCGACGGTACGGCGGCCGACGCGCTCTTCGCCCTCACCCCACCGTCGTACGTCGCCGACCTCCTGCACACCTGGGGCCTGGACGGCATCTCCGTCCGTCACCCGATGCGCGAGCTCACCGACACCCCCGCCGACCGCCTCGACGAGACCCACCTCGCCCACACCCTCGCAATAGATGCCGCCAGCAACATCCCCCAGCTCGACCCCACCCGCGCCAGCTCCGGCACCGCCCGCGCCTACACCAATCTCCTCGAAGCCCTCTGGACCCCGTCCGCCATCCCCGCCCCGATCGCGGCAGCCGTTCGCGGCTTGATGGCCCACAACCTCCACCGCCAACGCCTGACCCCCGATTTCTCCTCCGACGCCACCACCTGGTCCTCCAAGACCGGCACCCTCCTCAACCTCCGCCACGAGATCGGCGTCGCCGAACACTCCGACGGCACGTCGTACGCCGTCGCCGTCCTCACCCGCAGCACCGTCCCCGCCGCCACCCAACCCGCCGCCGAGTCCCTGATGTCCACCGCCGCCCGCACCCTCCACGACCACCTCCGCCAGCTCTGACCCCGCCCTCCCGTGGCCCCACCCCACCAGTCCCACCAGCCCCACCGCCCTCCCCACGACACCCCCAACCCCCCGATGTGAATTTCCCCCAGAACCTTTGCTACTGTTCTCCGGTCGGCGCCACTGAGAAGTGCGCAGACCACCCGTCCGGGTGGCGGAATAGGCAGACGCGCTAGCTTGAGGTGCTAGTGCCCTTTACGGGGCGTGGGGGTTCAAGTCCCCCCTCGGACACAGACCTTAACCACACGCGGGCTGATGGAGACATCGGCCCGCGTTTGTGCGTCGTCGTACGTGATCGCCAGCCCAAGAGCCCTGTAGAGTTCGGCCAGGTCCTCCCGGCTAGCACTGTCCAAAACGCGTGCCATGTCGCCGAGTTCGGTGATCATCTTCCGGATGTCGTCGCCAGTCAGCCGTTGGGTCGGTTCGATCGCTGCGAGCGCAGCCTCGGCCTCTACACCGTCGGGGGATGCTCGAGCGCGATCACCGCGGCTGGGCAGCAGGGTCCGCGCAGCGCAGCGGTAGAAGATCGCTTGCTTCCGCGGAGCGGCCTTATCTTCCGCCTGCACCGGGAACACCGAATCGTCGACCGCAGGACGCACGCCCGCTTCTCGGCGACCCTGTTGCGGTCCCGCTTCGAGAAGTTGGTAGGCCCGGGGAGCGCCGTGACCTGGATCCATGGGATCAGCGACGACGACGTCGCCGAGGCTCCGGATTAAAGCCAGGTCCTCTACCCGGCGTTCGCTGCGGCTTCGGCAAAGACCTGCTGGGCGATCGCGTAGCTGTCGAAAGCGCGTGCAACGCCTGCGTAGACGGCGATCTGGACAAAGGCTTCGACGATCTCCTCCGGGGTGACGCCTTGATGGAGGGCGATGCGCAACTGCCCGCGGAGCGGTTCGAGGATGCCGAGGCTGGCGGCGATGGTCACCGACACCAAGGCACGGGTGCGGGTGTCGAGGTGCTCGGTTCGGGGCCAGGCGTCGCCGAAGGCGTGCATGGTCGCGATCCGCTTGAAGTCCGCACCGTTGGCCGGTTCGTCAGGGCCGGCCTGAAGGAACTGTTCGAGCCGGATGCCGAGCATCTGCTCGGCCGTGTCGAGAGCTCGCGCGAATTCGGGTTCGGGTGCCGGCGTGCTGGTGTCGTTCATGGTCGGTGTCCTTTCGTGGTGTTTTACGGGTCTCCGGGCGCCTGGAGGAGTTCGTACGCCGCCTGGCAGTCGCGGAGTGCGCTGTGGCTGCCGTTGAGGGGGAGCCATCGGCGGCGCAGTTGCCAGTCGGTACGGCGGTCCATGGGGCAGGCCCAGTTCGCGACATCGGTCTTATGTCAGGTGCAACTCGCCGGATTGCCTGATCTCTTCCCTTAGTTGATCTCTGGTCCAACCTCGAACCGTTCGCCGTCGCCTGCGAACACGTCACCGGGACGGACTCGCTCCGTCTGCAGGATGAAGACACCTGGTCCGGCACGAATCGCCGGGATCGGCGGTAGGTCGCCGGATCAGCCGACGAGCCGGTGGTACGGGCTCACGGGCATGGTCGCGCTCGGGGCGGGGATGGTCCTGGTGACGGCAGTTGCCGTCGTCGACCTCGTCGCCGTGGCGGAGGCCTGGCTCGGGATGCTGTCCCGCTAGCGAAACAGGCGCCTTCACCTCGGTACTCAGCATCTCCTTCGGCCTCACCCAGGTCGTGGCTCCTCTGGCCTGACGGACCATCCGTACTACGACCATGGTCCGATAGCCGCTGCCCGCGCCCTCGGGCAACGATCGACCCATGAAGCAGAAAGAGACCTCACCCCACAAGTCCTTCGGCCGCCTGCGGACAGGCTTGATCGCCCTCGCAGCCACCGCTGCGGTAACCGCAGGCGGAACGGTCGCCTGGTCGGTCGCGAACCCCACCGACGACAAGCGCCCTCAGCCCACGCCCACCACCCACCCCACGGACGACAGGGGCGGCCTCCGCCCGGCGTCATCCCGGACGACGCCCGAGGCCGGCGACGACAAGGGCGGGCTCCGGCCCTCGTCGTCGCGCACGACAGCCGAGCCAGGCCACGACAAGGGCGGCCTGCGTCCGTCGTCGTCCCGCTCGAAGGAGCCAGGCGACGACAAGGGCGGACTGCGCCCCTCGTCCTCTCGTACGACATCCGAGCGAGGTGACGACAAGGGCGGCCTCCGGCGCCCGTCCGGGCACCGGTCGGCTGAGCCGGGCGACGACCACGGCGACCACCACGGCGACCACCACCGCTCGACCACCGAACCAGGCGACGACAAAGGCGGACATCACGGATCCCACTCGGGCAAAACGTCCGACGACCGCCGCGGTCATCACTAGCCTGAACCGCTCAGACGCCGAGGATGAAGCACCGACATGTTCGCGCCCGGACCACACGCGAATAGGACTGATCGAGACATCAGCCACCCGCGTGTTTCCGTTGGAGGAGACGCCCAGGGCGCCAAAGGTCAGGTTGCCGGCGAGAGCCTGTCCGTTTCCGTCATGGCTTGCCGAGCCACGTGAGGGCCGCGACGACGAGTGCTTCGACGCCTGTGGTCAGGGTTGGCTCGATGACTGGGGCGAAGTACGGCGAGTGGTTGCCCGGTAGTTGATCGATGCGGCCCTCGGCCCAGGCGGCGAGGGTGGGCTCGGTCTCGAGACCGCCCCAGAACCAGAACACGGTGGGGACCTGTAGCACCTCGCCGAACACGCCGACGTCCTCGCTGGCGTTGACCTGTGGCATCTGCTGAACTCGCTCCGCACCGAAGTGCTCGATGAACGCGCCGATGGTGGTTTCTGTCGCCCTTGGGTCGCTCACGAGCGCGGGCACGCTGGAGAACCATTCGAGATCTGGTTCGGCGACGGCGGCGCTGGCCGTGGACTCGGCGCGGGCGATGCGCTCGATGGCGCCGCGGACGAGGTCGCGCGTCTGTGGGGTGTAGGTGCGGATGTTGACGCCGAGCTCGGCTTTGTCCGGGATGATGTTGTCTTTGGTGCCTGCGTGCAGACGGCCGACGGTGAGGACGGCCGACTCGGCCGGTGCCACCTCACGGGCGACGATGCCCTGCAGGCGGGTGACGAGGTTCGCTGCCATCAGCACCGGGTCGATTGCCGCCTCGGGGCGTGACCCGTGGCCGCCCTGGCCGTGCAGCGTGATGTTGAGGGAGTCCGCTGCCGCCATGACCGGTCCTGTGCCGTACCCGATGAAGCCGGCGGGCAGCGGTGCGACGTGCTGGCCGAGCACGATCTCCGGTCGGGGAAAACGGTCGAACAGTCCGTCGTCGATCATTCCGCGTGCGCCGACGGCTAATTCCTCGGCGGGCTGGAACACCACCAGCAGCGTTCCCCGCCACTGCGCCCGCGCCCGCATCAGCAGTGTGGCGGCGCCGACCAGGCAGGCCGCGTGCATGTCGTGACCGCACGCGTGCATCACCGGAACGTCTTGGCCATCGCGGTCCACCGCGCGGAGCGTGCTGGCGTACGGCAGGCCGGTCTTCTCCTCCACCGGCAGCGCGTCGAAATCGGCTCGCATCATCACCACGGGACCCTCGCCGTTGCGCAGTACACCCACGACGCCGGTGACACCCACTTGCTCCGTGACGTCGTCGAAGCCGGCATCGCGCAGGCGCTGCGCCAGTACGCCGGCCGAGCGCTTCTCCTGAAGTGACAGCTCGGGATTCTGATGCAGGTCCCGATAGAACTCGGCCAGTTCCTCCCGAAGCTCCGAGAACTCCCCGACGACAGCCTCGATCATGACGCGACCTCCTCTGGAACCGTCACGTGCACGATACTCCCGAGTTCCCCGCCAGCGACGGTCGTCAGAGCACCGAATCGTCGACCGCAACGGGCATGCGACCGAAACGGAGACGCCTTTACTCGAAAGCGGGCTTCAGGAGATCTCCCTAGCGCTCTCCGGCGGTGCCTGAAAGCGATCTGAAAGCGTCGCCCGTGTGATTGAGGAGGGAAATCAGTGACGCGTCAGCACTAGCTGCATCGATCGCGACTACGGAGGAGATCAGATGGCGTTGGGAAGAATCAGAAAGTGGGCGGCTGCGACGGCCGTGACGATGATCGCCGCGACAGTTCTCGTTCCTGAGGCGGCACGGGCGCAGGCGGCACCGGACGTCACGGCCGGACCGACGGCGTGGGCGCCGAGGGTCGATCCCATGTTCCCGAACGAGTACGTCATCCGGGACGTGTCGAGCGCTTCCCGCAACGACGAGCTTCGGAAGTGCCGCAGTGAGTACGCCTGCTTCTCGGTCGGTCAAGGTGACGGCCGGCACACCATCTTCCGCCTGTACAGGTGCGAAACGCGGAACCTGTTCTCGTTCATCAATGCGCTCGCCGTCTACAACAACCAGACCGGCGGGGTCAGCATCGAGTTCTGGGGAAACAACTACTACCGCCATGTTCCCCCGGACCGCACGATTCACCTGATCGAGGACTACGCGACGTACGACTTCTTCAAGACCGATCTGTGCTGAGGCGAGCAAGTGCCTGCCGACGTCGGCGTGGCCTGCGCCGACGTCGGTGCGTCAGTAGCCGCCGCGACTGTTGACGATGAAGGGCGAGTTGGCGTTCTTGCCGTTGGTGCCGACCAGGAAGTTCTGACCCGTGCAGCGGTCGCTGCTCCAGACGCGCTGGGTGATGCTGGTCTTGTTCCAGAAGGAACGGCTGCCGAGGTAGTTCTCGTTCGGCTGGACCTTCCGGCAGTCTCCGGACCGGATGGGCTGGCCGACGAGGATGGAGTTGTTCGGCGAGGTGTAGTTCGGGCTGGTCCAGAAACACATGACGCCGTTGGTGTAACACTGACTCAAGGCCGCCGGGCCGAACCAGTTGGTCGGCGACGAGCTCTGCTCGGCGGGAGCGGCAGCAGTTGCCCGAGCTGTTTCGATCCGGTCCGGCTGTCCCGGCACCGCTTGGGCAGCGGTGCCGAAGAAGCCGGCTCCGAGCAGGATGGTAGTTGCCGACAGCATCATCATTCGGTGGTGCATGCGCGCTCCTCGGTTCGAGTCGGTGTGATCTTGAGGAACCGTAGAAGCCGGCGCTTTCAAAGTGCTGTCAAACGCGACCCACCCGGCGCCCAGGACTTCTGAGTTGAACGCCGGTTCGCAGAACCGAGCTGGGATCGGGATCCCGGCCCTCGATTCGGGTCCGTTCTCGGAGGAATCAGCGGCTGACAGGCAGGTCTCGGGTTTGGCATCGCCAGCGACCTGGCGGTACGCCGTGGAGGCGGCGGAAGGCGGTGGCGAAGGCGTATTCGTTGCGGTAGCCGGCGTCGGCGGCGATGCGGGACAGGGGTGCGTTCGTGCGGGTGAGTGCGTCTTCGGCGCGGCGCATGCGCAGGGCGGTGAGGTAGCGGGCGGGGGACTGGCCGACGACGGCGGTGAAGTGCGCGGAGAACGCGGCGCGGGACATGCCGGCGACGGCGGCCATCGTGGTGACGGTCCACGCGTCGGCGGGGTTGGCGTGCATCGACTGGAGGACGCGCTCGAGGTTCGGATCCGCGCCGGCGCGGTACCAGCCTGGCGGTTCGGCGTCCGGGCGTGACCACCAGGCGCGCAAGGTGTAGACGAGGTTGAGATCGAGCAAGCGGTCGAGCAGCGCCTGCTGGCCGGGTCCTTCGGTCGCGGCTTCGGCGGCCAGCAGGTCGATCGCCGCCGCGTGGCGCGGGGCGAGCTGCGCGGCTTCGAGGACGGCGGCGCGAGGCAGGGCGCGGAGGAGGGAGTCGCCGATGCTGCCCTCGATGACGTAGGCGCCGCAGAGGATCACGGCCTCCGGCTCGCATGCTGTCGAACCTGCCGACCGGGCCTCGGAGATCGGCTCAGCCGGTGTCCCGGGCGCGCTCACCAGCCGGTACGGCGTACCGGCTGTCACCAGTACGACGTCGCGCGCTCGCACTGAGATCGGCGGGCCGTCGGACAGTTCCAGCCATCCGCTGCCCTTCAGCAGCAGATGCGCCGTGAGCGGCCGCGTGCCGCTGAACTCCAGGCCCCACGGCGCGTTCCGGGTCAGTACGGAGAACACAGCCCCGCTGGCCCGGGCCTGCGCCAGCTCGTCGGCCAGGATGTCCATGCTGACCAGCGTAGACGAACACAAAGGAAACCAGGACAAACACTAATTGTCCGTCCAGCCACCGAGCCCTACCGTCAAGGGCATGGCTACGTTTCTCATCCTCGGCGGTACCGGCAAGGTCGGCCGCCGCCTGTCCCGCCTGCTCGAACAGGACGGACACATCAGCCGAGCCGTCGGCCGCTCGACCCCGCTGCCGTTCGACTGGAATTCACCGGCCACCTGGGAACCGGCGACAACCGGTGCGGACGGGATCTTCGTCGTCGGCCCCGGCTCCGCGACCGACTGGAACCCTCGGCTGACCGAGTTGCTCGAGACCGCGTCCGGAGTCAGTCACGCCGTACTGCTGTCTGCTCGCGGCGTGGAGTTCCTGCCCGACGGCAACGTCGCGCGCGCCGAGCAGGCCCTGCGTACGGGCCCGCTGCCGTGGACGATTCTGCGCCCGACGCACTTCGCGCAGAACTTCACCGAGGCCATGTTCACCCCGGTCGACGGTCGCATCGTCGCTCCTGTCGGCGAAGGCGCGCAGCCGTTCGTCGACGTCGCGGACATCGCCGAGGTCGCGGCCCGCCTGCTCACGACCGGTACGGGGAAGGGGGAGACGATCGAGTTGTCCGGACCGCGCGCGATCACCTTCCACGACGCCGCGCGCATCCTGACCGAGGCCACCGGTCGACCGGTCGAGTTCCACGACGAGAACGAGGCAGAACACGCCAACGCACTCCGGGTGACCGGGACTCCCGAGGAGTACATCCGCTGGAGACTGGCCATGCTCGGCGGAATCCGCCGCGGCGACGACGCCTACCTGAGCGACGGCGTGGACCGCGTGCTGGGCCGTCCCGCGACGGACTTCGCGGCGTGGGCAGCACGCGAAGCCGATGCCGCCTGAGCATGGTTTGCTGCCTGCATTCGCAGCCACTCGAGCGCGGCGGCTGGAGTTCGACGGCGAAGTCACTCTGGCGGCAGATCTTCCCGTGCGTCGACCGCGCACGTTTCAGCTGGTCAGCGTGGGTCGGATTTCGTCTCGTTGTTCCACATCCGGAACATCGTGCAGCGGCCCTGGGGATCCAAAGTGACCAGCCAGAGGTTCTCGAACGTGCCATGAACTTCGGCTCCGCGGCGCGATTAAGGTTGTGGTCGTGACTTTCACCCAGGTCTCCGTGCGCTGCGGCCCGCTGGACATGGCTGTCGAAACGACAGGACCCGAGGACGGCTGGCCCGTCGTGCTCCTGCATGGGTTTCCCTACGATCCGCAGTGCTTCGAGGTAGCCGCGGCCACGCTCGCGACCGAGGGGGCGCGCGTGCTGGCGCCGTACCTGCGTGGCTTCGGCGCGACCCGCTTCGTCTCGGACTCGACGCCCCGGTCGGGGCAGCAGGCTGCGATCGGCCGGGACGTGCTGAACCTTGTCGAGACGCTCGAACTGCGGGCGCCGATCCTGGTCGGCTACGACTGGGGCGGCCGTGCGGCGTGCGTCGCGGCGGTTCTCCGGCCGGACCTCGTCGGAGGTGTCGTGGCTCTCGGTGGCTACTCCATCCAGGACATCGCCGCCGCGTCCGCCGAGCCGGCACCGCCGCAGGAGGAAAGCGTCGACTGGTACCAGTACTACTTCCACAGCGAGCGCGGCCGGGCCGGCCTCGCTCGCTACCGCCGCGAGTTGACCGCCCAGTTGTGGCGCGAGTGGTCGCCGGCGCGCCCGATCGCCGACGCGGACTTCGAACGAACGGCGCCGTCGTTCGACAATCCCGATTTCGTGGAGGTCGCCATCCACTCCTACCGGCACCGCTTCGGTCTCGTACCTGGTGCCGAGCAGTACGAGGACGACGAGCGGCTCCTGGCCGCCCTCCCGCCCGTGGAGGTGCCCGCGATCGTTCTGGACCCCACGGAGGACCCCGCGCTCAAGCCCCGACCGCGCGAGCAACACGCCGCTCGGTTTCCGCGACTCCTCGACTACCGGCGGATCGAGAGCGGACACAACCAGCCGTTCGACGCACCCGCGGCCACTGCTCTCGCAGTACTGGACCTGCACGCATTCTTGAAGTCGACGACGGCGGAACCGTAGGCGAAGGCAGTTCAGGTGACCGCGGAAGATGATCGGCGGTTGCCGCAGAGCTGCTGCGACTGATGGACGGGATGCGAGCTCACACCAAACGCCGTTCTTGGTTCTGTTGTTGCTTCGGGCCACGGGCGAGGAGGACGGTGAACACGGTGCAGAGGAGCGCGAGAGCGCCGTATCCGAGCGCGATGTGCGGCAATGGATGGGTGGTGGAGAGTCGGGCGGAGATCAGACTGGGGATGGTCGCGCTGCTGTAGCTGAGGAGATAGACCACGGAGAAGATCGGTGCCCGGTCGGACGGCGCACTACTGAACAACAGGCCGCGGATGGCGGCGCTGATCGCGATGCCTTGAGCGGCTCCGGCGACGACGGATGCAGCGAGGAACAACGGCAATGCACCGTTCGCGATCGCGGAGAGCAGCCCGATCCATCCGGCAAGGAAAGCGGTCATGCCGATGCGCTGGGCGGCTGCCGGCGAGAAACGTCCGCCGAGGGGAGCGCCCAGGGCGCTGGGACCCATGTACGCCGCGAAGACCAGTCCGATCACGAGCGAGTTGTTGGTGTGAAGTCGATCGGCGACCAGCGCGGGAACAAAAGCCTGGTAGAAGGCTCCGGTGGCCCAGGTGGCCAGAAACACCGCGGCCGCAGCTGGGAGCAGGCGCCTGAGCCGGGCTGGTACACGAACGCTCGGTCGTAATGATCGCCAACCGCCCCGCGCCAGGGCCACGGTCTCCGGGCTGATGACGACGAGCACAGCACACAGCAGGAGCACGACGATCAGGATCAGGTAGATGAGATCACGTGGCCACGGGCCGAACTGAACGAAGGCGCCGGAGGCAACGGCTCCGACGGCCAGACCGAGCATGACCGTTTGGCTTGACGCGACGGAAGCCAGCCAGGCCGGCCTGGTGGGGGCGGCGTCGACGACGTACGCGGTGAGACTGCTGCTGGCCAGGCCGGCACCGAGGCCCATCAGGAACCGGCCGGCGATCAGAATGCCGATGTCGTGCACCTTCAAGAGCAGCAGACAGCCCAGTACGAGCAGCGCGAGGCTGGCGATCGCGGTCGGTCGTCGACCCACGTAGGTGGAGAGTCTGCCCGCCACCAGGAGCGTGCCGAGGGTGGCGGCGGAGTAGGCGACGACCGTCAATGAGATACCCGCGTTCGTGAACCCTTCCTCGGCGCGGTAGATGTTGAACAAAGGGATGGTCGAACCCACCGCCGCAAACACGGCCAGCAACGACACAACGGCGGAGAAAAACGCGAACCGGAGCCGTCTGTCTTGGCGGGTCGGGTCGCTCGATCCTGTCAGCTGTCGCATCGAGCTGTGCCCTTCTGCTGCAAGGTCGGGCCGTCGGGC
The DNA here is from genome assembly GCF_039529595.1 of Kribbella lupini. Classification (NCBI taxonomy): domain Bacteria; kingdom Bacillati; phylum Actinomycetota; class Actinomycetes; order Propionibacteriales; family Kribbellaceae; genus Kribbella; species Kribbella lupini. The sequence continues at coordinate 2,557,727 of NZ_BAAANC010000001.1, read as the reverse complement.
TGACTGCCCCGAGGCCCGACCACTTCTGCCCGTGTTCTCAGGGCCGGACGCGAATGACGGTCTTGCCCTTGGCTCGCTCACCGGAGTTGAAAGCGGCGACGGCATCGTCGAGCGTCGTGGTCGTTCCGATGTTGGTGCGCAGCCTTCCTTCCTGCACCCGCCGCGCGATCTCGGCGAGCTGGGAGCGGTCGGCCTCGACGACGAAGTCCACCACCAGGCCGTCGGTCGGCCGGGCCTCGATCACGCCGGTGATCGACACCAGCGATCCGCCAGGCTTGATCCTCGCCACGGACGTCTTCTGGATCTCGCCGCCGATGACGTCGAAGACCAGATCGACCGGGCCGACGTCGTCCAGCGCGTCGTTCTCGAGGTCGACGAACTCGTGGGCGCCGAAATCGAGCACCTTCTCACGATCGGCCGCCCGGCCGGTGCCGATGACGTAGGCGCCGGCTTCGCGGGCCAGCTGCGTCACCATCGTTCCGACCGCACCGGCCGCGCCGTGCGCGAGGACGCTTTGCCCCGCCTGCAGGCGGCCGTGCTGGAACAGTCCCTGCCACGCGGTCAGCCCCGAGATCGGAAGGCTGGCGCCGACGGCGAAGTCAAGGTCGCCGGGCAGCGGCGCGACGTTGCGGGCCTCGATCGCCGTGTACTCCGCCAAGGTGCCGTCGCGGTGCCAGTCGGCGATACCGAACACTCGCTGGCCCACCGACAGCCCCGTCGTACCGTAGCCGAGGGCGCTGACCACTCCGGCCAGCTCGTGGCCGGGGATCGAGGGGGCCCGGCTACGGCCGGCCCGGTCGACCCAGGTCGACGGCCACTCCAGCTCGGTGGAGATCCACCCCGACGCATGCACCTCGACGATGACGTCGTTGATGGCTGCTGTGGGCTCCGGACGCTCGGTCAGCGTCAGGCCGGCCGCTCCGGCGGCCTCGTCGTTCACGATGATTGCTTTCATCAGGTTTCTCCTCTCTAGACGAAAGTGAACAACTCGTCGGTGTCGAACCGCGAGATGGGGTTGCTGTACTGCTTGCTGGGGTCGGGATAGCCGAGCGCCAGCAACACGGTCGTGGCGTGTCCGGTCTCGCGGATCTTGAACGCCTTGTCGACGCTGGCCGGGTCGAATCCCTCGAGTGGCATGGCTTCGACACCGAGTTCAGCGGCCGCCATCATGGTCAGACCCAGCGCCAGGTAGGTCTGCTTCTCCATCCAGTGGTTCACGTCCTTGTAGCCGAAGTTGCGCAGGTCGAGGAAGTCGCGGGTCATGGACTCCCACAGCTCCTGCTTGGCCGGCTCCGGGAACCGGCCGTCGGCCCTTTCCTTGCTGAACACCGCCTCGATGTGGCTCTCCGGCAGATGTGCCCGAGTAGTCAGGATGATGGTGTGCGAGGAGTTCAGGATCTTGCCGGCGTTGTCCTGGAAGCGTTCGCCCAGGTTGTCCGCGAGCTGCCTCTTACCTTCGGGCGTGGCGATGACGTAGAAGTGGTTCGGCTGCACGTTGGTCGACGAGGGCGTCGACCGGAGGAACCTCAAGAGCTGCTGAAGGGTCTCCTCCGGGACGGTCCTGGTCGGGTCGAAGTACCTGGTGAGGTGCTTGCTCATGAGCTTGTCGAGGTCCATGGCGGTCTGCTTTCTTTCGGGCAACCAGTACGGCGAATGGTTGGTTGGTCGGGGTGCGTGCTAGTTCTTGCCGCGGGCAAGGAGTTCACCTATGCGCTCGAAGCTGAGTCCTGTCGCCGCGGCGGCGAGGTTGCCCGCGACGAGCGCATCGGTGGCCTCTGCCAAGGCGCCCATCGAGTGCGTGTAGAGCCAAGGGCCCAAGCTGATGCGTTTGACACCGGCCTTCTGCAACTCGGCAACGGTCAGTACTTCGTCGGCAGGCGACACAAGGACGTTGACCGGTTTCGGTGCGACCGCGGAGACGATCGCGCCCAGTGCCTCGAGGTCGGGTGGGTACGGGGCGTAGAGCACGTCGGCGCCGGCCTCGGCGAAGGCCGTCAGGCGCCGGATGGTGTCGTCGAGATCGGGCCGGCCCTGGATGAAGTTGTCGGTGCGGCCGGTGATCACGATGCGGCCCTTGGCCGCTTCGACGGCACGGCGTACACGAGCGACGGCGTCGTCGAAATCGCGGATGGGCTGGTCGGGATCGCCCGACGTGTCCTCGATGCCGATCCCGGCAAGGCCGGACTCGACGGCGGCCTGCACCGTCGCGGCGACGTCCTCGGGGGAGTCGCCGTACCCGTCCTCGAAGTCCCCGTTGACAGGCAGTCCGCTGACGGTGGCGAGCAGTCGCGCGTGCTCGAGGTGTGTCTCACGGCTGACTGCATGACGTCCGTCGGCCACGCCGAGCGTGGCGGCCAGGGCCGCTGACGACGTCGCAATCGCTTCGAAACCGGCATCGGCCAGCATCAATGCCGAGAGTCCGTCCCAGGCGTTGGGCATGACGAATCCACCGTCGCGGGTGTGCAGTGCCATGAACTTCTCGAAGAGTTCTGAGCCCGGCATGTCGCATCTTTCCTCGGGTCGTGTGGGCGGTGGACGGTCTGGGGGCCGCGGGTGCGGCGCTCAGGTCAGCTCGAGGAGCCGACCGAGTCGACAGCGGGGATGTCGATCTCGGGCTGGTTGACGTTGTTGATGAAGTTGGTGAGCAGGGCCTGCACCGCGACCGTGATGATGGCCAACACGTCCGGGTCGGTGTAGCCGGCGTCTCGTACGGCCGCGAGGTCGCCGTCGCTGACCTGTCCGCGGGTGTCGACCACCCGGCGAGCGAACCTGGCGGCTGCCGCTCGCCGGGGATCGGTCGAGCTTCCGGCCCGGGCGAGCTCGATCTCCTCGCCGGACATTCCGCCGTACTCGGACGACACGTAGGTGTGCATCGCCAGGCAGTAGGCGCACTCGTTGGCCTGCGACACAGCCAGCGCGATGACGTGCCGGGTCTTCGCGTCCAGAACCCGGCTCATGGTGCTTTGCAGGGTCGTGACCGCCTCGAGAACGGCCGGGTTGGACGCGATCGTCGTGAACATGGCCGGGACGAACCCGAGCGTCCCGCCCACCTTGTCGAGGATCTGCCGCGGGCCGGCGGGGACGTCCTCCAAGGACGGCGTGTTCAGGCGTGACACAGCGAATCCACCTCCAGTAAGGGTTTGTGACTCGTTAGCGTCGACCTGGATCCGGTTCTTACCGCCGCGGTGGTGCGTGAGCATCACGGCGTTTCGAATCGACAGAGCAGTTGGTCACATCTCCTCCGTGGTGAGGAAAGGTCCAGGGCGTGGCGTGACACAGGGGAGACATGCCTATGGAAACAGTTGCGAATTCGGTGCAGTTGCCGCCGCTCGACAACCCGAACGAGCGAGCGGCTGTTGGTGCTGAGCTGCAGGCCGCGCTGCACGATCTGATTGATCTGGTGACGCAAGAGGTGCTGATCAGGGTGGTCGGCACCTTGGAGAAGCAGCAGTGGCTTCTGCGCGTGCAGGTGGGGGAGAAGGCCTGATGGCCGTCACCAGAGGGTTCTCCGGTCGTCGTCCCGCGGACTCCTCGAGAGTGCCGCCGGGGCAGTACGTCACCCGCGACTTCCCGGTGCTGTCCGCGGGACCCACGCCGTTCACGCGGCTGGAGGACTGGGATTTCACTGTTCGTGGATCGGTGGACAGTCCGGCGTCGTGGTCGTGGGCAGAGTTCCAGGCATTGCCTCGCGAGAAGTTCACCGTCGACATCCACTGCGTGACGAAGTGGACGAAGCTGGACATGCCGTGGTCGGGCGTGTCTCTCGACACCTTCCTGGATGCGGTGGCAACCACGGCGACTCATGCACTGGCCTTCTCCGACGGCGGCTACACGACGAACGTGCCGCTGGCGGACCTGCGCGGTGGAAAGGCCTGGATCGTCGACGAGTACGACGGGAAGCCGCTCGATCCGGAGCACGGCGGGCCGGCCCGGCTGCTGGTGCCGCACCTGTACTTCTGGAAGAGCGCGAAGTGGATCCGCGGCCTGGAGCTGCTGACTGAGGACCAACCCGGTTTCTGGGAGAGGTACGGCTATCACAACTATGGAGACCCGTGGAAAGAGCAGCGCTACTACGGCGACTGACCTGGCAGACCGTGCTTACTCAACACGTCACCGTGAAAGGTTCCTGATGACCATCCAGACCCCGCCCGACCCGACCGCCGCGGAGCTGGCCGAACACCTGCCTGCGGCGATAGTGCGGTTTCTCCGCGAGGCCGATCCTCAGCACAAGGCGAACGCGCACGACCTGCTGTCAGCTTTTGCGATCGACGCCACCGTGGTCGACGACGACGGCAGGACCTACACGGGTCACGACGAGATCCACCGCTGGCGCTCCGCCGAGGGGAGCGAGTACACGTACACGGTCCAGATCACCCACGTCGAAGCGCTCGACGACACCCGGTACGTGGTCACCACTCGCCTCGAGGGAGACTTTCCTGGCGGAGTCGTCGACGTCATCTACCGGTTCGCCCTGGCCGACGATCTGATCCAGCGTCTCGAAATCGCTCCCTGACAGAGGTGAACAGCTTGACCGAGTGGAGGGAGGCGCTCGAGCGATTCCTGGCCACAGACCCCCGTGACGTCGGATGTGACGAGGTGATGGCTGTTCTGCACCTCTACGTCGAGCTTCAGGCGGCCGGTGTCGACGCGGCCGCGCAGTATCCCGGCGTGGCGTCGCACCTCGCCGCGTGCGATGCGTGTGGGGAGGATGCTCGGGGGCTCCTGGCCGCTGTTCAGAACGAAGACCCGCAGCACCACCGGCACGAACACAACGAGGAGATGGTCGCCATGACCGAGAAGTTGCGGGGAGTCCAGGCCGAGGACGGTGCAGCCGTCTCCGCCGCCGACATTCCGAAGGCAGTGACGGCCGGCCGCCTGCTGTACGCCGACGGAGCGAGCCAGATCTTCACGATCGATGGTCGAACCACCTACTCCGAGCGAGGCGGCGACAGCGCGGGGGAGTGGTACGTCGATGACGACGGGCGCTTCTGCTCTTTCTGGCCGCCGTCGTACCGGGCGTGCTACGCGCTCCGCTGGCTCGTCGAAGGTTCACGGATCGTCGGGCTCAGATTCACCGGGCTCGCCGATGGTGTGACGTTCGAAGGGCGCTACGCCTAGCTCTCGGAGCGATCCGTGGTCGTAGGTTCCGAGATGGCCGCCGCGACCAGGGCTTGCAGAGCCGGAATCACCTCGGCCTCGAACCACGGGTTCTTCGCCTGCCACCGGAAGTTGAGCGGGGACGGGTGCACCAGCGGGATCCGGTCCGGACCGTAGTCGCGGTAGGCGTGCACGGTCTCGGTCACATTCTCCTTCGCGCTGCGGCCGAGATAGTGCTTCTGGGCGTAGGTGCCGATGAGAACCGTCAGACGGAGTTCAGGCATCAACCGCAGGATCCTCGGATGCCACAGTGGCGCAAAGCCGGGGTGTGGCGGCAGATCCCCGTGTGTGCCCTGACCCGGGTAGTAGAAGTCCATCGGTAGCAGGGCGATCGTGTCCGGGTCGTAGAACTGGGCGTCGGTGACGGCCAGCCACTCCCGCAGCTTGATCCCGCTGGCGTCGTTCCACGGGATCTGGCTTTCCTGGGCGCGCCGGCCGGGCGCTTGGCCGATGACGACGATCCTCGACCTCGGTGACGCGGCGTAGATCGGCTCGTAGCCGCGTTCGGTGGCCCAGGCGTTCGAGGCGTGGTTCCTGATCTCGGTCCGCAGCCCGGCGAGTTCACGCATGAGGATCCTCCTTTCGTCAATGATGCCTGTACGGGTCGAAACCGGACGAAGTCGACCAGTTCCGAGCTTATAGCTGGAGTGGACGACGAGCAAAAAGGACGGTATCGTCCATCATGTTGCTGTGCTGGTCGGCGAAGTCAGGCCGGACCCGTGGTCACTACGTCGCGTTGATCGCCGGAGATCCATGAAAAGCGAAGTCCCCGAATCCCTGCCTCAGGTGCGGGTCGTCTCTGCGGAGTCGGCGGCCGAGAACCGCGCCTGGGTTCGCGATTTGAGCAGTTGTGGTGAGCAGCGTGAGCTGGCAAGCCGACGTCTGTACGAGGTCCTGCTGCGGGCGGCTCGGTCGGAGGTAGGACGGCGGGCCACGAGGCTGCGACTCGCCGGCCCCGAACTGGACGACATCGCCCACCAGGCGGCCGCGGACGCCTTGCTGGCGATCTGCGGCAAGGTCGAGACGTTCCGGGGGGACTGCAAGTTCACCACGTGGGCGTACAAGTTCGTGATCTTCGATGTGGCGGCCAAGGTCAACCGGCACTTCTGGCAGCGGGCGGGTGTCGCCTTCGACGACGAGGACTGGGAACGCCTTCCCGCGCGTCTGGGGATCGAGCCGGAGGCTCACGCCGAGAGCCGGGATCTGATGCAAGCCGTACGCCGTGCCGTCGACGAGAAGCTGACGGCAAAGCAGCGGACCGTGTTCGTCGCCTTGGTCCTGAACGGGATGCCCACCGATGTGCTCGCGGATCAGCTCGGCGCGACCCACAACGCGATCTACAAGATGATGTTCGACGCCCGCCGCAAATTGCGGACGGCGCTGGTCGATGCCGGCTACCTGCCGGAGCAGCAGCTCGCGTGAGAGCATCGCAACGACGCAGGTACGAACGGAGCGCTCCGCCTGGAGGTGCAGATGGCAGTCGTCAATCGCGGATTCGAAGGCCGAGGCGAAGCCAGCGATCGCAGGCTCCCGCCGGGTCAGCATCTGACCGACGACTTCCCGGTGCTGTCGGCGAGCGTCACCCCGCTGATTCCCAAGGACAAGTGGGAGCTGACGATCACGTCGGAGACCCGAGAGCAACAGCACCTGACCTGGGACGAACTGATGGCTCTCCCGGCCGAGCACATCGTCGCTGACATCCATTGCGTCACCAGGTGGTCGAAGCTCGGCACTCGCTGGGAAGGGGTCTCCCTCGATACCGTGCTCGCCGAGATGACCACCGAGGCGACCCACGTCCTTGCCACCTCGTACGGCGGCTACACGACGAATCTGCCGCTCGCCGAGCTCCGCGGCGGGAAGGCCTGGATCGTCTACCGGTACGACGGACAGGAACTCGGAGCTCTGCACGGCGGTCCCGTCCGCCTGCTCGTCCCGCACCTGTACTTCTGGAAGTCAGCCAAGTGGCTGAACGGCCTGCGGTTGTTGCTGCGGGACGAGCCCGGGTTCTGGGAGAGCGCCGGATATCACAACCACGGCGATCCATGGCGGGAGCAGCGCTACGAGTTCGACTGACGGGCTTGCCGGCCGCCTCGATCTACTCGATGACCACTCGGGTGGTGTCGAACGCGACGTACCCGGTGAAGTTGTGCCCGACCGTTTCGATCGCTGACTGCTTGGGGTGCGGGTAGCACCACGCGGCATCGGTGTACTCGTCGTGTGGAGTCTCCACGCTGTAGTAGCGAGCACGTCCCGTCGGGCCGGCGTACTTACCGGCCGGGTCCGCACCTAGCTGACGGTGTCGTCGTAGAAGCTGTTGATACCGGCAACGATTTCCTGCCAGCAGTCCTCCAGCGCGAAGTGGCCGGAGTCGAGGCGAATCAGCTTCGCGTCGGGGAGGTCGCGCAGATACGCCTCCCCGCCGGCCGGGGTGAAGAAGAAGTCGCCCTGGCCCCAGAAGATCAGGGTCTTGGGCTGGTCGCGGCGCAGCCGGCGCTGCCAGTCCGGATACTTGGCCGCGTTCGTGCGGTAGTCGAGGAGCAGGTCCAGCTGCACCTTGCGTGCCCGCGGGCGAGTCAGGAAGTGCAGGTCGAGGTTCCAGCTGTCCGGACTGATCTTCGTCGGGTCGGGATGACCCGTGAGGTGGATCTCCTTCACTGTTTCCGGTTCGAACAACGCCTCGAGCGCGGCTTCGGTCCGGGAGTCGCGGTCGCTCCAGAAGACCCGGCGGATGTCGTCCCAGATGTTCGTGAGCCCCTCCTCATAGCTGTTGGCGTTCTGGATGACCTGCCACTGCAGCCAGTCGGGATGAAGCGAGATCAGCCGGTTCCCGATCGGGCCCCCGTGGGCCTGCAGGTACAGACCCATCGGCCCGGTGAAGCCGATCGCGAGCAGGGTCTCGTCGACGATCTCGGCGAGGCTGTCGAAGGTGTAGTCCCAGACGGCCGGGTCGGGGCTCTCGGAGTTTCCGAAGCCGGGGTAGTCGAGCGCGAGGAGGTGGAACCGGTCGGCAAGTGCAGGCATCAGGTTCCGGAACTGATGCGACGACGCAGCGGATCCGCCGAGCAGGAGGAGCTTCGGTGCTCCGGGTCTGCCCGCTTCGCGGTAGAAGACCTCCAGTCCGCCGGCAGACACGGTCCGAAATCTCGTCATGGGCACTCCACACTCATTCCACGGGCTGTGAGCAACGTCTGACCGCTTCTTGATCGTCAGTCGGTCCCTCAGTCGAGGTCGTCGAGTTCGGACGGTTCGTCGTCCACGACGTGGATCGCCGCCTCTTCGGCGCTCGCGGCACCTCCGTCGATCCCGACGTCGGTCGCGATCAGCTCTTCCTCGAGGTCGTAGTGTGATCCTTCGTCGGGAGCGACGAGACGGCCGGCGCGTTCGTGGCCCACCTCGGGGCCGTCGACAGACTCCGGCGGTACGGCGTACGGGTCGATGTCCGGCTCTTCCTGGGCCAGGCGCTGTTCGAAGGTCTCGCCCTGCAGTGCCTCGGTCGCGGTGGTACCGAAGCCTTCCCCGGCCGACCACTTCTCCGGAGGTGAGTAGCCTTCGTCGAGAAGGTCGGAGACCCCCCGCTCGTCGAGCGTGTCCGAGAACTGAAGCTGGTCCTCGTCGTCCACGCTGTAGGTGCCGTAGTACTCCCGGCTGACCTCGCTCACGTGCGTCCTCCTGTCAACGGGCCGACTGCGTGCCGGCCTCTCAGGAGAGTTGGTGTCGGCTTGGAGCGGAGACTTACCTGTCCCATGGCCTGGTCGGCTGATCACGGTCCGTCGAGCGTGTCCATCAAGCGGCAGCGATCGTGGCACGGCCGGATAAGCTCTTTGCGTGCCCGAGACAGCAAACGACGTCGACCGCCGCCTGACCGCGCGCGGCGCGGCCACGAGAGCCCGGATCGTCGCGTCGGCCGACGAGCTGATATCCCTCAAGGGCGCCGCGGCGACCACCCTCGACGAGGTGACGGCGGCGAGCGGGACCAGCAAGTCACAGCTCTACCGGCATTTCGCGGACAAGAGTGCCCTGGTCCAGGCGGTGATCGAACTGCGCGGCAGCCGGGTGCTCGAGCGGGAGGAGCAGTACCTCCGCAGGGTCGACTCCTTCAGCGGTCTCGACCGCTGGTGCAGGGCCATTCTCCAACGCGTCACGGTACGGCGCGGAGCGCTGGGCTGCGAGCTGGGGGCGCTGTCGACCGAGCTCTCCGACCACGACGAGGCCGCCCGCATCGATCTCGACGCCCACCTGACCACCTGGATCTCCCTGCTGGTCGCTGTGCTCGAGCGGATGAAGGCCAACGACACGCTGTCTCAGGAGGCAGATTCCCAGCGGCTGGCCACCGGGATCATGGCCGCGATTCAGGGCGGTTACGTTCTCGCTCAAGCGGCCCGGGATCCCGGACCGATGCAGATCGCACTCGAACTGGCGATGGATTCGGTCCGTGCGCACGCAAAGTTACCTGGCGAGTAGGTAAGAAGCGGTTCCCGTACGGCCTCCAACAGACATGTTGTCAGGCGCGAATCCGGGAAAGCCGTTCAACGGCCGAGTCGCTTTGGTGTCCGGAGCGGGCGGTGGTGTCGAGCGAGCGATTGCTGAGCAGCTGGGTGCGGCCGGTGCTGCGGTCGCGGTCGTCGCCAGGTCGGCAGCTCGGGTGGCCGCCACAGTGGCAGCAATCCGCGCTGCCGGCGGTGAGGCGGACGGGTTCACCGCCGACCTGTCGGATCCCGAGTCCGTCCCCGGACTCGTACGGGGTGTCGAGCAAGTGTTCGGCCAGGTCGACATCCTGGTCAGCCACGCTGCTACTGTGGCGCCGCTCGGCGGCGTGAGCACGCTCGACCCGGCGGAGATCCTTCGTTCGCTGGCCATGAACGTCGCCAGCGTGGCGGTGCTCGCCGGGGCGGTCATCCCGTCGATGGTCCACCAGGGCTGGGGCCGGATCGTCAACGTGTGCGCCGTGGTCGGCAACCTGGTCTCCTGGCCCGGCGGCAACATCTACGCGGCGTGCGTGGCCGCGCTGGAAGCGCACACCGTCAACCTGGCCGCGGAGCTCAGCGGCACCGGAGTCACCGTCAATGTCCTGCGAGCGCGAAGAGCGGATGCGGCTCTACAGGCCTGGCTCGCCGGAATAGATCCCGCGGAGGTCGACGATCCCTTGATTCGCCGCTTCGTTCTCGACCTCACCGGTCCCGGGACGACCGGCCCGGAGCAACCGGCCGTGGACATCGTCGATCATCTGCTCTCGACCCAAACGGGTCGCGTCTGGAGCGACCAGTAGCGCTCGACCTTGGGGTTGATGCGATGCCTGCGCGTCGTCCAGGGCGAAGTCGTGCAGACCGAACAGATGCTGGACTTGTCAGCCTGCGTGGGTCGCGAAGGAGCTGATGCGGTCCAGGGCCATGTCCAGCGCGTCGGCCATCGGCTGGGAGCTGTGCGCGTTCTGGGCGAGGACGTATCCGCCTTGCAAGGCAGCCAGTAGACCGGTTCCGAGCTTGCGCGTGTCGACGTCGGGCGAGAGAACTCCCTGTTGACGCAGGCGTTCCAGGGCATCGACGAGGAGCTGTTGCCAACTCCTGAAGGCCAGCGCAAGGGCCGTACGGGATCGTTCGTCCTTGTCGGACAGTTCGGTCGACATCGAGCCGAGGGCGCACCCGTAGGATCCGTCCTGGAGGGTGTTGGACCGGATGAGCGCGTCACGCCAGCGTCGCAGGCCGGAGAAGCTCGTCACCTCCGCCAGGCGATCTTCCTCCCGGGCGAGAACGTGCCGGGACTGGATGTCGATCACAGCGTGGACGAGGGACGTCTTGTCCGGGAAGTGGTTGGACAGCTGCGATTCGCTGGTGCTGCTGGCCTTCCGGATGTCGGTGAGCGAGGTCGAGGCGACGCCCTTGGTGTAGAAGAGCGCGGCGGCTGACTCGAGGATCCGCGCCCGGATCTCGAGATCGGGCACGTTCAGCGTCGTCTCGGCCGCAGGGCTGTCTACCGCGCTGTGGTCCGCCATGGCTTCACCGTCCTGTCTGTTCGTTGCCCGAGAGGCGAATCAAGCCGACTGCGGCAGGCCGAGCAGCTCGCCGTACTCGGGATTGTTCTTGACGAATTGGTGTACGACCGCGCAGTAGTTCGACACCGTCACCGACCTCGTGCGCAGGTCGTCGAGAGCGTGCCGGATGAGCACCCAGGAGAGTCCTTTCCCGCGGTAGGGCTGGTCGATGACGGTGTGGGTGATCGACAGGTGCGAGCCGATCACGTGATACACGAGGATCCCGGCGCGTTGTCCGCCGACGAGTAGCTCGTAGGACTCCTCGTCCGCATGGTGGGTCACGGTGGCTGCCGGCGTCTCGCGTGGTCCGGCTGCTGGAGCGGTTGAGGACGAGGCTGCCTGGTCGGAGGTCTCGGAGTCTGCGCTGTCGATGCTCAGGTAGAAGCCCGTTCCATCGGGTTCGAGGACGTGGTTGGTCATTGCCACCCTCCTGTTGCGCTGTCCGGATCCCACAGGGGGACTGGAGACCGGGGGGCGCGTGGTTGCACTCGGAGACTGGACTATATCGTCCATCGCAGCGGAAAATGTATCGGGTTCGTTCAAGCAGGATCTGGACAGTGGCTCGGTCGTCTGGTCAAAACGGACCATATCGGCCTCTTTGGAGGGTCGGCAGTGATCACCCCCTGTCCACCGCGTCATTGGCCGGGCGTCCCGGCCCGTCGGACCTCAGCTGGTCGGATTCCGCTGTGCTGCTTCGGCGGTGGCGCGGTCGGGGTAGCCCGGGTGCTGGGGATCGATCAGGTCGTCGTACGTCGACGTACGCGAGAGGAAATCGGCCACAAAGGGGCAGATGGCGGTGATCGTGCCCTCGCGGAGGCGGATCTCGGCCAGCACCCGCCGTACCATCGCGCCGGCGACGCCCTGGTGTTGATGACTCGGCTCGACTTCGGTGTGCCGGAGGGCGTACCGGTTGGGCCTCAAGCGCGTGTAGTAGAGCCAGCCGACGAGGTCTTCGCCGCGGTGGAACTCGAAGCGACCTCCGCCACTGTTGTCGACCAGTTGCTCGGCTACCGACGAAGGTTCTTGCTGGCTCACCGGATCTCCTCGTCCTGCTCGGTGGACTCGTCCATGAAGGTGAGTGTCGATGCGTTGCGGTGTCTTACCCGGCTGACCGGACAGATCACCGGCGGCGGTAAGACGGCGCGGCGTACCGACACAGATTACTGGGGCGCGACATCGCGGCCAGTTCAATCTGAAGGGAGTACGTCATGACCGGAAACTTCGAAGGACGCAAGATCGTGGTGGTCGGCGGGAGCAGCGGTATGGGCCGTCAGACTGCCGTGGACATCGTCGGGCTGGGGGCCAGCGCGGTGATCGTCGGCCGTAACGAGGCCAAGGTGGACGACACCGTCGCTGAGCTCGGTGAGGGCAGGGCGTGGGGAATCACCGCGGACCTGGCCGACCGTGGCCAGGTCGAGGAGGTCCAGAAGCGGCTGGCGGCCGATCACTCGGACGCGACCCTGCTGGTCAACGCGGCCGGCTTCTTCATCCCGAGGGGATTCCTCGACTACGACGGCGCGGACTACGACGCCTACCTCGAGCTCAGCCGCGCGACGTTCTTCCTCACCCAGACCGTTGTCCGGGGCATGAAGGCCGCCGGACGTGGCGGCGCGATTGTCAACATCGGCTCGATGTGGGCGCACCAGGCCGTCGCGGCTACTCCGGCCACCGGGTACTCGATGGCGAAGGCGGGGCTGCACGCCTTGACGCACAACCTGGCGATGGAACTGGCCGCGGACGGCATCCGCGTGAACGCGGTCGCGCCCGCGGTGGTGGCCACACCGCTGTACGAGGGCTTCATCCCGAAGGACCAGCTCGAACAGGCGATCCAGGAGTTCAACCCGTTCCATCCGCTGGGCCGCGTGGGCACCGCGGGCGACATCGCGTCGGCGATCACCTTCCTGCTGTCGGACCAAGCGAGCTGGATCACCGGCGCGATCCTGAACGTCGACGGCGGAGTGATGGCCGGACGAAGCTGACCAAGGAACCGTTTGGAGTGAGCTGTGAAGATCCTCGTGGACGACCACGCCGCACACCTCGAAGTCATCGAGAATTCGGAACTCGGCTACTACGAGCTGCGCCTCGGCCGGGAGACCGCCGGCACCCTCGACTATCGCGATGTGGACGACCGACGGGTCTTCGGGCTCACCGAGATTCGCTCGGACCTTCGCGGTCGAGGGCATGCAACGCTGCTGATCCGGACGGTGTTCAACGACCTCGACACCTGGGGTGGGCAGGTCACCAACTACTGCCCTGCCATCGACCGTTACCTGAGGAAGCATCCGGAGCATCACCACCTGATCGACGCGGTGCATCCAGGGATGTCTGATCGGGACGCGTTGAAGCGAACCGAGACCCCGGAGTCACGGCTCGATGCGGCCTTGCGTTCCGAACACGCCCGGCTGCAGGACCTGGCGGCGGTGCCGCGGAGTCACTTGGCTGCTCCGCATCACCGCCGGCACGGCGCGGACCTGTTCACGGCGTACACCGCTCAGCACCTCGCGGCATCGGCCGAGGTCCTGCTGCACCAGGCCAGGAACTGGCCGTCGGACGAAGTCTCCCGGTATCTGGGCAACTTGCGGAAACTCGAGCAGTCGCTGCGGGTACTGAAAGGCCGTCAGTACGGCGACCAGCGCTATCTGGACCTGGGACACGACGAGGTGTGGGTGGTGATCGATCGGCTGCTGTCGGAGCACGAGCAGCTCGAGAGCGTGATCGCCGCCCGGATCGCGGCGGACTCCGACTGGAACACTCTGGCGGCCGTCGCGGAGGACCTGTTGACGACGCAGGACAGCTCGCCGACGCGTACGCACCCCAACTCGCCGCACGTCGGCGTTGCAGGCCGGATCGCCCGGCGGATGTGGCGGTTCGCGGACAGTACCGCGGACGACCTCGAAGGACGGGTGGTTCCGTCGCGCTATCGGCGGCACCCGAAGTACGACAGCGCTTTCTCTCACTATTTGCGCGGCAGCCGGATCGATGATCAGACGGAAGGATGAGCCGTTGCGGGACGCGCTGGATGCTCTGTCGTGGTGCGGATGCCAGGCGATCGCGGTGAGTTCCGTGGAGTTCATACCCCGATGAGGAAGAGCGCTCCGGCGGCGACGAGGCCGAGCTCGACGAGTGCGACGAAGACACGGTCGCTGAGGCGATTCACGAGTTTCTTGCCGACCCAGGCGCCGGCGAGGGTGGCGGGGGTGAGCGCGGCGCCGTAGATGAGCACCGTGTGGGTGAGGAGGTCGCCGGCGCCGTAGGCGGCGATCTTTGACAGGTGCAGGGTGAGTGCGCCGGCGGCCTCGGTGCCGATGTAGGCGGCCCGGGTCAGGCCGTAGGCGAGGAAGAACGGGGCGGTCAGCGGACCGACCGAGCCGAGCAGAGCTGAGCCGAGTCCGGACGCGGCGCCGACACCGGCGAAGCTGTGATCGGAGGGTTTGCGGGGGCGGCGGTTCAGCCGGCGCCAGACGACCACGCCGATCAGAAACACACCGAGCAGACGTTTGAGCGGGCTGATCGGCGCATGCGCGAGCAGCAGTCCCCCTGCGACGGCGAACGGCACGGCGCCTGCGGCGAACCAGCCGATGAGCGGCCAGTGCAGGTCGCGGCGGTTGAACCAGACCCGTGCGGCGTTGCTGGACAGTTGGGTGAGGGTGAGCATCGGGACGGCGACTCGGAGTCCGAACAAGGCGGTGAAGATCGGCAGCAGGAGTACCCCGCCACCGAAGCCTGCCACCGCCGACAGCAGCGCCAGGGCGAACGCGGCGGCCGAGGCGGCAAGAACGGTGGGGAGTTCGAGCATCACCACCTCATGCTGCGCGTCGCCAGGAGGCTCCAGTGCTCGGTCGCCAGGAACTGCGCGGCGAGATCGTGGGGGCCCTGCTGCCCGTTGAGCGACGGCGGTCTGCTGATCGGCGGATTGTGTTCATGAGCTGCCCTGCCTGTCCCGTAGTCGTGGCCGTCGCGAAGCTGGGCTGCTGGACGGCCGCGTAGCGATTTCCAGGTCGGTACGGCGTTCCAGGGCCTCGATGACGGTGGGACAGACGTCGATGTCGTAGAGCCTCTCGACGCTCTGGAGGCCGCCGGGGCTCTCCGCGTTGATCTCCACCACCTTGCTGCCGATCACGTCGATGCCCACGAAGAACATGCCGTCGGCAACGAGTTTCTCGCTCATCGCTTCGATGATGTCGCGTTCGCCGGCGCCGAGCTCGAGCGGGACCGAACGCCCGCCCGCGCTGATGTTGGCCCGCGGATCGTTGCCCGTCGGGACCCGCCGGAAGGCGGCCGGTTTGCCGTCGTGCTCCAGGAGCCGGCCCTCCAGCAGGAAGATCCGGGCATCACCGTGCTCACCGCCGTCGACGAACTCCTGAGCGATCGCGTAGCCGTCCTCGAGGACCGCCGCCGTCATCTGGGCGAGGTTCGCCGCCCCCTGGTCCTCGATCATGAAGACGTTGCGCCCCTTGGACCCGTACAGCGGCTTGACGACGCAGTGCCCCACCTCGGCCGCGAAGCGCTCGATCGCCGCCGGGTCGCGGGTCACCAGCGACCGGGGCCGGATCGCGGCCGGGAACTCCTCCAGGTAGAGCTTGCTCGTCGCGCGGCCGAGGTTCGACGGATCGTTCACCACCGTCACGCCGCGGGCCGCGAGCATCTGTCCGAAGACCACACCCAGCGGACTCGCCCACGGCCGGTACCGCAGGTCGTCGATCGACTCGTTGCGCAGGAAGAGGGCGTCGAGGTCGTCCATCACGATCCGCTCGGCGTCGCGCTCCTTGAGGCGGCTCATGAAGGTGGCGAGCGTGTCGCCGGGCCGGAACTCGGCGGCCTGGGCCCGGGCCGTCAGCTCACCGTCGCCCGGACCGGCCTCGACGTCGCCGACTCCGACGTACCAGACCTCGTGCCCACGCTGGACGGCGGCTCTGGCCAGGCGCGTGGTCGCGTACTCGTCGATCTCGTTCGGCACGTCGTTGACGAAGAACGCCAGCTTCACGATGCGACTCCTTCGTACAGGTCGGTGACCGAGGCCCCGGCGCGCAATCTGTCCAGTCGTTCCTGAGCGCCGGGAACCTCCAGCCACCGCGGGCGGACCCACGGCTCCTCGAGGACGCCGCGGTCGAGCAGGTCCTGGACCAGCGAGACGTGGTCCAGGGCGAGCTTGCCGACGAAGAGCACGTCGAGGCTGTTGCCTTCAGCAAGGGTCTCCAGGATGCGGGTGATCCCGCGCAGGTAGATCGCGTCCTTCACCGACCCGCCGCCGACGACGACGCGGATCGCGATCGACCAGGCCGTCTTGACCGGGATCCGGTACTCCCCGCGGAGCGACTCGAAGATGTCCAGGAACTCCGCACCCTCCAGCATCTTGCCCACGGCAACGACTCTGGCCGCCAGCACCCGCAGCCGCCGCGGATCCAGTCCACCGACCAGGTACTCGGCCAGGACGGCCAGGCCCTCCTGGGTCTCGTCGTAACCGGGCAACCCGATCGTCAGCAACGTCAACGGCTGCCGGGCGCCGTTCTGGTAGGTGACGACATGGGTCCCGACCTCGTGGTGCAGCAAGGGTTCGACGCGGTCCGCCCGGATCGCGGCGGTCTCGGGGATGAGCAGCCGGCCGAACGAGACCATCAGTTCGGAGACGTCCTCACGGACCTCGACGGCCGTCGGGAAGTCCGGGTACACCGCCTGGTACCGCTCGAACTCCTCCTGAGCGGCCTGCGCGAACGCACCCGCCGTGACACTGCGGCTGCTCGGAGCCTGTGGTGGAATCAGGTCGAGCAACTCCTCGGCCGCTGACGCGAGCGGCGGCGACACCTCGCCGTACAGCTGGAGCGATCCGTACACGAACCGTGACGTGTCGCGATCCTCCAGGATCGTGATCTCGCGCGCGATCTCGTCCCGCTTGGACCGGAAGAGCGTGTGCAACGCGGGATCGTCCACCGTCTCGATCTCAAGGTCGTACAGCTCCCGGCGCAGCAGGTCGGGCTCGAACTCCAACGGCCGCAGCCGCAACGTCGGCGCTGCCCCGAAGTCGCCGCGCTCGAAGTCCGCCCAAGCCTCCGCCGCGTTGACCGGCGTCAGGTTGAGCAGCAGATCGAGCCTGCGCTCGATCGCCGTCAGCCGCTCATCGATCTCGACAGCAGGTCCAAGTCCCTGATGCGAAGAAGTCATCTCGCCCACGTACCCCTTTCGCCGGGTCACTACCCCTCGGGTTGGGTCGGGCCGAGGACGGTCGGTTCGGGGGAACCCGTTGCCAAGGCGGGAAAGTAACGCCTAGTCTGATGTAACAGGTGATGCGTTGGACGGAAGGTTACGCATACCTAACTGTTGCGGAAGGACTGACGAGATGACCGCGGATGTCGTCGATCAACCGGCGGAGCTTCACCACTCGCACCGCGATGTGACGGGTGGGTGGCTGCGGCCGGCCACCTTCGGCGTGATGGACGGGCTGGTGTCGAACTTCGCGCTGGTCGCGGGGGTGGTCGGTGGAGGTGCGAGCGGGAAGGTCGTGATCATGACCGGGCTGGCCGGCCTGGTGGCCGGCGCCTGCTCAATGGCGTCGGGGGAGTTCACCTCGGTGTCGTCGCAGACCGAGTTGATGCAGGCCGAGATCGAGACCGAGCGTCGCGAGCTGCGCACCCACCCCGAGGACGAGCTGCGCGAGCTGACGTTGATGTACGAGGCGAAGGGCCTGCGCCCGGAGCTGGCAGCCGAGGTGGCCAAGGAGTTGACGGCTGACCCGGACGTCGCGCTCGAGGTCCACGTCCGGGAGGAGCTCGGGGTCGATCCCAACGACCTGCCGTCGCCGTGGCTGGCGGCCGGCTCGTCGTTCGCGGCCTTCGCGGTGGGTGCGCTGATTCCTCTGCTGCCGTTCCTGCTGGGCGCGGGCAGTGTGTGGCCGGCGCTCCTGCTGAGCGTGATCGGGCTCGTGGTCACCGGCGGCATCGTCGCGAAGATCACCGCCCGCCCGTTCTGGTACGGCGGAGGCCGCCAGCTGCTGCTCGGTGGACTGTCGGCCGGGGTGACCTTCCTGATCGGCCTCGCGGTGGGGACCGGGCTGTCGTGACGCCGTTGCGGGTGACCGTGCTGGCCAAGCAGGTGCCGAAGGGGGACCACGGTGGTCGCCTGGACGCCGACGGCCGGCTCGAGCGCGGCGGCGCCGTCACGGAGATGAACCCGTGGTGCCGTCGCGCTGTCGCCCAAGGCGTCCGGCTGGCGCAGGAGTCGGGCGGCCGCAGTACGGCGGTCACGATGGGCCCCGCGTCCGCGACCGACGTCCTGCGCGAGGCGCTCGCCTGGGGCGTCGACGACGCCGTCCACCTGAGTGATCCGGCGTTGGCGGGGTCGGACTGCTTGGTCACAGCGAAGGCTCTCACCGGGTTGGTCGACGGCGCCGATCTCGTCCTCGTCGGCGCGAGCTCGGTCGACGGAAGCACCGGAGCCATCGGTTCGATGGTGGCCGAGCTGCTCGGACTGCCGTTCGCCGGCCCGGTCCTCGACCTCGAGCAGCAGGAGGCGAACCGGATTCGTGCCGTCGTCCAGTACGACAACGGCACCGAGTCGGTCCTGATCGATCTCCCCGCCGTCATCGCGGTGGCTGAACGATCCTGCCCACCCTGCAAGGTCCCGGTGGAGGAGTGGCCCAACGGCGAGAACATCCGCCACGTCACCGTCGCCGACCTCCCTCCGGCGCGCTGGGGCCTGGCCGGCAGCCCGACCAAGGTCACCGGGGTCAGACCGATCGGCCTGACCCGCGAGCCGGTCATCTTTCGCGGTACGCCGAAGGTCCAGGTCGACCGGGCCATCGCCGAGCTGTTCAACCGCGGTTGCTTCGACACCTTCGACCATCAACCGGAGTCCTCGCCCGCCGTACCGCTTTCGGCGAACGGCGATCAGAGCATCTTTGCGCTCACCGGACCGGCGCCCGAGGAATGCACCCGGGCATTACTCGCCGCCGCCGCGGAATTGGCGGCGGAAATCGGCGCCCGGGTGATTGCCGTGCGCATTGATTCCACGGCTGATGCCGCCGACCTGGCCCGCTGGGGCGCCGACTCGGTGGTGTCGCTGACCGGCGACGAGCCGCGCCCGGTGGCCGCCGTACTGGCTGGAATGATCGGCGAACTGGCGCCCTGGGCGGTGATCGGTGGCGCGCTGCCGTGGGAGCGCGAGGTGCTGGCTCGACTCGCGGTGGCGCTGGACGCGGGTCTGATGTCAGACCTGGTCAGCTTCACGATCCGCGGCGATGGGCGCCTGCAGGGCCTAAAGCCGTCCGGTGGTGGCAATCTTGCGGAGATCGTCAGCCACGGCTCGCCGCAGATCGCCACGTTGCGCACGGGGATGCTGCCGTTGCCGCGGGCGCGCGAGCTGCCGGCGTACGGGCATCAGGTTCTGCCGGTCGGCGACGATCCGGCGATCACCCGGTTCGACCGTCGTACCGGGCACGAAGGCGACGCGCTCGACCGGGCCGGTGTGGTGATCGGCGTCGGCCGCGGCGTCGATCCCACCCAGTACGGCGCGCTGGAACCGATCCGCGAGCTGCTGAGCGCCGAGCTGGCCGCCACCCGCAAGGTCACCGACCAGGGCTGGCTGCCGCACGGGCGCCAGCTCGGGATCACCGGCCGGAGCGTGGCCCCGCGGATGTACGTCGCCGTGGGCCTGTCCGGCAACCACAACCACCTGGCCGGCGCGAGCCGGGCCGGGACCGTGCTGGCGATCAACACCGATCCGGCGGCGGAGGTCTTCGCGCACTGCGACGTGGGCCTGGTCGCGGACTGGCAGGAGGTGATGCCCTACCTCGTCGACGGTCTGCGGGAACGAGCCGGACGTGCCGGCGCCTGAACGCCCGCCGCGATCGGTCGGCCGGATAACCTGTCCGGCATGGCGACTCGGCAGAAGAAGGCGGCGACCGACGTGAACAGCGATCGGTGGCTGCTGCTGATCTACAAGGTTCCCAGCGACTCGTCGCGCGCTCGCGTGGCGGTGTGGCGGGAGCTGAAGCGGCTCGGCGGGTTCTACGTGCAGCAGGCCGTGTGCGTGCTGCCCGACCGCGAGGAGCTGCGGACCGGGATGGAGAAGGTCCGGGAGAAGGTGACCGAGCTCGGTGGCTCGAGCGTCTTCCTCACCCTGACCGACGTCGGCGAGGACGCGCAGACCCAGTTCGTCGACGGTTTCCGCAGCCAGTCCGCCAAGGAGTACGCCGAGATCGTCGAGGAGTGCGACACCAAGTTCGTCAAGGAGATCGAGTTCGAGCGGTTCCGGGAGAACTACACCTTCGAGGAGGCCGAGGAGATCCGCCAGGACCTGGAGAAGCTGCGGCGCTGGCTGGCCAAGGTGGAGGACCGGGACTGGATGAATGCCGAAGGCAAGGAGCTGGCGCGGGCCAAGGTGCTCGACTGCGAGCGGTTGCTGGAGGAGTTCGAGGCCGACGTCTACGAACGCACCGAAGGCAAGATCTGAGCCGTCACTTGCGCCGGCGCCGGCGTTTGGGGCGAGCCGCCACCAACGCGGTCTCGTCGTTGAGCGCGTGGCCGTTCAGCTCCTCGCGGAGCTGGTGCATCTGCCCGGTGACCTCGAGCGCACGCTCCCGGTCGGCGGCGGCGACGGCGATCGTCAGCGCCTCCAGGAGGATCAGCACGGTCGCCTGGCTGGTGAACGTGCCGGGCCGGCTCATCGGTGCCGACAGGACGACGTCCACCTTGTCGCGCAGGGCTTCGCCGAGCGTGTCGGTCAGCAGGATCACCGGTACGCCGACAGCGGTGCAGTGGTCCAGGATGACGCGGCTCTCGCGCTGGATGCGGTTGTGCGCCATCACGATCGCCACGTCCTCGGGGCCCAGCAGGAGCAGCCGATCCGCGAGACGGTAGCCGGTGTCCGAGGCGGCGCGAGCGCGGTGACCGATCCTGGTCAGGTGCGTGGCGATGTACGCCGAGACGCCGTCCAGGCCCGCGAACCCGCAGACGAGCGTCTCGCGGGCGGCCCCGAGCAGCTCGACCGCGCGCCGGAACTCGGCGCCGTCGAGGGTGCGTTCGGCCGCCTGCAGCCGCTCGACGTGGTCGCGCAATGTCGCGGTCAGCATCGCCTCGGGTCCGTCGGTGACCCCCTCCAGGCTGTTGCTGAGCCGGCTGGCCGGGCTGAGCAACGTCTGCAGATGCCCTTGCAGGGAACGCTTCAGGCCGGGTAGGCCGTCGAACCCGAGCGCCTTGGCGGTCCGTACGACGCTGGCGTCGCTGGTGCCGGTCGCCTTGCCGAGCTCCTCCGCCGAGCCGAACGCGGCCTCCTGCGGATGGGCCGCGAGGTACTCGGCGACCTTGCGCTCGGTGGCGGTCAGTGAACCGATCCGGCTGGCGACCCGCTCCTGCAAGGTCGGCGTCTTCGCTACGGACACTTTTCCTCCGCCTCGCTGTGGTTGTTCGGGCACGCACCGATCATGACATCCGCGGGTGCGATGTCGCCGCAAGGAAATGACGGCTCGACCCGTTGACAGCGATTGTAGTGGTCATTACCGTCATCTGAATATTCGTAGCAAACACAACGCCGAATTCTTCTCAGACCGTTCCGGGCCGGTGATCCCCTCGCCGGGCGGCTGAATCTCACCCTGCACTGCTCTGCCGAGACCAGGAGCACCCGCCATGTCCCACCTCGCTTCTCCGGGCCGCCGCGTTGTCGCCGCCCTCGCCCTGACCGCCGCCGCAGCCGCCCTGTCCGGCTGCGGCGGTGCCGGCTCCTCGCCGGCGACCGGCGCCGCTCCCAACGCCGATCGCGCCGCGGCGGCCAAAGGCGTCAGTTCGGACGTCAACCAGGATCAGTGCGGTCAGCAGACCCGTACGGTCAAGCACGACCTGGGCACCACCACGATCACCGGCAGCCCCACCAAGGTGGTGACGCTGGAGTACTCGTTCGTCGACGCGCTGGTCGCGGTCGGCCTGTCGCCGGTCGGCGTGGCCGACGACGACCAGCCGGAGCGGATCATCGCCGCGCTGCGCGACAAGGTCGGCCCGTACAAGTCGGTCGGTCTACGGGCCACGCCGAACATCCAGGTGATCACCGCGCTGAAGCCGGACCTGATCGTGGCCGACTCGGGCCGGCACAAGGCGATCTACGCCCAGCTGTCGAAGATCGCGCCGACGATCGCGTTCCCGAGCCTGAACGGCAACTACCAGCAGGTGCTGGACAGTGAGATGTCGACCGCGATCGCGGTGAACAAGTGCGACGAGATGAAGACCCGGCTCGAGGAGCACGACAAGACCATGGCCGGCCTGAAGGCGCAGGCGCCGGCCGGCGAGAGCCGCAAGGCGTTGTTCGTCCGGGCCTCGGAGAAGGGCTTCACCGGTTTCCCGCCGAAGGCCTACACACCCGGCGTGCTGTCGGCGATCGGGATCGGCTCGTCATTGCCGGACGAGTCCGGTGACGCGTCGGTCTCGCTCACCCTCGAGACGCTGGTCGTCAACAAGCCCGACGTCATGTTCATCGCGCCGAACGACGGCCCGACGCTGCGGGACCAGTGGACCAAGAGCCCGCTGTGGAAGGAGCTCCCGGCGGTGAAGAACAACGCCACC
The DNA here is from genome assembly GCF_039529595.1 of Kribbella lupini. Classification (NCBI taxonomy): domain Bacteria; kingdom Bacillati; phylum Actinomycetota; class Actinomycetes; order Propionibacteriales; family Kribbellaceae; genus Kribbella; species Kribbella lupini. The sequence goes on along the minus strand of NZ_BAAANC010000001.1, from coordinate 2,534,999 downwards.
TTCGACGTCGACCCGAACGAGTGGTCCCGCTCCCGCGGGCTGATCGCCTCCGAGGTCGTCGCCAAGGAAGCCGTCAAACTCCTGTACGGGAAGTGACATGAGCACCTCCGTACTGCCCCGGCCGGCCCAGGAGACCGGCCCCAAGCGGCCGAAGATCGTGACCAGCAAGCAGCGGGTGACCTGGGTGAGCCTGGCCCTGCTGGTGATCGTGGTCGTCGGGGTCGCGTGGGCGCTGTCGATCGGCAGCCAGTCGATCTCGCTGTCCCGGCTGCCGGGGGCGATCTTCCGGGCGAACGAACCGGACGAGCTGATCGTCCAGTCGATCCGGCTGCCGCGGGTGGTGCTGGCGCTCTGCGTCGGCGCCGCCCTGGCGGTGGCCGGGGCCTTGATGCAGGCCGTCGCGGCCAACCCGCTGGCGGCGCCCGAGATCATGGGCGTCAACGCCGGGGCGGTGCTGGTCGTCGTACTGGCGATCACCGTCGTGCCGTCGCTGTCCGGTGCGCCGACGATCCTGCTGGCGTTCGGGGGAGCGGCCGCGGCCGGTGTTTCCGTGATGCTGCTGGCCGGCTCGGGCCGGGGACGAGTCAGTCCGATCCGGCTCGCCCTGGCCGGCGTCACGGCGAGCAGCCTGCTGATCTCCCTGACCCAGGTGCTGATCATCTTCGACGAGAACTCCACCGACAGCGTGCTGTTCTGGCTGGTCGGCGGCGTCAACTTCGCCGCCTGGCCGGACGTTCGCAACCTGCTGCCGTGGCTGGTGCTCGGTCTGGCCGGCGCGTTCGCGATGGCCCGGCCGCTGAACCTGCTGGCGCTCGGTGACGACATGGCCCGCGGACTGGGCCAGAACATCGAGCGCACGCGGATCATCGGATCGACCCTCGTCATCGTGCTCTGCGGTGCCGCGGTGTCGGTGGCCGGCCCGGTGGCGTTCATCGGGCTGATCGTGCCGCACATCATGCGGCGGCTGGTCGGCTCCAACTACGCGGTGCTGCTGCCGCTGTGCGCGGCCGGCGGCGGCGTCCTCGTGCTGTACGCCGACGTCCTGTCGCGGTACGTGAAACCTCCGTTCGAAGTCCCGGCCGGTGTGGTGACCGCCCTGATCGGTGCGCCGATCTTCGTGTACCTGGCCCGCCGGCAGAAGGTGACCTCATGACGACCACGACGATCGTCGCCCAGCACGTCCGCCGTACGACGGTCGCTCAGCGGCACCCGAAGATCCTGATGGGATCGCTCGCCGTGGCGGCGGTGCTGCTCAGTCTGTACAGCCTCAGCGTCGGCGCGACCGAGGTCTCGATGGGAGACGTCGCCAACGCCCTGATCGGCAACACCACCGACCAGGCCGCGCAGATCGTGGTGGACTTCCAGCTGCCGCGAGTCCTGCTCGCCTGGCTGGTCGGTGTCGCGCTCGCGGTCTCCGGTGCTGTGATGCAGGGCGTCATCCGCAACCCGCTCGCCGCGCCGGATGTGGTTGGCGTGACCAAGGGCGCGGGCTTCGCGGGCATGCTGCTCCTGCTCGCACTGCCCGGTCTGCCGGTGTTCGCCATCGTGCCGGCGGCCTTCGTCGGCGGTCTCGCGGCCGCCGCCCTGGTGTACCTGCTGGCCTACCGCCGGGGTGCGACACCGGTCCGGATCGCGCTGGTCGGCATCGCGGTCAGCGCGGCGTTCGAAGCGGGGATCCGGTTCCTGCTGGTGCAGAACCCGCTGGACGTCAGTGCCGCGCTGATCTGGCTGACCGGCAGCTTGTTCGGCCGGTCGATGAGCTCGGTGCTGGAGATCCTGCCCTGGGTGCTGGTGCTGGTTCCGCTGATCATGATCTGGGCCCGCAAGCTCGACGTCCTCGGGCTCGGCGACGACCTCGCCGCCGGGCTGGGGGAGCCGGTCGAGCGGACCCGGCGGATCCTGCTGCTGTTCGCGGTCGCGCTCGCCTCCGCGGCGGTGGCGGTGTCCGGGACGATCGGGTTCGTCGGCCTGATCGCGCCGCACATGGCGCGCCGGGTCTTCGGCGGCCGGCACCTCGCGTCGATCCCGTCGGCGGCCGTGTTCGGCGTACTGCTGATGCTGATCGCCGACATGCTCGGCCGCGGACTCGCGCCGCCGTTGGAGATTCCCGCCGGACTCGTCACCGCCGTCGTCGGCGGACCGTACTTCCTCTACCTGCTCGTGAAGACCGGAAAGTAGGAGACCGCCATGCGTCTGCAGGCACAAGGAGTCCAGCTGGCCTATGACCAGACGGTCATCGCCAGGGACCTGACCCTGACCATCCCGGACGGCAAGGTCAGCGTGCTGATCGGGCCGAACGGTTGCGGCAAGAGCACCGCGCTGCGGGCCCTGGCCCGGCTGCTGCCGCCGGCCAAGGGCAGCGTGATCCTGGACGGCAAGTCGATTCACGAAACCTCGACCAAGGAGGTGGCGCGGCTGCTGGCGATCCTGCCCCAGGTCCTGACCGCGCCCGAGTCGATCTCGGTCGAGGACCTGGTCTGGTTCGGCCGGCACCCGCACCGGACCTCGCTCAAGGTCCCGAGCCAGGCCGACAAGGATGCCGTCGAGTGGGCCATGGAGGTCACCAGTACGGCGGTACTGCGCCACCAGCACGTCGACCAGCTGTCCGGTGGCCAGCGGCAACGAGTCTGGATCGCGCTGTGCCTGGCCCAGGGCACCGACCTGATCCTGCTCGACGAGCCGACGACGTACCTGGACGTCGCCTACCAGCTCGAGGTGCTCGACCTGCTGCACCAGCTGAACCAGGAGCAGGGCAAGACGGTCGCGATGGTGCTGCACGACTTCAACATGGCCGCGGAGTACGCCGACCACGTGTTCGTGATGAAGTCCGGGGCCCTGGTCACCGAAGGGGCGCCCGAGGACGTGTTCACCTGCGACATCATCCGCGACGTGTTCGGGGTGGAGTCGAAGGTGGTGCCGCACCCGGTCAGCGGCAAGCCGATGTGCATCCCGCTGCGGGCGGGCCTGCGGGCCCAGCTGGCGGTGGCCTGCGGGTAGGCCTCGGAGCGCCCAGGCGCCCGGTGGATCCCGCGGACTCGGGGCCGCCGGGCGCTTCGGCCTGCCCGAAAGTTGCCTCTAGCAACTGATTTGGGACGACTCGTTGACACTCACGAAACAACGTAACTATCGTTCGATGCAGCATATGTTTCATCGAGCTGAGGGAAGTGAGAGATGGACGCGGCAACGTGGGGCCTGATCATCGCGACGTTCGTCGCGTGTTTCGTGGAGATGGTGGAAGCCACCACGATCGTGATGGCGATGGGCTACACCCGGAGCTGGAAGTCGTCGTTGCTCGGCACGCTGGCCGCGCTCGGCGCCCTGGCCGTGGTGACGGTGTTCGCCGGCTACGCGCTGGCCACCTGGCTTCCCGAGTCGGCGCTGCAGCTGGCGATCGGAGGCCTGCTGCTGATCTTCGGCCTGCAGTGGCTGAGAAAGGCGATCCTGCGGTCGTCGGGACGCAAGGCCGTGCACGACGAGGCGGCGATCTACCAGGAAGAGGTCGCAGCGGCCAAGGCGGCGGGGCAGAGCACCGGCAGCATCGACATGTTCTCGTTCATGGTGTCGTTCAAGGGTGTCTTCCTGGAGGGCATGGAGGTGGTGTTCATCGTGATCACCTTCGGCCTCAACGCCGGCAACATCCCCGGGGCCAGTGCGGGCGCGCTCGCCGCGGTCGTGGTGGTGCTGGTGATCGCGGTGGCACTGCGCCGCCCGCTGTCGATGATCAACGAGAACCTGCTCAAGTACGGCGTCGGCCTGCTGCTCGCGTCGTTCGGAACGTACTGGGCCGTCGAGGGCATCGGGATCTTCCAGGACGGCCGCGCCAGTCTCGACTGGCCGGGTCACGACCTGATGATCCTGGCCCTGCTGGCCGCGTGGTTCCTGCTCAGCCGGATCTTCGTCGCCGTGCTGCGCGTTCCCGCGAAGACCCCGGCCGTGGCCGGAACCCCTGTGGAGGTGGACAAGTGAAGTTCCTCAAGGCCTTCGGGCAGTTCTGGTACGACTTCATCATCGGCGACGACTGGAAGATCGCCGTGGCCGTGGTCGCGTCGCTGGTCGTGCTGTACGCCGCGATGACGGCGAAGCTGTTCGGCGACACCGGCCTGACCCTGCTCGGTGGCGCGCTGATCGTGGCCGCGTTCGCGATCAGCCTGGCGATCGACGTCCGGCCCGGCAAGAAATCCTGATGTAGCGTCTGCGACATCTAGCGTAGTTCCTGTAACAGCGGCTACAGTCACCGTGAGGCGCCTGGCCGATCCGTCCGTTCCCAAGGAGGTCCGTCCGATGCGCGACATCGCCGAAGCCCTGCTCGCGTTACTCCCCGCCGACGTCGGTTACGCCGACGTCCGGGTCGTGCACCGCACCCACGAGCAGGTGCTGGTCGAGCTCGAGGGGCCGGGTGAGGTCGGGTACGACGACTCACTCGGTCTCGGCCTGCGCGTGGTGGTCGCCGGCCACTGGGGTTTCGCGGCCACGCACCGGCTGGACCCGCACGGCCTGGACACCGTGATCGCCCAGGCCGTGGGTCAGGCCCGTGCGGCCGGGGGCGGCGGGCGCGTCGCGCTCGGCCCGCCGGTGACGACCCGGGCGACCTGGTCGTCACCGCTGGAGATCGACCCGTTCGAGGTCGCCCTGTCGACCAAGCTCGACCTGTTGTCGGCGACGGTCAAGGAGGCCTCGACCGCCGGACCGCTGGTCCAGCAGATCGAGGCCTCCGTGGACTTCTACCGCGACCACAAGGTGTTCGCCAATACCGAGGGCGCGCTGATCGAGCAGACCCTGACCGAGAGCGGTGGCGGGCTGCTGGTCAACGCCGGCAATGGGAACGACCTGCAGCGCCGCTCGTTCCCGCAGGGGGTGCCGCGCCAGATCCGCGGTCAGCGGGGTGATTTCGCCACCGCGGGCTGGGAGCACGTCGAGTCGCTCGGCCTGGTGGAGAACGCGGCCCGGGTCGCGTCCGAGGCGGTCGCGCTGCTGACCGCCCCGCAGTGCCCGGACGAGATCACCACGTTGATTGCTGGTGGCAACCAACTGGCGATGGTCCTGCACGAGTGCGCCGGCCATCCGATGGAGGCCGACCGGGCGCTCGGTACCGAGGCCAGCCTCGCGGGTGGTACCTACGCGACGCCGGAACGCCGCGGGAGCTACCGGTGGGGCTCGCCGATCGTCTCGGCGTACGCCGATGCGACGATCCCCGGCGGCCTGGGTTCCTTCGGGTACGACGACGAGGGTGTCCGGGCTCAGCGCACGCAGCTGATCAAGGACGGCGTCTTCCTCGGCTACATGTCCGGCCGGGAGTCGGCCGCCGCACTGGAGGCGGAGTCGACCGGCGCGTCGCGGGCGGACGGGTGGCAGCGGTTGCCGCTCGTGCGGATGACGAACATCTGTCTGGAGCCGGGGGAGTCCTCGCTGGAGGAGATGATCGCCGGCACCGAGCGCGGGATCCTGGTCGACACCAACCGCGGGTTCTCGATCGACGACCAGCGGATGTCGTTCCGGTTCACCACCGAGGTCGGCTGGGAGATCCGCGACGGCAAGGTCGGCCGGCTGCTGAAGAACTGCAGCTACCAGAGCGACACCCCCCGGTTCTGGGGTTCGCTCGACGCGCTCGGCGGACCGGACGAGTGGAAGATCCACGGCGTCCCGTCCTGCAACAAGGGCGAACCGTTGCAGGTGGCCCACATCGGTCACGGCACGGTTCCCGGCCGCTTCCAGAACGTGCAGGTGGGACGATGACGATCGAACAGACCCAGATCGAGCAGGCCTTGACCATCCTCGGTGAAGGCACCCGGCTCGACGTCCTCGGCGAGAACACCGACCTCTTGCGGTACGCCGAGTCCGAGATCACCGCCCAGCACAGCGAGCGCCGGCTTCGGGTGCGGGTCCGCGTGAACCGCGCGGGGCGTGCCGCCGCGGGCACGCTGGAGACGCTCGATGCGGACGCCGTACGGGCGTTGTCCGCCCGCCTCGACGCGGCTCTCGCGGAGTTGCCGGCCGCCGATCGTCCGGCGGAGCAGCATCCGCCGGCCCAGCAGCCTTCGAGCGAGCTCGCGTCAGCTGCGGATTCCGTGGTCGGTGCGGATCCCGCCGTCCGTCACCGCTGGTTCACCCAGGTGCGGGACGGGCTCGACGGCTCGATGAAGCTCGGCGGCGCCATCCGGTACGACGTGCACGACCGCGTGGTCGCCGACTCGGCCGGGTTGTTCCGGTCCGAGACGTTGACCAAGGCCTCGATCCAGGCGATCGCCAAGCAGGGCGAGCAGTCCGCCAGCGTCAAGCTGGTGCACCGCGACGCCGACCAGATCGCGGTCGACCAGATCGCGGACCGCCTGCGGTCGGCGCTGGCTCCGCTGCCCGTCCGGGAGGCGTACCGCGGGTCCTGCCGGGTCCTGCTGAAGCCGCAGGCCGTCAACAGCCTGATCGCGACCTACGGTTTCTGGGCGCTCGGCGCGCACCACTACGCGACCGGGCGTTCGGCGGTGAGCGGCCGGATGGGGGAGCGGGTGGTCAGCGAGCTGCTGACGCTGACCGACGACGCCACCGACCCGGCCGGACTGCTCAGCGGTTTCGATGCCGAGGGCAACGTCCGTCGCCGTACGCCGCTGATCGAGCGGGGCGTGCTCAGCGGGGTCGTGTCGGACCGCCGCCGCGCGGACCTGACCGGCGGCGTACCGACCGGGCACGCGGTCCCGGACGGCTGGCGATTCGGCGGTGATCCCGTGCCGTCGCACCTGCTGCTCGACGCGGGGGAGTCGACCGAGGACGAGTTGCTCGAGGAGTGCGGCAGCGGCCTGGTCGTGAACCGGCTGGACTACCTCAGGGTCCTGCACCCCACGCAGACCCTCGTCACCGGCACCACCCGCGACGCGACGTACTGGGCCGAGAACGGCAAACTCGTTGCCTGGCACCCGCAGCTGCGCTTCACCTTCCGGATGGACGAGGTCCTGAACGCCGTACTGGCCGTCGGCACCGACCGCGAGATCTGCGACCAGACCTTCATGGACAGCGTCGTCGTCCCGTCCCTCCTGATCGACGCCGGTCCCTTCGTCCTCGCCTGACCGGCGCACCCAGACCAGCAGCGCCCCGCGCCCGACCGACACACCGCGGGGCGCTGCTGTTCCACGCGCGGCAGAACACCTGTGGTCACAGGCGCCATCGCTGTCTGGTCTTCCTTCGTGAGCATGCTCGTCGGCGCAGTACCGGCTGGCGGGCTCGAGAACGAATGAGAGGACCCTGTCGTGACCGACTTCCCTCCGATGATCGTGCCGGTGGACCACATCGCGCCGGTCCCGCGCCGGATCAGGGCGACCCTCGCGAACCGCTGCGTCGTCGACACCACCAACGCGCTCTACCTGTGGGAATGGCCGGGCTACCCGGCGTACTACATCCCCGTCGAGGACGTGGCGCCCGGCTTGTTGCGGTACACCGGGGAGACCGAGCAGCAGGAGCGTGGCCTGGCCCGGATCCACGAGGCCGGTCACGGACGGGCCCGCGTGTACGACGACGGGCTGGTTCCCGGGCGGGTGACGTTCGAGTGGGACGCGATGGACGCCTGGTTCGAGGAGGACGACCAGGTCTGGGTGCATCCCAGGAGTCCGTACCACCGGGTCGATCCGATGCGCTCGTCGCGTCGGGTCCGGGTGGAGCTCGACGGGATCGTGCTCGCCGAGTCCGACGCCACGGTGATGGTGTTCGAGACGGGGCTGCCGACGCGGTACTACTTCCCTCGGCACGCGGTGAACTTCGAGCACCTGACCCCCAGCCCGACGCGGGCGCAGTGCCCGTACAAGGGGCGCACCAGCGAGTACTGGTCGGCGGGGGGCGAGCCCGACATCGCCTGGTCGTACGACTTCCCCACGGTCGCGCTGCGCCCGGTGATGGGGCTGGTCGCGTTCCTGAACGAGCAGGTCGACCTGACCGTTGACGGGGTGCGTCTGGATCGGGTGGTCACGCACTTCTCCCGCTGACTCTCCGCCGTGGACAACTTCGAATTCAAAGCAGGTACGATCGCAGGATGAGTGAAGCAGCGCCGGGCCTGAGGGCGGAGGAGCTGGGCGCGTACTTCGCTCTGGTGGAGGTCAGCAACCTTCTTCAGTACGCCGTCGACGAGCATCTGCGCGTCGACGGCGCCCTCAGTTATGTGCAGTTCCAGGTTCTCGCTCGGCTCGTCGATTCGCCCGAAGGCAAGCTGCGGATGACCGACCTGGCCGACGGTGTCGTGTACAGCCGCAGTGGGCTGACCTATCAGGCGGGCTTGCTGGACAAGCGCGGCCTGATCACCCGTTCGCCGTCGCCCGACGACGAGCGCAGTGTCATCGTGGCGGTGACGGATGCCGGCCGTGACCTGGTCGCTCAGGTGCTTCCGGGGCACGTCGACCGCGTCCAGCACCTGTTGTTCGAGGCCTTGACCGCCGACGACGTCGCCGCCCTCAACTCCGTCCTGGGCAAGATCCGCGACCACATGCGCGCCGCTCCGCCTCGGTCGGCCAAGCCTCGGGCCCGGCGCAACCAGGCCGGCTGAGGCAGGGGAGAGCGATGGATCGCGCGCTGCTGGCGGACTTTCTCCGGGCTCGCCGGGCGGCACTGCAGCCGGAGGAGGTGGGGCTGCCGCGGGGGAGCCGGCGTCGTACCGGTGGGCTGCGGCGCGAGGAGGTCGCGGTGCTGGCGGGCATGTCGGCTGACTACTACAGCCGGCTCGAGCAGGAGCGCGGTCCGATGCCGTCCGAGCAGATACTGGCCGCTGTCGCCGGCGCATTGCGGCTCAGCCCGAGTGAGCGCGAACACCTGTTCGCCCTCGGTGGGCACGCGGCTCCGCGGCGTACCCCGCCGGACGACCGGGTCGGTCTGGCCATCAGGACCATCGCGGAGCAGCTCTCGGACACGCCCGCGATCGTGTTCTCGCGGTTCGGTGAGGCGTTGCTGCAGACCCCGGCGGCGATGGCGCTGTTCGGTGACTACACCCGGTACGACGGCCTGTCGCGCTACCTGGTCTACCGCTGGTTCACCGACCCGTCCCAGCGGGCCATCTACCCGCCCGAGGACCACGACGTCCGCGGCCGGGTCTTCGTCGTGGACCTGCGGGCGGCGTACACGACCGATCCGGCGGGCACCGCCGGGGAGATCGTCGACGCGTTGCTGGCGGTCAGCCCCGAGTTCGCCGAGGTCTGGCGGCGGCACGAGGTCGACGTCACCCATCACCACGAGCTCAAACGCTACCGGCACCCGGAACTGGGCGAGCTGGAGCTGTACAGCCGCCGGCTGGTGGATCCCGACGAGGGCCAGGACCTGCTGGTCTTCATGGCCGAGCCCGGATCGCCGAGTGAGGCGAAGCTCCGGCGGCTGACGGCGCGAGGCGTGAGCCGAAGCTGAAGCTCTTGTCCATGGTCTGTCGTGCCATGGATCAGGAGAGCATTCACCCGCTTCTCGTTCTGCGCCAGGCTTGAGCAAGTCAAGCTCCTACCGGCCGACGGCCACCCTGGCCGGCTGAGACCGCTATCACGGCCATACCTATTTGCTTCGAATTCGAAGCGCGCTATGGTGGAGAAGTGCTTCGAATTCGAAGCACAACGTTCCCAGAGATGAGGCTCGTCATGAAGGCAGTGCGTTTCCACGAGTACGGCGCCCCCGAAGTCCTGCGCTACGAGGACACCGACCAGCCGGTCCCCGGCGTCGGTGAGGTCCGGGTCCGGGTGGCGGCGACGTCGTTCAACCCGGTCGAGGGCAACATCCGCGCCGGTGTCATGCAGGGACCCATCCCGGTCCAGCTGCCGCACACTCCCGGCCTCGACATCGCGGGCACGGTCGACGCGCTCGGCGAGGACGTGACCGGCTTCGCCATCGGTGACCGGGTCGTCGGCGCTCTGCCGCTGACCAGTACCGGCGCCGCCGCCGAGTACGTCGTTGCCCCGGCCGGGATTCTGGCGGCCGCCCCCACGAGCGTCCCGCTGGAGGACGCCGCCGGACTACCGCTGGTCGGGCTCACCGCGTGGCAGGCGCTGTTCGACCACGCGGAGCTGACCGCGGGCCAGCGGGTGCTGATCAACGGAGCGGGCGGCGCCGTCGGCGTGTACGCGGTGCAGCTGGCCAAGAATGCCGGCGCGTACGTGATCGCCACGACCGGCCCGCGCAGCTCCGAGCAGGCGAAGACGGCCGGCGCCGACGAGATCCACGGCCCTGGGATCCCGGAGCTGTCCGAGCCGGTCGACGTGGTGCTCAACTTCGCCCCGATCCCCCCGGAGCAGATGGCCGCCCTGGCCGCGGTGATCCGGGACGGCGGCGTACTGGTCAACACGACCGTGTGGATGCCCGCGGCGTCCGACGAGGCTCGCGGCGTACGGGGAGTCAATCTGTTCTTCCGTCCCGACGCCGAAGAGCTCGCCCAGCTGGTGAGCCTGCTCGACGCCGGCAAGCTGCACCTCGGCGAGACCCGGCGGGTGCCGCTGGCCGCACTGGCGCAGGTGCACGCCGAAGCCGCCGACGCCCCGATCAACGGCAAGGTCGTCTTCGTCGCCCCGAGCGCCACTCTCGACTAGAGAAGGCGCTCGGGTTCACCCCGCGGATCTCGGTGCCCGCTGGTCAGCGCGTGGAGGGGACGAGGGCAGTTCGCGGGTGTCGATCAGCTCCTGGGCGACGTCGCGCAGCTTGCAGTTGTTGTCCATCGAGTAGCGCCGGAGCACCTCGAACGCCCGCATCTCGTCGAGGCGGTAGCGCTCCATCAGCATGCCCATCGCCTGGCCGACCAGCCGGCGGGCGTCGATCGCCTCGGTAAGAGTGTCCACGTGCCGGGCCGAAGCGATCGCCGCGGAACTGTGCTGGGCCAGGATGTGGGCGACGTCGAGGTCGTCGGCGCTGAAAGCGTCGGGTTTGGTGCTGTAGAGGGCGAGGACCGCTTCGGGCCGGCCGGCGACCAGCAGGGGCAGGTGCATCGCGGACCGGATCCCGGCTTCGAGCATCTGCTCCCTCCACTGCGGCGCCCACCGGGTCTCGGTCTCCACGTCGGGGATCAGGAGCGCCGAGCGCTCCTCGAGAGCGGTGATCATCGGCCCGGCGCCTGCGTCGATCTGGTGCCGGTAGAGGTCGGCCAGTCTGGGGTCGGTCAGGGCCATGATCTGCGGGCGCCGGCCCTTGGTGATCAGCACCACCGCGGCGTAGTCGCACCACACTGCCTGGAGCGCGTACTGGACGACGGTCTCGACGGTCAGCTCCACGCCCTCGGCGGCCTGCAGCTCAGCCGCCAGTCGGCCGAACGCCTCGGCCGAGGAATCAGTCTGTGACACAGCAGGGGCCTCCCACCCACGCTCGATCGGGTCGGCCCACTCCCTGAGTGGGCCAGTCCATGATCTCGTACCCCGCACAAGTTCAGGCGCAAACTTAGGCACGCTGCCGCCGCCGAGTCGTGCCCGGCCGGCTTCAGCGGGTGGTCGATCAGGCGGGGTCAACCGAAGAAGTCGACCAGGGCGCCGGCCACCGCCTCAGGCTGCTCGATGGGCAGGAAATGGCCCGTGTCGTCGATCTTCACCACGCGGACGTCCTCGCCTTGCCGCGGCCACACGCTCTGCACAGCCGCGTAGTTCGCCGGCGACGCCAGGCCCAGCATCGGCACGGTCACCTTGCCGTACTCGGCGAAGTCCGAGACGTCCTGCTCGAAGGCCTGGAACCAGCCGTCGCCGGCCCGGATGGCATCAGCCGGGTCGTAGGCCCGGGTGAAGATCTGGCGGTCGCGCTCGTCGAGCCTGCTCCGGTCGGCAAGGTGGGAGTCGAAGATGTGATCCACGACGTACCGCATGCGACCGGCCAGCAGGTGCTCGGGAAGGCCGTGGAGCTGGTTGAGCGCGAACCACCACAGGTTCGGCGCCTGTCCCTGGGGGAGCAGTTTCAGGTCGTACAGGCTGGAGTCGGGGTGGCCGACCTCCATGAGAGCCAGCTTGGTGGCGGCATCGGGGAAGTTGACGGCGTAGCTGAACGCCACCATGGCGCCGATGTCGTGCCCGGCGAGGTTGACGGTCGAGTAGCCCAGGTGGCGGACGAGCTCGAGGACGTCCCGCGCCATCGTCTTCTTGTCGTAGCCCGACCGTGGTTTCGCCGACAGGTTCATGCCCCGGAAGTCGACGGCGATCACGCGGTACCGCTGCGCCAGGATCGGCATGATCTTGCGGAACTCCCACCAGGTGACCGGCCATCCCGGAAGCAGTACCAGCGGTGCTCCACGTCCACCGGCGACGTAGTGCAACGTGGTCCCGTTCACCTCGGCGTACGCGCTGGTGAAGTCGCCCGGCAGTTCCGCCGCCAGCGCCGTGTCGTCGCCTACCGAGTTGTTCGCCGACTCCGTCCCGGGCCGGGCAGCTGGCACAGCAGATCCTTTCGCGCGGTGCGGGCCCCAAGGATGGCCCGCTCAGTCATCAAGACAGGGCACGCCGCGGATCTGTGACAGCGGATCAGCCGGCCTGCTGACGGCGCTCGCGGTAGACGCGGGTCTTGTGGCGGTTGCCGCAGATGTTCATGTCGCACCAGCGACCGCGACCGCTGCGCGAGGTGTCGTGGAAGGCCCACCGGCAGTCCGGCGCCGCGCACAGCTTGACTCGGCTCCACTCTCCGCGGCCCACGGCCACGACCACGGTCTCGACGATGGCGTCGAGCCATGGTCTGCCCGACTGGGCAGCGATTCGCAGCCCGCCCGAGTGGTCGGGCGCGAGCTGAAGCGGGTAGTCCGCGAGGGCCTTGGAGGCATCGATCTCGCCCGACAGCGACTGGCGCAGCGCCGTACGGAGGGTGATGGCGTCCGTCAGATCCTCCGGGCCCAGCTCGTCACCGGCCGTGAGGATGTCGCACTCCGCCAGGTCAGCGGGCGACGCCAGCCGCTCGCCGCCGACATGGCTCTGGCCGTGCCGACTGAACGATCGCTGGTCGACCGTGTTGAGGAACTCGACGATCACGTCCAAGCCATCCACGACACCACTGTACACAGATACAGGTGTTGCAATGGAGCGACACCGTTGTTAGGTTTCAATGGTGTCGATGGAAAGGATGCAGCAGATGCCAAGCCCTCAACAGCTACTCACGGTGTCCGACGCCGACCTCGACGACCTCCGCGCACGCCTGCGCGGGACGCGGTGGGCGAAGCCCTGGCCGGTCGACGCCTGGAAGGCCGGTACCGACGGCGACGAGTTGCGCCGGCTGGTCGGCTACTGGTCCACGGCGTACGACTGGCGCAAGCACGAAGCGGCGATCAATGCCCTGCCGTCCGGGTTCGCCGAGGTCGGCGACACGTCCGTTCACTACCTGCGTTTCGACGCCGAGCGCGACGGCGCGCTACCGCTCCTACTGGCCAACGGCTGGCCCAGTTCGTTCCTCGAACTGACCGAGCTGGCCGACCGGCTGTCCTCGCCCTCGCGGTACGGCGGCAGCGCGGAGAACTCGTTCACCGTTGTCGTCCCGAGCCTGCCCGGGTTCGGATTCTCTCCGCAGCGGCCCACCCTCGACCAGGCTCCGCTGACCCCCGAACTCTGGCACCGGCTCATGCATGACGTGCTCGGTTTCGAGCGGTACGGCGTCCACGGCTCTGACCTGGGTGCGGGTGAGTCCACCCTGCTCGCGCAGGCCCATCCGGAGGCGGTGGTCGGCGTACATCTCCTGGACGCCGCTGGACCGAAGAGCTACGACGCAGCTCGCTTGACCGACGACGAACGCGCTTATCTCGCCGCGGAGCAGGCGTGGTTCGAGGCCGAACGCGGCTACTCCCACCAGCAGCAGACCCGCCCGCTGACCCTCGCCCAGGGCCTGTCCGACTCCCCGTCGGGCCTGCTCGCCTGGATCCTCGAGAAGTACCGCGCCTGGAGCGACTGCGACGGCGACCCGGCCGGCCGCTTCGGCGACGACTTCCTGCTGACCCAGGCGTCGCTGTACTGGTTCACCAACACGATCTCGACGTCGTTCCGGCCGTACTACGAGCGGGCCCAAGGCGTCAGCCCGGCCGTCGAACGCGTCGAAGTGCCGACCGCGATCGCGCTCTTCCCCCACGACCTCGGCGGCCGGGCGCCTCGCGAATGGGTCGAGCGAACCTACAACCTCACCCGCTACACCCCCATGCCCCGCGGAGGCCACTTCGCCGCCCGCGAGGAACCAGAGCTGCTCGCCGAGGACCTCACCGCCTTCTTCTCCGAGCTGTCCTGAGGTCTCCTCTCACACCTGTTCACCCGCTCCCACTGCACAGCCAGGAGATGGACTCCGGCCGAGCAGACGCGGGAAGAGACCTAGGTCGACTCTCCGAGGTCTCGGGCCAGCCAGCCGGGGGTGTCGAAGCGGACCGGTTGCGGTCCGACCAGTTCGGTCAGCAGCGACTCGAGCTCCGCAAGTTTCTCGGGGCCGATTCGCTGCTGCCACTGGGTGCGGAGGTCGTCGAAGATGCCCTCGCCTTCCTGCAGCACCGCGAATCCCCGGTCGGAGACCTCGATGCGCATCCGTCGGGCGTCGGCAGGGTCCGGCGTTCGTACGACGTACCCGCGCTCCTCCAAGGTGGCGACCGTCCTGGCTGCTGCCTGCTTGGTGACCGACATGCGCCGGCCGAGCTCCGAGGCGCTGTCGGCGCCGGCGGCGACGGCTCGCAGGGCGAAGTCGTGCAGCGGGCGTACGTCGTCGTAGCCGCGGTTGGCCAGCTCGATCGTGGCCGCGTCGACCAGCGAACGAAAGCCTCCGAGCATCAGCAGGGCGAGATTGGCGCCAGAGCGTGACATGGCTTCACCCTAGGGCCGAGACCTCGACAACGACAACATTGTTGTCTATTGTGATGGACAACAATGTTGTCTAATCGGGAGTCGACCATGAGTGCCACCCTGCCCGGCATCACCCATCACACCGCCGACGTGAACGGGACGCGGCTGCACTACGTGGCGTCCGGACGCGGGGGGTCGCCTGTGGTCCTGGTGCACGGGTTTCCCGAGACCTGGTGGGTGTTCCACAAGGTCATTCCCTTGCTGAGCGAGCGGCATCGTGTCTTCGCCGTCGACCTGCGCGGCTTCGGAGACTCCGAGGTCGCAGGGGGTCAGCACGACAGCGAGACCGCGGCGGCCGACCTGAGCGAACTCATCGCGGCGCTGGACGTGGGTCCGGTTCACCTGAGCGGTCAGGATGTCGTCGGCGCGACCGTCTACCGCGTCGCCGCCACGCACCCCGAGCTGGTCCGGAGCGTCACGGCCATCGAGACAGGCCTGCCCGGTTTCGGCGTCGAGATGCTGGGCGACGTCACGCACGGCGGCGCGTGGCACATCGGCGTACTGGCTGCGCCCGGCATCGCCGACATGTTGCTGGCCGGTCGTGAACGAGCCTTCCTCGCCGACTACGCGATCCCGGCCATGAGCGGCACCCCCGACGCCTTCAACAGCGACGACATCGACGAACTCGTCCGCTCGTACGCGCGGCCGAACGCGTGGGCCGGCGCGGCCGGTCTCTACCGGTCGCTGCTGTCGGAAGGAGATCAGATCAAGGAGCTGGCGCAGCGGAAGCTCGAGATGCCGGTGCTGGCGATCGGCGGTTCGTCCGGCGACTTCACGCCGAACACCTTCGCCCAGGTCGCCACCGACGTCAGCTCGGCGGTGATCGACGGCATCGGGCACTTCGTCGCGATGGAGGCACCTGATCGCCTCGCCGAGATTCTCCTGCCCTTCTACGCGAAGGCTTAGCCCAGCAAGCGGGCGAGTTCGACGCGGGAGCGGACGTCCAGGCGGGTGAAGATGTTGCGGAGGTGGTGTTCCACCGTGCGGTGGCTGATGAACAGTTGCGCGGCGATCTCGCGGTTGGTGGCGCCTTCGGCGACGAGTTGGGCGATCTGGGACTGTTGCGGTGTGAGGTCAGCGGTGGGGGTCGGCCGGGTGGGGGCGATGGTGTCGCCGGAGGCTCGTAGTTCGGCGCGGACCAGGGCGACGAAGTGGGCGGCGTCGTACTGCTGGAAGATCTGGAGCGCGTCGCGCAGGTGCTGACGGGCGGCCTTCGGCTGGCGGTCGCGACGGAGGCGGTGACCGTAGAAGAGTTCGGTCTTGGCGAGTTCCATCGGCGTACCGCCGACCCGATGAAGGCGGATGGCTTCGCGGAAGTGCTCGTCGGCTGCAGGCGCGGCGCCGGCCAGCAAGGCGTGCGAACGGTGGGAGAGCGCCAGCCGGGCCGGACAGCCCGTGCTGGTCGCCCAGCCCTCGTACTGCCGCAGGACCTTGGTCGCCGCCGCCTGCCGGCCGCAGGCCACCGCGGCCTCGACGTAGTGCGGGGCAGTCATCACCTTGATGCCCGGGTGCACCCGGCCGGTGTCGACGGCGAGCAGGCGGAGGCGGTTGAGCGCGTCGGCGGGCCGGTTGTCGACCAGGTCGACGCACGCCAGCGTCCACGAGCCGAAGGTGCTCGGACGGCCGAGGCCACGGCGCGTCACGTCGGCGGCGGCCAGGTGCAACCGGTGGACGGCGGTGGTCTTGTCGCCCTGCAGCGCCGCCATCAGCGCGAGGATCGTCAGGTGGTCGACCACGGTGTTGGGCTGGCCCATCGACGTCGCTTCGCGGACGCCTTCCAGCGAGCAGTCCAGCGCGATCGAGTGCTGGTCGAGCAGGAGCGCGGACAGCGACTTGTAGACCAGGGCCCACGGTACGAGCGAGGTCATCCCGGTGTCGCGCGCGACGGCCACCGCCTGGGTGGCGAGCTCGAAGGAACGGCCGGCGCGGCCCAGGACATACGCCGCCTGGCTGCCCCAGATCTTCGACCGCGGATCGGGCAGCTCCCTCGACAGCCGTACGGCGCGATCGAGCGCGGCCCGGGCGGCCGGATGGTCGCCGGCGAACGTGGCGGCCATGCCTTCGAGGTGGTCGAACATCAGTGCCGTGACGGGCGGTTCGTCCGCGCGGCGAAGCGCGGCCGCGCGAGCGGCGGTGCCGGCGTGCTCGGCCTGGTCGCCCGCGATGCTGGCGGCCTCGGCGGCGAAGACCAGCGCGGTGACGGCGAGCGTCCGGTGCGAGTCGAGCAGTTCGCCGGACGCCCTGAGCAGGCTCCGGACCGCCGTACTGGGTGCGCTGTCGCCCAGTTCGACGCCGCCGCGGACGAAGTCGGCGAGCCCGTGCAGCTCGGGACCCCGGACGTGGACGGCTGCTTCCCGAAGGATCGCGCGCGACGTCCGGGGTTTGCCTGTCGACCACTGATCGGCCGCGGCGGCGATCAGGTGCGCGGCCTTGTCCTGCGGCGACACCGCCAGCGTCGCGGCGCGCTGCGAGGCCGCCGACGCGACCGGATAGTTGCCCGTACGCCGTGAGCGCGCCGCCGCGGCACCGAGCTCGTCAGCCTGGTGGCCGGCCTGCGCGCGGCTCAGCGCCGTACGGCTCATCGCTTCATGCCACAGCCGGCGTGCGGTGTGCTGCTCGGGATCGAGCACGGTCGCGAGCACCGCGTGGGCCTGGCGCTGTTCGCTCGAGGAGACCTCGGCACGCAGGACGAACCGGGTCAGCTGAGTCAGCCCGACGTGATCGCCCTGCACCAGCAGCAGCCCACTGTCGCGGGCCTCGTCCAGAGCGTCGAGCTCGGCGCGAACCACGGTGTCGAACTCGAGGTCTTCGTCGACCACCGCGAGCAGGACGAGCTGCTGGGCGTCGGGGGACAGGGCACGGAAGCGGGCTCGAAGGTGAGCCCGCAGCAGGCTGTCCTGCGGCAACCGGCCTGCTGGTTCGGACGACGCCAGCTCGGTCAGCGCCAGCGGGTTGCCGCCGGCAAGGTGGAGGATGTCCTCGGCGAGATCCTCCGACAGGCCCAGGGGAGTGAAGTCGGAGAGCAGCTCCGTCGCCGCCGGATCGTCCAACGGCCGCAGGGCCAGCGCCGGGAGACCGGCCAGCGGATTCTCGCCACGATGCGGCTCCAGCGTGAACAGTACGGCGAGCTGGTGGCCGCTGACGCGACGGGCGACGAACGCCAGCGCTTCCAGCGACGGCCGGTCGAGCAGACCCGCGTCGTCGACGAGGACGAGGACCGGCTGCTCGGCCGCCAGCTCACACAGCAGCCGATGCAGCTCGGTCTGCAGCACGAAGGTAGTGGCCGGCGACCCCGCCGCCAGACCCGTTGCCTTCCGCAATGACTGGGGGAGCCGATCGGCCACCGGGTGGAGCAACCGATGCAGGCCGGCGGGTTCGAGCGCGGACTCGGCCGGCACGCCTTGAGCCGTGAGCACGCGGAAGCCCGCGGTCGACGCGCTGCGCAGCAAGGACGACTTGCCCGAGCCAGGGCCCCCGGTGATCACCAAGGCCGAGCCGACGCCGGAACGCGCCGCCGTCAGGACCTCCTGCACCGCGGCGGACTCCTGGTCCCGTCCGCGGAGTACGACCTCGGCAGCCATACCGCACAGTGTTGGTCGCCGTGCCCGGGCTGGGAAGAGCTGGTACGGAATTACCTCGGGGCCGCACGACTGGTGGTTGTACCGATGCCGGCCCCGAGCGATCCGCCCAGACTGCTGCACACCATCGCCAGCGGGAAGGAGCCAGATGACGATCCCCTTCCCCGAGAAGGTGCTCGACGTCAGCGGAGTCACGGTCCGGTTCGGCGGACTCGTCGCGCTGCGCGACGTCTCGCTGAGCATCGCCGCGCGCAGCGTCCTGGGCGTGATCGGCCCCAACGGCGCCGGCAAGACGACGCTCTTCAACGTGATCTGCGGCTTCGTCCGGCCGGAAGCGGGCGACCTGCGCTGGAAAGGCCGGCCGCTGGGCAAGCATCGGCCGGACCAGCTGGCCAGGCTCGGCATCGCCCGCACCTTGCAGGGGCTCGGCCTGTTCGGCGGTCTGACCGTGCTCGAGAACGTGATGGCCGGCGCCGGCGGGTTCGCCCGGACGGGCTCGATCGCGGCCTTGCTCGGTACGGCGGGAGCTGCTCGCGACGAGAGGGAGCTGCGCAGCCGAGCGCTCCGGCTGCTGCGCGAGCTCGATCTCGCCGACGTCCGCCACCACCTTCCCGGGGCGCTGCCGTACGGCTCGCGCAAGCGGGTCGCGCTGGCCCGGGCGCTCGTGTCCGAGCCGGAGCTGCTGCTGCTCGACGAGCCCGCGAGCGGTTTGTCGATGGCGGAAACGGACGAACTGGCTGCCCGGATCCGAGCGTTGACCGACGCCACCGCCGTCGTACTGGTCGAGCACCACATGGATCTCGTGATGGGCGTCTGCGACGAGGTGGTGGTGCTCGACTTCGGCGAGGTCATCGCGACCGGCTCGCCGGACGACGTACGGGCCGATCCTGCCGTCGCCGATGCCTACCTGGGTCTTGCCCCCGGGGAGAGGCCCAGTGCTTGAGATCGAGGCACTGACCGTTCACCACGGACTCGTCCGTGCGCTCTCCGACGTGTCGCTGCGGGTGGAGGAGGGCAGCATCACCGCCGTCCTCGGTGCGAACGGCGCAGGCAAGACGACTCTCCTGCGGACGGTCAGTGGCCTGATCCGGCCGACCGCGGGCCGGATCACCGCCTTCGGCCAGGACCTCACCGGGCTGCCCGCCGACCGGATCGCACGGTCCGGGATCGCGCACGTTCCCGAGGGCGGCGGCGTCATCCCCGAGCTCACGGTCGCGGAGAACCTCCGGCTCGGCGCGCTGTGGCGGGCAGATCGAGAGGACCGCGCCGCCGCCCTGGGCGCGACCCTCGAGCTGTTCCCGCCGCTGGCGCCGCGGCTCGACAAGCCGGCCGGGACCTTGTCCGGAGGCGAGCGGCAGATGCTGGCGATCGGCCGAGGGCTGATGGGCAGGCCACGGATGCTGCTGCTGGACGAGCCTTCGCTCGGCCTCGCGCCGCTGGTCACCGCCAAGATCATGGCCGTACTGCGTGACCTCCGCGCGGACACCGGCCTGACCGTCGTACTGGTCGAGCAGAACGCACGGAGCGCGTTGTCGGTTGCCGACCACGGCTTCGTGCTGGGCCTGGGCGAGCTGGTCGCGTCAAACGACGCGGCCTCGCTGCTCGCTGACGAGCAGTTGAGCGATGCATATCTCGGCCTGAGGGGAGCACGGTGACCACCTTCCTCAACCTGACCGTGGCCGGCCTGTCCAGTGGGGCCGTGTACGCCGCGTTGGGGTTGTCGCTGGTGATCATCTACCGCGCGACGCGGGTCGTGAACTTCGCGCAGCCCGCGCTCGCGTTGATCTCGGGCTATCTCGCTTACTCCGTGACCAAGAGCACCGGCAGCTACTGGCTCGGGTTCGTGGTCGCCGTCGTGGCGGGCACGTTGCTCGGGGTCGCGGTCGAGCGGCTGCTGATCCGGCCGCTCCGCAACGCGGGGGAGCTCAGCGCGATCATCGTGACGCTCGGGCTGTTGCTGGTGCTGCAGGCGGTCGCGGGGATGATCTGGTCCAACGAACCGCACGCGTTCTCGTACCCGTTCGACTTCCGCGGGCGGTTCTCGGCCAGCGATCTGTTCGCCGTACTGGCGGTGGTCGTCACCGCGGCCGGGGTCCTGCTGCTGTTCAAGTTCACGGCCTTGGGGTTGCGGCTGCGGGCGGCGGCCTTACATCCCGAGGTGGCGCGGCTGCTCGGCGTACGGGTCGGTGTGATGCTGACGATCGGTTGGGGCCTGGCCGCGGCCGTGGGGTCGCTGGCCGGGATGCTCGCGATTCCGCCGTTCATCTCGCCGACGGTGCTCGACGAGGTGTTCGTCTACGCGCTGACCGCGGCGGTGCTCGGCGGGCTCGACAATCCGCTCGGCACGATCGTCGGTGGGCTGGCGCTCGGGATCGGTCTGTCGTATGTGTCGGGCCTGCTCGGCCCGGAGCTGGTACCCCTGGCCGCACTGGCGATTCTCGTTGCGGTGCTGGCGATCCGGCCCGCGGGGCTGTTCGGCCGGGCCACGGCGAGGCGCGCATGAGGAAACTCCCGCCTTTTGCCGTCCACCTGGCTGCCGCCTGTGCCGCCTTGGCGCTGCTGGTCCTGCTCACGGTCGCCACGGATCCGTTCACGAACCTGCGGATCGCGACCGTCGGCTACTACCTGATCGCGGTCGCCGGTCTGGCGTTGCTGACCGGCTTCAACGGGCAGATTTCGTTGGGGCACGGCGCGTTCATGTTCATCGGCGCCTACACGGTCGCTCTTCTCGTACTGCGGGTGCCGGCTCTTCCCATCTGGGTCGACCTCGTGCTGGCGGCAGTCGCGGGTGGCGTCGCGGGCCTGCTGGCCGGAGCCGCCGCGGCCCGGTTGCGCGGGCCGTACCTGGCGGGCGCCACCCTGGCGCTGGCGGTCGGGCTTCCGGCGGTCACGCAACGGTTCCCGGATGTGCTTGCCGGCAGCAACGGGTTGAGCTTCACGGTCAACAGTCAGCCCGCGGCACTCGGCGCCGTACCGGCCACTCGCTGGCAGGCGTGGATCGTCTGGGCAGCTGTCCTGCTGGCCCTGGCGGTGCTGGCGAATCTCGCCCGCGGCCGGCTGGGCCGCACCTTGCGGGCAGTCCGCGACGACGAGGTGGCGGCCGCGCTCGCCGGCGTCCACGTCGGTCGGACGAAGATCCTCGCGTTCCTCGTCAGCTCGGCGTGCGGCGGACTCGCGGGTGGTCTGCAGGCGTTCCTGCTCGGTACGGCGGCGCCCGGCTCGTTCACTCCGGCGCTGTCGCTGTCGCTGCTCGCTGCGTTGGTCCTCGGCGGGCTCGGCAGCCTGTGGGGCGCGTTGTGGGGTGCGATCGCGCTCGTCTACGTCCAGGTCTGGACCGACGACCTCGCCGAGTTGCTCGACCTGCGCAGCAACCTGTCCGACAACCTCCCGCTCGCCCTGTACGGCGTGGTGCTCATCGTGATCGTCCTCGCCTTCCCGGCGGGGATCCAAGGCGGCCTGCGCAAGGTCCGGAGCCGGGTGCGACGCCCGGTTCCCTCTCAACGAGGAGAACAATGAGGAACAAGCGTTCTGCCGTCGCGGTCGCCCTGGCTTCCGCGCTGGTGCTCAGCGGATGCGGCGGTGCCGGCGAGACGCCGGCCAACAGCGGCGCCGACAAAGGAGGAGCAGCACCAGGGGTGACCGACACCGAGGTGGTGATCGGTACGCACCAACCGCTCACCGGTCCGGCGGCGCCGGGGTACAGCAAGATCTCCGTCGGCGCCAAGGCCGTGTACGACCACCTCAACGACAGCGGTGGCATCAACGGCCGCAAGATCACGTACCGGGTCGAGGACGACGGCTACAACCCGACCAGGACCGTCGAGGTGGTCAAGAAGCTCGTCCTGCAGGACAAGGTCTTCGCCATCGTCGGTGGCCTGGGAACGCCGACGCACTCGAAGGTCCTCGACTACCTGACGGCCGAAGGCGTACCGGATCTGCTGGTGTCCTCCGGTGCGCTGCTGTGGAACTCGCCGGACAAGCACCCGAACACCTTCGGCTACCAGGTCGACTACACCCGTGAGGGCAAGGTCCAGGGGCAGTACATCCAGGAGAAGTACGCCGGGAAGAAGGTCGGCCTGCTGGTCCAGGGCGACGACGTCGGCGCCGACACCCAGAAGGGTCTCGACCAGTTCATCAAGCCGCAGATCGTGGCGCGCAAGACCTACGACCCGGCCAACACCGACGTCACCCCGCAGATCTCGGCGCTGAAGGCGTCCGGTGCCGAGGTCCTGGTGTGCGAGTGCATCCCCGCCTTCACCGCGCTGACGATCCTCACCTCGCTGAAGCTCGGCTACAAGCCGCAGCTGGTGGTGAGCAGCATCGGGGCGGACCCCGCGACGCTGACCGGCCTGGTCGAGCAGTTCGCCAAGCAGGGCGGGAGCCAGGTGTCCGGTGCCGCGCTGCTGGCCGGCGTGATCGGCACCCGGTACCTGCCGAGCTCGCGGGCGGCCGACGATCCGTGGACCGCCTTCTTCCAGGGGATCCACGACAAGTACATCCCGAAGGAGCCGTTCACCGACACGCTGCTGTACGGGATGGTGCAGGCGTACACGTTCGGGCAGGCGCTCAAGGCCGCCGGCCGCGACCTGACCCGGCAGAAGCTGATGGACGCGATGTCCTCGGGCGAGCTCAAGGGGCCCGGCCTGACGCCGTTCGCCTTCAGCAAGGACGACCACGCCGGGTACACCGGTGCCCTGGTGTTCCAGATCGCCGCCGACGGCAGCGTCAAGACGCTGCAGGAGCCGCGGGTGACCGACCGCGAGACCGGCGCGGTGACGCCGTACGAGGAGAAGCGGACGACGCCGGAGGAGATCGACCTCGTCAGCCGGTGATTCCACCGATGCGCGCAGGGTCTGCACGCCGGAGGATGACAGTGCACGTCGTTACACCGAGTGACCACCTGAATCCGTCCCGATCATCAAGGGTGTGAGTTACGTGAGGTTTCGCAGTGTTCTTCCGACAGTGACGCTGACGGCAGCTCTGGTGGGTGCCGTCGCCGTCGCGGCGCCGCCGAGCCAGGCCGCCGACAACCCGTACGAACGTGGTCCCGCGCCGAGCAACTCCAGCATCGAGGCCTCCCGCGGGCCGTTCGCGACCTCGTCCACGTCGGTTTCGTCGACCGTGGCGGGGTTCGGCGGTGGCACGATCTACTACCCCACGACGACCACGGCCGGCACCTTCGGCGCGGTGGCCATCTCGCCGGGGTTCACCGCTCGGCAGTCGTCGATCGCCTGGCTCGGGCCGCGGCTGGCGTCGCAGGGCTTCGTCGTGTTCACGATCGACACGGATACGGTCTACGACCAGCCCGACAGCCGGGCCGACCAGTTGCTGGCGGCGCTGGACTACCTGACCCAGCGCAGTACGGTCCGGACCCGGATCGACGCGACCCGGCTGGGCGTGATGGGTCACTCGATGGGTGGTGGCGGCACGCTCCGGGCCGCGGCCGAGCGGCCGGCGCTGCAGGCGGCGATCCCGTTGACCGGGTGGCACACCGACAAGACCTGGGGTGACGTCCAGGTGCCGACGCTCGTGGTCGGGGCGGACGGCGACACGATCGCACCGGTGGCGTCGCACTCGTCGCCGTTCTACAACACGTTGCCGTCGACGCTCGACAAGGCCTACCTGGAGCTGCGGAGCGCGACCCACTTCACGCCGAACAGCTCGAACACGACGATCGCGAAGTACAGCATCTCGTGGCTGAAGAGGTTCATCGACAACGACACCAGGTACGAGCAGTTCCTGTGCCCGGCGCCGTCACCCGACCTCCGGATCGCGGAGTACCGGGACACCTGCCCGCACTCCTGACGCGGTCTCGCCGCGCCTTTCCCGTCGCCGGCGCGGCGACGGGACAGGCGCTTTGTGACGCCTAAGAGGTCGGCGCGAAGAGCCGGTCCAGCGCGGCGAGGGACTTGTCGGCGTACGCCGGGCGGTTGGTCGTGAGGCCGTAGTGGAGGTCTTCCAGCAACGCGCACCGGGCGTAGAACCACGCGCGGTCGCGGAGGTGATCGCCGGCCGGGTGCCGACCGAGGGCCGCGTCGAGGGCTGCTGGGCCGAGATCGCGCAGGATCAGGCCGAAGTCGCGGGCCGGATCGCAGAGGGCGGCGTCCGACCAGTCGATGACGCCGACGACCTTGTCGTTGCCCGGCGCAACGAGCACGTGCTCGACGCCGAGGTCGTTGTGCGAGAAGACCAGCTCCCGCGAGGGTTCCGGCGACGGGTCGCGCAGGAAGGACTCGATCCGGCGGCGGTGGTCGGCGGTCAGGTTTTCGGCAAGCTCTGTGACGTGGTCTGCTGCTTCGTCGCGCCAGTCCGCCAGCGGTTCGTCGTCGACGTCGACCAGGTCGGTCCATCGATCGGTGCCGGACGTCTGCAGTAGGGCGAGGAACGCGCCGAGCTGCGCGCCGACGGGTTGGGACACCCGCCCTCGGTCGTCGATCGGGACCTCGAGGAGCGGCGTACCGGGGACCTTCCGGTAGGCCAGGCAGTGGTGCTCCTCCAGCACGAACATCGGCTCGGGCACCGGAAGCGGGCTCACCTCGCCGACGCGGGCCAGCAGCGCGGCCTCCCGGCGTACCGACTCCGGCTCGCGGGCGATGCGGACCACGAGCTCGCCGTTCACGTCGTACGCGACGTTGTCCAGGCCCGCACCGAGCCGCGTGACGGTCCTGACGGTGAGGCCTGGCAGCCCGATGCCGACCAGGTGACGAACGTCTGGTTCGAGGGAGTCCTGCTGGATGCTCACAGTGTGGAGGGTATGGGAGAGCGCAAGGACGGAAAGCGACAGGCTGACGAGCTGCTCGTGGACTGGACCCCGCCTGTCCGCGAGCAGCTCGTCACCGCCGGTCGACGCGTGGTGCCGTTCGACTCAGCGGCCGGGGCTGACGTCTCCGCGCCAGCTGCCGGTCTCGGTGCCCCGGGACTCGATGAACGTCTTGAAGCGCTCCATGTCGCCCTTGATCCGGCGGGAGATGATGCCGGTCTTGTCGGCCACGGTCTCGGCCAGGCCTTCGGGGTCGACGTCGATCTGCGCGGTGACGCGGGTCTGCTGGTCGCCGAGGCGGTGGAACGTGATCACGCCGGCGTGGCTGGTGCCGTCGACCGACTTCCAGGCGACCCGCTCGTCGGGGTGCTGCTCGGTGATCTCGGCGTCGAACTCCCGGGTGACGCCACCGATGCTGGTCTTCCAGTGCGTGCTGGTCTCGTCGGTCTGCCGGATCTCGTCGACGCCTTCCATGAACTGCGGGAAGGACTCGAACTGGGTCCACTGGTTGTAGGCGGTGGTGACGTCGACATCGACGTCGACCGACTCCGTGGTGTTGCTCATTGCTGCTCCTCGCATCGGTGGATCCTCGATCTGACTTCGCCGGTCAGGTACCCGTGAAGTGCCACCGGAGACGGGGCCAAACTTATGCAAAAGTGATTCGGGCGGATGGCGGCGTACCGGCCGGCGTGTCCGGATGCGTGTGATTCATGGCCGGATGAGGGCGGCGCGGGGGAGGGTGGGTGAGTCACCGTGGGGAGCGGGCGAACCGTTCGCCGTGACGACACCGGGAAGTACGAGGTCCATGACCGAGATCACGCCAGCAGTTCAGATCCCCGAGACGCCGGCGGCGGTCGACGCCGCGGAGTGGGCGCGTGAGCACACCAGCCCGTTCGTCTACCGGCACTCGCGGCGGGTGTTCGCCTTCGCGATGATGCACGCCCGGTTGCTCGGGCTGGAGCCGGATCCGGAGCTGGTCTACTACTCGGCGCTGTTCCACGACGCCGGTCTGCTCACCCCGTTCTCGCGGACCGAGCAGCGGTTCGAGCTGGACGGGGCGGATCACGCCCGGCGGTTCCTGCTGGACCACGGCTTCGGTACGGCGGCCGCGGACGTCGTCTGGACGGCGATCGCGCTGCACACGACGCCGGGTGTGCCCGCCCGGATGGGACCGGAGATCGCCGTCACGACGTACGGCGTACTGACCGACGCGATCGGGTACGGCCTCGACCTGCTGGATCCCGCGGAGGTGGCGGCGGTGACGGCGGCCGATCCGCGCGGGGACTTCAAGCACGAGTTCCTCCAGACGTTCGTCGACGCGCTGAAGGATCGCCCGGACACCACCTTCGGGACGATGAACGCTGACATCCTGGCGGAGCTGGTCCCGGACTTCCGCCGGCTCAGCGTGGTCGAGCGGGTCCGGTCGTCGGCCTGGCCGACCTGAGCCACCCATCCGGTCGGTGAACGAGAAAGGGAGGGGTCACCCATGAAGGGTGCACGCGTGGTGATCGTCGGGGCGGGCTTCGCGGGGTATCACGCGGCGCGGGGGTTGCAGCGGAGCGTGCCCGACGCCGAGATCGTCCTGATCAATCCGACCGACTACTTCCTGTACCTCCCGCTGCTGCCCGAGGTCGCGGCCGGAGTGCTGGAGCCGCGCCGGATCTGCGTGTCACTGCCCAACCGGCTGCCGAACGTGAAGCTGAAGCTCGGCACGGTCACCGGCGTCGACATCAACGGGCACGGGGTCGAGTGGGTCGATCCGGAGGGACAGCGCTGTACGACGGAGTTCGACCGGCTCGTCCTCGCGTCGGGCAGCGTCAACAAGCTGCTGCCGATCCCCGGCGTCGCGGAGTACGCGCACGGGTTCCGGAGCATCTCCGAGGCGCTGTTCCTGCGCGACCACATCACCCGTCAGCTGGAACTCGCCGCGGCGACCAAGGACCGGGACGAACGTGACGCGCGGTGCACCTTCGTCGTGGTCGGAGCCGGGTACACGGGCACCGAGGTCGCCGCCCAAGGGCAGCTGTTCACGCGACGACTCGTACGGCAGCTACCGGCTCTGAGGGAGCAGAAGGTGCGCTGGGTGCTGGCCGACCTCGCGGACCGGCTCCTGCCGGGACTCAATCCGCGGATGTCGTCGACGGCCGAGCGGGTCCTCCGCAAGCGCGGCGTCGAAGTCCGTACCGGCGAGTCCGTCGCGTACGCCGCGCCCGACTGCCTGCGGATGACGAAGGGTGAGGAGATCCCCACCCGGTCGCTCGTCTGGTGCGTCGGCGTACGGCCGGATCCGTTGGTCGACGGGCTCTCGCTGGCCACCGATCGCGGCCGACTCCGGGTCCACGAGACGCTCGTCGTCGAGGGCCGGGCGCACGTTTTCGCCGCCGGCGACTGTGCCGCCGTTCCCGACGTCACCCAGCCCGGGTCGTTCACCGGGATGACGGCGCAGCACGCGCAGCGCCAGGGGAAGCTGGTCGCGCACAACGTGGCCGCTTCGCTGGAGGGTGGCGAGCTGACGCCGTACAAGCATCATGATCTCGGTTTCCTGGTCGACCTCGGCGGTTGGCAGTCGGCCGCGAGCCCGCTGGGGATCCCGCTGTCCGGTCTGCCGGCCAAGGCGGTCACTCGCGGCTACCACCTGCTCTCCCTGCCCGGGAACCGGACGCGGACCGCGGCGGACTGGGCGATCAACACGGTCATGCCGCCGCAGGCGGTGCAGCTCGGCCTGGTCGGCGCCGACCAGGTACGCCTCGACTGCACCGCCAACAACTGACGGGTGTCTCACTCCGGCCAGGTCGAGTTCTGGATGACGTCGACGAAGTCGATGTGGCGGTAGCCGGGGACGAAGTGCTCGAGCACGTCGGCGTTGACGGTGCCGAAGGTGGTGTCGGGGCGGTGCTTGAAGCCGTCGGTGAAGGCCTGCAGGATCTGCCGCTTGAAGTCCGGACGCGGGTGGGCCGAGGTGACTTCCTCGATCTCGGTCGCCTGCAGGTTGGTGAGACGCAGACCGAGTACATCGGTCTCGACGCCGGCCGTGGTGGCGGCGATCTCCGGCGCCAGCTTGTAGGGGACCTCCGGCGTGGTATGCAGCGCGATCGCGGTCCAGACGGTCTGGGCGTCGTCCTCGGAGCGGCCGTGGTTCAGCAGGAACGCCCGCGCCTGGTCGGCGCCGTCGAGCTCGAAGCGCTGGTCGTCGCTGCGGTACGGCGCGACCAGGCCGGTGTCGTGGAACAGCGCCGCGACGTACAGGAGCTCGGGATCGGGCGTGATGCCGAGGGCGCGCGCCTGGAGGCTGCCGAACAGGAACACGCGGCGGGAGTGGTGGAAGATCAGTGGCGTGGTGGTCTCGCGGATCAGCGTCGTGGCCTCGACGGCGAGCGGGCTGTCCGGGATCGTGATGCCGGCGATGGTGGTCGGGTTCGAGGTGGTCTGAGTCATGGCCTTACTCTGCTGGTGGGACCACCTTCGGGGCCCCTGCCGCCGGGCCATGAATCCCTCGATTTCGGCCACCGCCAGGGTTCTGTTGCCGGGAGCACCGAAGGCGGTGGGTCGACCGCTCGAGGAAGGAACGGCCGTGGTGACGACTTCTCCCCACCAGGTGGGGGTTCTGGTGTTCGAAGGCGCCAAGATGCTCGATGTCGCCGGACCGTCGGAAGTGTTCGCCGAAGCGTGCCTGTCGGGGGCCGACTACCGGATCTCGATGCTGTCGGCCGACGGCAACGACGTACGGACGTCGATCGGGATGCGGATCCCGGTCGACGCGTCGGCCTTCTCGGAGCAGCGGTACGACACCGTGCTGGTGGCCGGGGGAGAGGTCTTTCCCAGTACGCCGGTGCGCGACGAGCTGCGCGACGCGGCCGTGCACCTGGCCGACCGGTCGGGTCGGATCGCGTCGATCTGTACCGGGGCGTTCATCCTCGGCGCGGCCGGGCTGCTGGACGGGAAGCGGGCGACCACGCACTGGAAGCACACCGAGGAGCTGGCCCGCCGGCACCCGACCACCGCGGTGCAGCCGGACGCGATCTTCGTGAAGGACCACACGACGTACAGCTCCGCCGGAGTGACCGCCGGGATCGATCTCGCCCTGGCGCTGCTCGAGGAAGACCACGGACAGGACATGACCCGCGTGGTCGCGCAGTCACTCGTGGTGTACATGCAGAGGGCGGGCGGGCAGTCCCAGTTCTCCACCACGCTGCAGGGACCAGGACCTCGTACGCCGATCCTGCGCCGGGTCGTCGACCAGCTGAAAGCCGACCCGACCCGGCCGTACAGCGTCACGTCCCTGGCCGAGCTCGCCCGCGTGAGTCCCCGGCACCTCACCCGCCTGTTCCACGAGGAGCTGAACACGACGCCCGCGAAGTACCTCGAGCTGATCCGTTTCGACCTGGCCAAGGCGCACCTCAACGCCGGGCACAGCGTCACGCTCGCGGCGGAGCTGTCCGGCTTCGGGACGTCGGAGGCGCTGCGGCGGGTCTTCATCAGCCAGCTGGGCATCTCGCCGCTCAAGTACCAGCACCGCTTCCGGTCGGCCGGCTCGACTCGCCCGTCCGGGGCGACCGTGCCCTAGGCCCCGCGGCCGTGTCCCTTTTCGTGGGGTTCACGGCCGTCATCGTGGCGCGCGCCAGGCCGGGTGGGGCCACGCTGGAGAGCAACAGAACAACGCTTTCCAGCTGAGGGGCGGACCACGATGAACACCGACAGCAACAACCGGGTCGCACTGGTGACCGGAGGGTCCGGCGGCATCGGCCGTGCGGTCGCCGAGCGGCTGGCCGCCGACGGGCAGTCCGTGGCCGTGCACTACGCCGGCAACAAGGTCCGCGCCGACGAGACCGTCGCGGCGATCACGGACGCCGGGGGACGCGCGATCGCGGTCACCGGCGACATCGCCGACGAGGCCGACATGACGGCCCTGTTCGACCAGGTCGAGCGGGAGTTCGGTGGCATCGACGTCGTGGTCAACACCGCCGGCATCATGCTGCTGAGCCCGCTGGAGTCGCTCGATCTCGACGACCTCGACCGGATGCACCGCACCAACATCCGCGGCACGTTCGTGGTGTCCCAGCAGGCCGTACGCCGGCTGCGCGCCGGTGGCGCGATCGTGAACTTCTCGACCTCGGTGGCGAAGCTACAGTTCCCGTCGTACTCGGCGTACGCGGCGAGCAAGGGCGCGGTGAACGCGATGACGCTCGTGCTCGCCCGCGAGCTGCGCGGCCGCGACATCACCGTCAACGCCGTCGCGCCCGGCCCGACGGCGACCGACCTGTTCCTCGACGGCAAGGACGAGGCCACGATCGACAACCTCGCCAAGATGCCGCCGCTCGAGCGGCTGGGCCGGCCCGAGGACATCGCCGAGGTCGTCTCGTTCCTGGCCGGCCCGGCGCGCTGGGTCAACGGCCAGATCATCTACACCAACGGCGGAATCATCTGACGGCGCCGTCGTCACCCGACACCAAGAGACCACCTCGAGAACACGGAGAAGGACATGGGCAACGTCGTCGTCATCACCGGGGCCTCCAGCGGGTTCGGGGCCCTGACCGCACGGGCACTGGCCGACCGGGGCAGCACCGTGTACGCCGGGATGCGGGAAACGACCGGGCGCAACGCGCCGCAGGTCCAGGCCGCGGCCGACTACTCGACCGAGCACGACGTCGACCTGCGCTCGATCGAGCTCGACGTCAACGCGCAGGACTCGGTCGACGCCGCGGTGGCCCAGGTCATCGACGAGCAGGGACGCATCGACGTACTGATCCACAACGCCGGACACATGGTCGTCGGTCCGGCCGAGGCCTTCACCCCCGAGCAGCTCGCGGAGCTGTACGACGTCAACGTGCTCAGCACCCAGCGCGTCAACCGCGCGGCGCTCCCGCACCTGCGGGCTCGTGGTGAGGGGCTCGTGATCTGGGTGTCGAGCTCGAGCGTCAAGGGCGGCACTCCGCCGTACCTGGCGCCGTACTTCGCAGCGAAGGCGGCGATGGACTCGCTCGCCGTCAGCTACGCCGCCGAACTGGCCCGCTTCGGCATCGAGACCTCGATCGTCGTCCCCGGCTCGTTCACCCACGGCACCAACCACTTCGCCCACAGCGGCCGCCCGGCCGACGCGGCGGTCGAGGCGGAGTACGAGAAGCACTACGCCGGCCTGATGGAGCAGGTGTCGCAGAAGCTCGCGGCCCTCGCCCCGGCCGACGCGGACGCCTCCCTGGTCTCGGCCGAGATCGCCAGGATCGTCGACCTCCCGGCGGGCGAGCGCCCGTACCGCGTCACGATCGACCCGGCGAACGACGGTTCCGAGGAAGTCAGCGACGTCGCCGACCGCATCCGCCGCGAGTTCCTGACCCGCATCGACCTGGCCGACCTGCTGACCGTCGTACCGAAGTGATCCCTCGCCGCGGGCGGGGCTTCACGCGGACGCGCGCTGATCAGTCGTCCGGACGTTCGCCGACTTGATCGACACGACCGTGTCGAGGTAGTCGGCGATCGCCTTCCGGTTGCGTCTGAGGCACTCGATGCGTTCGGACAGGCGGGCCTGTTCCTGCTGGAGGGTGACGATCATCTCCGGGGTCACATCGGGAACGTGGATGGTCTGCGGCTGGTTCAGGCAGGGGAGGAGCTGGTGGATGATCCGGGTCGGCAGTCCGGCGTCGAGCAGCCCCTTGATCTGGAGCACGATGTCCAGGTGCGCCTCCTGGTACTCGCGGTAGCCGTTGGCCGCGCGGGTGGGCGTGATCAGGCGCTGCTCCTCGTAGTAGCGCAGGAGGCGCCGGGACACGCCCGTCCGCTCGGCAAGCTCTCCGATCCTCATGGCTTCCACGGTACGACGCGGCTCACTGCCCCGTGGCCGTCGACCGAGGTGCGGGAAACCCGTGCCTGTCGACGACCACGGTGACCAGAACCAGAGCGAGGATCGCGAGGACCGACCAGGGGAACGATCCGGCGCCGAGTCCGTCGAGGAGCAGACCACCCGCGACTCCGCCGAGAGCAAGCGCGGTGTTCCACAGGGTGACGAGCATGGCCTGAGCGGTGTCCGCGGCCGGGCCGGCCGCTTGGCCCAGTGCTGTCTGGAGAAGGGTCGCCATGCCGCCGAATCCGAGTCCCCACAGGGCCGCTGCGGCATACACGAAGCCCGGGCTGCCGGCCAGCGTTGCCAGCAGGGTCGCCCCGGCGGCGAACAGCAGGGTGCCGGTGACGGTGAGCCGGCGCAGGTGGCGGTGGATGTGGGAGCCCACGAACCAGATGGCCGCCACCGACGCCGTACCGAAGACGAACAGGACTCGCGCGGTGGAGCCGACCATGCCGAACTTGTCGAGGAACGTCGCGATGTAGGTGTAGAGGATGGTGTGCG
Source organism: Kribbella lupini (assembly GCF_039529595.1). Classification (NCBI taxonomy): domain Bacteria; kingdom Bacillati; phylum Actinomycetota; class Actinomycetes; order Propionibacteriales; family Kribbellaceae; genus Kribbella; species Kribbella lupini. Next base: position 2,502,560 of record NZ_BAAANC010000001.1, on the reverse strand, counting down.
CCAGGACGACGGTCAGGACGACGAGCAGAACCGGTGTCACGCCAGGAAGGCGCACCGTGTGCGCGACCCGGGACCGACGCTCGCGCTGTTCGCCGGGGAAGTCCGGGGCCGTCAGGTGGAGCCACCCGAGCACGGCCACGGCGATGAGGCTCATCGTCACGAAGGCGATCCGCCAGCCGAGCGCCTGACCGAGCAGCGTTCCCGCCGGTACGCCGAGCGCGAGGGAGAGCGGCGTCCCGGCCATCGCGACCGCGATCGCCTTGCCGTGCAGCGAACTGGGCACCATCCGCCGCGCGTAGCCCGCCATCATCGCCCAGACCAGCCCACCGCAGACTCCCGCGATGAAGCGGCCGACCATCGTGAGCAGGTACTGGTCGGAGATCGCGGTGAGCGTGTTGGCGACGGCGAACCCGGCCATCGTGGCCAGGAGCAACCTCTTGCGCCCCCACCCGGACGTGGCGGCGGACAATGGGATCGCCGCGACCGCGGAGCCGATCGCGTAGACGGTCACCGCCTGGCCCATCGCGGACTCGCTCACCCGCAGGTCGCCGCTCATCGCGGGCAGCAGGCCTCCGGGCAGTGCCTCGGTCAGGACGGTGATGAAGGAGGCTGTGGCCATCGCGGCCAGGGGCGCCAGAGGGAGTCGCTGTTTCGTGGGAGTCGCCGCCGGGATGCCGGTCGGCTGTGCCGTTCGGTTTCGCATGCCCCCAGGCTCGAACCCTCACAGCAGTGTGAGGGTCAAGTGAGGGGATTATGAGGTCGGTCACTGCCGGCGACGTCACACGATCGGTACGACGGCGTAGCCGCGTTCGCGGATGGCCTCGGACGAGCTGTGTGGAGGTGTGCCAGCAGGCGGCCAACCTGACCGCCGACCAGGACCTTGGCGAATCAGCGGCGCCGGAAGACCAGCAGTTCGGTGCGCATACCGCTGAGCGGGACGAAGTGATTGCCGAGCAGGTCGAGCCCTCGTCGCGCCAGGAAATCGAGCGCCCAGCGACGCGGGGTCAGCGAGTAGATGATTCCCCGGTCGGGATGGTCCAGCCACGTAGTGGTGGCGGCATCGTTCAGGCAGTCCTCGGTCATGACGTCGAACGCGACCACTCCGCCCGGCCGGACGACCCGCGCCATCTCCGCCAGGTATCCCAACGTGGCGACGAACGGGATGTAGTTGAACAGCTTGTGAGAGTGGACCAGATCGACCGACTCGGTCGCCGTGTGCCGCAGAGTGTGCCCGTCGGCCGGCTGCACGGTCAGCTGGGGGAACTCCTTGCGCAGATAGCGAATCCAGTCCGCTGCGGTCTCGTACACCTCGTACGAGCGTGGTTGCAGCGCAGTCAAGACAGGAGCCGCGTAGCGACCGGACCCGGGGCCGATCTCGCAGACGCGCTCGACCCCTTTCTCCAGGCCCCCTAGACGCAGCATCGCCTCGACGGTCGCCGCCGTCGCTCCGGGCTCCGCGCTGTAGCGGTCGAGGTAGTCGCCCACGGACAGGCCGGCCCGCTCGGCCTTCGCCACAGTCCTCCGCATCGGCAGGAACGGGCTGATGGCCGCATCGCTGCTGTAACCGCGAGTGAGCTGCACCCCCAACGGTCTGACCGACCGGTTCAACCCAGCGAGCAACTTCGTTTGAACGGACATGATTCCCCCGATTTCGCCCGGGCAAGGCGCCCGAGCGAGCAACGGCCGGCCACCGCAACTGCACACGCTGTGAAGAACCGACCCCACCCATCTTGGCTATCGCGGAACCGGGGTCCTTCGTTACCGATCTCGGTGACCAAGCGTGATGTATCACTGCCTGCTTCACTGTCGTGACCGCGAGCATCCGACCCAACGTCTCGCACTCAGGTCGGCCGAGGAAATTGTCAGCACACCTGCGACAAGGGTTGATGGCTGCGCGGATCGGACCTCGGCCACCGCGGCGCCGACCGACCCGTACTTCGGTCGCGTCAGTCGGGTTCGCCCTGGGTACTGGCCAGCCTGGGCTTGGTCGGCGTGGGACAGAAGGTTGATACCGATGACGGTACGTGCGGTGTGGAACGGTGTGGTGCTGGCTGAGAGCGACGACACTGTAGTTGTCGACGGCAACCATTACTTCCCGGAGTCAGCTCTTCGCCAGGAGTACTTCACGCCCAGCCCGACCAAGTCGTTGTGCCCGTGGAAGGGCATCGCGTCGTACTACAGCGTCACCGTGTACGGCGCGACCAACGCCGACGCCGCGTGGACCTACCGGCATCCACTACCGTCGGCACGGAAGCTCAAGAACGGATCGCGTTCACCGACGACGTCGAAGTCGTTGCACACTGATCAGCCAGCGGCTTCGGCGTTCGAGCGGCTGCTACTTCCATCCCCGGTGCCCCTACTCGACCGCTGCCGAGTCGAGGCCCCGGTCTGGCGAGAGATCGCGCCCGACCACCAAGTGGCGTGCCAACGCGCCGACGAACTGACCCTCACCAGCGGCGATCTGGTGGACCACCGGTGTGCTGCAATGAGCTGATCGGAGGTAGCGCGTGCGCGACATCGGGCGTGTCGGTCGGCTGAGTCCGCGGTTCTGCGGGCGGGACGCCGAGCTCGCGGCACTGCGAGCTGCGTACGACGCGGCACGGGCGGGAGACTCGCGGCTCGTCCTGGTCGGGGCCGAGGCGGGCGGTGGGAAGTCGCGGTTCGCCGAAGAGTTCGTTGCTCAGCTGGACGAGACGGCGCTTGCCCTGGCCGGCGCCTGCGTTGAGTTGAGCGAGGGCGTTCTCCCGTACGCGCCCTTCACCGGCGCGCTTCGAGATCTGCTGCGGCGACGAGGGCCGGACGAGATCGCCGAGTTGGTCGACGGCGCTCCGGAGCTGGCCTGGTTGCTGCCCGAGTTCGGTACGCCGCCGAGTGGTGGGACCCCGGAGATGGCCCGGGCCCGGCTGTTCGAGGTCTTCCTGCGGCTGTTCGAGCGGCTGGCCGCGGCGCAGCCGGTCGTGGTGGTGATCGAGGACGCGCACTGGGCCGACGACTCGACCCGGGACCTGCTCAGCTTCCTGGCGGCCAACCTGCGGTGGAACGCGGTCGTCCTGATCGTGACGTTCCGGTCCGAGGAACTGCATCGTGGGCACCCTCTGCGACTGCTGCTGGCCCGGATGGCGCGGTCCGCGGCTGTGGTCAGCATCGAGCTGCCGCGGCTGACGCAGAGCCAGGTCGCGGACCAGCTGGAGAGCATCCTCGGCCGGGCGGCCTCGCCCGCCGTTGTGAAGGCGATCTACGAGCGTGGTGACGGGGTCCCGCTGTTCACCGAGACGATGACGAACCCGGACGGATCCGTCCGGGCAGATCTTCCGGCGTCCCTGCGTGACCTGTTGCTCGAGGTCGTGCACGGCCTGCCTGCCGAGACTCGGGAGGTCGTCAGGGCCGCGGCCGTGGGCGGTGTTCGAGTGGGACACCGGCTCCTGGTTGGGGTGACCGGCCTCGACGATGCGGCGTTGACCGATGCGCTGCGGCCCGCCGCCGCGGCCAATGTCGTGGTCACCGAGCCTGATGGTTACGCGTTCCGGCATGCGCTGATCCGTGAGGCCGTCAGTGCGGACTTGATGGCCGGTGAGCTCAGCCGCTGGCATCGTGCGTACGCCGAAGCCCTCGAAGCAGACGTTACGCCGGGGACCGCCGCCCGGCTGGCCGTTCACTGGAACGGTGCCCACGACGACGAGCGAGCGCTCCGGGCGGCTTGGCAGGCGGCCGGCGAATCCCGCCACGGCTTGGGGTACGCCGAGCAGCTGAGCATGCTCGAGCAGGTGCTGCGTCTGTGGGACAGCGTCCCGGATGCGGCCGCCGTGACGGGGGTCGATCATGTCGGAGCGCTCGAACTCGCGGCCGATGCCGCGTTGTGGGCCGGGCGCCCAGAGCGCGGGCTGACCCTCGTCGAGCTCGCGATCGGCAAGCTCTCCGACGCCGGCGGCGAACGCCTGGCCGCGCTGGTGCTGCGCCGGGCCGAGCTTCGGCAGGAGCGGCTGCTTCCCGGCCAGGTCGACGATCTCCGCGAGGCCGTCCGGCTGGCCGACCGCCCCGGACCCGTTCGTGCTCAGGCCCTCGGGCAGCTGGCTCGCGTCCTCATGCGGCACGACCTTCGCGAAGAGGCACTCCCGCTCGGAAACGAGCTGTGCGAACTCGCGGAGACCTCCGAGGACGACGCGATCCGCGCCGAGGCCCTGATCACGCAGGCCCACCTCGGCACCCGCGAAGGCGCGGACACGCTCGGTTTCCTGACCGAAGCGCTGCAGCTCGCCGTCCGCGCGGGCTCGGTCCGACTGGAGCTCTTGGCGTACGTCGGCCTGACCCACGCCAACGAGAGCCGGGGCAACCATGCCGCCGCGATCGAGGCCGGACGCGCCGGGCTGCTCCGGACCTCGCAGTTGGGATCAGCGCGGTACGTCGCCGAGCTGATCGCCCAGAACCTGGCCGAGTCGCTGGTGTCCGCGGGCCAGTGGGAGGAGGCGCTCGAGATCGTCCAGCGCGCGCTCGATCTCGAGCCGGCGCCGTACGGCCGGATGAACCTGCTGCTCTGTCGCGGCCGGATCGCGGTGGCGCGCGGTGAGTCCGCGGTGATCGAGTCCACGCTGGCGGAGCTGGCCGGCCTGGCGGACCCCCGAACCGAGGCCCAGCACGCGCTGCCGCGCGCCCAGCTGGAGCTGGAGCAGAAGTACGCCGACGGCGACCGGGCCGGTGCACTGGCTGTGGCGTCGACAGTCGCGGAGATCGGACGCGGTGGCGATCCTCGCTACCTGTGGCCGCTCCTGGCCGCGGCGAGCCGAGCCTGCGCGGAGTCGGGATCGACGGCTGACCTGGAGTCGCTTGCCGTTGGTACGCCGACACCGTGGCCAGTCGAGAGGGCGCACGCGCAGGTGGTCCGCGCGGAGCTGGCCAGACCGCAGGATCCTGCGCTCTGGGACGCCGCGGCGGCCGCCTGGAACGATCTGGCCAGGCCCTATCCGCGGGCCTACGCCTTGATGCGCTCCGCGACGGCCTCGGCGGGTGAAGGCGATCGGGCAGCGGCCGCTTCGAGCCTGCGGCAGGCCGCCGCGCTCGCGGGCACGATCGGTGCGCACGTCCTGCACCGGCAGGTCACGACCCTCGCGCAGCGGATGCGGGTCGATCTGGCCGACGCTCCGGCGACCGTCGTCGACGAGCCGTTCCGGCTGACCGAGCGCGAGCTCGGCGTACTGAACCTGGTCGCGTCGGGCCGGAGCAACCGCGAGATCGCGAACGAGCTCTTCATCTCGCCCAAGACCGCGAGCGTGCACGTGTCGAACATCCTCGGCAAGCTCGGCGTCGGCTCACGCGGTGAGGCCGCGGCCGTCGCCCATCGGCTGAGGCTGTTCGACCTGGACTAGGGCATCTGGCCGATGTGCGACGCGGTGCCTTAGCCGAAGAGTTGGGGTCAGGACGAACCGACTCCTCGGAGGACCTCATGACCAACTCGACGATCGCGTCGTACGAGCGGGAAGCGCTCCAGTACGCCGCACAGATGGACGACTTCCCACCCACCTTCACCGAACAGGCCCTGCTGCGGCTGATCGACGCGCTGCCGCCCGGCGGCCTGGTGCTGGAGATCGGCTCCGGGACCGGCCGCGACGCGGACTTCGTCGAGGCCTGCGGCGCGACGGTCCGTCGTACCGATGCCACCCGCGCGTTCCGCGAGCTGCAGGCGTCGCGCGGCCGGCAGGTCGAGCCGCTGAACGTGATCAGCGACGAGGTGCCCGGGCAGTACGACGGGGTGCTGGCTCTCTGCGTTCTGATCCACGTCGACCGGAGGTCCACGCCGGTCGTTCTCCGCAAGATCGCGCGAGCTTTACGCCCGGCGGGCGCGTTCCTGGTGTCGGTTCGCGAAGGCGCCGGTGAGACCAGCGGCGACTACCTCATGTCGTACTGGGACCAGGCCGAGTACGCCGGCCTGCTCGGCGACGCCGGCCTGCGGGTCGACTGGAGCCAGCGGTACGACGACGGCGACGGAGACACCTGGCTCACCTTCCTGGCCCGCAAGGCCCGATGAGCACCGAGATGGAGATTCCGATGCAGGCACTCTCACTGACCGAACTGGCCCGTCTCCTCGCCGACGGCGAACTGTCCGCGGTCGACGTCCTGGACTCCTACCTGGAGCAGATCGCCACCCGGAACGAAGCCGTGAACGCGGTCGTCTCGCTGGACGTGGAAGGCGCCCGGGAGCGTGCGATCGAAGACGACCGGGCCTTGGCGGCCGGGCAACCGATCGGTCCGTTGCACGGCGTACCGATGACTCTCAAGGACGCGCACGACGTCGCCGGACTCCGAACCACTGTGGGAGCACCGGAGCTGGATCGGGTCGCGACTGCCGACGGCGCGATCGCGGCGCGGCTGCGGGCGGCCGGCGCGAACCTGATCGGGCACACGAACGTTCCGGCCTGGCTCGCGGACTACCAGAGCGCCAACGCGATCTTCGGCCGGACCAGCAACCCGTGGGACGTTTCGCGAACGTGCGGCGGATCGAGTGGCGGTGCGGCCGCCGCTGTCGCGGCCGAGCTGACCCCCGCGGAGATCGGCTCGGACCTCGCGGGGTCGTTGCGGCAGCCCGCGGCGTTCTGCGGCGTGTACTCACTCAAGCCGACCGAGCACCTGGTTCCGCTGACCGGCTTCCTGAGGACTCCAGGACCACGGCCGGTTCGGGTGATGGCGTCGCTCGGCCCGATCGCGCGGAGCCTCAACGACCTCGAACTGCTGCTGTCGATCATCGCCGGGCCGGACGGGTACGACGCCGACGTGTCGCCGGTGCCGTTCGAGCATCGCGCCGACGTCGCCGTACGGGGGATGCGGCTGGCGGTCGCGCCGACGATTCCCGGTGCGCCGATCGCCGGCGTACTGAGTGATCGGGTACGCGCGTTGGGCAAGGGGGTGGTCAACGCCGGCGGGGCGGTCGTCGAGGCGTTGCCCGACGTGGACTGGGACACGCAGCTGGAGCTGTTCGGCGACCTGCTGACCATGCTGACCAGCGACCCGCGTGAGCAGGGGCTGCTCGGCTACCTGGATCTCCTGCATCGGCGGGACGCGGTGGTCGCGACCTGGGACGCCTTCTTCCACGAGTACGACGCGCTGGTGATGCCGGCCGCGGCGACGGTGGCCTTCCCGCACTGCGACGCCGAGACGTTCGATGTCGACGGCAACCAAGTTCCGTACCACGAGCAGGGTTTCCTGTACGCGTTCTCGAGCCTGGTGGGGTTGCCTGCGCTGACCGTGCCCGCCGGCGTGGACGGCGACGGCGTACCGGTCGGCCTGCAGTTGGTCGGTCCGCGCTGGTCGGACGCGAAACTGCTCGCCGTCGCTCGTGGGCTGGAGGCGGCCGGGATCGCACCTGGCTACCGCCGGCCACCGGTTCTCGACCAAGGCGGTGGGGTCTAAGGCAGATGCCCGATGCCTCGAAGGCCGCCTTGGCAACACGCGGAGAGGACATCGAGAACCGAGAGAGGTGAGGGCGATGGCCACGAGTGAGCAGGTGCAGGAGCCGACCGGGGGAGCGCGCAGTGCCTGGTCGAGCCGGGACTTCCGGTGGTTGTGGACGGGGCGATGACGTTCAACCTGTTCCAGGAGGTTTTCACCGTCGGCTTCCTGCTGTACGCCGTACGCGATCTGGTCTTCTCACCGGCAGCCGTCGGCGCGGTGCTGGTCGCGGGCGGGCTGGGCTCTTTCGCCGGCGCCTGGTTCGGCAGCCGGCTCAGTGCCCGCTGGGGCTACGGGTGGGTTCTCGTCGGAGCGCTTGCCCTCGGCAACACCGCACCACTCGCCTCGGCGCGCGTGGCCCCGGGAACACCGGGAGCGGTCGGCCTGCTGATCGCCGTGTTCCTGGTGATGGGAATCGGCATCGGCGCCTCCAACGCTCACGCCGTCACCATCCGCCAGGTCGCGACCCCGACCGCCCTGCTCGGCCGCGCGAACGCCGCCTACCGGCTCATCACCTGGGCACGATGCCCCTCGGCGCGGCCAGCCTGGCGACCGCGACGCTGTGGATCGTCTGCTCGCCGATCCGCACTCTCCGCACCGCTGCCCAGGCAGCTCCGCGCAGCTGAGGACCGCCGTACTCAGATGCTCTGCGGCAGTCGTGAAATCCACTGTGCCAGCGCGGATTCGATCTCGGCAGGGGAGTCCTCGGGCAAGAAATGGGAGCCGTTGACCGTGACCTCCACCTGAGCCGGCCAGGTGCGGCAGAGTTCACGCAGTGGGCCGGTGAGCAGTGCGCCGGGAGCGCCGTTGACGAAGAGCTTGGGGACGTCGCAGGTCCTCATCCACTGGGCGTTCGCGGTGACGACGTCGTGGACGTCGGCGGGTTCGCCGTCGATGGGGATCTCTCGGGCCCAGGTGAGCATCGGGCGGCGTGATTCGCCGGGGTCGAGGTAGGGACGCCGGTACGCCGCGAGGTCTGCGTCGTCCAGCTGCCGCAGTGTGCCGGCCTGGAGGACTTGTTCGATGAAGACATTGTCGGTCAGGACCATCTGCTCACCGGCCGGGCTGCGGAGTGGTCTGAACAGGTCCGGGTTGGGCGCGTTCGGGCTGTCCCAGGTGACCGGCGCGACGAGGGTCTCCAGGTAGGCGATTCCGGCGACGGGTCCGGGCGACCCATGCCTGGCAGGTCGGGCGCGATGCAACGGCCAAGGCGGGGGCTCATCACCTTTCGCCACAGGTACGACGAGGTCGGGTTGCCGTGGACGAACACCACTGGGCGGCCCGTGCCGACCGTTCGGCAGGCGAGCCGGAGATCCAGGACGGGGAACACCTCTTCGGCAGTCACACCTCAGTGTCCCGGATCGATCCCGTTCTCCGCCGCCACGCGCAGCAAGCTGTCGAGCTCGCCCGTCCGGACGTCGATCCCGTAGAAGTCGCCTTCGGCTCGCGCTGTGTCCAGCGCCCGCTCGGCTTCCGCGACGCGGCGCCGCAGATCCACGGCGAACTCACTCTCGTTCATGGCGCACTCCTCACCAACGGTGGTTTGACCAACTGATCATCCGGTCAATCGAAGAACTTCGAAACAGTCTGCGGCAGTCAGGCGCCGGCGAAGGTGATCGGCTGGAGGATCTCCGTTCGCCGGCGCAGCGGGTCGCCGGTCGGGAGGTCGTGGTAGACCTCCCACGGATCGCCCGTCGAAGCGGCGCTCTCGTTCCGCAGCCATTCGTCGACGGCCCGGTACGCCGTACCGACCGTCTCGTGAGCGCCGACGTGCCACACCGCCAGCACCTGTCCCCGGGGCAGGCTCGACGGCTCGATCGTGCCGTTGCCGTCGATCGGGACCGCGACCGGGAAGCCGGCCTCCACCTCGAACCGTCCGTCGGCCACCCGGTGGCAGCGGGCGAAGGGGTAGCCGTACGGCGCGATCCCATGGCGGTGCAGGTAGTCGGCGACCTCCCCGAACGCACGCGGGAACCAGCCGGCCGGCTGTCCCTGGTCGAGGGTCGCCCGCCGTACGGCGGTGGCCTGTTCGGTGGTGGCCCTGGTCTCGGTACGCATCTCGTCCTCCTGGAAGGGGGTGGTTCCACCTTCACCACGACCGGCGCCCGCGAGCAGGGCCGAAAGTCCCGATTTCAGGAGGCCGCCGCGCCGAGCCTGCTGCGGTTCAGGCGGTCGATCTCGGTCCGCGTGACGTGGTGGGGGACGATCGCGACCGGACAGGTCATCTCCGCGATCGAACGGCGGGCCACCGGGTCGTTCGCGGGGACCGGTCCGGCGTGCGCGCCGAGCACGACGAGGCCGTGGTTCTCGCTTTCGCGGACGAGGACGTCGACGACCGGACGTGCGGTGACCAGCCGGCTGACCTTCACGTTCGGGTACTCCTCGTCCCAGCCGGCCAGGGTCTCCGCCACGGTCAGCTCCGCCGAGGCCGCGTCGCCGCGGGTCCGGTACGGCGTGTGGTGGGAGTGGATCACCAGCAGCTCGGCGTTGCGGTTGGCCGCGGTCTCGAAGGCGAAGGCGACCGCCTCCAGGGAGAGCTCGGTGCCGTCGATGCCGACGGCGACGCTGTTGACGGCGGCCGAGAGCGGCCGGCGACGCGGAACGACGACGAGCGGACGTCCGGTCCGCGAGGCCAACTGCAACCAGCGCTGGGCCGCGACGAGACCGTGAGGTCCACGCGGGTGCGGTGCGCCGACCACCAGCAGGCGGGCGAGCGCTGCGACGTCGGCGAGCACCTCGAGTCGCGGACCGTTCACCGCCAGGGTCGTGATCTCGACCTGGCCGGCGTCTCGCTCCCGCAACTGTGCGGAGGCCGCTTCAAGTGACCGTTCGGCCGCCGCGGACGGCTGCAAGGCACCGGTCCCCGCCGTGGGCAAGAAATTCTGGTACGGGGCGACGATCACCAGATCCGCGCGAGCCCGCGCGGCCTCCTGCCACGCGAAGTCGAGGACGGCCGGACTCGCGCCGTCGATCTCGACGGCGATGGGACCGCGGGTGATCCAGTTGTTCATGGGCGCGCCTCCTCTGCGGCTGCTATCCACCGTGCGAGGCGCGTTCGCCGGGCAGCAGGGCCGTGAGTCCCGTCGTGACGGGACCGATGACACCGCGCCGTACCAGGTCGCGGCCAAGGTCCTGCGTCCTCGGGACCTTGGCGGGCCGGATCGAGGACTCACGGCCCTGATGCGAGCACGGCGCTGTTGCCGAAGCTTGAGGCATCAACCAGACCGAACGAAGGACAGACCATGACGACCCTCGGCCACCGGCACCAGAACACCACTGGTAACTCTGCCGCCACGACCGGTACCCAGCCGGCCCGCATCAGCACTGCCGCCGGACGCGCCCTGGCCGTCCTGCGGATCGCGTTCGGCTTCACGTTCCTGTGGGCGTTCGTGGACAAGGTCTTCGGCTTCGGCTACGCCACCCCGGCCGGCAAGGGCTGGATCGACGGCGGAGACCCGACCGCGGGCTTCCTCGGCAAGGGCACCAGCGGCCCGTTCGCCGACTTCTACCGGTCCCTGGTCGGCGACTTCTGGGTCACCCCGCTGTTCATGATCGCGCTGCTCGGCATCGGCCTGGCGCTCATGCTCGGCATCGGGATGCGGATCGCCGCCGTGTCCGGCACCGTCCTCTACCTGATGATGTGGTCCGCCGCGCTGCCGCCCGAGACCAACCCGTTCCTCGACGACCACATCCTCGGCGCCATCACCCTGATCGTCCTCGCCCTGGTTGCCGCCGGCAACACCTGGGGCTTCGGCAAGGTCTGGTCCGCCACCACCCTGGTCCAGCGCTACTCCTGGCTCCGCTGACCACCCCGAACCAGCCGGTGCCTCGTCTCCTCGGATGAGGCATCGGCTGCTGTCTCTGATTCCCTGACGCGCGGAAAGGACACTGTCATGAACGAGCACATCACCCGGTGGAGCACCAACGCCGGTACGGCGTTCGCGACCACGCCGGAGACGTACCGGCAGTTCGTCCGGTCCGCGCGGCTTCGGCCCGTCATCGCGGCGGAGGTTCGCCGGTACCGGCGCGGCCGGGACCTGGTCGCCGTCGCGGCGGCGATCCGTACGGCGATCGCGTGGTCGAGGTTTCCCGCGGAACTGGCCGAGGAGATCCTGGCGGCGTACGAGGAGCTCGGCGGCGACGGGACCCTGGTTGCCGTCCGCAACGAGAACACGACCGGTCTACCCGGCCCGGCCTGGCGGCCGGAGTCGTTCCTGAACGTCGGCAACGGGCGGGACCTGCTCGCGGCCGTGAAGCGGTGCTACGCGGCGGCGTTCAGTGCCCCGTCGATCGCCTACCGCGAGCAGCGCGGGTTCGATCAGTTGCTCGCGGCACCGACCGTCGGGGTCCGGCCGATGGCGGCCCTGCTGGTACCGGCGCACCGGATCGACGTCGTCCGGAAGATCCGCAAGCCGGTGCCGGCCGGCGCGTTGACCACGTGAAACCGAGAGGACCTGCTGTGACGACCCTGGAAGAGCCCGTGTCCGTAGCCACCGTGAGCGGCTGGGACGTCCTGGCCGCGGACGGTTCCGTGGTCAGGATCCGTCCGCTGCGGGCCGATGACGAGGACGCGCTGAAGGCGCTGAACCATCGCGTCTCGGACCGCACCATCTATCTGCGGTTCTTCGGGGTCAGCCGCCTGAACGCGGACGAGCACGCCCATCACCTCGCCGACGCCGGTCGCGATCACGCGGGCCTCGTCGCCGAGTACGGGGGCCAGTTGGTCGGCGTCGCGAGCTACGAGCTGCTGCGCCGCGGTGAGGCCGAAATGGCCTTCCTGCTCGACGACGCCGTCCAAGGTCGTGGGATCGGGACGCTGATGCTCGAGCAGCTCGCGGCGCTGGCCCGTGAGCACGGCATCAAGCGACTTCTGGCTGACACGCTGGCCGAGAACGGCGCGATGCTGAAGGTGTTCGCCAACTCCGGCTTCGAGCAGGTGCGCACGCTGGACAGCGGGCTGGTCGAGCTGTCGCTCGACACGTCGTACTCGGCGCGGACCCTCGACCGGATGGCCGAGCGCGAAGGCAAGGCCGAGGACCAGTCGTTGCGTCCGGTGCTGTCACCCCGCGCGGTGGCCGTGATCGGCGCCGGCCGTCGGCCGGGCGGGATCGGCCACGAAGTCCTGCGGAACCTGGCCGAGGGCGACTACGCGGGGCGCCTGTACGCCGTCAACCCGTACGCCGACCGGATCGCCGACGTCGAGTCCTTCGCGTCGATCGGGGCGGTCCCCGGTCCGGTCGACCTCGTCGTGATCGCGGTTCCCGCCGAACACGTCCGCGCCGTGCTGGTCGAGTGCGGTCGCGCGGGCGTGGCCGGCGCGGTGATCCTGACCTCGGGATTCTCCGAGCTCGGTGCCGAGGGCAACCGTGAACAGGCTGGGATCCTGGCGGTGGCCCGGCAGCACAGCATCCGGCTGATCGGGCCCAACTGTCTGGGCATTGTCAACACCGCTCCGGACGTGCGGCTCAACGCCACGTTCGCGAGCCTCGCTCCCGCGCCCGGGACGTTGGCGATCGCGGCCCAGTCCGGCGCGATCGGTATCGCGGTGCTGGACCAGGCCGGGCGGTCCGGCCTCGGCATCTCCGAGTTCGTCTCGCTCGGCAACAAGGTCGATGTCAGCGGCAACGACCTGCTGCTGCACTGGTGGCACGAGCCACGGACCGAGGTGATCGGTCTGTACCTGGAGTCGTTCGGCAACCCGCGCAAATTCGGCAGCATCGCCCGGACGGTCGGGCGGACGAAGCCGATCCTGGTCGTCAAGGGCGGCCGGTCCAGCGGTGGACGGCGCGCGGGTGCCTCGCACACCGCGGCCGCGGCGACCCCGGACACGGCGGTCGACGCGCTGTTCGACCAGGCCGGCGTACTGCGGATGGAGACGCTGGAGGAGCTCGTCGACACCGCCCGGGTGCTGGCCGGGCGGCCGCTGCCGCGCGGTCGACGGTTGGCTGTGATCGGAAATGCGGGTGGCGCCGGAGTCCTGGCCGCCGATGCTGCGGGACGATTCGGGCTGGAGGTTCCGGAGTTCAGCGCGCCGACGCAGCAAGAGTTGGCTGATGCCGCGGGTGCCGTCGGTGCGGGCAATCCGGTGGATCTCGGCGCGGCCGCTTCGCCGCGAACGATCGAGCGCGCCGTACGGACGGTGCTGGACAGTGGTGAGGTTGACGCCGTCCTGGTCTGCTACGCCGCGACCCGCGCCGGCAGTGTCGGCGACGCCTACCGCGCGGTGGCCGCGGCGGCGGCCGGCACGGATCTGCCGGTGCTGGTGAACAGCCTGGGCGCGCCCGAGGCCGCGCCCTTGGTGGCGCTGGAGGACGGCTCACGCCTGCCGGTGTTCCCGTTCCCGGAGAGCGCCGTGCGCGCGCTGTCCCACGTGGTCCGGTACGCCGAGTGGCGAGCGCGGCCACAGGGAGCGGTGCCGGTGCTGAACACGGTGGATCGCGACGGCGCGCAGATGGTCGTTCGCAACTACCTGCGGCACGATCCGACCGGTGGCTGGATCGACTCGCGCCACGCCGAGCAGTTGATGCGCTGCGCGGGGATCGAGGTCGTCCCGGCCCTGCAGGCGTCGGGCCGGAGCGCGGTCGTCGCGGCAGCCGGATCCGTTGGCTATCCGCTGGTGCTCAAGACCGCGGCGGAAGGGATCGTCCACAAGACCGACGTCGGGGGAGTCGTGGTCGGCCTGACCGACCGGCAGGCCGTGGAGTCGGCGTACGACGAGATGGTTGCGGCCATCGGCGACCAGCGGGTCGTCGTTCAGGCGATGGCTCCCAAGGGCACCGAGCTGGTGATCGGGATGGTCCGGGACCCGTTGTTCGGGCCCGTCGTGATGGTTGGTAGCGGCGGCGTACTGACCGATCTGCTCGCCGACCGGCGCTGGCGGGGGCTTCCGCTCACCGACCTCGACGCCACCGAGATGCTGCGGTCGCTGCGGTGTGCGCCGCTGCTGGCCGGCTATCGGGGGGCCGATCCCGCCGACGAGGCCGCGGTGGTGCAGGTTCTGCACCGGATCGCCTGGCTGGTCGACGCGATCCCGGAGATCGCCGAGCTCGACATCAACCCGTTGCTGGCGGCGCCGTCGGGTGCGTACGCCGTTGACGTGAAGCTGCGCCTCGCGCCCGTCGCAGGTCCCGAGCCCGACTGGTACTCCCGCCGGCTGCGGTGAGAACGCGTGGACCGGCTGCCGGCGGGCGGACCGTCGTACCGACTGCGCGGTTGACCAGGGCGTCCTCACCCTCTGGTCAGCCGCGCGACTCCTTGATCAGGCCTGCGGCGCGGTCGGGGACGAGGGTTTGCATCTCGCGTGGTGTCCGTTCGTAGCCCTTGGACGGCGGGCGGGGCGGCAGCGCGAGCGGTGGACGCTGCACCTCGTAGTACGGGACGGTCGAGAGCAGGTGGGCGATCATGTTGATCCGCGCCGATCGTTTGTCCTCGCTCTCGACGACGTGCCAGGGCGCTTCGGGGATGTCGGTGTGCACGAACATCTCGTCCTTGGCGCGCGAGTAGTCCTCCCAGCGGGAGATCGACTCCAGGTCCATCGGGGACAGCTTCCACTGCCGCATCGGGTCCTCGAGCCGGCTGCGGAAGCGCCGTTCCTGCTCGTTGTCGCTGACCGAGAACCAGTACTTGCGCAGCAGGACGCCGTCCTCGACCAGGAGCCGCTCGAAGATCGGGCACTGGTGCAGGAACCGGGAGTACTCCTGGCTGCTGCAGAAGCCCATCACGCGCTCGACGCCGGCCCGGTTGTACCAGCTACGGTCGAACAGGACGATTTCACCGGCGGCGGGCAGGTGCTCGACGTACCGCTGGAAGTACCACTGGGTGCGCTGCCGCTCGGTGGGCGCGGGCAGTGCGGCGATCCGGGCGACCCGCGGGTTGAGGAACTCGGTCACCCGCTTGATCGTGCTGCCCTTGCCCGCGGCGTCGCGCCCCTCGAAGACGATCACGACCCGCGCGCCCTCGACCCGGACCCATTCCTGCACCTTCACGAGCTCGGCCTGCAGCCGCAGCAGCTCGCGTTCGTAGATCTTCTTCGGCAGCCGTCCGTCACTGGCCTTCTTGCCGGCCTTGCCCGCCATCCGTGCCTCCCGTCGCCGTAGGCGACCACCGTACGAGATCAGCCGGCCGCTCGCGGCGGACGGCTGATCGGGTGGCGCGGAGCCGGCGACGACACGCCCGGTGTTTACGACTGCTTCCCGGACGGCTCGTCCAGTGGGCGGTGCCACGGGGCCGTGTCGAGGGCGTGGATGGCGGCGCTGACGTCCGAGGCCCAGGCGGCGATCAGCTTCCAGTCGCGCGAGTCGCCGGCGAGGTTGCCGGTGGCCATCCTCCGCGCCAGGAACCCCTTCGCGGTGTCCGGTGAGATGCAGCCGGCGAACGTCATGGCGGGCGTGGCGCCGATCCGGTGGGCCAGCCTGGCGACGTTCGACGGCATCGTCTGGGTCTGGTCCTTGTCGGGTCCGACCGGGCCGCTGTGGAACAGCCAGACCTGGCGGTCGCGCAGTTCGCGGGCGTGCTTGCGCAGGAACTGGACCGCCTCGGGCCGCCAGCGCCTGATGTAGATCGCGCTGCCCAGCACGATCGCGTCGTACTCGGTGATCGACCCCACCTTGCCGACCTCGCGGACGTCGGCCTCGAGGCCGTGGCGGCGCAGCTCGGTCCCGATCGCCGAAGCGATGCCGGCCGTCGACCCGGACTTGGTGGCGTAGGCCACCAGCACCTTCCTGGACATCAGATCCTCCTTCGTCGGGTGACCGCCCGGACGGACGGATCGCTCGCACTTCGAGCATCGTGCGGACGGTCGGCGAGCGGCAGGGCGAAAGGTCCCGGTCCGAGGGGACCTTGAGTCCTGTGCCGTCCACGGGACCAGGGACAGCGCCAGGGATTGTCCCGGGGCGGTGGACTGCTCGCGGCTGCGAGAGTGGGTGGATCGGCCGGCGCACCGTTCGCAGCGCGCGAGCGGCCCGCCAGGTGAGAGGTGATCATCGATGCGTTGCGACATCACTCCCGGCGGCGTCCTTCCCGACTACGCGTTGCCCGATCACTCCGGTACGACGCGCGCTCTCAGCGAGCTGCAGGGTCGCGATCCGCTGATCCTCGTACTGGCCCGCGGCCACTACTGCCCCGAAGAGCACCAGCACCACCTCGAGCTGGCGGCGTTCCAGGCGAAGGCCGCGGTAGGCCACGCCCGCATGGTGACGATCTCCACCGACGAACGGGCCCAGGTGCAGGACTTCCGTGCTTCGGCCGGCGCGCGGTGGACGTTCCTGTCCGATCCGGAGCGGACGGTCCAGCAGGATCTTGGCATCCAGGACTTCACCGACCCCGCGAACGACCCGATGATCCCGTACACGCTCGTGCTCAAGCCCGAACTGGTCGTCCACACGGTCTACAACGGCTACTGGTTCTGGGGGCGTCCCACGGTCGACGACCTGTGGCTCGACCTGCGTGCGGTGACGCGCGAGATCCGCCCGGACTGGGATCTCAGCGCGCCAGGTCTCGACGAGGCGTGGGCATCCGGCGATCGCGCACCGTTCCACGGGTGGGCGAGGCGCTCGACCGCTAGCGGATCAGCGTCCCGCGGAGCTGGCGGCGGGAGCTGACACCGAGCTTGCTGAACACCTTGCGGAGATGCCATTCCACGGTCCGCGCGCTGATGAACAACTGGGCGCCGATCTCGGGGTTGGTGAGTCCCTCGCGAGCCAGCCGGGCGATCTGGGCTTCCTGGGCGGTGAGGTCGTCCCGCGTCTCGATCGTGTGCTTCCGTGCGGTCGATCCGGCGATCGCCAGCTCGCGGTGGGCGCGGTCGGCGAATCCCTCCATTCCCATCGCGGCGAACATCTCGGAGGCGGTGCTCAGCTCGCCGCGCGCGTCCCCGGGGCGGTTCGACCGCCGGAGCCATTCCCCGTAGAGCAGGTGAGCCCGGGCGAGCTCGGCGCGCACCCGCGCCCGGCCCAGATGCCCGATCGCCTCTCGGAACCGGTGCTCGGCGTCGTCACCTTCGCTGAGCAGGGCTCGGGCCCGGGCGGCCATCCCGAGCCCCCAGTCGGTCCTGCCGGCCCGCGCCTTCATGGCCAGGCGCTCGGCGGCTTCGGTCGCCAGTTCCGGGTGCCCGGTTCGCGTGGCCGACTCGACCAGCTCCGCCAGCCCCCAGTTGTGCGCGACCATCTCCTGCGGATCCTCGCAGGCGCGCCGCGCGGCGGCCAGTGCCTCGTCGTACCGGCCCAGGCTGTTGCAGAGGACCGCGTGCGCGTACTCGCTGATCGCGACGCCGACCCCCTCGCCCCGCGCGCCCGCTTCGCGCAGCGTGACCTCGATCAGCTCGCCGGCTTCGGTGACCTGTCCGCGCCACGCGGCAACGGTCAACGCGCCGTACGGCGCTTCGTCGACTCCCATCGCCTCCCGGACCGACCGTGCCTCCTGCACCAGTGCCGCGGCCGCCGACAGTTCGCCGCAGAACACCAGAACGGGCGTTCGTGATCCGAGCGCCAAGGGGAGTTCACTCAGCGCGCCCGTCTCCCTGGCCAGCTTGAGGTGGCGGGAGGACAGCGCGTAGGCACTCTCGTCGTCCCACACCTCGAGCGCGAGAACACAGCCCTGCCACAGCCAGCGCAGTCTCTCGTTGCTCGGGATCTGTTCGTCGCGCAGTCGCCGCAACGCCGTTCGGCAGGCTTGCGACGCACCGTCGTAGTCCTCGACGAGCGCGCTGAAAGCGTCCAGCAACAGGTCACCGGCCGTGGGCTGCAGCTCTGGCGTCAAAGGAGCAGCGCGAGCAGCCCGGGCGACGTCGACGACGCTGACCCCGCCGTTGAGGCGGGCGGCGAACTGGGCGGCCGAGAACGCGTCCAGGTAAGTCTGTCGCGCCAGCTGCAGATCCAGCGGTTCGAGACGTCGCGCCGCCGCCAGCAGGAGCGGCGTGGCCTCACTGCCTCGTTTGGAGGTGAAGGCCAGCAAGGCGCCCACCATGTCGATCTGCGCACGTTGCGCCTCGTCGGCCGGGCCTTCCCGCGCCGTGCCGAGGAGACGTTGCGCGATCTCGAAGGCGCCGGTCTGTACGTTCGCGACAGCGCCGGTCAGCGCCAGCCGAACGCGATCTGCCGGTTCGGCCGTCAGTTCGGTCGCGCGGGTCAGGAAGGCCGCGGCTGCCATGAGACCGCCGCGGGCACTTGCCCGGCCGGCCGAGTGTTCGAGTTCGGCCGCGACACCCGCGTCGGGTCCCGACGTCGCCAGGGCGCGGTGCCACGCGCGACGGTCAGGGTCGGCGTGGGCATCAGTGGCCGCTGCGAGAGCGCGATGAACCCGATAGCGGTCCGCGACGTCGGCCGCTCGGTAGCTGGCGGATCTGACCAGCGGATGGGCGAATTCCACCCGGCCGCGGATCCGGAGGAGCCCGGCGTCCATCGCCGGTGCGGCGACGACCATGTCCACACCGAGTGAGGCGGCGGCTTTGCGGAGCAAGGCCACGTCGCCGAGCGGCTCCGCGGCAGCGGCGAGGATCAGCAGTCGGGTGTCGGAGGGGAGTGCGAGAAGACGCCGTCGGTAGCTCAGCTCGATCTTGCCGGCCACCGCGTGGTGGTCGGGCAGGCCGAATCCTCCGGCCAGATCGCCGGCGCTCCAGGTACGCGGCAGTTCGAGCAGCGCGAGCGGGTTCCCGTGGCTTTCCGACACGATCTGGTCGCAGACCGCCGTGTCGAGCGGACCGTACACGTTGCCCAGCAGCAGCGCCCGGGCGTCGCCGTCGCGCAGACCGGTGATCCACAGCGCGGGCAGGCCCTCGAAGACATCGCTCTCGGTCCCCGGACGCGCCGCGCAGACGAAGGCCACGCGCTCGGCGAGCAGACGACGGGCCACGAAACCGAAGACCCGCGCGGACGACCGGTCCAGCCACTGCGCGTCCTCGACGAAACAGATCAACGGATCCTTCTCGGCAGCTTCCGCCACCAGGGAGAGCGTCGCGAGCGCGACCATCAGCCCGTCGGGCACGGGCCCGGCACTCAGTCCGAACACCGTCCGGAGCGCATCGCGCTGCGGCGCCGGCAGGCGGTCGAGGTGGTCCAGCAGCGGCGTGCACAGTTGATGGAGGCCGCTGTACGCCAGCTCCATCTCCGACTCGACGCCCGTGACGGCCGCGATTCGCCAGCCGGCTACCTGCCCGGACAGGTAGCCCAGCAACGCGCTTTTGCCCACGCCCGCGTCCCCACGCAGGATCACGACCCTGCTCGCGCCGGCGAGCACCTCGGCCAGCAACCGATCCAGCGCCTCGCACTCGACGCGGCGTCCGAGCAGCCCGGTGGCCGACTCGGCGCCGTCCCCGGTCAAGGCGGGCCTTCCGGAACACCGTGTCGCGAGACACCGTGGAGTTGCCGCGCCATGTCGCTCCCACTGGGACGCCGGGGTACTTCTGACCATCCCCAGTGACAGCTCTACAGGACCGCTTCCAGCAGACTAGAGCCTGATCGACAGCACCGGAACAGCCATGAGGTCACCACGGCCGAGTTCTTTCGGCGCGGTCATTTCGAGGTCCGGTAGGCCGCACGGTACGGCGCGAGGAACGGGGACAGCGCCGCGAGGGTCGCGGCCGGTGCCTGCTCCGCGATCCAGTGGCCGGCGCCGGGGATGATCGCCCCGGTCACGTCCGTCGCCGCGGGCAGCATGCCGTCCTTGACGTGCTCGGCCCAGCTGTTCACGCCGCCGATCGCGAGCACGGGGATGGTCAGATCCGTCTTGGCGCGCTCGACGTTCTGGTTCAAGGTGGTGTCCCAGGCGCGGTAGAACCCGAACGAGGCACGGAGGATGTCCCGGTCGCGGGTGTAGAGGCCGACGTAGTACCTGATCGCGTAGTCCGGCAGTGTCGCTCCGCCGCCCTGGATGGAGTACTCGTAGCGGTAGTAGGCGTCGGCGTTGCTCTTGACCATGTCGACGACGAGCTCGTCGTCGACCCGGTTGAAGGCGATGTGCCACAGCTTGTTGTTCAGCTCCGGGAAGATGAAGTAGTCGGGCGCCGGAACCACGCCGGGTGGGCCGGGAACCTCGGCAACGGCCAGGCGGGCCACGCGATCACGGTGGTCGGCGGCCAGGGCGTAGCTGATCACCATGCCGGTGTCGTGGCCGAACACCGCGAACCTGCGGTGTCCGAGCGCGGTCATGAGCTCGGCGAGGTCGCGGGCGAGCGTACCGGCGTCGTACCCGCCGGAAGTCTTCTCGCTCAGTCCGATGCCGCGCTGGTCGACGGCGATGACGGTGTAGTTCTTGGCGAGGGCCGGCATCAGGAACCGCCAGGCGTACCAGTTTTCTGGCCAGCCGTGCACGAGCAGCAGCGGCGGCCCGTCGCCCCCGATCACCACGTGCTGACGGATCCCGTTGGCCTGTACGAAGCGGCTCCGGAACGTCGGGGTGAATCCGGCCGGCAACCGCGGCGCGGTCGAGACGGTGCCGGAGTCCCCGGACACCCATCCGTTGCCCGACGCCGCGGCAGGCGACGCCAAGCCGCCGACGAGTGCGGCTCCCGCGGCAGCGGCACCGCCGGTGAAGATGCGTCGCGACACTCCACGGCGACGGTCGTGCGCTGCCGGATCCACGGTGGCGTCGCCCTGCGAATCCGGATCTTGCTCTTTGGCGTTCATGACTTCTCCTCGGTTCGGCACACCGGCCGTCGGTGGCCGAGTGCTTGACCAGCGTGGTCAGGACGGCCTCTGCTACACACCGGTCGGAAGCACTGGTCACCGCTCCGGAGGCTCGACCAGGGACTCTCCCGGGTCACCGCCGTGAGCATCCGGCACGAGCATGGAGAAGCCGGCCGCAGTCACCGCCGACATCCCCTGCAGTGCTGTCGAAAGGACCTGTCATGCCTACAGATCTCACCCGGTTCGCCGTGGCCGACGGCCCGGGCACCGTCACCCGAGCGCCCGACCTTCCGGCCGGGTTCGCCGAGACGTTCAGCAGCCGGCTCATCGAGACGAACGGCCTGCGTCAGCACGCGGTCATCGGCGGTGACGGACCCGCCGTACTACTGATCCACGGCTGGCCGGAGAGCTGGTACGCGTGGCGTCACCTGATGCCGTCCCTCGCCCGGAACCACACCGTGGTCGCGGTCGACCAGCGCGGTCTCGGCCGTACGGGCAAGCCCGACGACGGGTACGACGCGGGCACCCTGGCCGGTGACCAGATCGCGCTGATGGACGCCCTCGGGCACGAGCACTTCGCGGTGGTCGGGCACGACACCGGCGTGGTGATCAGCTACGCGCTGGCAGCCGACCATCCGGACCGCGTGTCCCAGCTCGCGGTCGCCGAGATCCCCGGGCCGCCCGGGGTGTCACCCGCGCCGCCGCTGTTCGTCCCGGCGCCGTTGAACGACAAGGTCTGGCACATCCCGTTCAACCGCGCCGGCAAGGTGGCCGAGCAGCTCGTCGAGGGCAAGGAACACGTCTTCTTCGGTTACGAGTTCGCCATCCAGGGCGGCAAACCGCTGCCCGAGGCCGTCATCGACTACTACGTCAACGGCTTCCTCGACCCCGAGTCACTGCGCGGGTGCTTCGGGTTCTACCGCGCCTGGGACGCCACGATGGCGCAGAACAAGGACCGTGCGACGCGGCCGCTGGCGATGCCGGTACTGGCGATCGGCGGCGCGGACAGCTGGGGAGACCACGTCCGCGAAGGCATGCAGCCGACCGCGACCGACGTACAGGGTGCTGTGATCGCCGGCGCCGGTCACTGGGTCGCGGAACAGGCGCCCGAGGAACTGCTCACAGTGCTGACGGCGTTCCTGTCCGACTGAGCACCGGCGAGTTGGCCGGCGGACAGCTCGATCACCTCGTCGACGTCGTGCAGGTCACCACGGAGCCGGCACCTGGACCGTGTGGCACTCGTAGCGCTCGACGAGCGTGAACGGGCCGCCGTGGACCGACACCTCGTTGCGCCACGTCATCACCGAGTCGTCGGCCAGGTGCCAGAAGAGCCGGATCCGGACCGGCTGGTTGCCGATGCTCTGGAACGTCAGCAGGTCACCCTCGATCCAGCCGCGCAGGATCTCGGCATGGCCGTAGTTGTCGGCGACGGTGGCCCGGTACTCCTTGGCCTCCGGGTCCCAGCCGGCCACCCAGTGCAGATACCAGCGCAGCACGAAGCTACCGTCGGCGAGGTACTGGTCCTGCTGGTGGTCGCCGATGATCCACAGGCCGTCCTGGATCTGGTGGTGGACAGCCTCGCCCGTCGCCGTCATCGCAGGAGTGCCCGGGCCCATCCCGCCGGCCTGAATCGTGCCGGTCCAGGTGACGTCGCGGTGGAAGCGGGCCAGGGCGCGCATCTTCTCGCCGGCCCGGATCGGTTGCGGCACGTCGTGAACGGTCATCAGGACGTCTCCTCTTGATGGATCACGGCCACCGGGCAGTGGGTGTGGTGGAGGAGGCCGCGGGCGACCGATCCCATCCGCAGCGGGGTGAACTCGGTCCGGCCGACCCCGCCCACGACGACGAGGTCCGCCGCGCGAGATTCGTTGGCGAGCAGCAGCACCGGATGCGCAGCCTCGTACGACGTGGTGACGCCGACTCCTGGATGCTTGGCGGACCAACCGTCCAACGCTGCCGCCAGCAACTTCTCGGCGTACGGAGCCCAGGCGTTGTCGTTCGGATCGGGCCAGAGGCCGGGCACCGGGTAGGACTCGGGGACGTCGGCCGCGTGGACCACCCGGACCTCGGCTCCGGTTGCCTCTGCGAGGTCGAACCCGAAGGCGAGAGCGGCCTGGCAACCGGGCGAGCCGTCCACTCCGACGACGATCCGGCCGTGCCGGGGTCGTTCGGGCTCCCAGCAGTCCGGTACGACGACCAGCGGCGCGCGGGTCAGCGCGGTGCACACCTGGGACGTGGATCCCATGACGAGCTCGGCGAAGCCGCCGGCTCCGCGCCGGCCGATGACGAGTGCCTTGGCCCGGGACGAGAGCCCGACCAGGATCGTGGCCGGATGGCCGTGCCGGACCTCCAGCGTGGCGCCGGCGAAACCGATCCGCTCCAGCTCGTCCGCGGCGTCGTCGAGCACTTCGGCGCCGTCGTCCGGACAGTCTGACGGCGGTACCGCGGGATGCCTGCTCTCGTCGACGACGTGGACGCCGTGCAGGGGCGCCTGGCGGGCGGTCGCGAATCGGGCCGCCCAGGTGAGTGCGACCAGGCCGTCGCGGGAGCCGTCGACCCCCACGACGACGGGACGTGCGAGCTGTGCGGACATCGGCGTACCTCTCGGTCGGCAGTGCGGCGGCGAGCCGTGACCGGCCCGCTCGTCGCGATTCCAGTCGAGCGCCGTCGGGGCGGCGCTGCCAGGGCGTAAGGGCCCGACCGGTCGCGGCGAAGGTCCCGGTGCACTGGTGTGTTTGGGCCCTGCTGCATCCGGTCCCATCCGCCGATGGTCGAGGGGATACATCTCTTCGAGGAGGTCTGCCATGAAGGCGCTGGTCTACAACGGTCCGGGGCAACGGAGCTGGCACGAGGTGCCGGACCCGGTGATCCAGGATCCCGAGGACGCAATCGTGCGCGTCGACGCGGTGACCATCTGCGGCACCGATCTGCACATCCTGAAAGGCGACGTGCCGACCGTGCAGCCCGGGCGGATCCTCGGTCACGAGGCGGTCGGCACGATCACCGAGGTCGGCGCGGGCGTGCGGGGCGTCGCGGTCGGCGACCGCGTGCTGATCTCCTGCATCACCTCCTGCGGCCGGTGCGAGTACTGCCGTCAGGGTCACTACGGGCAGTGCCTCGGCGGGGGCGGCTGGATCCTCGGCCACCTGATCGATGGCACCCAGGCCGAGCAGGTCCGGGTGCCGTTCGCGGACCGGTCGGTGCACAAGCTACCGGACAACGTCAGCGACGAGGCCGCGCTACAGCTGGCCGACATCTTGCCGACGTCGTACGAGGTGGGGGTGCTCAACGGCCGGGTGTCGCCCGGTGACACCGTCGTCATCGTCGGAGCCGGACCGATCGGTCTCGCGGCGATCGCGACCAGCAAGCTGTTCAGCCCGGCGCGCATCATCGTGGTCGATGCGGCGGACGCCCGGCGCAAGGCGGCGCTCGAACGGGGTGCCGACCTGGTACTCGCGCCGGACGACGACGTCGTCGCGGCGGTCCGTGAACTGACCGGCGGGCTCGGCGCCGAGGTGGCGATCGAGGCGGTCGGTATCCCGGAGACGTTCGAGCTCTGCACCCAGGTGGTCCGGCCCGGCGGCACGGTGGCCAACGTCGGTGTGCACGGTGCTCCTGCGACGCTGCACCTCGAAGAGCTGTGGATCAAGAACGTCACCATCACGACAGGTCTGGTCGACACCTCCAGCACACCGAGGCTGCTGGCGATGCTCGCCGCGGGCCGGTTGGAGCTGCCCGACTTGATCACGCACCGCTTCGGTCTCGACGAGATGCAGGACGCGTACGACGTCTTCTCCGGGGCCGGTGAGACCGGTGCGCTGAAGGTGGCCCTGTTCGGCGAGGCGGGAATCGAGCCGGAGACCCGCTGATGACTGGTCCGGCGGACGGGATCCGCGACGAGCTGCTGCGGGCAGCGGTGGCGGCGCCCTCGATGCACAACACCCAGCCGTGGAAGTTCCGCTTCCGCGGCTGGGTGGTCGAGGTCCATCGCGACCAGGCGCGTGAGCTGCCGGCCGAGGACCCGGACCGCCGGATGCTGCACGTCTCCCTGGGCGCGGCAATCCTGAACCTTCGGGTGGCCGCGGCGTACCAGGGCTTCGGCGCCGCCGTCCAGTACGTGCTGGACCGGACCCGGCCGGACCTGGTCGCAGAGATCGAGCTGACCGGCGTGGACGCCGACACCGCGCCGTTGCGGGTGCTGGAGAGCGCCGTGTGGGCGCGGCGGACCAACCGGCAGCCGTACGTCGACCGGCCTGTCCCGGACGAGGTGCGCGAACTGCTCGACGTGACCGCACGGCTGGAGGGCGCCGAGCTGGAGTGGCTCGATGGGCCGTCCCGGCTCAAATGGGTGCAGCTGGCAACGATCGAGGCGGGCGAGCTCGACGCCGTCGAGCAAGCCCGTACGACGGAGCGCCGGCGATGGGTCGGCGGCGAACGCCCGCTGGACGGCGTACCGTCACGGAACCTCGGCCCCCGGCCTGTCGACGGTGTCACGGCCCGGGACCTGGCGGTGACACCGGTCGATGCGATCAGGCCGGCGGCGCGGTTCGAGGCGGACCCGCAACTCGTCGTACTGAGCACTGCGCACGACGGCCCGGTCGACTGGCTGCGAGCCGGTCAGGCGATGGAACGCGTGCTGCTCGAGGCGACCGCCCACGGCGTCTCCACCTCGTTGCTCAACCAGGCGATCGAGCACGACACGCTGCGCTGGCTGGTCGGCGACCCGCTCGGGGCGTGGCGCCGTCCGCAGTCCGTCATCCGCTTCGGCTACGGACCGCAGGTCCCGCCGGCACCTCGCCGCCCGATCGCGGACGTGCTGCTCGACTGACCGGATCGACGGGCCCTCGACCAGGGGACGCGGCCAGGGGGACGATCTTGCCGGGCGACTTCAGTTGCTGGGATGGAGCGTTTCGTGCCAGTCGCGGCGTGGGGTGCATCCGGTGGCGTGGGCGGGATGTCCGATCCGCAGGATCATCTGGGGCCACCGGTGGCCACCGGTCAGTTCGCGGATCTTCAGGCGCTGGACCGGGTGCTCGAGCGCCTGGTTGAGGAACGAGGCCGCGACGTCGTACGACGTTGCTGTGAGCAACGTTCGTTGCAGGGCCTGGCCCGATCGGAGCCAGGCGTGCCCGTCGTCGCCGTTGCTGGTGAGCACCGCGACGACCGGCCGGGTCTCGAAGACCGCCTGGCTGCGGTGGGCGCTGTCGAAGCCGGCGGCGAGATCGCGGACGGCCGACCGGCGGACCGCGACCGGGCCCAGGGCGCCGGCAGGAACGCCGTCGCGGTTGCGGTCGCCGCCGATCCATCGCAGCCGCTCGTGCACGCGGCCCTCGTCGGCGAGGTCCAACTGGTCCGCCTTGCGCAGGATGCCGCCGAGCAGGACGCACTGGGCGTGGTCCAGCCAGTGCAGCTCGCCGCCTTCGCTGTGCGCCGCGTCGTCGAGCCGGTCCCGGACGTGCGGAGACAGGTCGTGCTCGGTCATCGGACCGCGGTAGGTGTGGCGGCGCAGCAGTTCGCCGTACAGGCTGCTCAGGGCCGTGGCCGTCGTAGGTCTGCGCTCGGCCAGGAACATCCGGGCAGCGATGTCCGGACGCGACGGGTCCGGGCCGGTCGCGTACGTCGTGTCGTGGCCCAGCACCGCGGCGGCGACCCGGACGTTGAACGCGGCGGCGCCGAGTCCGATCCGGATCATCCGCTCGGCCGGGTCTTCGGCCGGCAGAGCGCGTTCGGCGTCCAGCAGGACGTCGACGGTCGAGCCGTTGACCTCGAACCGCCAGGGCTGGGTGTTGTGCATGGACGGCGCGTGCGTCGCCGCGGCGAGCAGGATGCCGACCTCGTCGTCGGTCAGGGCCTGCGGACCGGGCGTCATCGCAGGCTCCGTTCGTAGCGCCGTACCGCACGGCCGAGGCCCGGGGACCGCGTGGCTCGTTGGTCCAGTGGGGGCCGTTCGGCCTGTTGCCCGAAGCGCAGGGTGACGGTGGCGAGGGCGCGAAGCGCCGCGAAGGTTCCGGCGATCCGTAGCTGCAGGTCGGTGGTGTTGCCCTGGGTGATCAGGTCGCGGCGCAGGTCGTCCAGTTGCTGAACCTGCCGGACCAGTTCGTCCTCGACGATCACGTCGTACGACGTGATGGCGGCGGCATCGGGCACGGCCAGGTCGTGCTCGGCCCGCAGCCGCGGCAGGATGCGGCGCTGGTACGCGGCGACCGTGCTCTGCATGGCCGCCAGCAGCCGTTCGGGCGTGGACCAGCCTTCCGCGATGCTCTCGTTCTCGAGGGCGTCCAGCTCGTGCTCCCAGCGGGTCAGCTCCAGCTGCAGGGAGGCGGGGGAGTCGGTCATGACTGCTCCTCGGAGCGGATGGTGACGACGTCGGCCACCGGACGGCGGCCGGTGACGGCGGGGGTTCGGTTGCGGCCGAAGCGGATCACCATGTCGGCGAAGCCCGCCTTGCCGGTGGTCCGCTGGACCTTGCGGCGCAGGTCGTCGTACTCGAGCAGCTGGTTGAGGAACGACGCGGCGATTCCGCGACGGGTCGCGGTGAGCAGGATCCGCTCCAGCGCGATGCCGGCCGCGACCTGGTCGCCGGCCTCGTCGTGCTCGGTGGAGAGTACGGCGAGCGCCGGGTGGTCCTCGAAAGCCGCGCGCGGCCTGGTGCGGTCGCTCGGCGCCGTACCGAGGTCGCGAACGGCGGCGGGGTAGTGGTCGGAACGCGGGCCGAGGGCGCCGCTCGGTACGCCGTCGTGCGGGCGGTCGCCGCCGATCCAGTGGGTCCGTTCGGCGCTGCGGTGCCAGTCGTGGATCTCGCGCAGGTCGGTGTCGAGGACGAGGTCCATCACGCTGTCGATCCGGTCGTCGGGGAGCCAGGTCAGCTCGGCCTTCTCCTGCAGGGCGGCGCGGATCAGAGCGAGCCGGTCGTCCTGGAAGAGCGGTTCGGCAGCGACCGGCGTACGGCTGGTGTGCCGGCGCGGGATCTCGCCGTACAGGTCGCACAGGTCGTTGTCAGGAGTCGCCACGGGCTCGAGGACGAGCCTGCCGACCAGATCCGGCTCGCGCGGATCCGGGCACAGCCCGAACCAGGTGCTGAAGCCCATCCACGCGGCAGCGCAACGCAGGTTGAAGATCGCGGCGCCGGTGGCGATTCGCATCGCCCGGCCGGTCGGGTCCTCGGCGAGCAGGGCGCGGGAGCCGTCGATGAAGACGTCGACGACGTGACCCTCGACCTCGAACCGCCAGGGCTGGGTGTTGTGCATGCTCGGTGCCGCCACGGCGGCGCTCAGCAGGGTATCGATCTGTTCCATCGACAGCCGGTCGTCCGACATGGGGTCCTCCTCGATCTGCCGGCGCGCACTTCGCGTCTGCCCCCAGCCTCGTCCTCGACGGTGCGTGCCCGCTGCGGGCAAGGGTCCCGACCCGACAGGCCCTTCGGCACCTCCGGTGGTGACCGCGGGCCCTGCCCGCCGGTACTCCAGCCGGCGCACGCTCGAAGTGCCCGGCAAGTGAAAGGAACAGACCATGACAACCACCTCGCACCGCCGTGACCTCGCGGCCTGGCTGTGGTGACGACGATGACCGTCAAGCCTGTCATCTACGTCGGCGTCGACGGCTCCTGGCGTGACACCGGAGCTCTGGAGTGGGCGTTGCAGGAGTCCCTGCTGCGGCGCGAACCGCTCCGCGCAGTGCACGTGATCGAGGAGAAGCTCCGGCA
The DNA here is from genome assembly GCF_039529595.1 of Kribbella lupini. Taxonomy (NCBI): domain Bacteria; kingdom Bacillati; phylum Actinomycetota; class Actinomycetes; order Propionibacteriales; family Kribbellaceae; genus Kribbella; species Kribbella lupini. Next base: position 2,473,802 of record NZ_BAAANC010000001.1, on the reverse strand, counting down.
CGCGCCGTACTGGGAGCCGACGGTGATCGACGACGCCGCGATGGACCTGGTCAAGGACGTCCAGAAGCACCTGGACGCGGCACCCGGCCGGCTCGACCACGAGATGGATCTGCTGGTCGGGCCTCCGGCCCGGACCCTGACCGAGGTCGCGGCCGACAGCCGGATGCTGGTGCTCGGCCGGCGGGGGATGGGCGCCTTCAAGCGGTTGCTGATCGGCTCCACCTCGGAGCAGGCCACGACCGAAGCCGCCGTCCCGGTTGTCGTCGTACCGGACAGCTGGAAGCCGTCCGACCACGCCGGACCGGTGCTGGTCGCGGTGGACGACTCCGAGCGTCACGAGGCAGTTATGGAGTTCGCGGTCGCCGCGGCGATCGAGCGCGGGCTGCCGTTGCGCCTGGTCCACGTGTGGGACCTGCCGAACGTCTACAGCTGGGACGCGATGAACATCGCGGACATCAGCGACGAGTGGGAGCAGAACGCCCGGCGGCACGCCGACGAGGTGGCGAAGCCGTGGCGGACGGAGCATCCCGGTCTGACGATCGAGGTCGACCTGCGCCGCGGCCACCCCGTGGACGGTGTCGTCACCGCCGCCGCGGAGGCCGACGCCCAGTTGCTGGTGGTCGGTGGCCACAAGCATCGCCGCGTCACCACGATGCTGCTCGGTTCCGTCGCCCGCGGCGTCCTGCACCACGCCACCTGCCCGATCGCGGTCGTCCACGCACGGCGCGACGACTCCTGATCAGCTGGGGGCCGCGTTGAGGGGCGCGCGGAGCTCCAGCACGGTGCCGTGCGGATCGTTGGGCGCGATCCGCACGGCGCCACCCAATGCCTCGGCCCGTTCGCGCAGGTTGCGCAGGCCGCTCTGCCGGCTGTTGCCGGAGATGCCGACGCCGTCGTCGCTGACGCGGGCGACGACCTCGGTGCCCGTGACGGACACTTCGACCAGTACGTCGGTCGCCTGGGCGTGCCGGACGACGTTGGACAGTGACTCCCCGATCGCGGCGAGGATCTGCGGCCGGGCCGACGCCGGTACGGCGGTGTCGAGCGGGCCGTCGCAGACCAGGCGCGGGCGGAACCCGAGCGGTTCGGCGTACTCGGCGACGAGGGACTGGACGTTCGCGCGCAGGGAGCTCTGCCCGGGTTGGTGGTGCAGCTCGAAGATGGCGGCCCGCAGGTCGCGGATGGTGGTGTCGATGTCCTCGACGGCCTTGCTGATCCGCTCCTGCACGTCCGGGCGGACCATGCGCTGCATGCCCTGCAGCTGCAGGCCGGTGGCGAAGAGCCGCTGGATCACCAGGTCGTGCAGGTCGCGGGCGATCCGGTCGCGGTCCTCGAGGACGGCGAGCACGGACTGGTCGCGCTGGGCCTGGGCGCGGTCGAGGGCGAGTGTCGCCTGGTTGGCGAACATGCGGACGAGGTCGGTGCCGGGGGTGACACCGAGCGCCGTACCGGTCGCGGCCGCGACGACCAGTACGCCGCCGGCGGTGCTGCTGCCAGCGGGCAGCGGGGCCAGGATGGTCCGGCCGAGTTCTTCGAGCTCCGGCGCTTCGGTGAGGCGGCCGCTCTCCTTGACGAGATCGGCCAGGTCCTCGATCACCACCTGCTCGTCGCTGTCGAGGATGTCGGCCAGCCCAGGCTGGTCGAGCGCGATCCGGCGACCGCGAAAGGCCTGAAAGGACGCCGGCGCATCGAGCGCTTCGACGACGAGGTGACCGTCCTGGCGCAGCAGGACCGCGCCGACCAGTGATCCGGAGACCTCCCGGGCGCGGGTGGCGATCAGTTGCAAGGCCTCGTGCGGGTCGACCTGGCCGAGCATCAGCTGGGTGATTTCGGCGGTCACCTCGTGCCAGCGGCGGCGGCGCTCGGTGTCGGCGTACAGGCGGGCGTTGTCGATCACGACGCCGGCTGCGGCGGCCAGGGCGGTGACGGTGCGCTCGTCGTCCTCGGTGAAGTCGGCGTGGTCCGGCTTCTCGGTCAGGTAGAGGTTGCCGAACACGTACTCGCGGGTGCGGATCGGGACGCCGAGGAACGACTTCATCGGTGGGTGGTTGGGTGGGAAGCCGAACGAGCGCGGGTGCTCGGACAGGTCGGTCAGGCGCAGTGGCTCGGGGTGTTCGATGAGCAGACCGAGGATGCCGTGGCCTTCGGGGTACGGGCCGATCTGGGCGATCTGGTCGGCGTCGACGCCGTGGGTGATGAAGCGGGACAGGCGCTTGCCGTCGGGGCCGACGACGCCGAGAGCGCCGTACCGGGCTCCGACCAGTTCGCAGGCGGCGGTGACGATGCGGTCGAGGGTGCTGTTCAGGTCGAGGTCGGCGCCGATGCCGACGACCGCGTCCAGCAGGGCGCGCAGGCGTTCCTGGGAGTCCATGATCTCGTCGACGCGACCGAGCAGCTCCTGCAGCAGTGCGTCGAGTCTGACCCGCGACAAGCCGGCGAACTCGAGGGCACCTTCGTCCCAGCTCGCTTTGTGTTCCCCCTCGACCCCTGTCACTCGTTTCACCCTACGCAGGTCGTCGCACGAAGTGAACAGTCGTCGGCGCGGGGGACGAAGGTCCCGGGTGAGACCGCCGTCCGGCCCAGCGAAGGAGGGCCTGGCGGCTCTGCCGCGGAGCACCGTCCGGCGCGACCCTGAAGGTGACCGAAAGTGGAGGCTGGACATGAGCACCTGGACACGCACCGGACCTGTTGTCGTCGAGGTCGACGGTACGGCGGAGGGATTGCGGATCGTCGACTACGCCTGCCTGGAGGCGATGCGTTCCGGGGCCGAGCTGGTGCTGGTGACGCCGTACCAGGCCCACACCTCGTTCTCGCCGATGACGCCGAGCTACCGGCCGAAGTCTCCGGCGGACCTGGCCGACGCGGTCGCGCGGGCCGCGGTCGCGCATCTGCGGCACCGCTACGGCTACGCGCTGCAAGTCGTTGCGGAGACCGAGGAAGGGTCGCGCGCGAAGGTGCTGCGGCACGCGGCCCGGCACGCTCGGATGCTCGTCGTCGGCCGGACCAGGGCACGGGGACCGCACCGCCTGCTGGCCGCACAGTCGAACCTGCACCTGGCCGCCCGGCTGGGCTGCCCGGTGGTCGTCGTACCGGAGACCTGGAAGCCGTCGGCCCTGGACCGAAACGTTGCCGTAGGCATCGATGGTACGCCGTTGTCGAACGAGGCGCTGGAGTTCGCGTTCCGGGCGGCGGCCGATCGTGAGGGCGATCTCGTCGTCGTTCACGCCGGACTGCCGGCTGACCACGCCGGGAACGACGAGGACGTCGATCACTCCTGGATCCACCGGGCGGACCAGACCCTGGCGGAGGCTTTGGCGGTGTGGAGCAACGAGTTCCCCGAGGTCCGGGTGACCCGGTTCCTGAGCAGCCGCCCGGCCGCCGCGGCCCTGGTGCGCGAGAGTCAGCACGTCGGCCTGGTGGTGGTCGGTTCGCACGCCGGACCGCTGCCGTCCGATCCGGTCGCCCGGCGCTCGATCGCGGCGATGACGTGCCCGGTCGCGATCGTCCCGCACGCGCTGACCGCCCAGGAGCTGGAGTTGCGCCGCCTGGTGACGGCCGCGCGACGTGGCGAGATCGTCGTACCGACGTACTGACATGACCGCCGCCGGCGTCTCGCCGCGCCGGATCCGGTTCGTCCGGATCCGGGCGGACGTGGTCGCCGGCCTGACGGTAGCGGCGTACCTGGTGCCGCAGGCCATGGGTCGGCATGATGCACGGGACAGGGCCTCGACCCCGCCTGGGTGATGAGTGCCAGATCGATCTCTGAGGAGCTTCTGGCCGCGGTCAAGCGGTTTGCGGTCGGAGACCCCAGGGGAGCAGGCGCCGGCCGGAGCTGGTCTCGATGCCCAGCCGTACGTAGTGCTGGTCACGGTCGGGTGCCCACGGATGTAGTGGCAAGGCGCGCTGGAGCCGGGCGGTGTCCTCCGGTGAGACCACCGAAAGGTGACCGATCACGGTCACCGTCCACCCCAGGTGGCGGTCCGGGTCGATGTCGTCGGCTTCGAAGGCGACCACGTCGCCACGCTCGGCGGCACGGTACTTGTCACCGGGCCCGGTCGCGATGACGATCGTGTCGCGGTCGACCAGGAAGTTGACCAACCGGACGGCGGGCAGCCCGCCGAGGGTGAACACCAGGCGTCCGACCGGCACCGAGGCGAGCAGCTTGCGGGATTCCTCGGCGGTCAGGATCTCCAGCCCGGTACCGTCGAACTCGCGTGAGGTTGTCATCAGGGCCTGCCCACCGCGGGCGGGTCTACCCTGGGCCCCAGGGTTCTCCGAGGAGTTGGCGAGGCACGATGGCGATCAAGGTGTTTCTGCTCGACGACCACGAGGTGGTCCGGCTCGGCCTGCGCCAGCTGCTGGAGGCCGAACCCGACATCGAGGTGATCGGAGAAGCCGGTACGGCGGCGCACGCCATCGCCCGGGTGCCGGCCCTGCAGCCGGACGTCGCCGTACTCGACGTGCGCCTGCCGGACGGCGACGGCATCTCGGTGTGCCGGGAGATCCGGTCGGCGATGGACAACCCGCCGGCGTGCCTGATGCTGACGTCGTTCTCCGACGACGAGGCGCTGTTCACGGCGATCATGGCCGGCGCGTCCGGCTACCTGCTGAAGCAGGTCAGCGGCACGGATCTGGTCGGCGCCGTACGGCGGCTGGCGGCGGGGGAGTCGTTGCTCGACCCCGCGATGACGACCGCCGTACTGGAGCGCCTGCGGCACCCGGCCGAGGAGGAGGACGACCCGCGGTACAAGTCGCTCACCGAGCAGGAGCGCAAGATCCTCGAGGAGATCGCCGCCGGCAAGACGAACCGGCAGATCGCGCAGACCATGTTCCTGGCCGAGAAGACCGTGAAGAACTACGTCTCCGGCCTGCTCCGCAAGCTCGGCATGGAACGCCGCACCGAAGCCGCGGTCTACGCGGTCGAGCGGACGAAGCGCCGTCAGTCCTGAAAGCCGTTGCATGATGCCCCCAAGCCTTCCCGCGGGCCGAGGCTCACGGTAGGGCCGAAGGTCCTGATCCGCACGACCCGGCCGTCGAGTGGCGGCCGGGTCGGACGCGGAAAATCAGGTGGTCGGTTCCGCGGTGGGCAGGTTGACGGCTCCGGTCATGATGGCGACGCCGTCGCTCATCGTGTGGGACTGGGGAGTGATGACGCCGGCGCAGCGGCCGAGGCGCTGGATGTGGATGCGGTCGGCGACCTCCCAGACGTGGGGCATGTTGTGGCTGATCAGGATTACCGGGAGACCGCGTTCGCGCAGGCCCTTGATCATCTCGAGGACCTGGTTGGACTCCTTGACCCCCAGTGCGGCCGTCGGCTCGTCGAGTACGACGACCTTGCTGCCGAACGCGGCGGCGCGGGCGACGGCGACGGCCTGGCGCTGGCCGCCGGACAAGGTCTCCACGGTCTGCTGGATGTTCTGGATGGTCTGGATGCCGAGCTCGCTGACCGCTTCCGCGGCGCGCTCGCGCATGCCGCGGTGGTCGAGCATGCGGAAGATCGAGCCCAGCGGTCCGCGGCGGCGTTCCTCCCGGCCGAGGTAGAGGTTGCTGGCGATGTCGAGTGCCGGTGCGACGGCCAGCGTCTGGTAGACGGTCTCGATGCCCGCGGCTCTCGCGTCCTGCGGGCCGCGGAAGGCGATCGGCTCCTGCTCGAGCGTGAGCTGACCGGCGTCGGGGATCAGTGCTCCGGTGAGGCACTTGATCAGCGTGGACTTGCCGGCGCCGTTGTCGCCGATGACCGCGAGCACCTCCCCGCCGTACAGGTCGAGGTCGACGCCGTCGAGGCCGATGACGCGGCCGAACGTCTTGACCAGCCCGCGGGCCGACAGGATCGGCACGCGCAGCTGGGTGGCCTGCGTGCCGTCGATCGTGGCTGTCATGAGCGCACCTTTCTGATCCACTGGTCCACCGAGACCGCGACGATCACCAGGACGCCGACCGCGAGCAGCCGGTACTGCGCGTCGACCCCGGCCAGCGACAGCCCGACGGTGAACGCCTGCACGATCAGCGCACCGAGCAGCGTGCCGAGCAGACCGCCGCGGCCACCGAACAGGCTGGTCCCACCGATGACGACGGCGGTGATGCTGTCCAGGTTGGCATCGACGATCGCGTTCGGGCTGGCGGCCCCGGCGCGTCCGATCAGGACCCAGCCCGCGATCCCGTAGATCAGGCCGGCCACGGCGTACACGCTGAACAGCACCCGGCGCGAGCGGACACCGCTGAGCCGCGCGGCCTCCGGTTCGTCGCCGACGGCGTAGACGTGCCGTCCCCACGAGGTCTGGCTGAGCGCGAAGCCGACCACGGCGTACAGGGCGATGACGATCAGTACGCCGGTGGTGATCCGGAACTGGCCGATCGAGAAGCCCTCGCCGGTCCAGTTGAGCAGGTCCGGGAGCCGGTTGTTCTGGATGCTCTGCCCACCTGAGTAGAGCAGCGCGACGGCGGTGAAGATGCTCAGCGTGCCGAGCGTGACGATGAACGGTGGAAGTCCGATCCGGGTCACCAGGAGCCCGTTGAGCGCGCCGGCGGCGAGCCCGAGGACGACCCCGGCGGCCAGGGCCAGTCCGGCCGGCCACCCGTTCTCGGCGGCCAGCGTCGCGGTCACCATCGTCGCCAGGATCGTGATCGCGCCGACCGACAGGTCGATGCCGGCGGTCAGGATGATCAGGGTCTGGCCGACCGCGAGGGCCGCGATGACGGCCGTCTGCTGAACCAGCAGGGACAGCGCCGCGGGGTTGGAGAACCGGCTGTTCACGGCGGTGAAGCAGATCACCGTGAGCAGCAGGATGATCGCCGGGCTGAGTGCCGGGTGCTGGTGGAGGAGATGCTGGATCCGCTGCGCCGGTGTGTGTTCGCGCCGGGCGAGCTCCTGCGCCGCGGCGCCAGGGGTGGTGCTCTGCGTCGTCATGTCGTCAGCTCCGCGCGTCCGTTACCGCTCATCCCCAGCACAGCGTGCCGCCCTTGGCGGTGTCGATGCTGGTCACGCCGGCCGCCGCCTTGTCGGTGACCAGGGCCACGCCGGTGTTGTAGAAGTCCAGGCCGTCGGTGTTCTTCGGCTTGTCGCCGCCGCGGGCGATCTTGGCGATCGACTCGACGCCGAGCGCGGCCATCTTCAACGGGTACTGCTGGGAGGTCGCGCCGATGACGTTGTCCTTGACCGACTTCACGCCGGCGCAGCCGCCGTCGACCGAGACCACGAGCACGTCGGAGGTCTTGCCGGCGGCCTTGAGGGCGTTGTAGGCGCCGACCGCGGCCGGCTCGTTGATCGTGTAGACGACGTTGATGTTGGAGTTCTTGGTCAGGCAGTTCTCCATCGCCGACCGCCCGCCGTCCTCGGCGCCCTGGGTGGGTTCGTTGCAGACGATCGTGTACGAGCCACCGCCGTACGAGCCGGTCTTGTCCTCGTCGCCGTTCTTCTTGGCGTCCTTGACGTCGACGCCGAGCCCGGTGAGGAAGCCTTGGTCGCGGTTGTAGTCGACCGAGACGACCTTGTCGTTGAACAGGTCGAGCAGCGCGATGGTCGCGGGCTTGCCGGCCAGCTGCTTGCTGGTCCACTGCCCGATCAGCTTGCCGGCCTCGAAGTTGTCGGTGGCGAAGGTGATGTCGACGGTGTCGGCCGGGTCCGGCGGGGTGTCCAGCGCGATCACGTACAGCCCGGCGTCGCGGGCCTTCTTGATCGCGCTGTTGACGCCGGGTCCGTTCGGCGTGATCAAGATGCCCTTCTGGCCTTGCGCGATGGCGTTCTCGATCGCCTGCACCTGGCCCTGCTCGTCGCCGTCGGACTTCCCGGAGGCGACGGTCAGGTCGACGTTGTTCTTGGTGGCCTCCTCCTTGGCGCCCTTCTGCATGGCGACGAAGAACGGGTTGCTGGAGTCCTTGGTGATCAGCGAGACGCCGATCTTGTCGGTCGACGAGGCCGACGCGCCGGTGTCGTCGCCGCCGCAGGCCGTCAGCGCGAGAAGACCGGTCAGTGCGGCCGCGGCGACGCCGAGGCGTGCCGTGCGGGTGGTGATGGACATGAGAGGGGTCCTCCCCGGAGTCAGCAGAGTTTGTTCTTACGTCAACGTTGACGTAAGAAGAGGACCATCCAATGTCCTTGTGGTCAAGGGCTCGATGAGAAATACTGCGATCGTGACGACAACGTTGACGCAGGCGGGGGGCGACCGCGATCGACCGGCCCGGTCGACGATGAAGGACGTGGCGCAACTCGCCGGGGTGAGCGTCAAGACGGTGTCGCGGGTGGTGAACGGCGAGGCCGGAGCATCGGTCGAGGTGCGCGAGCGCGTCCTGCGGGCCGCCGAGAGGCTGGACTACCGGCACAACCTCGGCGCCAGCACGTTGCGGCGCAAGGACTCGCGGTCGGGCATCGTCGGCGCCCTGCTGCAGGACGTCGGCAACAGCTTCTCGGCCGGCCTCCTCCGGGCGCTGGAGGACTCGCTGCGGGAGGCCGGCTTGTCCGTTCTCGCGGCCAGCCTCGACGAGGAACCGGAGCGCGAGCGGGGGATCGTCGCGGATCTCGTGGCGCGTCGCGCCGACGGTCTGGTGCTGATGCCGGCCTCGCGCCGCCACGAGTACCTGGTCAGCGAGCAGCGGGCCGGACTGCCGTTGGTGTTCGTCGACCGCCGCCCGCACGGCCTGGACTGCGACTCGGTCACCGTCGACAACGTCCTCGGCGCCACCCGGGCGACCGCCCACCTGATCGAGGGCGGACACCGCCGGGTCGCGATGCTCAGCGACCTGGAGGAGATCGAAACCGCTCAGGAGCGGATCGCGGGGTACCGGGCGGCCCTCGCCGCGGCAGGCCTCGAGCTCGACCCCTCGCTTCTGGTGCCCAGCGTCCGGGGTGAGGAGGACGCGTCCCGCGTGGTCGCGAAACTGCTGGCCCTGCCGGATCCGCCCACCGCGTTCGTCACCGGACGGAACACCCTGACCATCGGCGCGGTTCGCGCCCTGCGGTCCGCGGGGCTTTCGCACCAGATCGCCCTCGTGGGCTTCGACGACTTCCCGACCGCCGACCTGGTCGAGCCCGCCCTGACCGTGATCCGGCAGGACGTCCAACGCATCGGCGCCGAGGTCGGGCGCCTGCTGCTCGACCGCCTCGACGGTGCCGCGGGTCCTCCGAAACACCTCGTCCTGGAGCCGTCGCTGGTACGCCGGGGGAGCGGGGAGATCACGGCGCCGGGCCGACCGCGGACCGCGGCGAGGAGCGACTGAGCCCGGAGCGGGGAGATCACGGCGCCGGGCAGGTCGCGTACCGCGGCGAGGAGCGACTGAGCCTCGGCCATTGACGGCAGGCTGCGCGGTCTGCATTGTCGGTGGTGCAACGTCGCGGAGGGGGTGCCGCACATGGGGGGTCGGCCCGAGGACGGGCCAGGGGGCGAGCGTGTCGACGTTCGCCTGCTGCGCACGGACGACCTGATCGATCTTCGGCTGGTCGCGTACGGCTGCACGATCGAGCCGGCCGAGGGCGGTTCGGAACTCGTGGCCGGCGTCGACGCGCTCCTCGTCGTGCACTTCCCGACGCAGCACCTGGGCGAGCAGGTCTGGGACGCCGGCGCACCGCCACCGGCTCCGGCCGTCCCGAACACCCCGTCGAGCCACGTCGCGGCCGGTCCGACGAGGCTGGTGTACGAGGTGCCCGAGGGTACCCGGATTCCCTACACAGTAAGGGATGTGCTCGAGGCGATCGCCGTACTGCGCCTGCGGGTCGCACCCAACGCGACGCCGGCCGGGGAGGCGTTGGGCGACCGCGGGAGCGAGCCGCCGGGAGAACTGGAGACGGCCATCGAAGCGCCGTACCGGTTGATCGTCTCGCCGAGTGAGCGCGGCGCGTTCCGCCACGACAGTACGCCGAAGGGTCCCGCCGGCCGCCCCGAGCTCTGGCGCACCCGGCTGAGCGTCAGGACCGACGAAGGCTTCGACGACGACAACGACGAGCAGCGGATCGTCCGCGCGCTCTGGACCCGCGACCGTGAGTTGCCGCCGCCCGGGCCCGGTCAACCGGCCGAGTTCGCGCAGGCGGTCACCCGGGAGAACCGGGAAGCGATCGTCGAACAGACCCACGGCGGAGAGCGCGGGAACGCGAGAACTCCGTTGGAGGTCAGGAATCTGCGGCTCTCCAGCCTCGGCGCCTGGTTCGACTGGAAGGGATCGTGGGAGTTCCCGTCGACGATCGTCGACTACCGGCACCAGGCGTTCATGGGTCGCGACGGTTACGTGCGCATCACCTACCCCGGATTCCTCTACCCGTTCGGGCACCGGTGCTACCTGGTCGAGATCACCGAGCGCGAGGTCAGGCATCGCGCCAGCCCGGTCGCCTACCTGTGGCAGCGCCGGTTCATCGTCCTGCGCCAGCCCGTTCGCGACTACGACCCGGCCGAGCGCGACAACCCGTTCGGCCGGATCTCGGTGAGTCCGCTGGTCACGCCGGACCTCGAGAAGCCGGTCGGCGGCGGGCATCCGTTCGTGCCCTTCCGCGGCGGGCGGCCGTTCCCGTTCACGCTCACCACCGTCGACCGCGGCGGCCAGACCCGCAGCTGGGCGGCGCCGCTCGTGTTCGTCCAGGCGGAGAAGGACAACGAGCAGGTGTTCGTGCGGTTCCCGGAGGAGGCGGCGCCGCGCTACTTCCCGGTCCGGCAGATCCAGGGTCGCGGCCAGACTCTCGCGGTCGCTCCGACGGTCAAGGCCGGCGACACCTCGATCGAGGTCGCGCACCTGATCTTCGACGCCGAGATCGACTCGGCCAACGTCACCTCGCGGCCGTTCCTGACCGAGACCCGGGCGGTCGTTCCGTCGATGCGGCACCTGGCCCCGCAGGCACCGGCGGTCGACCTCGTCTTCGCCAAGCCGTACCTTGCCGACGGGCTGCCCGCCCGCGCCCTCGACGCCCAGCCCGTGCCCGGTATGCCGAACGCCGGCGAACTCGTCCTCGCCCTGAAGAGCACGGCGCCTGCTGTCGACTTCACCAACGGATCGGACCGCTCCGGCGGGTTCGTCGCCCCCAACCTCTCGGTGCGAGGGATCTCCCGCGCGCTCGGCGCGATCGGGGAGAACGGCAACGGTCCTTCGGCGTTCGATGCCGGTCAGTTCGATCCGAAGTCGTTCCTGTCCGGTGCGATGCCCAAACTGTTCGGGTTGTTCAGCCTGCTCGACCTGCTGCCGCAGGGCGGAAGTCTCGCGGAGGCGCCGGCGTTCGTGTCCGACACCCTCGACGCTGTGACCAAGTTGGTCACCGAGGCGCAGCGGTTGAAGGCGGAGCTGGACAACGCCGAGGCTCGCCTTGCCCGGGAGGTCACCGAGGCGGCCCACGACGGGGCACGCGCCGTTGCCCAGCAGGCCAAGGACGCGTTGGATGCCCGGCTGGTCGGCCTCAGGAATGCCCTCGACGCGCTCATCACCGCCGTCCAGGGTTTGCCGGGTACGACGGGTGCAGTTGGCCCCGCCGCCCTCACGCTTTCGAGCGAGCTGGGGCTGCTGGGGGACGCGATCGGCGTACCCGGCGTACCGGCTGCGGTGCGGTCGGCGCTGGCGAAACCGGTGCGGATGCTGCAGACGCTGACCGCGCTCGCCGCGGATGCCGGCGAACTCGCCAAGTTGCTCGAGGGCGTCGTCGGGGGACAGGTCACGGCGCGGCTGCGGTGGCGGCCCGACATTCAGCCGTGGGGTGCACAGATCGGCGTACCGAACCTCTTCCAGCCCAAGGTCGACCACGCCCTGCGCATCGACGTCGAGGTCAGGGCGTCGGCGACCGCGCCACCCGAGGTGGACATCCTCGCGGAGCTCGTCGACTTCGATCTCAACCTGATCGGTGACGGGCCGGGCGGCCTGATGAAGCTGAAGTTCCGGCGGATCGCCTTCCACGCCGGCTCGGTGGGCAAGCCCGAGGTCGACGTCGTCTTCGGCGGCATCGGTTTCCTCGGCCCGCTGGGCTTCGTCGACCGGCTGCGCGAGCTGATCCCGTTCGACGGCTTCTCCGATCCGCCGTGCGTCGACGTCACGCCGGCCGGTGTGACGGCGGGCTTCGACCTCACCCTGCCCAACGTCTCGGTCGGGGTGTTCAGCCTGGAGAACATCGCGCTCGGGGCCGACGCCCGGGTGCCGTTCCTCGGCGACGCGATGACGGTCGGGTTCCACTTCTGCGCGAAGGACGCGCCGTTCCGGCTCACCGTGATGTGCATCGGCGGCGGCGGATGGCTCGGGCTGCGGGCCTCGCCCAAGGGGCTGGTGCTGCTCGAGCTCGGGCTCGAGGCGTGCGCCTGCCTGTCGGTCGATCTCGGGGTCGCGTCCGGGTCGGTGTCGATCGCCGTCGGCGTCTATCTGCGGCTCGAAGCCGACAAGGGGCTGCTGACGGCGTACTTCCGGATCCGCGGCGAGGTCGACGTGCTCGGTCTGGTCAGTGCGTCGATCACGCTCGAGCTGTCGCTCACGTACCACTTCGACACCGGCAAGCTGATCGGCCGCGCCTCCTTGGTGGTCGAGGTCGAGGTGCTGTTCTTCTCCGCCTCGGTCGAGATCTCGGTCGAGCGCCGGCTCGCGGGCTCGAAGGGCGACCCGACGATGTACCAGGTGATGCCACCCGCGGCCGACGGCACGAACGCCGACTGGTCGCTGTACTGCGACGCGTTCGCGCCGGTCTGAGACAGGAGAAGCCATGCCCACCACCGTCATGGCGACCGCGTTGCCGCACTCGCTGGCGGACGACGCGTCGTACCAGCTCACGGTCTTCCTGACCCACAAGCTGGTGGACGGCGCGGTGCTCTCCGACTTCCCGACCGCTGCGGACTGGCCGGGCACTCTCGCGGGGTGCAGCCTGTCGCTGACCACGTCGCTCGATCCCAACGCCGCTCTGCCGCTGCGGGTCGTGTCCAGCCCCGACGCCGCCTCCTGGGCAGCCGTGCTGCCGTCGAGCACCCCGGTCGCCGCCTTTCCGACGCCGGCGCTGTCCGGCGAGACACTGCACACCAACCCGGCAAGCCGGCTGAGCGATCACGCGGTGGACCTGCACCTCGCGGCGATCACCGGGTCACCGATGCGACGACCAGGTCTGGACGGGAACCCCATCGCGACCGGTCTGCTGGAGACACTCGCGAGCTTGGATCAGGAAGGCCCGCTGGTCCGGTTGCTCGCGGACGCACCTGTCCGGGGACGCCGCCCGCTGCAGGTCGCGGCCCAGCGGCTGCGGGACGCACTGACAACCATCGGTCCGCTCACCGAGCCGCCCGACGCCGACCCGGAGCACGGGCACGACGGGCAGCTCCCGCCCCTGCCGGACTACGACTCGGAGATCTCCGACCGGCCGTCACCGGTCCAGGTGCTGCTGGACGATCCCGAGGCCGACCTTCGCGTCACCCGGCAGCTGGACGCGCTGGTCGGTCAGGACCTCGCGGCGAACCCGCAGCTGCAGCTGATCGTCGACGCGCACGCCATGCGCCGGTACTACGAACGGCCGGAGCAACCGCTGCAGGAACCGCGCACCGAGCCCGAGCCGGAGGCTCCACCGACCCCGCGCCTGGACCGGCCGGACCACGACTTCCACGCCAAGGCCGGGTCGTTCGGCTCGACGCCCGCGCTGCTGCGCCGACTCGGTCTCGCGGTCGACGTGGTCCTGGACGGCCTCGACGCCGAGGGTGCGCGGGCCGCGCTCGCGGGTGCCACCTGGGTGAGCGTGACCGTCACGTCGCCGGCAGCCGATCTCGAGGTGCTGCCACCACGCCGTACGGCGGTCGTGGTGGACGGTCCGGTGTTCGCCGCGCGGTCGACCGATGCGTGGGTGGGCGGGGCGCTGCCGCTCGGCGACGACGAGTGGGTGGTGCTCGACGCCGACCCGGACGCGTCCGGGCTCAAGCTCGATCAGTACACCCGCAACCTCGTGCGGCAGTACGCCGGCGAGGCGAACGGCGACCCGGCGACGTCCGCGCCCGGCACGCTGCGGGCCACCGGCTTCGCACTGGCGCGTCGTGATCGGGCCGCCCAGGTTCGCGAGCGCGTGCAGCAGGCGGAGCAGTTGGCCGGTGACGGCAATCGTGAGCTGCTGCTCGACGACCTGGTGCGGGGAATCCGGGTCGAGGTGTGGGACGACGTCACCAAGCAGTGGCACAGCCTGCACCGTCGGCGCGTGACCGTGACCGGTGAGCCGGGCGGCGTCCCCGTCCTCGCGGACGAACCCGACGTCGGGTTCCTGCAACTCTCGGCCCTCAACCGGGCCCCGGGCGACACCGTCAACGGGTACTACCTGCACGAGGTCGTCGCCGGCTGGGACGGCTGGAGTCTGTCGGCGCCACGGCCCGGACTGACGATCGTCCACGTCGAGCCCCCGGGACCCGATGGCTCGACGGAGGTCGTCACCGAGACCTCGCCGGACCAGCCGATCGACGGGGCGCACATCACGACGCGGGTCGAACCGAGGTCGTTGCCTCGGCTGCGGTACGGAACGTCGTACAGCTTTCGGGTGCTCGCCGTTGACCTGGCGGGCAACTCGGTGCCGCAGATCCCTGCGGAGCGGCGGCTGCCTGGCGGCCCGGACGACGCCGCGGTCGACGCGGCCCGGACGCATCTCGACCGGCTTCGCGAGATGTACGCGCAGCGCGATCGTGGCGGCATCGCGGAGGCCCGGCGGACGGCGATCGTCGAGCATCTGCGGGCAGTTGCACAACCGGTTGATGCGCTGCCCGACGAGCTGCTCTCCGGTGACGAGCGGGTCGACGCGATCCTGAAGGACCTGGTGGCCGAGGCTTCGACGGACGAGAGCGCGCCACGTAGGGTCGACGAGGTCGAAGCGGCGGCACGCATCCTCGCGGAGTCGCGCGAGCAGTTGCGCGTCCGGCCGCAGCTGCGGATCGGCGCGGACGAGTTCGCCGTCCTGGCGCGCAACGACGACCTGCAGCTTCCCGACGACGTACGACGAGCCGCTCGATCGGTCGTCACCGCGCCGCGTCCCTACCTGCGGTGGGAACCTGTCCCGGCGCCGGCGCTCGTCCCGCGGCAACTGCTCGGGACGGGCGAGCAGCCCGCCCACCTCGTGGTGCGCAGCGGAATCCCCGACGCACCCGGCCCGGACACCCGGCCCACCGCCGAACGGCACGTTGCCCCACCCAAGGCGACGCAACTGGAAGCCGAGACCGCCGGCCGTTTCGACACCGCCATCGGCACCGGCGACGCGGCCGAGATCCAGCGCCTGTACGCCGTGGCGCTGGCCGAGCGCGGGACGCTGCTCGACCAGTTCGTGCCCAGCCTGAGCGACCCGAACGCGCTCGACGAGCAACCGGGGATCGCGCTGGTCGACCGGCCGGGCGCGGACACCGGATCGCCGAACCGAGCGACGCTCGCCGAGATCACCGCTGATCGAGGTCGACCCATCGGCGAGGGTCAGTACGTCGTCCATGACACCGATGCTCTCCGGCTGCCGTACCTACCCGATCCCTACGCCACTGGTGTCTCGTTGACGTTCTACGCAGCCGGTGCGCCGCACGCGTTGCTCGAACCGCGTGCCCTGCAAGCGGTTTCGGTGGCCTATCCGGGACAGTGGCCGTCGCTGCAGCCGCTCAGGCTCGTGGTCGAACGCGGCGACGTCCTGTCGGCGCGGGTCGAAGATCACCAGGTGCTGGTGACCGTCCCGCCGGGTGAACAGGTGCGGGTCGCGCTGTCGAGCACCGTCGACGTGAAGGAGCTGGAGAAGTTCGGCCTGTGGCGCTCGCACCTGGCGAGCGTTGCCGACCCGTCCGACGGCTACACCACCGACGAGGTCGTTGCCGCCGCCGCTCTGATGCGTGCGACCTCGGCCGGTTGGACGTGGTGGCTCACGCCATCGGTCGACGTCCGGCTGGTGCATGCGGTGCCTACTCCGGTGCGCCCTCCGAAGCTCTCCGCGCTCGGCGTCTTCCTGCGGCCACCGGGTCGCGCGGTGGCCGCGTTGAGCGGGTTGGTCGACGTGCACGGTTCGAGCACCGACCTGCTCGTCGTACGGGCGAGCTGGACGGAGCAGGTCGACGACGTCGCGGCGGCGGGTCCGCAGGAGGCGTCGAAGTCGGATGTCGTCGTCCGGTCACCGGTCGGGGAGGGCGAACGGACGGGCGTCCTGTTCCTGTACGACTTCCAGCCGACCGGCGCGCTCGCGACAGCGCTCGGCGGCGTCGGGTTCCACCGGATGCTGCAGACGTTCGAGGACACGCACTACCGCCGGGTGACGTACGTGCCGAGCGGCACCACCCGTTACGGCGAGTACTTCGAACCGTCGCAGCTCCCGTCGGAGCCGGTGGAGGGCGAGCCGGTGACACTCGACATCCTCTCGTCCGCGCGGCCGGCCGCGCCCGTGGTGCTCGACGCGGTGCCGCTGCTGCGGTGGGAGGAGCAGACCGAACCCGACGATCCGTTCGCGTTCCGAAAGGTCCGCCGCTCGGGTGTGCGGGTGTGGCTGGCCCGACCGTGGTACTCGTCCGGCGACGGCGAGCTGCTCGGCGTACTGGTCTTCGACCCCGACGAGTGGTTCGAGGAGAACGGTTCGTGGTTGCGCTGGCCGAAGGCGCTGCAGGCGCCCGACGGCGCGACGAGTCTGTGGGCGGCCGACCCCGTCGTACAGGACGGCGGCCGGACGTCGAATCCGACCGTCCCGCCGTTGCTCGCCTTCGACCACCTCGTGCTGGACGCGGTCGAGACCGGAGCAGCCGAGAGCGTCGACATCCGCCCGCCGCTGCACGGTGAGGTGCTCGGCGGACGCGACCGCGGGTGGACCGATGAACCAGGAAACCCTGTCGCCGTTGCGGCGGCTGTCGCGTTGCGCGACGTCCAGCACAACCCGGAAGTGCGGGTGCTCGGCTACCAGCCGGAGTACGACGAGGCGTCCCGCCGGTGGTTCGCCGACATCGCGTTGCAGGAGACTCCGGCGTTGTGGCCGTTCGTCCGGCTTGCCGTCGCGCGCTACCAGCCGCACTCGATCGAGGGGAACTCGCTGTCGCCGGTCGCACTGACCGGTTGGGTGCAGCCGTTGCCGACACGCACGCTCACCGTGGGGCGTCCGGACGCGCAGCACGTCCAGGTGACGTTGACCGGAGTGGTCAACTGGCTGCGTCCGCGAGGGCCGATCCCTGGGTTGCCGGGGGAGCAGTTGAGTGCGGACAGTCCGACTGGTGCCGCCGCGGTCCAGGCGGCGCGGCTGCAGCAGACGCGCACAGTGCGCGCGACGATCCAGAGCCGGCCGCCGGGAACCGGCGACCTGGCGTGGGAGACCGTCTCGTCGTCCCTGCTGCTTGCCGTGAGCGTCGACGAATCCACGACCTACCGGGCGACCTGGACCGGGTCGGTGGTGCTCCCACCAGAAGCCGGTACGCCGGCGGGCGACGCGCTCGGCTACCCCGGACTGCGGCGGCCGGGCGGCGACGAGTCGACCTGGCGTGTGCTGGTCGAAGAGCACGAACTGCTCGACGGCGACCCTCCGGCGGCCGATCGGGAAGCGGTGCAGGTCCCGCGGTTGATCTACGCCGACACGGTCACGTTGTAGCTCTCGTCAACGGCGTACCGAGCTGTCGGCCGTGCGGGCCAGTTCGACCCGGGAGCGGACGCCGAGGGTGCGGAAGATCTGGCGGAGGTGGTAGTCGACGGTGTGGGGGGACAGGAACAGGAGGGCGGCGGTCTCCCGGTTGGTGAGGCCGCGGGCCACGTGCTCGGCGATCGTTCGCTCGGAGTCGGTGAGCCTGGACCAGCGGTCGGTGGTGGCGTCGGTGGCTGCCTCGGTGGCTGGGCCGAGCCCGGTCCGGCGGCCGATCCAGACGATGGCCCCGGCCAGCGTCGGTCCGTCGTACACGGGGAGACAGCGGGTGGTCCTGGCGCCGGTGGTGTAGGGGACGGCTGCCTCGAGGGATCCCTTGTGGTCTCGGATCGCTTGCTCGGCCCAGTCCCACAGGAGGACGCGGTCGGCCGGGGCGGTGAGGATCGGGCCGGCGGCGGTGTTGAAGAACATGGTGTTGGCGCTGATCGCGGCGAGGGCGCCCTTCGATCTACGGCGTGCGTCGAGGAACGCCGCGCGGAGGACCGGTGACGGGACGCGGGACTCCTCGAGCAGCCGGCGGCTCGTCTCGGCCACGACGCGTCCGACCAGCGCGGGCATGACGGCGTTGTAGATGCCTCCCGGGCAGGTCGCGTTGACGACGCCGAGCAGTTGACCGGTGGCGGGATGGACGACCGCGCTCGAGGCACACGACACAGCGGTCAGGTTGTCGGCGTAGTGCTCGAAGCCCCGGACGACGGTCGGGCCGGAGGTCAGCAGGGCCAGGCCGATCGAGTTCGTGCCGACCAGTTCCTCGCGGCAGAGATAGCCAGGGGCGGCGCCGATGGTGTCCATCAGGTCCGAGGTCTTGCTCGAACTCGTCCATCGTTCGACCAGGTGTCCGGTGTGGTCGCTGAGCAGCAGCGCCACCGGAAGGTCGGACAGGTCGGCGCTGACCGCGGCCAGGACCGGCGCGGCGGCCCAGCGAAGCCTGCCGTCGTTGTCGACGTCGGCGTCGAACGGGACCGCGACGTGGTCGGCGGGGAGCCCGGCGTCGGCGGACCGCTGCCAGGAGCGCTGGATCGCTTCGGACACCGTGCCTGACCGGTGGCCGCCGCTCTCGACCCGGTCGAGCACGTGCTGCACCGCTCCCGAACGGGTTCGGTTCCCTGCGTCGTCCACGGCCCCTCCGGCGTCGGGTGAAAACGCTCCAGGCGCCACGCGGCTGCCGGATCCCCAGGCACGAACTGGACTCATCGTCGCTCGCCGGACGGCCGGGCGGCAAGCGATTCGTACTACGTGATCACGTGGTGTCGGCGTGGGGCCCGCCGCCCGTACCGTCGGGGACGACAGGCCGGCCGTCCGCGCGCGAGCGGCCGCGGAACCGCCGTACGGACGCCGAGGAGAGCACGTGGAGCTGCACCTGACCGGCAAGATCGCCGTGGTGACCGGCGCCAGCAAGGGCATCGGCCTGGCGATCACCCGGTCGCTGGCCGAGGAAGGCGTCACGGTCGTGGCCGGTGCGCTGCACGGCAGCGACGAGCTCGATCTGCTCGCCGACCGCTTCCCGGTGTCCGTGGTCAAGGTCGATCTGACCGAGGCCGGCGGACCGGCGTACCTGATCGAACAGGCCGTCGAGCGGCACCAGGGCATCGACGTCCTGGTCAACAACGTTGGCGCCGTACGGCCGCGGCTCGACGGGTTCCTGGCCGTGACCGACGAGGAGTGGACGGCCACGCTGACGATCAACTTCCTGGCCGCGGTCCGCAGCATCCGGGCGGCCTTGCCGCACCTGCTCGGGCGGCCCGCACCGGCGATCGTGACTGTTGCTTCGGTCAACGCTTCGTTGCCCGACCCGGCGGTGATCGACTACAGCGCCGCGAAAGGTGCCCTGCTCAACTTGTCGAAGTCGCTGTCCAAGGAGTTCGGTCCTCGCGGCGTCCGGGTCAACACGATCAGTCCCGGTCCGGTGCAGACCGATCTGTGGCTGGGAGCCGGTGGCGTCGCCGAAACCATCGCGCAAGCCCGCGGCCTGCGTCCCGACGAGGTCGCGGGCAGCGCTGCCGCCGACAGCCCGACCGGCCGTTTCACGACGCCGCAGGAAGTTGCCGATCTCGTGCTGCTGCTGGCCAGTGACCGCGCCGGCAACGTCAACGGCAGCGACTTCGTCATCGACGGCGGTCTCATCACCACCGTCTGACCATCCCGTTCGCATCTTCCACGCCAGGAGCTTTCATGTCCGACGCCGCAGCGGCCCGCACGATCACCGAGCACGAGTTGGAGCAGTGCCGGCACGCGAACGACACCGGGCGACCGCCGGTGGTCTTCATCCACGGGCTGTGGTTGCTGCCCAGCAGCTGGGACCGGTGGGTGACGTTGTTCGAGCAGAACGGGTACGTCGCGCTGACGCCCGGCTGGCCCGACGATCCCGAGACGGTGGCCGAGGGCAACGCCCACCCGGAAGCGTTCGCGGGCAAGTCGATCGCGGACGTCGCCGACCACTACGAGGAGATCATCCGCGGGCTGGACACCAAACCGGTCCTGGTCGGGCACTCCTTCGGCGGTCTGCTGACGCAGATCCTGGCCGGCCGCGGACTTGCGGCGGCGTCGGTCGCGATCGACCCGGCGCCGTTCCGGGGCGTCCTGCCGTTGCCGATCTCGGCGCTGAAGTCGGCCTTCCCGGTGCTCGGCAATCCGGCCAACCGCAACCGCGCCGTGCCGCTCACCTTCGACCAGTTCCGCTTCGCCTTCGCGAATGCCGTCGACGAGAAGGAAGCCGAGCACCTGTACGAGACGTACGCCGTACCGGCGCCCGGCAAGCCCTTGTTCCAGGCCGCGGCCGCCAACCTCAATCCGTGGACGGAGGCCAAGGTCGACACCGACAACCCCGAACGCGGGCCGCTGCTGATCATCTCCGGCGAGCTCGACAACACCGTCCCGTGGGCAGTGGCCAACGCGTCCTTCAAGCAGCAGCAGGACAATCCCGGCGTCACCGAGATCGCGGAGATCAAGGGACGCGGTCACGCCCTCACGATCGACAACGGCTGGCAGGAGGTCGCCGAGACTGCTCTGGCCTTCCTGAAACGCGCTGTCTGAACGGCTCCGGCCCGGCACGATCGTGCCGGGCCGGAGTGCTTCGGATCAGCGTCCGGGTGTGTAGTACTCGGTGTAGTACTTGCCGACCCGGTCGCGGTAGTCGCGGTCGGCGCCGCTGTCCGCGTCGTGCTCGGGCGCGTCCTTGATCTCGTCCTTGGTGCGGTCGACGTAGACCTTCTCCTCGGCGGTGTCGATGCGCTGCACCACACCGGCCGGCAGCAGGACCTTGCGGCCGAGGATCCACGGTCCGGTGTCGACGACGATCGACGCCGAGCCGATGTCGTTGGTCGCCTCGTCCACCTTGCCGATGTCTCCGTCGGTGGCGGCGATCTTGTACCCGACGATGTCGGTCCCGGGGGTGTAACCGGCGTCCTCCCGGTAGTTCCACGGATCGAACGTACTCATGGCAGTGCTCCTTCCGTACCTCGATCCATGGCCCGGTACCCCAGCTCAGGGGCTGTGATTCCTTGTGCAGCAGGGTTTTTCAGCGGGTGCGCGTCATCGCGTGGTCACCGATCGCCACGGTTCGGTCGCCGAGCGCGGCGCTGCGGCGGGCGGAGGCCCGGGAGCCCAGGAACATCACCACCGCGAGGATCAGGGCCAGGACGAAGAAGACCGCCGCGCCGGTGAAGGTGGCGTGGAAGCCGGCCGCGAGCTGCGCGGGGTTCGGGGTGTCGCCGGCGGCCTTGGCGAAGACGATCGTGAGGACGGCGATGCCGAGGGAGCCGCCGAGCTGGTGGGCGACGTTGACCAGGCCGGAGGCGGCGCCCGCGTCCTGCGGCGCGACGTCGGCGACGCCGGCCTGGGTCATCAGGATGATGGCGATGCCCTGACCGACGCCGATGACGAGCAGGGGCAGGACGATGTCGGGGAAGTACGTCGAGCCGGCGTGGATCTGGGCCAGCCAGGTCATGCCGGCCAGCGCCACGACCAGCGACGCGACCAGAAGCACCGGGCGGCCGAGCCGAGTCACCAGCGGTCGTACGACGTACACCATCGCGAAGAACATGCCGGTGATCGGGACGTAGGCAAAACCGGTCTCCAGCGCGGTCAGACCGAGCACGCCCTGCAGGTACTGGCTGAGGAAGTAGAAGGTGGAGAAGGTCGCGCCGACGATCAGCACGCGCCCGGCGTACGCGCCGGAACGCTCGAGGCTGGCGAACAGCCGCAGCGGGGTGATGGGCTGCGCGACCCGACGTTCGACCAGTACGAACGCGACCAGCAGCAGTACGGCGAGCGCGAACGAGCCGATCGTCACCGGGTCGGCCCAGCCGGCGTCCGCCGCGCGGATGAAGCCGAACACCAGTGCGCTCATGCCGACGGTGGAGGTGAGTGCGCCGGCCAGGTCGAAGGTGCCGGTACGACGTTCGGTCTCGGGCAGGAACCGGAAGGCGAGGGCAACGATCGCGATCCCGATCGGGACGTTCACGAGCATGCCCCAGCGCCACGACAGCAGGTCGGTGAACACACCACCGATGACGATCCCGACGCTGCCGCCGGCGCCGATCACCGCGCTGTACAAGGCGATCGCGCGGGTCCGTCCGGCCGGGTCGGGGTAGTTGGCCACCAGCAGGGCGAGCGTCGACGGGATGGCGAACGACGCCGCGACGCCTTGCGCCGCGCGGGCGGCCACCAGCCACTCGGCGCTCTGCGCGAGACCGGCGGCCAGCGACGCGGCCGTGAACAGGGCCAGCCCGGCGACGAACACCCGGCGGCGACCCAGCAGGTCACCGGCCCGGGCGCCGAGCAGGAGCAGGCCGCCGAAGGCGAGCACGTAGGCGTTCTGGACCCAGGACAGGCCGGCCTGGGTGAAGCCGAAGTCGCGCTGCACGTGGGGGAGTGCGGTGGTGATGATCGAGGTGTCGAGCGCCATCATCAGCTGGCAGCCGAGGATGAGCGCGAGTGCTACGGTCCGGGCGCGGCCCGGGGCGGGGGTGGACATCGAAACGCTTCTTTCGGGACCTAGGCCGCGGTCAGCGTGCCCAGGGGTCGAGTGGTTGGTGGGTTCAGTAGTCGGTCGACGTGGTGACGTCGGCCCAGCGGGCGGCTTCCTCGGCGCGGGACCTGGAGGCCTTGTCGGCGTGTTCGAGCGCGTCCTTGCCCAGCAGCAGCCGCAACGGCGGGTTGTCGAGGGCAACGATGTCGACGATCGCGCGGGCGGCCTTGGCCGGGTCGCCGGGCTGCTTGCCGTCGGTCTCGGCGCGGTAGCGGTTGATCTGGCCGACGGTGGACTCGTAGTCCGCGCCGACCTGGTGCAGCGTCATCGAGGAGCCGCCCCAGTCGGTGCGGAAGGCGCCGGGCTCGACGATCGTGACCTTGACCCCGAAGGGCTTCACCTCGTTGTTCAGCACCTCGGAGAAGCCCTCGACGGCGAACTTCGCGGTCTGGTAGGCGCCCATCCCGGGAGTGCCGCCGGCGCGGCCGCCGATCGAGGAGAACTGCAGGAAGTGACCGCCGCGCTGGGTGCGGAACAGCGGCAGCGCGGCGCGGGTGACGTTGACGACGCCGTACAGGTTGGTCTCGATCTGGGCGCGGAAATCGTCCTCGGCGATCTCCTCGATCGGGGCGCTGTTCGCGTAGCCGGCGTTGTTCGCCACCACGTCCAGGCCGCCGAAGACGTCCACGGCGGTCTGGACGGCCGACCGGGCGGCCGCGGCGTCGGTGACGTCGAGGGCGAAGGGGTGGATGGCGTCGCCGTACTGCTTGACGAGGTCGTCGAGCTGCTCGGGACGGCGGGCGGTCGCCAGGACGCGGTCTCCGCTGTCGAGCACGGCGGTGGTCAGCGCGCGACCCAGGCCGCGCGAGCTGCCGGTGATCAGCCAGGTCTTGCTCATGATGATCGTCTCCTCCAGATTTGTTCTGTCACATCACTGTAGCATTTAGGTTCTAGAAGACAACAGCGATGATGCGGTAGCGACTCGTACTGTCACGCAGGCTAGGCTGGGGGAGTGAGAGCAGACGCAGCACGCAACCTCGAGAAGATCCTCAGCACCGCCGCGCGGCTGCTGGCCGCCGATCCGGGCGCGAGCATGGTCCGGATCGCGGCGGAGGCCGACGTCGACCGCCGGACCGTGTACCGGCAGTTCGAGTCGCGCGAGGCGTTGCTCGCCGCGATCTACACAGCGCGGTACGACGCCGTCGAGATCGCCTTCGAGAACGCCCGGCTGACCGAGGCGCCGGTGGCGGTGGCGCTGCACCGCTACGTCGAGGGCATCGTCGAGGCCACCCGGCGCTGGCCGGTCGCGTTCGACCAGATGGCCGCCGACCCCGCGACCGCGGTCCGGCGCCGCGAGCTCGGCGATCGCCTCGACGCCTTCATCCGCCGCTGCGTCGACGAAGAACTGTTCCGCGCGGACCTGCCCGACGGGTGGATCGAGGGCCTGCTGCGCCAGGTCACCAAGGTCGCGGCCGACGACCTCACCCACCTCGAGGCCGCCCAGGCGGCCGATCTTGTCGTCGAGACCCTGCTCCGCGGAGTTGGCCGCTCCTGAGCCGGACCGGCCCCGCCTATCCCAGTCGTTCGACGGTGAAGGCGGTGATGAAGCCGACGGTGGCGATCAGGCCGGTGTAGAGCTGGGTGCGCTCGAACGCCTCGGGGATCATCGTGTCCGCCACCATGGCGAGGATCGCGCCCGCGGCGACGGCGGTGATGACGGCGATGGTGGCTGGGGACGCGCCGTCGAGCAAGAGTGCTCCGAGCAGGCCGGCCAGGCCGCTGGCGATCGCGATGCCGCACCAGACACCGAAGACGTAGCCCGCGGACCGGCCGCTGCGCTTCATCCCGGCGGCGCTCGACAGGCCTTCGGGCAGGTTGGAGATGAAGATCGCGACGAGCACGGCGACGCCGACGCCTTCGCCGCTGAGCAGGGACAGCCCGAGGACCACCGATTCGGGGATGCCGTCCAGCAGGGCGCCGACGGCGATCGCGACCCCGCTGCCCTTCTGCTCCTCCTCCGAAGGTTGCTGATCCTCCGACCGCTTGCGGTGCCGCCCGCCCCGCCGGGCCAGTACGACGTTGGCGGCGACGTACGCGGCGGCCCCGGCGAGGAACCCGGCCACCGTGGGCCGCAGGCCGCCGGTCGACTCCGCTTCGTCGACGAGGTCGAAGGCCAGCGCCGAGATCAGGACCCCGGCACCGAAGGCCATGATGCCGGCGACCGCCGACCGGGGAACCGTGACGAACCAGGCGACGGCAGCACCGATGACCAGGGCCCCGCCGGCGAGCAGTCCCCAGAGTCCGGCCTGAAACCAGACGGCCGTCAGCGCCGGCCCCGCCATCGGGCACTCCTTCCCTCGGTTGTCAGGCGTTCTTGTACCCATCAGGGTCCGATGCAGACGCCGGCCGTGGAGACCTGCGCCCGCGGGATTGTCGGCAGTTCTGCCGATACCGGGGAGCACGTGGTGCTGCCTGTAATGGAAAGGAGAGATCAGCACAGTACGGCGAATCCGCGACGAGGAGGCGGCATGAAGGCAGTGGTGTACGAGGGACCGGGGAAGATCAGCGTCAAGGAGGTGTCGGACGCGAAGATCGAACGACCGACCGACGTCCTGGTGCGGATCACGTCGGCGAACATCTGCGGCTCGGACCTGCACATGTACGAAGGCCGGACGGACTTCGAGCCCGGTCGCTGGTTCGGCCACGAGAACCTGGGTCAGGTGGTCGACGTCGGCGACGGGGTCGACAAGGTGCGCGTGGACGACTGGGTCGTGCTGCCGTTCAACATCGCGTGCGGGCACTGCAAGAACTGCGAGCGGGGGCTCACGAACTACTGCCTGACCGCTCAGCCCGAACCGAACCTGGCGGGCGCCGCGTACGGCTTCGCCGACATGGGCCCGTACGGCGGGGGACAGGCCGAGCTGCTGCGGGTGCCGTGGGGCGACTTCAACTGCCTGCGCCTCGGCGAGGACGCCGAGGAACGGCAGACCGACTACGTCATGCTCGCCGACATCTTCCCGACCGGCTACCACGCGACCGAGATGGCCGGCGTACAGCCGGGCGACCAGACGGTGATCTACGGCGCCGGCCCGGTCGGGCTGATGGCCGCGCTCTCGGCGACCATCCGGGGCGCCGGCAAGGTGATGGTCGTCGACCGGCATCCCGACCGGTTGCGGCTGGCCGAGTCGATCGGCGCGATCGCCATCGACGACTCGAAGGTCGATCCGGTCCAGGCCGTCCTCGACGAGACGATGGGGCTGGGTGCGGACAACGGCTGCGAGTGCGTCGGCTACCAGGCGCACGAGCCGGGCGGCGAGGAGCAGCCGAACCTGACGATGAACCGGCTGGTCGCCTCCGTGCGGTTCACCGGGAAGATCGGGAACGTCGGCGTCTTCGTGCCGCAGGATCCCGGGGCCTCCGACGAGCTGGCCAAGCAGGGCAAGCTCGCCTTCGACTACGGCATGTTCTGGTTCAAGGGTCAGCACATCGGCAGCGGGCAGGCGCCGGTCAAGAAGTACAACCGGCAGCTGCGCGACCTGATCGCCGCGGGCAAGGCCGAGCCGTCGTTCATCGTCAGCCACGAGCTGCCGCTGGACCAGGCGCCGGAGGCCTACGAGCACTTCGACAAGCGCGACGACGGCTGGACGAAGATCGTCCTGCATCCTTCGATGGCCGGGGCAGGTGCCTGATGACCAGCACGGTTCTGAAAGGACGCCGGGTCGCCATCCTCGCGGCCGACGGCGTGGAGCGGGTCGAGCTGGAGCGGCCGCGGCAGGCGCTGGACGACGCCGGCGCCGTCACCGAGGTCGTGTCCATCAAGAGCGGGGAGATCCAGGCCCGCGACCACGATCTGGAGGACGCCGGCACCTTCGTGGTGAACCAGCTGGTCGGCAAGGTGTCGGTGGACCAGTACGAGGCGCTCCTGCTGCCGGGCGGGACGGTCAACCCCGACAAGCTGCGGATGGAACCCGCCGCGGTGGAGTTCGTCCGCGACTTCGTCCGGTCGGGCAAGCCGGTCGCCTCGATCTGTCACGGGCCGTGGAACTTCGTCGAGGCCGACGTCGCGCGGGGCCGCCGGCTGACGTCGTGGCCGAGCATCCGCACCGATCTGCGCAACGCGGGGGCCGAGGTGGTCGACGAGGACGTCGTGACCGACGGCAACATCACCACGAGCCGGTCGCCGGACGACCTGCCGGCGTTCTGCGGACGCATCGTGGAGGAGTTCGCCAAGGCGCCGCAGTCGGCGGGCGCGGGAGGCCGGGCATGAACTCGTCGATCGGGAACGCGGCGTCGCTGGCCGCGCGGGCCGGCGGGACGCTGGTCCGGCAACTGCGCTCGGCTGTCGATCCGTCCGGCGGCCGGCCCGCGGGCGGGAGTCAGCCGGCGTCCGGGTGGCTCGTGGTGACGGTACTGCGGGACCCGACCGAGCTGGACGCCGCGAAGCTGCCCGCTCCGCTGGCCGAGTTCGGTGACCGGATCGAGGTCCGGATCCGTCCCGCTGCCGGCAGCAAGGGCACCGAGCTGGCGGTTCGGCTGCGCGACCGGGAGCAGTCGTCCTCGGGCGGCGCGCTCAACCGGCTGCGTGGCAGCGATCCGCAGGCGGACCTGCGGTCGGCGCTGCGCCAGGCCAAGCAGCTGATCGAGGTGGGCGAGGTGCTTGCGGTCGATCCCGCGCCCCACGGCCGGCGTACGGCGACTCCTGGAGGCGTGCTGCTGGAGTCGTGGACCAAGGCCGCGCCGAAGGCCGGTGTGCGATGAAGGCGGTGACGTGGCGCGGGGTCAACGAGATCGGGGTCGAGGACGTCCCCGAGCCGAAGATCCTCAACGACCACGACATCATCCTGGAGGTCGGGCTGAGCGCGACCTGCGGCTCGGATCTGCACCTGGTCGGCGGCTACATCCCGGCCATGCGGGCGGGTGACGTCCTCGGTCACGAGTTCATGGGTACCGTTGCCGAGGTCGGTCGCGGGGTCACCAAACACCAGGTGGGCGACCGCGTGGTCGTGGTCTCCTTCACCAGTTGCGGACAGTGCTGGTACTGCAAGCAGGGCCTGTGGTCGCTGTGCGACAACGGCAATCCCAACCCGGGCATCACCGAGGCCCTGTGGGGCCAGTCGATCGGCGGGTGTTACGGCTACTCGCACGCGATGGGTGGATGGGCCGGCAGCCACGCCCGCTACATCCGGGTGCCGTACGCCGATCAAGGCGCGTTCCCCATCCCCGGCAACGTCTCCGACGAGCGGGCGCTGTTCGCCTCGGACGCGGCGCCCACCGGGTGGACGGGAGCGCACCAGGCCGGCGTACAGGCTGGTGATGTCGTCGCGGTGTGGGGTGCGGGAGGCGTCGGCCAGATGGCCGCGCGCTCGGCGATGCTGATGGGGGCCGAGCGGGTCGTCGTCATCGACCGGTTCGACAACCGGCTGGAGCAGGTCCGCACGTACATCGGGGCCGAGACGCTGGACTACGAGAAGGCCGATGTTCCGGCCGAGCTCCGCGAGCTGACCGGAGGCCGGGGACCGGACGTGTGCATCGAAGCGGTCGGGATGGAGGCGCACAGCCCTGGCCCGCAGTACCTCTACGACCAGGTCAAGCAGCAGCTGCGGCTGCAGACCGACCGGCCCGCGGCGGTCCGTGAGGCGATCTACGCCTGCCGCAAGGGCGGGACGGTGTTCACCCTCGGCGTCTTCGCCGGTCTGGTGGACAAGTTCCCGCTCGGCGCGGTGATGAACAAGGCGCTGACCCTGCGGGGCGCCCAGCAGCACGGGCACCGCTACATCCCGGAGATCCTCGAGCGGATGAGCCGGGACGAGGTGCGGACCGAGCACCTCGCGACGCACGTGATGCCGCTCGAGGACGGACCGAAGGGCTACCGGATGTTCAAGGACAAGGAGGACGGGTGCGTTCGTGCCGTCTTCCGTCCCGCTGGGTGAGTGGGTGACGGAGCGGGAGGGACGTAGCAGCCCTCCCGCTCGGCCCGCACCGCGGCGACCGTCCTCGTTGCCGCCTGCAACTTGTTCAGGAGGTGCTCGACGTGGGTGGCGACAGTACGGGGAGCGACGGCCAGCCGCGTGGAGATCTGCTGGTTGGAGCTGCCCTCCACCAGCAGACCGAGCACCTGGAGCTCGCGCGGGGTGAGGCCCCGGGAATCGCTGTCGGGCGTCACCAGGAGTACGCCCAGTACGAAATCAGGGAGCTCGGACGCGGCCAGTACGGTCATCCGCACGTGGTCGCCCGCGTCCTCCACCGGCCACAGGAACGACCGGTAGACCTGCCCGGCCAGGAGCGTACCCCGGGCGATCTCCACGACCGGCGACTCCGCGATCAGGAGCGCGTGGTCGTCGAGGCCTGACAGCGGCGAGGTGGTGCCGTCCTGAAGCAGGACCACTCCCGCGACGGCACCTTGCACGATGCGCGCGGTGAACAGCAGCGAACGCATCGGGGACAGCGCCCGAGCGATCAGCGGGGAGAGCTGCCCGAGGCGGTCGCGCGTCGCCGGCGCCGGTGGCTCTCTGCTGGAGTACAGGAGGCCGAGGATTCCCACGTGGCGGCCACAGGGCTCGAACAGTGGCACGCCCAGAGCCTCCCGGAAACCGGCCGGCGCGAGGCACTCGGTCCAGGTCGCCAGTTCGTCGACGCCGACCGGCAGGTCCGCCGTACTGACCGGCGGTCGGTCGCGGTTGAGTCCGGTCAGCTCGATCTCCTCCGCTACCGCCGGACGGTCGAGGTAGGCGGTGACGGACCGGTCCAGCCCGGAGCTGCCGATGGGTGCGTAGACCTTCGCCCGTGGATCGGTCAGCGCGACCCAGGCGGCGTCGAAGGGCACCCATCGATCGAGTCTCTCGAGCAGCGTTCTCGCGCGGTCGGGCAGGGGAGAAGTGGACGCGGCGATCTCGGTCATCGCGGCGACGGGCGGATCGTCCCGCATGGTGAACTCCCTTCAGGGCCACGGAATCAGCAGGCGCCCGACGCTCCGAGGAGATCGCGGTCCACGACCGGCCGAAGCCGTTCGCCGACTGAGGAAGGCCCGTCGGTACCCACGCGGCGACCGAATATCCCCCGACACGCCCGGGCGAGTCGGCGCCGCCGCGGTTGTGGACGCCGTTCGTCCCGGTGCCGTGGCTGATCTGGCCGCCCCCGTCTGCCGATATGGTTGCTTAGGGCAAGAGAATGACCTTGCCGTTCAGCGTGCGAGACTCGGCGAGTTCCAGCGCGGCGGCCGCTTCGGTGAGCGGGAAGCGGGCGGCGATGTTGTCGAAGACCGCGTCGACGCCCGCGGCGGCGTGCCGGCGTACGACGGCGGGAAGGTTCGGGTCGGCGTAGTCGACCGGTACGACGCGGGCGGCCCGGAGGGCGTCGTGGTGGCGCGGGGACGCGGCGCCGATGACCGTGACGCCGTGGAGCTGGGCGAGCTGGATGAGGATTCCGCCGACGCCGCCGTTCGCGCCGAAGATCAGCACCGTCTGACCTGGTTTCACCTGAGCGGCGCGGTGCAGCATCTGCCACGCGGTGACGCCGTTGACGACGACGGTTTCGGCGTCCTCCGGGCTGATCCCGTCGGGAACGAGGACGCTGTCGCGGGCTTCGAGGCCGAAGCGGAACCATCCGCTCCCAGGCCTCACAACTACCATCGGTCGTCCGGAACGGCTGACGACGGGAAGGTTGCGCATGGCGCTCAGCAAGCTCACGGGCACTGCCTACTTGGACACGGGCGTACGGATGCACTACTACGACGCCGGACAAGGATCGAACACGCTCGTGCTCCTGCACGGGTTCCCTCAGACCGCGTGGCAATGGCGCCATGTGCTGGAGCCGCTGGCGCGTGCCGGGTACCGCGTCATCGCCCCGGACTACCGCGGCGCCGGCCACTCGTCGCGCCCGAGCCTTTCGCCGGGTCGGCCGGGCGATCTTCGGGGCGAGGTGACGCTGCCGCGCGGCGGCTACACGAAGTGGGAGATGGCCGAGGACATCCATCTCCTGCTGCACGACCACCTCGGACTGGACGGCCCGGCCTTCGTGCTCGGGCACGACATCGGATCGATGGTCGCGACGGCGTACGCGTTCCGCTATCGCGACCACACGCGGGCGCTGGGTTTCGGTGAGGCGTCCCAACCGGGCACCGCGTGGTTCGATCGGATGAAGTCGTCACCCACCGAGTGGCACTTCTCGTTCCACAACCAGCTCGACCTGCCGGAGATGCTCGTCGCGGGGCGGGAGAGGCTGTACTTGCAGTACTTCTTCGATCGGCACGCGGCCAGGCCGACCGCTGTCGATTCCGCGTCGTACTTCACGGCGTACGAGCAGGCGGGAGCGCTGCGGGCGGGCTTCGAGCTGTATCGCGCGTTCGAGCAGGATGCTCGAGACATCCGCGCTGCGTTGCAGGCGGACGGGAAGCTGGCCATGTCCGTCCTGGGGATGTACGGGATGGCCAGCCTCGCTCATGCGAAAGGTGCCGAGGAGATCGGGCGTGAGCTCGCCGAGAATCCAACGGTCGTTGGCATTTCGGGCTCCGGTCACTGGATCGCCGAGGAGAACCCCGAGGAACTTGTCAACGCCATCCTCCGCTTCGACGGACTCAGTCGGTGAACTCGTTGACGTCGTCGGCCTTGGGCTGATCGCGTCCCATGACCTCGACGGTGTTGCCGCCCGCCACCGCGAGCGTGCTGATGGTCCGGGCCATGTTTCCCGTGCCGATGAGGGTGATGCTGCTCATGAGATGTGCTCTCTTCCTGGTGGGGGTCAGATGGCGGTGGTGCCGCCGTCGGCGACCAGTTCCAGGCCGTTGACGTAGCTGGAGTCGTCCGAGGCGAGGAACAGGGCGATGGTGGCGATCTCCTCGGGCCGGCCCATCTGTCCGCGGGGGATGAGCGACTCGAAGGCGGCCTTGGTCGCCTCGTCGAACAGCTCTTCCTGCTTGGCCGTGGCGACCTGGCCGGGGGTCAGGACGTTTACCCGGATCTTGCGGTCGCGCAGCTCGTTGAGCCAGACGCGGGCCCACGCCTGCTGGACGGCCTTGCTTCCGGCGTACAGGCTCCAGCCGGGGAAGGCGCCGAGGGAGGCGTTGGATCCGGTCATCAGGATCGAGCCGTTGTCGTTCATCAGTGGCAATGCCTTCTGCACGGTGAACAACGTGCCGCGTGCGTTGAGCGAGAAGGCGCGTTCGAACTGTTCCGGGGTGATCTCGCCGAGAGGCCCCGGTTCGCCCATCCCGGCGCTGGCCCACAGGACGTCGATCGAGCCCTTCTCCCGCTTGACGGCGTCGTACAAGCGGTCGAGATCGTCCAGGTCGGCCGCGTCGCCCTGGACGGCGGTGACGTTGCGGCCGATCACCTTGACGGCGTCGTCCAGGGCTTCCTGCCGCCGGGCCTGGATGAAGACGTGCGCTCCTTCCTCGACGAACAGTTTGGCGCCGGCCAGTGCCATGCCGGTGGAACCGCCGGTGATCACTGCGACCTTGCCATCGAGCTTTCCCACGATCACTCCGTTGTTGGGGGTTGCGGTGCTATGTACACCGATTTGTGTACGTAACGTATCCCGGCGGCGGGCAGGAGTGCAAGCTAAGTACACCGATCGGTACCGCGCGGCGTATGCTGGAGACATGACGGAGTCGGAGAAGGGGCCCCTGGGCCGGCGGCGCGGCCGGGGTGCGCGCGAGCGCATCCTCAGCGCGTCACAGCAGCTGTTCCGTGAGCAGGGCATCAACCGCACCGGCATGGACCAGCTGTGCGCGGTGGCTCAGGTGTCCAAGCGCACGGCGTACCAGCATTTTCCGAGCAAGGACGAACTGGTCGCCGAGTACCTGCGCCGGTTCGACCCCGAGATCATGCCCGGAGTGTTCGACCGCACCGACCTCACGCCGCGCGAACGCCTTCTCGCGGCCTTCGAGATCCCGGCGTCGATGCCCCTGTGCCCCTACATCGGGGCGGCCGTCGAGCTCCACGACCCCGAGCACCCGGCATCCCAGTACGCCCGCGACTACAAGGTCGCCATCGCCGCGCGGTTGACCGAAACCGCCCGCGAAGCCGGCGCCACGAACCCTGAGCAACTCGGTGAACAGCTGGCGCTGCTCATCGACGGCGCCTCGGCCCGCACCCGGGTCCTCAACAGCGAATCGTTCCCCACTGCTGCCGCCATCGCCGAAGTCCTGATCGACAACGCCATCCCGGCGTCAGCCCAACGATGAGATCCGGACGGCGCTACGTCTCTCTGCGGCCGTCCGGATAAGCCTCGTAGTTCCCGCAGTCTGCGGTGATGCCGGCCGTTGCCTGCGCGGCGGCGAAGAAGTCGTCGGCCAGTGGCGAGGTGCGCGACGCCGCCATCGCGAGACCTACCTGGTCGGGCGCGAGCTCCGGGATGGGGACGTAGCTGATGTCCGGGCGTGAGTAGAACACCGTCTCCGAACGGGCCACGAACGAGATGCCCCGGCCGGCTGCGACGTGCTCGAGTTTCTCCTCCACGCCGCGCGCCCGGAGCCCGGAGTCGGGGTGCGGGCGCCTGGTGGGCTGCGTGCTCGGGTCGGCGTGCCAGACCAGAGGCTCGCCGGTCAGGTCGGCCTCGGTGACTTCCTCCTTGCCGGCCAGCCGGTGGCCTGTGGGAAGCACCACCAGAAGCGGCTCGGTGTACAGCGGGATCACGCGCAGGCCGGTCTCGTCGATGGGCAGCCGTACGTACGCGACGTCGATGCGGCCGTCGAGCAGCATCGCCGCGCTGTCGTCCCACTCGATCCGCTGCACGTCCACGACCACGTCCGGATGTTGGGCCTCGAAGACCTGGGTCGCCGGAATGACCGGGATGCCGGTCCGGAAACCGACCGCCAGTCGTCGGCTTCCGTGGGCGGCCACGGCGACCCGGCGGCGGACCGCGTCCGCGGACGCGAGCAGCGGCCCGGTGTCGGTCAGCAGCTGCCGACCGGCGTCGGTCAGGACCACGCCGTGGCGGTTCCTGGTGAACAGCGCGGCGCCGAGGTCCTTCTCCAGTGCGCGGATCTGGCGGCTGAGCGCCGGCTGCGCGATGTGCAGCTCCTCGGCGGCGCGGCCGAAGTGCAGGCCCTCGGCGACGGCGCGGAAGTAGCGCAGTTTGCGCAGGTCCAGATCCATGGAACCTCCCGGTCTGGTGATGCCTTGACGGTATCACCACGGTCGAAACAAGTCTTGGACAGTCAGTTCCGGCCAATGACATCGTTTCGGGGGTTGGGAAATGCAGGAGAAATGCCGTTCTTTTCGGTGAAGAAAGCAGGAGAATTCATGAGTAGCGTCAGCATCATCGGCCTGGGGAACATGGCTCGGGCCCTTGCCGGACGAGCACTTGCCGGAGGCAACGAGGTCGAGGTCGTCGGCCGCGACCAGGCCAAGACCAAGGAACTGGCCACCACGCTCGGCGGCGGCGCCACGGCCGGGACCTTCGGCACCGTTCCCACCGGCGACCTGGTCATCCTCGCCGTCCCGTACGCCGGTGCGGCGGCGGTGATCAGCGAGTACGGCGAGGCGCTGGCCGGCAAGGTGGTCATCGACATCTCCAACACCTTCAACGCCGACGCCACCGAGCTGGTCACGCCTCCTGGCACGTCCGGAGCACAGGAAATCGCGAAGGCCCTCCCGGGCAGCGCGGAGGTCGTCAAGGCGTTCAACACCGTCTTCGGCCACGTCCTGGCCCTGGGGCGCCCGCTGGACGTGTTCGTCGCCGGCGACGACCCGCAGGCGAAGGCCGCCGTGTCGGCGTTCGTCGAGAGCCTCGGACTGCGTCCGCTCGACGTCGGCGACCTGAAGATGGCCCGCTGGCTCGAGGGCGTGGGGCCGCTGCTGATGGGCCTGGCGCGCAACGGCGCGGGCACCTTCGACGTCGCTCTCGGCGTCAGCATTCTCAGCTGAGCGCAATTTCTTCCACCGAATCATTCACCAGGAGCAGCAGCGTGCGCGTTTTCGTCACCGGCGGGACCGGCCATTCCGGTTCGTACATCATTCCCGAGCTCGTCGCCGCCGGGCACGAGGTCACCGGCCTGGCCCGGTCGGACACGGCCGCGGCAACGGTGTCGGCGCTCGGCGCGAAGGTGCGTCGCGGCGACCTCGAGGATTTCGACGGACTCCAAGAGGCGGCCTCGGACTCCGACGGCGTCATCCACGTCGCGCACCGGCAGGACCTGCTGCTGACCGGCGGGATCGACGCCGTGGCTGCCGCGGAGCTCCCGATCATGCACGCGTACGGCGAGGCGCTCGCGGGCACCGGAAAGCCGCTGGTCACGGCAGGGAGCATCGGCTCTCCCGGGCAACTGGGCCGGCCGGTCACCGAGGACGACCCGGCCCTTCCCGTCGGCGACGAGCACCAGGGCACCCTGCGGACTCGCAACATCGTGGAAACCGCCGTCATCGGTCTCGCCGAGCGGGGAGTGCGGTCTTCCGTCGTACGGATCGCCAACATCGCGCACAGCACGACCGACCGGGCCGGCTTTCTCCTGCAGCTGATCGCCATCGCCCAGCAGAAGGGCTTCGTCGGTTACCCGGGCGACGGCGCGAACCTGTGGAACGCCGTCCATGCCCGCGACGTCGCCGCCTTGTTCCGGTTGGCGCTGGAGAAGGGTCCGGCGGGCAGGTACTGGCATGCGGTGGCCGACGGCGCGATCCCGCTCCGCGAGATCGCCGAGGCGATCGGCAGCCGGCTGGGCCTGCCCGTCGTGAGCGTTCCCGCGGACGAACTGATGGTGCCGGGATACTTCGGGTTTCTGGCGAACATCGTGACCCAGAGCTACCCGGCGTCCAACCTCATCACCCGTCGGGACCTCGGCTGGGAGCCTGCTCAGCCCGGCCTGCTCGCCGACCTGGACAACGGGCACTACTTTCCGGCCTGATCAGGGGATGGCTGCCGGTGGGAGGTCTTCCTTGTGGACGGCCGGGTGCTCCTGCTGCTTGCGGGGGAGCATCAGGGCCGGCACCAGGGTGAGAAGGACCAGGGACCAGGCGACCCAGTAGGTGTGGGAGAACGACGTGGCGGCGTCGACCAGTCCGCGGGCGATTGCCGCCGGGTCCAGATGCAGCGGGGCCAGGTTCTCCGGGCGGGTGTTGGACAGGATGGCGGCCTGGGTTTCGCGCAGGCCCTCGCCGGCGCCGGGGATCTGCTGGGTGCCGGGGATGATCGGAGAGTTGTTGAGCTGGTTGGTGAGGATCACCGACATCGTCGCGACGCCGCACGACGACGCGATCTGCTGGGTGATGTTGAGCAGCGTCGAGCCGCGCGCGACCTGGGAACCCGACAGGGTCCTCAGCGCCGTCGTGAACAGCGGCATCATCGTGCCGCCCATCCCGAAGCCCATCACGACCAGCATGGCGATCAGCCACGGGTACGGCGTGGTCGCGGTGACCTGGGTCAGGCCGAACATGCCGATCACGATCAGCCCGATCCCGAACGGCACGATCCGGCCGACCGGGATCTTGTCGACCAGCCGCCCGGCGATCGGCATCGTGACCATCGCGCCCAGGCCCTGCGGCGCCACCAGGAGCCCGGCGTGCAGCGTCGACTCGCCGCGGATCTGCTGGAAGTACGTCGGGACCAGCAGCAACCCGCCGAAGAACGCCGCCGCGAACAGGAACATCGTGACGATCGAGACCGTGAGGTTGCGGTCGCGGAACAGCCGCAGGTCCAGCAGCGGGTGCTCCGGCCGGAAGCTGTGCCAGACGAACGCTCCCATCAGCAGCACCCCGGCCAGCACCGAAACCCACACCCGGGGAGCGCCGAAGTCACCGCCCTCGGCGGGCAGCGACGAGACGCCGAACAAGAACAACGCGAGCCCGGGGGACATCAGCGCCAGGCCGAGCAGGTCCAGGGACGCGGACCGCTGCGACCGGTCCGCGGGAAGCGCGAACCAGGCGTAGACCAGCGCGGCCACGCCGAGCGGCACGTTGATCAGGAAGATCCAGTGCCAGCTCGCCACCTGGATCAGCCAGCCGCCGAGGATCGGCCCCAGGATCGGGCCGAGCAGCATCGGTACGCCGAGGATGGCCATCAGCCGTCCCATCCGGCGGGGTCCGGCGGCCTGGGTCATGATCGTCATGCCGAGCGGCATCAGCATGCCGCCGCCGAGTCCCTGCAGGACCCGGAAGCCGATCAGCATGTCGATGCTCGAGGCGGTGGCGCACAACGCGGAGCCGGCCGTGAACAGCAGGATCGCGGTCATGTACAGCCGCTTGGTGCCGAACCGGTCCGCCGCCCACCCGGTCAGCGGGATGACGGTCGCGAGCGCGAGCGTGTACGCCGTCACCGTCCAGGCGACGTGCGAGTACGCGATCGGCCCGTCCGCCGTACCGAACTCGTCCTGGAACGTCGGCAGCGCGACGTTGACCACCGTGATGTCGAGGATCGACATGATGGCGCCGAGCACCACCACCCCGGCGATCTTCAGTACGGCGGCATCGATCTCGTCGGGATAGTCGGCCTGGGTTGCCGGCTGGCTCATCGTCGTCCCCCCTGCGGCAGGATTTGATCGCCCACGAGCGTACGCCCGAACCACGCCCGACGACGAGCACTTTCTCGACCGGCCCTCAGGACCGCGCACATCCGTCACGGGATGCTGTTTCCGCGCGCCTCCTCCTGCTGCACGAGCTCCGGCAGGTCGTCCAGGCGGGTCCGCGCCGTCAGTTGGCGGGCGATGCGCTGGTTGCCCTGGAGACGGTCGGCGT
This sequence comes from Kribbella lupini, assembly GCF_039529595.1. Lineage (NCBI taxonomy): Bacteria > Bacillati > Actinomycetota > Actinomycetes > Propionibacteriales > Kribbellaceae > Kribbella > Kribbella lupini. Next base: position 2,436,631 of record NZ_BAAANC010000001.1, on the reverse strand, counting down.
TGCGGTCGAGGAACCACCAGTAGCCCGCGGTGAACGGACAGGCGTCGGGGCCGACGCGGAGGCGGGGGTTGTAGCGGCAGTCGCCGCAGAAGTCGCTCATCTTGTTGATGTAGGCGCCGCCGGCGGCGTACGGCTTGGTCGCGAGCAGGCCGCCGTCGGCGTACTGGGACATGCCGACGACGTTGGCGACCATCACCCAGTCGTAGCCGTCGACGAAGGAGCGGTGGAACCAGTCCGTCAGCTCCTGCGGGCTCCAGCCGCGCTGCAGGGCGTAGTTGCCGAGGACCATGAGCCGGGGGATGTGGTGCACCCAGCCGTGCTCGCGGACACCGCGCAGGACCTCGGACAGGCAGCGCGCCTGGACCGTGCCGTCGGCATCGAGTTCGGTGAACCAGTCGGGGAGTCGCCGGCGGGCGAGGAGCTTGTTGCGGTGCCGGTAGTCGTGTCCGAAGTGCCAGTACAGGTGCCACATGTAGTCGCGCCAGCCGATCAATTGGCGGACGAACCCCTCGACCGAAGCCAGGGGCGCTGCGCCGGAGCGATAGGCGTCCTCAGCCCGCTCGACCGCTTCGAGCGGATCGAGCAGGCCGAGGTTGAAAGGTGCCGACAGCAACGAGTGTGCCATCCAGTCGTCCGCGGCGAGCATCGCGTCCTCGTGCGGCCCGAACCCCGGCAGGCGATTCCCGACGAAGTCGCGCAGGACGTGCAACGCCTCCCGCCGGGTCACGGCGAAGCGACGGGGACCGTCGGCGCCGACGAAGCGGACGTCGCCGTCGCGCTCCCAGCGGTTCAGATCGGCCCGGACCTCCTCGTCGATCTCGTCCTCGGTCGGCCACCACGGCTCCGCGGTGTCCAGGGTCGGCTGCTTCGGCGGCGCTTCGCGGTTGTCGTGGTCGAAGTTCCACCGGCCGCCGACCGGGTTCCTGCCCTCCATCAGGACGTCGAGCCGAACCCGGGCCTCGCGGTAGAAGTCCTCCATCAGCAACCGCTTCGCACCACGCCGGCCGGCCCAGTCCTCGAAGTCCCCGCGGCTGGGGGTGAAACCCCGGGCCGCGAGGACCTCGACCCGCTCGAGACCACGGACGAACCGATCAGCGGCGTACGACGTGGGTTGGCAGACGCTGAGCTCACCGCTGACCCGGTCGAGCGCCTCCCGGTAGGTCCCCGCTCGCTCGAACTGGGCGCGGTCGCCGAGCTCGGCCGCGCGGTGCCTCAAGGCGGACAGCACCAGGTGAGCCTTCTGACGATGGAACCGCCGCCGGGCGAACACCGCCTTCGACTCGATCAGCAGCACCGGCTGGTCGGTCGAGTCCACGAAGTGAGGTCCCAGCTGGTCGGCGAACAACCATCGTCGCTTCATGGTTCGGCAGTACCCACCCGACGGCTACGGCGATCCCGTGCAGGTCAGATGTCGAGCGGACGCAGTACCAGCCAGATGCCGTGGGCGATCTGCTTGTTGCCCTTGTTGATGTCGAGGGCCCACGGGTTCACCAGCGGGTCGGTGTCGTTGCGGTCGGCATCGATCAGCCGGATCAGGCGGTAGCGCTTGCTCAGCACGTCCACCTTCACGGTGCCTCCCGGCAGGGCCGTGGTCAGCCTGGCGCCGTCGGACTTGAGCGCCGTACGGCTGTCGATCGTGGCGCCGGGGACGACGTGGTACAGCAGGACGGCCTCGATGGTGTCGACGCCCAGCAGCCCGGCCAGCCCGGCGAAGAGCTGGCTTTCCGACCTGTACCACTTGCCGGTCAGGTCCTTGGCCAGCAGCTGGAAGGCCCGGTCGCTCGGCAGGAACGCGGTGAGCGCGGTGTTGCCGTCGGCCAGCACCTTGACCGGGCTGTTCGGCTTGGCCGCCAGCACGGCGCCGACCGCCTGGGTCAGTACGTCGTAGTCCTTCCAGTTGCGGTCGAACGTGTCACCGTCCGAGGCCAGTACGGCGGCCAGGCTGCGGGTTCCGAGCCGCTGGGTCGCGTCGGCCTGGGTCGTGGTCGCGACAGCGCTGGTGAGCAGCACTCCGAACGCGACGGCACTGGCGGTCAGACGTCGTGAGATCTTGCGCATGGGACAACCTCTCGGCCGGACGACGGCACCGTTGCCGCCGTTCTCACCGCTTCTTCCGGCGAACGGGCCGCCGCGGATGCACCTGTGCAAAACTTGTGCAACGCCGGATGCCTTGCGACCGCCGATCGCTTACTCCGGCGTCGGGGCGGCCTGCTCGACGGCGGGCGCGGACCAGCTGGCGAGCAAGTTCAGGGCGTCCTGCGAGGGGGAGTCAGGGTCGGCGGTGTAGGTGACGAGGCTCTGGCTCGCGTCGGCTGCCAGGGGGAAGGATTCGTAGGGCAGGTCGAGGTCTCCGACGACCGGGTGGTGGAGGAGCTTGACGCCGGTGGAGTGGATGCGGACGTTGTGCGCGGCCCAGCGGACGCGGAACGCGTCGCTGCGGGTGGACAGCTCGCCGATCAGGTCGGACAGTTGGCGGTCGTACGGATCCCGGCCGGCCTCGGCGCGGAGGGTGGCGACGGTGTCGTTGGCCACGGTGTCCCAGGCGCGGAAGAACCCGGTGGCGTGCGGGTCGAGGAACACGAACCGGGCGGTGTTCGCCGGCCGGGCCGGGTCGGCGAACACCGGTGCGAACAGCGCGTGGCCGAGTGCGTTGGCGGTCAGGACGTCGAGTCGTCCGTTGAGGACGAACGCCGGCGTACCGGCCATCGAGTCCACGACGCGTTGCACGGTTGGGCGGACGCGCTGCGGAGTTGGACGGCGGAGCGGTGGCCGGCGGGTGGTGCCGGCGCTGCGCAGCAGGGCGAGCAGATGCGTCCGTTCCGCCTCGTCCAACTGCAGCGCGTGCGCGATCCCGGCGATGACGCTCTCGGACATCCCGGTGGCGTTGCCGCGCTCGAGGCGCGTGTAGTACTCGGTCGAAATGCCGGCCAGTAGGGCGACTTCCTCCCGGCGCAGGCCCGAGACGCGTCGCCGGGCGCCGCCGTAGATCGGTAGGCCGGCCTGTTCGGGGCTGATCCGGGCGCGCCGGGTGATGAGGAACTCCCGGATGTCGGTCCGGAGGTCGCGATCGTTTCCGGCTGCCATGTCCTCCACTCTACGAGCGTGTCCGGGGGCTTGGGGGTCCCTCTGAGTACCCCTTTGACAGGGACTCCTCCCGCCTCGGACCGGGTGGTTGCTTTGGACATCGGCACCGCGGTTCCGCGGTGTCCGAGACAGAGGAGCACAGTCGCATGACCGACAAGAAGGTTTGGTTCATCACCGGCGCCGGGCGGGGTCTGGGAGTCGACCTCGCCAAGGCCGCCCTGGCGGCCGGGCACGCCGTCGTCGCCACCGGCCGCAACGCCGAGCGGGTCTCGGCGGCGGTCGGCGCCCACGAAGATCTCCAGGTTCTCGGCCTCGACGTCACCGATCCGGCAGCCGCAGAGTCGGCCGTTCGGGCCGCGGTCGACCGGTTCGGGCGGATCGACGTACTGGTGAACAACGCCGGGAACTACTACGCCGGGTTCTTCGAGGAGATCAGCCCCGAGGACTTCCGGGCCCAGGTCGAGACCAACCTGTTCGGCCCGCTCAACCTCACGCGCGCGGCGCTGCCGGTACTGCGTGCGCAGCGCTCTGGTCTGGTGGTGACGATCTCGTCGACCGCCGGCCTGGCGGGCGGGGAGTTCATGACCGCGTACGCCGCCTCGAAGTTCGCGGTCGAGGGGTGGATGGAGTCGCTGGCGCCCGAGGTCGCACCGTTCGGTATCCGCACCATGCTGGTCGAGCCCGGGTTCTTCCGTACCGAGCTACTGACGCCGGAGTCGACCAGCTACCCGGCGACCTCGATCGACGACTACGCCGAGCGCTCCCAGCAGACGATCGAGTTCTTCACCAGCATGGACGGCCGACAGGGCGGCGACCCCGCCAAACTCGCCGACGCGCTGGTCGAGCTCGCAGGTCAGGCTGAGCCGCCGCTGCGCTTCGTCGCCGGCGCGGACGCCGTCGAAACAGCCGACCACAAGGCCGACCTGCTCCACGCTCAGACCGATGCCTACCGCGAGCTGTCGTCGTCCCTGGCCCACGCCGACGCCTGAGCCGGTGCTGCCCAGGAGGCGAGCAAGTGGAGTCGTTCGGCGGAAGGGGAGCCGGGTTCGGCGGTGTAGACGAGGAGGACCAGTCCGGGCTCGGCGGTGATCGCGAGTTCTTCGTAGGCGAGGGTGAGCTCGCCGACGACGGGGTGGTTGAAGCGCTTGGTGCCGGAGCCGTGGGTGCGGACGTTGTGGTCGGCCCAGAGGCGGCGGAAGGTCTCGCTGCGGGTGGAGAGTTCGCCGACGAGGTCCTGGAGACCGCGGTCGTGCGGGTCGCGGCCGGCTTCGGCGCGCATGATGCCGACGCACATCTGCGCGAACAGGTCCCAGTCGGGATAGAAGTCCCGGGAGGCCGGATCGAGGAACTGGAACCGGGCCAGGTTCGGCGTGCGCCCGCTGTCGCCGATGACGGGGGAGTAGAAGGCGCGGCCGAGCGAGTTCGTCGCGAGCAGGTTCTGGTGCGGGTCGCGGACGAACGCGACGGCGTCCGTGATCGCGTCCAGCGCCCACTGCAGGCTGAGCCGCGACGCGGCCTTGCCCGGCGTACGACGGCGTGAGCGTCCCGAGGTCGGGATGCCGTCGGCTGCCCGGGCGAGGTCGAACAGGTGAGCGCGTTCGGTCTCGTCCAGTTGCAGCGCTCGCGCGAGAGCGTCCAGTACGCCGGTCGAAGCGCCGGCGATCTGGCCCCGCTCCAGGCGGGCGTAGTACTCGACGCTCAGGCCGGCGATGGTCGCGACCTCGCTGCGGCGCAGGCCGGGGACCCGGCGGGTGCCGGTGGTCGGCAGGCCGGCCTGTTCCGGCGTGATCCGGGCGCGGCGGGTGGTGAGGAACTCGCGTACCTCCGAACGGTTGTCCACGACTCCGACAGTAACCCGTCGACCGCCGTGAGAGGGGTGCCCTGTCAGTACACCCATCGACGGTGACTTCCTCCCCGCCCGGCCGGCGCGTTCACTGGGAAGGTGCCCCCGTTCGTGGGGGTTCTCGATGACGAAGGAGAAGCACGCGATGCGCCAGGTAGTGATGCATGCCCCCGGCAACGTTCAGGTCGAGGACCGCGAGGACCCGAAGATCCTCGCCCCGACCGACGCGATCATCCGCCTGTCGGCGACCTGCATCTGCGGCAGCGACCTGTGGCCGTACCGCGGGGCCGAGCCCGTCGACCACCAGGTGATGGGGCACGAGTACGTCGGCGTCGTGGAGGAGGTCGGCGACGAGGTCCGCACCGTCAAGGTGGGCGACTTCGTGGTGGGCTCGTTCTGGGCCTCCGACAACACCTGTGAGATTTGCCAGGCCGGTTACCAGGCGTACTGCGTGCACCGGGTGCTGATGGGAACCATCGGCACCCAGTCCGAGCGGGCCCGCATCCCGTTGGCCGACGGCACGCTCGTCGCCACCGCGGGGATGCCCGACGCCGACCTGATCCCGTCGCTGATGGCGGCTTCCGACGTACTGGGCACGGGCTGGTTCGCCGCTGTCGCTGCCCAGGCCGGTCCGGGGAAGACGGTCGCGGTGGTCGGTGACGGCGCTGTCGGCCTGTTGGGCATCCTGGCCGCCCAGCAGCTGGGCGCCGAGCGGATCATCGCGTTCAGCCGCCACGCCGATCGCCAGGCCCTGGCCCGGGAGTTCGGCGCCACCGACATCGTCGAGGAACGCGGCGAGGAAGGTGTTGCCCGCGTGAAGGAGCTCACCGGCGGGCTCGGAGCCCACTCGGTGATCGAGGCGGTCGGTACGCAGGAGGCGATGATGCAGGCCATCCACTCCACCCGGGCCGGCGGCCACGTCGGCTTCGTCGGTGTCTCCCACGAGGTCGCGATCCCCGGTGACGAGCTGTTCATGGCCGGCGTCCACCTCCACGGCGGGCCCGCACCGGTCCGGCAGTACCTGCCTCACCTGATCCAGCTCATCTGGGACCGAAAGATCAACCCCGGCAAGGTCTTCGACCTGACCCTGCCGCTGGACCGGGCCGCCGAGGGCTACCGGGCGATGGACCAGCGGACCGCCACGAAGGTCCTGCTCACCGTCTGATGAAGGCCTGCCACGAAAGGGAGCGATGAGGGACTTTCGTCGGACCGCGGTCGCGGTGGTGGCGTTGGCCATCGGGTCGACGCTGGTTGCCTGCGGCGCCGATGCCACACCCGGGGACACCGCTCGAGTGGCAACGCCGACCAGCAGCGACACCGCTCGACCCACGACACCGACCAGCAGCGAGGAGAACGGGATGAGACTTCGGATCACGATCGGCGACGAGCACTTCCAGGCCACGCTCGACGAGAGCGCCGCCAGTCGCGATCTGGCTGCCCTTCTGCCGCTCACTGTCCGGATGAGTGACCACGGAGGGGTGGAGAAGACAGGTCGCCTGCCGTCACCGCTGTCCCTGGACGGTCAGCCGGCCGGCGCCGACCCCGCGGTCGGCGATGTCGGCTACTACGCCCCGGGCAACGATCTCGTCCTCTACTACGGCGACCAGTCCTACTACGACGGCATCGTCGTCCTGGGCCGCCTGCGCGACGACGCCGCCGAGCGCATCGCGGCCATGGACGGCTCGATCACGGTCCAGCTCCAGCGCTGACACCGAACGGAAGAGACAACATGCAACAGGCTCCGTCGGAGGACGCCAGGCCGGTGCTGAAAGCACAGTTGACGGCCGGGCTGATCGCGACCGTGGTGTTCTTGACCGCGATCGCGCCGCTGGCCACCGACATGTACGTCCCGGCCTTCCCGCAGGTCGCGGGTGACCTGTCCAGCACTGCCACGCAGGTCCAGCTGACCTTGACGACGTTCTTCGTCGGTATGGCGCTCGGCCAACTCGTCGGTGGGCCGGTCTCGGACCAACGCGGCCGGCGGGGGCCGCTGCTCGCGGCGCTGCTGGCCATGACCGCGGCCTCGGTCGTCTGCGCGCTCGCGCCGAGCATCGCGGTCATGACGGTGGCGCGGCTCGTCCAAGGTTTCGCCGGCGGCTGGGCGATGGTGACCGGCCGGGCGATCATCGTCGACCTGGCGACCGGCGTACGGCTGGTGCGGGTTCTGAACGTCATCGCCGCGGTCGGCGGCATCGCTCCCATCGTCGGTCCGCTGCTCGGCGGACTCATCCTGCAGCTGTCGCACTGGCGCGTCTCGTTCTGGCTCGTCGCAGTACTGGGTCTGGCGATGACGTCGGCGGTCCTGGTCGCGGTCCCGGAGTCGCTCCCGCCCGAGCGCCGTCACGCCGGTGGACTGGGCAATTTCCTCGCCGCCGGGCGCATCGTCCTGGCCAACCGCGAGTACGTCGGCTACCTGGTGGTCGCCGGTGCCGCGATGGGCGCGCTGTTCGCGTACGTCGCCACGTCCGCGTTCGTGCTGCAGTCCATGAACGGGCTCTCGCCGATCGCGTACTCCGTCGACTTCGCCGCCAACGCCGCCGGGATGACCGTCGCCGCGCTGATCGCGGCGCGGCTCGCTGGACGAGTCTCCACCCGCAAGCTCATCCTGGTCGGCCAGCTCGCTGCGTTGGCCGCAGGTCTCGCGTTGCTGGTCGGCGCCCTGTGGTTCGGCACGCCGCTGGTTCTGGCGCTGGCGTGCTTCTTCGTCCTGATGACCGCGCAGGGGCTGATGATCCCCAACGGCGGCGCACTGGCTTCTGCCGCCGTACGGGATCACCCCGGTACCGGGTCCGCCGTCCTGGGATTCGTCCAGTGGGTCGCGGCCGGGACGATCGCGCCGATCGCCGGGCTGGGCGGCGAGCACACCGCCGTACCGATGGCCGCCCTGGTGACTGCCGGCGCTGCCGTGTCCATGGCCGGCCTCCTGCTCGTGGCCAAGCCGGTGCGCCGTACGCCGTAGGGGCTGGTAGGAGCGGCCCCGGTGCTCTCTGCTGAACCCCCGGGACCTGGGCACTCATTCGCTCGAGCGGCAGAGGTTCCTGCCTCCACTATCCACCACGGGCCAAGCGGACGAAAGCGGGGCCCGCCGACTCGCCGAGCTCATCGCCTGGTGACGGTGCTGCTACCGAAGGTGAGCCGTCGCCACGGGTTGGCTGCGAGCGGCGTTGCCAACTGTGCGGAGCGCGTCGTGGACCCTTAAGGTGAGCCGGATTGTTGTGTTCGGTGGGAGGGGATGTGCGATGAGTTCGGCTCAGTCCGACGACCTGGCGGCGGTGATGACCGCCGCTGCTGCGACGCTGCGGGCGCCGATCGATCTGGACAAGACTCTCGAGCAACTGCTGGCCAGTGCGATCGACACCGTTCCCGGGATCGACCAGGCGAGTCTGTCGATCACGACCCGCGACGGCAAGATCGAGACGCTCGCTCCCACCGACGAGCGCGTGGTGCGCGCCGACCAGCTGCAGTACGAGCTGCAGGAAGGCCCGTGCCTGGAAGCGGCGCTGGCCGAGCCGGTGGTGGAGTCCGGCGACCTGTCCATCGATCCGCGGTGGCCGCAGTACGGGCCGAAAGCGGCGGCGCTCGGATTCGGTGCCCAGATCGCCTTCCAGTTCCGGGCCGAGCCGCACGCGCGCGGCGCGCTCAACCTGTACGCCGACGAGAAGCACAGCCTCGACGCGGACACCCGCGCGCTGGGCGCCCTGTTCGCCGGGCTGGTCGCGGTCGCGATGGGCTGGGCGCGGCAGGACGACAGCATGGCCCAGGCGCTGATCAGCAGGAACGTGATCGGTCAGGCGGTCGGCATCGTGATGGAGCGGTACACGGTCGACCCCGACCGTGCCTTCGCGTTCCTGGTCCGGACCTCGCAGGACAGCAACACCAAGCTCAGGGCCGTCGCCGAGAGCATCGTCGCCGACCTGGTCAGCAGAACCAGGAGCTAGCGCTTCGGGCCGGCCTGCAGGTCGTTCAGTACGTCGGCGGCGACGTCGCGGAGCTTGCGTTGCTGGTCCTGCGAGCAGCGGCGAAGCGTGTTGAACGCCTGCTCGGCGGTGACGTTGTGGCGTTCCATCAGCACTCCGCAGGCCAGGCCGACCCTGCCTTGGGCCTCCGCCGCGCGGACGAGGTTCTCCTGGGCCTGGGCGCGGTCCAGCGCGATCGCGGCATGCAGCGACAGCGTCCACATCCGATCGGCCAGTTCGGGAGTGACCGCGTCCGCGAGCGGATGGGCGAACGACAGTACGCCGAACAGGTTCTGGCCCCGATCGAGCAGCTGCACGCTGAACCAGCTCCGCCAGCCGTGGGACGCGGCCACCGCCGCCCAGCGCGGCCACAGTTCGGTCGCGGCCAGGTCGGGGCAGTACACCGCGCTCGCGCCCTCGCTCACGTCGAGGGCCGGTCCTTCGCAAAGGTCGGTCTGCGACGACATGACGTCGAGCAGGCCCGACTCGCTGGCGGCCTCGGACACCAGCCGGCGCCGCCGCCCCAGAGCGATGCTGATCGCACCGTCGCCCATGATCGCGGCCCCTTGGTCCGCAACCGTCGCGGCGACGGCCGCGACGGTGTCTTCCTCGTGCAGTTCGGAGACCAAGGCGGCGAACAGGTGGACGGGCTCCGACGGCGACTGAGCAGTGGACATGACGAGCGAGCCTCCGGACGATCGAATCCGTTGGGCCCGCTTCCTGAGCCGACACCGCGGAGAGCGACCGGTCGATCGCCTACCGCTTCACACCGCAGAATTCTTCGCCATCTCCACGCGGCGCACAACTTCCGACCGCCAAACTTGTGCAGGGTCCGCAGCGCCTCAGCGGCCTTGGCTTCGGAGTTGGTAGCGGCGTTCGGCGTACGCCAGGTCGTCTTTCCAGAGCCGGGCCGCGGCCCATTTCATCGCCGGGCGGAGTAGCGGCGCGGCGCGGCGGGCGACCTGGAAGCCCGGGCGGTCCGACGCCGCGATGGTGGCTTCGATCACGGCCGTCCGCGGTACGCCGTCGCGGTCGGCTCCGAGGGGCGTCGCGTGGGTCTCGACGACGCTGCCTTCGCCTTCGCCTTCGAGGATGCGCATGACGACCGTGCGCGGTCCCGGGCAGGTGAATTCGGCACGTACCGGTACGCCGATCGGCCCGCCGAGCCGGAAGGTCACGTCGACGAGGAACCGGTCGTCGGCGGGGTCGTCGGTCTCGGCGGGTGTCTGCAGCACTCGCAGGTCGGAGAACGAGTACGGGTGGAACCAGGCGCCGTGCCACGGGTCGAGGCGGTTGGCGACGATGTCGACCGGTTCGCACCGGCCGGTCATCACCGCGACGGCGTCGAGCTGCTTGCCGGGTGGCCGCTGGGGGACCGGCGGCAGAGCGGTCGGCTCCTCGCGGCCGACGCGGTCCAGGCGCACCCAGCACAGGACGCCGTCGTCGTGGCTCGGGTACGCCAGCCAGCCGTTGCGTCCGTGGTCGTCGCCGACGCTCATGCCGTGCCAGCGGCACACCACCTGACCGTGCTCGATCTTGCCCAGCGCCAGCGGTGCGCCGAGGTGTGGACAAGCGCCTGGACCCACGCGCAGCTCGCCGTCGGTCTGCCGCCAGGCGACCAGCTCGGTACCGGCGACCGTCGTACCCGTCGGCCGGTCGGCCCGGATGTCCCGGCTGGCCGCGAACACGAACCAGTTGCCCGACGGACGAGCCGTGGCTCGCTTCACCGCCGCCTCGATGAGCGCGGGCGACGCGTCACGGTAGGTCGGAACCTGTTGTGCCCAAGGCTGTTTCGGCCGCCACTGAACGGGCCATCGTGAGCTGCTGTTCATCGTGCCTCCCACCTGTTCGTGCCGAGTCGGTCCAGGCCGCGGATCCGGCCGCGGTTCGGGACGGTCCACAGGTCGTGCCCGCGCAGCCCGAACGAACCGAGCAACAGGTTCGCGGCGTGCATGCCCGTGGTGGCCGCGCGTTCCATCAACGCGACCGGCAGGTCGATCCGGATACCGTCGCCGGCCAGCACGACCCGCTCGTCCGGGGTCCGAACGGTCGGCCGTCCCGCGAAGCTGCCGGGTGCGAACAGCGGACAGTCGTCCCGCCACAGATCCACGCTGTCGAGTACGGCGGCGTCGGCGGTCTCGGGATAGACGGCGTGCAGCATCTTGTCCACGTTCGCCGCCACAGCCGGTACGGCGGACGCGCTGTCGGCGGCGCTCACGCCCAGCTCGGCGGCCGCGTAGGCGTGGAGCTCGACCACCGATCCGCCCCGGCGGCGAGCCCAGTCGCGGGCTTGGTCCTCGTACCGTTCGAGGACGGAGATGTTGTCCAGCCGATCCCATCCGCCAGTGCCCATGAACGCCGGCCGCTCGGCCGCGACGGGCTTGTCGAGCCACAACCGTCGGACCAGGAACGGGGGAGCGGTCCGCAGCCCGGCCACCTGGTCGCGCCAGGCCTCGGCGCCCAGATCCGGCGACGATCGCACCAGCGACTGCAGACCCGCGATGTCGGTGGCGAGCACGACCGCGTCGACGTCGGTGCTGCCCTCGGCGAGGTGGACGCGGAAGCGCCGGGCCCCGCCGCGTTCGACGGAGCGCACGGGCGTCGCCGTACGGACTGCTACGCCTAACCCGGTCAGGTGGTCGCCGAGCGGATCCCACAGCGCGCCGGAGAAAGTGCCCGTCGGTACGTCGAACAGCAGGCCTTCCGACGAGCCGAGGAAGTACAGGTGGAACATGACGGCCAGCTCCGCCGCGGACAGGTCTCCGGGATCGGCGAAGAAGCTGCGCGAGAACACCTCGAAGGCCAGATGCCGCGCGGCGACCGGAAAGTTGATCGCGGTAAGCAGTTCGTCGGCGGCGACGTGGTCGAGCCGGTGGTAGACGTCCGGGACGCGCACGGTCGCCAGCGGCAGCGCCGCTTTCGCGTTCAGCCGGAGGAGATCGCTGGTCGCGAAGGTCGGGCTGCGCACGGCGAAGGCCAGCGCGTTCCACGGAGGCCGGCGAGGCAGCCCGCGGAACGTGTCGGTCCGGCCGGTGTGATCGATCAGCGGGTAGTCGTCGACCGGTGTCAGCCGTTCCAGTTCTGGGTCCGTGCGCGTCAGCAGGCCGCGCAGGTTGTAGTACTGGCGGAAGAACGCGTGGAACCCGCGGCTCATCGTCACCGAGGTTCCGTCGCTCAGCTGGTGCGGCCACGCACCGACGCGACCACCGAGGTACTGCTCCTTCTCGAACAGCTCCACGTCGACACCACGCTCGGCCAGAGCGGTCGCGGCCGCTAGCCCGGCGATGCCGGCGCCGATGACGGCGACCCGCCGCCGGCCGGTCGGGTCAGCGGAACCAGTCGGCCGTGGCGGGCTGTGCCGTTCGGCGCGAGGATCGGACGGTACGGCGAAGGTCGGACGCGGACGGGTCATGCCGCCTCGGACCGGGTGCCGGTGAAGGTGTGCGCGACGCCGCGTTGCCAGCCGGACATCTGCCCGACGCCGACGTCGGTGAAGCCGGCGCCGGCCAGCCGCTGGCGGAACGCGGCAGCTCCCTCGAAGGCCAGCACGCTGCGCCACAGGTGGCGGTACAGCGTGGAGTCGCCGGTCGCGAGCCGACCGGCGGGGATGATGACACTCCAGCAGACCGCGTTCCAGACCGCCCGCGCCGCCCTCGAGTCGGCCACCGAGTACTCGTGGACCGCCAACCGGCCGCCCGGCCGAAGAAGCCCGTGCAGCTTGGCCAACCCCGCATCGACATCAGCGAGGTTGCGCACGAGGTACGCCGCCAGGCAGGCGTCGAACGGGCCATCGAGCTCGAGGGCCTCGATCGAGGCGTGCACGAAGCGGACCGACGACGGGAACCCCTTGGCCCGCGCCTGTTCGAGCATCTGGGCCGACGCGTCGAAGGCCACGATCTCCGCCCGGGGCGCGACGGCGAGCAGCGCGGCCGTCGATGCGCCCGTTCCGCAACCGGCGTCGAGCAGCCGCAAGCCGTCACCTTGCCGCGGCAGCTCCAGACGAGCCGCGGACAGTCGCAACTGGCGGTGGTACCCCGGGCTGGCGCCGACCAGCCGGTCGTACGCCGAGGCCCCCACGTCGAACGCGGCGGGTACTTCGCTGCGCGGCAGTCCATCGATCCGTCGGCTGCTCATCGAACCTCGTCTCGTCGTCGCTCGGGGGAGTGGTCTCGGCGACCGCGGCCGCTGCGTTCCCACAGCAGCAGCACCGCGGTGACCAACGCCGACCCGAAGACGAAGTCCTCGACCGGGATGTCCCACGGAAATCTCAGGCCGGTGATGTGGTCGGCGTCGTACAGCACGATCGGCGCGTTCAGGTTCGTCAGCCACCCGTCGACGGGGATCTGGAAGCCGAGCACGATCACCATGCTGATCCAGTACGCCGGACGCCGGAACAGGCCGGTGCGCAGCCACGCGAGCTCCAGCACGACGACAGCGACCAGGGCGACCACCGCGGGCAGGGTGTAACCGATCCCGCTCATCCCGGCACCCGTTCCCGGCGCGCTCGGCGGAACCGGCCGATCCGCGCGAGCATCAAGGTGACGGTCTCGTAGGTGAGCAGCCCGCAGGTCGGGACGACGACGAAGAAGACCAGTTCCTCGACCGGGATGTCGAACGGCAACGTCCACCCGGTGACGTACGCCGGGTTGTAGCTCCAGATCCCCGCGGCGATGGCGATCGCGTCCCACACCAGGAACACCACCGCGACCGGCAGCAGGGCCCGCATCCAGCGGGCGGGCCGTCGGTACACGCGAGCACCGATGAGTTCCAGCGGCAGCGTGATCGCCACGCAGGCCGCCATCACCAGGAGGTACTGCCAGTGGTCGCTCAAGAAGCCGTCACCTCACCGCTTGCCGGGGGCACCCATCCGCCGGGTCGGCGGCGCCGGACCCAAACCGCCTGAGCCAGCGCGGCAGTGCCCACCACCAGTTTGCGCCGCGCACCGACGCTCGCCCGGCGGGAGAAGACGTCGTACCCGGCGTCCTCGATCCGTTGCAGGATCTCCGAGTACAGCACGTACGCCGTCCGCACGCACGGCCGCGACACCTCGGCGAGCTGGTCGATCCCCGGCTCCGCCTTCGCGTACACCGCGCGGGTGGCCGCGATCTGAGCCCGCAACGCCGCGATCACCCGAGGGTCGGTCCGCCGGTTCCGCACGCACCAGCCGATCCGGTCCGGATCGACGCCGGAGGCGGCCAGTTCGTCCAGCGGCAGGTAGATCCGGCCGCGTTCGAAGTCCTCGGCGACGTCGCGCAGGAAGTTGGTGAGCTGGAAGGCCAGTCCCAGCGCGGCGGCGGCCGGAGCGGCCTCGCCGGGCGGTGCGACGGTGCCGAGCACCGGCAGGACCTGGAGCCCGATCACCTCCGCCGATCCCCGCGTGTAGCGGTAGAGGTCCGGCCGGGTGGCGTACCGCTCGACGGTCAGATCCATCCGCATCGACGTCAGGAAGTCGTCGAACAGGCTGTGATCGATGCCGTACCTGCCGATGGTGTCGACCGCCGCGGCCAGCACCGGATCGCGGCTCTCGCCATCGGTCAAGCCGTGGCGCAGGGCGTCGCTGACCTCGGCCAGCGAGGCATCGATGTCCGCGGTGGTGGCGCCTTCCGGCGGGAGGTCGACGATGTCGTCGATGTAGCGCGCGAGCCCGTACAGGGCATGGATCGCGGGCCGCTGGGCCGGTGCCAGCATGCGGGTCGCCAGGAAGTAGGTCTTGCCGTGCTGCGCGTTCAAGCGCCGGCAGCGTGCATACGCTCGCCTCAGGTGAGGCTCGGTGATGCCGGCCGCGTCGAGCTCTGCTCTCATCGGGAGTCTCCTGTCGACGGGACCGGTCGTCGTCGGCGTGCCCCGACCGGGCCGGTGATGCGGTCGGCCGCCAGGCGGCCGGACAGCAACGCTGTCGGTACTCCGACCCCTGGGACGGTGCCGCCGCCGGCCAGGACGACGTTGTCGGTACGCCGGGGAAAGTTGCCCGGCCGGAACGGTCCGGTCTGGGCAAAGGTGTGCGACCAGGCGAACGGGGTGCCCGAGACCATGTCCAGCCGGGCCCAGTCGGCCGGCGTGATCAGATGCCTGACAGCGATCGCCGAACTCAGGCCGGGCGCGAAACGCTTCTCGACCAGATCGACGAGCTCATCGGCGTACCGGTCACCGTCGCGATCCCAGTCCAGTGCCGGAGCGTGCGACAGGTTCGGGACCGGCGCGAGGATGGAGATGGTGTCCGCCGCCGGCGGCGCCAGCGAACGGTCCGTGGCGGTGGGACGCGTGATGAGCAGGGACGGGTCACGCATCAGCTGGCCGGTGTCGATGAGCTCGGTGAAGGTCGACCGCCAGGCCGCGCCGAACGAGATCGTGTGGTGGGCGAGGTCGGGCAGCGGGCGGTGGAGGCCGGCGTGCAGTACGACGGCCGACGGCGCGGCGCGGAGGGGGACCGGCCTGCGCGGTGCGCCTTCGAGGAGCTGGTAGCTGACCGGCAGCTCGGTGGTCAGAACGACCGCGTCGCAAGGGATGCGGCGCCCGTCGTCGGTGCGGACAGCGTTGACCCGGCGTCCCGCGCGTTCCAGCGCCGTCACCGATACGCCGTACTCGAAGGTCACGCCCGCGTCGGTCCCCGCCCGCGCGAGTGCGTCGGGCACCGCGCTGACTCCGCCCGCGGGGAAGAACACGCCGCCGATCGTGTCCATGTAGGTGATCACGCCGTACAGCGCCAAGGCGGCCTGGGGCGACTGGCCGACGTACAGGGACTGGAAGGTGAACACGCGCCGCAGCCGCTCGTCGCTGATGAAGCGGGCGATCGCCGGATCCAGCCGCCGGAATCCGCCGAGCGCGACCAGGTGCGCCAGTTGCGGCGACAGCATCGAGAGCGGTGAGTCGAAGTTCGAGGCGACGAACCGGTCGAACTCGACGCGGTACAAGGTCTGGAGCCATTCGCGCAGGCGGACGTAGCCGCGCGCGTCACGCTCGCCGGCGAAGTCCCGCACTGCCTCGGTCATCGCGTCGGCTTCACGCCGTACGAGGAGGTTGGTGCCGTCGGCGAACTTCGCGTCGTACGCCGGATCGAGCTCGCTCAGGTCGAGCAGCCGGTGCCGATCGGCGCCGACCGCGGCGAAGGTGTCGTCGAGGATCGAGGGCATCGTCAGCACGCTGGGGCCGGTGTCGAAGTGGTGGCCGTCCACATCGTGCCGCCCCGCCCGTCCTCCCGGTGTGCTCGCGCGTTCCAGCACCGTCACGGTTCGCCCGCGGCCGGCGAGGTGGAGCGCGGCGGCGAGTCCGGAGAATCCGGCACCGACCACCACGACGTGGTCGGTGCGGCCTGTCACCGTACGCATGGCTGCCGGTTCCTTCGGACGCTGCGCATCAGTGACTCCTGCTGGTGCAGCGGTCGGCGAGCAGCAGGAGTCCTCGTCGGGGGAACGGAGGAATCGCGGGAGCGTTGGCCAAGGCGACGAGTGCGTCGTCGACCCGGCTCGCGATCGCCCGCTCGGCCCACTGAGTCGCTCCGCTGTCGAGGATCAGCTCTTGCCACTGGGCAACCCACGCGTCCTCGTCGGGCCCCGGCGCAGGTCGTTGCCCTGACAGTCTGGCCAGCTGCCGGCGCTGGCGGTCGTCGGAGAGATCGCGTGCGGCGACGATCACCGTGGACGCCTTGTGCTGCCGCAGATCGTCGCCGAGCGGTTTGCCGGTGACCGCGGGGTCGCCGAAGACTCCCAGCAGGTCGTCGCGGAGTTGGAACGCCTCACCGATCGCGGATCCGTACCGGCACAGCGCCGCCGTCACGTTCGGCGAGCAGCCTGCCAGAGCAGCGCCGAGCTCCAAGGGTCGTCGTACGGAGTAGTTGCCGGACTTACGGCGGGCGACATCGAGGACGGCGTCGAGCGAGGTGGTGGCCCAGTTCTCGTTCAGGAGGTCGCTGAACTGTCCGACGGCGAGCTCGCTGCGCAGCAGATCGAAGACCGGCCAGGCTCGGTCCAGCGCCTCGCGGGGCAGCTCGGCCTCGCGAAGCATCCGCTCCGCCCACACCAGGCACAGGTCCGAGAGCAGGACGGCCGCCGAACGACCGAAGCGCTCGGGCTGGTCGACCTTGTCCGCTGCCCACCTGGCCAGTTGCACGTGGACCGTCGGCGCACCTCGGCGGGTCGCGGACTCGTCCATGATGTCGTCCTGGATCAGCGCGAACGCGTGCACCAGTTCGAGGCTGGCCGCGGCCTGGGCGGCGCCGACGGATTCGGGACGGCCGCAGAGCCAACCGAGACAGGCGAACGTCGAGCGAATGTACTTGCCGCGGGCCACGAAAGGGGCGAGGGTCTCGCCCAGGATCTCGGTGTCCGGCGCTCGGAAGTGTTCGGCGCAGCGCCGGCGAATGAACTCCGCGACCGTTGTGCGGGTGTCGAGGACGTGAGTCTCGAGCCACTCCTCGGGGGAATCGTCCGGCGCCGCGGTCACCAGGTCGTGGTCCGCGCGGATGGTCGACGGCTGTACCAAAGCAATCTCCGTCCTCGAGTTGTCTCACACCTACTTCCGCCGAAGCCGCCTCGCCGGATGCAGCCGGTCCGAAACTTGTGCAATCAGGGGTCGTGCGTAAGTTCTGCTGGTCGGTGCCCCGGGGATCGACCGCCGAAACCGCAAAGTTGTGCAGTGCGCGCCCCGATTGGCGCGGCCCGCGCGGGGGTACTGAAAGTCATGTTTCCCGCAGAGAACTTGCGCGACTGGAGTGGCCAGAAAGTCATCGACCCCGACGGGGACAAGGTGGGCGAGCTCGAGGCGGTCTACGTCGACACCTCGACCGACCAGCCGGCCTTCGTGACGGTGAAGGTCGGCATGCTCGGGAAGCGGCTGGTGTTCGTGCCGGTCGACGGCGCCACCGTCTCACCGAACGCGGTCCGCGTGCGCTACCCGAAGAAGCTCATCCACGAAGCGCCGTCCATCGACACCGACGGCGAGCTCACCGGAGCGGAGGAGCCCAAGGTCTTCGCGCACTACGACCTGCCGTACACCGCCACCTCGGTCGGAGAGCGGCGGCTCGGCCGGCGATGACGGACCGCGCCAGATGAAAGGTCTTACGGCCTGGGGTCGGCGTGCCGGGCGGCGTGACGAGGGCGGGTCAGGGACCAGATGACCCAGACGTCGAGCGCGATCAAGAGCAGCGCCCAGAACGGGGCGTAGGGGATGAAGAAGAAGTTGTCGATGGCACTGAACCAGGCGACCACCAGGGCGAACGCCTCCGCCCAGCGGGCTCTGGAGAACAAGGCGACGCCGGCCGCCACGGCGATCACACCGAACACCACGTGCATCCAGCCCCAGGCTCTGACGTCGAGGTCGTAGGTGTAGGCCCGGACGGCGGTGAAGAACTCGCTGTTGATGATCGCGACCAGCCCGGCGATCAGGTGGAAGGTGCCGATCATCAGCAGCATCGCCGCCGCGAACGCGACCCCACCGCTCGCCCAGTCCGACGCGGTGCCTGACTCTGCGCGGTGCTCGGTGGTGACGTACGGCCGGGCACCCTCGTCGTCGGTTCGACCGTGGGCCATCGGGGTCCACCTCCTGCTCGGCACCCGGCGGACGCCGGGCGCGCATCGACCGTAGGTCCGTCCGGGCAGCTCTCGCGTCACCCTTGGTGGGCGACTGCCGGCGCGGCCTCATCTTCTCGGGGTGATCTGCGCCGGCCCGATCGGGGCGAGCATGCGGGTGTGCGCCGCGGACAGAGGGTCGCGACCGGCTGCTAGGAGACTGCGATGAACCAAGCGCTGCTGAACTCGCTGACCGAGGCCGAGCGCCTGCTGGTGGCCGAGGCCGAACGTGACGCGGTCAAGAGTCTCGACGAGGACGAACTGCTGGAGCTGCACCAGCGGATCCGGCGGGCGCGGACGAAGTACGTGAAGAACTACCGTCGCGCTGCCGGAGCGGCGGTCGCCGAGGCCGGTGGACGTGGCCAGTCCTATCCGAGGAACCAGCGGGACCGGGACAAGGCGGAACTGTTCGAGACGGTGCTGGCGCGGGTGAGCCGCGAGGTCGCCGGAGCCGCCAGGCAAGCCGCGACGGAGCTGCGGAAGGAACGGATCGCTGCGGCGCGACCCGCCGAGCGGGAGGGTCGGCCGACGCCGGCGGCGCACGATTCCGGTCCGGACGGCGTACGGCGACGGGCCACCAAGACCACCGGCGGCCTGAAGCGCGACGCGTCGTCCCGCGCCGCCGGCGCCCGCCGGCAAGCCGCCCGCGACGCCCGCTGACCCCACCCCGAGCCTCGCGGATCACCCGGTTCGGGTGATTTCCGCGGTCTGGGGCTCGGGTTTGCTGGTGGGGCGTGAGCCGGGAGGTGCGGAGATGCGCGATGCGGACAGGACGGCCGCGCGGCCGTTGCGCCGAGGCCGGCTCGCCAAGGCGCTGGTCGTCTGCTCCGCGCTGGTGGCGGTCGGCCTGGCGTACGCCGTACTGGCGCCGCAGAGCGCGACGGGTGCGGACGGGCCGCAGTCGCAGCAGATCGAGGAGGGCCGGCGGCTGTTCGCGGTCGGCTGCTCCAGCTGCCACGGGCTGCACGCCGAAGGCGGCACGAACGGCGAGGGCCGCGAGACCGGTCCGACGTTGATCGGCGTCGGCGCGGCCGCGGTCGACTTCCAGGTCAGCACCGGCCGGATGCCCGCGGCGCAGACCGGCACCCAGATCGCGCAGAAGCCGCCGGTGTACACGACCGCGGAGATCGCGGCGCTGTCGGCGTACGTCGCCTCGCTCGGCCCGGGCCCGGCCGTCCCGGCGGAGGAGTCCTACGACGTCGCCAACGCCACGCAGGAGGAGATCGTCCGGGGTGGCGAGCTGTTCCGTACCAACTGCACGGCCTGCCACAACTTCGCCGGCCGCGGGGGTGCGCTGCCGCACGGCCGCTACGCGCCCTCGCTGATGCAGACGACGCCCAGGAACATGTACCAGGCGATGCTCACCGGCCCTCAGCAGATGCCGGTGTTCTCCGACCAGGTCCTGCTCCCGCAGGACAAGCGAGCGGTGATCGCCTACATCGTGGCCCTGCAGGAGTCCGAGGATCCGGGCGGCTTCCCGCTCGGACGGCTGGGCCCGGTGTCGGAAGGCCTGTGGGGATGGGCGGTCGGAATCGGGGCGCTGGTCGCCGTCGCGGTGTGGATCGGAGCGAAGGTGCCCAGGGTCGGCCGCCGGCGAACGGAGGTTTGAAACGCGATCTCCCCTGCCGGAACCGTCGCGAACCGGTTAGTGTCGATATTTTGCAGGCCGATGAGCGGAGACCACACAGAGTTCACGGTACGTCGGCCGGGGAGGGGCGACGATGACGAGCACCTCGACGCCGCACCACGGCGAGCCGGGCTTCCGCCTGCGAACCGGCGAGGGATTTCCCCAGCCGCCGTTGACGCTGGTGACCCGTGAACGGCTCCACACCGCTCTCGACCTCGGCGCCCGGGGCCCGCTGACGTTGCTCGTGGCACCTGCCGGCACCGGCAAGACGGTCCTGCTGTCGGACTGGGTCAGCCGCCGAAGACGGGCGGATCGGTCCATGACCTGGCTGTCCGGCCAATCGCCCGACCTGCTGCGGGAAACGCTGCAGGAGCTGGTCGGCGCCGAACCGCCGACCTGTCCCGATCCGATCGTCGTCGACGACGCCCACCTGCTGCCCGCCGCGCTGGTCGCGGACCTGGCACAGCTCCTGAAGCACTCGTCGTACGCCGTCCGCCTGGTGCTGGCCACGCGGTACGACCTGCCGCTGCCGGTGGCGGAGCTCGAGTTGCGGGGACTCGCGCTGACGCTGCGCTCCGACGACCTCCGTTTCACCGACGTCGAGGCCGCCGCACTCGTGCGGGCACATGCCCACGACGCCACCGGGGACGACGTCCGCTCGTTCCAGGCCCATGCGGGCGGCTGGGCCGCCGCGCTGGTGCTCGCCGCCCGGACCTTCGCGTCCTCCGGTGCCGGGTGGCCGCTGCTCAGCAAGCGCCCGGTGCTCGATCTCCTGCTCGGCGAGAGTGTGGGCACACTCGACGACAGGGTCCAGGCGATGCTGCTCAGCACCTTCGGGGTCGGCACCGTCACCGGGCCGTTGGCGGTGATGCTCAGCGGGGACGCCGACGCCGGTGCGATGCTGGCGGACCTGGCCGGCAACGGCTTGCTGGTGACCGCCTACGTCGACGGCGAGGACGGCGAACCGCTGTTCCGGTACCACCCGTTGATGATCGAGCTGCTCCGTCGCAGGGTCGCCGGCAGTGCCGAGGACAGCCAGACGGTTGCCGCGGCGCACCGTCGATCAGCGCTGCACTACGAGAACCGTGGCGACGGGAGAGCCGCGCTGCGCCGGGCGCTCGGGGCCGACGATCCCGTCATGATGGCCCGGATCCTGCTCGGGCACGGGCCGGAGATCCTGGCCGCGGGGGAGCACGAGCTGGTGACCGCCGGTTTCGAGACCCTCCCGGAGGGCTTCCTGGCGTCCCGCCCGCACCTGTACGGCGTCCGCGGTCTGCTGCGGCGGGTCTGCGGGGACGCGGCCGGCGCGGTGATGGACGCGGCCTCGGCGGACGACGTCGCTGCCTCCATGGAGGCGGGGCCTTCGACGGCCGATGACGACGCTCTGCACGCGGACACGATGCTGCTGCGGTTGTGGGAGGCTCGCTACGGCTGGTACGACGTCCGCTCCGCCATCGACCGGGCCCGGTCCCTGCTGGCGATCGACAGCGCCGAGAACGGCGGCGGCGCCGAGCGCGGTGTCGCGCGGGGCGCCTGGCGCAGGCGGGCCGTCCTCGCGCCCGAGCGGATGGCCTGGCTGCTGGTCGACCTCGCGGCCGCCGAGACCTGGGCCGACGAGCTCGACGCGGCGCTGATCCACCTGGACGAGGCCGTGGTCACGGCGCGCGTCGCTCACCATGCCCGGTTGGTCGCCGGTGGGCTCGCGCACCGCGCGGTCGTGCAGTACGTCCGCGGCAACGTCCAGACCGCGGCGGAGTCGGCGCAGGCCGCACTCGACACGGTGGACCAGGACGAACTGCCGCACGAATACGCCGTCCGCGCGCAGCTGGTGCTGGGGCTGGCGGCGATGAGCCAGCTCGATCCCGCCCTCGGCCGACGCTGGAACGACTCGGTCGTGGCCGCAGGCCCGGCCGATTCCGACAGCCTGGTGACGACCCTGCACACGATCTTGCGTGCCCTGCTGCTGATCGAGGAGGGCCGCCTGGACGAGGCGTCGCGAGAGCTCGTCGGCGAACCGGCGGCCGCCGGGCCGTTGCCGTCGTTCCTTTCCCGCGACCTGGCGCTGATGCGGTTGTGGCTGGCCGTGCTGGTCGGTGACCGGACCAGGGCTGACGCGCAGCTCGACGACCTCGACCGGACCGGGAACAGGTCCGTGGCCGAGCTGGTCCGGACGATGATCTCGATCGGCGAGAAGGACCTGGAGTCGACGGTGACGTCGATCGACCGGATCCTCGACCAGCCGGAGCTGTACCCGCCGATCGCGGCGGCGGCCGCGTCGTTCCGCACCGTGCTGCTCGTCCGGCTGGGCGACGAGCCGGCCGCGGAAGCGTCGCTGGTCGACGCGCTGAACCGGGCCACGCCGCAGGGGACCCTGCACGCCCTGGTTCCGGCGGGAGGCGAGTCGGTGTTCGTGGACCAGTTGCGCATCCACCTGGCCGGTCCGAACCCGCATCCGTTCGCGGCCGTCGGCCTCGAGAAGCTGTCGGGCTACCTGAGCGGGTCGGTGCCCACCGGCGGCATGACTCCGTTGGCGCGGACGCGACGCAACCCGGTGGCCGCGCCGGCGCGGAGCCTCGAGGCCGTGGTCAACGGGGCGCGGATCCGGCTGACCGCCCGCGAGGCCGACGTACTGGACCAGCTCGCGCTCGGCAGCTCGTACACCGAGATCGGTCAGGCGCTCTACATCACCGACAACACCGTCAAGACGCACCTGATGTCGCTCTACCGCAAGCTGGGCGTGGAGAAGCGGTCGGCGGCGCTCCGGGTCGCGCGCACCGTCGGCCTGACCGAGCAGCTCAGAGGGCTCCACGGCCCGGGACCGCTTTGACCGCGACCTCGGTCAGCAGCATCCCCGTCGCGGCGCCGACGGTGAGGTTGATGATCGCGGTCGCGACCTTCGAGGTGATCGGGCTGTCGACGACGAACGGCGCGGCCGCGGCCACCAGCGTGGCCAGGACGACGATCCAGCCGAAGAACCTCAAGGGCCGTGGTGTGGTCACCAGCAGCAGGTGCAGCAAGCCGGTGGCCACCAGCGCGGCGAGGGAGCACGACAGCGCGTAGGTCACCGTGTCCGCGTCGCCCCACGCCCCGGCGCCCTCCGGGGCGAGCACCGGTACGTCGAACAGACCGCGCGCGAGGAAGATCCCGACGACCGCGATCAGGCCGGCGATCACCGCCGTGGCGACGCCTCCCGACCACAGGCGGCCGATCCACACGCGTCCACCGTTCACCAACTCGCTCATCAGCCCTCCGGTACGCCGTGATCGTGACGATCGTGGCGGTCCGGCGCGGTGAGTTCATCCCCCGCAGCGGGTGATCGGTCCCGAGGACCGGGCGAGGTCCGCGTGAGCCCGGCGACGTCGGTCGTCGAAACCCGGCCGCCCGTCGCCGCCTGCGGAAGTGGTGCACGGGCTGGATCACCCGCCGCGGGTGATCCAGCCCGTGCGCCCGACGGCGAAGGTGGCGGCAGACGCGGACGGGTGGAGGCACGGCATGCGACAGCGCACGCGAACCGGACCCGCGCGATGACCCGGCCGGGCGCGGTGCTGGGACGGCTCGCGGGGAAGGTCACCGGCCGCGTCGTCGAGAGCGTCGAACCGGACGTCATCCTGTCCCACGTCGACGTCGACGCCCTGCTCGACCGGGTGGACCTGGACCGGCTGATCGCCCGCGTCGACCTCGAAGGCGTGCTCGACCGGATCGACGTCCAACGGCTGCTGGATCGGATCGACGTCCAACGACTGCTGGAGCGAGTCGACGTCCAGCGGCTGGTCGAGCGGGTCGACCTGAACCGCGTGGCCGCGAGCCTGGACGTCGAGCTCCTCGTACGGCGGTCCGGTCTGGCCGACGTCGTCGTCGAGAGCCAGACCCGGCTGGCCGGTTCACTCGTCGATCTGGTCCGTCGGCAGCTCGCGGGACTGGACACCGTGCTCGACCTCGTCGTCGTGCGGCTGCTGCGCCGGGACCCCCGCGCACTGCCGACCGCGCCGCCGCTGCTCGACGTACCGGAGCAGGCGTGGACCGACGCCTGACGGTCACCGGTCACTACGCGGGCGCGGTCAGCCGGGCCGCCGCGACCGCGCTCGACGCGTTCGTCGTCCTGGCGTCGTTCGCGATCGGCTTGGGCGGACTCGAGCTGCTGGCCACCGCCTTCTGGGGAGCGTCGGTACGGCGGGCAGTGCCTGCCGTGGTCGGCCTGTCTGTGCTCGCGTTCTGCTACGCCTTCGGATTCCTCGCGATCGCGGGCCGGACGCCGGGCCAAGGTGTCGTCGGTCTGCGGGTCGTGCGGTCCGACGGTGGCACCATCCAGGCCGGCCAGGCGCTGGTGCGGGTGGCCGCGTTCGTGGTCAGTGTGCTGCCGGCGGGCGCGGGACTCCTGCCGGTCGTCTTCCATCCCCGGCACCGCGGTCTGCACGACCTGATCGCCGGTACGGCCGTCGTCTACGACTGGGGAGACCGCAGCGCCGAGCTGCCCGGTCCGCTGTCGGCCTTCCTGATCCGCGCCGAGAAGCAGCGGCGAAAGCCCGGATCACCCTAATCGGAGGATGTCCCGGCGGCGGCCGGTTGGTGGGATGAGGACCGCGCACAGCAGACGCCGACCCGGGAAGGACTACGACATGACTCATCTGGTGGTGCTCGGTCTGGACAGCCGCGAGGATGCCGAGAAGGTCATCCAGCTGACCGAGGAGCTGGCCAAGCAGGCGTTGCTGCAACGCGAGGACGCGGCGATCGCCTACAAGGACGAGAAGGGCAAGGTCCGCATCCAGCAGACGATGAGCCTCACCGGAGCCGCGGCGGCCAGTGGCGCGTTGTGGGGCACGCTGATCGGGCTGATCTTCCTGAACCCGATCGCCGGCCTGGCGGTCGGCGCGGCCAGTGGGGCGATGGCCGGCAAGCTGACCGACGTCGGCATCAACGACCAGATGATCAAGGAGGTCGGCCAGCAGCTGCAGGAAGGCAAGGCGGCCGTGTTCCTGCTCGCCCGGTCGGCCACGGTCGATCGGGTGGTCGACGCGCTGAAGCCGTACGGCCCGACGGTGATCCAGACCAACCTCAGCAAAGAGCGCGAGGACGAACTCGTCCAGGCCCTCCAGCCGTGAGCGGTTGAGCCGAACAACTGAGCGCCCGGAGCACGGCGCCGCGGTGACGGCGCCGTCCTTCGGCGGAGGAGATCAGATGACCACGACCACAACGGACTTCGACCCGATCCCTTCCACCCGGCAGCGGGTGCCGGTCCGGGTGGTGGCGGCGAAGCAGGCCGCGGAAGAGGCCGACGCCATCGCCGTACCGGTGTTGCTCGGCACCGAGCCGCCGGACGAGCTCGGCGCGGACGCGGCCGAGCTGGCGTCGGCCGGGTTCACCGCCGAGCGGGGGCAGACGCTGGTCCGGACCCGGGTGGACGGCCCGATCCGGGTCGCGGTGGGGGCCGGCGAGCCCGATCGCATCGACGTCACGCTGGTCCGCGACCTGGCCGCGGACTTCGCGCGATCGGTTCCGTGGCACCGGCGCCTCGCCGTCGAAGTACCGGCGCAGGGTTCGGGCATCTCGCCGGCCGACTTCGCGCAGGCGGTGACGGAGGGCGTGCTGCTGGCGCGCTGGCGGTACTTCGTCGGCCGGGACGCCGATCGTGCGTCGCTCGAGTCGCTGCTGGTCGTCGCTCCCGACGAGGTCGCCGACGAGGTGGCGGCCGGCGTCGAGCGCGGCCGGGTCGTCGCCGAGGCCTACTGCCTGGGCAGGGATCTGGCGAACTGCCCGGCCAGCACGCTGTCGGCGGCCCGGATGGCCGAGGTCGCCGTCGAGGTCGCTCCGGCGGCCGGCCTCGAGGTCGAGGTGTTCGACAAGGACCAGCTGATCGCGATGGGGTGCGGCGGCCTGCTCGGCGTCAACCGCGGCAGCGTCGAGCCGCCGCGGATGATCCGGCTGCGCTACCGCCCCGACAACCCGACCGGGACGATCGCGCTGGTCGGCAAGGGCGTCATGTACGACTCCGGCGGCATCAGCCTCAAGCCGAGCGACGAGTCGCACGCGCAGATGAAGAACGACATGTCGGGGGCGGCGGCCGTGCTCGCGTCGATGACGGCCCTGAAGGCCCTGGGCTGTACGACGACGGTGACCGGCTACCTGATGTGCACCGACAACATGCCGTCGGGCTCGGCGATGAAGCTGGGCGACGTCCTGCGGATGCGCAACGGTACGACGGTCGAGGTGCTGAACACCGACGCCGAGGGCCGCCTGGTGATGGCGGACGCGCTGGCGCTGGCCACGGAGGAACCGGTCGACGCGATCGTCGACATCGCGACCCTGACCGGGGCGTGCCTGCGCACGTTCGGGGTCGAGATCGCGGGCGTGATGGGGAACGACCCGGCCGTGGTGGAGCAGTTGCGGCGGGCCGGCGACGTCGTCGACGAGCCCGTCTGGGAGCTTCCCCTGCACCGGTCGTACCGCAAGCAGCTCGACTCGTCGATCGCGGACCTGAGCAACATGGGCGGTCCGAACGCCGGGTCCATCACCGCCGCGCTGTTCCTGGAGGAGTTCGTCGACGGCCGGCCCTGGGCCCACGTGGACATCGCGGGCACCGCGCAGCTGGCCGAGCCCCGGACGTGGCGCAACAAGGGCGCGACCGGCGCCGGCACCAAGTTGCTGATCGAGTTCGCGCTGCGGTTCGCCCGCCCGGCCGCCGGTTCCGGGGAGACCCGGCCGTGAACGCCAAGACCGTCGAGGAGACGCCCGCCAAGAAGGGCGGGATGCAACGCGTTCTGGACGGGATCGAGCGGGTCGGCAACAAGGTGCCGCACCCGGCCCTGATCTTCCTCGGCCTGATCGTCGCCGTCATCGTCGTCTCCCAGATCCTGGCCTGGACCGGCGCCAGCGTCACCACCGAGGTCGCCGAGCCCAGCACGTCGGAGGTCGCGCCGGTCTACCCGGGCGGGACCAGCGTGCCCGGCAACGACGCGCCGCCCGCGGCGGCGGTGCCGGACTTCGAGGTGCACGAGGAGACCATCACCGCCGAGAGCCTGCTGACCGGCGACGGGATCCGGTTCATCTTCACCACGGCCGTGCAGAACTTCAACGACTTCGGGGTGGTGGCCGTCATCCTGGTCGCGATGATCGGCGTCGGCGTCGCCGAGGAGGCCGGCCTGATCGCGGCCCTGATCCGCAAGATGGTGAAGGTCGCGCCCAAGGGGGCGATCACGTTCATCATCGTGCTGCTCGGCGGCATCTCCAGCGTGGCCTCGGACGCCGGTTACCTGGTGCTGATCCCGCTCGGCGCGGCCGCCTTCGCCTCCCTCGGTCGCCATCCGCTGGCCGGGATCGCCGCGGCGTACGCCGGCGTCAGTGCGGCGTTCTTCGTGAACGTGCTGATCACCCCGGCCGACGGCATCATCACCGAGGTCACCAACGAGACGATCGCGCTGGTCGCGCCGGACGTCCATCTCAACGTCACCCACAACTTCTACTTCAGCATCGCCGCGACGATCTTCTGCGCGATCGTCATGACCGTGATCACCGAGCGCATCCTCGAACCGAGGCTCGGCAAGTACGACGCGTCCGAGGCGCCGGCCGACGCCCCGGCCGACCACGTGCCCAGCGAGGAGGAGGCCGCACTGGAGTCCCGCGGACTGCGCTGGTCGGTCTACTACCTGCTGGTCGCCGCCGCGATCGTCTCGGCGCTGACGTTCATCCCGAACGCTCCGCTGCGCAATCCCGAGACCGGCGAGATCTTCGGGTCCTCACCGTTCATGAGCAGCCTGCTGTTCATCATCTCGATGCTGTTCCTCGCGGCCGGCCTCGGCTACGGCCAGGGCTCGAAGTCGCTGACCGGCAGCACCAACGTGATCAACGCGATCGTCAAAACCTTCAACGGTCTGGGCGGCCTGATCTTCCTGATGCTGCTGATCGCCCAGTTCATTGCCTACTTCAACTACACCAACATGTCGACGCTGGCCGCGACCGGCCTGGCCGACCTGCTCGAGCGCGCCGACATCGGCGCCCTGCCGTTGCTGATCGGCTTCATCGTGCTGGTGCTGGTGATCGACCTGATCATGCCCGGCGTCATCCCGAAGTGGGCGATCCTCGCGCCGATCTTCATCCCGCTGTTCTACCGGCTGGGCGTCGCACCGCAGACGGTGGTCGCGGCGTACCGGGTCGGCGACGGTCCGGCCAACGTGATCACGCCGCTGATGGTCTACCTGCCGTTCATCGTGCTGGTCTGCCAGAAGTACCGCAAGAAGGCCGGTCTGGGCACCGTGGTGTCGATGATGCTGCCGTACACGATCATCGTGCTGATCGCCTGGACCCTGTTCTACGTCGCGTGGTACCTCATCGGGATCCCGTGGGGCCCGTCCGCTCCGGTGCATCTCGGCTAGGCGGTCGCAGTGGATGACGGAACGGTGAGCCTGGTCGTCCTCGGGCTCACCGTGGCGCTGTTCGTCTGGAACCGGCTGCCGGTCGAGCTCGTGGCCGTGCTGACCGCGTTGGCCCTGTGGGCCACGGGAGTGCTCGACTTCACCGAGGTGCTCGCCGGGTTCGGAGACCCGGTGGTGATCTTCATCGCGACGCTGTTCGTGGTGAGCGAGGCGGTCGACTCCACCGGCGTCACCGCGTGGGCGGGCCAGACGATCGTCCGGTACGCCGGTACGACGCGGGTGCGCTTGCTGGTGGCCGTCACCGGCCTCTGCGCCGTGCTGTCGGCGCTGATCACGCTGAACGGCGCGACCGCGGCGCTGCTGCCGCTGGTCGTCATGCTCGCGCTGCGGATCGGTGAGCCGCCGTCCCGGATGCTGATGCCGTTGACCTTCGCCGGTAGCGCGGGCTCGCTGCTGATGCTGACCGGGACACCGGTCAACATCATCGTCTCCGACGCGGCCGCCGACGCCGGCGCCGGTGCGTTCCCGTTCTTCTCGTTCGCGGTGGTGGGCGTGCCGCTGGTCCTGGGCACGATCGCGATCTCGGTCTTCCTGGGCCCCAAGCTGCTCCCGGCCGCCCGGCCCGCTCATCCGGCCGCCGACCTGGCCGTGCACGCCCAGACGCTCGACAGTCACTACGCCCTCGCCAACGGGTTCTACCGGCTGCGCGTGCGCGAGTTGTCGCGGCTGGTCGGTCAGGACGTCGGCGACCTCGACCTGACGCCGTACCCCGACGTCGTGGTCGTGGGCGTCCAGGACGAACGCGGACGGGCGCGCGTGCACGCGGCCATCGATGTCGGCGACGTGCTGGTGGTGACCGGTCCGCCGGACCAGGTGGGCAGCCTGACCAGCGACTCGTCGCTCGTGGTCAGCACGGCACCGACGCCCGTCGACAACCTGATGTCGCGCGAGGCCGGAGTGGTGGAGGCCGTCATCCCGCCCCGGTCGTCCTTGGTGGGTGAGACGGTCTTTCCCGGGATGCACCGAGGCCGCGACCTCGTCATCATCGCCGTTCAGCGGATGGGCAAGGATCGCGGTGACCGCAAGACCCAGCTGGCCGAAGGGGACGCGATCCTCGTGCACGGACCGTGGGACGCGCTGGACGAGCTGACCAAGGACCGGGACGTCCTGCTGGTGGACTCGCCGGAACTCGTCCGGCGCCAGGCCGTGCCGTGGGGGCCGAAGGCGTCGGTCGCCGTCGCCGTCCTCGCGGCGATGGTGGTGCTGCTCGCGACGGGAGCCGTCCCGCCGGCGATGGCCGGCCTGCTCGCCGCGACGGCGATGGTGCTGACCAAGGTCGTCGGCCCACGGCAGGCCTACCGCGCCATCTCCTGGCAGATCGTGGTGCTGATCGGCGCGCTGATCCCGCTGTCGGCCGCGATCCAGTCCAGCGGTGGCGCGGACCGGATCGCCGACCTGATCGTCGACACCGTCGGGCCGGGCCGGCCGTACTTGTTGCTCGTGGCCCTCTTCCTGCTCACCGCGACGCTCGGGCAGATGGTCAGCAACACCGCGACCGTGCTGATCGTCGCGCCGATCGCGGTGGCGGCCGCGGAAGGGACCGGTACGTCGGTTCGTCCGGTCCTGATGCTGATCGCCGTCGCGGGCGCGGCGTCGCTGCTGACGCCGATCTCCACCCCGGCGAACATGATGATCATGAGCCCGGCCGGCTACCGGTTCGGGGACTACTGGAAGCTCGGTCTGGTCGTGATGGCGTGGTGGCTGCTGACGGCGCTGGTGATCATCCCGCTCGTCTGGCCGTTCTGAGATGCCGTCGCCGGGCAGGTACGTGTCGACCGGCGGCCTGCCGGAGCGGACGAGCGTCGCCGAGGTGGTCCGCGCGGCGTACGAGACCTTCCGCGACGTCGGCGAGGGCGTCGTGTCCGACGTGTATCCCGCGCTCGCCGCGGCCGAGCCGGACTCCTTCGGCGTCTGCGTCGCCGCGACCGACGGGCGGCTGTTCGAGGCGGGTGACGCACGGCAGCCGTTCACGATCATGAGCGTGGCCAAACCGTTCGTGTTCGCGCTGGTCTGCCAGGCGACAGGCCTCGACGCGATCCGCGCGCTGGTCGGGGTGAACGCCACCGGGCTGCCCTTCAACTCCGTGCAGGCGGTCGAGCGGTCGCCGCGCGGCCGGACCAACCCGATGGTGAACCCCGGGGCGATCGCGACCACCAGCCTGACACCGGGCGGTTCGCGGGACGCGCGCTGGCGGTTCGTCGTCGACGGTCTGTCGTCCTTCGCGGGCCGCGAGCTCGGCCTGGACCGGTTGGTCCTCGAGTCGGCGCTCGCGACGAACCACCGCAACCGCGCCCTGGCCGCGCTGCTGCGCAGCGTCGACGGGCTGGCCGGCGATCCCGGCGAGGCGGTCGAGCTCTACACCAGGCAGAGCTGTTTGAGCGTGACCGCGACGGACCTCGCGGTGATGGGCGCGACGCTGGCCGACGGCGGGATCTGTCCGGTGACGCAGCAGCGGGTGGTCGATCCGGACACCGCCCGGGAGACGCTCGCGGTGATGACGATCGCCGGCCTGTACGAGACCTCCGGCGACTGGCTGCTCGACGTCGGCGTACCGGGCAAGAGCGGGATCGGCGGCGGGATCGTCACCGTCTCGCCGGGCAAGGGCGCGCTCGGCACGTTTGCGCCGCGGTTGGACCAGGCCGGCAACAGTGTGCGGGGGCAGTTGGCCGCACGCTTCCTGGCGCGTCGGCTCGGTCTCGACCTGCTCGCCTCGCAGCCGGTGCCGCCGGCACCGGCCGTCGTACCGGGGGCTACGGAGCTGCCAAGGTCAGAGTCGCGCTGACCGGCGTCCCGGCCCGCAGGTAGGTCAGCTCGACGGTGTCGCCGACGTCACGGGTCAGCGTGGCGACGACGATCTGCTCAGTGCTGACCGCGGGTTGGCCGTCGATCGCGGTGATGACGTCACCCGCCTTCAGCCCGGCCTTGGCCGCCGGTCCCGCCGCGTCGACGCCGACCACGAAAAGCCCCGGCGGGGTGTTCGCCGCCTGGGCGACCGCCGGCGGGATCTCCTGGACCTGCAGCCCCGTCGTCGGGTGCCCCGGTTTGCCGGTCCGGATCAGCTCGTCGGCGATCGGACCGGCCAGGTCCAGCGGGATCGCGAAGCCGAGGCCGACACTTCCGCCGCCGCCGATCCCCGCGGCGTTCGGCACGGTGGCGATCGCGGCGTTGACGCCGACCAGGCGTCCTGCGCAGTCCACCAGCGCGCCCCCGCTGTTGCCGGGGTTGATCGCCGCGTCCGTCTGGACGGCTCCGATCAGGTGATGGGTGACTCCGTCGCCCGGGACCGGCACGTACCGGTCCAGCGCACTGACGATGCCGGACGTGACCGTGCTGGCCAGTCCCAGCGGAGCACCGAGCGCGACCACGGGCTGGCCGACCTGCAGCGCCGCCGAGGACCCGAAAGCGATCAGCGGAAACCCCTTCGCTTCGTCAGCGGCTTTGAGTACGGCGAGATCGGTGCTCGGGTCGCGACCGACGATCACGGCGGCGGACTCGTGGCCGTCGCTGTACTGGACCGACACCGCGCCGCCACCACCGGCGGCCACCGAGATCACGTGGTCGTTGGTCAGGATGTAGCCACCCTCGCGGATCACCTGTCCCGAGCCGGTGCCGGCCTGCGCGCCGCGGCGCGCGCTGATCTTCACGATCGAGGGCAGCACCTGGTTCGCCACTCCGATCGCGGCGCACATCGCCGTCGCGGGATCGGCGCCGCCGGCCGAGGACGCCGTACCGGCGGCGCTGTCGTCGCGCTGGACGGCGACGAAGATCAGCGAGGTGACCAGGGCACCGACGATCAGGCCGATCGCGGTCGTGATCGACAACAGCCGGACGGTCCCGAGCCGGCCGCGGCCGGGCGATGAGGGGGTGGCAGGGTCCGGCGGGCCGCCGTCGGTCTGGACCATCTGGACCTCCTCCGTCGGTTCAGGAGTCGGAGCGCACCGGCGTCAGGTCGGGCTCGACGCTCCCGTCACCACCCCGAGCGTAGGTTCGGCCGGCGTCGGGAAGCTCACCTGATCCAGGTGATCGAGGCCCTGACGTCGCGCGGTCGTAGTACAGGTAGGCGAGGGCCGCGGCGGCGACCGGCATCGCCAGGGCGAACAGCAGCGACGACACCACGTCGATCAGCGTGGCCGACAGGTCCGTGCCGAGCAGCAGCAGGATCCCGGCGACCGGCCCGACCGCCACACCCAGTCCGAGAACGACCGCGAGCGGCCCCGCGGTGCGCCACCACCGGCCCCTGATCAGCAAGCGGCTGCGCTTCAGCGCCGTACGGCCGGAGCAGTGTTCGGCCATGACGACCGGCAGAGCAAAGGCGCGACTGACGGCGTAGTAGATCGCCACCGGGATCGTCGCCACGAAGATCGTGAGGACGGCGATCACGACGAAGTACTGCACGGCGACGCGGGTCACCGGCCGCCAGTTCGCGCTCACCTGGCGCAGGGCGTGCTCGGTCGTCGCCGGGCCCCCACGGTCGAGCTGGTCGAGTGTCGCCGTGACGGCCGACAGCAGGACGACGTACGTCGCGAGCGTGAGGATCGTGACCGCCAGCGCGAGCAGGGACGCCCAGAAGCCGGTCGCGTTCTCGGTCGGAGCACCGAGGTCGGCCGGAGCGTCCCGCCTGGCCACCTGGATCCTCGCCAAGGCGACCGTCACCAGGCTCAGGACGACGAAGGCGGTGGCGAAACCGGTGAACAGGCCGACGCGATGCCTGAACAACCTCGCGGCGGCGACGACCGTCTGGCCCCAGGCGCGGCGCTTACGGGCGGGCAGGGGATCCGCGTCGGTCCACCGCGTCCGGCTCGCGGCGAACCAGATCAGGACCACCAGCGCCGTGAGCAGCAGACCGAGCAGCCAGGTCCGGTCGAGCGTCTCGCGCAGCAGGTTCGAGCCGGTACCGACCGCCGTACAGAAGGCGCCGGTGCTGCTCGGTCCGAGAACGCTCCCGGCGGGGACCGTGTTGCTGTCGTCGCGCCAGGTCGACTCGGCGTCCTCGATCGGCCTGGTCCACGAGCTCTTCATGTTCGGTCCGGTCGGGCCGTCGAAGAAGGAGCGTTGCCGTTCGCCCCAACGCCCTTCGAAAGCCAGCCAGGGGTACTGCGTCAGGTAGTCCGCGCGCGCCATCGGGACGTAGGCGACGCGCGGACTGATCCCGGGCAGCGGCCTGGTCGTGTCGTCGCAGCCCAGTCCCTCCGAGCCGCGGCCGAGGTACAGGCGCCGGCCGAACTTGTTCGCGTGCGAACCCGCCGCCGGGTAGACGACCGGGTGCGTGCCGTCGACGATCTCGAGCTTCGCGTCATCCCACAGCGCCCGTTCGGCGCCGCCGTGCTGGCTGTAGCCGACCGCCGTCGGCGCGGTGCCCAGCGCGGCCTCCGGGGTCTGGACGTCGAACACCAGCCGGATCGACTCCCAGTCTCCTTCGTGGGTGTTGTTGTAGTCGTTGAACACGTAGAAGAACCAGTACTCCAAGGACAGCTGGCCTGGGTGTCCCGGATCGGCGACGACGTGCGCGTAGACCGTTGCCGGATGCACCGAGTTGATCGCCGCGGACCACTCCGCGTAGCCGCATCCGGGCCGGAGCGGATCACCGGGGAAGTCGAGGAAGTGGCCGGGGTAACCGCGTCCGATGTCGCTTCCCTCCGGCTGCGGCTTGATCAGGTCCGGTGGTCGCCAGGGACCGCGCAGCGCGACCTGTTGATCGCCCAGCACGGCTTCCACGTCGGTCGGCCGGAACTGCTCGCCGTCGGCGCAGCGGGACGAGTCCCCTTGCAACCGGACGACGGGGGAGTAGCGCTCGGCCAGCGCTTGCCCGGCCTCGTCCTGAGGGCCGGCGGCC
This sequence comes from Kribbella lupini, assembly GCF_039529595.1. Classification (NCBI taxonomy): domain Bacteria; kingdom Bacillati; phylum Actinomycetota; class Actinomycetes; order Propionibacteriales; family Kribbellaceae; genus Kribbella; species Kribbella lupini. The sequence continues at coordinate 2,402,299 of NZ_BAAANC010000001.1, read as the reverse complement.
ACTGCCCGGCCGGGTGGGCACAGGAGTACTGCCGCCGCGACGGCGGACAGGACCAGCGGGAGAACACGTCTCCACGCGGTCGCGGCCATGCCCTCAGGATGAGTGCGCCGCGTGGGTCACCACACCATCCAACGCTGATGCCGCCGGGCCCGCGGGCTCACCCGAATCGGGTGAGCCGCGCGACGGAAAGGGCCTGGCACCATGACGGTCGTGCCGGCGTACGACGCATGGGTCGCGCGCACCCGCGGCGCGAGCGGAGGTCGCTGATGTCGTCGCAGGTGTCGTCGCAGGTGTCCGGGCAGGACGCCGATCAGGTCCTCGGTCCGATCGACCTGCTGGTGATCGAGATCCCGCCGGACGGTCCGGGCAAGGACGGGTTCGGTGCGCTGCTGCAGCTGGCCGAGCGGGATGTCGTACGGGTCCTGGACCTCGAGGTGGTCCGGAAGGCGGCGGACGGATCGCTGTCCCTCGTCGCACCGAACAACTGGGGTCTGCCGGAGCTGCTGCCGTTCGCCGGAGCCTGTTCAGGCCTGCTGGACGCCGAGGATCTCCGGCAGGCCGGGGAGTTCGTCGAGCCCGGGAACCTCGGCGTCGTCGTCATCTACGAGAACGAGTGGATCGTCGCGATGGAGGCCGCGCTCCGGCAGGAGGGCGGGCGGCTGGCCGCCGCCGGACGGATCCCGGCCGCCGACTTCGAAGCGGCCCTCGGCACCGGACCGGAGGATCTGACGTGAGACTGCTCAGGACCGCGGCGCGGACCGCCGTCATCGCCGGTACGGCGTCGCGAGTGCACAACCGGGTAGCAGCCCGGCAGCAAGGAGCCTGGGCCGCGTCGACCACGGCTCCACCACCGCCCGCGGCCTCGGCCGGCGACGAGCGGTCCGCCGCGCTGCGGCAGCTGCGGGAGCTGGGCGAGCTGCGGGATTCCGGCGTACTGACCGAGGCGGAGTTCGAGGCCGAGAAGGCCAAGATCCTCGGTACGACGGACTAGGCTCCGCCGGTTTTGGCGTTGAGCCGTCGCCACACCAGCACGGTGAGCAGACCGACCACCACCGGCAGGAGCTGGACGGCGACCCGCCAGACCAGCAGTCCGGCGACCAGGTCGGTCGCGGCCACCGTGCTGTGGTCGGCGACGAAGGCGGCGTACGTCGCGTCGAGGATTCCCGCGCCCATCATCGGCAGCCCGCTCAGCGGGTACACGATCAGGAAGCTGCACGCGAGGATCGCGAGTGTCGGTCCGTCGAGCTTCACGCCGACGAAGACCAGGCAGAGAATGAGGACGCTCGCCTCCACGGCGACCAGCGCGATCTGGCTGGCGACCGCGAGCGCTCCGCGCCGGCGCATCCGCTCGGCGCTGTGCGACTGGAAGTCGACCAGCAGTCCGGCCCAGACGTCCGGGCCCCGAGTGGAAGGCCGGACCCGGCGCAGCAGGGATCCGAGCAGACGGCCGAGTTTCGCGGCCGTGCGCTCGGCCCGCAGTGCGTAGAGCAGTCCGCCCAGCAGCAGCGCGGCGGCGCTGCCGAACAGCAGGGCCGCCCAGGCGAACGGCGCGTAGAAGGTCCGGGTGGCCCAGAACAGCAGGAACCCTCCAACGGGCGCGGCCAGCCGCGCGACGTAGAACAGCAGCGTGCTGACGGTCAGGCCAGACGCGGCGTTGGTGGTGTCGATGCCCCACGACCGCAACATGGCCAGCCGGATCACGACGTCGCTCGGCGACGGCGCGATCATCGCGACGGATGCCGCCGCGACGTCGTTGACCATCGCCCGCAGGTAGCCCAGCCCGGTGATCAGCAGCGCGAGTGGCGCGGCCAGCAGTGCGCGCCGCAGCAGTACGGCGACCAGCAGGACCGCGATCTGCCAGACGCTGAGGTGCGCGACCGCCGCGCCCACGTCGTACCAGCTGACGTCACGGAGCAGGCGCAGCAGCAGCCACGCCACCACGACGACGAGAGCGATCCGGCCGAACCGCACCAGGGGTTTCGGGATCTTCCGCTTGGGGGCGGCGTCCGCCGGTGTCGCGGGATGCGGAAGAGGCTCGGCCATGGCAACAGCGTGCGGAGCCGGAGCGGTACCACCATCCCCCGATCCGGGGGAGTCGACCGGCGGCCCGGCGCAGCAGCATCGAGGTGTTGGGTGAAAGGGGCGTTGCGTCATGGGCCACTACGTCATCCGGGTCAAAGGCGAGTTGTCGCGCGACCTGACGGATGCGTTCCCCGCGCTGTCGGCCGACGCGGAGCCCGCGCAGACCGTCCTGCACGGTTACCTCGTCGACCAGGCGGCACTGGCCGGCGTACTCAATCATCTGGACATGCTCGGCGTGGACATCCTGGAGGTCCTGCAGGTCCCGCCGAACCGGTCGCCCGACAGTGGCCGCCCATCCCGGTGAATTGGAGCAGTGCGATGGCGACTTTGACCGTGTGGCGGTTCGCGAGCTGGGACGCCGCGAACCAGGCCATCGCCACGTTGGAGGTGCTCGCGAAACAGGACGTGCTGAAGATCCACGACGCCGCGTCGGTGTCGTGGCAGCCGGAGGCCAGACGTCCCAAGACCCGGCAGGTCCGCAACCTCACCGGCGCCGGCGCGATCGGCGGCATGTTCTGGGGGATGCTGTTCGGCCTGATTTTCCTGATGCCGCTGGCCGGGGCCGCCCTGGGCGCGGCGTCGGGCGCCGTCGCGGGGTCCCTGGTCGACGTGGGGATCGACGACGAGTTCATCAAGGCGGTCCGGGACGAGATCACGCCCGGTACGTCGGCTCTGTTCCTGCTCACCAGCGACGTGGCCCGCGAGCAGGTCAAGGCGACCTTCGACGCCACCGGCCTTCAGAAGCCGCAGCTGATGCAGTCGAACCTCTCGGCCGAGCAGGAACAGGCCCTGCGGGAGATGTTCGCCGAGTAGGGCATGGCGGGCTTTTGGGCGGGTACCGCGGCGGCATGAGCGAGAAGTTGTCGCCGCGGGTGGTGGCGGAGCTGCCGCGCGAGCTCCCGGTGATCGGGAGCTTGGCCGAGCTGGTCGAGTTCATCGACCGGCGGGACGGCGTACTGCTGCGGTACTCGAAGGGTCCCTGGCACGACGCCGAGTCCGGGGTGAGCCGGGACTACGAGGCGGACGTGGATCTGCCCGGCCTGTCGGCGACACCGGTCACCCCTGAGCCGTGGTGGCCTCGCCAGCCGGAGGACTGGATCGCACGGCGGGTGTGCAAGTACGCCGAACTGGGCGAGGAGGAGGACCGCTACCCGTGGCTGCTGACCGGTGAGGTGGCGGGCTGGGGACCGGACCACGAACCGCTGGTCGTCGAGGTCCGTCCGTTGGTTCGGATCGGCCGGCGGGCGCTGGACGAGGCGAAAGCCCTGTACCAGGAGCGCTTCGACGTCGGCCGGGACTCGACGTGAACTGGCACCGGCGCGACCTGCCGGTGCGCAGGTAGCGGGCGCAACACTTCTCGTTCTGTGGCGGAAGGTGGTTGCGGGCCCGCTCCCCCTGTCCCCTCCGAAGAGGGCGGGCCCGCAACCGGACGGTGGGTGGCGGGTCAGGCCGGACTCGACAGTTGCCGGTGGCGGCGGCGGAGCTCGTGCAGCGTGAGCTGTTTGCGCCGGATCAGGGCCGTCAGTCGCTCGAGATCGGCGCTGCGGCGGGCTGCGCGCAACTCGTCCTCGACGACGAGCAGGGCAACGATCAGTTGCGGAACGGTGCTGGTCTCGTGATCGCGCATGGAAGCCTCGACAGGTCGCGGTGAGCGGCGCCCGAATGTCTGAGGCTGAACCACTATGACCTTTGGAAGCGCGGCGATCAAGACCCTTCCACATCTTGTCACCCCTGGACTGGGCCGCCGCGCGGTGCTACCCAGGAGGGGTTGGGAGAGCTCGTGACCGATCGCCGCAGGTTGTGGAGTCTCGGGCCGGCACCTCGAAACGAGCAGGCCGGACCGGAGGTGCTCGCCCACGTGCTGAGCGAACTGGCCCGGGAACTGCACCACGTGGACGACCCCGACGACGTACTGCGAGAAGCAGTGGACGCCGCGATGGACCTGGTTCCGGGGACTCGAGCCGGTTCGGTGACCGAGGTGGCCGACAGCCACCGCGTCGTCCACAAGGCCGAGTCGGGCGAGCTGCCGGCCCAGGTCGACGCGCTGATGTCGGAGGTCGGGGAAGGACCGTGCCTGGACGCTCTGCGCCACAGGCGCATCGTCCGGGTCGAGGACATGCGCCGGGAGACCCGCTGGCCGCGGTTCGCGCCGCGCGCGGCCGAACTGGGCGCTCTGAGCATGCTGGCGTTCCCCCTGTTCGTGAAGGACGACAGCCTCTGCGCGCTCAACCTGTACGCGCACGAGGCCGGCGCGTTCACCGACGAGTCCGAGCACGTCGGCAGGTTGCTCGCCGCCCAAGCAGCCGTCGCCTACTCAGGCGCGCAGCGGGCCGAGAACCTTCTGGCCGCCCTCGAGACCCGCGACCTGATCGGACAGGCGGTCGGCCTGCTGATGGAGCGCTACTCGATCACCGCCGGCCGCTCTTTCGAGACGCTGGTCCGCTTCAGCCGCCAGACGAACCGCAAGCTCCGCGACGTGGCGGCCGAGCTCGTCCGCAACGCCGAGGCCGGCGCCCACCGGTAGCGGGCTCACCTTCACACTCGGTGATCGGGGGCGTACGACGCGGCCAGGTCGAGGGTGGGCTGATCGAGGGCGGTCGGCGTCGTACCGGGGGCGAAGGCGGCGTGGAAGTGTTGCTCGACCTCTGCCGAGGTCAGATCCGGGCGTTCGGTGGTCACCGAGCCGACGGTCGCGGGATCGAGGGGGAGTTCCAGGTGGGCGTAGACCTCGGTCAGGAGTGAGCGGATCGGGTCGTCGTCGCCGGTGACAGTCAGCGAGCTGAAGAGCCACGCGCGCTGGACGACCCGCTGAGCGGTGCCGACCAGCTTGACGGCACCGCGGGCGTTGATGCTCTGCGCTCCGGGACAGTACTCGCCGGGAACCTCGCCCACCCGCGCGTCGATGCCGAGCTCACGCAGCGCGTCGGCGTACTGGACTCCGAAGTCGGCGAAACGCCGCTGGTGGTCCTCGGTAGCGCGCGCGTCGTGGCGCACGTGGTCGACGACGACGGCCTCCGAGGTGTAGGCCACCGGTCGTCCGCCGACCGCACGGACGAGCGGCACGAAGCCGGCCTCGCGCCCGGCCTGTACGGCGGCCGGGAACCCGGGGTGACGCGTGTCCCGCCGCCCGAAGACCAGCACCGGTTCGGCGGGCCGGTAGATGCGGATCGCGTCGGTCACCTCACCGCTGGACGCCCGCCGGACCAGGGCGTTGCCCACAGCCAGCTCCATCGCCGCATCACCGACGGGACCCACGAACAGCTGCATGCCACCATCGTGTCACCCTCCGCCTGACAGTCCGCACCCAGTCAGGCCTTGGTTGCCGTGAGCAACTACAACTCCTTGGTGGTGCGACGGGCGCGAGCTGCCTTGTCCGAGGTGTCCTGCTCCACCCGGTAGGCCAGCACGATGCCTCCGAAGCACACCGCGAGCGTTGCCACCGCGATCAGGACCAGGAGTGCGATCTCGAGCGTCGTCGTACTCATCATTTCCGCTCACCCGCCACGAGGTGCGCGCTCTTCGGTTGCCGGGCTGCTTCTCGTCCTGCCAGGAAGCCGAACACCAGGCCGAGCGAGATCGTCCCGCCGGCGCCTCCGTAGAAGCCCTTGGTGGGTGCGCCTCCCGCGTTGCCGGCGGCGTACAGGCCCGGGATGACCTGGCCGTCGGTGTCCAGCGCGCGCCCGAGGGCGTCGGTCCGCGGGCCGCCCACGGTGCCGAGCGCGCTGGCTTCGACCTGCAGTGCGTAGTACGGCGCGGTCTCGATCGGCCCGAGCACGCTGGACTTCGGGCTCTTCAGGACAGGCCGGATGATCCGTGCCAGGGGCCCGACCACGGCCTTGCGCAGACGGTCGGGATCGTTCCTCCTCGCCACCCGTCCCGCGAGCTTGCTCACCAGGGGCCCGATCAGCGCGGCGAAGGCGGTGCGGGCCTTCGCGGTGACGGCGGGGAACCTCGCGTCGGGCGAGTTCTTGCCCAGCCGCGGGTAGTACGCGCCGAAGTAGCGGTCGAACAAGGTGTCGCCGCGGTTGAACTGCGGATCCTGGGCTCGGGCAGCGCCGGGGTTGAACCGCTCGACAGTGCCGAGCAGCCCGGCCTCGTCGACCCCGATCTCGGCGGCCAGCTCGGACAGGGTCTCCGCACGATGGAGATAGTCGGGCACCGTGCCACCGGGCGCGACGCCGAAGATCCCGAACTTGGTCCAGTAGGTGTGGTCGAAGATCAGCCAGGCCGTGGCGTTCGGCAGGGCACCGGTTTGCGGGTCGGCCTCCCGCATGATCTTGCCGAGCTGGTCGTAGGGGAGCGCCTCGTTGGCGAAGCGCTCGCCCTTGCTGTTCACCATGATGCTGTGCGGAAGTGCGCGCTCGCCCAGGAACACGCGACCGAGCGGCCGGCCCTCGAGTTCCTCACCGGGCAGCTGCACCCCCGGCATCCACCAGGCGTCCTCCACACCGGTCAGGTCGGCGCCGAGCTCCTGCGCCAGTTGCATCGCGATGCCGTCATGGCCCTTCGGAGAAACCTGTACGCCGAAAGGCGCGCCGAGGTAGGCCGTGGTGACTTCGGGCGAACTCTCGAACCCACCGCTGGCCAGGATGACGCCCTGACCGGCGAGCACCGTGTGTTCGACCCCGCCGGTCCGAATCACGACGCCCTGCACTCCCGGTTCGTCGGTGACGAGCCGGACCGCGGGCGCTTCGACGCGGACGTCGACGCCGTTGCGCAGTACGGCTTCCAGCAGGGCTCCGACCAGGGCCGGACCCGCGAGCCACACGTCGTCACTGCCGATCCCGCCCAGCAACCAGAACGGGAGCGGGTTCTTGGCCATGCCGGTCGTCAGGGCCGGGCGGACGAACGCGGCGGCCTCGCCGAGTCCTTCGGGGGAGTAGGGACCGGGAAAGAGCGCCCGGCCGACCGACGCGCCGGCGATGTCGGAGCGGTAGTCGGGCCAGAGCGTCGGGATCCATCCGAACCGGGCGTGCTCCTCGACGAACCGGGCGACCTCGGGACCCGTGCGCAGGAACTGCTCGACGAGGTCGTGGTCGAGCACCTGGTCCCGGCCCTCGCCGTAGATGTACTCGCGGGCCTGATCGAGGTCGTCGTTCACCTGCAGGGCCTCGGTCGAGAAGCCGTGGTTGGGGATCCAGGCCGCACCCGCGGAGATCCCGGTGGCTCCACCGACGATCTCCCGGGACTCCACGACGAGCACCCGCGCTCCCGCCTTCGCGGCCGACAGTGCCGCCATCAGCCCCGCCCCGCCGGAGCCGACGACCGCCACGTCCACCTCGCCGGGGATCCCGAGCTGCGCCACGGTGCCGATCGAGCCGCGGTGTCGTGCCGAACTGTTGTCCATGATGTCCTCCTGAGCTGCTTCATCTATTTCCGATACACCATGTGTAGCGTAAATAGACGCGCGTTCCATTCCCGGTCTGCCCGGAACATGACCGACACCACACGCGAAGGCGGCGCGGGGCTCAGGTCCGTCGGAGGCTGCTGCTGGGATGCCGGTGCGCGGCCAGTACGAGTTGCGCCGCGCCGCGAACGGCGGCGGTGTGCGGCCTGGGCGCCGGCCGGACCTGACACGACAACCGCTTGGACAGTTGGTAGACGATCGCCGGTCGGAGGCTGCCGCCGCCCGTGAGCACCGGCCCGGTGTCGAGGGCGTCGACGATCTGCGGCCCGCAGTCGGTGCGCAGCAAGCCGCTGACCATGTCGAGCACGACCTCGACGAGCGTGGTGGTCGTGACTGAGCCTGCGAGGTCGCTGGTGCCGATGGCAGTGCAACTGGCTGCGCTGACCGATCCCTCGCACAGGAGCGCCACCTCGGTGAGATGGGCGCCGAAGTCGACGACGAGCTGAGGTCCGCTGAAATCGGCGTTGGCTCCGATGGCTGCGGCTTTGACGCCGTCGACGGTGAGAACGGTCGCCGGGTCGAGAACCTCGGCCGCGGACAAGCCGGCGGCTCGGTCGGCTGCCGTGCAGAGCGCGGGCATGGTCAGGACGAGGATTCCGGGGCGTGCTCCGAGGGTGCCGGTGCCGTGCAGCAGGTGCCTCAGCAACCACGCGACGCCTTCGGGGTCGACGATGCTGCCGCGCCGTACCGGATGGTTGAGCTCGTCCCGGAACGACGACACGGTAGGCGCGTCGGCCACCAGGCCGGCGTCGGAGGTCCAGACGCGGGTGCGGGCGCTGCCGAGATCGATCGCGACGCCGGGCCTCGAACGACCGCGCGGCCAGACGCTGCGGCGTCTGGCCGGCTCAGTGTTCATGACGGCGCTCAGGTCGATCGCTGCTGGCAGGTGACGCAGAAGCGGACGTACGGAAGGATCTCGAGCCGTTCGGCGGGGATCGCGGTGGCGCAGCTCGAACAGGTCCCGTACGTGCCGTCGAGCAGGCGCTGTCCGGCCGCCTCGATCTCCTTGAGCGTCCGCTGGATGGCCGCGGTTTGCGCGTTCCTCAGGTCCGCTTCGGCGGGACCGGCGCCGGCTTCGATGGCTCGTAGCTGTACGAGCCGGGAGTTGCGCTCGTGCTCCAGCCGCTGGCGGGCTTCGTGCACGGTGAGGTGCTGGGGGCGGCCCACGTCGGTGCTCATGAGGGCGTCCTTTCGGCGTTGTCGGGAGGCCTGGTGATCCGGTACCGGTGCGGCCTGCCTCAAGGGTTGCCGCCAGGACGCGCTCCCACCATCGGGCTCAACACCCATTTCGGCCGACGGCGTAGCGGATGAGTGTCACCCCCGATCGACGGAACCCGGGCGAGGGGGCAGGCTGGGGGTATGCGACCTGTCGAGGTGACGTCGGTCCCGCTGTTCTGGCGGATCTTCGTCCTGAACGCCGTGGTGCTGTGCGCGGCCACAGCATTGTTGCTGTGGGCACCGGTCACCGTGTCGGTGCCGGTCCTGTTCACCGAGGCCGTCGTGCTGGTGGTCGGTCTGGCGGTGATGCTGGTCGCCAACGCGGTCCTGCTGCAGCTCGGGCTGGCGCCACTGGACCGACTGACGCGTCAGATGGCGACGGTGGACCTGCTGCGTCCGGGACAACGTCTTCCCGTGGCCGGGCAGGGCGGAGTGACGCGCTTGATCCGTGCCTTCAACGAGATGCTGGCCAGACTGGAGGCCGAGCGGGCCGCGAGCAACTCCCGCGCGCTGTCGGCGCAGGAAGCCGAGCGTCGCCGGATCTCCCAAGAGCTCCACGACGAGGTGGGCCAGAGCCTGACCGCCGTACTGATGGAGCTCAAACGGGCCGCCGACCGCGTCGACGATCCCGTGCTGCGCGCGGACCTGAACCAGGCGCAGGAGACGACCCGGGCCAGCTTGGACGACGTACGCCGGTTGGCGCGGCGGCTACGCCCCGGTGTGCTGGACGACCTCGGCCTCGTCAGCGCCTTGACCTCGCTGGCGACGGAGATCTCGACCCACGCCGGCCTGCCGGTGCACCACGAGTTCCAGCCCGGTCTGCCCGCGCTCGATCAACAGACCGAGCTGGTCTTCTACCGGGTGGCCCAGGAAGGGCTCACCAATGTCGCCCGGCATGCCGAAGCCACCCAGGTGGAGCTGCGGCTGAGTCACGACGGTGAGCGGGTCGTGCTGCGGATCGAGGACGACGGCCGCGGCCTCGGGCTCGCCGAGGAGGGCGACGGAGTGCGGGGCATGCGCGAGCGGGCCCTGCTGGTGGGCGGATCCCTCGACCTGAAGTCCGGATCCGGTCGCGGGACCGTCGTGACGTTGTCGGTGCGCATCGATCAGGAGGGGGGACTGACATGGCGCGGCCCGGAGAAGGCGTGACCCGGATCCTGCTCGCCGACGACCACGCGCTGGTACGGCGCGGGGTCCGGCTGATCCTGGAGGGCGAGCCCGATCTGTCGGTGGTCGCCGAGGCCGGCGACGGCCGGGAGGCGGTCGAGCTGGCCCGCACCACCGCGGTCGACCTGGCCATCCTCGACATCGCCATGCCGCGGATGACCGGGCTCCAGGCGGCCCGCGAACTGTCGGCCGCCCATCCCGGCCTGCGGATCCTGATCCTGACGATGTACGACAACGAGCAGTACTTCTTCGAGGCGCTGAAGTCCGGAGCCGCCGGCTACGTGCTGAAGTCGGTCGTCGACCGCGACCTGGTGGAGGCCTGCCGGGCGGCGATGCGCGGTGAGCCGTTCCTCTATCCCGGTGCGGTGAACGCCTTGATCCGCAACTACCTCGACCGGCTGCGGCGTGGCCACGACCTTCCCGAACGGGTGCTGACCGTGCGGGAGGAGGAGGTGCTCAAACTCGTTGCCGAGGGCTACTCGTCCAAGGAGATCGGGGAAACGCTGTTCATCAGCGTCAAGACCGTCGAGCGGCACCGGGCGAACATGCTGCAGAAACTGGGGATGCGCGACCGGCTGGAGCTCACCCGCTACGCCATCCGGGCCGGCCTGGTCCAGCCCTGACAGGAGCCAGATGACCACCTCGGACCGAACCCCAGCCCGACCGGCCGCCGGCGGTCCCGACCGGGCGTGGCTGCTCGATCTCGCGAAGGCGGCCGCGGGGAAGACCGAGGCCCCGCTGGATCTCGTGGTCGAGTACCTGGGCCTGCTGGCCGACGTCGCGATCTCCGGCCGGAGGCCCCGCGACTACGAGCTGGCGATCGTGCGCGAGCTCGGACGACGAGCGGCCGAGCAGGGAATCCCCGCGGGCCGAGTGGTCGACCTGTACCTCTCGGCGGCGTGGCGGATGTGGCGTGACCTGCCCGACGTCGTGCCGCACCGCGACCGCGACGCCGTACGGGCTTCGGCGCAAGCGGTGCTCCGCGGGGCCAGCGACGCGATCGCCGTACTGGTGGACAGCTACCAGGCGGCGACGCGGCAGCTGATCCGGCACGAAGAGTCGCTGCGGCGGGAGCTGGTCGACGACCTGTTGCGGGGGGACTCCGACCTGTCGCGGATCGTGGAGCGCGCCGAGCCGTTCGGGCTCGATCTCGGCCGGGCCCACCACGTCGTACTGGCCACCTCGGACGCGGGCCTGCCCGAAGGCGAGCTCACGGTCAGCGTGCTGGAACGGTTCGTCCTCGACCAGCTGGGGGACCGCGACGTGCTCGTCGCGACGAAGGACGACCTGCTCGTGGTCCTGATTCCTGCCGTGACGTCGGCCGGCGTGGAGACGGGCGGTGAGATCGGCGGGCTGATGCAGGCCGCGCTGACCCGGCACCGCGAGGAACGGCGATGGCGGGTGGCCACCGGACGGGCCTATCCGGGGGCCTACGGGATCGCCCGGTCGTACGAGGAGGCCCGCGAAGCGTTGGTGCTCACGGGTCGCCTGCGGTTGCAGCCCGATGTCGTGACGGCCCGGGACATGCTCATCTACCGGGTCCTGGTGCGGGACCAGGCGGCCATCGGTGACCTGATCACCAGCGTGCTCGGTCCGCTCGGCCGGGCCCGCGGCGGGGCCGAGCCGCTCGTGGCCACGCTCGAGGCCTACTTCGCCGCCGGAGAAGTCGCGACCGAGGCTGCCCGCCGGATCAACGTGGCGGTGCGAACCATCACCTACCGGCTCGGCAAGATCCGCACGTTGACGGGCCTCGATCCCGGCGTACCGACCGACCGGTTCACCCTGCAGGCCGCGGTGCTGGGCGCACGGTTGCTGGAGTGGCCCGAGCGCGAGCTGCCGTCGGTCTCCTGACCAGCCGACATTGCCGGGCGGCGGCAACGTGGGCGCTCGAGGTTGGCCGGTGACCGCCGTACCCGAACAGGGTGGAGCGCGGCAGGCTGGAGGCATGAAGGGAGCCGAGATGACAGACCTGAACACTGAGCGCGCCGGCGACGTACGACGCACTCAGCAGGCGGTCGACCTTGAGTTCTTCCGCCAGGAACTGCAGGAGCAACGACAGTTCCGCCTCGACCAGCTGACCAAACTCGCCTACGAGGCGGAGTCGATCACCAACGAGGCGCTGGCGGAGGTGAACGCGGCGTTGAAGCGGGCCGCGGCCGGCGTCCTGAGCGAGATCGACGCCGCGCTCTTCCGGCTGGCCATCGGCAGCTTCGGCACCTGCCAGCGGTGTGCCGGTCCGCTGACCGGGGACCGCCTCCATGCTCTTCCAATGGCAGCCCTCTGCCTGCGGTGCGAGTACGCCGACCAGTCACGCGAAGAGCACCGACCGGCCCAGCCCCACATCGTCGACGTCTGGGGCCGCGACTCCTTCCCGGCCAGCGACCCACCGTCGAACTGGTGAATCGACCGACCCCGGAAACCACCCGGTGACTTGCCCGACCGAATCACGCCGCAGAAGGGGAGCGGGACATGAAGGCCTATCGGATCGCCTGGTGGAGCTTCTGTGGCCTGGTCGGCGTGCTGGGCCTCGTCATGGCCGCGACGTGGCCTCTCGCGGGCGTTGTCCTGCTGATGGTTCCGGCGGCGCTCACGGGCGGCGTCGCGGCCATGGTCGTTCTGGACAACCCTGGCGCCGATCTCGCTCCGCGGCGTCGACGGCGAGTCGTGACCGTCAGTGCGATGTCGTCCGCGGCGGGCGCTGTCGCGTTCCTCGGCCTGGCGACCTTGCTGGGCGCGCCGACAGCCGTGCTGCTGTCGGCGCTCGTCGTGGGTGGTTCGCCGGCTGTCGCGACGTACTGCCTTCGAAAACTCCGCGAGCACGGCCACCTGTCGGAAAGCGAGCGCTCTCGTCCTGAGGAGCCTGGTCCCAAGCCTCCGCCGCGCATCGCGCTGGACCTCCTCGACGACAGAGCCCTGTGCTTGGCCTGGCGGGTCAGCTTCTCCGCTCTGCAACGGGCCGGTACGGCGGAGCAAAAGTTGCGAATCGTCGACGAGCGGCGGGCGTACCTCGACGAGATCGAGCGCCGCACCGCGAGCGGACTGGCGGCGTGGCTGGCATCGGGCCCGCGAGCGGCGGGCGACCCCAGCCGGTTCGTCCTCGGCGACGGCGCGGCAGGTGGCGCATCCATCGACTGGGACGCGCTGCTGCACGACACGGACAAGTAACGGACAGCTGTGCTTCGGCTTTGTCCACGCCGTTCGGGCGCTAGTCGGTCTCGGCGGTCACCGCCGGAGTGACGAATCCCAGGACGCGGTCGGTCCAGCCGGGGCGGGGGGAGCCGAAGCGCAGGACCTCGGCGAGATAGGCGCCGATCAGTACGCCGAGGACGGTGTCGGGGTCGACGGTCGCGTGCAGCCGGCCGGTCTTGATGTCGGCGTTCATCAGGTCGGTGAGCCCACTCAGCCGGCCCGCCAGGCGTGCGCGGACGGCGGCGGTGAACTCCGGATCGGTGTCGGCGACGACCGCGGCGGTGGCGCCGGGACCGAGGCGGTTCTCCAGGATGTCGCTGATCCGGTCGAGGACCCAGCGCAGCTTCTCGCCGACCGGAAGATCCGGGGGCAGGACGGCGGGGTCGAACAGTCGCTCCAGGACGGCGGCCATCAGTTCGTCGCGGCTGCGGTAGCGGCGGTAGATCGTCGTACGGGCCACGCCGGACCGGGCGGCCACGGCGTCCACGTTCACCGCGGCCGGGCCTTTGGCGCGGAGCAGTTCGAGCGCCGCTTGGAGGATGCGGTCGTCGGTCGACTCCAGACGGGGCCGGCCGCGACCTGTTGAGCTGTGAGGCATGGCACCAGTCTCCCGGAACAGATCGGCAGCTAATTACGCTACACTGAATGTATCGTTAATTCGGACAGAGAGGGAGTAGCAGCGATGGCAGCGACGGATGGAAGCGACCTGGTCCTGTTGATGGTGCTCGGGGTGACGGTGGTTCTCATCACCCTTCGCCTCTTCGCTCGAAATACACGGTGATCACCCACTACCCAGGAGGAGACATGCAGAAGATCGTCGTCGGTGTCGACGGCAGCGAAACAGCACAGCAGGCCCTGGAGTGGGCCGCCGCCGAGGCCGAGGTGCGGGGCGCCGCTCTCGTTGTCGTCCACGCGTGGCTGCCGGCCGCCGGGGTGACTTCGCCGTACGGCGCGATGATGGTGGACCCCGCCACGGTCGCCGAAATAGCGCGGTTGACTCTGGAGGACAGTGTCGAGTCGCTCGAGCGGGCCGGGCGCACCTTCGTGCGGCTCGACCAGGTGATGGTCCAGGGACCCGCGGCGCAGGCCCTCATCGAGGCCGCGCGCGGCAGTTCACTGCTGGTCGTGGGTTCACGCGGACGAGGCGGTATCGCCAGTCTGCTTCTCGGCTCGGTGAGTCAGCAGGTCGCGCAGCACGCGACGGTTCCCGTGGTCATCATCCCGCCCGCGTACGCCGAACGCCCCGGTGCGGCGGCGAAGCAGACCGTCGCGGAGCCCCAACCAGGTGCCCCAGGCAAGGATCTGGTCGACGCGTAGCCCGCGCCGCGGCCTGTCGGCCGCGTTGTTCACGGCCGTGCAGCCGGGCCCCGTTGGCCGCGGCCGTGCGCCCGGGCGCCGTCGGTCACGCTCGTGCGGCCGGCTCTTGGTGCCGGCGCTTCGTGCGGGCGGCGACGAGGCCGAGGATCAGGCCGGCGGCGATCAGGATTCCGCCGCGGAGCCAGACGCCTGCCTCGATCTGGGTGAAAAGGAGGAGGCACGAGGCGATGCCGAGGACGGGGACGGCGGTGGGGGCGCGGAAGTGGTCCTCGTCGACCGGCTCGCGGCGGAGGACCAGGACCGCGAGGTTGACTGAGGTGAAGACGACCAGCAGGAGCAGCACCAGCGTGGAAGCGAGTTGGGCGACCTCGCCGGTGAGGGCCAGCAGGAGCGAGAGCCCGCTGGTGACGGCGATGGCGACCCACGGCGTACCGCGGCCTGGGAGCAAGCGGGTGAGGGCGCGGGGGAGCAGGCCGTCGCGGGCCATGCCGTAGGCGAGGCGCGAGGACATGATGCCGGTGAGCAGGGCGCCGTTCGCGACCGCCACGAGGGCGACGGCGCTGAAGATCCAGGTCGGTACGCCGCCGGCGGCCCGGACCACCTCCAGGAGGGGACCGCTGGACTTCACGAGCTGATCGGTCGGTACGGCGGCGCTCGCGACGAGGCCGACCAGGAGGTAGACGACACCGGCCGTCGCGAGGGCGCCGAAGAGCGCGCGCGGGTACGAACGCCGCGGATCCTTGGTCTCCTCGGCGACGTTGACCGAGGTCTCGAAGCCGACGAACGAGTAGTACGCGAGAACGGCGCCGCTGAGCGTCGCGGCGACGACACCGCCGCTCGACGTACCGACCTGGGTGAGCCGGCCGAGGTCCGCGTCGCCACGGGCGATCACCCAGGCGCCGAGGCCGACGACGAGCAGCAGCCCGGACACCTCAATGGCGGTCGCGACCATGTTGGCCCGTAGCGAGTCCTTGATGCCGTACGCGTTCAGCGCGCCGAGGGCGGCCAGGAAGACCAGTGCGACGAGGGCCGGCGGCGAGGTGACGAACTCGGCCAGGTACTCGCCGCCGAAGGCCCGGGCCAGCGCGGCGACCGAAACGATGCCTCCGGCAAGCATGCAGAAGCCGGTGAGAAATCCGGCGAATGGCCCGAAGGCGCGGTGGGCGTAGTAGGAGGCACCGCCGGCGCGCGGGTACTTGGTCACCAGCTCGGCGTACGACGTCGCGGTGAGCAGCGCGAGCAGCAGCGCGAGGACGAGTGGCAGCCAGACCGCGCCGCCGGACTCGGCGGCTACTTGCCCGACCAGCACGTAGACACCGGCGCCGAGGATGTCGCCCAGGATGAACAGGTAGAGCAGCGGGGTGGTCACTTCGCGTCGCAGAGCCATACGTCCCGGTGCCCACGGGTCACCGGTCGGCAACTCCTCGGATTAACGCCCACGACGGCGGGTACAGCGGACTGATGGCGTACGTCGAGAGAGCGTCGCACGAGTTCCTGGCCGACCACGAGGCCGACCTGGTGGCCGAGCTCACCGAGTGGGTCCGGATCCCGTCGGTGGCCGGGCTGCCGGAGCGGGCAGTCGAGGTGAACCGGTCGGCGAACTGGCTGGCCGGGACGCTGCGCGCCATCGGGTTTCCGACGGTCGAGGTCTGGTCCGAGGACGAGGCGCCCGCCGTCTACGCGGAGTGGTGCGCGACGCCGGGAGCGCGGACGGTTCTCGTGTACAGCCACCACGACGTCCGGATCAGCAAGGACGAGCAGTGGAAGGAGACGGGCCCGTACGAGCCGGTCGTTCGCGACGGCTTCCTGTACGGGCGTGGTGCCTCCGACGCCAAGGGGCAGGTGCTCGCCCATCTGTGGGGGCTGCGAGCGCATCTCGCCGCCACCGGCCGAGAGGCACCGGCGGTCAACCTCAAGTTCCTCGTCGAGGGCGAGGAGGAGACCGGTTCGCCGCACCTCGAGCGAACCCTCGAAGCACAGCGCGAACGCCTGGCGGCCGAGCTGGTGATCTTCTCCGACACGATGCTGTGGCGCGCCGACCACCCGGCCGTCTGCACCTCGACGCGGGGCACGATCAACGCCCGGCTCGAGGTGTACGGACCGCTGCGCGACGTCCACGGGGGCGCCGTGTCCGGGCCCGCGCCCAATCCGATCCTCGCGCTGTCCGGCCTCCTGGCCGGCCTGTACGACGAGAAGGGCCGGATCACCGTCCCGGGCTTCTACGACGACGTCGTGGAGCCCAGCGAACAGCGCCGCGCGGAGCTGCGTGCGCTGCCGTTCTCCGAGGACGACTGGGTGGCGCGGTCGCAGACCCGCAGCGCGTCCGGCGAGGCCGGGTACACCGTTCCTGAGCAGTTGTGGACGCGGCCGGCGATCGAGGTGATCTCGATCCTCGGTGGCGACGCCGTCGGGTTGCCGACCGCAACGATCCCGGCCGTGGCCGCGGCGGATCTGAGCATCCGGACGGTGCCGAACCAGACCGTTCCCGTCGTGGCCGAGCAGCTTCGCCGGTGGGTGGCCGACACCATCGACCCGTCGGTCGACTACCGGTTCGACGTCGACGAGCAGAGCGGGGCCGAGCCGTACGAGACGCCCGCCGACCGCCCCGCCGTACAAGCTCTCGCGGAGGCGATGGGGGAGGGCTTCGGTGGTCCCGTGGGCCGGATGGGGAACGCCGGCGGTGGGCCGGCGGAGCTGATCGCGCGGGTTCTCGAGGTCCCGGTCGTCTTCTTCGGCACGGGGCTGCCCGAGGACCGCTGGCACGACAGCGACGAGCGGGTGTCGCTCGAGGTGCTGCGCCACGGGGCCGCCACCTTGGCGGCTCTGTGGCCTCGTCTGGACGCTCGCGAGCGCTAGTTCTCGTCGTTCCTGTTCAGGTTCTCGACTCGGCCTTGGTCCTCGCCGGCGTCGAGCAGGTTGTCCCTGGGGGAGCCGCTGTCGCCGTACTCCATCTTGGCGATGTCGGGGTGATGCAGGTCGAAGGCCGGGGACTCGGAGCGGATCCGCGGCAGGCTGACGAAGTTGTGCCTCGGCGGGGGTGAGCTGGTCGCCCATTCCAGGGAGCGGCCCCAACCCCAGGGGTCGTCGACGCCGACGAGTGGGGATTTGCGGGATTTGTAGACGTTGTAGAGGAAGGGGAGTGTGGAGGCGCCGAGGATCATTGCGCCGATGGATGAGACCTGGTGGAGGGTGGTGAAGCCTTCGTTGGCGCTGTAGGTGGCGTAGCGGCGGGGCATGCCTTCGACGCCGAGCCAGTGCTGGACGAGGAAGGTGGTGTGGAAGCCGACGAAGAGTAGCCAGAAGTGCAGCTTGCCGAGCTTCTCGTCTAGCATTCGGCCGGTCATTTTGGGCCACCAGAAGTAGAAGCCGGCGAACATGGCGAAGACGACGGTGCCGAAGACGACGTAGTGGAAGTGGGCGACGACGAAGTAGGTGTCGGAGACCTGGTAGTCCAGGGCCGGCGAGGCGAGGATGACGCCCGTCAGGCCGCCGAACAGGAACGTGGTCAGGAACCCGACGGCCCAGAGCATGGGTGTGTCGAAGGAGATCGCGCCGCCCCACATCGTCCCGATCCAGTTGAAGAACTTCACGCCGGTGGGCACCGCGATGATGAACGTCATGAACGAGAAGAACGGCAGGTTGATCGCGCCCGTCACGTACATGTGGTGCGCCCAGACAACCGTTGAGTACAAGGCGATCGCGATCGTTGCCGCAACCAGGCCGATGTAGCCGAAGACGGGCTTGCGGCTGAACACCGGCAGGACTTCGGTGATGATGCCGAAGAACGGCAGCGCGATGATGTAGACCTCGGGATGCCCGAAGAACCAGAACAGGTGCTGCCACAGGATTGGGCCGCCGTTCGCGGCGTCGAAGACGTGGGCGCCGAGTCTTCGATCGGCTTCCAGCATCAGCAGTGCACCGGCCAGGATGGGAAAGGCGATGAGCACCAGCAGTGAAGTGACGAAGGTGTTCCAGGTGAAGATCGGCATCCGGAACATCGTCATCCCCGGTGCGCGCATGGTGATGATGGTGGTGACGAAGTTGACGGCCCCGAGGATCGTGCCGAGACCGGCCAGGTAGAGCCCCATGATCCACAGATCGGCGCCGATGCCCGGTGAGCGCGTGGAGTCGGACAGCGGCGAGTACGCCGTCCAGCCGAAGTCCGCGGCGCCTTGTGGGGTGAGGAATCCGGCCGAGGCAATGAGTCCGCCGAAGAGGAACAGCCAGTAGCTGAACATGTTGAGGCGCGGGAACGCGACGTCGGGTGCGCCGATCTGGACGGGCATGATCACGTTGGCGAAGCCGACGAACAGCGGGGTCGCGAAGAGCAGCAGCATGATCGTGCCGTGCATGGTGAAGAGCTGGTTGTAGACCTCTTCGTTGACGATCTGCAGTCCGGGGGAGAACAACTCGGCCCGGATCAGCAGTGCCATCAGGCCGCCGAGCAGGAAGAACGCAAACGACGTGATCAGGTAGAGATGGCCGATCACCTTGTGATCGGTCGTGGTGAGGATGCGAACCACTGCCTGTCCCAGTCGGCCGCGGGACGTGCTTTCGTCCACGGTCGCCACCGGTCGGCGCTGTGCGAGATCCACCATCGGCCGTCAGTACCCCCTTCGTAGCGTCGTACGCCGCACTACCGCACCCGCTCCGCCGGCCTGGTCACCGGCGCGGAGTCGCTCGCATCGTGCATCCAGGACCGGGCCTCGTCGATCGCCTCCGCCAGCAGCCGGCGCAGCAACGCGTCCGCGTCGCGGGCCCGGAAGTCGGAGACCGCCCGGATCGTCCCCGCCACCATCAACGGCGCCTCGGCTGTGAACCCGGTGGCGCGCAGGCTGGGTTCTTGTTGCGCCTCCAGTTCGGCCAGCACGTCTCGAGCCCTGCGCTCGGCGCGGGTCAGCGTTCGCCGGAACTGCGGCGACACGATCGGCAGGACCAGCCGCACGCAGCGCACCACCAGCGACGGCACGAACCGTGGGTCGGTCGGGACGAGGCCGATCACCGACGGAATCATCGGAACCAGCGAGGCGCGCGCGGCGTCGGACATCTCGTCGTTCACCTCCCGTGCCACCAGCGCCAGCAGGGGATGGGTGCAGGCCGGCCGGTCCGACCAGTCCAGGCCGGCCAGGTGGGACGCGTACTCCATGAAACAGGCGCCGCGCCGCGGATCGCGATGCGCGCCGCGCGCCAGGATCGGTACCAGCGTGATGTTCTTGCGGTGAGTAGCCATCGGAACCTCCCGACCGGTGGTACCCCGCCGATCGGCTCACATGCGGCACGAATCCGACGAGTTCGAGCGGCTACAGCGCGACCGGTTGGGTACCGCCGTCGCATGCACAAGCACAGTGGGTCCGCACGCCTCGGTCTGCTGGTCGTCGTGGCGGCGCTCGTCGTCGCGATCGCCCTGGTGTCGAACCAGCGCCGTGAAGTGGACCAGGGGCAGGTGTCGCTCGGGCGGACGGCCGAGTCGACCGGGGTCACCGACGCGGCGCAGCAGAGCCTGACGGCGTACTGGACCGCTGAGATGCCGAAGGTCTACGACCAGCAGTTCGCCCGGCTCGCGGGTGGCTATCAGGCGAAGACGCCGCAGAGCGCGCCGTTCTCGTGTGGTGGGCAGCGGCAGACGTACGAGGACCTGGCCGGCAACGCGTTCTACTGCGGGGGTGGGCAGGACGACTACATCGCCTGGGACGCGGCCGAGTTGTTCCCGCGACTGGTCGAGCAGTTCGGCAGCGTCGCACCGGCCATCGTCCTCGCGCACGAGACCGGGCACGCGGTCCAGGCCCGGGCCGGCGTCGACGCGCCGTCCGTCGTACGGGAGTTGCAGGCCGACTGCTTCGCCGGATCGTGGACCCACTACGCGGAGACGTCCGAGGCGGATGCCGTCGAGCTGACGGACGGCGCGTTGGACAGCGCCGTGGCGACGATCCTGACCCTGCGGGACCAACCCGGTACGGCGGCCGCGGCGCAGCAGGCGCACGGCCTCGGCTTCGACCGGGTGAATGCCTTCCAGACCGGCTACGAGCAAGGGGCGACGAAGTGTGCGCAGTTCCCGCGCCAGGGCGTCGTCACCACCGAGCTTCCGTTCCGCACGGTCTCGGAGTCCCAGAGCGGCGGCAATCTTCCGTACGCCGAAGCCGTCGACGTCCTGACCCGGACCCTGAACGCCTTCTGGACCTCGACCCTGCCGCAGCTCCAGCCCGGGCGGACCTTCACCCCGCCTCCGACGGTCGACCGGCTGACGCCGGAGCTGCAGGCGGCGCACGAGCAGATCGGCGATCTCGCGACCGGGACGTTGCTCAGTCAGGCCTGGGCGCAGGCGGCGCAGGGTGAACTGGGCCTGCCCGCCACCGGCGAACAAGCGGTCGTCCAGCGCGACTGCTTCACGGGCGCGTGGCTGGCGTACCTGGCCGGCTCCGACCTCGAGAGCTCGCAGCTGTCACCGGGTGACCTCGACGAGGCCCTGGCCGAGGTGGTCACCAGCAGCTTCCACAACGGCGGTGCGTTCGCCAGGACCAAGTCGTTGCGGACCGGACTGTTCGAGAACGCGAAAGCCTGTCTCTGAGCCTGCGCGTCAGGCCGGCGTACGGCGACGGCGGCCGCGGCGGATCAGGTAGAAGGCCACGGAACCGCCGACCGCGAGCACCAGGGCTCCGGCGGAGACGAAGACCAAACCGGTCTGCGAGTAGTCAGCCGCGTCACCGTCGTTGTCACCGGGCAGCTGGGCCGCCGGAGTGGTGGTGGCGCCGAGCGACGGTGTCGGGGACGGGCTGTCCGCGGCAGGGACGACGGAGACCGCGGTGGGTGCGGACGCCGCCAGGTCGGGGGCAGCCTGCACCGGGCCCTGGGCGAGCATGGCGACGGTCAAGGACGCGGTGAGCAGTGGTGCGATCATCGTCGACCGGTTCCCTCCTGGAGGTCGGGCTAACGTGGGGAGCTCTTCAGAGTGATCGTCTCGCCCCGCGCGGGCGCGGCGATCCGCCACGGCTCGGGATCCGCCCGCACGGCCGCGAGGAAGTCCGAGAGCGGGGACTTCATCACCCGGTAGTCGTCGTAGTGCACCGGTACGGCGACGCCGGGCCGGATCCGGTGCAGGAAGTCCAGTCCCTGCACGGCGTCCATCGTCACCGTCGAGAACAGGATCCTGGTGCCACCGAGATGGACGACGGCGACGTCGATCTGCGGGCAGCGGTCCCTGATCGCGTCGAGGTGGTCGCCGGTCAGCGTGTCACCACTCAGATAGATCGTGTACGGCGTACCGGAGCCCCGTTGGTAGGTGAGCAGCGAGCCCATCACCGGTGGCAGCATGGTCCTGAGGAATCCACGCGCATGCAGGCCGGGCATCGACTCGACGGTCAGGGTCTCGTCGGCGTTGCTCAGCTGCCACGTGTCCCAGGTCGCGAGGGCGTGGGTGTCGAAGCCCGACCGGGCCAGCCGCCGAGCGGCGTGCTCGGTGGTCACCAGGGGGACCGAACGGTCGAGCTCCCGGCGCGCGACCCGGTCGAAGTGGTCACCGTGCAGGTGCGACAGCACCACCGCGTCCAGTGGCGGCAGCTCGGCCACGGTGAACGCGGGGTCCTGCAACCGGCGGGACCAGAGTCCCTTGCCCAGGTAGGCACGCTGGCCGCGGTGCAGGAAGTTCGGGTCGGTCAGCAGGGTGAAGGAGCCGAGCCGGATGATCGTCGTGGCGTTGCCGACGAAGGTGATCGCGTGCTCGCCGGGAGCTGCGTCGTACGGCGGCATGGTGATCAGCCGAGGCGGGATTCGTGGCGGGCGCTGAGGATTCCCGCGACATCGATGAGCGCCACGGCGGCCAGCAGAGCCAGTGCGGCGACGAGGAGTTGCGGCAGGCCGAGCAGGGCCAGCACGATGGCTCCGACGGCGGCCACGAGCATCGCGGCCGACGAGAGCACGAGGCGCAGGTCCAGCGGGGTTCGGGTTTCGGTGGGCAGCATGGGATCACCTCTTCGGGAGCGGACCCGGGCCGCCGGTGCGAGCGGCGGACCCGGGTCCTTTCCGGTACCCAGCCCTACGCACGCTTCCTGGCGGATTTCGCCGTCTTCTTGCCGGCGGTCTTCCGGGCCGTCGTCTTCTTCGCGGCGGTCTTCTTCGTGCTCGACTTCTTCGCCGCCTGGGCCTTCGCCTTCACGGTGCCTTCGGCGTCCTGCACGGTCGAGTAGGTGCTGAACAGCGCGGGATCGGGAGTCGGCGCGGTCCCCGGGCCGCCCAGCGGTTCGGGATCGAGCAGGTACTCCAGCGGGTCGTCGCCCTCGGACCATCCGCCGGTGGGCCCGTCGGTGCCGTCGGACAAGCCCCAGATGGTGTGGTTGTGGACCTGGTCCTCCTCGTCGAAGAAGGCGTTGGGGACGATCGGGGTCTCCAGCCCGTCGGCCTCCAGCTCCTCGATCGCCTTCAGCCACTGCTTCTGGTGCACCGTGTCCCGGGCCAGGTTGAACTGCAGCATCGCTTTCACGCCCGGGTCGTCGGTCATGTTGTACAGCCGCGCGGTCTGCAACCGCCCCTGCGCCTCAGCCGCTGCGTTCGCCCGGAAGTCGGCCAGCAGGTTGCCGCTGGCCACGATGTAGCCACCGTTCCACGGCACGCCCTGGCAGTTCGCCGGCAACGCCCCGCCGCCGGCCACGATCGCCTGCATCGGGTCCATGCCGCCGATCACGGCGGCCATCACCGGGTCCTTCACCGCCTCGGCGGTCATCGTCGCCGGGGCGCCTTCGAGCAGCCGCGCGACCATCGTGGCCAGCATCTCCACGTGGCCGATCTCCTCGGTCGCGGTGTCCATCAACAGGTCCTTGTACTTGCCCTCGACCCGGCAGTTCCAGCCCTGGAACAAGTACTGCATCGTCACGCTCATCTCGCCGAACGCGCCACCGATCAGCTCCTGCAACTTGCGCGCGTACACCGGGTCAGGACGTTCTGGTTTCGCCTCGAACTGCAGCCGCTTGGTGTGCCGGAACATCGTCACTCCTTCGTCGAAAGACACCGCGGGCCACGCGGTTCGTGGCCACGGAGGGTGGCCACCGGTACCCCGGCATCCCGAGGAGATGCGGCGGCGGCCAGGACTAGTGGGGCTTCGTCGTCCACCGCCGGAGGCAGGCCCGGATCCAGCCGAGCAGCCGGTCGGCAAGAGATCGCTCGCGCTGCTTCTCGGATCTGAGGACCTCGATGCCCCGCTGGTGGGTCTCGCGTTCGGGCCGGCGCCGCCGTGGCCGGCCCGCCGGCCGCTCACGGTGCCGACGGGTTCCGAGCGGCTGGTACGCCGTACCGGACGAGCGAGCGACCACCACTCGGGCCGACACCGACTCCTCGGGCTTGCGGGTCGTTCGCCGAAGCCCGTAGTGCGTCTCGAGACGGTCCTGGTCCGACGGCGGCAGTGCGCCGTCGATCGTCACGTCCGGCGCCCGCCGCACGAGACCGCGCAGTACGGCGAGGTGGACGCCGTCGTCCGCGATCCGCGCACCCACCAGCGGGACCAGCGCGTGCGAGGACTTCGCGACTCCGCGAACCACCGTGGCCCACTCGATCGACCCGGTGGCGGCGCAACTGTGCAGCGCCATGATCACGCCGACCTTCGCGCCGTGCGCGTCGTACGCGGTCAGTCCGAGCACTCGCTCGATGTCGTCAGCCATGGCTTGCCCCGTTCACTCGGCCGCTTCGCCGGTGCCCTGAGTGATCGGTGTCAAACAGAGAGTGACTCCAGGCCGAACCGCGACGGTTGTTTGACGGGCCGTTGGCGCGGGCACCGAACGCGCAGTGGTCGTTCCCGCCTGGCGGCTCAGCACTGACCGTGGTCCGGAGATGAGGCCGCGCCGTGACGCACGCACCGCGAGGTCACGCCGATGCACACCCCACCACTCGTCGATCGATCCGTTCCCACCGACTGCTCCTCGTCCGAGCAACGCGCGCTGCGCGAAGCGGCGACCCACCAGCTGTTGCGGACCAGAGCGGAGGCCACCGACGGCGTCCGGCGGCAGCAGCTGCTCGAAGAGGTGGTCGAGCTCAACCTCGAGATCGCCCGGGGGATCGCGCGGCGGTTCCGCGGCCGTGGCGTGGAGCAGGAAGACCTGGAGCAGGTCGCCTGCGTCGGACTGATGAAGGCGGCCAACAGTTTCCGGCTCGAGGCCGGCGTGCCCTTCATCGGGTACGCCGTACCGACGATTCGCGGCGAGGTGAAGCGCTTCTTCCGCGACTGCAGCTGGACCGTCCGCATTCCGCGCCGGCTGCAGGACCTGCAGGGCAAGATCGCCCGGGTGCTGCCGCTGCTGGTGCAGGAGCTCGGCCGCGAGCCGACCCTGGACGAGCTCGCCGACCGGATGGGCGTCGACAGCGATCAGGTCCGGGAGGCCGAGGCGGCCCGCGGCTGCTTCACCGTGCTGTCGCTGGACCGGCCGGTCGGCCACGAGGACGGCGACCTGCGGCTCGTCGACGTCATCGCCGACGACGAGGATCCGGACCTGCGCCGGATCGAGACGATCGACCAGCTCGGTCCGTTGATCAGCGACCTGGATCGGCGCGACCGGCGGATCCTCGAACTGTGCTTCGTCGAGAACTGGAAGCAGGTCGACATCGGACAGGAGCTGGGCATCAGTCAGATGCAGGTCTCCCGGCTGCTCACGAGGATCCTCGCCTCGCTGCGAGAGCGCTTGCAGGCGGCGCAAGCCACGGCGTGAGGTTCGAGCGGGTACCGGTGCGGAAACACCGAGAGGTTGGAGCGCCATGCGAGTTGTCATCACCGGCGCCAGTGGCAGCGTCGGTACGGCGCTGACCAGGCGGCTGCGAAGGTCCGGCGGGTACGACGTCGTCGGGATCGCGCGCAGGATTCCCGACGGTGCTCGCGGCGACGGGATCACCTGGTGGTCGGTCGACCTGTCCCGCGCGGATTGTGGCGAGTCCCTCCAGCGGGCGGTGCGGAACGCGGACGCGGTCGTGCACCTGACCTGGGCGTTCCAGCCCTCGCACCGGGTCGACTACCTGGAAGCTGTCGGGGTCGGTGGCACGCAACGGGTCCTCGACGCGGTCGCTGCGGAGGGTGTGGCTCACCTCGTGCACATGTCGTCGGTCGGTGCGTACGCCGCCAAGCGCGACGACGGCGCCCCGGTGGACGAGAGCTGGCCGGTGGCGGCGGTGCCGAGTTCGTCGTACAGCCGGCACAAGGTCGCGGCGGAACGGTTGCTCGACGACTTCGAGCGTTCGGCGGACGCACCGGTGGTCGCGCGATTGCGACCG
Organism: Kribbella lupini; assembly: GCF_039529595.1. Lineage (NCBI taxonomy): Bacteria > Bacillati > Actinomycetota > Actinomycetes > Propionibacteriales > Kribbellaceae > Kribbella > Kribbella lupini. The sequence goes on along the minus strand of NZ_BAAANC010000001.1, from coordinate 2,376,678 downwards.
GGCATCATCGGGCAGGCGTCGGCCGGGAGCGCGCTGCTGCGATACGGCGTACCGGCGCTCGTCCCCGCCGGCGCGCTGAACGCGCTGCCGGTGCTGCCGCTGCCGGACGGGATGACCGTGTCGATGGTGCACGCCGACGACGTCGCCGACGCGATCGCCCGGATCCTGGACGCCGGTTCCGCGGGCGCGTTCAACCTCGCGGCTGAGGTCCCGGCCACGGCGGACTTGATCGCCGAGGTGCTCGGCGCCCGCCGGGTTCCGGTGCCGTTCCCGGTGGTGCGGACGGCGATGGCGGCGGCCTGGCACGCGCGGCTGCAGCCGGTCTCGCCGGGCTGGCTGGATCTCGGGTACGCCGTACCAGCGCTCGATTCCGCCCGGGCCCGCGACGAGCTCGGCTGGAAACCGACGAAGGACGCCCGAACCGTGCTGGAGGAAACCGTCGCCGGCATGCACCGCGTAGACTCCGGCACGACGGACGTACTACGCCGCCGTACGGTCTTCAGCGAGCTGTCGGAGCTGATCCGCCGAGGCCCGGTGAGTCACCGGCGGGAACCATGACCGGTCTCGTCCGCCCGCCCGCGACCGGCGTCTCCTCCCTGTTCTCCGCACTGGCCCGCTTGCGGCGTGCACCCGGAGTCCATCCGCAACGCGTCGGCTTCGCCGGACACGTCGTGGTCGACACCGCCAACGCGCTGCTGCCCGAAGGCGACCATCCCGTCGACCTCCAGTTGTCGAAGGGCGCCGGTACGCCGGGAGGCCGGCCCGACGTCCTCGGCATCGCGCTCAGGATCCAGCCGGCCGGCGATCCGTGGGACTTCTTGTTCTCGACCGCGGGCCACGGGCGGCTGAGCCGCTGGATCCCGGTGCCGTCTCCGGACTGGAGCGCCGTCCGCTACGGCTCGCTCGCGCCGTACGACGTTGCCGGGGTCTCCTGGTGGCTGATGCTCACCCCGACCGGCGAACCGACCGGGCACGCGCTGGTTGCGGCAGCTGCGCGAGCTCGCGTACCAGGGGAGCCGGCACGGCCGGGGGGAGAGTCAGGGGTGACGACCTGGGTACCGCGTCGCTGTACCAGTACGCCGTACGTCGAAGGAGCCTGACGATGTCTGACCAGCACCAGCCGGACGACCCGACCACGCAGCACCCCGGCGCCGATGCGCAGGGGCCTGAGCAGCTCGAGCATCCTGGCCGCACCCGGGAGATGGACCAGCAGCCGGACCACGGTGAGGACAGCTACCGCGGCTCCGGGAAGCTGGACGGCAAGCGGGCGGTGATCACCGGCGGGGACTCCGGGATCGGCCGGGCCGTGGCGCTGGCGTTCGCGCGGGAGGGTGCCGACGTCCTCATCTCGTACCTGGAGTCCGAGGAGTCCGACGCGCAGGAGACGCGCAAGCTGATCGAGAGCGCGGGGCGCAAGGCCGTCCTGGTGCCGGGTGACATCTGCGAGGAGTCGCACTGCCAGGAGATCATCGAGCGGGCCGTGAGCGAGCTGGGCGGTCTCGACATCCTGGTCAACAACGCGGCGTACCAGATGGCGCAGGAAGGGATCGCCGAGATCAGCACGGAACAGTTCGACCGGGTGCTGAAGACCAACCTGTACGCGATGTTCTGGCTGTGCAAGGCCGCCGTACCGCACCTGAAGCCGGGCGGCAGCATCATCAACACCTCGTCGATCCAGGCCTACCAGCCGTCGCCGAACCTGCTCGACTACGCCACCACCAAGGCGGGGATCGTGAACTTCACCAAGGGCCTGGCGCAGGAGCTCGCGCCGAAGGGCGTCCGGGTGAACACCGTGGCCCCCGGCCCGATCTGGACTCCGTTGATCCCGGCAACGATGCCGGCGGAGAAGGTCGACGAGTTCGGTGCCGACACCCCGCTGGGCCGCGCCGGGCAGCCGGCCGAGTTGGCTCCGGCGTACGTGTTCCTCGCCTCGCAGGAGTCCAGCTACATCACCGGCGAGCGCATCGGCGTCACGGGAGGCCAGCCGCTGCCCTAGGCGGTTCGAAGCCGCAGGCCCTCCGGACGGGGAAGGCCTGCGGCAGGTCAGCGGCTCAGCCGGTGAAGGCGACCTGGTCGAACTGGTTGATGGCGGACTGGTTCACGTCGTGCGAGGTGGAGAAGATCCCCGCGTCCTGCTGTGCCGCGGCCGACGGCAGGGTCACCGGCGCTCCGACCGGGACGTAGTTCTTGCCGTCGTAGGAGTACGACGCGCTGTACGACGTACCGGAGCGGGCGAGCTTGACCCAGACGGGACGGTAGCTGTCGACACTCGCGCGGGCGTCGGTGTCGAGGTAGCCGTCGCCGTTGGAGTCCCACTCGAACACGACCCCGTTGCGGGCGGTGGCGGCGACCACGGCGTAGCCGGCCGAGGCTCCCGCCTTGGTCATGTCGTTGCGGACCATGACCCCGGACTTGGCCCAGGCGTTGGCGTCGTTGATCGACACGACCCGGGTGGAGACGCTCGCGTTCGGCGTGAACGCGCCGGCCCGGTAGATCGCGCCGAACTGGTCGTCGCGCTGACCGCCCGCGCCCCAGACGTCGGCCCCGGCGGCCGCGATGCCGAAGCCGTCGCCGCTCTGGCCGAAGTACGAGCTGACGGCTGAGGCCTTGGCAACGACGAATCCGGAACCGACGGGCGCCTCGGTCGAGCAGCCGGTGAAGCCGAGCTGGTTCGCGTTGAGCGACGTGCGGTACTGCGGCGCGACGCCCGCGGCGCAGATCACGTCCCGCGCCCCGGCGGGCCAGTTGGCCCCGCTGATCTTCAGGTTGTTGGTCAGCTGGTTGTTGTGCGCGGCGGCGTTCGGTGCCGAGACTCCGCCGGAGTTGTACCAGTTGTTCCGGATGACGTTGTCGCTGGTGTTGTTGCGCAGGCTGTAGGCGTTGGTGAAGACGAACGAGCCGCCCTGCACCACGTTGTTCTCGTACGTCATCGACCGCGAGCCCTCGTCGAGGTACAGACCGACGCCCGAGATGTTGAACAGGTAGTTCTTGCTGACCACCGTGCCGGGGCTGGCGGACAGGTTGTAGACCGAGCCGCCGTCGGCGAAGCGGGCCTTGGTGTTGTGCACGAGGTTGCCCTCGACCCGGTTGTCCTTGAGCGTGGTCGGCGTCGTGTACTTCGTGTTCCAGTTGTAGTACCCGCGATCGACGTAGTCGTTCGAGCCACCGGCGTCGTTGATGCCCCAGCCGTAGCCGGTGTCGATGCCGTCGTACGGGACGTTGGAGACCTCGTTGTTCAGGATCCTGGCGTTCGTGACGTAGGTGCTGAGAATCCCGCTGTTGTCCTTGTAGTCCACCGACACCCGGTTGACCGTGTTGTTCTCGATCAGGACGTCCTGGTTGGTCATCCGCGGGTCGCTTGGGTGATGGGCGTCGGGCAGTACGCCGCCGACCGCGATGCCGTGCCCGCTGGTCTCCAGGAAGCGGTTGCCGACGACATCGATGTCACTGGCCCCGAGTCCGACACCGGTCAGGGTCGCGTTCGCGTCGTTGCCGATCCCGAGCGCGGACTGTCCGAGGTTGGTGAACGTGTTGCCGGTGAACGAGATGCGGCCGGCGGCCGACACCTGGACGGCGGCGGGTTCCTGGTACCACGTGGTCCGCGCGCGCTCGAACATCTCGCAGCCGCGCGAGCAGCTCGTGAACGCGTCGGCGGGGCGGTAGTCGTAGGCGCCCTTGATGAACAGCCCGTTCTGCTGGTCGGCGTACCCGTCGGCCGAGGGGCCGAGCCACGAGGTCCCGGAGAACTGGATGCCCTCGAAGGCGAGCCCGGTGACCGGCTCGTCGTAGCTGCCGCCGATGCTGATCAGCGACTGCAGCCGCGGGAGCTCGACGTCCAGCTGGTTCGGGTCGACGCCGTCGGCCGGCTTGTAGTAGAGCTTGCCGCCGGTCGGGTCGATGTACCACTGGCCGACCTGGGTAAGGAAGCTCAGCGAGTTGTCGAGGTACCAGCTCGGCCCGGCCAGGAAGGAGTTCTGGACCGTGTCCCAGCCCCACGTGTTGTTGTCCCAGGCCGGCTGGGCCATCGTGATCTGGGTCGGGCTGATGCTCTGGACCGGCGAGTACCGGTTGGTGAAGTCGCCCAGCGACTGGAACTCGATCCGGCTCTGGTCGGGAAGGCCGGCCAGGTAGCTCAGCGCGGGGTTCTTGATGGTCAGGCCGGTCGCCGTCGGGGTGACGTCGGCGTTGGCGAGGCGGATGGACGCGCGCGGGGCGATCACGCCGTTCACGTACAGCTGACGGGTGTCGAGTCCCGCCGGGGTGTCCGCCGTCCAGATCCCGGGGCCCGCGGTGGACCGGGTCCAGCCGGTCACCTTCGAGGCGCCGGTGATGACGGGACGGGCGCCGGGCGCGGCGACCCAACGGATGGTGTGACGGCCGCCGCCGTCGTCGGCCCCGAACCGGAGCGGCGCAGAGAGCCGGTAGTTGCCGTCAGCAAGGAGTACGGTCACGTCGCCGTGCTTGGCAGCGGGGCGGACCACGTGCTGCGCCCGCTCCAGCGAGCACGGTTTCGCCTGGCTGCAGTGGCCCGAGTCCTTGCCGTCGGGTGCCGCGTAGTAGGTGGTCGCGGGCGCGGCCTGCGCGCCCAACGGGCTGAGTACCGAGGCGATCACGGCGCCGGCGCCGAGCAGCGCGACCAGGGCTGCTCTGCGCCCTGCGGGCGTGCTCGTCGAACGTCGCGATGCGGACGTCAAGGTCATGGTCGATCGCTTCCTGTCGTCGGGGCGTCGGGACAGAGTTAACATACGTATGATGTTTCCGACAAGAGGTCGTAACGTCTTGAGCCCATCCTTCCGGCGGCCTCTGGCGTCCTGTCCACGGCAGTGGTAAAACGTCATACGTATGCCCTAGAGAGTCGACGAGACAAGGACAGCTCATGGTCGGAATCCACAGGCCGGTTCGCCGGCGCCGCCGGACGGCGGCGACCGTCGTCGGCCTCTGCGCGGGAACCGCACTGCTGGCGCTCGCCGGGTGCGGCAGCGGCGCCAAGGCCGAGGAGGGCTCGCGCGGGTTCCCCGAGGCCAAGCAGGACAGCGCTTCGACCATCAAGGTGTGGGTGGACGCGGACCGGCAGGCCGCCGCGAAGGCGTTCCAGAAGGCCAACCCGGACACCAAGATCGAGGTCGTCGCGTACGACGGATCGGCGAACGGGTCGAACTCGTTCCGGACCAAGATGCAGCTGTTCGACCGCGCCGGCGACGGCTGGCCCGACGTCGTCTTCTCCACCCAGAACAACGACGCGGCGTGGGCCAGCCAGAAGAGCAACGGCAAGCAGGCGTTCGCGGCCGTGCTGGACAAGGGCCTGGTCCCGGCCGACACGCTCTCGAAGTTCACGCCCGGGTCGCTCGACCCGTGCACCGTCGACGGCCAGGTGTACTGCCTGCGCAACGACCTCGCACAGGCCGTGCTCTGGTACAACAAGAAGCTGCTGGACCAGTTCGGGTACGCCGTACCGACGACCTGGGAGGAGTACCAGGCGCTCGGCGAGAAGGTGGCCAAGGAGCACCCCGGCTACATCATCGGCACCGCCGGTGACGCGTGGACGCCCGAGGTCTTCCTGTGGGCGAGCAAGTGCCAGGCCAACGACGTCACCGGCCCCAAGTCGGTCACGGTGAAGACCGACACGACCGAGTGCAAGCGGGCGGCGACGATGCTCGACACGCTGCGCGGCAACGGAACCGTCCCGGTGGTGAGCGTCTTCACCCCGGAGTTCGTGAAGAAGTACGCCGGCAAGGTGCTGATGATGCCCGGACCGGCGTGGTACGCCGGCGCGATCTTCAACAACCCGCAGTCCCTCAACGTGCCGGCCGGCCAGCTCGGCGTCGCGGCGCCGCTGCCGTGGAAGGGTGAGGACAAGCCGGTCACCGGCAACGTCGGCGGTGGCACGTGGTTCGTCTCCAGCCACTCCAAGAACCTCGCGGCCGCCGAGAAGTTCGTCCAGTTCGTCACCACCGCGGACGACTACCAGGTGAACGTCGCGCCGGGGTACCCGGCCTACGCGCCGGCGGCCGAGAAGTGGATCGCCAAGCAGGAGTCCAGCAAGTACTTCGCGACCTCGCTGGCGCCGGTGGCGACCGCCGCGTCGCAGGTCTGGGAGGGCTGGGGTTACGGCATTTTCAGCCAGGAAGCGGTCTGGGCGAAGACGATGACCACGGCCGTCACCGGTGGCAAGTCGATCGTCGAGCTCCTGCCGACGTGGCAGCAGGCGATCGAGAACCAGGCCAAGGTCAACGGATACACGGTGAACTGACATGACCATCGCTCCACCGACCGACCGGTTGGCCGTCGACGCTCCCGAGCGCCGGCGGCCCGCCCGGGCCGGCGGCCGGGCGCCCGGTCACACGCGGATCGGCTACCTGTTCGTCTCGCTCTACGCGCTGCTCACGCTGGCCTTCGGGGTCGCTCCCGCCCTGTACGCCGTGGTGCTGGCCTTCACCAACGCCGACGGCGGGTTCGCCGGCGCCGGCAACTTCACGAAGGTGGTCGGCGACTTCCGGTTCTGGCCGGCCGTGCTGCACGTGACCATCTACCTCGTCATCTGGCTGGTCGCGCTCGTCGTCCTGGTGGTGGCGCTGGCGTTGCTGGTCCACGCCGTACGGGTGCGGTGGATCAGTACGGGTCTGCGCTTCGTCTACTACCTCCCCGGCGCTCTGGCCGGCGCGTCCAGCGTGCTGCTCTGGCTGTTCGTGCTCGATCCGACGGCCAGCCCGGTCAGCGGTCTGCTCCGGGCGTTCGGCTTCGACAGTTTCGTCGCGGTCATCCAGCCCGGGAACCTGCCGGCGATCTTCGCGATCATCGCGTTCTGGACCGGGGCCGGCGGCTGGATCGTGATCATGTACGGCGCGCTGAACAACATCAGCACCGAGGTGATCGAGGCGGCCCAGGTCGACGGCGCGAGCGCCGTACAGATCGCCCTGCGGATCCAGTTGCCGCTGCTGCGCAAGTGGATCGCCTACATGGGCGTCATGTCGCTGGCCGCCGGCACGCAGTTGTTCGTCGAGCCGCAGCTGCTCAGCCAGGCCAGCAACGCGGTGGTCCCGAACGACTACTCGCTCAATCAGCTCGCCTACCAGTACGCGTTCCAGCAGAACGACTTCAACGGCGCCGCCGCGATCTCGCTGATCCTGCTGGTCGTCGCGCTGCTGCTGTCGTGGGTGTTCGTGACCCGCGGTGGCCTTTTCGAGAAGGAATGAGTATGCCAGCCGTGTCTGTCGAGCGCCGCGTGAACCTCCGGGGGTGGAGCGGACGGTCCGTCGCGGGGGTCGTGGTGACCCTCTGCGTCTTCTTCTTCGCCGTACCGGTGGTCTGGCTGCTGCTCGCGATCACCAAGTCCGCCAAGGCGCTGACCGTCGCGAACCCGTTCTCGGTCGGGTCGTGGCACGATCTGGTCGCCAACTGGAACCAGCTGTTCGCCTTCCAGGACGGCGCGGTCACGACCTGGATCGCCAACTCCGCCGTCTACGCCGTGGGCGCGCTGGTGATCACCCTGGTCGTCGGGATCCCGGCCGGCTACGCGCTCGCGCTCACCGAGTTCAAGGGCCGGCGGGCGCTGCTGGTGCTGACCCTGGTCGTCATGCTGATCCCGAACACCGCGCTGGTGCTGCCGATCTTCCTGGAGCTGAACAGCGTCGGCCTGATCGGGAGTCCGCTGTCGGTGATCCTGCCGATGTCGTTCTTCCCGTTCGGCGTGTACCTGACCTACATCTACTTCTCCACCAGCATCCCGCGCGACCTGCTCGCGGCGGCCCGGATCGACGGCTGCTCGGAGCTCCAGGTGTTCACCCGGGTCGCCCTGCCGCTGGCGTCGCCGATCGTCGCCCTGGTCGCGTTCTTCAGCTTCGTGCAGAACTGGAACAACTTCTTCCTGCCGTTCGTGATGCTGCCCTCCAGCGACGGCTATCCGATCCAGGTCGGCCTCACCTCGCTGCTGGCCGCCACCCCCGCGTTCAACCCCAGCTCGGCGGGGTCGGACTCCATCCAGCTCCCCACCCTCGCGTTGGCCACGATCGTCTCGATCCTGCCGGTGCTGATCGTCTTCCTCTTCTCGCAGCGGTTCCTGGTCGCGGGAATGACGGCGGGAGGAACCAAGGAATGACCGCCCCGGCTCCCAAGGAGAACCACAGATGAAGATCACCGGATACCGCAGTCTGAGCACGGTGCACGACTGGGGGAGGGTGACCGGCGACGTCAACGGCGTGCAGAGCGGCACCACCACGCCGGTCCCCGTGCTCGTGATCGAGACCGACGCCGGGATCGAGGGCGTCGGCCTCGGCGCCCACACCGACATCGCGCGGGTCTTCCCGGCCGTCGAGGGCGAGGACCCGCGATCGGTGGTGGCGCTGTACGACCGGATGCTCGACTGGGTGTTCAAGGCCGGTCACTCCGGCTCGGTGTTCGGCACCATCGGGGCGGTCGACATGGCCCTGTGGGACCTCAAGGCCAAGGCGGCCGAGGAGCCGCTGTGGCGGATGCTCGGGGCGCGCGAACGGTTCGTCCCCGGCTACGCGTCCGGGCTCGAGTACGGCTTGACCGACGAGGAGCTCGCCGGCCTGTACGGCGGGTTCGCGGACCGCGGCTTCAAGGCCGGCAAGGTCAAGGGTGGCCGCGATCTCGACCGTGACCTGCCCCGGCTGGAGATCGTCCGGGACGTGCTCGGCCGCAACTCCCGCCGGCCCGCGCTGATGTTCGACGCCAACGAGGCGTGGAACCAGGCGCAGGCGGCCCGGTACGTGGCCGCCATCGAGGAGCGCCTGGACCTCACCTGGGTGGAGGAGCCGTTGCGCCGGTGGGACGCCGCCGGGATGGCGGCCCTGCGGGGCAAGGTGCGCGCGGCGATCGCCAGTGGCGAGAACCTGACCGGGCTGGAGCAGTACCGCCCGTTGCTCGACGCGAAGGCGCTCGACATCGTCCAGGTCGGCAACGTCTGGGGGATCACGCACTTCCTGCGGGTGGCGACGCTGGCGCACGGTCACGACCTGCCGGTGAGTCCGGTCGCGTACAACGCGAACCCGATCGCGCACGCGGCCGCCGCCGTACCGAACCTGCTGACCTACGAGGTCCAGGACCTGCACTTCCCGGTCGGCCTCGACGTCGACCAGGAGTTCGACGACGGCGGCATCGTCCTGGGCGACCGCCCGGGCCTCGGCATCGTGGTCGACGAGTCCCGGCTCGCACCGGCCGGCTCCGCGGCGGACCTCCCCGCCGTGGCCGGGCCGCACATCCGGCCGGAGCGCGCCGCGCTGCGGCTGGTGGCCGAGCCGGACGTGATCGACGTTCCCGCCGTACCGCTGAGGCCGGTCTCGTGACGCGCGCGCCGGAGCGCCGGGCGTTCGTCGTCGGCGTCCGTCCCGAGAAGCGCGAGGAGTACCTGGCGCTGCACAGCGCCGTCTGGCCGGGCGTCGAGCAGAAGCTTGTCGAGTGCAACATCCGCAACTACAGCATCTTCGTCTTCGGCGACGTGCTCTTCGCGTACTACGAGTACGTCGGCGACGACCACGACGCGGACATGCGACGGATCGCCGACGACCCGGTCTCGCAGGAGTGGTGGACCCACACCGATCCCTGCCAGGTGCGGATCGCCGAGGAACGGACGCCCGGCGCCTTGTGGCAACCGATCGACGAAGTGTGGCACCTGGGATGACCGAGGGCATCGACGCGCACGTGCACCTGTGGGACCGGGCGCTGGACCCGCAGGACTGGATCGATCCGGGCACCATGGCGCCGATCGCCCGGGACTTCGGCGCGGCGGACCTGAAGGCGATGCTCGCGGCGACGGGACTTCACCGTGCGGTCGTGGTCCAGTCGAGCAACAGCGTGGAGGAGAGCGTCCGGCTCGCCCGGCTGGATCCGGCGGTGGTCGCGGGACTGGTCGCCTGGGTCGATCTCACCGCGGAGGTGGATCCCCAGCTCGACCGCATCCGCCGCGACGCGACCGTCCCGGTCGTCGGTGTGCGGCACCTGGCTCACATCGACCCTGATCCGGTATGGCTGCTGCGGAGCGACGTCGCCCGCGGCCTCGAGGTGCTCGAGCGTGAGGGGCTCTGCTTCGACCTCGTCCTGCGCGACTGGCAGTTGCCGCAGGCTGCGCTCCTGAGTGGTCGCCACGAAGGGCTGCGCTTCGTGCTCGACCATCTGGGCGGTCCGCCGGTCCCCGGACAGGACGCGAGCGCATGGGCTGCCGGGTTGCAAGGCTTGGCGCTTCGCCCGAACGTCGTGGCCAAGGTCTCGGGCCTCGTCTCCGGCCTCGCGCCAAGATCTTGGCACGCCAAGGACCTCGCCGACCGGGTGGCGGTCGCGCTCGAAGCGTTCGGTCCGGATCGCCTGCTGTACGGGTCGGACTGGCCACTGGCCGAGCTCGGCGGGGGAGCAACGGCCTGGAAGGAGGCCGTGGACGAACTGCTCGCGGGACTGTCCGACGTCGAGCGCGAACAGATGTACGGCGGCAACGCCGCCGAGGTCTACTGCTTCTTCTGAGCCCGCTTGCGGCCGCGCGGCCGGGGAGCGTCGGACAGCCGGCGGCGCTCCCACGACCCGTGGATGTGCGAGTGCATCGCCTTCTCCGCGGCGGCCACGTCGTTGCGCGCGATGGCCTTGACGATCGCCTCGTGCTCCTTGAGCGTCACCGCCACCGCGTCGGGCGGGTTGATGCCCTGGTACCGGCTGGACTCCACGGCGCGTTTGTAGATGTGCTTGGCGATGTTCTCGGCCAGCCGGTTGCCGGAGATCTCCATCACCGCGTAGTGGAAGATCACGTCGGCCTGCCGGAACGAGTCGGTCTCCGACTCGCTCTCCCGCATCGCCGTCAACGCGTTCTCCAGCCGCCGGAGCTCGTCCGCGGTGCGCGACTCGGCCACCGCGCCGGCCATCGCCGACTCCAGGCTCGCGCGCACGATCGTCAGCTCGTCGAGGACGCCGAGACTCTCGTCGTTGTCGATGAGGGCCGACAGCACCACCGGGTCGAGCATGTTCCAGTACCCGGGCGCCCGGACCTGGGTGCCGCGACCCTGCGAGACGGTCACCAGACCCTTTTCCTCCAGGCGTTTCACCGACTCGCGCAGTACCGTCCGGCTCACCCCGAAGTGCTCGCTCAGCGGGCCTTCGGGCGGCAGCAGATCGCCTTCCTTCAGCCGGCCCGTCACGATCAGGTCGACGAGCTCGGCCACGACCGAGACCCCGAGCCGGCCGACGGGCAGACGTCGCGGGGTCAGTTGCGCCGCGGTGATCGAGTCCTTCGCCATACGTATGATCTTAGCGACGGCCGGCCCGAGTTCCTCCTGACCGCGGTGACTCAGGCCGGGTCGTTCAGCCGGAGAACGCGGGCCGAGGGCTCGGGGGTCGTGGTGGTGACGGTGAGCGAGTCGCCGGTCGGCGTGAAGGTCCAGCCGTCGAGGTCGGTGGGGAAGTGCGGAACGACGTTCGAGCGGGGGAGTGGAAGCGTGATGGTGGACGGGCCGGCCGCGCGGTGCCACAGCGCCAGGTAGGAGACGCTGGGACCGTCGAGGGCCAGCGCGATCCATTCGTCGCCCCACGCCGGTAGTCCCAGCGGCCACGACGGGACGAGGGTGTCGAGGTCGGCGAGGATCTCACGGTGGGCGGCGAGCGCGGACCGGACCAGGTCGAGCTCTTTGGCGTCCATCCGGTTCAGGTGACCCGACAGGTAGAGCCGGCCGGGGATGCCGTTGACGAGCGCGAAGACGAACTCCTCGCGGGTGCTGCCGCTGATCGGGTACGCCCAGTGACCCGCCTGTTCCGGCAGTACGGTGGCCGGCGCCGCCGCGGTGATCGGTGCGTAGAGCAACGGATGCTCCTGGTCCGAGGTCGACTGCAGGTGCAGACGGGACAGCATGGCGTAGTCCATCCGCATCGCGCCCGACGCGCAGTTCTCGATCAGCAGGTCCGGATGCCGTGCCTGGAGGTCGTCCAGCCAGTCGAGCAGCGCGCGGTTGTGCTCCAGCAGTCCTTGCCCGAGGGACGTTCCGCCCTTGTCGGTGCCCGGACCGGTCGTCGTGTTGTTGTCGAACTTGAAGAAGCCGACGCCGAAGTCCGCGATCAGCCGGTCGACCGTGTCGTTCAGGTGCTGCCGCGCGGCCGGGCTGCGCAGGTCGAGCAGGTACCGGCCGGACTGGGTGACCCGGGTGCCGCCGCGGGTCAGGAACGCGTCGTCGGGAAGCTCGAGCGCGATCGGCGAGCGGGTGCCGATCACCTCGGGTTCGAGCCAGAGGCCCGGCACCATGCCGCGCGCGTGGATCCGCTCGATCACCTCGCCGAGCCCGTTGCGGAAGCGGGTCGTCGACGGTTGCCAGGCGCCGACGGTGTTCCACCAGTCGCCCTCGGCGTACCAGCCGGCGTCGATGCAGAAGTAGTCGGCGCCGACGTCCGCAGCGGCGTCGATCAGGGGCAGCAGCTTCTCGGTCGTCGGATCACCCAGCAGGGTGTTCATGTAGTCGTTGTAGACGACCGGCATCCGGTCGTCGACCGGACGACGGCGCCGTACGGCGCGGCGCTGGCGGGTGAGGGCCGCGAACGCGCTGTCCCGGTCCGATCCGGCGACCAGCGACACCGGCACGGTGGTGAACGGACTGTCCGCGCCGACCTCGACACTCCACTGGTGCTCCTGATCGGTCGGGCCGCTCAGCAGCAGGTAGCCGCCGTACCGGGTCTCGCCGATCTCGTAGTGCCACGGCCCGTTGTGCTCGATCTGCCAGCCCAGCGCGTACTGCTGGTCGACCAGTACGCCGACCGGAAGGCGTTCGCCGGTCGACCAGGAGTCGAGGCTGGTCACCGCGGCCCGGCTTCTGGCGACCGGCTGGTGGGGAGCGTGGACGATGTCGGCCAGCGCCCCGGACCGCAACCGCTGGGCGGACCAACGGCTCTCGGCCATCCAGCTCGTCTCGGCCGAGTACAGCTCGACGTCCACCGACCCGAGACCGACGACCAGCGACGACACGAAGGTGAGCCGCAGCGTCCCAGGCCCGGGATGAGCGACCTCCGACCAGGCGCGGACCCCGGCACCGGCTTCGAACACGCTGGTGACCTGCAGACCCGACTCGGGATCCTCCTGGAGGATGCGCAGCGTCGTCCCGGTGTCGTCGTGACGGACGTAGCGCAGCCGATGGCCGAGGACGGTGTCGACGTGCCGGCTGGTGCTGAGGGTGTTCCCGGAGCCGACGGCCGTGACCTCGACCATCGGCCGGGCCGCGTCCGGCGTACCGGCTGCTCGCCGCGTGCCGTCGCCCTCGGCGAGCAGCCGGACCGGGCCGTCGTCCAGGACGAACGTCAGGGACAGTTCAGGTGCGTTCCAGTGCAGTGGCTTCATCCGGTGACTCTCTCTTCGTGCCCGTCAGGTCGAGTCCGAGGAGCGAGTCCTCGACGGTGAACAGATGGGTCGCCATCCGGACCCGCGCGCGGTCGGAGTCGCGGGCCGTGAGGGCGGAAAGGATCAGCAGGTGCTCGCGGTGCGCGGTCTCGTCCGCGCCCGGCTGGGTGATGGAGCGGCGCAACCGGTCCCGCATCGTCCGTCCGCCCAGCGCGTCGATCAGCGCGGCCAGCACGGGGTTCCCGGCCGACTGCGCGATGATGCGATGGAAGGCGATGTCGTTCTCGATCACGGTCTCGTGGTTGGGTTCGTCCAGCAGCAGCTCGGCCTCGTTGTGGCGCAGCAGCTCGGCGGCGGCCTCCAGCTCGTCCGGACCGATCCGCTGCGCGGCCGCGGCCGCCGCCTCGGTCTCGAGAATCCGTCGTACGCCGTGCAGGTGCGGCGTACCGCTGCCGTCCTGCAGGTCCACCACGAACCCCATCGGGGCCAGCAGGATCGACGAGTCCAGCGCGGTGACGTAGGTCCCGTCGCCCTGCCGGGTCTCCAGGACGCCCATGATCGACAGCGCTCGAACTCCTTCCCGCAGCGGGTTGCGGGAGACGCCCAGCGCCGCGGCGAGGTGCTTCTCGACCGGGAGCCGGTCGCCCGGGCGGAGATGGCCGTCGACGATCATCTGCCGGATTCCCTGCACGACCACGTCGCTCTGCGAGAAACCAGGGGTGCGAGGAGGTTGTTCGGCCACCTTGGCCGACGTCATGGTCGCGGGTCCTCGCCGGCGCGGGACGACCAGTAGGTGCCTTCGGGGAATTGATAGGTCTCCAGTGACTGCCTGTGCATCTCGGCACTGTAACCGGGCGCCGCCGGGAGGACGTACGCACCGTCGCGGATCACACAGGGCTCGGTGAAGTGCTCGTGCAGGTGGTCGACGTACTCGGTGACGCGTCCCTCGAGGCTGCCGGACACCGCGACGTAGTCGAAGACGGAGAGGTGCTGGACGAGCTCGCACAGGCCGACGCCGCCCGCGTGCGGACAGACCGGTACGCCGAACGAGGCGGCGAGCAGGTAGACCGCGAGGACCTCGTTGACGCTGCCCAGCCGGGCCGCGTCGAGCTGGCAGTAGTCGATCGCCTCGGCCTGGAAGAGCTGCTTGAACAGCACCCGGTTCATGCCGTGCTCGCCGGTGGCGACCCCGATCGGCGCCACGGCCTTGCGGATCGCCGCGTGCCCGAGGACGTCGTCCGGGCTGGTGGGCTCCTCGATCCACAGCGGGTCGAACTCGGCCAGTGCGTTGATCCACTCGATCGCCTGCGGCACGTCCCACACCTGGTTGGCGTCGATCATCAAGTGGCCGTCGGGGCCCAGTACCTCGCGAGCGATGCCGCAGCGCCGGACGTCGTCGGCCAGGTTCGCGCCGACCTTCAGCTTGACGTGTTTGTAGCCGCTGGCAACGGCTTCCTCGCTGAGCCGGCGAAGTTTCTCGTCGGAGTAGCCGAGCCACCCCGCGGAGGTGGTGTAGCACGGGTAGCCGGACTCCTCGATCTCCCGGAGCCGTTCCTTGCGGCCCGGTTCCTGGGCCGCCAGCAGGGCGACGGCCTGCTCGGCGGTGAGGACGTCGCTCAGGTACCGCAGATCGGCGGCGGCGACCAGCTCTTCGGGGGACATCTCGGACAGCAGTCGCCACAGCGGAACCCCGGCCCGCCGGGCGGCCAGGTCCCAGACCGCGTTCATCACCGCGGCCAGCGCGAGATGGATGACCCCCTTGTCCGGGCCGAGCCACCGCAGCTGGCTGTCCGACTGCAGCTCCCGGTAGATCCCGCCGAGGTCGGAGCAGATCGCGTCGACGTCCCGGCCGATCAGTGGCTGCGCCCGCTGCACCGCCGCGGCGACGCACAGGTCGTTGCCACGGCCGATGGTGAAGGTGAAGCCGAAACCGCTGAGGCCGGGGTCGTCGGTGTGCAGGACGACGTACGCCGCGGAGTGGTCGCCGTCCTTGTTCATCGCGTCCGAGCCGTCCTGGTTCAGCGAGGTCGGGAAGCGGACGTCGATGACCTCCACCGAGCTGATGCGTGGCATGCGGACCCCTCACGATCAATTGATGGCATCTTTATCTGCCTTGATGGCAACCAAGTATGGACCAGGAGCGTGCGCGGCGCTACGATCCCGGCAATTCATGGGATTAATAATTCACTCGTCTCGGAAGGCTCTGACATGGGCGACCTGAAGAGCTCGAATCCCGCCGGTGCGCGAAGGTTGCTGTACGACCGGCCCGCCGGAACCTGGCTGGAGGCGTTGCCGGTCGGCAACGGGCGGATCGGCGCGATGTGTTCCGGAGGCGTCGGCAGTGATCGGATCGGGCTGAACGACGAGACGTTGTGGTCGGGAGGCCCCGAAACCGCCCGCCTGCTGTCGGTTCCGCTCGGTGCGACCGGTGCGGACGCCGTACAGGCTGTGCGGGACGCGCTGACGGCGGGCGATGTTCGCCGGGCGCACGAGTTGGCAGGCGGTTTTCATTCCGGTTACTGCCAGGCATTCCTGCCGCTGGGCGATCTCCTGCTCGAAACCCGCGTCGACGGCCGGATCCCTGTGGCTGAAGAGGTTGCGGGTTACCGGAGGGAGCTCGATCTCGACGGCGCGATCGCCACGACGCAGTACGAGTACGGGGGAGTGGCGGTCCGGCAGGAGGTGTTCGTCAGCGCGCCGGACGGCGTCCTCGTTCAGCGGTTGACCGCGTCGGAGCCCGTTCTCGGTCTGGGCTGCCGCTTGACGTCGCAGTTGCCGTCAACGCCGTACGCGGTGGAGGACGGGCTCGGCCTGTTCGTGCAGACGCCCGCCGACGTTGCACCGCCGCATCGCCAGGTGCCGGAGCCCGTGCGGTACTCCGACGGTGACGACCGCGGCATGGAGGGCGCGATCGCCTTGCGAGTAAGGAGCGACGGCCAGATTCGCGCGAGCGAAGGCGAGCTGGTCGTGGAGGGCGCGACCCAGATCACCGTGGTGCTGTCCACGGCGACCGGGTACGACGGTCCGTTCGTCGCGCCGACGCGGACCGGGCACGAGTGCTGGTCGAACGCGGACCGGATCGTGCGCGCGGCGCTGGAGCGTGAGTACGACGTACTGCTGGCCGATCATCAGCAGGACCACCGAAAGTTGTTCCGCCGTGCGTCGCTCGAGCTGGAGGGGCCGGCGGAGGAGTCCGCGCTGCCGACCGATGTCCGGATCGAACGGACTTCCCAGGTCGACGACCCGGCGCTGGCCGCACTCGCCTTCAACTACGGGCGCTACCTGATGGTCGCGGGCTCGCGACCCGGCGGGCTGCCGACCACGCTGCAGGGAATCTGGAACGACATCCTGCGGCCGCCGTGGAGCTCCAACTTCACGATCAACATCAACACCGAGATGAACTACTGGCCGGCCGAGACCACCAATCTGTCCGAGTGCCACGAACCCTTGCTGCGGTACGTCGGTGACCTCGCGCGGGCCGGCCGCCGGACCGCCCAGGAGCGTTACGGCTGCGGCGGCTGGACCGCGCACCACAACGCCGACGCCTGGTGCTGGTCGTTCCCCGTCGAAGGTGATCCCCGCTGGTCGAACTGGCCGATGGCCGGCGCCTGGCTGGCCCGGCACCTGTGGGACCACTACGAGTTCACCGGCGACCTGGAGTTCCTCGGCGACTCCTGGCCGGTACTGCGGGGCGCGGCGGAGTTCTGCATCGACTGGCTGGTCGAGCTGCCCGACGGCAGTCTCGGTACGGCGCCGTCGACCTCGCCCGAGAACGACTACCTCGCCGACGACGGCCAACCGGCCTCCGTCACGGTGTCGTCGACGATGGACCTCGCGCTCATCTCGGACCTCTTCCTCCGGGTCGAGCAGGCGGCCGAACTGCTCGACGTGGTCGACCCGCTGGTCGGCGAACTCACCATGGCCCGCAAGCGGCTGCCCGATCCGCCCATCGGCGCGCAGGGGCAGCTGCAGGAGTGGGCCGCCGACCTGCCCGAGGAAGATCCGCATCACCGCCACATGTCGCACCTGATCGGTCTGCACCCCGACTCCGCGATCACACCGGACGGCACACCCGAGCTCGCTGCCGCGGCGGCCAGAACCCTGGACCTGCGGGGTGACGAAGCGACGGGCTGGTCGCTGGCCTGGAAGATCTGCCTGCGGGCGCGGCTGCGCGATGCGGAAGCGGCGCACCGGCTGGTCCGGGCGTTCCTCAGCCCGGCCGACGACACGGCGACCGGCCGGCCCGGGAGCGGCGCCGGTGTCTACCCGAACCTGTTCTGCGCCCACCCGCCGTTCCAGATCGACGGCAACTACGGCGCGACCGCCGGGATCGCCGAGATGTTGCTGCAGAGCCACACCGGCGAGATCGAGCTGCTGCCCGCGCTGCCGGCCGAGTGGGCCAGCGGGCGGGTGTCCGGACTCAGGGCGCGCGGAGCCGTCACGGTCGACCTCGCCTGGACGCCGTACGGCGTGGAGGCCGTTCTCACCGCCGACCGGGACCAGGAGCGCGTCGTCCGGCTCGGCGCGGAACGCATCGAGGTGCGGCTGACCGCCGGAGTCGCGCTCCGGGTGAACGCGGCGCTCCGCCAGGACGAGGAGGTCTGATGGCAACGCTGACGACCGTACGGCCACCGGCCGGCGAGCTTCCGGAGCGGCGGAGACGACGGCGCCGGGAACGCGTGGGGATCAAGAGGTTCCGGCGAAGTCTCGGACGGCACTGGACCCTGTACCTGTTGATGGTCGTGCCGCTGGTGTGGTTCGTCGTCTTCAAGTACATCCCGATGTCGAACTCCGTGCTGGCGTTCAAGAACTACAACGTGATCAAGGGCATCTGGGCGAGCCCGTGGGTCGGCTGGCAGAACTTCGACGCCTTCTTCAGCAACCCGGTGTTCTGGACCCTGGTGAAGAACACCTTCGTGCTGTCGGTCTACACCGTCGGGGCCAGCTTCCCGCTCGCCATCATCCTGGCCCTGGCGCTGAACGAGGTGCGCACCGGACTGTTCAAGAAGACCGTGCAGCTGGTCACCTACGCGCCGTACTTCATCTCCACCGTCGTGGTGGTGTCGATGACGATCCTGGTGCTGTCGCCGCGGTTGGGCATCGTCAACGAGGGCCTCGGCTTCTTCGGCGTACCGTCCGTCGACTTCCTGGGAAATCCCGACTACTTCCGGCACATCTACGTCTGGTCCGACGTCTGGCAGACCACCGGGTACTCCGCGGTGATCTACCTGGCGGCGCTGGCCGGGATCGACCCGGCGCTGCACGAGGCGGCCCGGGTCGACGGCGCCGGCCGGCTGCGGCGGATCTGGCACGTCGACCTGCCCGGGATCATGCCGACCGCGGTGATCATCCTGGTGCTTGCCGTCGGCAACATCATGGCCATCGGGTTCGAGAAGGCCTTCCTGTTCCAGAACCCGTTGAACCTGAGCCAGTCGGAGATCATCGCGACCTACGTGTACAAGACCGGTCTGCTCAACGCCGACTTCAGCATGGCGACCGCGGTGGGGCTGTTCAACTCGGTGATCAACCTGGTCCTGCTGCTGCTCGTGAACATGATCGCCAAGCGGATCACCGGGAACGGATTGTGGTCATGACCACTGTGACTGAGCCAAGGACCCTGACCAGGGCCGAGCGCCGGGCGGCGCGCGCCCGCCGGATCCGCGAGCCGCGGACCGACCGCATCTTCATGTTCTGCGTCTACCTGCTGCTGGTGGTGTTCGGCCTGGTCGTGCTGATGCCGCTGCTCTACATCCTGGCCAGCTCGTTCAGCAGTCCGGAGGCGGTGTCGGGCGGCCGGGTGCTGTTCTGGCCGGTGGACTTCTCGCTGCGCGGGTACCACGCGGTGTTCGAGAACCCGCAGGTCGTGCAGGGGTACGTGAACTCGTTGTTCTACACGGTGGTCGGCACGATCGTCAGCGTCACCATGACGATCGCGATCGCCTACCCGATGTCGCGCCACACGCTGGTCGGCCGCAACGTCGTGATGAGCCTGATCCTGTTCACGATGCTGTTCACCGGCGGGCTGGTACCGACCTACCTGGTGGTGCAGTCGGTCGGTCTGCTGGACACCCGGTGGGCGTTGATCATCCCGCAGGCGATCGGGGTCTGGCAGGTGATCATCGCGCGGACCTACTTCCGGACCGCGATCCCGCAGGAACTGGTGGAGGCCGCCGACATCGACGGCTGCGGGGACCTGCGGTTCCTGTGGTCGGTGGTGATCCCGCTGGCCAAGCCGATGATCGCGGTGGTGGCGCTGATGTACGCGATCCTGCAGTGGAACTCGTACTTCGACGCGCTGATCTACCTGAAGAACCCGGACCTGTTCCCGCTCCAGCTGGTCCTGCGGAACATCCTGATCCTCAACACGACCGGTGGCGGCGCCGTCGACGCGTCCGTCGTCATCCAGCGTCAGCAGCTCGCCGACCTGCTCAAGTACTCGCTGATCGTGGTCGCGAGCGTGCCGGTGCTGCTGATCTACCCGTTCGTCGCCCGCTATTTCACCAAGGGAATCCTGATCGGCGCCGTGAAGGGCTGATCCTCCGCACCACCTCGACCCTGTGAGGGACTTATGTCTGTACAGTTCAGAAGGAGGAGGCAGGCCGCGGTTGCCGGCCTGAGCCTCCTGGCGCTCGTGCTCGCGGCCTGCTCCGGGCAAGGCTCGGGTGACGACGCGCAGGGCAAGCCGCTGCCGACGATCACCGGGAATCCCGATGTCACGCTGAACGTGTTCGCGCCGCAGTCGGCCGACCAGAACCTCGCCACGAGCGATTTCACCAAGCTGGTGAAACAGAAGCTCAACCTCACCCTCAAGTGGCAGACCACCACGTACGACGGCGGTCCCGCGAAGGAAAAGCGGCAGATCTCGCTGGCCAGCGGCGACTACCCCGATCTGTACCTGCTGATCCCCTGGGTCGACCAGTTCACGACGGCGGACCTGCTGAAGCTGGGAAATCAGGGTGTCGTCGTACCGCTGAACGACCTGATCGACCAGTACGCGCCGAACATCAAGAAGGCGCTGGACTCCACGCCGGAGTGGAAGGCGATGGCGACCGCGCCGGACGGAAAGATCTACGGGATGCCGCAGTGGGTGGACTGCTTCCACTGCTCGTACCCGGACAAGCTGTGGCTGAACTCGGCGTGGCTGAAGAAGCTGGGCCTGGAGCAGCCGAAGACCACCGAGGACATGCGGAAGGTGCTCCAGGCGTTCAAGACCCAGGACCCGAACGGCAACGGCAAGGCCGACGAGATCCCGATCAGCGCGAACGTCCGCGACAACCTCATCCCGTACTTCATGAACGCCTTCATCTACGACCCGCAGGGGCAGAACAACAGCGGCGGCAACAACACCACACTGGTTCTCAACAACGGCAAGGTCGACGTCCAGGCGAACAAGGACGGCTGGCGCGAAGGCCTGCGGTACATCAACTCGCTCTACAAGGAAGGCCTGATCGACAAGGGCGCCTTCACGCAGAACCCGGACGCGATGCAGCAGGAGGGCAACCACGGCGGCTCCGTCATCCTCGGTGGGGGCACCGTCATGCACTCGGGCATCTTCGTCACCGTCGGTTCGGCGGACGGGCGGGACAAGCAGTACGACGCGGTACCGCCGCTGACCGGTCCGGGTGGCGCGAACTACGCCGGCTACGTCTTCCCCAGCATTCCCGGCGCCACGTTCGTCCTGACGTCGAAGGCCACACCGGAGAAGCAGATCCAGGCGATCAAGATGCTCGACTACATCTTCACCGACGAGGGCCAGAAGAACGGGCAGTTCGGTTCCGAGGGCAAGGCCTGGGTCAACCCCGCTCCCGGTGACGTGGCGCTCGACAAGTCGCTGAAGCCGAGCTTCAAGCAGATCCCGCTGAAGCCCGGCTCGAAGCCGCGGAACTCCGGGTGGGGCCCGCTGGCGCAGTACAACAACGCCGCGAAGTTCCGGAACTCCGAGGTGATCGACACCGACATCCACTCGCAGCCCGGGTACGAGCGCAAGCTGTTCGAGGCCACCAAGCTGTACGCCGGCAAGGAGGACAAGGCGCAGATCTACCCGTTCTGGAAGGTGTGGATCGACCCGTCGCTGGCCAGTGAGGTGGCGACCCTGCAGACCAACCTCGAGAACTACATCCAGCAGAACTCGCTGCAGTTCGTCACCGGTTCGAAGAACATCGACAGCGACTGGGACGCCTACGTCAAGGGACTCGAGGGTCTCGGGCTGAAGCGCTACCTGGAGATCCAGCAGACCGCGTACGACAAGGTCCCCACCAAGTAACCCACCCCCTCCGGACCGGCCGATTGGTGAACGGCCGGTCCGGAGCCCTGTCCACCGTTTCGAGGAGCAGCCTGTGCCGTTCGACGCGAGCTTCGAGTCCCTGACCGCCTTCGAGTGCCCGGACTGGTTCCGCGACGCGAAGTTCGGCATCTGGTCGCACTGGGGTGCGCAGTCGGTGCCCCGGTACGGCGACTGGTACGCGCGCAACATGTACCGCGAAGGCAGTGACCAGTACCGGTACCACCTGCGGACCTACGGGCACCCGTCGGAGTTCGGCTACAAGGACCTGGTTCGGCTCTGGCGGGCCGAACGGTTCGACCCGCACGAACTGATGGACCGGTTCGTGGCCGCGGGCGCCAAGTACTTCGTGGCCCAGGCCGCGCACCACGACCACTTCTTCAACTACGCGTCGGACGTCAACCGCTGGAACTCGGTGCGGATGGGGCCGGGCAAGGACATCGTCGCGCTGTGGAAGGCGGCCGCGGACGACCGCGGGCTGCCGTTCGGGCTGACCGAACATCTCGGAGCCACGTTCAGCTGGACGGCCGTCAACAAGGGCGCCGACCGGTTCGGCCGGTACGCCGGGGTGCCGTACGACGGGACGGATCCGGCGTACCAGGACCTGTACCTCGACAACAGCGAGTACCTGCCCGCGGAGGACGTCGACGTGCCGGACCCCTGGTACGCCACCGAACCCGCGTGGCACGAGTACTGGCTCGCGGCCGTGACCGAGATGATCGACAAGTACCAGCCGGACCTGTTGTACACCGACGGCCCGCTGCCGTTCGGCGAGGCCGACTACGGCCCCGGTCTGCGGGCGGTCGCGCATCTCTACAACACCAGCGCGAAGGTTCACGGCGCGAGTCGTGCGGTGTACCAGCAGAAGGACCGCCGGCCCGAGGTGAGCGCGGTCGGCGTGATGGACATCGAGCGGAGCCAGACCCGGGCCATCCATCCCACGCCGTGGCAGACCGACACCTCGGTCGGCGACTGGTTCTACAACGTCCGCGACGTCTACAAGACCGCCGGCCACGTGGTCGAGCTGCTGGTCGACATCGTGTCCAAGAACGGCAACCTGTTGCTGAACGTGCCGCAACTCCCCGACGGCACGATCGACAGCGAGTGCGAGCAGCTGCTCGAGGACGTCGGCGCCTGGATGCGGGTCTGCGGTGAAGGGATCTACGGGACCCGGCCGTTCCGGGTGTCCGGCGAGGGAACGTCGAGCGTGGTCGTCAAGGGATTCACCGAGGACCGGGTCAGCTGGACCAGCGCCGACTTCCGCTTCACCCGCCGCGGCAACACCCTGTACGCGTTCCAGCTGGCCTGGCCCGCCGACGGCCGGTCGGTGATCCGGAGCCTCGTCGACCACGAGACCGTGACGGAGGTCCGGCTGCTCGGCCACGGCCCGGTGCCGTTCGAGCAGTCGTACGGCGTACTGACGGTTCGGCTGCCCGACACCGCTCCGCTGGAGGTGGCGAACTGCCTGGCCATCACCCTGGCCTGAGGCTCCCTACTCCGGGGTGGCCTGCTGACGGCGCCACTCCTGCGGTGTCATGCCGTGGGCCATCCGGAAGCGCCGGGCGAAGTGGCCGGGATCGAGGAACCCCCACTGGGCGGCGATCGACGCGATCGGGCGGTGCCGGCTCTCGGGTGCGGCGAGCTGCCGCCGGGCGGCGGCGAGCCGCTCGGCGATCAGCCACTGCTCGAAGCTCAGGTGGTGCCTGGCGAACAGCTTGTAGAGGTAGCGCAGCGAGATGTTGTGCTCGGCCGCGATCCGGGCCGGGCTGAGCTCGGGATCGGCGAGGTGCCGGCGGGCGTACCAGGTGATCCGGGTGAACAGCACGTCGGTCATCGCCGGTACGTCGTGCCGGGTGTCCTCGGCGGCCGACGTCAGCAGAGCGCGGACGAGCCGGGTGGTGGCCTCACCGAGCATGGCGGCCGCGCTGGATCCCTGGAGCGCGTCGCTGACGGTCGACAGGACCGTGAGGTGGTGCAGCACCAGGTCGTACAGGGGACTGCTGGGCAGCCGCTGAGCCGCCGTACGGACGGTCTCGACGCTCAGTCCGAGGTCGGCGTAGTCGATCTGGAACGCCTGGGACGCGCCGACGCCTCGCCAGGCGAAGTCGTACGGCGTGGTCAGGTCGACCAGCATCAGCTCGCCGGTGCCGACCCGTTGCTGGGCGTTCGCCTGACTGAACCTGCCGGTTCCGATCACCTGGACGGCGAGCGCGAGCCGTTCGGGCGCACCGATCCTGACGTGCTTCGGCGTTCGCACCAGCCGGATGCCCGAACCCTCGCTGCGGAAGAGGTCCGGCGCACCGAGCTGCCAGAAGTCCATCCGTGCGTACACCTCGCCGTCGGGGACCTCGTGCTCCACGCGCGAGGGCACGCTCGCCGACATCATCGCGGCGTAGAAGGCCTCCGCGCGGTCCTGGTGCGGCAGCGCGGCGGTGTCGAGCAGAACAGCCACGCCAGCCCCCTCCCGTTCCCGCCCCCGGGAAGTGTGCACCGAGGGCCCAGCCTCGTGCACCCACATCCTAGGGCGGGCCGCGGGCGGGAGGCTAGGTTTTCGGCCAGCAGGCGCCCCACTGATGCGATCGCCGTCCCCCGTTGCGCTCGACCGACTCCGAGGACCGACCATGATCCTGCGTAAGTGGCCCGTTGCCCATCTCCTGCTGGCGATCGCCCTGATCTTCGGCGTCGCCGGGTCGGCGACCGCCGTGGGCGAGCACCGCCCCAAACCGACTGTCGTCCTGGTGCACGGCGCGTTCGCCGACGCGTCCGGCTGGGACGACGTGGCGCGCAGCCTGCAGCGCAAGGGATATCCGGTGCTGGCACCGGCCAACCCGCTGCGTGGCGTGGACTTCGACAGCGCGTACCTGCGCAGCGTGCTGGCCACCGTGCAGGGCCCGATCGTCCTGGTGGGGCACTCGTACGGCGGCTTCGTGCTCACCAACGCCGCCACGGGCAACCCGAACGTCAAGGCGCTGGTCTACATCGCCGCCTTCGCGCCGGACGCCGGCGAGACCGTCGGCGGACTGTCGGCCCTGTTCCCGGGGAGCCAGTTGGGGGAGGCGGCGCTGGACTTCCGGCCGCATCCTGGTGGCGTAGACGGCTACATCAAGCTGTCGCTGTTCCGGGAGGTCTTCGCCGCCGACGTTCCGCGGGCGACGGCGGCGGCGATGGCGGTCAGCCAGCGGCCCGCCGACGTCGCCACGCTCGGGCAGCCGTCCGGCGTACCGGCGTGGAAGACGATTCCGTCCTGGACGCTGATCGCCAAGGACGACCAGGTCATTCCGGCCGCGGCGCAACGGTTCATGGCGCAGCGCGCCGGAGCTCGCACGGTCCAGGTGGCGGCGTCGCACGTCGCGATGATCTCCGAGCCCGAGGCGACGACCGACCTGATCCTCACCGCTGTCCGCAAGACGTCCTGACACCCGTCGTACGCAAAGGAAACGCTCATGGCTCCTGACACCATCGTCCTGGTGCACGGCTTCTGGGTCACGCCGCGCAGCTGGGAACACTGGATCACGCACTACGAGCAGCGCGGGTTCACGGTGCTCGCGCCGGGGTACCCGGGCTTCGAGGTGGAGGTCGAGGCGCTCAACGCCGACCCGACGCCGATCCTGAAGGTGACCGTGCCGCAGATCATCGAGCACCTGGAGTCGGTCGTCGGCGCACTGGCGGCGCCGCCGATCATCATTGGTCACTCCGCCGGCGGTGCCTTCACCCAGATCCTGCTCGACCACGGCTTCGGCGCGGCGGGGGTGGCGATGAACTCCGCACCCACGGAAGGCGTGCGCGTCGTACCGCTGTCGCAGGTGAAGTCGACGTTCCCCGTCCTGAAGAACCCGGGCAACCGGCACAAGACGGTCCCGCTGACGTTCGAGGAGTGGAAGTACGCGTTCACCAACACGTTCACCGACGCCGACGCCCGCGCGCTGTACGAGCGGTACGCGATCCCCGCCAACGGCGGCATCCTGTGGGGGAGCGTGCTCGCGAATTTCCAGCCCGGCCACC
The DNA here is from genome assembly GCF_039529595.1 of Kribbella lupini. Taxonomy (NCBI): domain Bacteria; kingdom Bacillati; phylum Actinomycetota; class Actinomycetes; order Propionibacteriales; family Kribbellaceae; genus Kribbella; species Kribbella lupini. The sequence continues at coordinate 2,351,080 of NZ_BAAANC010000001.1, read as the reverse complement.
AGGACACCTGGGTCGACTACCACAACGACGACCGGGCGCCACTGCTGTTCGTCTCCGGCTCCGAGGACCACATCATGCCGCCGGAGGTGCAGCGCTCGAACGCCAAGCACTACAAGTCGGACACGGTCACCGAGCACAAGCAGTACGACGGCTACGCGCACCTGCTGCCCGCGCAGGACGGCTGGCAGCAGATCGCCGACGAGGTGCTCGACTGGGCGCTCGCCCACGCCCGTCCGTGAGCGTCGCCCGGATCACGCACATCGGCGGCCCGACCACGCTGATCGAGGTCGACGGCTGGCGGCTGCTCACGGACCCGACCTTCGACCCGCCCGGACGCCGCTACACCTTCGGCTGGGGCTCGGCCTCCCACAAGGAGGCCGGTCCCGCGGTCGCGGTCGAGGACCTGCCGCCGATCGACGCCGTACTGCTCACTCACGACCACCACGGCGACAACCTGGACGACGCCGGCCGCGCGCTGCTGCCGAGCGCCGGCGTCGTCGTGACGACCGTCGCCGGCGCACGCCGGCTCGGCGGCAACGCGATCGGTCTGGCGCCGTGGTCGGCCTATACGCTGCGTGGCCCTGACCGGCCGGCGCTGGAGATCACCGCGACGCCGTGCCGTCACGGACCCCCGCTCAGTCGCGCGATCACCGGAGAGGTCACCGGCTTCGCTCTGCGCTGGGAGGGCCAGGAGCACGGCGTCTTGTGGATCTCCGGCGACACCGTCCTGTACGACGGGGTGCGGCGTGTCGGTGAGCGGTTCGACGTCGGCACGCTGGTGCTGCACCTCGGCGCGGTCCAGTTCGGTGTCACCGGCCCGATCCGCTACACCATGTCCGGCGCCGAGGGCGTCGAGCTCTGCGAACTCGTTCGCCCGCACACTGTTGTCCCGGTGCACTACGAGGGCTGGCGCCATTTCACGCAAGGCCGCGACACCATCGAGCAGGCCTTCGGCGCCGCACCGGCGGCCGTGCGTGACAGCCTGACCTGGCTCACGCTCGGAGTCGCCAAGACGCTGACCGTCTGAGACCTATTGCCCTTCCGCCAGGTACGGAATGGTCTGCGGTCCTTCGGGAAGGACGCACATCGTCGCGCCCGGGCCGGCCTCGGCGAGGGCCTGGGCCGCGGTGGCCGAGATGTCGTGGGTCTGTTCGAGGTGCGCGGCGGCGAGGTCGGTGTCGCTCAGGAAACCGGTGTGCATGACCACTCGATTGGCGGACTGGATCTTGGCCTGGATCTGGATCTGCCACTGGTCCGGGACGGTTTCGGACCGCGCGGCGATCTCGGCCAGCAGCGCTTGGGGGGATTCGGCCGACTCGAGCGCCTTGCGGTACAGGCCGTGGTCCGGGAAGCCGTCGCGGCACTCGGCCGCGCAGATGATCGTCCCGCCCGGGCGGACGACCTGGTAGGCGGCCGACATGCCCTTCACCGCCTGGTACAGGTTCTGGTCGAGCGGGAAGCCGGAGTTCGTGGTGACGACGACGTCGAAGAGCCGGTCGACCGGGCGCATCGCGATCTGCTGCGCGAACGACGCCGCGGCCGCGTGCATCGGCAGCAGGTCCCCGCCGAAGGCCGCGACGACGTCCTGGTCCCGGTTCAGCACGACGTCCAGCGCAAAGGTCACTCCGGTCGCCGTGGCGATCGCCCGGACGTCGTCGTGCACCGGGTTGCCCTGCGTGACACCCCAGGTCGCCCGGGCGTGACCGATCCGCGCCGCGTCGTGCAGGACGAGGACGGTGTCCAGGCCGGCGAGCCCGGGCGCGACCAGCTTCGGGCCGCCCGAGAAACCCGCGAAGAAGTGTGGCTCGACGAAGCCGGTGGTGATGTGGACGTCGGCTTCGCTCCACTCACGGTTCAGCCAGACCGGTACGCCGTTGCCGTGCGTACCCCGCCACACCAGCTGGGCGGAGTCCCTGGCGTCGTGGTTCACGATGCGCACCGAGTCGACGACCTGGTCGCCGAACATCTGCCGCAGCTCGTCCTCGGTGTTCCCCCGATGGGTGCCGGTGGCAACGAGGATGACGATGTCGTCCAGGTCGATGATCCCGTCGAGCTCGTCGATGACGGCCGGGATCATCAGGTGCCGGGGCTGCGGCCGGGTGCCGTCGCAGGCGGAGATCGCCACCGTCTGCCCCGGCCGGACGCGGTCGCGCAACGGCGGGCCGGCCACGGGCTCGCGCAGCGCCGTCCGGATGGCCTCGACCTGGTCGGGGGCGGCCGCGCTGTGGACGGGTTCGACGATCGTCGTGACCTCCGGATCGAAGGTCAGCGACAGCCCTGTCTCGCCGTACGCCAGCCGGGTCTCGGTCCGCATCTCGTCACTCCGGTTCATACCCGGCATCCTACAATTGTTAACGCGCTCAAGAATCACTCGCCATCACCGAAGCCTCTTCCGGCAATGGATGTCCAGCTGGACTTCGAAAATTCTCGTTACGGGACCGTGACGCCGGGATGCCCGGCCGATGTCTTGACGGCCTATGTGTTAACGCTAACACTGTGACCGCCAACAGTCGTGCGGGGTCTGAGATGCGGGAGTGACACCTCTCCCGGAGGGGAACGGTTCGTGAAGAGCAAGCTTGTGGCGGTTCTGAGTGGCGCCCTACTGGTGCTCGGCCTCGGTGCGTGCGGTGGAGAGGGAGCGGGTGGTGCCACCGACACCGCCGCGGACAAGCCGGCCGACCTGACCATCGGGGTCTCGATGCCGACCCAGACGTCGGAACGGTGGATCGCGGACGGCAAGGCGGTCAAGGAGAAGCTCGAGGCCAAGGGCTACAAGGTCGACCTGCAGTACGCGAACGACGACATCCCGACCCAGTCCCAGCAGGTCGACCAGATGATCACCCGCGGCGCCGACGTCCTGATCATCGCCGCGATCGACGGGACCGCGCTGAGCAGCCAGCTGCAGGCCGCGGCCGACAAGTCGATCCCCGTGGTCGCCTACGACCGGCTGATCCGCGGCAGCAAGAACGTCGACTTCTACGTCAGCTTCGACAACTACAAGGTCGGGGTCGCCCAGGCCAAGGCGCTGCTGCGGGGTCTCGGCCTGGAGAAGCCGGACGGCTCGAAGGGCACGAAGACCGGCCCGATCAACATCGAGATCTTCGCCGGCTCGCTGGACGACAACAACACCCAGTACTTCTTCAAGGGCGCGATGGAGACCCTCAAGCCGTACCTCGACAACGGCACGCTGGTCGTCAAGTCCAAGCAGACCGGCATGGAGCAGGTCGCCACGTTGCGCTGGCAGCAGGAGGCCGCGCAGAAGCGGATGGAGGACCTGCTGACCTCGAGCTACAACGACGGGGCCAAGGTCGGTGGCGTGCTCTCGCCGTACGACGGCATCTCGCGCGGCATCATCACCGCGCTGCACAACGCGGGCTACGGCACGGCCGCCAACCCGACGCCGGTGATCACCGGTCAGGACGCGGAGATCGCCTCGGTCAAGCTGATCAACACCGGCGTCCAGAGCTCGACGATCTTCAAGGACACCCGGCTGCTGGCCGAGCAGGCGGTCAACGCCGCCGAGGCGTTCCTGCAGAAGAAGCAGCCGCAGTCCAACGACACCAAGACCTACGACAACGGGGTCAAGGTCGTCCCGGCGTACCTGCTGCCGATCCAGACTGTGTTCAAGGACGACATCCAGAAGCAGCTGGTCGACTCCGGGTACTACACGACCGCCGAGGTCGCCGCCGGTCAGGCGAAGTGATCGACCGCGCCGGGTGCGTGAAGGAGGCTCCGTGAACGACGTCCTGCTCGAGATGCGGGGGATCACCAAGCGGTTCCCCGGGGTGAAGGCGCTCGAGGACGTCTCCCTCAGCGTCCGGCGCGGTGAGATCCACGCCATCTGTGGAGAGAACGGCGCCGGAAAGTCGACGCTGATGAAGGTGCTGTCCGGGGTCTACCCGACCGGCAGCTACGACGGCGAGATCAGGTTCGACGGCCGGCCGGTGCACTTCGGAGGGATCCGCGACTCCGAGGCCGTCGGCATCGTCATCATCCACCAGGAGCTGGCGCTGGTGCCCAACCTGTCGATCGCGGAGAACCTGTTCCTGGGCAACGAACGCCGTGGGCGCGGCGGCCTGATCGACTGGAACCGGTCGAACGCCGACGCCCGTGAGCTGCTGACGTCGGTCGGGCTGCACGAGAACCCGGTCTCCCCGGTGATCCAGCTCGGGGTCGGCAAGCAGCAGCTGGTCGAGATCGCCAAGGCGTTGTCCAAGGAGGTCCGGCTGCTGATCCTCGACGAGCCGACCGCCGCGCTCAACGACGTGGACTCCGCGCACCTGCTCGACCTGCTGCGGCGGCTGCGGGACCGCGGAATCACCTGCATCATGATCAGCCACAAGCTGAGCGAGATCACGGCGATCGCCGACACCACGACGGTGATCCGCGACGGGCGCACGGTCGAGACGCTCGACATGCGCGCCGAGGAGGCGACCCAGGACCGGATCATCCGCGCCATGGTGGGCCGCGACCTGGACAGCTTCTACCCCGACCGGGTCTCCGAGCCGGGCGAGGAGGTGCTGCGGATCGAGGACTGGACGGTGTGGCACCCGACCCAGCAACGCAAGGTCGTCGACGGTGCGGGCCTGTCCGTACGAGCCGGCGAGGTGGTCGGGATCGCCGGTCTGATGGGGGCCGGCCGGACCGAGCTCGCGATGAGTGTCTTCGGTCGCTCGTACGGGCGTGACGTCAGCGGCCGCCTCTACCTGCACGGCCAGGAGGTTCGCGCCCGCACGGTGTCCGAGGCGATCGGCCACGGGATCGCCTACGCCACCGAGGACCGCAAGCGGTACGGGCTGAACCTGATCGCCGACGTCCGGGCGAACGTGTCCGCGGCGGCGCTGGGAAAGCTGGCCCGGGCCGGCTGGGTCAACGCCAACGAGGAGATCAAGGTCGCCGAGCAGGGACGCCGGGAGATGAACATCAAGACCCGGACCGTGCTCGATCCGGTCGGCACGCTGTCCGGCGGCAACCAGCAGAAGGTCGTGCTGTCCAAGTGGCTGTTCACGGATCCGGACGTGCTGATCCTGGACGAGCCGACCCGCGGGATCGACGTCGGGGCGAAGTACGAGATCTACACGATCGTCAACCGGCTGGTGGCCCAGGGCAAGGCGGTGGTCCTGATCTCGTCGGAGCTCCCGGAGCTGCTCGGGATGTGCGACCGGATCTACACCCTGTCGGCCGGGCGGATCACCGGTGAGCTGCCGGTCGGCGAGGCGACGCAGGAAAGGCTGATGGCACGCATGACGACGGACAAGGAGTTCGCGGGATGACCAGCACCGAACCGTCCACCCGTCCGCGGGACGCGGCCGCGGAGGGCGCGCCGTCGGCCGCGCTGCACGTCGGCACCAGCGATCCGCTGACGCTGATCCGGCGCAACCTGCGCCAGAGCGGTATCTACATCGCCTTCGTCGTGATCGTGGCGCTGTTCGCGTTCCTGACCGACGGTGTGCTGCTCAGCCCGGGCAACATCACCAACATCGTGCTCCAGTACTCCTACATCCTGGTGCTCGCGATCGGCATGGTGATCCTGATCATCGCCGGTCACATCGACCTGTCGGTCGGGTCGATCGTCGCGCTGACCGGTGCGGTGTCGGCGGTACTGGTGATCCAGCAGGACCAGCCGTGGTGGGTCGGCGTGGTGGCGGCCGTGGCGGTCGGCAGCCTGGTCGGCGCATGGCACGGCTTCTGGGTCGCGTACGTCGGCATGCCGGCGTTCATCGTGACGCTCGCGGGCATGTTGCTGTTCCGCGGCGTGACGCTGCAGGTCCTGGACAACGTCTCGCTGTCGCCGTTCCCGGGGGAGTACCAGCAGGTCGCCAGCGGCTTCCTGAACGGCCTGCTCGGCGGGAACGGGTACGACGCGTTCACCCTGCTGATCGCCGGGCTCGCGGTGGCCGGGTACGCCGTCAGCGTGTTCCGCACCCGGCTGGCGCGGATCCGCTACGAGCAGCCGGTGGAGTCGTTCCCGCTGTTCGTCACCCGGGTCGTCGTGGTGGCCGCGGTCGTCATGTACTTCGCGTGGCAGCTCGCGCACGCTCGCGGTCTGCCGATCGTCCTGATCATCCTGGCGGTGCTCGTGATCGCCTACGGGTTGATGACCAAGAACACCGTGTTCGGCCGCCAGGTCTACGCGATCGGCGGCAACCTGCCGGCCGCGATGCTGTCCGGGGTGAAGGTCCGCAAGGTCAACTTCTGGATCTTCGTCAACATGGGGTTCCTGGCCGGGATTGCCGGGGTCATCTACTCGTCGCGGTCCAACGGGGCCCAGCCGGCGGCCGGCAACATGTTCGAGCTGGACGCCATCGCGGCGGCCTTCATCGGCGGCGCGGCCGTCGCGGGTGGTGTCGGCACGGTGGTCGGGGCGATGGTCGGCGGCCTGATCATGGCGGTGATGAGCAACGGGATGCAGCTGATGGGCATCGACCAGTCCACCCAGTCGATCGTCAAGGGCATGGTGCTGCTGCTCGCCGTTGCCTTCGACATCTACAATAAACGTCGCGCCGGCGCATCACGGTGACGACGTTCGGAGTCCAGCCATGGGGGGCCCGTTGCGGTTTCGGGAGCAGCAGATCTCGGCGATGACGGCGCCGCGGTGGTAGGCGTCCGCTCGCTGGGCATGTCGGACGTGGCCGCGCACGCGGGCGTGTCGCACCAGACCGTCTCCAGGGTCATCAACGGCCGGCCGAACGTGGCCGCGGCGACCCGGAAGAAGGTGCTGGAGGCCATCGCCGAGCTCGGCTACCGGCCGAACAGCGCGGCGCGGGCCCTGGTGACCGGGTCGTCCCGGACGCTCGGACTCGCGATCGCCAACATCAGCCAGTACGGGCCGGCGCAGACGATGCTCGGCCTGGAACGCGCGGCGCGCGAGGCGGGCTACTTCCTGACCGTGTCGGTCCTCGACGACGACACCGCGGGCGACATGATCGAGGCCGTCGAACGGCTCGCCACCCAGTCGGTCGACGCGATCGTCGCGCTGAGCACGTACGAGGGTGCCGTCCGCGCGCTGCCGGACGTGAGCCCTCGGGTGCCGATGATCGCCGTACAGGCCGAGGACGGCGGGCAGGACAGCGCGGTCTGGGTCGACCAGGAGGCGGGCGCCGCACTCGCGACCCGGCACCTGCTGGAGCTCGGGCACCGTACGGTCCACCACCTGCGGGGGCCGGCCAACGCGCTCGAGGCCGATGCCCGGGAACGCCGCTGGCGCCTGGAGCTCGAAGCGGCCGGCGCCGTGGTGCCCCGGGTGCTGCACGGCGACTGGTGGCCGCCGACCGGTTACCTGGCCGGTCGCGAGCTGATCGCACGGCGCCGCGGGGGAGAGGTGGTCACCGCCGTCTTCGCCGCCAACGACCAGATGGCCCTGGGTCTGCTCCGGGCTTTCGCCGAAGCCGGAATCCGCGTCCCGGACGACATCAGTGTGGTCGGCTTCGACGACGTACCTGAGGCGGCGTACTACGCGCCGCCGCTGACGACCGTGCGGCAGGACTTCGCGGAACTGGGGCGACGCGTCATCCAGGTGGCCCTCGCCCGCATCGGCGGTACGTCGGTCCAGCCCGAGCCGGTCCAGCCGACGCTCTTGGTCCGCAGCACCACGGCGCCGCCGCCGCGCGTCAAGGCGTCAGGTCGCCGGCAGCAGGGGTAGCGCTCACGAAGCAGGATGCGGGCTGGGGAGTGTGTTCGTGGCGAGAAGCCAGTTGGCCGCCTCGCTCAGGGACAGACCGCAGGCGACGGCTCGGGAGTGGAGCAGCGCGCGGGCCAGCTCCATCGGTAGCCGGTACCGCTCGATCAGCACGCCCTCGGCCATGGCGATCACCATCACCGGGCGGTTGAGATTCGGTGGTTCGTCATGGCTGCTCACGCGAGCGCCTGCCCTCGAGAAACGCGCACGCTGCGCCGCGAATCCAACTGATGGTTCACCGCAGACGGCACGCCCAGGCTGACGAGCCGAGGAGCCCTCGGTCACCATCCACTGTACGCGGCGATCCAGCTGCCGACAGGTCAGGCTTCGGGGATCGGCATCCCGAAGGTCGTCAGGGTGATGTCCTCGGGCTCCGGTCCACCGCGCTTGCCGGTCTCGAGGGCGTCGATCGCGGCGAGCTCGTCGGCGGTGAGCTCGAAGTCGAAGACGTCGAGGTTCTCGGCGATGCGTTCGGGCTTCGTCGACTTGGGGATGACGGAGCGGCCGTACTGGAGTCCCCAGCGCAGCATCACCTGAGCCGGCGACTTGCCGTGACTGCGGGCGATCTCGCCGATGACGGGGTCCTCGAGGGCGCTGGTGTGACCGCTGTCGCGGTAGAACGTGATGCCGCCGATCGGCGACCAGGCCTGGTTGACGATGCCGTGCTCGCGGTCGAGGACCTGCACCTCGCGCTGCTGGAAGTACGGGTGGATCTCCAGCTGGTTGACCGCGGGCACCACGGTCGTGGCCGCGAGCAGGTCGCGGAGGTGATCGACCATGAAGTTGCTGACGCCGATGGCGCGGACCTTGCCGTCGGCCAGCAGGGTCTCGAGCGCGCGGTAGGCGGCGAGGGTCCGGTCGAAGTCGCTCGGCAGCGCCTGGTGGAGGATGAGCAGGTCGAGCTGGTCGACGCCGAGCTTGCCGGCGCTCTTGTCGAAGGCGTGCAGCGTCTCGTCGTACCCGTAGTCGCTGATCCACACCTTGGTCTCGATGAACAACTCGTCGCGGGCGATGCCGGAGTCGTGGATGGCTTGCCCGACCTCGCGCTCGTTGCCGTACGCCGCCGCGGTGTCGACGTGCCGGTAGCCGAGCTCGAGCGCCGAGGTCACCGCGGCGCGCGTCTCGTCCGGCGGGGTCTGGAACACACCGAGACCGAGAGCGGGCATCTGGACGCCGTTGTTCAACGTGAGGTTCTGTACCGATGAATCCTTGGCCATGACTTCACGCTACGTCAGAGCCGAGCAGGGACCAGGCCCTGTCATTACCCCTCTCGCCAGTACCTGTTTGCGGGTGGTCAGGGGCGTTGCCGTGCTTGCTGGATGATCGTGGTGGCGGCGTCGGTCAGGGTGGTGTTGTGGTCGGCGGCGTGCCGGACGAGGTGCTGGTAGGCGGCGTCCATCTCGAGGTTGCCGGTGTGGGCCAGAACGCCTTTGGCTTGTTCGATCACGGTTCGGCCGGCCAGGGCGTCGCGGACGCGTTCCTGGAGCTGGTGGTCGGTCAGGTCGGGGGTCTGGACGATGGCGAGGGTGGCCAGGTCGGCGAACGCCTGGGTCAGCTGCCGGGCTTCGTCGTCGAGCGTGCCGGCATCGGTGTGGAACGCGCCCAGGGCTCCGACCAGGCGACCGTGCCAACGCAGCGGGACCGCGTGAACGGCGTGGAAGCCCGCGGCGACGATCGCTTCGCCGACCTCGCCCCAGCGGCCGGTGAGGTCGGCGTCGGAGTCGGCGACCAGCGGCTCGCCATCGCGGGCCGCGTCGACGCACGGCCCGGTGTCGTGCTGCAGCTGGTACAGCTCGAGCTCGGCAGCACGGTGCGAGGTCGCACTGAGGATCTCGAGTCCGCCGTGGTCGTCGTGGACGAGTACGCCGATCGCGTCGGCCGCGGTGAACTTGGCGCAGTCGGCCAGCAGCCGGGACAACGTGTCGGCGACGTCGGTCCGGCTGACCACCGCGGCGGCGGCGTCGACGAGCGCTTGCGAAGCGGTGGAGGCGGTCATGAGGTCTCGCTTTCGGCGTCGTCGGAGAACTTCAGTCGCCGGCTGGTGATCTCATGGGCTACGGCGGACAGCGAAACGTCGTGGGAGAAGGCGTGCGCCCGGAGCAGGGCGATCGCGTCGTCGGGTCTCACCCGGAGCTGGGCCACCACCATTCCGGTCGCCTGGTGGACCTCGGACCGTGCTGCCCAGGGCCCGTCGTCGAGGGTCGACTCGTCCGGCCGGTCCTTGACCAGCGCCACGCCGATGGCGTTGGCCAGGAACTGGGCCGGCTCGTCGGCAGGAACGTCGGTACCGTCCTGATGGATCGTCAGCACCCCGATGACGCCGTCGTCCCAGGGACGGATCGGTACGGCGTGCAGCACAGCGGCCCCGGGAAGGGAGCGCGCGGCGTCGGCGAGCAGGGGCCACGGTCCGGGATCGGTCCGCAGGTCCGCGACCGTGATCGCCCCGGTCCGGAAGGCCGTCGGTCCGGGCCCTTCACCGAGGACCTCCTGGAGGTCTTCGAGGCGGGCCGCGAGGTCGTCGGTCGTGCAGAGCGTCACCCGGTCGGTGTTGGTGTACGACAGCGTGATCGCCGCGCCGTCGCCGCCCAGGATCGCCAGATAGGCGTGGCACAGACGCGACTCCAGCGGCCGGTCCGCGTCGTCGTCGGCGATCAGCCTCGCCAGCCGCACGAGCAGCGTCGTCCGGTCCAGATCGCTCATCTGTTCGTCGTCCCGTCGCTCGAGGTGGTCGGTCGGCACCCGCGGCGGCCGCTCACCGCCTGACGGCCTGCCTTCACGGCCGGTACCCGTGGCGAATCGGCCGCCGGAGCTCGTCGCCCGTCGGTCGGGCGCCGGAGCGCCGCCCCGTCGATCCGGCGTCAGCGGGCCCGGGTGACGGTCTCGGCGATCAGCGCGGCGGCGACGTCGTGCAGCTTGACGTTCGCGGTCTGGGACGTGCGGGCCAGGAACGAGAAGGCCCGGTCCGGGTCGAGCTGGTAGCGCTCCATCACGATGCCGACGGCCTGGCCGATCTGCTCGCGGCTGCCGAGCGCGTGGCCGAGGGTCTCGTCGTGCCGCGACCAGCCGAGCGCGATCGCGGCCAGCCGGGCGAACATCGCGCCCACCTGCCGGGTGTCCATGTCGATCGCGTGCGCCTTGTTCGCGTACAGGTTCAACGCACCGCGCGCGTGCGGCTCGGCCCGGAACTGGAACGCCAGCTGGGACCGGATCCCGAACTCGTCCGCGGCACGTGCGCCGTACCCCGGCCAGCGGTCGTCGGCGGCGAGGTCGTCGACCTGGACCCACGGGTCGCGCAAGGCGGCGTCCAGGCACGGGCCCTCGCGGAGGTCGTACTGGAGCTCGTCGAGCAGGACGGCGACCTGGTCGGTCGGGGCCAGGGTCTCGATCTGCCCGTGACGGGTGGTCAGCGTGATGCTCGCGTGGTCGATCCCGGGGACCGTGTCGGCCGCGCCCTGGGTGATCTGCTCCAAGGCCTCGTCCAGCTTGATCGGGTAGGTCAGGGTCTCCGCGACGGTGTTCATCACCGTCACGATGTTCAGTTCGGTCACCATCGGCTCCTGAGCAGGGGCCGAGCTGGACGCCGACCGGTGCTTACAGTCTGCACGCCTCCGCGCCGAGCACAAGCCTGGATCACTGCGGTGTCAGCAGCCCCTTCTCCTCAACCGTCGCCAAAGACAGCGTGCGGTACCCGACCGCGTCGAACCGGACGACGATCTTGCCGTCCTCGAACCGAAGCACCGCGCCCGGTCCGAACTCCTCGTGCCGCACCCGGTCGTTCACCCGGTACGGCGAATCGGTCGCGCCGGTGTCGGGCAGCCCGGCTTCGCAAGTGTCGCAGTGGCCGCACGGACCGGCGAGTTGCTCACCGAAGTACGCGAGCAGGAACTGCCGCCGGCAGCCGCTCGTCTCGGCGTACTCGCGCATCATGTCCAGCCGCGACTGCTCGACCCGCTGCCTCGTCTCGGCCAGCGCCACGGCGTCGTCGGCGGCCGTAGGGGAGTCGCCGACGGGATGCAGCCGGTTGCGCTTGCCGAACCGCACGGCCCGAACCTGTTCGAGCAGTGAGCAGCACCGTCCGACCAACGGCCGCGAGAGCTCGGTGCGTTCGGCGATCTCGCTGCGGAGCAGGGCTCGCTCCGACCTCCGGATCGTGGTGAGTACTCGCTCGACCAGTTCGACGTCAGGCGGCGACGCGGTCTGGAACCGGCGCAGGCCAAGGTCGCCGGACCCGTGGACGAGCACCGCCTTCGCCTCCTCCCCGTCCCGTCCGGCCCGGCCGATCTCCTGGTAGTAGGAGTCGAGCGAGTCCGCCAGCGCGGCGTGGACCACGAACCGGATGTCCGGCTTGTCGATCCCCATGCCGAAGGCGGTCGTCGCCACGACGACGTCCAGGTCGCCTGCCTGGAAGGCGTCGTGCGTGGCGCCGCGCTGCGCCTTGCGCAACCCGGCGTGGTACGCCGCGGCGCGTCGGCCCCGGTCGGTCAGCGCCGCGGCGTACTCCTCGGTCTCACGCCGGGTGGCCGTGTAGACGATGCCGCAGCCCGAGTTCTCCGTCGCCTGTCGCAGCACGAGCTCCCGCCGTACGTCGATGTCGCTCGCGGGCAGTACCGCCAGGTGCAGGTTCGGCCGGTCGAAGCCGGCGACGACCACCAGCGGGTCGCGCAGCCGCAGCCGCTCGACGATCTCCTCGCGCACAGGCTGCGCGGCGGTCGCGGTCAGCGCCACGGTGACCGGGTGTCCGAGAGCTTCGACGGCGTCGCCGAGACGGAGGTAGTCGGGCCGGAAGTCGTGCCCCCAGGACGTCACGCAGTGGGCCTCGTCGACCACGAACAACGTCGGCTGCGCCGCGGCGAGCCGGTCCAGTACGTCGGGCTTGGTCAACTGCTCCGGGGCGAGAAAGAGGAAATCGATCCGGCCGTCGTCCAGCGCGGCGAAGATCTCGACCCGCTCGGTGCCGCTGATCGTGCTGTTCAGCTCCCGGGCCGCGGCGCCGTCCAGATGGGCGACCTGGTCGTGCTGCAGCGAGATGAGCGGGCTGACCACGACGGTCAGGCCGCCGAGCAGCGGAGCTGTGACCTGGAAGATCGCGGACTTGCCGGCGCCGGTCGGCATCACCGCGAGCGTGTCGCGGCCTTCCATCACCGCGGTCATCGCCGCCAGCTGACCTGGCCGCAGTTCGGTCCATCCGAACCGGGCCCGCGCCTCCTGCTCGAGCTGCTCGCGCACTCGGACCTCCCCCTGGATCGCACTCGGCCCGTGCGGCCGAAAGTTCGACGGTGCGGTACCCGGCCCGATGCCCGGCACGCCTGTTCGCCCCAGCGCGGGAATGCGGGTCCGGCGCCGGGGTACCGGGTAGGGGCTGGTGGCAAGGTTCGACCTGGAGCCGGGAGTCGCTACCAGTTCGTTGTGAGGACCGACATCATGATGCGCTCGGACCGGGGCGGTGGCGGCAGCTCGCGAACCGCGGAGCTGACGGCGGTGGAAGAGGCTGTGGGTGTGCTGATGGAGTCGTTCGGGGTGAGCGCGAGCCGGGCCCGCGAGTTCATCGAGGCTTCGGCCGGCGACTGCGGACGTCCCTCCGAGCTGGTTGCGGAGGTCTTCGTCCACCAGGTCTGGATGGGCGACGACACCTGCTGCGACCGCGCCGTGGCCCGGACCCTGGAACGCGCCCTGCGGGACCTCCCCAGGACGGGGTCGCCGGTTGCTCTGGGTGCGGCTCCGTACGGCGTACCGACCGATACGCCGCACGCAGCCGCGGGGTCAGGCGACGAGTGAGTCGGCGAGGGTGCTTCGGGCTCGGGCGACGCGCGAGCGGATGGTCCCGATCGGGCAGCCCAGGTGGGCGGCGGCCTCGGCGTACGGGACGCCGGCCAGTTGGGTGAGGACGAAGACCTCACGGCGGTCGCGGGGGAGTTGGTCGAGGAGCTCGGCGAGGGCGATGCCGTCGTCGAAGCCGGGGAGGTCGCAAGGCTGGGCCTGGTCCGCGGCGAGTTGCCAGTCCCGGTCGGCGATGCGGGGTCGGGACGCCCGGCGGCGCAGGTCGTCGACGACGGTACGGCGGGCGATGGCCAGCAGCCAGGTCCGGGCCGACGACCGGCCCTGGAACCGGTGCAGGCTGGTCAGCGCGCGCAGGAACGTCTCCTGGGTGAGGTCCTCGGCCGCTTGCGGATCGTCGGCGAGGTGTACGACGTAGCGGCGTACGTCGCGCTGGAGCGCCCGGACGAAGTTGTCCAGGGCCACGAGATCGCCGTTGCGGGCGGCGATCGCGAGATGGGTGCAGGGGTCGTTGGGCGGATGCTCCAACTGGGCAGACGTCATGACAGAAGTCCTTCTGAGGTTCAGGATCCGGCCGCGCTGGTGACGCGGCCGGCGGGCGGAAGTACGCGGGCCTGCCGAACGGCATGGCTCGGACCCGGGCGTCGGGCCCGGGTGTGCGTGCTGTCAGGCGACAGCGGTTCCGCGCGGTGGACCTCGGGAGGTGATGGCGTCGGCGAGCAGGTACTGCCGGGGCGGCGCCGTCGTGGGAATCGGCCGCAGCCGCGGCCAGGACGGAGTGCTGCGCCACGGGTCGAGCAGGAGCAGGATCCGGTCGGCGACGGTCCGCAGTACGGCGAACGTCGCGTGCTCGCCGTACGCGAGCCAGAGGCCGCACAGGAGCGCGGCGATCAGGTGCGCGGCCAGCATTCCCACCGACGACGAGTCCGCCAGGTGGTGGTGCATCGGGGCCGGGAGCAACGACTGGGCCAGCGTGAACACGACGTGCAGCTCGGCCTGGGCGACGACCGTGCCGACGACGACGAACGGCACCGAGCGTTCCCGGTCGGCCAGGATCCAGGTGGCGGTCGCGATCGACGCGGACGCCGGGACGACCGCCCACCACGGGACCGACGCGCCGGACATCACGACGTGGCCGAGGACGGCGAGCAGCACGCAGACGGCCGTGAACATCACGGCGCGGGCGGCTCGGGTTCCCCAGTGCTGCTGCATGGCCGGACCATCGTCGCATCCCGCCGCGCGGGGCCCCAGAGCCCGGCGTACCGGAACCTCGGGCTCGGTGTGAGCCAGGTCACTGGAACTGAACGAGCTCGTGAACCGACTCCTGATGCGGACGACGAACAGAAGGAGTGCGGCGTGAGTGCTGGGACGGTTGTCGAAGGGGTCGCGACCCCCGCTGCCCGTGGGCGCGGGTCGGGACTGTTCCGGGCGTTCTGGCGGTGGCACTTCTACGCGAGCTTCCTGGTCGTCCCGGTCCTGCTGATCCTGGCCACGACCGGGCTGATCTACCTGTTCCGCTTCCAGCTGGAGCCCGTTCTGCACGCCGATCTGATGAAGGTCGACCATGCCGCGGGTCTGGTCGCCCAGCCGTACTCGGCGCAGCTCGACGCGGTCCAGCGGGCCCTTCCCGACGCCACCGTGGTCTCGATGACCGAGCCGTCCGGCCCGGACCGCTCGACGGTCTTCTCGGTCGACACCGCCGCCGGCCCGCGCGACGTCTTCGTGGATCCGTACGAGGGCACGGTCCTGGGCTCGCTGAACCCGGACACGACGTTGTCGGGCGGCGCGATCCTGCTGCACGGGGAACTGATGGCGGGGCGGGTGGGTGACTTCGTCATCGAGGTCGCCGCCTGCTGGGCGATCGTGATGGCGTTGACCGGCTACTACCTCTTCGTCCGTGGACGGGTGGCGCGGGCCAGGCGCCGGGCCGCGGGTGCGGCGGGCGCCGTACTGCGGTCCCGGCACGGGCGGACGGGCGCGATCCTCGGCGTCGGGCTGCTGTTCCTGATCGTGTCCGGACTGCCGTGGACCGGGTTCTGGGGCGCCAAGACGCAGGAGTTCGCGACCAGCCACGGGACGTCGTTCTGGGGCGCCGACCCGGGCGCGTTGTCGAAGCCGACCTCGACGCTCGACGAGTCGCTCCCGCACAGCCACACCGTTCCTTGGGGCCTCGGCAACACCGAGGTGCCGCGCTCGAATCCCCAGGACGGGCGCCGCTCGGTCGCCACCGTCGACACCGCGATCGAGGTGGGTCAGCGCAACGGGCTGCAGCGCCCGATGACGGTCGCGCTGCCGGCCGACAGCGAAGGCGTGTTCTCCGCGATCGGGTACGCCTTCAGCGACCCCGGCAAGGAACGCACCCTGCACGTCGACCAGTACGGCGGCCGCGTGGTCTCGACGTACGGGTACAGCGACTACCCGGCGCTGGCGAAGGTCGTGGCCCAGGGCATCGCCCTGCACGAGGGGCGGCGCCTGGGTCTCCTGAACTTCTGGCTGACGACGGCCTTCTGCCTGGGCGTGATGTTCATGTGCGTCAGCGGGCCGTTGATGTGGTGGCGTCGCCGCCCGAAGACCAAGGCGCTCGGCGCGCCGCGCGGCCGCCTCCCGCTGCGGGCGACTCCCGCCCTGGCGGTGCTGGTCGTTGCGCTGGCGCTGTTTCTGCCGCTGTTCGGGATCACCCTGGCCGCCGTCCTGCTGCTCGACCAGCTCGTCCTGCGCCGGGTCGGTGCGCTGCGAGCGTGGTTCAACGTCGCCCGGTAGAAGCTGCCCGGCAGAAAGCTGTGGAGAATTGTCGGAGCGGCGTGTGACGATGCCGTGATGGTGGACTACGTGGTGCGGACGGCGACGGCGGACGAGCACGACCGGTTCTCGGGACTGTTCGCGGCGGCGATGATGTTCGAGAGCTCGCCGACCGACCTGGACCGGGAGCAGTTCGAGCCGGAGCGGGCGCTGGTCGCCGTGGACGGCGACCAGTTCGTCGGTACGGCGAAGGCGATGACTCGTGACCTGTCGGTCCCGGGCGCCGTGGTCGGGGCGGCGCACGTCACCGCGGTCGGGGTCCGGGCGACGCACCGGCGGCGGGGGATTCTGTCCGGGCTGATGAGTCGGCAGTTGCGCGAGGCGCCCGAGGCGCTGGCGGTGCTGTGGGCGAGCGAGTCGGGCATCTACGGCCGATTCGGTTACGCGTCGGCGGCGTGGGGCGTGTCGTACGAGGTCGACCTGCACCGGGTGAGGCCGCGTCCTGTGTCCGGCTCGGTGGGTCTCCTCGAGGAGATCTCGGCCGAGGAGGCGCCGGGGCTGCTGGCCGGCGTACTGGGTGAGTTCCAGACGAGGCGTCCGGGGGTGTCAGGGCGGTCCGAGCTGGTGTGGCGCGGGCTGCTGCAGGACAAGCCTGACCATCGCGGCGGGAAGAGTGCCCGGCACATCCTGGTGCATCGCGACTCGGCGGGTGTGATCGACGGGTACGCGCTGTGGCGCGGCAAGATGAACTGGGGGCCCACCGGTCCGGCGAACGAGGTGTCGGTCGAGGAGCTGGTCGCGCTCGAGCCGACGGCGTACCACGTGCTGTGGCAGCACCTGCTGACGCTCGATCTGGCCGCCAAGCTGGAGTACGGCCACGCCGCCGTGGACGAGCCGCTGCTGCAGCTGGTGAGCAACCCGACCGCGCTCAACCGCCGGGTGGGGGAGTCGCTGTGGGTTCGGCTCACCGATGTTCCGCGCGCCCTTGCCCAGCGACGTTACGCGACCGCCGTCGACGTGGTGATCGAGGTGACCGACGATCTCGTTGAGGCGAACAACGGGCGCTTCCGGCTGACCGGGGACACCGAGAAGGCAAGCTGCGAGCGGACCGAGTCCGCGCCGGATCTTTCGGCATCGGTGACTGAGTTCGCCGCGGCGTACCTCGGCGGCCGGCCCTTGGCGGAGTTCGCCGCCACTGGGCGGGTGAAGGAGCACACTCCCGGTGCGCTTGCCGCGGCCACAGCTGCTTTCGGGTGGTCGGTCGCGCCGGTCAGCCTGGAGATCTTCTGACCGCGGGAGCGCGCGGGACGTGGCGGACGACGTACTGGCGCTCTTGCAGGAGGCCGGCGACCGGTTCGTCCGGCCGAGGTTCAGGGCGCTGGCCGACGCGGAGATGGCGGAGAAGTCGCCGGGGGACTGGGTGACGATCGCGGACCGTGAGGCCGAGGCGTTCCTGGAGTCCGCGCTGCGCGCCGTACGGCCTGACCTGCCGGTGGTCGGCGAAGAGGCCGTGGCGGCCGATCCGTCGGTGCTCGACGTGCTGTATCCGGGCGGTTCCTGCTGGTTGGTGGATCCGGTCGACGGCACACGCAACTTCGTGGACGGCGATCCGGCGTACGGGATGGCGATCGCCCTGGTGGAGCGCGGCGAGGCGGTCGCCAGCTGGATCTGGCAGCCGGAGTTCGGCGTCGGCTGGCAGGCCGAGGCCGGGGCGGGAACGTTCCGCAACGGCGAGCGGGTGCGGGTCGGCACGACGGCGCCTGCGGTCGCGGACCTGCGCGGTGTCTTCCACACGCGCTTCTTCCCGCCGGAGCAGCACGCGCTGATGGAGTCACGTCCGGTCCCGTACCGGCGGACGCTGGGCAGCCTCAACTCGGCGTGTGACTATCCGGCGCTGATCGAGGGTTCGATCGACTTCATCTGCTGGGGACGGATCCTGCCGTGGGACCACGCGCCGGGTTCGCTGCTGCTGGCCGAGGCCGGCGGGGTGGCCCGCCGTCTGGACGGCACGGACTACCGCGCCGACGCGACCGGGCTCGGGACGCTCGCGGCGACGACGCCGCAGGCTTGGGAGCTTGCTCGGAGTACCTGGCCCTTCGACTGAATTGCTCGATGTCACACGAGGACGGGGCTGTTTCGTCTTGGGGGTGTGATCGCCGGGATGGGACAGGGAGGTGAGGGCTGGTGACGGAGGTTCTCGGACCTACGCCGGGGGAGGAGTTCGACGAGCTGCGGGGGCTGCTGTTCTCGATCGCCTACCGGATTCTCGGCAGTGTGGCCGAGGCGGAGGACGCGGTGCAGGAGACCTGGCTGCGGTACGAGTCCGCGGGGACGAAGCCGGTCTCGGCCAAGGCGTACCTGTCGGCGGTGGTCACGCGGATCTCGATCGACGTCCTGCGGTCGGCGCGGGTCCGGCGGGAGCGGTACGTCGGAGAGTGGTTCCCCGAGCCGCTGCTCGACGACCCGTACGACGATCCTGCGCGGTCCGCGGAGCTGGCCGACTCGGTGTCGATGGCCGCGCTGCTCCTGCTCGAGCGGCTGTCTCCGCTGGAGCGCGCGGTCTTCGTGCTGCGGGAGGTCTTCGGCTTCGGCTTTCCGGAGGTGGCTGCGGCCGTCGGGAGGTCGGAGGCCGCCTGCCGGCAGCTGGCGGTGAGGGCGCGACGCCACATGGATCTCGGGCGGCCCCGGTTCCAGGCCGATCGTCAGGAACGCGAGGAACTCGCCGCCCGGTTCTTCGACGCGCTGCGCGACGGCGACGTCGACGGCGTCCGGGACTTGCTGGCGGCCGACGTACAGCTGGTCGGAGACGGTGGTGGCAAGGCGCCCGCGCTGGCTCGGAGCGTGGTCGGCGCCGACAACGTGTCCAGGCTGCTCGCGTCGTTCTTCCCGGCGCTCGCCGGGCTGGAGGCGAGCGTGGAGGTGCGCGCGCTGAACGGTCAGCCGGGCGCGATCCTTCGCGACCGGGCCGGCGGAGTCGTCTGCACGTTCGTGCTCGACACGCTCGACGGGCGGATCCAGACGATCCGCTCAGTGCTCAACCCGGACAAGCTCGGCCACGTCGGCCCGGTCGGTGACGCCTGGGCGATCACCCGAGCGCTCCGGCAGACCCGCCGGCCCGACTGACCTGTACGCCGGGCTCCGGGCGGACCGAACGCTCCGCCCGGAGCCCGTCAGGCGCTCACCACGCGACCGGGCCCAGGCGGTCGACGAAGATGCCGGTCGGCCCGTCGGCGTCCAGCATCGCGAGCCGCAGGATCGAGTCGGTGCCCTCGGTGACGGTCAGCGCGCCGGTGTGGTTGTTCATGTCGGTCGCGGCGAACTTCTTGTTCGCGATCTCGCCGGGCGTCGCGAGGTTGAACTTGATCCCCGGCAGCGCCTGCGCGTACCGGACGGTGAGCATGTTCAGCGCCGCCTTCGACGAGCTGTAGGCGAGCTCGTGGAATTTCGAGAACGGCTGTTCGGGATCGGTCACGACGGTGAAGGAACTGCCGCCGCTGGACACCATCACCACCCGCGGGTTCTCCGCCGCCTGCAGCAGCGGCAGGAACGCGTGGGTGACCCTGACCGGTCCGTACACGTTGGTGTCGTAGACCGAGTGGATCTCGTCGGCCGTCGCGTCCGCGGGCGCTACGCCCCGGCCCGGGGCGCCGGCGTTGTTGATCAGCACGTCCAGCCGGTCGGTGTGCTCCCGTACGAGCCGGACCGCCTCCGCCACCGACTCGTCGGACGTCACGTCCAGCGGGACCATCACCACGGTGACGCCGTCGGCCGCCAGCTTCTCGGCCGCCACGGTCCCCCGGCCGACGTCGCGCGAACCGAGGAAGATCTTCCATCCCTGCTCCCCAAGCCGCCGGGCCGCCTCGAAACCAAGTCCTTTGTTGCCTCCGGTGATCAGCACCGAGGTCTGCATCGTGTTCGTCATGCCCCCGAGACGAGGTACCGCAGGCGGCTGTGACATCCGGTTCGAGGAATACGCCGGTGGATGCAACCAACTTCGGCTCCGGAGGCGTGTCTAACCCGAAGAACGAGGAGGGGAGACCAGATGAGTGACCGGGACGCCGCGTTCGAGGCGTACTTCGCGGCGCGCTCCGACGCGATGCGCGGTACGGCGTACTTGCTCTGCGGCGACTGGCATCGTGCGGAGGACCTGGTGCAGCAGACGTTCACCAAGCTGTACCTGGTGTGGCGGCGAATTCAGCGGCACGAGGCGATGGACAGCTACACCCGGCAGACACTCGTCCGTACGTTCCTGTCCGAGCGGCGCCGGGGGTGGTTCCGGCTGGAGTCGGTCGGGTCGCCGACGGTTGATCGGGCGGCGCCGGCGGTTGGTCAGGCCGAGGAGCGGCTGGTGCTGCTGGAGGCGCTGGTCAAGGTGCCGCCGCGGCAGCGCGCCGTACTGGTCCTGCGGTACTGGGAGGACCAGTCCGTCGAACAGACCGCCGTGCTGCTCGACTGCTCGCCCGGAAACGTCAAGAGCCAGGCCGCGCGCGGGTTGGCGACGCTGCGCGGTCTGCTGGAAGAGGAGAAGGTTCGGTGAACGAAGAGGATCTCAACGAGGCGCTGCACGACGTGATGGTGCGCAGCAGCCCACCAGGGTCGATGGATCCCGCACGAGCGCGCGAGCAGGGCCGCCGGGCGCGCAAGCGGCGAACGATCGCGTGGGCGGGCGTTGCCGTCGTACCGCTGGCGGTTGTCGTCGCGGTCGGACCGGCGATCGTCGCCGACCTGGCCGGTGACCGGTCGGCGAGCCCGATGGTTGCCGGTGGCACTAGTACGACGCCGACGCCGAGCGCGGCGCCGACGACGCGCAAGACCAACGACCCGTGGCCGGAGGGCCAGGTGGACCGTACGGCGACCGCGGGTCCGCGCGCCGATCGGTCCGTGACGCTGATGACGGACCTCTCCTCGCTGGTGCCGGCCGGGTTCAGCACACCGGACCTGAAGTACCCGGACGGGCGCAAGATGAGATGGCCGCAGAGCCAGTACGCGTCGAGCGACGGGGAGCAGGACTACTGGGAGTACCTGGCCATGATCCCGGTGCAGAAGGGCAGCGGAGTCGGGCAGTTGCTGGTGCAGTCGATCACGCCCGACGGCAAGCCTGCAGCGGACCCGTGCCAGCTGGCGAAGAGTTTCTGGGGCGACACCGGTGACTGTGCTGTGGTGGACGTCGACGGCAAGAAGGTCGGCGTGCGGACCGCCAAGGGGAGCAGGAGCTTCGACCAATGGGCCGCCTACCGGTACGAGGACGGCACCGTCGTGCTCCTGGCACAGGCCAGGCAGAGCGAGGACGCGCAGCGACCGCCGCTGGCGCAGCCGGTGTTCACCGCTCAGCAGTTGGCGGAACTGGTGACGTCCCCGAAGTTCAAGATCAGCAGCTGATCGAGGCCGCTCCTCCGGAGGGTGTCAGTCCCGGGGGAGCTGCTCGTCCGGGTCCTCGTCGGCGTCGGGTTCGGGCTCCGGGTCTAGCGTGGTGTCCGGGTCGTCGGGATCTGCCCCGGCCGGGCGGTCGGGGTCAGCCGGGTCGGGCAGGAACGGCACGGGTGGGATCGGTGTGGTGCTCATCGCGGCGTCCTTCGGTCGGGGATGTCTTCGCAACACCCACCCGGTTTCCTGGATCGGGACCCGCAAACCGGCACGGAGCGCTTGAACCCGGCGCTCGCGGGGCACCGGCGTGGCTCGACGGAAGGAGAGCTATGCGCAGCGCGGTGGTGACCGGGGCGGGCAGTGGGATCGGGGCGGCGACGACGGTTCGGCTGGACCGGGACGGGTGGCGGGTGTTCGCCGGGGTGCACGACCAGCACGACGCCGAGGTGCTGGACCGGCAGACGTCGGACCGGACGACCGTCGTACGGCTGGACGTGACGAGTGCGGCGTCGATCAAGGAGTTCGCAGGGCAGGTCGATCTCGCGCTGGGCTCGGAAGGGCTGCATGCGCTGGTCGACAACGCGGGCAAGGGGTTCCCCGGGCCGCTGGAGACCCTGCCGATCGAGAACCTGCGGGAGCAGTTCGAGGTGAACGTGATCGGGCAGGTCGCGGTGACGCAGCAGTTCCTGCCGATGCTGCGGCGAGTCGACGGCTCTCGCGTCGTACTGGTCGGGTCGGTCGGCGGGCTCGTTGCGGTGGGGTTCGCCGGTGCGTACCACGCGTCGAAGTACGCGCTCGAGGCGATCGCGGACGCCTGGCGGCAGGAGCTGGCGCCCGAGGGCGTCCAGGTGGTGATCGTGGAGCCGGGTCCGCTGGCGACCCCGATCTGGTCCAAGGCGGCCAAGACGCTCGACTCGCTGCCGCCGAACGATCGCTACCGCGAGCGGGTCGACGCGTTGCGCGAACGGCTGTCGCGGATGGGCAAGGAGAGCGCCGGGGTCGACCAAGGCGTCGAGCGGATCGTCGAAGCGGTGACGGTGGCTCGGCCGCGGACCCGCTACACCAGCGGGGCGGCGGCGACCGTCGTACCGAAGGTCCGGCGGTTGGTGCCTGATCGCCTCTTCGATCGCATCGCACAACGGGTCACGACGCCCGGCAAGTAAGGCGCCGCAGCCGCTGCATGGGGCGGGAACCGCTGGGCACCGGGGCGCCGAGGACCCCAACCCCCAGGGAGTGATGATGACCAAGGCACGCGATCTGATGACGGCCGGCGCGGAGTGCGTCGGCGAGAACGAGACGCTGGTGGACGCCGCGCGCAAGATGCGTGACCTGGACGTCGGCGCGCTGCCGATCTGCGGCGAGGACAACCGGCTCAAGGGCATGCTGACCGATCGCGACATCGTGGTGTCCTGCATCGCCGAGGGCGGCGATCCGGCCACCGCGCTGGCCGGCCAGTTCGGGCAGGGCAAACCGGTGACCATCGGTGCCGACGACAGCATCGAGGAAGCGATGCAGACGATGAGCAAGCACCAGGTACGGCGGCTGCCGGTGATCGACGGTCACGACCTGGTCGGCATGCTGGCCCAGGCCGACGTCGCCCGCGCGATGTCCGAGCAGCAGACCGGTGACACCGTTCAGGACATCTCCCAGTGAGCTGAGTCCGGCGATGGAGGCACGATGAGCAGCAACGCAGGCAATCCCCGGAACCTGAAGGCGTCCGAGCCGGTGGGCGAGCTGGAGTTGGTGCACTCGTTCGACGGAGCCATGCCGACCGGCGTCACGGTGTCGCGCGGTGGGCGGGTTTTCGTCAACTTCCCGGAGTGGGGCGACCATCCCGCGGCGACGGTCGTCGAGCTTCGCGCCGGGGAGGAGCGACCGTATCCCGACAGCGGCTGGAACTCCGCGAAGGATGTGGACGACGCGAACGCCTTCGTGTCGGTGCAGTCGGTAGTGGTCGATCCCGCGGATCGCCTGTGGGTGCTGGACACCGGCAGCCCGATGTTCCAGCCGACGCGGTACGGCGGTCCGAAGCTGGTCTGCGTCGACCTGACCACCGACGAAGTGGTCAGCACGATCGTCATGCCCCGCGACGTCGCGCTGGAGACGACCTACCTGAACGACGTCCGGTTCGACCTGACCCGCGGTACGGCGGGCGCGGCCTACATCACCGACTCCTCGGAGTCGGGCCCGAACGGGATCGTCGTGGTCGACCTCGGTACCGGTGAGGCGTGGCGACGGTTGCACGACCATCCCAGCACCAAGGCAGTTGCCCTGAGCAACTGCCGCCCGATCGTCGAGGGCCGGCCGTTCCTCAAGCAGCCGGGGAACGGCCCCTCGGAGCCCGTCGCGATGGGTTCGGACGGCATCGCCGTCTCGGCCGACGGACAACGGCTCTGGTACTGCCCGTTGGCGAGCAGGCACTGGTACAGCGTGTCCACCGAGGCGCTGTTCGACCGCTCGGTGTCCGACGACGACGTGGCCGCGACCGTCGTGGACGAGGGCGACAAGGGCGGCGTCGGGGACGGCCTGGAGAGCGACGACAAGGGCCGGTTCTACATCACGGCCGGCGAGCACAACGCCGTACTGCGTCGTCTTCCGGACGGTACTTTCGAGACGCTCCTGTACGACGTGCGGTTGCTCTGGCCGGACACCCTGGCGGTCGCCGAGGGCTACCTGTACGTGACCGCGAACCAGTTGCATCGGCAGGCGGACTACCAGGGCGGCAAGGACCTCCGTGAGCCGCCGTACGCGCTGTTCCGTACTCCGATCGACGCCGGTCCGGTCCGTCTGATGCGCTGAACCCCGACTCGGCCTGCCGCAGCAGGCACGTCAGTGCTGCGGCCGGCCAGGGAGTCAGCTCTTGCTGGCGGTCGCCTTTCCGCCTTTGCTGCCGGCCTTCTTCTTCTGGGCGGTGGTTCCGCCCTGCTTGCTGTTGCCGCCCTTGCCGCTCTGCTGACCGCCGTGCTCGCTCGACTTCGGTGCGTTGGCGATCTTCGCGGCGCGCTCCTTGGCATGCCCTTGTCCTTCAGCGCCTCGTACTGCTTCTCGTTCTTCACGTTCGACGACTTGCCGGGCATCGCAACCTCCTCGGAGAGCAACGGTCTGCACTCCACCGGTACCCGGCCGGCGGTGAGTCAAGCGCCCGTCCACGACACGGCGGGCGGTCGCCGTTTTCGATGGTACGGCGGGGGTACCGCGCGGGCATGCCTGTAGCAATCGTGACTGGATCGGACAGTGGGATCGGACGCGCCGCCGCGGTGGCGCTCGCGCAGGACGGCTTCGACGTCGGCGTGACGTGGCACAGCGATCACGACGGCGCCGAGGAGACGGCCGAGGAGGTTCGCGCGACCGGACGGCGTGCCGAGGTGCGGCAGCTGGATCTGGAGCAGCTGCCGGGCGCCGTGAGCGCGGTCGACGAGCTGATCGAATCGCTCGGCGGCGTCGACGTACTGGTCGCCAACAGCGGGACCGGAACGAGCAAGCTCGCCGTCGACCTCGAGTACGACGAGTGGCGCAAGGTGATCAGCGTCGACCTCGACGGCGCCTTCCTGTGCCTGCAGCGGGCCGCGCGGCGGATGATCGAGCAGGGCCGCGGCGGCCGGCTGATCGCCGTCACCAGCGTGCACGAGCACCAGCCGCGCGTCGGGGCCGCGCCGTACGACGCGGCGAAAGGCGGGCTCGGCCTGCTGGTGAAGACGCTGGCGATCGAGCTGGGGGAGCACGGGATCACCGCCAACTCGGTCGCCCCGGGCGAGATCGCCACCCCGATGACAGGCCAGACCGACGAGGACCCGCACGGCAAGGACCGCCCTGGCGTGCCACTCGGCCGCCCGGGCGACGCCCGCGAGATCGCCGCGGTGATCGCGTTCCTGGCCTCGCCGAAGGCGTCGTACATCACCGGCACCAGCATCGCCGCCGACGGCGGAATGCTGCAGATGGGCCCAATGGCCGGCAGCCACCTGCAAGACCCGTCTTGGCGCCGCCCGTAAGGGCGTCGGTCAGAGCTGCGAGCGGACGCCCGGTTCCTCGTCGGTTGCCACGGCGTCCCGCCGGAGGAGAGGCAACACCGGGCGCTTCGCCGTCGCCTCGAGCTCGAACGCCAGGGCGGCGTACAGGCTGACCGCGGCGAGGACGACGCCGATCCATCCCGCGACGGTCAGCCACTGGTCGGAGGCGGCGAGGTGGGCGATCCCGGTGACGCCGAAGCGCAGCGCGCTGATTCCCATGACGAGCGCGGCGACCGGTTTGGCGAGCGCCGAGGCGGTCGGGACGAGCATCGCGAGCCCGGCACCGACCAGCACGATCCCGAGGCCGCCGCTGAGCGCCCCTGGTGGCGCGGACAGGGTGGCCAGGCCTGCGGCTGCCCAGGATCCTGCCAGGACGCCCATGCCCGTCGCCGCGACCGGGTCGCGGGCGAGGAAGCCGATGACGCAGACCAGGAGTTGCAGGGGCGCGGTCAGGGCGACGGCGGCCAAGGCGACCGTGTGGCCCTGCGACGCGGGAATCCAGTGCAGCTGGACCGCGGAGAAGGACAGCGTGGCGATGCAGAGCGCGAGGAAGCCGAGGGGGAGCGGGGTCGCGAGCGGCCGGACGACCACGCGGGGTTCGACGGTGGACATGCCAGTGCGGTACCCGCGATCGGCCTCGGTAGTCCGACAACAAGGCCGGGCCGGCACCCTTGGGTGTCGGCCCGACCATGTGGTGTGTCCGGATCAGCGGCTGTGCGCGTGGGTGCGGACGTCGCGGGACAGGGCGACGCCGAGACCGATCATGCCGACGCCGAGGACGAAGTGCAGCCAGTTGTCGGCGGTGTTGACCGGTACGAAGTTCACGGAGCTGGTCTGGTCGATGACCAGGCCGTAGATCCACAGCACCAGGTAGACGATGCCGCCGCCGATCAGGTAGTTGCGGGCTCCGCTGAACGATCGGGCCAGCGCCAGACCGGCGATGCCGAACAGCAGGTGCACGATGTTGTGGAGGATGGACACCTGGAAGATGCCCAGCAGCTTGGCCTCGGAGTGGTGGCCGCCGAACGTCATCGTGTCGTAGTCGGTGGTGATCCCGGGAATGAATCCCAGGACGCCCACGACCAGGAAGACGACCGCTACCGCGGTGGCCGCTTTCTGGACGGTGGTGGTGGAGTTCTTGCTGATGCCGGCCTGCGCCATGAGCCCGACCTTCCTGTGAGTGAGGAAACTTCGGGCCCCGGTACCCCCGCGTAACGGCCGATATCGCCCGCCGCACGACCGGTTTTGCGCCGGGTACCGGCAGGTCAGGTTCGGAGGTGAGCCTCAGGAACGCCGGCACCGTCTCGTTCGGTGCCGACGGGAGGTTTCATGATCGCTGCCACACCCGATCCCACCCCCGCGCCGACCCGCCCGGACGACCTCCGGTCGTTGTTCTCGAGCACCGTGGCCGGGACCGTGGGCTTCGAAGAAGAGCTGCTGCTCGTACGGCGGGGCAACTGGGCGCCCGCGGACGCGGCCCCGGTGCTGGCGCGCATCGACGACCCGCGGGTGAAGCCGGAGCTGGTGGCCTGCCAGGTCGAGATCGCGACCGCCGTACACAAGGACGTCGCGGGCGCCGTCGACGAGTTGCGCGCCACCCGCGCGTTGCTGGCTGCGGCCTGCGACCCGGAACTTGCCGTGATCGCCGCACCCGTGCATCCGCTCTTCGAAGGACCCGCCACGCTGTCACCGACGGCGCGGGCGGCCGAGCTCGGTGCCCGGTACCGCTCGGTGATCGAACGCCAGCTGGTCTCGTCGCTCCAGATACACCTTGCCTTCGGCAACGCCGACACCACGCTGGCCGTGTACCACGCACTGCGGAATCTCCTGCCGGAGTTGGCCGCACTGGCCGGTGCGTCGCCTTTCATCGGCGGACGCGACACCGGCCTGTGCTCGGTACGTCCGGTGATCGCCTCCCTGTTGCCCCGCCAAGGCGTACCGCCGGTCATCGCCTCCTGGGAGCAGTACGCCGAGGATCTCGACTGGCTCGCCCACGGCGGAACAGTTGCCGACGGCTCCGAATGGTGGTGGGAGCTGCGGCCGCACCTGCGCTACGGCACCCTCGAACTGCGGGTCCTCGACGTCCAGGCCACCGTGGATCGGACCCACGCGATCGCCGGGTTCGTCCACGCACTCGCCACCGGATTGGCCGAGCGGCACGAACTCGGCGGGCTGCAGCCGCCGGCACCGACCTGGAGGATCGCCGAGAACCGGTGGGCCGCGCTGCGTGACGGCGTCCGGGGCGAACTGCTCGATCTTCGGACCGGCGAGGCCCGGCCCACCCGCCGGTTGTTGCACGACCTCATCGACTTCGCCGAGCCCTACGCACCGGCGGACCTCGACGACGCCCGCGCGATCGTGGAGGACCCGCCGGTGGAGCACCTCCGGGCGCTCGGTCCCGAAGGTTCGGTCCCTTGGCTCACGGAGGTGTTCACCCGATGAAGTTGCTCACGCTGCCCGGCGTCTTCGCCCCGATCTCCGACTCGTGGATGCTGGCCGACGCCATCCGCCAGGAGCGCCTCGGCCCAGGCTCGACGGCGCTCGACATCTGTACGGGCAGCGGCGTTCTCGCCCTGACCGCGGCCGAGTGCGGCGCGTCCACGACAGCGGTCGACGTCTCCCGGCGAGCGCTGCTCACGGTCAGGCTCAACGCGGCCCGGGCCGGCCTTCGCGTGCGGACGCGGCGCGGCCGGAACTTCGCGCCGGTGGCCGGCGAACAGTTCGACCTGATCGCCAGCAACCCACCGTACGTGCCCTCACCGAGGCCCGAGGTGCCTCGCCGTGGCGCCAGCCGCGCGTGGGAAGCGGGCCACGACGGTCGGATCGTCCTCGACGCGTTGTGCGACGGGGCTTTGGCCCACCTGCGGCCCGGTGGGGTGCTGCTGCTCGTCCATTCCTCGCTCATCGGCACCGAGACCACGCTGGACCGGCTGCGGGCCGCCGGCCTGGTCGATGCCGAGGTCCGGACGCAGGTCCGCGGGCCGCTGGGCCCGTTGATGCGAGCCCAGCAAGCCGAAGGCAGGATCCCGGCCGACATCGACGAGGAAGACGTCGTGGTCATCCGGGCCACGGTGCCACTGGTCCGCTGACAGATCCTCAGGCCAGCAGCGCCGAGCGCAGCAGCAGCATGATCCGCTGGAGCAGTCGGGAGACCTGCATCTGGCTGACCCCGATCTCCGCGCCGATCTCGGCCTGGCTGCGGTGGTCCACGAACCTCCGGCGCAGGATCAGCCGGTCGCGCTCGGGCAGCTGGGCGACCACCGGGCGCAGCGTCTCGACGTGCTCCACCAGTTCGTAGGTGTTGCCCGGCCCGCTGAGCAGATGCTCCAGCGTGAGGTCCGGCGCTGTCCGCAACCGGGCGTCCAGTGAGACCGGGTGGAAGCAGCCCTGCGCGCGTTGCGCGTCGACGATCTCACCGGCCGGTACGCCGATCGCCGTCGCCAGGTCGTCGTACGTCGGCCAACGCTGCAGGCGGATCGCCAGCTCGCCCTCGGTCGCGTTGATCGCCGTCTGCAGGTCCTGGATCCGGCGCGGCGGCCGGACCATCCAGGCCGTGTCGCGGAAGTGCTTGCGCAGCTCGCCGCGAATCGTCGGTACGGCGTACGAGCGGAAGTCGGTCTCCGGGCCGGGACGGTAGCCGCGCACCGCCTTCACCAGACCGACGCAGGCGATCTGGTTCAGGTCCTCGCGCTCGACACCGCGCTGTCGGTACCGGGCGGCCAGCGTGTGCGCCATCGGAACCCCGAGCTCGACGGCCCGGTCCTGGTACGACGCCCTGCGGTCCGCGTCGACGGCGGCGCCGAGCCGGAGCAGGTGCTCGATCTCCGCCGAGCGCCGGTCCCGCAGGACCTGTCGCCGCTCGACGGTGGTGGACGGGTGGGCTGCGTGATCTCGAGGCATGGGCGGGCCTGCTCACCGAAGATCCGGCCGGGGCGGCCGCGGTTTGACCTGTCGCCGGACTGTCGCCCGATACCCACGTTTCCCGGCCACAATCGCTGCTCGCCGACCGTTTGTACGGGAAGGCTTGGGGAACCCTGCGGCTTCCCCTAGCCCCGAGGAGGCGGCGAATGTTCTTCCATCGTCAGGAGTTGCAGTTCAAGTCCACGCCGGATCGTGCCGACGCGGTCTACGCGCGCAAGTTGCAGGAGGTGCTCGGCGGCCAGTACGGCGAGATCACGGTGGCAATGCAGTACATGTTCCAGGGCTGGAACATGCACACGCCCGGCAAGTACCGCGACCTGGTCTTCGGTGTCGGCGCCGAGGAGGTCGGGCACGTGGAGATGCTGGCCACGATGATCGCCCAGCTGCTGGAGAAGGCGCCGCTCGGCATCACCGAGGACGCGGTCCAGGACGATCCGACGGTCGCGGCCGTGGTCGGTGGCACCGACATCCAGCAGGCCATCGTCGCGGGCGCCGGCGCGCGGGCGACCGACAGCATGGGCAACCCGTGGCAGGGCAGCTACATCACGGCCAGTGGCAACCTGCTGGCCGACTTCCAGGCCAACGCCAACGCGGAGATGCAAGGCCGGGTGCAGGTCGCCCGGCTGTACCACATGACCGACGACCACGGCGTCCGTGATCTGCTGTCGTTCCTGCTGGCGCGCGACACGATGCACCAGAACATGTGGCTGGCCGCCGCAGCCGAACTCCGCGAGGAAGGCGCCGAGAAGCTGCCGGTGCCGAGCAACTTCCCGCAGGGCAAGGAGCACACCGAGGTCTCGTACCAGTACCTCAACTTCAGCGACGGCCAGACCGCGAGCGAGGGCACCTGGGCCAAGGGCCCGACGCCGGACGGCAACGGCGAGTTCACCTACCACGACGGC
This sequence comes from Kribbella lupini, assembly GCF_039529595.1. Lineage (NCBI taxonomy): Bacteria > Bacillati > Actinomycetota > Actinomycetes > Propionibacteriales > Kribbellaceae > Kribbella > Kribbella lupini. Next base: position 2,320,694 of record NZ_BAAANC010000001.1, on the reverse strand, counting down.
CCCACCACGAGCGCCCCGATGCCGCCGCCGACCCACCCGGACGCCCGCTTCTACGGCACGACCGACCTGCCCAACACCATGGAGAAGCTGGCCGGAACCGCCCAGGACAAACTCAAGAAGGAGTGACGCCCGGCCCGGCCGGTCGCCGGCCGGCCGGGCTGCTACTCCTGCGGCGGCTTGGTCGAGACGTCGCGGATCTTGCTGTGATCGTCGGTGTCGGTGTGGGCCGCGGTCTCGCCCGAGTTCTCACCGCGCGCCGACTTGGCCACCTCGACAGCGCCGCGGCCGGCCGCGAACAGCGTCCATACCAGGTAGGCGACCGCTGCCAGGACGATGACGATCAGTGGTATTACCAGTGCGGCACCCATGGTTCGGTCCTCCGTCCGGGGAAAATCATGCTGTACCCGACGTCCGCCCCTCCATGCGCACGCGCTGGTCAGCCGGCGATGCCGGTGGACTCGTGGGAGGTGCCGACCGGTTTGCTCTCGGGGGAGCCGCGCTGGCGGAGGTAGATGCTGAAGACCGCCATCGAACCCACCGCGAGGAACTCGGACTGCCAGTTCTGCAGGCTGCGGCTCCAGAAGTCGGCTGAGCCGAGGTAGGAGAGCCAGGACAGGGGATCCTGGAGCTGCTCGAGCTGCTGCTCGTTGTACGTCGACCAGCCGGCGACCGACTGGACGAGCCAGCAGGCCAGGAAGACCGTCACCATCAGCAGGCCGAGCGACGAGGAGTAGATCCTGGTCCGCCATCCTCCGGCCTTCACCCACTGGGGTGAGTCGGACTGGGCGTACTTGCCGACCTTCTGCTTCTCGTCGGACTCCCGGCCGCGCTCGTCGAGCTGCTTGGACTCGGGTGAGCCGCGCTGGACCCACCAGACCGTCAGTACGACGTACAGGAAGAACTGCAGGTACTCGCTCTGCCAGTTCTCGGTGACGTCGACGGCGAAGTCGGCCGAGGTGACGTAATGGCCCAAGCTGACCGTGGCCAGGCCTTCGGCGACCTGCTGGTTGTTGAAGTCGGCCAGGCCCGCGAAGGCCTGGCCGATCAGGGCGCCGAGGAACAGCGCGCCGAAGCCCAGGCTCAGCGAGTGGCTGCGAAGTCGCTTCATCGGTGCATCACCCCCAGCGCGAAGAAGTACGCCAGGCCGAGGACGACCAGGCCGAGGTAGACGGTGAAGATCGCGCGCATCGGTGGTCACCCCTTGAGCTTGCAGTCGTAGGGTTGTTCGCCCTGCGGGGTGCAGGCCGCCGCGACGATCTTCCAGCCGTCGTCGAACTCGGCCAGGAAGGCCGTGTCGCCGCGCAGCCGGACCTGGGCCTGACCGCCGTACTGGTGCAGGTCGGTCACGGTGCCGCCGTCGGGGATGTCCTCGTCCAGGATCGCGGTGTCGCACGACGCCTGGCCCGACTCCTCGACCTCCTGCGCGGTCTTCGGTGCCAGCAGCGAGCAGGCGGTGCCGCCGTCCTTGGCCTGGATCGCCTGGTAGAACCGTTCGGCGACCGTCGACGAGGCGTCCGGCGTACCGGAGCCGCAGGCGGTCGCGGTGAGCAGCACCGTGCTCACCACGACCGTTGCCTTGCGCACCGGACTACTCCTCGGACTCCTCCTGCAGCTTCTTTTTCAGCTGCTCCTTGCCGAGCGAGGCGACGCCGGAGACGTCGGCGTTGCGGGCCTGCTGCAACAGTTCCTCGCGGGTGATATCCTCGGGCTGGTCACCGAGGTGCTCCTTGCGGCTGGCGGCGAAGGCTTCGCCGAGCTCGGCGCGGCGCTCGTCGCTGAGGTTCTTCCGCATGCCGGGGAGGACCTTGGTCTCCTCCTCCTCGACGTGGTGGGTCACGGCGTCGATGAGGTTCTGCAGCACCTTGTCGAACTCGCCCGACGTCGGGTCGGTCTTGCCGAGCTTCTCGAGCAGCTGGTCGGCCTCGACGTGCTCCTGCTGGCTGTGGGCCACGTCGTCGGCCTCGTCCGCCTCCGCGGCGGCGACCGGGTAGACCGCGGACTCCTCGGCGCGGCTGTGCGCCGACAGGAGGGTGGTCAGCACCGGAACCAGCATCGGGCGCTTGTCCGGCTCGTCCTTCAACTCGTCGAACAGCCGCTCGACCTCGCGGTGGTCCTGCATGATCAGATCGACGACATCGCCCGCCATGGTGGTGATCCCTTCTCGTTCAGAAGTACTGCGGCACGCCGAAGTCAGCGCCGCTGGGTGGCGACGCCGCCCTGCGCGCTGCTTTCGGTCTTTCCGCTCTGCCGGCCGTTGCGCTCCTCGGGAGGGACAACGGTCTGGTCCAGCCGGTACCCGGCCTCCGGACTGTCAATCCCCTCCTCGGCTTCCGGCGGGTTCGACGGTTCCGGCCGGACGGGTCCGCCGCCCAGCCTGCGGTGCATCCATCGACGCTTCTCGTAGTCGTAGTACGTGTCCACTCCACCCACAGTCATCGTGAGTCCCTTTCGTGCACCCCGAAGGCCCGCCTTTGTCCAGACAGACCGCCTCCCCGGTACCCGGGGCGATGCACTCGTTCGGCTAGCTGGGGTCGAAGACGTTGCCCGGGGTCGCCTCGACCGGGGTGCGGGACAGACCGAGACGCTTCATCAACGGTGTCACCAGGACGTCGTACACGGCCGGCAGGTAGCGGAAGCCGAAGACCATCAGCGGGTTGATCAGGCCGACCGACACCTCGCGGCGTGGACTGTCGGCCAGCGCGAGGATCGCGGACGTGACCTTGCCGACGTCGGCGACCGGTGGGGGAGGCTGCCCGACCCGCCCGATGTAGTTGCCGGCCCGCTCGTAGACCGGCGTGTCGATGCTGCCCGGCGCCACCAGACTGACGTGGATCCCCGGGCTGGAACGGACTTCGGCCTGCAGCGCTCGGGCCAGGCCGTGCACGGCCCATTTGCTCGTCACGTACGAACTCATGAACGGCGGCGCCATCTTGCCGACCACCGAGCCGAGCAGGATCAGGTGGCCTTCGCCTTGCTCCGTGAACCGGCGCAGCGCCGAGCGGGAGGCGTGCACGGTGCCGTCGATGTCCACGCGCAGCACGCGTTCGAAGACGTCCGGTGGCACCTGCGTGAATTCGCCGTACGCCATCACGGCCGCGCAGTGCAGCATGACGTCCATCCGGCCGCAGCTCGCGACGGTCAACTCGACCAGTACGTCGACCTGCTCGGCGTCGGCCACGTCGGTCGGAGCGACGACGGCCTCACCACCGCGGTCGCGGCACTCGGCGGCGACCCGGTCGAGGCTGGTGCGCGACCGCCCGGCCAGTACGACGGTGTCACCGCGGGCGGCGAAGCCCAGGGCGGCGGCCCGGCCGATGCCGCTGGACGCGCCCGTGATGGTGACGATCACCCGTGACGTCCCTCGGCGATCAGCGCGAGGCGACGCAGCGTCTCGGTGTTGCGCGCGCTCAGGACCGGGTCGACGACCGCCGCGGGGATCAGTGCGGCGGGGCCCTTCACCGCGTGCTCGCGAATCACCAGGTGGCAGCGACCATCCTTCTCCGTCGCCTCGAACTCGACCTGGCCCTCACCGGTCGGCCAGGCGCGGACCCGCAGCCGCAGCAGCGAGTTCGGGACGTACTCCTCGACCGTGGTGGTGTCGTTGATGAGCAGGGGCCAGGTCCCGACCGAGTGGTGGATGCTGAACCCGGGGTTCGGCCAGCCCTCCTCGACGTCACGGACCCGGGACGCGCCGACCACCCACCCGGCGTACGACCAGCCATCGGTCAGGACGGCGAACACCTCGTCGACGGACGCGTTGATCAGACGTTCGTTCTCACTCATGCCGTCCCTGTACCCATCGCGCATGACCTGACCGCTTCCTGGACACCGGGCGGCCATGACGGACGCGATCGTGATCGGTGCGGGCCCGAACGGTCTGGTGGCCGCCAACCTGCTGGCCGACCAGGGCTGGGAGGTCCTCCTGCTCGAGGCGAACGAGGAGGTCGGCGGCGCGGTCCGCAGCGCCGAGGACGTCGCGGAGGGGTTCGTCCACGACACGTTCAGCTCGTTCTACCCGCTGGCCGCGGTCTCGCCCACGATCCAGGCGCTGAAGCTCGACGAGTGGGGCCTGGAATGGTCCAACGCCCCGGCGCCGGTCGGCAACCCGATGACCGACGGCGGCTGGGCGATCGTGCACAACGATCCCTTCGAGACCGCTGCCGAGCTGGAGCGGATGGCACCCGGCGACGGCGAGAACTGGCTGGCGATGTACGACGACTGGCGGCGGATCCAGCGCGGCATGGTCGGGCTGCTGCTCGACCCGTTTCCGCCGGTCCGCTCCGGCGCGGCGCTCGCGTCGCACCTGCTCGGCCGGCGAGGCCTGGAGCGAATCCGGCTGCTCGCGTCGTCGGTCCGCTCGCTGGGGGACCGGAACTTCCACGGGGACGCGGCGAAGATGCTGCTCGCAACGAACGCACAGCACGCGGACATCAGCCCGGAGTCGGCGGGTTCCGGGTTGATGGGTTGGCTGCTGGTGATGCTCGGGCAGCAGTTCGGCTACCCGGTGCCGCGGGGTGGGGCGGGCCAGCTGAGCCTGGCGTTGGCCCGCCGGTTCGTGGGGCGTGGCGGGGTGATCCGGTGCGGCGAGCGGGTCACCGGCGTCGAGGTCACGGGCGGTCGGGCTACCGGCGTACGGACCGAGGGCGGTGAGCTCCATCCCGTACGCCGTGCGGTGCTCGCGGACGTGTCGGCGCCCGCTCTGTACGGCGAACTGCTGCCGGCCGATGCCGTCCCCGCCCGGGTGAAGCGGGCGATGCGCGGTTTCGAGTGGGACCCGGGCACGGTCAAGGTGGACTGGGCGCTCGACGGGCCGATCCCGTGGCAGGAGAAGCCGTCGAAATCGCCGGGTACCGTCCACATCGCCGACTCGGTGGACTCGCTGAGCGTCGCGGCGGCGCAGATCGCGACCGGCCGGGTCCCGGACGAACCGTTCCTGCTGATGGGCCAGATGACGACAGCCGATCCGAGCAGGTCGCCGGCCGGCACTGAGGCGGCTTGGGCCTACACCCACGTCCCGCAACGGATCCGCGGCGACGCGGACTTCACCGGCGCCTGGACCGCCGACGAGGGCCAGCGGTTCGCTGACCGGATGCAGGACCAGGTCGAGCGCGCGGCACCGGGCTTCGCCGGCCGGATCGTTGCCCGCCGCATCCTTACCCCGCGCGACCTCGAGGCCCGCAACGCGAACCTCGTCGGGGGCGCGGTCAACGGCGGCACCGCGGCTCTCCACCAGCAGCTGGTCTTCCGCCCGATCCCGGGCCTTGGCCGCGCCGAGACGCCGGTCAAGGGGCTGTACCTCGCCTCGGCCTCCGCTCACCCGGGCGGCGGCGTGCACGGCGCCTGCGGCTCGAACGCCGCCCGCGCCGCGATCGCGCACGCCCGCATCCGGCGACTCTGAAATACGTCGCTTTCCAGAGGTTTCCGGGCGCTTCGGATGGCTACCGGGGCGCATCGGAAACTCTGGAAGGAGTTGGCATGACGCACACGACGGATCACCGGATGGATCCGGGCACCTCGTCCGGTACCGAACCGGACGGCGTGACCGGGACGGCGCGGCAAGAAGCAGGCCATCTGAAGGAGACGGCCGGCGAGGCAGCGCGCGACGTAGCCGGTACGGCGAAGGAGAAGGCTGTTGACGTCACGTCCGACGTACGGCAGCAGACCGCCCAGCTGGCCGGGCAGACCCGGGACCAGCTGGTCGAGCAGGCGGGCCAGCAGAAGGACCGGGCGGCCGAGGGGCTGCGGTCCGTCGCGGACGAACTGCGTGGGATGGCCGAGCACGGTCAGTCCGGCTGGGGCGCGCAACTGGCCGGGCACGGAGCGCAGATCAGCAACCAGGCGGCGGATTTCCTGCAGCAGCACGAGCCGGGGGAGTTGCTGGACGAGGTACGGCGGTACGCGCGCAAGCGGCCGGGCACGTTCCTGCTGGGGGCCGCGGTCCTCGGTGTGGTCGCGGGCCGGATGACGCGCGCGCTGACGGCCGACGCCAAGTCGAGCGGCTCGTCCGGGGGACGGATGCAGAACGTCTCCGGTGATCGGACGCCGCCCGACGAGTACCTCGTTCCGCCGCCGCCTGTGGTGAGCGAGCCTCCGATGACGCCGGCTTCCGGGCCGGGTCCGGTAGGCACGCAGAACGGCCCGATCGATCCGGGGTTAGCGCCGATGGACCGGCCGGTGCCGACGCCGACCGCGCCCGATCTCGACCCCGGCGCACCGGTGGAGCCCAGGTTCGGTCCCGGGGCGGAGCGCTGAGATGACCACCAGTGGACGTCCCTACGACGCCGACCCGCCCACGACCGACGACTCGCTGGGGAGCCTGGTCACGCACCTGACCGACGATCTCGGCCGGCTCACCCGTCAGGAGCTCGCGCTGGCCAAGGCGGAGCTGCGGGACGAGGCCAAGAAGGCGGGGAAGGGCGCGGGGCTGCTCGGCGGGGCCGCGGTGGCCGGCTGGATGGTCGCGCTCTTCCTGTCCCTGACGGCGATGTGGGCGCTCGGTGAGGTGATGCACCTGGCCTGGGCCGCCCTGATCGTGACCGCGGTGTGGGCCGTCGTCGCCGCGGTGATGGCGGCCAGCGGTCGCAAGGAACTGCAGGAGTTCGACCCGAAGCCCGATCAGACGATCGAATCTGTCAAGGAGGACGCGAAATGGCTGAAGACACAGAACAACTGAGGCGCGACATCGAGCACACCCGGCGTGATCTCGGCCGCGACGTGGACGCCCTCACCGACAAGGTCAGTCCCAGCCGAGTGGTCGAGCGCCGGGTCGAGCGGGTCCGGGGCGGATTCGGCCGGATGAAGGACCACGTGATGGGCACGGCGGACTCGGCCGGTACGACGGTGAGCAGCGCGGCGGGCTCGGCCGCGTCGACCGTGAGCGACGCGGGCAGCCGGGTCGGCGACGCGGTGAGTGCCGCACCGGACCGTGCGCGGGAGCAGACCCGCGGTACGCCGCTGGCGGCCGGCCTGATCGCTTTCGCTGCCGGTTGGGTGGTCGCCGCCGCTCTGCCGGCCTCGACCAAGGAGCAGGAGCTCACGCACGAGGTCAAGGACAAGGCGATGGAGGCCGCGGGTCCGATCAAGGAGCACGCGGCGGAGGCTGTGCAGGAGGTCAAGGAGAACCTGCAGCAGCCCGCGCAGGAGGCGGTCGAGCACGTTCGCCAGACCGCGAGCGACGCGGCCTCCACGGTCGCCGACCAGGGCCGCGAGGCGACCCACCGGGTCGCGGACGAGTCCAAGGACTCCGCCGACACCGTCCGCCAAGCAGGCTCGCCGAGCTGATGACCGCGGACACGAAGCCCGGCGTGCCGGGGGTCGAGGCCGACAAACCGGCCGAGATCCCCGCCGCCGGGTGGTGGCAGATCCTCAAGCGGGCCTGGGCCGAGGCCAAGGCGGACCAGGTCCCGCTGCTCGCCGCCGGGGTCGCGTTCTTCGGGTTCCTGTCGTTGTTCCCCGGCGTGGTCGCCGCCGTCCTGGCCTACGGCCTGCTCGCCGATCCGGCGCAGATCCGCCGTCAGGCGCAGGATCTGGCGGCCGCCGTACCGTCGTCGGCGCGGGACCTGCTGCTGCAGCAGATCGACACCCTGACGTCGGCGCCGCGGCAGAGTCTCGGGATCGGCGTCGTCGTCGCGGTCGCGACCGCGTTGTGGAGCGCGTCCGGCGGCGTCGGGTACCTGATCACCGCGGTCAACCTCGCGTACGACGAGGAGGAGACCCGCGGGTTCGTCCGCCGCAAGCTGCTCGCGCTCGGGATGACGCTGGGGGCCATCGTCTTCGTCCTGCTGGCGATCGGGCTGTTCGCGGTCGGAGCGGCGATCTCCGAGGACGTACCGACGGCGGTCCGCGTGCTGCTCGAAGCGGCCAGACTCGTGGTCGCGGTGCTGCTGATCATGGTGGCGCTCGCCGTCACCTACCGCCTCGCACCGGCCCGGGACGCGCCCCGGCTGCGCTGGGTGTCGGTGGGCGCGGTCGTTGCCACGGTCATCTGGTTGGTCGCGTCGATCGGCTTCTCGCTGTACGTCGCGACGTTCGGCAGCTACGCGAAGACCTACGGGAGTCTGGCCGCGGTCGTCGTCCTGATGCTGTGGCTCTGGCTCACGGCGTACGCCATCCTGCTCGGCGCCGAGATCAACGCCGAGAGCGAGCAGCAGACGGTCCGGGACACCACCAAGGGCCGGCCTCGCCCCCTCGGCAGCCGCGGCGCCGTGAAGGCGGACTCGACGCCGGAAGAGTGAGCTTCCCAGGGGGCGGGCCGGCCGGGGTCAGGCAGCCGCCTCCACCGGCCCGAGGCGGGTCCGGAGCTCGGCGAGGATTCTCGAGAGCAACCGCGAAACCTGCATCTGGCTGATGCCGAGCTCGCTGCCGATGTCGGCCTGCGTCATGTTCTCGACGAACCGCAACTCTAGGATCCGCCGGTCCCGCGGCGCCAGCTCGGCGACGACCGGGCCGAGCATGTCGACCCGTTCCAGCTGGCGCAGGTACGGGTCCTCGTCGTCGGCCACGATGTCGCCGAGCACCTGATCGCCGTCGGCGGCCGGCCGGTCCAGCGACAGGACGTTGAAGCATCCGTACGCGGTTTCGGCCTGCTGGACGTCCTGCAGGCCGACGCGCAGGTGGGCCGCGAGCTCCGGCAGCGTCGGTTCGCGGCCGAGCTCCTGCGTCAGTCCCGGCAGGGCCCGGGCGATCTTGCCCTGGAGCTCCTGCAGCGAGCGGGGGATCCGGACGGTCCAGGTGCAGTCGCGGAAGTAGCGCTTCACCTCGCCGCGGATGGTCGGTACGGCGTACCCGATGAACGGGACGTCGCTGTCGGGTTGGTACCCGTTGGCGGCCTTCATGAGCCCGAGGCAGGCGACCTGCTCGAGGTCCTCGTCCTCGGCCCCGCGGCCCCGGAAGCGGCGGGCGATGCCGCGGGCGAGCTCGATGTTGAGCTCGACAGCCTGCTCAAGCAGGCGCTGCCGCTCGGCCTCGTCGGTGCACCGGGCTCTGGCGCTCAGCAGTTCACGCGTGGCGGCGTCGCGCCGGGCTCGTTGCTCCGCGGACGTGCAGTTGACGGGGACCGAGCTGAGATCGGGGTGTTCGGTGATGTGCATGAAAGCTGACCTCGCGATGGGTTGCATCACGGCGCGGCCACATCCCTGGACCGCGGTCATTGGCGTGCATCGCAGCCCGTACCCATCAATCGCTTGTTCATGTCCGGCGTGGGCTTTCGATTCGAAAGTGACACACGCTGCTTCCCGGCCGCCGGCCGGCCTATTCACGGGACGTATCACGGTCCTTCCCGGAACGGGTTGCGAACGCGGCGCGGTTGCGGCGCGAGCTGTGCTCGGCGGTCCGGCGATCGTGTTGCGCCGTGACCTGCCCAGCGGGGAAAGGTCACGGCGGCCTGGCAACTCGTTGCCACTGGCATCTAGTGGCAGTTGTCGCTGCGGCGCCGGCCGGGAATTACTGAGTGTGGCGAAACGCTGCGGACGGTCACCGGTCGTCCAGCGGCGCAGGGGTCGAGACCCGTCGCCTTCCAGGCCCGACAGTGGAGGTTGCTTTGAGTACTCGCAGTCTGTTGACGCGGAGCGGTGCCCTGCTGGTGGTCGCGGCGCTCGCGGCCGGAACGATGCCCGGCACAGCTCAGGCGAACACGGCGCCGGCTCCGGCGGAGCACACCGCGGCCGCGCCACCGGCGGAGCTGCCGGTCGGCAAGCCCAGGCAGTACACCAACCGCGTGCAGAAGAAGATGTGCCTGACGTTCGCGGTCACCCCGGACGGCATCCCGACCGCGGTGATGATCAAGTGCAACAAGGGGTCCAAGGGCAAGATCCAGCAGTGGACCTACACCGCGGACCACCAGTTGATGGTGTCGATGTCGAAGGACGTCGGTGGCGACCTTCCCAACGGCGCCTGCCTGGACACCGCGGCCGACCTCGTGCAGGTGGCGGAGCGCGCACCGCTGCTGGTGCTGCCGTGCCGGGCCGGTGACGGCCAGAAGTGGACCTACAACAAGGAGACCGGGTCGCTGATCAACAAGGCCAACGGCAAGGCCCTGAGCTCGATGATCGGCGTCGCGAAGCAGGCGCTGCCGACCTCGACGGTGCCGCCGTCGGGCGCGGCGGACCAGAAGTGGATGGCCGGGCCGATCCCGATGGAGACGCTGCTCGGCGCGGTCATCCAGCTGATCGACGCGCTGCTCGAGGCGCTGGGCCTCGAGATGCCGGACGAGTACGAGACCGCGGGCAAGGCGATGCTCAAGGGCCTCGACGGCAAGGTGCCGGTGCCCGACCAGCTGAAGCAGCTGCCGAAGCAGATGGTCAAGATGGCCGGCTGATCCACTTCTCCTTCGGCCACAGCCCGGCACGTTTCGGCCAACCATCCGGTCCGGCCGCGCGCCACTGCGCGATCGATTGGCCCCGGTGAGCGTCGGGCTACCGGGAGCGGCGGACCGCAGGGGCCGGAAGCATCCAGCTTCCGGCCCCTTCCGCACGTCTACCCGCCGAGTTCCGCCAGCCGCGCGCGAGCCGTCGCGAGCGCGCGGCGGATCTCGCGGGACACCTGCACCTGGCTGAGGCCGACCGCGGCCCCGATCTCGGCCTGGGACAGTTCCTTGACGAACCGCAAGACCAGGATCTTCCGCGACCGGGCGTCGAGACCGGCGAGCACCGACCGGGCCAGGTCGGCCTGTTCGAACCGCTCGATCGCCACGCTGAGCGCGTCGGTGTCCGCAGGCAGATCCGTGACGGCTTCGGCCGGTACGCCGTACCTGCAGGCGCGGGCGCGCAACGCCTCGTCCACCTCCCACCGGGAGTGGTCGAGCCGGCCCTCGGCCGACTCCGGGGCGGTCTCGATGCGCTCCAGCTCGACCAGCACCTCGTGCAGCCGGCGCGGAATCCGGACCAGCCAGGCGGCGTCGCGGAAGTAGCGTTTGAGTTCGCCCGAGACCGTCGGCACGGCGAACGCCAGAAATGATCGGCCGTCGTCCGCGCGAAAGGCATGGAGCGCCTTCAGCAGCCCCAGTGCGGCGATTTGTTCGAGGTCGTCGTCGGCAATGCCGCGCCCGGAGAACCGGGCGGCGACCTCCCGCGCCAGTGGCAGGTTGAGCAGCACGGCCTCGGCCAGTAGGCGCTCCCGCTCGGCGGGGTCCGCGGAGGTCTCCCGGGCCTGGAGGAGCTTCCGGGTCACCTCGTCCCGCTGGGTTCGATCTTCAACGGTGGAACACGAAACGACGTCCGGCATGGGTCACCCTGCTGCTCGTGCCGAGCGCAGCCACATCTCCGGACCACTGCTTGATCTGCCCGTCGGTGCCCCGGGCAACCAGGTGCGAAACCGGCAATCCGAAGAATTCGCGGGTGTTCATCAAAGTGATATTGACTTCTCAAACAATTGTTGTCGCGGACCGCCTTCGCGTCGGCCTAGCATTGCCGTTCACGACGACCGGCGGGCCGCCTTCCGCCACGATTGACGGAGGCTTCATGAAGTGGTTTCGCGTGACCGCCGTACTGGCGGCGACGTCCTTGCTTCCCGTGGCCGGCGCCGACGCGGCAGTGTCGGCGCCCAGCTTCAAGAACTACGTCGCGCTCGGCGACTCCTACACCGCGGCACCGCTGGTCCCGCCGCTGGATCTGGCCAATCTCGGGTGCCTGCGGTCGGGTGGCGGCAACTACCCCGCGCTGGCCGCGCCGAAGCTGAAGGTGCCGAAGGTGACCGACGTCAGTTGCGGCGGTGCGGACACGACACATCTGAAGACGGCGCAGGCGACGCCGACCGGCTTCGTGCCTCCGCAGGTCGACGCGCTGACCAAGCAGACCGACCTCGTCACGATCGGACTCGGCGCCAACGACTTCGGCCTGTTCGCCGACCTGCTCGCCGTCTGCCCGAGCCTGCAGAAGTCGGACCCCGACGGTGCTCCGTGCAAGAAGCAGTTCACCGCCGGCGGCAAGGACCAGCTCAAGGAGAACGTCGCCAAGACCAAGACCCGGCTGGTCGAGGCGGTCAAGACCGTCAAGTCCAGGATCGCGCCGAAGGCAACCATCGTGCTGGTCGGGTACCCGAGGATCGCGCCGGCGAAGGGCAACTGCCCGGACCTGCCGCTGGCCAAGGGCGACTACGCGTACCTGAACATGATCGAGACCGAGCTCAACACCGCCATCCAGTCGGCGGCCAAGCAGGGCGGAGCGAAGTACCTCGACGTCTTCAAGCCGTCCGAGGGTCATGACGTCTGCGCCAAGGAGAAGGCCTGGCTGCAGGGTCAGGAGGTCGACCTGATGAAGGCCGCCAGCTTCCACCCGCGCGCCGAGGAGCAGACCGCGGTCGCGGATCTCCTGGTCAAGCTGGTCTCAGGCAGCGCCCAGACGCTCTCGGCGGCTGAGCAGGAGTCCTGGCGTCCCGTCCTGAACGCCAACAGCCGCCGCTCGGCCGAGCAGCTCGCCGCACCGGACTCCAAGCAGCGAATCGAGCACCGCTTGGCCCAGACTCCGTTGTTCTCCCGGCCGGCACGCTAGGCGGTCGTCACTTCCCTTTGGCGGCGCGGCGGAGGGCAGACGGCTTGTGTACGGCGGTGCGGCCGGACTTGTCACTGCGGACCAGGTACTGCGGGTCGTCCGGCGACGCGTCGACCGTGCGCTTGCCGGCGTGGGTCCGCTCGGTGATCTTCTTCTCGACCGTGCCGTGCGCCGTACCGCCGTGACTGTCCCACTCGACCTTGTCGCCCTTCCGGAACGTGCTCACCGCCATCACATCCTTTGCACCGTACGGATCTGTCCAGGATCCGATACCCCCGCGAGCGCCGGGCACGCGAGCTGCACAAGTTCACCGTGAACGGCGCAGGTCGCGGATCGACAGCGCGGCGAGGCCGGCGAGGGCGCAGCCCGCCGCCGAGATCGCGAGGATCGCCGGTGGCGAGAGACGGTCGATGCCCAGGGCACCGACGGCGGCGCCCAGGGGAGAGGCGATCGCGAGGACGGCCCGCTGGGTGCCGAAGATCCGTCCGTGGTCGGCCGGGTCGGTCCAGCGGTGCAGCGCGGTCGTCTCGATCGCGGCGTACGGGCCCCAGATCGCTCCGCTGACCGCGAAGCCGATCGCGACCGCCGTCAGGTCGTGGACGAACGCCAGCGGGAGCATGAGCGCTCCCCACGCGATCGCGCCGACGGCGTTGACGAGACCCGGGCGGTGCCGCGAGAGGCGGGCGGCGAGCGGCAGGGTCAGCAGGGCGGCCGCGCCGAACAAGGCCCAGATCACCGTGTAGCCACCAAGGCCGGAGCCGAGTTCCTCGCGGACGAAGTACGGCATGACCGTCTCGTACGGCCCGTACGTGAAGTAGTAGGCCACGGAGAGGGAGATCAGCCCGATCACCCGCGCCGAACGCCAGGTCCGGGCTCCCGTCGTACCGGCGTCGTCCGGTCGGACAGGTGCGTACTGGGGCGCAGCCCGCATGCGTAGCGCGATGACGGCGACAGCGACGAGCATCGCCAAGGGGAGGAGGAAGGCCGGACCCGTGCCGAGCAGGCCGAGGGCGGGACCGGTCAGGATCGCGCCGAGGAGCAGGGGCAACTGGTCGCCGATGCTGAGCAGTGCGTTGGCCTTGCCGAGAAGGTGCGGCTCGACCAGACGCGGTACGAGGGTCCGGGCGGCTGCGTAGCTGAGCGGCGCCGTCGTACCGGCGGCAGCGCCGAGTGCCAGGACGGTCCAGATGTGCAGGTCGCCGTTCCACGCGCTGATGGCGAGTGCTCCCATCAGGAACACCCGGGCGACCGCGTCGAGGAGGAGCATCGGCACCGGCCCGAAGCGATCGACCGCACGGCCGCCGAGAACACCCCCGAGCACGGCAGGGAGCCTGATCGCCACCACCAGCAACGCCGTTTGCTGCCCGGACCAGCCTTGCGGGCCCGCGCTCCACAAGAGCACGAACATCAGGAAGTTGTCGGCCGCCGAAGCCAGCGTCCACCCCGCCGCAAGCCGGCGCATCGGGGCGGGCAGCGACGATGTCTTGGTCGGGGTGGCGATCGTCATGTCTGCTCCACGGACTCCGCCACCGGGCACTCGGTACACGCCGTCCAGTCGCACAGCCGACAGGTCGTGTCGGCGTCGACCCGCAGCCTTTCCGTACGCCGCAAGGCCTGTCCCAGCAGCACGTTCAGCTCAGCGCGCTGCGACGGCGAGAGGCCGCGAAGAGCTTCGTCGCCGGCGGCTTCCCGAGCCTCGTTCCACTGCCGCAGGACGTCCCGCCCAGCCGGAAGCAGAGTCAACCGGACCGCGCGACCGGCCCGGGCACGCGTCAGGTACCCCAAGCTTTCGAGCCGGTCGATCAGGCGGACCGTCCCCGACTGCGTCAGCCCGATCCGGGCGAGCAGCCAGTCCACCGAGCACTCCGGGTGACTTTCGACCAGCGTCAGCGCGGCGGCGTCCCGCAACCCCAGGCCGTCCGGCAGCGCGGCGGTCAGTACGTCGTGACTGCGCAGCGTCCAGGCGGCCCAGAGATTGCTTTCATGCATGACTCATTCATATGTCACGCCGCAGCGCGGGCGCAAGAGCCGGATACCGGGTGCGCGAGCGGGTACCGGGCGGTGCAATGGCATCGGCTCGAGGAGGAACTCGATATGTCTGTGATGGATCGGCTGAAGGACTGGTGGACCGCGCACCGGGTCAACGAAGGGGACGCCCCGGCAGAGGGCGGTGTGGCGATGACCCGCGACACCGGCGGCGTACCGGACGGCGGCACGGAGTCGACGACCGGTACCGGACCCAACGAGACGTTCGTCGGTCGTACGGCGGGGGTAGACGAGGGCTATGCCGGCGAGACCGGCGCCGAGGCGCGGGCCGAGGAGGAACGCCGAAACGGCTAGCTCACCACCATCCGAACGGTCGCGAAGTCAGTGGTCCTTCGGCTCGGCCATCTTGCGGTGGACGGCGGCCTTGACCTGGTCGGGCAGGACCTTGTTCGCCAGCTCCTGGGCCTTGGTCAGCAGCGACTCCGCGACCACCCGGTTCTTCCCGGCCAGCATCGCCTCGAACCCCTGCTTGGCGACCTCGGCCGGGTCGTCCTTGTCGGACTGCCCGACGCGGGTGTCGTCCATGCCTGCCCGGTGGAAGAAGTTGGTCTCGGTCGGGCCGGGCATCAGCGAGGTGATGGTGACGGCCGAGTCCTTCAGTTCGTCCTGCAGCGCCTCGGTGAACGACTGCAGGAACGACTTCGTCGCGTTGTAGACCGCCTGGTACGAACCGGGCATCGTCGACGCGATCGACGAGGTGATCAGGATCCGGCCCTCGTTGCGCTGGACCATGCCGGCCAGCACGGCCTTCGCCAGGACGACCGTCGACTTGACGTTCAGGTCGATGACCTTGAGCTCCTCGGCCAGGTCGTTGTCGACGAAAGCCCCGCCGAGCCCGGCGCCGGCGTTCAGGGCCGCCGCGGCCAGCGGACGGTTGGCGATCAGAGTCTGCAGGCGCTGTACGCCGTCCGAGGTGGTCAGGTCGAGCTTGGCCGCCTCGACCTGCACCGAGGCGTCCCCTGCCGTGCGCAGCGTCGGGGCGACGGTCTCGATGCCGTCGTCCTCGGCCGCGATGATCAGGTCGTAGCCGTGGGTGGCGAACTGACGGGCGAGCTCGAGTCCGATCCCGCTCGATGCACCGGTGACGAGGGCCAGCGGTCGGTTCTCGGTCATGACGCGTTCCTCCAGTGGTGCGGCCGGTCGATTGCCTGCCCCGGTGCCCTGCGGTTCGACGGACAAACCGGGGGTACCGGCGGCGTATGAGCGAGGATCGGGTGGCCGAGGTCTGGGGTCGTCGTACCCCGCACGCGCGAGACACCGAGTGGCCGGTACGGGTCGATCAGCACCTGCGGGACGGCGTCGCGGAGGGCGACGTCGATCGCTGGGTGCAGTCGGCGTGCGTCCTGTGCAGCAACGGGTGCGCGTGTGACATCGCGGTGAAGGACGGCCGCATGGTCGGGGTCCGGGGCCGGGCCGGCGACCGGGTCAACCACGGCCGCCTGGGGCCCAAGGGCCTGTACGGCTCGGTGGAGTGGAGCGACCAGGATCGGCTGACCACGCCGCTGGTGCGAGAGGGCGACCGACTGGTCCAGGCCACCTGGGACGACGCCATGGACCGCATCGTCGCGGAGTCCAAGAAGCGACAGCCGCTGGCGCACGGGTTCTACACGTCCGGACAGCTGTTCCTGGAGGAGTACTACACCCTGGCCGTGATCGGGAAGGCCGGGCTCGGTACGCCGCACATGGACGGCAACACCAGACTCTGTACGGCGACGGCTGCCGCCGCGCTCAAGGAGACCTTCGGGTCGGACGGGCAGCCGGGCAGCTACAACGACATCGAGGCTTGCGACGCGCTGTTCCTGTTTGGGCACAACATGGCGGCGACGCAGACGGTGCTGTGGTCGCGCGTGCTCGACCGGGTCGAAGGGGCGGATCCACCAGTGGTCGTCGCGGTCGATCCGCGCGCGACGCCGGTGGCCGAGATCGCCGTACGGACCGGCGGCGTCCACCTCGCGCCGCTGCCCGGCACCAACCAGGCGCTGATGAACGGCCTCCTGCACGAGGTGATCGAGCACGGCTGGATCGACCGCGAGTACGTCGACGCCCACACGATCGGGTACGACGAGCTCGCGGCGACGGTCGCGTCGTACCCGCCGGATCGCGTCGCCGAGCTGTGCGGCATACCGGCTGACGACGTCCGGCGTGCCGCGGAGATCTTCGGGACGTCGGAACGGGTGCTGTCGACCGTGCTGCAGGGCTTCTACCAGTCCCACCAGGCGACCTCGTCGTCCTGCCAGGTGAACAACCTGCACCTGCTGCGCGGCCTGATCGGCAAGCCCGGCAGCGGGATCCTGCAGATGAACGGCCAGCCGACCGCCGAGAACACCCGCGAGTGCGGCGCGGACGGCGACCTGCCCGGCTTCCGCAACTGGGCGAACCCGGACCACATCGACGAGCTCGCCCGGCTCTGGAACGTCGACCCGCTGGTGATCCCGCACTGGGCGCCGCCGACCCACGCGATGCAGCTGTGGCGGTACGTCGAGCAGGGGTCGATCGACTTCCTCTGGATCTCCGCGACCAACCCGGCGGTGTCGCTGCCCGAGCTGCCGCGGATCCGCCAGATCCTTGCCCAGGACAACCTGTTCCTCGTGGTCCAAGACGGCTTCTTGACCGAGACCGCCCAGTACGCCGACGTGGTGCTCCCGGCGGCGCTGTGGGGCGAGAAGCAGGGCACGTTCACCAACGCCAGCCGGACCGTCCACCTGTCCGAGCAGGCCGTCGAGCCGCCGGGACAGGCGCGCAGCGACCTCGACATCTTCCTCGACTACGCCCGCCGGATGGACTTCCGCGACCGGGACGGCGAGCCGCTGATCACGTGGACCAGTCCCGAAGCGGCGTTCGACGCCTGGAAGGAGTGCAGCCGCGGCCGGCCGTGCGACTACTCGGGGCTGACCTACGAGCGGCTGCGCGGCGACAGCGGGATCCCGTGGCCGTGCACCGACGACGTACCGGACGGGACCGATCGGCTGTACGCGGACTCGCGGTTCCCGACCGATCCCGACGTGTGCGAGGACTACGGGCACGACCTGCTGACGGGCGGGAGCACGACGCCGGAGAAGTACAAGGCCGCGGCGCCTGGGGGCCGGGCGTTCCTGAAGGCGGCGGAGTTCACGGAGCCGCCGGAGTGGATCTCTTCGGCGTACCCGCTGATCGCGACGACCGGGCGGTCGACGTACCAGTTCCACACCAGGACGAAGACGGGTCGCTCACGGCGGCTGCGGGACGCGGCGCCGTCGGTGTGGGTGGAGGTGTCGAAGGAGGACGCCAACGAGCTCGGGGTGGCCGAGGGGGACAAGGTGCGGGTGGAGTCGGCGCGCGGGTCGATGGTCGGCCCGGTGCGGATCGGCGAAGGGCGCGACGGGGTGGTCTTCGTGCCGTTCCACTACGGCTACTGGGACAACGCCACCGGCGAGCCGACGGCGGCCAACGAGTTCACGCTGACCGAGTGGGATCCGGTGTCGAAGCAGCCGACGTTCAAGGTGTCGGCCGTCCGGGTGAGCAAGGAGGACTGATGCATCTCGCAAGCTATCTCGGGCTGCTGCGGGACTCGGAGCAGGCGCTCGGCGACGCGTTCCGGCTGGTGGCCGAGCACCACAAGGACGAGCCCGACGTCGAGCACCTGTGCAAGGTTCTGGGGGCCCAAGCAACGAAACACACCGAGGCGCTGGAGCCCGTCGTACGGCGGTACGGCGAGCAGGAGGACTCCGAGCCGGAACAGCTCGAGGCGGCCGAGTTCGGTGGGACGCGCGAAGGCGGTGTCGGGCTGCTGCGCGACCTGCAGGACCTGTACGCGCTGGCGTCGTTCGTCGACATCACCTGGACCGTCGTCGGGCAGGCCGCTCAAGGCCTGCGGGACCAGGAGCTGCTGGACGTCGTCCAGGCCTGTGAGCAGGAGACGTCCCGGCAGCTCACCTGGCTGAACACCCGGATCAAGCAGGCGGCGCCGCAAGCACTGATCGCGGCGAAGTGACGGTCACGCGCTGACCGCGGCGCGCTGACCGTCAGGCGTTGATCGCGGCGAGGAGCATCCTGAGCGCCTCGAGCGTGGCCGCCTGGACGACCTCGCCGGGGTCACCGTCGAAGTGGTGCTCGGCGACCTTCTCGCCGTCGGCCGACGCGACCGCCAGGAAGACCGTCCCGGCCGGTTGGCCTTCGTCCGGGTCGGGACCGCCGACCCCGGTGGTCGAGACGGCGAAATCGGCCTGGGTGAGGCTGAGTGTGCCCCGGGCCATCTGCCGCGCGCAGCGCGCGTTGACGACCGGGCCGGGATCGACGCCGAGGACCCGGACCTTGACCGCCGTCGTGTACGCGACCACGCCGCCGGCGAACCAGACGCTCGCGTTCGTCGCCGCGCCGAGCTGGGAGGCCAGGCTTCCGCTGGTCAGGGACTCGGCAACCGCGACCTTGAGCTCGGTGTCGGCGAGTCGGCGAGCGATGGCCTCGGCGACCTCGTGGGCATCCTGGGTGAGTTCAGCGGGACTGGACACCTCACTATTCTGCATGCCGGTTCGGCCGGGGTACCGGCCAGGTATGGATGACACAGCCCGCAGTGTCTGGCTCGCGACCACCACCATGCCGCGGTACGAACCGGCGAGCGGCGACCTCACGGCCGACGTGGTGGTGATCGGCGCCGGCCTGGTCGGTCTGTCCACCGCGTTGATGCTGGCCGACGACGGCGCCGACGTGATCGTGCTCGAAGCCCATGGCGTCGGCGCCCGGACGAGTGGGCACACGACCGGCAAGGTGACGTCCCAGCACGGTGCGATCTACACCGAGCTGGTCCACCGGCACGGACGCAACAAGGCAGCCCTGTACGCCGCCGCCAACGAAGCGGCGATGCTGCAGATCACCAGCCTCGTGGAAGCGCTGGCCATCGAGTGCGAGCTGACCACGGCGCCGTCGTACGCCTACAGCACCGATCCCGGCCGGCTCGACTCGCTGAAGCGGGAGGTGGCGACCGCTGCCGACCTCGGTCTCGCGGCGACCTTGGCCGGCCAGAACGAGGTCGGGGTCCCTGGTGCCGCAGCGGGAGTGCGCTTCAGCGAGCAGCTCTATCTCCACCCGGCCAAGTACCTGGTGGGCCTGGCGGCGGCGTTCGAGGAGCGGGGAGGCCGGATCTACGACCGGACGCGGGTGGTCGACGTCGACTCCACGTCGGACGAGGTGGTGGTCCGCACGGAGGCCGGCGCGACGGTCACTGCCGGTCATGCGGTGATGGCGACGCTTTCGCCGCTCGGCGTGACCGGTGGATTCTTCGCGCGAGTCCGCCCGCGCCGGTCGTCGGGCATCGCCGTCCGGCTGCCCGTGCCGGCGCCGGCCGGGATGGCGATCACCGTCGACGACCCGGTCCGTTCGACCCGGCCGTGGCCCGGCGGGGGACCGAACGGCCTGATCGTGGTCGGCTCCGGCCCCGCGACCACCAGCCCGGGCGACGCCGACAGCAACGCGCAGGCCGACACCGGCGCGAACGAGGAGGCGCTGCTGAACTGGGTCCGCTCGACGTGGGACACCGGCCCGATCACCGCGGAGTACTCCTGGTCGGCCCACGACTACAGCACTCCCGACCTGCTGCCGTACGTCGGAAGTGTCCCCGGCAGCGACCGGGTTCTCGTCGCGACCGGCCTGAACAAGTGGGGACTCACCCAGGGCACGATCGCCGCCGAGATCCTCTCCGACCAGATCGCGGGCCACGCCAACCCGTACGTCGACCTCTACAGCTCGACCAGGATCGGTGGCCCGGCCGCGGTCGCCGAGCTGATCAAGGGCAACCTGTCCGTCGGCAAGGACTTCGCCACCGGCCACGCCAAACGCCTCACCGGCGGCGCCGACCACCTCGAACCCGGCGACGGCGGCCTCCTCGACCACGAGGGCGCCACGGTCGGCGCCTACCGCGACGCCTCCGGCGAGCTGCACCTGGTGAAGCCGGTCTGCACGCACCTGGGCTGCGCGCTGACCTGGAACCGCGCCGACACCACCTGGGACTGCTCCTGCCACGGCTCCCGCTTCACCCCGGACGGCGGCGTACTCGACGGTCCCGCCACCAAGCCCCTCCAACGCCCCGAGTAGCGGTTCCTCCAGGCCGCGCTCACCCGGGAGGCAGGACCAGGGAGTCTCACTGGTGCGACGGGGGCCGGGGAGCGGGATAGTCGGTGGCGGGCACACCACTTCACTGGAGGAGAACCATGACCACCGATCTCAAGCTCGAGGCAGTCGTCATTCCCGTGGCGGACGTCGATCGGGCGAAGACGTTCTACGAGAAGCTCGAGTGGCGGCTCGATGCCGACTTCGCGTTCGACAACGGGTTCCGGGTGGTCCAGTTCACGCCACCCGGGTCGCCGGCGTCGGTGCAGTTCGGGACCAACATCACGACGGCCGAGCCGGGGTCGGCCAGTGGTCTGTACCTGATCGTGTCCGACATCGAGGCCGCCCGCGAGGAGCTCGCCGCCCGTGGGGTGGAGGTCAGCGAGGCCTTCCACCCGAAGTCGCCCGGCGCCCAGTTCCAGCGCGACGACACGAGCGGCCGCGCGTCCGGCCCGGACGACGACCACGCCAGCTACGGCTCCTTCGCGACGTTCACCGACCCGGACGGCAACGGCTGGCTCCTGCAGGAGGTGACCACCCGTCTGCCCGGCCGCGTCGACCCCGCGGAGACGACGTACACGTCGGTGGAGGACCTGGAGCAGGCGCTGCAGCGGGCCGCCACCGCCCACGGCGAGCACGAGAAGCGCAACGGCGGCGTGTTCGACGAGCAGTGGCCGCAGTGGTACGCCACGTACATGGTTGCCGAGCGCACCGGTCAGGAGCTTCCGGAGTAGGCGCTGGGGCGTGAGAGGGGCGTGAGAGGTGGGGCGGCGGCTGTGAGAGGTGTGAGAGGTGTGAGAGAAGACTCCTGACGGGGCAGGGGGCGGTGTCCAGTGGGGACATGAGCTTCCTAGTCGAGGGGTGGGGCAGGTCGTGAAGGACCTTCTGTTCCTGGCCGTCTGTGCCGGCACGTTCGCGGTCGTCTGGCTCGCCCTGCGGGGGGTGGAGAAGCTGTGAGCGCCGACGACGTCGCGGGACTCGTGGTCGCCGCGGCGCTGGTTCTCTACCTGGTCGCCGCCCTGGTCTTCCCCGAGAGGTTTTGATGTCCGACACCGCCGCCGGCCTGCTCCAGGTCGGCCTGCTGGTCCTGCTCCTGGCGGCTGCCTACCGGCCGCTGGGTGGGTACATGGCCCGCGTTTTCAGTGCCGACCAGGACTCCCGGGTCGAGCGCGCGACGTACAAGATCCTGGGAGTCGATGCGAAGGCCGACCAGACCTGGGCCGTCTACGCCCGGTCGCTGCTCGCCTTCTCCGCCGTCAGCCTGATCTTCCTGTACGGGTTGCAGCGCCTGCAGGGTCACCTGCCGTTCTCCAACGGCCTGCCCGGCGTGGAGCAGGGGCTGTCGTTCAACACCGCCGCGTCGTTCGTCGCGAACACCAACTGGCAGTCGTACTCGCCTGAGGTGACGATGGGCCACCTGGTCCAGTTCGCCGGCCTCGCGGTGCAGAACTTCGTCTCTGCCGCGGTCGGCATCAGCGTCGCGGTCGCGTTGATGCGCGGCTTCGCCCGCTCCCGGACCGACCGGCTGGGCAACTTCTGGGTCGACCTGATCCGCACCGTGCTCCGAATCCTGCTGCCGATCGCCGTCGTGGGCGGCTTGCTGCTCGTCGCGATGGGCGTCGTACAGAACCTCTCGTCGGGCCACGAGGTCGCCGGTGTGGTCGGACAGACACAGACGATCCCGGGTGGCCCGGTCGCGAGCCAGGAGGTGATCAAGGAGCTCGGGACGAACGGTGGTGGCTTCTACAACGCCAACTCCGCGCACCCGTTCGAGAACCCGAACGGGCTGTCGAACCTGTTCGAGATCTTCCTGCTCCTGCTGATCCCGGTCTGCATCACCCGCACCTTCGGCCTGCTGGTCAAGGACAAGCGGCAGGGCTACGCGATCCTCGGCGTGATGGGCACGCTGTGGGCCGCCTTCACCTTCGCCGCGACGGTCTTCGAGGTCCGCGGTGCCGGTACGGCGACGCACGCCGCGGGCGCTGCGATGGAAGGCAAGGAGACCCGCTTCGGCGAGTGGGCGTCGGCGTTGTTCGCCTCGTCCACGACCGGTACGTCGACCGGTGCGGTGAACTCCGCGCACGACTCGTTCACCGCGCTGGGCGGCGGGACCGCGCTGTTTCACATGATGCTCGGCGAGGTCAGCCCGGGCGGTACCGGCACCGGCCTGTACGGGATGCTCGTGCTGGCGGTCCTCGCCGTGTTCGTGGCCGGCTTGATGGTCGGTCGGACGCCGGAGTACCTGCGCAAGAAGATCAGCGCTCGCGAGATGAAGCTCGTCTCGCTCTACATCCTGGCGACGCCGAGTCTGGTGCTGGCCGGTACGGCGATCGCGATGGGCCTGCAGTCGGCCCGGGCGTCGATCTTCAACACCGACAGCCCGCACGGCTTCTCCGAGGTCCTCTACGCGTTCACGTCGGCGGCCAACAACAACGGCAGCGCGTTCGGCGGTCTCAGCGCCAACACGCCGTTCTACAACACCGCCCTCGGCCTGGCGATGCTGCTCGGCCGGTTCGTGCCGATCGTGCTCGTGCTCGCCCTGGCCGGCTCGTTCGCCCAGCAGCAGCCCGTTCCGGTGAACGAAGGCACGCTGCCCACCCACAAGGCGCTGTTCGTCACGATGCTCGTCGGCGTCGTCCTGATCGTCACGGGCCTGACCTACTTTCCCGCACTCACCCTCGGACCCCTCGCGGAGGGACTGTGACCACGCTGTTGAAGACCCCGTCCCCGGCGCCGGCGCCGCAGAAGGTGGTGACGAGGACGCGCTCGGGCCTGTTCGACCCGAAGATGCTCCTGACGTCGCTGCCGGACGCCGTCCGGAAGCTGGATCCGCGGGTGATGGTGAAGAACCCGGTGATGTTCGTGGTCGAGGTCGGCGCGGTCGCGTCCACGGTGCTGGCCGTCACCGACTCCACCGTCTTCGTCTGGTGGATCGTGGTCTGGCTCTGGCTCACCGTGCTCTTCGCCAACCTCGCCGAAGCCGTGGCCGAAGGCCGGGGCAAGGCTCAGGCAGCGACCCTGCGACGGGCCAAGACCGAGACCACCGCTCGCAGGCTGACCGCCGACGGGTCCGAGGAGGAGGTCCCGGCCACGGCGCTGCAACTGGGCGACCGCGTGGTCGTCGAGGCCGGCCAGGTCATCCCCGGTGACGGTGACGTCGTCGAGGGCGTGGCCAGCGTCGACGAGTCGGCGATCACGGGTGAGTCGGCGCCGGTGATCCGGGAGTCCGGCGGTGACCGCAGCGCGGTGACCGGTGGCACCCGAGTGCTGTCGGACCGGATCGTCGTGAAGATCACGACCAGGCCGGGGGAGAGCTTCATCGACCGGATGATCGCGCTGGTCGAGGGAGCGTCGCGGCAGAAGACCCCGAACGAGATCGCGCTGAACATCCTGCTGGCCAGTCTGACCATCGTATTCCTGATGGCCACGGTGACGCTGAAGCCGTTCGCGGCGTACGCCGGGACCGACCTCGGCATCGTCGTACTGGTCGCGCTGCTGGTGTGTCTGATCCCGACCACGATCGGCGCACTGCTGTCGGCGATCGGGATCGCGGGGATGGACCGGCTGGTGCAGCGCAACGTGCTGGCGATGTCCGGCCGGGCCGTCGAGGCGGCGGGCGACGTGAACACGTTGCTGCTGGACAAGACCGGCACGATCACCTTGGGCAACCGGCAGGCCGCGGAATTCATCCCGGTGGGTGGCGTCACCGAGATCGAGCTGGCGGATGCGGCGCAACTGTCCAGCCTGGCGGACGAGACGCCGGAGGGCCGGTCGATCGTCGTCCTGGCCAAGAACCGGTACGGACTGCGCGAGCGGCACACCGGTGAGTTGCCGCACGCAACGTTCGTGGAGTTCACCGCGCAGACGCGGATGAGCGGCGTGGACGTCGACGGCCGGCAGATCCGCAAGGGTGCGGCTGGTGCCGTGACCACGTGGATCCGCGATCAGGGCGGCACGGTGACGGCGGAGCTGGGCGATCTGGTCGACGGCATCTCGGCGTCCGGCGGGACCCCGCTGGTGGTTGCCATCAGCAAGGAGGGCGGGGCGCGGCCGCTGGGGGTGATCCACCTGAAGGACGTCGTGAAGGCGGGGATGCGGGAGCGGTTCGACCAGCTGCGCGCGATGGGCATCCGGACCGTGATGATCACCGGCGACAACCAGCTGACCGCGCAGGCGATCGCCGAGGAGGCCGGGGTCGACGACTTCCTGGCCGAGGCGACGCCCGAGGACAAGATGGCGCTGATCAAGAAGGAGCAGGAGGGTGGCCGGCTGGTCGCGATGACCGGCGACGGCACCAACGACGCGCCCGCACTGGCGCAGGCCGACGTCGGCGTCGCGATGAACTCCGGGACGTCGGCGGCCAAGGAGGCCGGCAACATGGTCGACCTGGACTCCGACCCGACCAAGCTGATCGAGATCGTCGAGATCGGCAAGCAGCTGCTGATCACCCGGGGTTCGCTGACCACGTTCTCGATCGCCAACGACGTGGCCAAGTACTTCGCGATCCTGCCGGCGCTGTTCGCCGCGTCGTACCCGGGGCTGGACCAGCTGAACGTCATGCGGCTGACCTCGCCGGAGTCGGCGATCGTCTCGGCGATCGTGTTCAACGCACTGGTGATCGTGGCGCTGGTGCCGCTCGCGCTGCGCGGGGTGCGGTACAAGCCGTCGTCGGCCTCGGCGATGCTGCGCCGCAACCTGCTGATCTACGGGCTCGGCGGACTCGTGACGCCGTTCATCGGCATCAAACTCATCGACCTGGTGGTCTCGCTGATCCCTGGGATCGGCTGACCGTCGTGATCATCGGAAAGGTCCACTGCAATGGCTAGCAATCTCCCCGGCTCCGTACGGCAGTTCGGGGTGGCGATCCGGGCACTGGTGGTGCTCACCATCGCTCTCGGCGTCGTGTACCCGCTTGCGATGACGGGCGCCGCACAGGCTCTGTTCCACGGCAACGCGAACGGCTCGATCGTCCAGGTGGACGGCAAGGACGCCGGCTCGGACCTGATCGGTCAGGCCTACACCCGCGACACCGGGCAGAAGGACGCGGACGGGGAAGCGGTGATGGAAGCCGATCCCCGGTGGTTCCAGACGCGGCCGTCGGCGGTCGACTACGACGCGATGGGCAGCTCGGCGTCGCAGTACGGGCCGAACAATCCGGACCTGCTGAAGCTGGTCGAGCAGCGTCGTGCCGCGGTCGCCGAACTGGAGGCTGTCGACCCGTCGCAGGTGCCGCCGGATGCTGTGACGGCGAGCGGGAGTGGGCTCGACCCGAGCATCAGCCCGGCGTACGCCGCACTGCAGGTGCAGCGGGTCGCGCGGGAGCGTGGGTTCGACGTCGGTCAGGTCCAGCAGTTGGTGAAGGACAACACCAAGGGACGGACGCTGGGGTTTCTGGGGGAGCCGGCGGTGAACGTGGTGACGCTCAACCGTGACCTGGCCGAACTGGGCTGACCTAGACGATGCACGGCACGCACAGGCAGCGTACTGACTCTGCTACGTCTTGGTGACCTCGAGGATCGACATGCGGGTGGTGGTGTCGACGAGGCGGTTCAGGTGGAGGTCGGCAGCGGTGAAGAGGTCGGCGAACTGTTGTTCGGTCCGTTCGCGGCCGCCGGGAAGGACCAGCATGTTCAGGTCGGAGAAGGCGGCGCCGAGCTCGTGGCCGGGGCGGTCGAGGACGGTTTCGACGACCAGGACGACGCCGCCGGGATTGAGCGAGGCGGCGCACGTGCGGAGGATGTCGACGCAGCGGTCGTCGGGCCAGTCGTGCAGGATCGACTTCAGCAGGTAGGCGTCGGCCGGTGGCACCTGCTCGAAGAAGCTCCCGGCGACGGCTGTCCAGCGTTCACGCAACGCCGGATCTCCTGGCGCTTCGGCCACCGCCTGAGGCAGGTCGAAGACGATGCCTTCCAGGTGCTCGTACTCCTTCAGAACCGCCTCGAGCAGCACACCGCGCCCACCGCCGACGTCGATGACGGTGTGGACTTTCCCGAAGTCGTACGTCGTCGCGACCGCGCGCGCGATAGTCGTGGTGAGCGCGGCCATGTTGTCGTTGAAGATCTGGTTGTGCTTCGGCAACCGTTGCCGATGCGTCCACACGTCGACGCCGTGCAACGCTTCGAACGCCGTCTCGCCCGTCCGCACGCTGTGGGCCAGGTGACCCCAAGCAGCCCACAGCGCGGGATCCTGCAACGTCCTCGCCAGCGGCCTCAGTGAACCGGGCACATCCGACCGCAGCCCTTCCCCCAGAGCCGTGTTCCGGTAGCGGCCGTCCTCTTCGTCGTACACCCCGGCCGCGACCAACGCCCGCAGCAGCCTGCCCAAGGTCTCCTCGTCCGCGCCGACAGCCCCGGCGAGCTCATCAAGCGTGCGCGGACCGGCGGCCAGCTCGTCCGACACCCCCAACTCGGCCGCCACACCGAGCGCCGCCGACAGCCGGAACCCCGTCACCATCGCCTGAAGCCTCGCGCCGTCATCCATACGGCGATCATCCACCTCCGACGGCGATCTGTCCGGGTACCGGAAGGTTTCGATGGCCGGGGTACGACGCGTTGACCGGTCCACCGGTGGCTCGTAGCGTCGAAAACGAGGCCTGTGATCCTTTGCTCCGGGCCCATCTCAAGGGGGGCCCATCGTGGCCAGAACGGCTGTTGCCCTGTCCCGCGTCAAAATCGCTGCCGGTGTGGTCCTCGTGGCCGCCCTGCTGACGCCGACCACCGGAGCCGCCGTCAGTGCCGCGCCGCAAGCGCCCGCGGTCGGTGGCGGAGCCGTGGAGGCCGGCGCCA
Organism: Kribbella lupini; assembly: GCF_039529595.1. Classification (NCBI taxonomy): domain Bacteria; kingdom Bacillati; phylum Actinomycetota; class Actinomycetes; order Propionibacteriales; family Kribbellaceae; genus Kribbella; species Kribbella lupini. The sequence goes on along the minus strand of NZ_BAAANC010000001.1, from coordinate 2,293,297 downwards.
ACGCGGTGGTCCGGTGGAACCAGACCGCGGCGGCGGCCGCGCTGGCGACGAACCTCGCGCCGACCCTCAACCCCCTGCACGAGTCCCGGATGTACGCGATGATGCACATCGCCGTCCACGACGCGCTGAACGCGATCTCGGCTCGATCGCGTCCGTACGCCTTCCAGGGCCGCGCACCGCACGCCTCACCGGACGCCGCCGTCGCCGCCGCGGCGAGGACGACCTTGGTCGCGGCGCTGACCGATCTCACCCCGCCGTTCACCGACACCGCCGGCGCCGTCGCCGGGGTGGAGGCGGCCTACAGCGCGGCACTGGCCGCCGTACCGGACAGCTCGGCGAAGCTGGACGGCATCGCGCTCGGGAAGAAGTCGGCGTACACGATCCTCGCCCAGCGGGCCGACGACGGCGCCTCGACGGCTCCGCTGATCGTGGCGGACTTCGTCGAGGGCACGGGGCCCGGCGAATACCGGTTCACTCCCGGTACGCCGTTCGCCTTCGCGCCGACCTGGGGAGACGTGAAGCCGTTCGCGCTCACGTCCGCCGCTCAGTTCCCGGTGGAGCCGCCCTACCCGCTGGGCTTGAAGCGGTACGCCGCCGATTTCGCCGAGGTGAAGCGGCTCGGTGGCGACGGCGTCACCACGCCGAGCGCACGCACCGCCGACGAGACCGTCATGGCCCGGTTCTGGGTGGAGAGCTCACCGTTGCTGTGGAACCGTCTCGCGCGTCAGCTGGCGACGGATCGGCACCTGGACCTGTGGCAGAGCGCCCGCCTGTTCGGGCTGCTCGACATCGCCCTCACCGACGGCTACATCGCGACGTTCGACCTCAAGTACAAGCTGCTGTTCTGGCGGCCGGTGACCGCGATCCAGCTGGCGGCGACGGACGGCAACCCGAACACCACGGCCGACCCGACCTGGACGCCGCTGGTGCCCACGCCGCCGATCCCGGATCACGATTCCGGCCACAGCGTCGAAGGTGGCGCCGCGACCGCCGTACTGCGTGGCTTCTTCAAGACGGACCGGATGAACTTCTCGCTGTGCAGCTTCACCCTCCTGCCGGGCAGCACGTGCACCGACGCGAGCCCGGTGATCCGCCACTTCACCAGCTTCTCCCAGGCGGCCGACGAGAACGCCCGATCGCGCGTCATGGTCGGCTTCCACTTCTCGCACGCCACCACCGAAGGCACCGCGCACGGCCTCAAGATCGGCAGGCTGACGGTCGGCAACTACCTGCAGCCGCGCGGCTGACCGTTGCTCTGAAGCAACGGTCGCGCAGGCAGCTCCTGGTTCTCCTCGCGTGGCGGCGAGGAGGACCGCCGGCGCAGAGCGCGGCGCTCTTCTTCGGACAGGCCGCCCCAGACGCCGGTGTCCTGGCCGGTGCGGAGGGCCCAGTCGAGGCAGGCGTCGGTGACCTCGCAGTGCCGGCAGATCGTCTTGGCCTCCTCGATCTGTTGCAGGGCGGGGGCCGCCGTGCCGATCGGGAAGAACACGCCGGGGTCCTCGGTGCGGCAGGCCGCTCTGTGGAGCCATCTCATGCTGGTATGACCGGACGGCACGGTGGTTTTGTGACGCATTGTCGGACCTGCTCTCTATGCTCGGTTCTCGTGAGGGATGGGTTCGACGGGTGGCCGCGGGCGGCGTTCGACGTGCTGCTGCAGCTGGAGGGGGATCCGGCGGTGGCTGTGCGGGAACGCGTGCGGCGGGATCGGGAGGACCTGGTACGGCGGCCGATGATCGAGCTGCTCAACGTGGTGGCCGACCAGGATCCGGCGTACGAGGACTTCTCGGTCTGGGGGTACGGCGAGGTGCTGCTGCGCGCCTGGCAGCGGCAGAGTGCGATCGTGCGGCTCGCGTGCAACGTCGAACTGGGGGTGCGGTTCGATCTCGACGGGCTCGAGGTCGGCGTGGCGTGGTGGTACGCGCCGTCGGTCCAGATCGAGCGCTACCGGGCCGCGGTGGCTGACGACGGGTCCGGGCGGCGGCTGGTCGCCATCCTGCGCAAGCTCGACGCCGAGGGTTTCGAGCTTTCGGGCGAGCAACTGAAGCGCCCGCTCCGTGGCTACCCGCCCGAGCACCCCCGTGCCGCGTTGCTGCGCCACAAGTCCGTCATCGCCTTTCGCCCGCTCGGCTGTGACGACTGGATCCACACGCCGGCTGCCGCCGACCAGGTCCTCGCGGCCTTCACGCAGCTTCGCCCGCTGGCCCGCTGGCTGGTGAAGAACGTGGCCGGTTAGTAGGCACTCGGCCGTTGAGGCGGTTCGGAGCGCGGTGGGCCAGCGACGTCCGCAAGTGGGCTCGGGCCCGGTGGATGCGGCTGCTGACAGTGCCGATCTCCACTCCGAGGGTGGTCGCGATCTGCTGGTAGGACAGCGTTTCGATGTCGCGCAGTACGACGGCCGCCCGAAGTCTCGGATCCAGGGTGGCCAGCGCGGAGCGAATGTCGTCGTCGAGCGTGCGGTGGTCGAAGAGGGCCGCCGGATCAAGGTCCTTGGTGGGGAGCCGGTGGCGCAGCTCGGGGGTGAGCTCGTCGAAGCGGATCCGGTTTCGGTGGCGGACCTGGTCGAAGAACAGGTTCGTGGTGATGCGGTAGAGCCAGCCCTCGAAGGAGTTGGGGCGGTAGGTGTGCAGGTAGCGGAACACGCGCACGAAGACGTCGTGGGTCAGGTCCTCGGCGTCGTACCGGTTGCCGGTCAGGCGGTACGCGAAGTGGTACACCCGCGGGGTGTGGGTGCGGACGATCTCGTCCCAGGTCGGCGTAGTGGTCATGGCTTCCTCCCCGTTGACGACGATCTCCACCCAGCGTGGCCCGCGGGTGGGCTTCGTCGCGCCCCGGGAACTCCCTGGTCCCTCACTGGCCCGGGCCCGTGAGGGCCACGGTCAACCGAGGCTCGGCGGCCCCTGCTCGATGCGGCGCAGGGTCGGCTCCAGGCGGTAGAAGTCGGTGCCGGTGATGAGTTGGCGTTCGTCCCACCAGGTGGCGCCGGCTTCGGCGAGCGGCTCGACGAGGGCCCGGGACTTGGCCGGGGCCGCGGGGCTGATGCCGCCGACGACCACGTCGTACGACGTCGTCCGATCGGCGCGGTGCTCGTCGAGGTAGGCGATCAGGTCGCGGACCTCGTCGACCGGGGGAGCCTCGCCGTGGTTCGCGCTCTGGAACAGCGGTACGGCGCCGTCCCAGCGGGCGGCGCGCCGCATCGGTGCCTTGCGCGGCCAGTAGCCGGCGATCCAGACCGGCGGACGCGGCGCCTGGCTGGTTGCCGGGAGCAACGTCACGTCGTCGACCCGATAGTGGTCGCCGTGGTGGTTCACGGTGTCGCCGGACCAGTAGCGGGCGAGCAGGTCGAGCCCTTCGTCCAGGCGGCCCGCGAGGACCTTGGGATCGGTCACGTCGCCGAAGCTGCCGAACTCGTCGTCGATCGGCCCGCCGAGGCCGGCGCCGAAGACCACCCGGCCGCCGCTGAGCTGGTCCAGCGTCGCGACCTGCCGGGCCAGCTGCTCGGGCCGGCGTCGGGCGATCGGCGTGACCAGCGGCCCGAGGATGATCCGCGAAGTCGCGAGGGCGGCCGCGGTCAGCAGCATCCACGGGTCCCCGAACGGCTGGCCCTTCCGCTTGGCCTTGCTGTGGACGACGTGGTCCCAGACGAACAGGCCGTCCCAGCCGGCGTCCTCGGCCGCCGCCGCGACGCGGGCGACGGTGCGGGCGTCGGCGAAGTCGCCGAAGTTCGGGATGTTGATCGAGAAGCGCATGTCCGTATCCTCGCTCACCACCGCGGAGCCGGGCTGCTCAGGCCTGGGGCTCCTTCGCCCTGGGGGCGGGAAGGGCCGTCGCCGGCCGGTTTCCGGCGAGCTCCCAGCGGCGGTAGGCGTCGAGGGGGCGGTGCTTCTCGACGTACTCGCCGGTGGGCATCCGGAGGATCTGCCCGGTTTCCATCCCGACGGTGGCCAGCTCGAGGTCGTGGTCCTGCAGGCCGAGGCAGATCCGGCGGGTGACCACGAAGGCGGCGGGTGGGCCGAGGATCAGGAGGACCTGGAAAGCGTGCAGGAGGGCGTTGACGGACAGGTGGAACAGGATCGCCATGGTGTCCGCGGAGGCCGCCGCCCACAGGACGCCGTAGAAGGTGATGCCGGCGACTCCGATGCCGGTGCGGGTCGGGTTGTTGCGCGGCCGCTCCAGCAGGTGGTGGTCGCGGCGGTCGCCGGTGAGGCGCTCCTCGAGGAAGGGGTAGACGGCAACGAGTGCGAGGAACAGCGTGCAGATCGCGACCGGCAGCAGGATCGCCACGGTGAAGGTCCGGCCCCACAGGACGAACTCCCAGCCGGGCGCGATCCGCAGGGAGCCGTCGAGGAACGCGAGGTACCACGCCGGGCCGACGCCGGCCGAGGCGTTCGCGGGATCGGCCGGGCCGTACAGCCAGATCGGGTTGATGGTCGCGGTCGCGGCCATGAACAGCGAGATCGCCACGACGAAGCAGAACAGGCCGGCGCTCTTGACCGCGGCCACGGTCCCGCGGTGGCCGACCACGTTGTTCTCGGTACGGCCGGGGCCGGGGTACTGCGCGGGCTGGTGCTTGAGCGCGAGGACCGCGGCGGCGACGAAGAGGATGACGAGTACGGCGGGCAGGACGTAGACGTGCAACGGGTAGAACCAGGCGATCACGTTGCCCGGGAACTGGCCGCCGAACAGCAGCTCCGACAGGGCGGTGCCGACGAACGGGGTCGCCTTCAGGACACCGTCTAGTACGGCGAGGCTCATGCCTGAGGCGAGGTCGTCCGGGAGCGAGGTGCCGGTGAGGGCCGCGCCCAGCATGGTCACCATGAGGCCGAAGACCACGAACCAGGTCAGCCGCCGGGGCCGGCGGAACGCGCCGGTGAAGAACAGCCGCAGCAGGTGCAGCGTGATCGACGCGACCATCAGCAGCGTGGCCCAGTGGTGAACCTGGCGGGCCAGCAGGCCGCCACGGACCTCGAAGCTGAGCTCCAGGGTCGAGTCGAGGGCCCGCGACATGGGGACGCCGCGCAACGGTGCGTAGGGACCGTCGTACACGACGTGCTCGACGGACGGGTCGTAGTACACCATCAGGACGACGCCGCTGAGCGCGATCACCACGAAGCTGTAGAAGGCGATCTGACCGAACAGCAACGACCAGTGGTCCGGAAACACCCGGGCCCGCAGCTTGTTCAACGGACGGTGCATGACGCGTCCTCCCTGTCATGGTCCACGACGCTCTTACCCCTAAGACCCCGCAGCCGCAGCGACTGTGACGTCCCGTGGCGCACCTCACGCCGGGCAGGCGCAGCAGACCCCGCCGAGGCGTCGCCTCGGCGGGGTCTGGGGTCGCTCAGCGGGGGTTGTTCTCCTCGAGGTTCTCGACCCGGCCCTGGTCCTCGCCGGCGTCGAGCAGGTTGTCCCTGGGGGCGCCGCTGTCCGGGTACTCCATCAGGGCGACGTCCGGGTGATGGAGGTCGAAGGCGGGGGACTCAGAGCGGATGCGGGGGAGCGTGATGAAGTTGTGCCGGGGTGGTGGGGAACTGGTGGCCCACTCGAGCGATCGCCCCCAGCCCCAGGGGTCGTCGACGCCGACGAGTGGGGATTTGCGGGACTTGTAGACGTTGTAGAGGAACGGCAGCGTCGAGGCGCCGAGGATCATCGCGCCGATGGACGAGACCTGGTGGAGTGTGGTGAAGCCTTCGTTGGCGCTGTAGGTGGCGTAGCGCCGCGGCATGCCTTCGACCCCCAGCCAGTGCTGCACCAGGAACGTCGTGTGGAAGCCGATGAACAGCAGCCAGAAGTGCAGCTTGCCGAGCTTCTCGTCGAGCATCCGGCCGGTCATCTTGGGCCACCAGAAGTAGAAGCCCGCGAACATCGCGAACACCACCGTGCCGAACACCACGTAGTGGAAGTGGGCCACCACGAAGTAGGTGTCGGAGACCTGGTAGTCCAACGCGGGTGAGGCGAGGATGACGCCGGTCAAGCCACCGAACAGGAACGTCGTGAGGAACCCGACCGCCCACAGCATCGGGGTGTCGAAGGACAGGGATCCGCCCCACATCGTCCCGATCCAGTTGAAGAACTTCACCCCCGTAGGCACCGCGATGATGAACGTCATGAACGAGAAGAACGGCAGATTCACCGCACCGGTGACGAACATGTGGTGCGCCCAGACCGCGGTGGACAGCAGCGCGATGGACAGCGTCGCGGCCACCAGCCCGACGTACCCGAAGACCGGTTTGCGGCTGAACACCGGGAGGATCTCGGTGATGATGCCGAAGAACGGCAGCGCGATGATGTAGACCTCGGGATGCCCGAAGAACCAGAACAGGTGCTGCCACAGCAGAGCTCCGCCGTTGCCCGCGTGGAAGACCTGCGCGCCGAGCCGGCGGTCGGCTTCCAGCATCAGCAGGGCGCCGGCCAGGATCGGGAACGCGATCAGGACGAGGATCGACGTGACCAGGATGTTCCAGGTGAAGATCGGCATCCGGAACATCGTCATGCCCGGTGCGCGCATGGTGATGACGGTGGTGACGAAGTTGACGGCGCCGAGGATCGTGCCGAGGCCGGCCATCCACAGGCCCATGATCCACAGGTCGCCGCCGATGCCGGGGGAGCGGGTCACGTCCGACAAGGGCGAGTACGCCGTCCAGCCGAAGTCGGCCGCGCCTTGTGGGGTGAGGAATCCGGCCGAGGCGATGAGCCCGCCGAAGAGGAACAGCCAGTAGCTGAACATGTTCAACCGCGGGAACGCCACGTCAGGCGCACCGATCTGGACCGGCATGATCACGTTCGCGAAGCCGACGAACAGCGGGGTCGCGAAGAGCAGCAGCATGATCGTGCCGTGCATGGTGAACAGCTGGTTGTAGACCTCTTCGTTGACGATCTGCAGTCCGGGGGAGAACAGCTCGGCCCGGATCAGCAGTGCCATCAGGCCACCGAGCAGGAAGAACGCGAACGACGTGATCAGGTAGAGATGGCCGATCACCTTGTGATCGGTGGTCGTGAGCAGGCGGACCACGACCTGCCCCGGGCTGCGGCGCGCGATCCTCGCGCTCGCGGTCGCGCTCTGCCGGCGTTCGACGAAGTCGACCATCGGTCACCGCCTCCCCGCGGCCGAGACGGTGGGTTGCACCGCGCTGTACGAGCGAGCCAGGTCGATCGCGTCGGTCAGCAGCCGCAGCAGCAGGCGATCGCCGTACGGCGCACGGAAGTCGGTGACCGCGCGGATCGTGCCCGCGACGACGAGCGGTGCCTGCGCCGCGTAACCGGGCCCGTCGGCTCGTCGGGCGGCGTCGGTCAGCGTCCGCCGGAACTGCGGTGACACCACGGGCAGGACGAGCTGGATGCAGCGCGTGACCAGGGCCGGTGCGAAGCGCGGGTCGGTCGGGTAGAGGCCGATGACGGACGGGATCATCGGCACGAGCTCGACCCGGGCCGCGTCGGAGATCTCGTCGTTCACCTCACGGGCGACCAGCGCGACCAGCGGATGCGTGCCGTCCGGATGGTCCGACCACTCGACCCCGGCCAGCAGGGACGCGTACTCCATGAAACAGGCGCCGCGCCGTGGATTGCTGTGCCGTCCGCGGGACAGGATCGGCACCAGAGTGATTTCTCCGTGACCAGCAGCCATCAGAACCTCCCGGCCGGAGCCACCCCGGCCGACCAGCTCGCCGGCGGATGTCTTCCGCCGACCTGTTCCTCTCAGCCGAGTACACAACGCCCCACCACCGTTGTCGAGGTGTCAGAGCAGGCCCGCGTCGTGGATCCGGTTGGCGACCTGCACGCGGTTGGTGGCCTCGAGTTTGACCATGACGCGGGAGACGTGCGCCTTGACCGTGGCCATGCTGAGGTAGAGCTCCTCGGCGATCTGGGCGTTGACCTTGCCGGCGCCGACCGCGACGGCGACCTCGCGTTCGCGGGCGGTGAGGGTGTCGGTGAGCGCCTGGGCCTGGCGGACCCGCTGCGGTTCCGGCTCGTCGTCGTTCAGCCGGGCGATCAGCCGCGCCGTCACGCTGGGCGAGAGCATGTGATCGCCCTCGGTGACCCGGTGCACGGCCTCGATGATTTGCGCGGGCGGCGTGTGCTTGAGCAGGAACCCGCCGGCGCCGCCGCGCAGCGCCCGCAGGACGTGGTCGTCGGCGTCGAACGTCGTCAGCACGATCACCTTCGGCGGCGTCGCCTGCCGCGTCAGCTGAGCCAGCACGTCGAGGCCGTCGAGTCGCGGCATCCGGATGTCCAGCAGTACGACGTCAGGGCTGACGCGCGCGATCAGGTCGAGCCCGGTGTCACCGTCGTCGGCCTCGCCGGCCAGCTCGATCGCGGCGTCGTCGCGCAGGATCATCGCGAGCGCCGTACGGACCAGCGCGTCGTCGTCGACGATCACCACCCGGATCGGGGTCATGCCGGCCACGGCAACCACGCGCGGACGACGAACTGACCGTCGGCGGTCGCGTGCTCGAACCGGCCGCCGACGAGCTCGGCCCGCTCGGCCAGACCGAGCAGCCCGAGCCCGGCGCCGGGCGGTGCTTGCAGGGCGCTGGGCCGCGAGTCCGGAGGCGGCTGTCCAGCACCGGCGGGTACGGCGGCGCCGAGCCGCAGCGGGTTGCGGACCTCGAGCACCAGCAGCTCACCCGGCCGGCCGTCGAGCGTGACGTCGACGGCGGTGTCGGGGGCGTGCTTGCGGGCGTTGGTGAGGCTCTCCTGGATCATCCGGTACGCACTGCGGCCGAGCGCGTCCGGAGCGGACGAGAGGTTCCCGATCCGGTTGTGCAGCCGGATCTTCGTCCCCGACCGCGACGTCTCCTCGACCAGCGCCGGCAGATCGACGAGGGTCGGCTGCGGACGCTCCGGCGACCCCGCCGGCTGGAGCGTCCGCAGTACGCCGAGGATGTCGTGCAGTTCCTCCAGCGCCAGATGAGCGCTCTGCCTGGTGACGGCCGCCGCCTCGGCGACCTCGTCGTCGCTCAGGCGCCGGCAGTACTCCAGGGCGCCCGCGTGCAGCGCGACCAGCGACAGCCGATGAGCCAGTACGTCGTGCATCTCGCGCGCGATCCGGGCGCGTTCGGTCAGCTGCGCCTGAGCGACCCGGAAGCCCTGCTCGCGCTCGGCGCGGTCGGCCCGTTCCCGCAGGCCGGCCAGCAGATCGCGACGGGCGCCGACGTACATCCCGGGAGCGATCACGCCGCTGACGAAGACGAGCGTGAACAGGAACGAGGAGACCACCGAGTCGTCGGAGCCCGGATGGGTCTCGAAGAAGACGACGGACGCCAGGAAACCCACCGCCGCGACCGGCACGATCTCGCGCCACCGCCGGCGCGTGGCCAGGGACAGCGTGGTGACGACGACGGCGCCGGACACGGAGGTGGAGAACGCGCCGAAGAGGTTGATGATCAGCGCGATCGCCAGCGGGTGGCGACGACGCAGTCTGAGCAGGAAGACGCCGAGGGCGCCGAGCAGCAGGTCGACGATCCAGAGCGCGTTCAGGCGGCCGTCGTACAGGTTGAAGTAGCTCGCGATCCAGAAGCCGGCGCCGACGCTGATGGCGAAGCCGTAGCGCCACGTCGACTGCCAGCGGCTCAGCGGAGGTGGTGGCGCGGCTTCGATGGCGTCCACCCTGCTCACCGTACGGGAGTTGCCCGGCGAGGGGCAGAGACCGTGGAAGGGGGTCGACCCCTACCGCGGTTCGGGGAGGCGAGCCCTGCGCCCGATGTGCCGGGCCGGGTCCGCGGCGCAGGCTCGGCCCATGATCATCGTCGAAGAACTCAGCAAGCGCTACGGCGCTCACCAATCGGTCGACCGCGTGTCCTTCCGGGCGGTGCCCGGCTCGGTCACCGGCTTCCTCGGTCCCAACGGCGCCGGAAAGTCGACCACGATGCGGATGATGACCGGCCTGACGCCGCCGTCGGCCGGTCACAGCACGATCCTCGGCGTCCCGTACGCCGAACTGCCGAACCCGGGCCGGCACGTGGGTGTCCTGCTGGACGCCTCCGCGCAGCACACCGGGCGGACCGGGCGCGAGATCCTTCGCCTCGGCGCCACCGTGATGGGCCTGCACCGCCGCCGGGTGGACGAGCTGCTCGAGGTCGTCGGCCTGTCCGCGGACGAGGGGGACCGGCGGGTCGGCAACTACTCGCTCGGCATGCGGCAACGGCTCGGCCTCGCGCACGCGCTGCTCGGCGATCCACAGGTGCTGATCCTGGACGAACCCGCGAACGGACTCGACCCGGCCGGCATCCACTGGATGCGCGGACTGCTCAAGGCCTTCGCCGACCGGGGCGGGACAGTGCTGCTGTCGTCGCACCTCCTGCACGAGATCGAGGTCGTCGCCGACCACCTGGTCGTGATCGGCCGCGGCGTGATCGTTGCCGACGGCAGCAAGGCCGACCTGCTCAACGCAGCGGGCACCCTGGTGCGCGGCACCGACCCGGCGGCCCTGGCGCGATGCCTCGAGCTCGCCGGTCACGCTTTCACCACCACCGAGGACGGCGCGTACGTCGTCGAGGCGACCCGCGAGCAGATCGCAGCCGTCGCTGCCCGGCACGGCGTGGTGATCACCGAGCTGCGCGGCGCCGACGGCGCCGGGCTCGAAGAGATGTTCCTGCAGCTCACCGCCGACGACGCACGAGAGAAGGTCTCCGCATGAGTACCACCATCGCGCCGGATCCGCAGGTGACGGCCGTTCCCTTCAGCCGGCTGCTACGCGTCGAACTGCGCAAGCTCGTCGACACCCGCGCCGGCTTCTGGCTGCTGGTGGCCATCGGAGCCATCACGGTCGCCGTCATCGGGGTCTTCCTGTTCGTCGCCGATCCCGACCAGCTGACGTACCTGAACTTCGTCGGTGCGACCGCGACGCCGCAGAGCATCCTGCTCCCGGTGCTCGGCATCCTGGCGGTCACCGCCGAGTGGAGCCAGCGCACCGGCCTGGTCACGTTCACCCTCGAACCGAGCCGGATCCGCGTCGCGGTCGCGAAGCTGGTCGCGGTCACGCTGGTCGGCCTGCTCTCGGTGGTCGTGGCCCTCGGGGTCGCCGCGCTCAGCAACGTCGCCGGCGCGGCGTTCCTGGACGGCGCCGGCACCTGGAACGTCGGCGCGGCCAACGTCCGCGACTTCTTCGCCCTGCAGCTGATCGGCCTCGTCCAGGGCTTCGCGTTCGGCATGCTGCTGATGAACACCGCCGCCGCGATCGTCTTGTACTACGTGCTTCCGATCGCCTGGAACGTGCTGTTCTCGATGGTCGGTGCGCTCGACAACGTCGCTCCGTGGCTCGACCTCAACACCGCGATGGCCCCGGCCTTCGAGCAGCAGACCTTCCAGGCCACGGACTGGGCCCACATCGCCGTCTCCGGAACGATCTGGGTCCTGCTGCCCCTGGCCTTCGGCCTCCTGCGGCTCCTCCGCCGGGAGGTGAAGTCCGCCTGATCACCACGTTCCGCCGATCGCACCCCGGATCGGCGGAACGCGTCGTCAGTGGGCGTGCGGCGTGGCACCGGCGGTCGGCTTGACCGACGGGACGAGCACCAGTGCCAGTACGGCGGTCACCGCCGCGGTGACGGCTGCGAAGGTGAAGCCTCTGGTGAACCCCGTGGTCGTGGTTCCGGCGAGGCTGGCGGCGGCAAGGCTGGAGACGACGGCGACACCGAGCGCCGCGCCGAACTCGTGGAAGGTGCTGAGCAGGCCCGAGGCCGTGCCGGCTTCGTGGTGGCCGACCTGGGACAGAGTGGTCACCGAAGAGGCGACGAAGGCCGCTCCGATCCCGGCGGCGCCGACGCTGATGCCGGCCACGATCGCGACCGGGCCGTCCCAGAGCGCGGCGACCGCCGTACCGGCGGCGGCGATCAGCAGACCGGTCACCGCGACCTTGTGGACACCCGCGGCACCGATCGCACGGCCGGCCAGTTGGGCGCCGAGGATCGTTGCCACGGCCACCGGCAGGAACAGCAAGCCGGTGCGCAAAGCGCCGTAGCCCCGGTGGTGCTGGAGGTAGAACGAGCCGAGGAAGAAGACGGCGATCATCAACGCCGTCGCGACCAGGATCAGGAGCGTTCCGGTGGCCACCGGGCGGCGGGTGAGGATCCGGAGGTCCATCAGTGGCGACTTCGTGGATCGCTGGACCAGCGCGAACACGGCGTACAGAACGACTGCTCCCGCGAGGGTCCCGAGCGTCCGGCCGCTGAGCCAGCCTCGATCGCCCGCGTTGATCAGCGCGTAGATCGCCGTACCGGTTCCCGCGGTCACGAGCACCGCACCAGGGACATCGAGCCGGGCCCGCGGCCCGGCCGGCAGGTCAGCCGGTAGCGTCCGGCTCAATACGGCGAACACCGCGATGCCGATCGGCACGTTGATGTAGAAGACCCACTGCCAGCCCGGCCCCGCGGTCAGCAGGCCACCGAGCAGTACGCCGATCGCCGAACCGCCGCCACCCAAGGCGGACCAGATCCCGAGTGCCTTGTTGCGCTCCTCGCCCTGGAACGTCTTGGTCACCACCGAGAGCGCGGCCGGCGACAGCATCGCCGCACCGATGCCCTGGGCGACGCGGCCGGCGATCATCGTCGTGGCGTTCTCGGCCAGGCCGGTGACCAGCGACGCCACGGTGAAGACGAGCAGCCCGGAGAGCACCACCCGGCGGGCGCCGAACAGGTCGGCCGCCCGGCCACCGAGCAGCATCAGACCGCCGAACATCAACGTGTACGCGCTGACGACCCAGGTCAGCGTGTCGCGGGCCAGCCCGAGATCGGTGCCGATGTGCGGCAGCGCGATCGCGACCACGGTCACGTCCAGGATCAGCATGAACTGGGCGACGCCCAGCAGCGCCAGCAGGCGCCAGCGCCGGGGATCGGCGATCTGCTCGGACACGGCAATCTCCAATTCGAACACAGGTGTACGGGTTAGTTGCGCTACAGTAACTCGTACACACGTGTTCGACAAGAGGAGATGGTGTGACCGCGACGCCGACGAAACGCGCCGACGCGCAACGCAGCATCGAGGCGATCCTCGAGGCCGCGATCAGTGCGCTGGGGCGGAACTCCGACGCCAGCGTCAGCGAGATCGCCAAGGCCGCCGGTGTCGGACGCGTCACCGTCTACGGGCACTTCCCGAACCGCGCCGACCTGGTCGAGGCGGCGATGCGGCGGGCCATCGACGACGGCCACTCCGGTCTGGAGGCGGTGGACCTGTCCGGCGACCCGCGCGACGCGCTCGCCCGCCTCATCGACTCCAGCTGGCAGCTGGTGAACCAGTCGCGCTCGCTGCTGATCGCGGCGCAGGACGTGCTGCCGCCCCGGAAGATCCGCGAGCTGCACGCCGGTCCGGCCGAGCGGATGGAGCGCCTGGTCGAGCGCGGCCGCGACGAAGGGGTGTTCCGCACGGACCTGTCGACGGCGTGGCTGGTCGCGGTTCTGCACAGTGTCATGCACGGCGCCGCCGACGAGATCGCCGCCGGCCGGCTGACCGCCGACGAGGCCGCCGGGCACATCACGGCGACCGTGCTCGCCGCCTTCACGCCGCCGAGCTAGAGCGAGCACGCCGAGCCTGAGCGGGGAACCCCCAGACCGACGCCCCGAGCTGAAGCGGGGCGCCCGAGAACCGAGCGCCCCGCCACGTTCTACAGCGGGTGGCGCAAGGTGATCGTCACCGACCGGGTGCCGGACGGCAGCCGGACCTTGCCGGCGGCCTGGTCGACGGTGGCGCCCTTGACCGACACCTGCGCGACGTTGTTCCGCAGCCCCGGCAGTTCGACGCTGTACGCCGTGACGTCGCGGACGGCGCCGGTCAGTTGGAGCGTCACCCGGTGGCCGGCCGTCGTCATCCGGTAGCCGACCCGGCCGCCGTTGGTGACGGGATAGCGGTCGAGGCCGATCTTCTGGCCGGTGCGGATCCACTCGTTCGGGACGCCGCGGCCGATGATCACGGTGCCGTCGGCCTTCTCGGCGATCAGTGAGTCGAACAGCACCTTGGTCGCGGTCGACTGACCCCACATGTGCTGGTTCGAGCCGCCTCCGCCGCGGGCGTGGTCGATGTCCCACGGCGAGGTCGCGCTCGGGTAGTCGACGCCTTCCCACCAGCCGAACGGCCCGCTCATCGTCTTGTCGATCATGTACTGGTACGCCTTGATGCCGAGATCGCGGTACTGCTCACCGCGCAGCGCGGCGCTGCCGTACCCGGCGTTGTAGGCACTGGAGTAGTACCCGTGCGGGTAGCCGCCGAAGTTGTAGATCGAGTCCGAGACGTCCTTGCGGCGCTCGAAACCGTGCGTGTAGGTGTCGTCGATGGTGTCGAACATCGTCCCGGTCTGCTCCGCGCCGAACAGGTAGCCGTCCCAGGCCCACCGGCCGAACAGGAACATCGAGGCCCAGTTCGCGTCCCGCGGGTCCTTGCGCGGTCCGGTCTCGTTGGGTTCGACCATCGAGATCGGCAGGTAGTCGAGGTCGTACTGCCGCATGGTCTGCTCGATCCGGGCGGTCGCGACCTTCAGCAGGTCGTCGTACTCGGCCTTCGCCCACGTCGCCTCGGCGGTCTCGCCGAGCGCGGTGGCCAGGTACCGGTACGTCGTGAGGCCGGCCAGCGCGGACCAGTTGTCGATCGTCCAGTAGCCGAGCGAGTCGATCGCCAGTGTCTGCTTGATGATCCCGGTGCCGCCGTCGATCCGGTCGGTCTCGACCATGTGGGTGTTCTTCTTGATCGTCTCGAACTGCTGCCGGATGAACGCCTTGTCGCCGGTGCGCTGCAGGTACAGCGCGTACGGCCAGCTGTACTTCCACTTGGCGTCGTCGTACTGGAGCTGGGCCGGCAGTGTCGCCAGGTAGTCCCGCGCGTAGGTGAAGTCGCCGATCGTGAGCAGCGTGGCGACGATGCCGATCGTGTCGTGGTCGAACATCTCGTCGTAGCCGTTCTCGCCGACGTGCAGCTCTTTCTTGCCGGCGATGTCGTCACGGATGATCAGCGTGTAGATGTACCCGGCCTTGTACGCGTTGACCAGCCGCTGGTCGGGCAGGTCGGTGATGTTCGCGATCGCCGACAGCCGCGAGTTCCAGTAGCCGCGCATGTGGGCGTAGTGCTGGTTGAACCCACCGAGCTTCCGCAGCTGCGTGGTGGTCGGCCACTCGTAGGTGCCGCCGAAGCGGTCGGCAGCGACGGCATAGTCCCGTACGACGGTCTGCCCGGCTCCGACGGTCGTCACCGTCGGCTCGGCCGCGGCGTTCAACGGCGTCAGCAGGCTCGACACCCGGGGGAGCCGGGTCGCCGTCGTTGTCGTGTTGGTGACGGTCATCCGCGAGTAGGCGACCTCGAACCGGTTGCCTCCGACAACGACCAGGTCGGCGAAGTTCTCCACCTCGAGCTTCAGCCCGTCCTTGGCGTACTCGCTGACGAACGCGGGCAGGTACCCCTCGGCGTTGGTCCACTTGATCTTGCCCGGGACGTTCGCGACGCCGAAGGTGATCATCGCGTCGCCGCGGCTGCGCAGCTTGTAGCTGCCGTCGATGAACGCGATCGGCGCGTTCAGGTCGCCCTCCCAGCCGAACGAGGAGGTGAGTCCGGGGTTGGTCACGCTGGTGTACTCGGCGCCGGCCGCGGAAGCGACGGCGTCGTCGTACGCCGCGCGGAGCAAGCGGTAGGTCAGACGCAGCTGGTCCTGCGATGCCGAACTGTCCGCCAGCGTCGCCTTCGCGGCGGCGACCTCGTCGGTGAGCTGCAGCTGCGCGGAGTCGCTCGCGTTGGAGAGATCAGCGGCCGCGATGCGGCCGAGCAGCGACGTCGTCAGCTTGCGGAAGCCGTTCGCGGAGGCGTCGGCGAGCGTCACGGCCGCCAGCGTCACGTTGCCGGACGGGTCGGTCTTCCGGTTGAGCTGCGCGGTGATCCGGGCCGAGTCGCCGGCGCCGAGCGAGAGCTCGAACAGCCGCGTCACCGACGGGCCGTTGCTGACGAGGTCGGAACTCACGTACGCCGGGTCGGCGGAGCCGTTCAGGTAGACCGAGACCGTCGCGGACGCCCGCCAGGTGCCGGAGACGAACCGGATGGTCCGCGGGGCGGCGCCCGCCGGAACGGTGAGGTCGTAGCCGTACGGGGCGGTGAGATCCACGTTCGGATCGGTGCCGTTGGCAAAGAAGATGCCACCGGCCCGAGTGGCCGGCTGGGTCGTGGTCGGCGTGCCGTTGGTCCACGAGTAGCTGACCGCGTTGTCGTTCTGGGCGCCGATCTCGGCGCCCTGCTGACGGTTCGTCACCGTCAGGCTCGCGGGTCCGCCGGCCTTGCGGTTGATCGTCGACCCGTTCAGGTGCAGCCAGTCGTCAGGCCCGTCGGCGGTCAGGTCGAGAGCGGCCGGGGCCGCGGTCGACGTGAACGGCTGCTCGGGTGAGAGCGCCGCGGCCGACAGCGAGAGGTTCCCGTTCGCCGTCAGCTTCTCGGTGAACTTCGTGGTGATGACGACCCCTTCACCAGGGCGGATCGTCACCGTGTAGCGCTTGGCCGCGGCGGCGTCGCTCGCGCCGATCGCGGTCGTGTACGGCGTACCTTCGCCGTCGGCCGCGGCGATCGTGACGGTCCCGCGGGCCTGCCAGATGCCGCCGACGACCACGAGCCGGCGCGCGGAGTCCGCGGCCGGGACGGTGATCCGGTACCCGGCGTCGTGGCCGGTCGTCGGGCCGGTGGTCGTGTCGTCGTAGTGGAAGACGCCGCCGGTGGTGACGCCGGAGGTCGAGGCCGTGGTGGTGCCGTCGGACCACCGGAACGACAGCGGGCTGTCGCCGAGCGTGGTCCGGCCGGCGGCGGGGTTGAGATCGTCCACGGTGATCGACGGCGGGACGGCGGCCTTGCGCTCGATGCCGTCACCGGTCACGTGGACCCAGTCCTGTGCGCCGTACGACGTCAGGTCCATCACGCCGGACGCGGTGCCGCCGGCGAGGCTTTCGGTGGTGACCACGAACGGGTCGGTGGGCGCGGCCGCGGCGGGTGCCGCCGGCAGAGCAATGATCGCGGGCAGCAGCAGCGCTCCCGCGACGACGGCTGCGAACAGCCTGGGTCGGGGCCTCATCTTGTGTCCCTTCAGGGTGTTGCGGTGGACGGGCGGGGTCCTGGCAGGCTGGATCCGCGGACGATCAGGTCCGGTTGCAGCAGGACGTGCTGCGGTTCGCGAGGGTCACCCGCGATCAGGTTCTCGACGGCCTGGATCAGCTGGCGGCCGACCACGTCGATCGGCTGACGCAGCGTGGTCAGCCCGGGGCTGACCAGGGCGGCGGTGGGGGAGTCGTCGAAGCCGGTGACGGCAACCTCGACGCCGGGGCGCAGGCCTCGCTCGTGGAGGGCCCGCAGGACGCCGAGCGCGAGGGTGTCGGAGGCGCAGACCAGGGCGGTGGCGGGCTCCGGAGCGTCGAGCATCCGGTGCGCGGCCTGACGGCCGTCCTCGAGGGTGTCCGCGACCGCGGCCTGCAAGTCCGTCGGCAGTCCGCGCTCACGGCAGGCCTCGAGCCAGCCCTCCCGGCGTTCCTGCCCGATCTCCGACTCGGCGAGCCAGCCGACGTGACCGATCCGGCGGTGGCCCTGCGCCACGACGTGCTCGGTCGCGGCCCGGGTGCCCGCGCGGCCGTCGACGTCCACCCAGGCGAGTGAGTCGTCGCCGTCCCAGGACCGGCCGAACGTCGCGAACGGCACGCCCCACGACCGCAGCGCGGCCACCCGGTCGTCGTTGCGATGGGTCTCGGCCAGCACGAACGCGTCGACGGGAGTCTTCTTCAGCAGGTCCCGGTACGCCTTGATCTCCTCGGTCGAGCCCTCGCCCTCGGCGTGGCACAGGATCAGGTGGTACCCGGCCGCGACCGCCGAGCGGTTCAGCGCGTACAGGAACTCGTCCATCAGCAGCGAGGCCTTGTCCGGGCGCGACGGCCGGACCTTGAAGGCGATCAGGTGCGAGCTGCGGTTGCGCAGGGCCCGCGCCGACAGGTTCGGCTCGTAGCCGAGCTCGGCCACGGTGGCGAGAATCCGCTCGAGGGTCGCCGGCGCGAGCCGGTCGGGGTTGTTCAGCGCGTTGGACACCGACTGCGCCGAGACCCCCGCCCGCTGGGCCACCTGGCTGAGCGTCACGTGCCCGTGCGGCACGGGTCCCCGGCTGACGTGCTGGGACTCCACCGGCGCCTCCGAGCGATTGTTATTAACGTTAAAGTCCAGCGCACGCTACGTTCGCCGCCGTACGGCGTCAAGAGGTGGACAGCCGCGCCGCGGAGATTTTAACGCTAGAACCCCAGCCCTGGCCGTGCCAGGGAGTTTCCCTGGCGCGAGGTGCCGGCGCGCCGCGCGATGGTGAGGACGCCGACGTGGAACCGGGAGGAGCCGTGATGACAGAGCAGTTCCAGGTGGACGAGATCTCACCGTCGTACTGGCGGGTGGTGTTCAGCAACGGGCCGGTCAACCTGATCGACCCGGACACGATCGACCAGCTGGCCGCGCTGGTCGACCGGATCGAGAACGATCCCGCGCTGACCGTGGTCGTCTTCGCCAGCGACAAGCCCGACTACTTCATGGCGCACTGGGACCTGCTGGCCGACAAGGCGAGGGTCGCGGCGATGAAGCCCGGTCCGACCGGGCTGCACCCGTACGTCGACAACCTGATCCGGCTCAGCAAGGTGCCGGTCGCGACCATCTCGGCGATCCGGGGCCGGGCGCGCGGCGCCGGGAGCGAGTTCGTGCTGGCCACGGACCTCCGGTTCGCCTCCGATCGCGCGGTGCTCGGCCAGTTCGAGGTCGGGCTCGGTGCGGTGCCCGGCGGCGGCCCGATGGCCCGGCTGACGCGACTGGTCGGGCGGGGCCGGGCGCTGGAGATCCTGCTCGGCGGTGACGACGTACCGGCGGAGCTGGCGGCGGCGTACGGGTACGTGAACCGGGTGCTGCCGGACGCGGAGCTGGATGGCTTCGTCGACCGGCTCGCGCGCCGGATCGCGGCGTTCGACAAGGTGGCGGTGAGTGGGATCAAGCGGCTGGTCGACGTCGCCTCGCTGCCCGAGGACGCGGAGTTCGGTCCTGGCCTGGCGGCCTTCTTCGCCACGGCCGGGCGGCCGGAGCACCTGCCGTTCGCGCAGGAGCTGTTCCGGCGCGGCCTGCAGCAGGCCGACGGGATCGAACGCGACCTCGGTACGGCGATCGGCGAGCTGCGGCAGGAACCTGCTCCCCGCTGACCGGTCCGTCGTGGCATCGTGGGGCGATGGTGATCGAGATCCGGCCGGCGGTGGACTTCGAGGACGTCCGGGCGGTGCTCGGGCCGAAGTCGCCGACCTCGAACGTGTGCTGGTGCCTGAGTTACCGGATCCCTTCGAAGCTCAACAACGAGCTGCGGGGGCCGGCCCGCGGTGAGTACGTCGCGGAGCTGTGCAAGGGCGAGCCGGCTCCCGGCGTCCTGGCGTACGACGGGCAGACGCCGGTCGGATGGGCGGCGATCGCGCCGCGGTCGGAGACGACGTTCGCCGGCAACCGCAAGATCCCGCACGTCGACGACCTCCCGGTCTGGTCGCTGTGGTGCGTCCGCGTCCGGCCCGGCCACCGCAAGCAGGGCATCTCGCACCACCTGATCACCGGCGCGGCCGAGTTCGCCCGGCAGCAGGGCGCGCCGGTGGTCGAGGCGTACCCGCTGGACAACGGCGACGCGAAGGTCGACCTGACCATGGCGTACGCCGGCCTGCGCAAGAACTTCGAACGCGCCGGCTTCGCCAAGGTCGCCGGCACGACGTCGGTCCTGGCCGGCCACCCCCGCGTCCTGATGCGCCTCGACCTGCGCTGAACCGGCTGCGGTATGGTCCGCAACTGTCCGGACCGGTCAGAAAGGCCTTGATGAGCAGCACGGAGTCGCACGACAGGGTGGTGCGCGTGGGCCGCGAGCTGCTGAACCTTCCGAACCGGATCACCCTGGTCCGGACCGTGGTCGCGATGGGAGTGGCCGTCGCCGGCTACCACTTCGGGACGCCGATCTGGCTCGTGATCGGGTACGCGACGTACTGGCTCGGGGACTCCCTCGACGGCGGCGTCGCCCGGCACCTCGGTCAGGAGACCGTGACCGGCGCGGTGTTCGACGTCGTCTGCGACCGGGCCTGCGCGTTCTTCCTCGCCGGGGCGTTCCTGGCGTCGTACCCGAGCGTGCTCGGGCCGCTGGCGATCTTCCTGTTCCAGTTCGGAGTTCTGGACACGATGCTGACGCTGTCGTTCCTGCTCTGGCCGGACTGCATCAGCCCGAACTACTTCTTCCGCATCGACCAGCCGATCTACCGCTGGAACTGGTCCACGGTCGCCAAGGGCCTCAACACCGGCGCCGTCGTGGTGTCGCTCGTGATCGGCCACAACTGGGGCGTGATGTGGCTGCCGTACCTGGTCGCCCTCTCGATCACCGCGGTCAAGCTCGCGTCGATCGTCCGCCTGCTCGGCATCCTCAACGGCGCCCGAGCGGCCGAACCGCGCAGCTGAGCCGGCACTCCTACACGGTGTAGGGGTGTTCTTCGATCGTTCAACTTCTCGTTCCCGGGCAGGGATGCATTCCTGCCTAATGTTTCCTGGTCAGGCTCGGCCAGGAAGGGAACCATGGACGCTCCGCTCGCTGTCCGCGCTCGAGGGATCGACCAGAGCTTCGGTGAGGTGGTCGCACTCGACGGCGTCGAGCTGACCGTGCCGGCCGGGCAGATCCACGGGCTCGTCGGCCCGAACGGCGCCGGCAAGACCACGCTGCTCGGCCTGCTGCTGGGCCTGGCCGTGGCCGACAGCGGCAGCCTCGAGATCCTCGGTACGCCGGTCGGCCGCGCGCTCGCGGTCCCCGAGGGTGTCGCCGGTTTCGTCGACGGCCCCGGCCTCTACCCGTCGCTGACGGCGCGGCAGAACCTCGCGGCGCTCGCCGCTCTTCGCGGTGACAAGGCGATGGCCCGCAGCATCGACGACGTCCTGGACCAGGTCGGTCTCACCGACGTGGCCAACGACCGCACGCGGGGCTTCTCGCTCGGCATGCGTCAGCGCCTCGGCCTCGCGGCCGCCCTGCTCGCCAAGCCCCGGCTGCTGATCCTCGACGAGCCGTCGAACGGTCTCGACCCATCCGGCAAGAAGCAGGTGTACGGCGTACTGCAGCGGCTGGCCGCGGACGGCACCGCGGTCGTGCTGTCGAGCCACCGGATGGACGACGTCGAGGCGCTCTGCTCCGAGGTGACGATCCTGGCGACCGGCCGGGTCGCGTTCTCCGGGCCGCTCGGCAAGTTGGCCGGCGAGATCCGCGAGCTGGACTACCGCATCGTCACCTCCGATCCGGCCGCCGCCCGGAAGGTGGCCGGCGACACCGACGGACTCCGCATCGGCGGCGGCCAGGACAGCGGCGTACTGGTCGTGTCCGGGCCGGTGCCGGTCCTCGACGAACTGGTGAAACGACTCGTCCAGGCGGACATCGCGGTGCGCGAGCTCTCGCCCCTGGTGTCGCCGCTGGAGGCCGCCTTCCTCGCACTGACCGAAGTGGAGACCGACCGATGACCGCCACCACCGTCGAAGCGCCGATCGTTCACCGGGTCTCGGTGGCGCGTGGCTATCGCTTCGAGCTGGTCAAGCTGCTGTCGCAGTGGCGCGTGCGCCTGCTGATCGTCGCCTGCTGGATCGCCCCCGCGGTGTTCGTCGCCGTCGTGAGTCAGCAGGCGTCGCTTCCGGTCGACACGTTGTTCGGCCGCTGGATGCACGCCACCGGTTGGGCCGGACCCCTTGTTCTGCTGGGCTTCTCGGGCTCCTGGGCGTTACCGCTGCTGACCTCGCTGGTCGCCGGTGACGTGTTCGCTTCCGAGGATCGCCTCGGCACCTGGCGGCACCTGCTGGTCGCCGTCCGGTCGCCGCGGCGGATCTTCGTCTCCAAGGCGCTCGCGAGCCTCACGGTGATCCTGTTGCTCGTCGTCGGGTTGGTCGTGTCGAGCGCGATCAGCGGGGTCGCGGTGGTCGGCAACCGTCCACTGATCGGGCTCGACGGTCATCTGCTGTCGCCGGGCGACGCAGCCGGCACGGTGTTCCTCGCCTGGGCCTGTGCACTCGCGCCGACGCTGGCGCTGGCCGCGATCGGTCTGCTCGGATCGGTCGCGCTCGGCCGGTCGCCGATGGGCCTGCTGCTGCCAGCGCTGGTCGCGCTGGCGATGCAGATCGTCCAGATGCTGCCGGTGCCGGTCGCCGTACGGCTCGCCTTGCCTGGTTACGGATTCATCAGCTGGAACGGACTCTTCACCGGTCCCGGGCAACTGGAGCCGCTGCTGATCAGCATCGCGGTCAGCCTGGTGTGGGCCGTGGTGGCGACGGGCCTCGCGTACTTCCTCTTCGTACGACGCGACTTCACCAACCCGACCCACGACGGCTCAGGTCGCCTGGCGCTCGTCGCGGGCGCGTTGCCGCTCGTCGTCCTGTTCGGCCTGACCACGGCGGTCGTCGTACCGGCGACCGGAGCGACCGGTTCCGGCGTCGACCAGGCGAAGGTGCAGCGCGCGCTCGCGACCGAGTTCGCGCACCTCTACCGCCTGCAGACCGAGCAGCTCAACCGGCCTGCGGTCACCGAGGAGCAGCTCCAGACCTCGGCCGCCTGCACCAAGGGCGGCGACCAGGTCGCGGCGGAAGGCCCTGGCAACGACTGGCGCTGCGTCGTGAGCTGGCACGTGCCCGGTGTCGAAGCTGCCGGCTCCGCCATCTACCAACTCGACATCAACCCGGTCGGCCGGTACGTCGCCGACGGCGACGGCCCGAAGGAAGTCAACGGCTACTTCCTGGTCCGGACCCCGGCCGGCGACGAGCCGAACCCGCTCTGGCAGTTCGACGGTCTCGTCGAGCTGCTCCCGTCCAACCCCTGAAGGGACCAACCTCATGCAGGTAACACGCCGCAGGCGTGACAAGGAGGGCCGGTCAGGCCTCCGCGGCCGGCGCATCAGCCGGCGGGCGACCGTGGTGACGGCCGGGACGACGGCGCTCGCCGCCGCCTTGGCCGGCACCGCTGTCGCCTCGACCCAGCAGTTCGGCACCGATCGGGTCGGTCAGGTGACCGGCGACGGCCAGGTCGTCTCCGCCGACCAGTACATCGCACCGCTCGGCGACCGCCTTGTCCTCCAGAAGGGCAAGATCATGTCGTCGGTCGTCAGTCCGGACGGCAGCCACCTGGCCGCCTCGATCACCGACGGCGGCATGGCCCTGGCCGTCGTCGACCTGAAGAACTGGAAGGTGCAGCAGTACGTCGGCAACAACGCCGCCGCGGACCTGCGCATCCCCGGCAACGACGTGGGCCAGGAAGGCCCGACGTACTCGCCGGACGGCAGCCAGCTGTGGCTCGGCCGGGCCGACGGCTACCAGCGGTTCACCGTGCAGGCGGACGGCTCGCTGGCCGACCCGACCTTCGTCACGGTCGCCGCGCAGGGAGCCAAGCACGCGCTGGTCGGCGAGGCGGTGTTCTCCTCCGACAGCTCGACGGTGTACTCGGCCGTCAACGGCCAGAACAGGGTGGTCGCGATCGACACCGCGACCGGCACGACCAAGCAGAGCTGGGACGTCGGCAACGCGCCGCGCGACATGCTGCAGGTCGGCTCGAAGCTGTACGTCAGCAACGAGGGCGGCCGGCCCGCGAAGCCCGGCGAGCCGACGATCAACTCCTACGGCACCCAGGTGCCGGCCTCGCAGGTCACGGCGGCCACCACCACCGGTACGGTCAGCGTGATCGACCTGGCCAAGCCGGCCGAGACGCCGGCGAGCATCACCGTCGGGCTGCACCCGACGGCGCTGTACGCCAGGAACGGCGCGGTGTTCGTCACGAACACGGCGACGAACTCGGTCTCGGTGATCGACACCAAGCGCGGCAAGGTGACGCAGACCATCGCCCCCCAGCCGTGGTCGGAGGCCTCCGTCGGCTACGAACCCGACGGCGTGACGCTGACCGACGACGGTCACCTGCTGGTGACGCTGGGCCGCGCCAACGCCGTGGCGGTCTACAAGTACCGCAACCCGCTGGAGCCGGTCAGCTACGTCGGCCTGCTGCCGACGGACTACTTCCCGGCCGAGATCACCACCGTCGGCAAGGACGTCCTGGTCTCCAACACCCGCGGTGTCGACGCCCGGCGTGAGACCACGGCGGCCGGTCACGCCACGCACGACACCACGTCCAGCCTGACCAAGTTCCAGCTGCCCGACGACCACGCGATCCGCGCGAGCACCGCCAAGGTGTTCCAGCAGAACGGCTGGACGAAGAAGGCGGCCGAGACCTCGACCAAGGGCCGTCAGCACCTGAAGCCGGTCCCGGTCCCGCAGCGCATCGGCGACCCGTCGACGATCAAGCACGTCTTCCTGATCGTCAAGGAGAACCGCACCTACGACCAGCTGTTCGGTGACATTGCCGAGGGCAACGGTGATCCGGCGCTGGCGCAGTACGGCGAGAACGTGACGCCGAACCAGCACGCGATGGCCAAGCAGTTCGGCCTGTACGACAACACCTACGACATCGGCACGAACTCGGCCGAGGGGCACAACTGGCTGATGCAGGCCGACAACCCCGAGTACACCGAGTCCTCGGCCGGTCAGTACCTGCGCAGCTACGACACCGAGGACGACGCCCTCGGCCACCAGCGGACCGGGTTCATCTGGACCGGCGCGCAGGCGGCGGGCAAGACCGTGCGCGACTACGGCGAGTTCCAGCAGTTCCTCACCAAGCCCGCCGGCGCGACCTGGGAGAACCTGTACTGCGACACCAAGACCATGGCCGCGACCGGTCAGGACACCGCCTACCCGATGGTGTCGTCGTCGCCGATCCCGTCGCTGAACGACGTCTCGCTGCCCGGCTTCCCGAAGTTCGACACCAGCGTCCCGGACCAGTACCGGTACGAGATCTGGAAGCGGGAGTTCGAGAAGAAGGGTCCCGCCAACCTGAACATGTTCTGGCTGTCCAGCGACCACACCGGTGGACCGCCGAACGGTGCCGCCCAGGTCGCCGACAACGACCTGGCCACCGGCAAGATCGTCGACGAGATCTCGCACAGCAAGTACTGGAAGGACTCGGCGATCTTCGTCGTCGAGGACGACTCGCAGGCCGGCCTGGACCACGTCGACGGCCACCGGGCGCCGATCCAGATCATCAGCCCGTACGCCCGGCGCGGGGTGGTCGACAGCCGGTACTACACGCAGATCACGATGATCCGCACGATCGAGCAGATCCTCGGGATCAAGCCGATGAACCAGAAGGACACCGCGGCCACGCCGATGGCCACGGCGTTCACCCAGACGCCGGACCTCACGCCGTACCGGGTGGTGCCGAACCGCACCTCGCTGACGGCGGGCCTGAAGACGCCGCCGCCGTGTGGCGCTGACGTTCCGGCGGCGCAGAACCCGAACGCGGCGCCCGCGCCGAAGGCCGTCGTACCGGCGGACCAGCGGGCGGTGGCGGCGCAGTGGGAGAGCTGGAAGACGCAGCAGAAGCTCACCGGGCCCGACGCCCGGGCGGACTTCGCGAACCCGGCCCAGCTGAACCACTTCGACTGGTACCAGGCGCACGACTGGTCCACGCCGTACCCGGGGGAGAGCAAGATCCTCGCCCCGGCCGACGTCCCGGGCGCCGTGATCCCGTCGGCTGAGAACGACGGCTGATCACTGGTGAGTGACAAGGGTGTGCGGCGAGGTGCCGGAGAGTTGGAGGCGCAGGTGATGGCCGCGCTCTGGGCTTCCCGCACACCCTTGACGACGTCGCAGGTGCAGGCGCAGGTCGGTGCAGGGCTGGCGTACAACACGGTCCAGACCATCCTGACGCGGCTGGCGGCCAAGGGTCTGCTCGAGCGGGCGGAGCGAGGGCGGGCGCACGTCTACTGGCCGACCAAGGACGAGGCGTCGTCGGCCGCGGCGCAACTGCGGACGACGTTGCGGGCGGTCGGGGATCGCGGGAAGGTGCTGCGCGAGTTCGCCGCCGGGCTCGACGACGACGAAGCGGAGATTCTCCGGCAGTGGTTGTCCGAGAGGTCGGGGGAGTCGTGAGGGTCTGGGTCTACTTGCCGCTGCTGTTGAGTGTCCTGTTTCCGCTGGCCGCGACTCGGATGGCCGCGATGCTGCGTCCACTGGCTGCCGTCCGGGTCGCGACGGCCGGCGCCGCCGTCGCGGCCCTCGCGTGCACCTGCAGCGTGACCTTGCTGTCGTTGACGCTGTTCGACGACCTGCCGCCGTTGTCGGCGTACGAGGGACGGCCGGAGCTCGGCCTGCCGGAGCCGGTCCCCGACTGGCTGGGCCTGATCGCGTTGCTGGTCGTACTGGTTCTGGTTTTTCGCTTGTTCCGTGAGGTTCTTCGCCGTCGCCGGGCCGCCCGCGGACTGCGTGCCATCAAGACCCCGTACGCCGGGTTGGCGGTCGCCGACCTGCCCGAGCCGTTCGCCGTGGCGGTGCCGGGACGGCCTGGGCACGTGCTGGTCACGTCGGGAATGCTGAGCCTGCTCGACGCGGTCGAGCGGCGGGTCCTGCTCGCGCACGAACGCTCCCACCTGGACCGGCACCACCACCGGCTGGTCGCGATCGCCGCGTACTCAGCCGCGATGAACCCGTTGCTGAGCCGCCTGGCGAGTCTGGTCACCTACCTGGTCGAGCGCTCGGCCGACGAGGACGCCGCTGCTGAGGTCGGCGACCGGGACGTGGTGGCCCGTGCGGTGGCCAAGGCATCACTGGCCGGCTCGGGCCATGGATTTGCGCCTGCCCTGGGTCTGCACGGTTCCACGTCGATCGAACGCGTGGTGGCCATCGCGGGCCCACAGCCGAGTCCACGGTGGCGTGGGCTGCTGTGGGTCGCCGCGCTGACCGTCGTCGAGATCCTGGTCACCGTGATCGCGATCGTCGGATTCGCTCACGTGGCGGGTGCCTGGCTGAGCATGGTCTTCGTCTAGCAGCCGCACCTGGGTTCGCAGTGCGGCTTCGCGCACGGGCTGCAGATCTGGTGCGGGTGCAGGACCGGGCCGATGCCGGGGGCGGACTGGGAGCGGGCGAAGCGGAGGACTGCTTCGGCGGCCTGCGGGGCGTTCTCGCCGGTGCCGGACATCCGGGCGGCGATCATGCCGGCGACCAGGGGAGTGGAGAACGACGTGCCGCTCCAGTTCGCCAGGCCGGCGAACTCGCGCTCCTCGTACGGCTCTTCCTCGCACTTGTACTTGCCGGTGCCGAACGCGTTCACCAGCTCCTCGCCGGGCGCGTAGACGTCGACCCAGTGGCCGTAGTTGGAGAAGTGCGCGCGGGTGTTGCCGTCCGCGGACAGCGCGCCGACGCCGATCGTCCAGGTGTACGCCGCGGGGAACGTCGGCAGGTGGGTCTCGTCGTTGCCGGCCGGAGCGAGCACGGTGACGTTCAGGTGGCGCAGACGCGTCCTGTAGAAGGCGTCGAAGGTGTGCAGCGGAAGGTGGTGGCGGGTGGCGCCGTCGAACTCGCAGACGATGATGTCCGCGCCGAGGTCGAGCAGGTCGCTCATCCGCTGGATGATCTCGTACTCGTAGGCCATCCCGCCGTACAGCCGCCAGGTGATCTCCTTCGCGCGCTTGACGCAGACCTCCGCCTTCGGCGCGGTCGTGCGCACGCAGCCGGCGACGAACGTCCCGTGGCAGGAGTAGGCGCCGATCGGGTCGCCGGGCAGCGCGGCCGGATCAGGATCGCCGTACACGCCCTCCATCCACGGCCACTGGTGTGTCGTCGCCTCGACCAGACCGCCGTCGACGACTCCGACCAGTACGCCGCGACCGTCCCATCCGTGCTGGCCGCAACAGATGCCGCTGTTGATCGACGGCACCGGCGCCGCGGAGCTCGAAGGCACCTCGGCCGGTTCCGACGCCGGGCAGGGATGGCCGTTGCCGTTCAGCGGGAGTGCGGCGCACGGCCGGGCCACGCCCTCGCCGATCGACCGGTCGAGCCTCGCCAGCACGTTCGGCGTCGACAGGGCATCGTCGTCGTCGTACCGGCCGTTCGGTTCGCCGGGGAACTCGCGGCCGCCGTACACGCCGTCCTTGCCCGCCTGGACCGAGCGGCTGCTGCGGCCGTAGCGCCAGACCAGACCGGTGACGCCGTCGATGACCGGCAGCCGGTCGATCGCCACGTTCTCGGGAATGATCGGTCCCTCGGGGTCCTCCTTCTCACGCTCGGCCGGCTCCTCGCGCAGCGCGCGCAGCACGAGCTCGACGTCCTCGGTCCGGACCAGGAGCGTGTCACGGCGGTAGAAGTACTCGGCGTACCCGAGCTCCTCCCAGTTGTACGGGTGCACGGCGGTGGTGCCGAACCACCGCTCGTTGCCCGGACCCGGGTCCTTGCCCTCGCGGTCCTCGATGATCAGGCGCAGGGCGTCCTTGAGACGTTGGTCAGCCGGCATGGCGGTTCCTCTCGACGGTGAAAGTTCCGGGGTAGGGCGTACTACGATCTGAGGACGTCCGGTGAGGGGAGGGCGGCCTGTGGCCGTGGACATCGACGACCTGCAGGCGCTCGCGCTGTCGCGACCCACCGACGCGCTGCGGATCGCGCGCGAGGTGCTCGCGAGTTCGCCGACCGACGCCGAGGCGGCCGCGGCTCACCAGGCCGTCGGGGTGGTGCATCGCGACTTCGGCGACATCCAGGAGGCCGTGGCCGAGCTCAAGTCGGCGTACCGGTACGCCCGCCGGGCCGCCGATCCGGACCGCGAGGCGGACATCCAGGCGAGCCTCGGCGTCGCGCTGGTGATGGCCGGCCAGACCGATCGCGGCGTCGCGATGCTGGACGCGATCGTGCCGGCTCGCACCGGCGTACAGGCGGGCCGGATCCTGATCCGCCGGGCGTGGGTCCGCGGCGCGCTGCTCGGCCGGTACGACGAAGCGCTCGCGGACGCCGAACAAGCGGTCGAGCTGCTGAGCGACGCCGGCGACCTGGTGTGGGAGGCGCGCGCGCTGACCCACCGCGCGATGGTGCTGCTCGCGATGGGCGCGATCGAACGCGCCGACCAGGACTACGCCCGCAGCGAGGAGCTGTTCTCGAAGCGCGGCCAGGTGGCCGAGTACGCCGACACCCGCCAGGCTCGCGGAGCCGCGGCCTTCGCGCGCGGCGACCTGCCGACCGCCCTGCGGTACCTCGACGACGCGCAACGGGTGGTCGAGGAGGAGCTCGGCATCCTGGAGCCGGACCTCTACGCCAACAAGTGCCTCGTGCTGCTCGCGGCCGGCCTGACGCGGGACGCGCTCACCGAGATCGACAGCGCGCTCGACCGGATCGAGCAGCAGCGCGGCTCGGACGCGCGCCGCGCGGAACTCCTGTACTGCGCCGCTCTCGCGGCCAACGCCACCGGCGCGATGGACGTCGCCGAAAGTCGCGGCCGGGCCGCGCTGAAGCTGTTCCGCCGTCAGCAGCGTCCGTGGTGGGCGGCCCGCGCGGAGCTCGCGCTGCTGCAGTCGCGGTACGCGGCGGGTGATCGGACCGTCCGGCTGCTGCGCACCGGCGAACGCGTCAGCGCCGAGCTCGACCGCCTCGACCCGGACCTCGCCACCGAGGCGCACCTGCTCACGGGCCGCCTCGCGTTCGCACGTACGGATCCGGTCACCGCCGGACAGCACCTGACGATCGCGGCCGCCGCTCGAAACCGTGGACTGCGGGCACGAGGCGCCGGCTGGCTCGCGCAGGCCACGCTGCACCAAGGCGAAGGCCGGTCGCGCGCAATGCTGGCCGCCTGCCGCCAGGGCCTGAGCCTGATCGAGGTTTATCTGCGCACCCTCGGCGCGACCGAGCTGCGCGTGCTGGCCACGGCCCAGGGCTCTGAACTCGCCGCGATCGCTCTGCGGTACGCCGTACGACGGCACAACGCGCGGCAGGTCCTCGAGTGGAGCGAACGCTGGCGGGCGACTGTGCTGGCGATCCCGCCGGTCCGCCCGCAGGAGGACGACGGTCTCGTCGCCGACCTCGCCGCGCTGCGCGGACTGACCCACCGGCTGGAGGCGAACTACGACCACGGGCCGGGCGCCGGGCCGCTGCAACGCGAACGCCGTCGCCTCGAGTCGTCCGTACGCCGTCGCGCCCTGCTCGCTCCCGGGACCGTCGGCGACCGGCCCGACCAGTTCCGCACCGCCGACCTGCTCGATCACCTGGGCGCGCGCAGTCTGATCGAGCTCACCGAGGTCGACGACCAGCTCTACGCGATCGTGGTCGCGGGCGGCCGTGTACACCTCGACCTGGTCGGCCCGACCGCGCTGGCGACTCATCGCCTGTCCCATGCGTTGTTCGCCTTGCGCCGCGAGGCTTCCGGGCGCGGCACGGACCAGCTCGATCTCGACGCGATCGGGGCTCGGCTGGAGACGCTGCTGCTCGGACCGGCGATCAGGCATCTGCGGGACGAACCGGTGGTCGTCGTACCGACGGGTCGGCTGCACGCGGTCCCGTGGAGCCTGCTGCCGTCCTTGCGGGATCGGCCGACCTCGGTGGCTCCGTCCGCGGCCGCGTGGTTGCGCGCCCGCAAGGCGGTGCCGCCGGCCACCGATCGGGTCGTCCTGATCGGCGGTCCGAAGCTGTCGACGGGCCACGAGGAAGTACGACGGCTCGCGGAGCTGTATCCGGACGCGGACGTGCTGACCGACGGCGCGGCGACGGCGGACGCCGTGCTGAAGGCGATCGACGGTGCGGCGCTGGTCCATGTGGCGGCGCACGGGACGTTCCGCGCCGACAGCCCTTTGTTCTCGGCGCTCCAGCTGGATGACGGGCCGCTCACGGTGTACGACCTTGAACGGTTGCGCCGGGCGCCGCATCGCGTCGTGCTGTCGAGCTGCAGCTCGGCGGTCGGCAGCCCGAGTGGTGCTGACGAGTTGCTCGGACTGGTCAGCGCGTTGGCCGCGCTCGGCTCGGCCGGAGTCGTCGCGAGCGTCGTACCGGTGAACGATCCGGGGACCGTGCCGCTGATGCTCGATCTGCACGCGCGACTGCGGTCCGGCGACGAGCTCGCCGAGGCGTTGGCCGGAAGTCGCGCGTCGGCAGGCGGCAGCCGCTTCGCGCGGACTGCCGCACAGTCGTTCATCGCGCTGGGGGCCTGAGCGTCGATCACCGTCAGGGCGACACCAGGCCTGTCGTCACCGTCGTACCGGAGTCGGTGTGACAGGTGATGCGGAACGGACGGCTCGGCACCGGCCGGATCACGAAGAACCCGAACTCGTCGACGGGCGTCGTCCCGAGCTCGTCGGAGCCGTCCACGAGTGTCACCGTGCCGCCCTGCGGGGGACTGAGCTGACCCAGCAGCTCGTCCGGCGTCAGCTCCAGCTCGATGCTCACCACGTCGGACGCGAAGGTGAGCCGTCGTAGCGCCGCGGTCTCCGCCGTTCGGGTGACGTCCACTGCTTCGCTCTCCCAGGCGGAGTCGTAGGTGAGGGCGGCCAGCTCGGCATCGATGGTGCGCCACGCGTACACCGCCTTGCCGGCCGCGACCAGCCCGGCCGGTACGTCGTTCGCGCTCGTCAACGCATCCTGCAGAACCTCGAGCAGCTGGTCGTCGTCGGTCCACCACTGGTCATCCATGCTGCTCACCTCCGTCCTCGATGGGGCGCTCGTTCCGGTCTCCGATCAGTGCGGCCAGTGCAGGGGTCTGGCGCAGACGATCCAGGCAGCGGGCCCGGTTGGGGCCGATGCTGCCGACGCGCATGTGCAACTTGTCGCTGATCTCGCGGTACACAGCGGGTGGGTCCTGCACGAGCATCGAGAGCAGCAGCCGGCACCGCGGTGACAGCTGACCGAACGCGGCCCGGACCACGGTCCGGCGCTCGTGCAGCAGCAGTTCCTCGTCGACCGGGACCTCGTCGTACGGCGTTGCCGAGAGCAACTCGACGGGGTCGGCCGGCTCGGTCCGCTGACCGACGCGCACCACCCGCAGACACTCGTGGCGGGTCGTCGTCGCGATCCACCCGGGCAGGGCCGCCGGCTCGCGCAGCTTGGGCAGCTGCTCGACCAGCAGCAGCCACACGCTCTGGCCGACGTCATCGATGTCCGCCGGCGTCAGCCCGAAGCGCCGGCAGATCGTCCAGACCAGCGGTGCGTACCGTTCCACCAGGTCGTCCCAGGCTCCGCGGTCCCCGTCGCGGGCACCGGTGACCATCCGGATGACGGCAGGGTCGTCACGCATCTCGCCGTCCTCCCGTTCGTCGTTAC
Organism: Kribbella lupini; assembly: GCF_039529595.1. NCBI lineage: Bacteria > Bacillati > Actinomycetota > Actinomycetes > Propionibacteriales > Kribbellaceae > Kribbella > Kribbella lupini. The sequence goes on along the minus strand of NZ_BAAANC010000001.1, from coordinate 2,261,203 downwards.
CGGACACTACCGCCGACGCGGCGCGAAGTCCCTCCCTCCCACGGACTTCCCGCCACGCCGGCCCCCCGGACCCTCCCCCCGAACGGGTCCTTCGCAACTCGGAGTCGCACGCGGCGGTCTTGATACACCGATCGGCGGAATTTCTTTTCGGCAGCGCCGAGCTGATGATTTGTTGCCGCAAGCCCGGTAACTTCGGAAGCGGGGTGGGTCCACGGGGCTGGGGTGGGGGGATGTTTCGTGACGCAGGAACTGAGGCAAGTCCGGCCGCGGCGGCGGATCTGGGTGCAGCGGGTGGCGGTCGAGGCCGACAACCTGCTGATCCGGCTGAACGTCGCGCGGGCCGGTGAACTGAGCCCGGCGCAGGCCGCGGTCGCGGAGGGGGTCGCCGAGCTCGCGGAGAACGCGCGCGCGGCGGCGTTCCGCCACGACCCGATGCCTCGCCGCTGGGCGAACTGGTGGCGCGGCACGCTCGTCGACATCGCGTTCCACAACCTGCACTCGGCCCGTGCGCAGATGGTCGACCTGATGGACGAGGCCGAGCTCCGGGCCGAGGTGCCGGCCGCGTTGGCCAGGGCACGGCACGCGCTGCGGCGTGACGACCCGCGGCTGGTCGCGGCCGAGCAGTGGCCAGCCGAGCTGAGCCACCCCGGCCGGGTCGACCGGATCCGGCCGGGACTGCGGCGGTTGATCGACGACAGCTACGAGCAGCAGGACCTCGAGCACGCCCGGCTCCGGAACTTCCGCAACGTCGCGCTGATCTCGGCGATCTGCGTCTTCGTCCTGGTCGTGATCGCGGTGGTCGTCGTCTCGCGCCGACCCGACTGGATCCCGCTCTGCTTCCCCAACGAAGAGACCGCGGCCGACGGTGTCTCGCGGGTGGTGGGCCTGAACTGTCCGACCCGGGCCGGCGCCGGCGTCGTACCGGTCGGTGCCGACGTCGTCGTGGTGGCGATGCTGGGATCGCTCGGCGGCGCGATGTCGGCGGCGTTGTCGGTCCGGCATCTGAAGGGCACCTCCACGCCGTACGACGTACCGATCGCGCTGGCGTTCCTGAAGATCCCGCTCGGCGCGTTCACCGCGATCCTCGCCCTGGTGGCGATCCAGGGAAAGTTCGTCCCCGGGCTGTCGGTGCTCGATTCGCAAGGACAGATCCTGGCGTACGCGCTGGTGTTCGGGTTCGCGCAGCAGGCGTTCACGCGGCTGATCGACCGCAGGGCGCAGGACCTGCTCGAGGGGCTGCCCGGCGGTGAGGCGACCACGCCCACGCCGCAGAGCAGTACGCCGCCGGCCGTCGCGCCGGCGCCACCGCCCGGACCCGCCGGCGACGGGGGAGCCGGGCCGGTCGAGGACGTCGAGGTCATCGAGATCAACGAACCACTGCAACCTTCCCCGGACGAGCCGGACGACGACGCCCTGCTGCCGGTCGCCGAGGAGACCCACTACGTCGAGGACGACCAGGTGGAGGCGCCGCCCGGACCGGACGCCGGGGACGGCGTCGACTACCCGAAGGAGGTCGAGAGCTGATGGCCTGGCAGGAGGACTTTCCGTTCGCCCACCGCGGGCGGACGAACGTGAACCGGCGGACCTGGGCGATGATCGAGGCGGCCGAGCGGATCGCCGACTTCTCGTTCGTCGTCACCCAGGGCTCGTACAACAAGGGCGGTGTGGCCAAGTCGGCCGGCACGCACGACGGCGGAGGCGTGGTGGACCTGCGGGCCCGGGACCTGACGCCGGCCCGCCGGGGCCGGGCGGTCGTCGCCCTGCGGATGGTGGGTTTCGCCGCCTGGCTGCGCACCCCGTCCCAAGGGGACTGGCCGTACCACATCCACGCCGTGGCAAAGGGGGACCGGGACACGTCGCGCGAGGCCCGCGCGCAGATCGCGTCGTACCTCAAGGCTCGCAACGGTCTGAGTGGCAACGGCAGGGACGACGGGCCGCCCGGCCACTACAACATGACGTGGGACCTGTATCAGCACCTGCACACCCTGGCCGCGAGAGTGGTCCCCGGAGACACCAGGCCGCGCAACAGCATGGGCCAGCTCTGCCTGAGCTACAAGGCCATCCAGTACGCCGGGGTGCACCGCGCGATGAGCGGAGTCTGGGGAGCGCACCGCAACAGCGCGCACCGCAGCATCAAGGCGCTGTTCCCCGCACTGAAGAACGCCCCGGACACCAGCTTCCCGGAGTCCTGGATGCACCTGGAACGCGCCGTCCACCGCAACCCGCCGAACGCGGTCACCGACGCGTTCTCCTGGTATTGGTTCGTCCGCCGGGTCGGCTTCGCCCCACCCGACGTCAACGACTGGCCGCCGCGCCCCTGAGGCGGGGAGCTACTTGGACTCCAGCTGCTTGAGGCTGAAGCGGGGTTCGAGGCCGATCTCGTGGTGGAGGAGACGGCGGTAGCTGTCGTAGACACGACGGGCCTCGACGACGTTGCCCTCGTGGAGGTGGACCTGGGCGAGGGTGCGCTGGGCGCTCTCGCGCAGGGGTTCGACCCGTACGGCGGCCAGCGCCGGTTCGACCGCCTCGGGCGCGCGGTCTTCTTCGATCAGGCGGGTGGACAGGGCTTCCAGGCCGTGCAGCATGCGTTGACGGACGCGTTCGCGGTCGAAGACGACCCACTCGTCCTGCCAGCCGGGCAGCAGTTCGAAGACCTCGCGATCCGCGTGCCACCAGCGGAGGTCCTCGGTGGTGGCGGAGCCGTCGATCAGCCGCCCGGCCCAGGCACACGCGTCCTGCACGTCGACGCGGATCGCGGGGTCCAGGACGACCGCGCTGCGGTTGGCGGTCAGCAGTCCCAGGCCGCTGGATCGCAAACGCCACAAGGCGGTTCGCAGCCTGGACGACGCCAGGCGGTCCGACAGGTCCGGCCACAGGGTCCGCGCGATGATGCGGCGGTCCATCCGGCGCCGGCGCAGCGAGACGAGGGCGAGCAGACGCTGGGAGACCTCGGGCGCGTCCCACGTCTCCCCGCCGTACGTGACGACGGGCCCGTCGAACAGGCACACCGTCACTGGATGTGCTCCGTGGGACGTAGCGGTACCTAGCACGGTGGCTCCCCCCTGCCACACCTCGGGCAACTGCCCGAGGTACCCCCGCAGGGAATTACTGACCTCGTCAGTATCGCGCCGGGGTCGGCCGGTCGCAATGGCCGGTCGACCCCGTCGTCAGCGCGTCGTCAGTGGTTCTCGTACGCCGTCTTGGCGCGCTGCGCCATCGGTCGGCGTTCCGCGAACACCGCCTGGACGGCGGGATCGGCGCGCGGCAGCTTGTCGCGGTTCGCGTCGAGCACCGATCCGGGCGTCTCGAAGGTGTAGACGACCTCGTCGCTCGCGGCGTCGACCGTCACGGCCGGGTTCGTCACGACGGTCTCGACCCCGGCGTAGCCGGTCCGCAGCTCGGTCACCAGGTAGTCGATCTGGGCGTCCAGGTCGAACAGGATGCCGGTGCCCGCGGGCCGGTTGCCGTACCGGTGCGCGAACAGTCCACGCCGGCGCGGTCCCCAGGTCCACTGGGCCAGGCCGACGCCAGGCTTCAGCGGTCCTTGCTTGGCCGCGTCGTCGCGGTTCATCACCTCGGCCGGCTCCCAGTCCCGCGACTTGCCGGCGAAGTCCAGGGATCGCATCGGCGTCAGCAGGGCGCTGCCCTCGAGCCGGCTCGGGACGACCTCCGACTCCGCGGTCAGGTTGCCGACGATGCCGGCCGCGCCGTTGACCGGGTAGCCGTAGCCGTCGACCAGCCGGGCGACGACGTACCGGAGCCGCTCGGTCGACGAGACCGACGGCCAGTCGATGATCGGGCCGCGGGCGGTGACGTGCGGGATCAGCGCCTGCGCCCGTGGGTCGGCGGCCGTGACGGCGGGATCCACGCAGAGCAGCGGGTCGGCGTTCTCCGACGGCGAGACGATGTGGCGTCCGCAGAAGATCGCTCCGGCGACGAGCCGGGCGTTCGCGGCCGGGTCCGCCGTGAGCCGGTCGATGCCGACCACCCCGCGGGCCTGCCAGGACTCGACCCAGGTCCACTCCTCGTTGCTGAGCGGACCGGTCTCGTCGAGCGATCTGGCCGCGGGCAGGCCGAGGCCCGAGGTGGTGGCCCGGCCCGGCTCACCGAACCGGCGGAAGGCCCAGTCGAGATCGCCGGCCGCCATCATCCGCTGCAGGCCGGAGACGTGCTGCGGATTGGCCTCGGCCTCGAAGATCAGCGCGTACACGGCGGCGTAGTTGTCGACCAGCCGCGACTGCAGGACCTCGTCGACCGGTCGTCCGTCCCGCAGCAGCTGCCGGATGCTCGGCGCGCGATACGGGTGGTCGACCATCCCCGCGTCGATCGCGTCGCCGGTCCAGTGGATGTGCGCGGTCGGCGGCGTCTCGGCGAGGATCTGCGTGTCGAGCTGGTCGCGCCGCTGGGCGAGCAGCCCGCCGACCCACGCCCGCGCGTCCCGGAAGCAGCGGTCGAGCTCGTCGAGCAGGTGGTCCGGGTGGATCGTTGCGTTGCGCAACGACCGGGCCAGGTGCCAGCCGGCGTCCTCGGCGATCAGGTCGTTGATCGGGTCGCGGCCGAAGACGTCCCACAGCTCGAGGTGCCACAGCTCGTAGGCGACGAACAGGTCGCGGATGCGTTCCTCGGACCAGTCGTGGTACTTCACGCCGGTGGCCCAGTGCATCAGCTGGCTCTCGTTGATGTCGTTGCCTCCGGCAAGATCCGGGTCGAGCGCCGCGGTCGACCGGGCGGCGCAGTCCAGCGCGTCGACGTCGTGCCGGCCGAGCAGGAACGGCCCGTCGACATGGTCCAGCTCGCGCCGGTTCGCCACGGTCAGTACGGCGGTCGCGGCGCCGACGTCGTCGAGCAGGCCGGCCAGGCCCGGTACGTCGGACAAGCCGGGTACGCGGATGCTGTTGAGGGCCGGTGTCATCTGCTCCCAGCGGTCCGGCGTACCGCAGATCGTCGTCACCACGCCTGAGGTGTTCTGCGCGCCGATCCGGGCGATCGCCTCGAGGCCGGTGAGTGGTGACGGGTCTGCGAGGTAGCGATCCAGGTAGCGCGAGCGCAGCACCTGGACGAAGCGGTCGGTGTCGGCGAAGTGCCTGGCGGCCGTCGCCTTGACCTGGGCCCGGACCCGGATCAGCTCCAGCATCCCGCGGACGTCGGTGTCGAGGTCCTGTGCGCGCACCAGTCCCAGTGGGGCGACGCCGTTGGCCCCGACGGCGAGCCGGGCCTGGATCGCGGCGCAGACCGCCGTGGCGATCGTGTCGAGGAAGGCCGGGTTCGTGGCCGACCCGGCGCGGGTGCTGTTGGTAAGGTCGCAGATCTCCAGCAGCGCGACGTTGGTCGTGGCGGCGTGCCGGTCCCGGACGACCACGCCGAGGTCGGCCGCGAGGACGCCGCCGGCCGTCGTACCGATGGCCGCGGTGATGGATCGGTGCAGCTCCTGGGCCAGCAGGCGATCGCCGTCGGTCGACTGGCGGCTGACGAACACCTCGGTCGAGTCGTACGACGGATCGGGGTGGCCGTTGAAGTGCAGGGAGACGAAGTAGTCCGCTTCGACCATGCGGGCGAACCCGGCCCGGCTGCCCAGCGACAAGTTGGTGTCGCTGTCGCGGGTGAGCAGCACGGTCGCCGAGCGGCCCAACCGGTCGCGGACGCGGCGGGCCAGGTCCAGCGTCGCGGCCTTCTCGGAGACGCCCGCGCCGAACACGTGGTCCGCGGTGGAACCGGCCACGTCCTGACTGCCCCCGTGCCCGGGGTCGATGACGACGATGGGGTGGGTCAGGGTGGGCATGATGTCTCCTTCTCGGTCGGCTCAGGTGCGTGGGGGAGCCGGGGTCGACGCCGGGTTCGCGGCCGGGTTCGGGGTGGCGGCCTGGATCTGGCCGATGACGCCGGAGTCGGCGAACCGCTCCAGCGGGAACACGTCGCTCTCGAACTTCAGGTCGAGCTCGCCGGACAGGTCGACGGCGACGTTGATGTCGTCACTGGCCACCTGCTTGGCGGTCTGGACGTACGCGACGCTGGTGCGCTGGGAGGCGTTGCCGAACCCGAACCAGCCGGCCGCCGCCTGGTTCTCGTGCTTGAAGTCGAACTGGGTGGCGTTCTCGGCCTGCCCGGTGTCGTGGGCGTCGATGTGGAAGTCGAGCTTGGCGCGGACCCGGCCGCTGGTGACGACGATCCGGTTGATGCCCATCAGCACCATCGTCGACAGCACCTGGTGGCGGTTCTGGGCGAGCTGGCGGCGGGCGGCCGGGACCAGGACCTGCTCGACGGTGTCCTCGTCGATCCGGGTGTCCGGCGGGACGCCGAGGTCGGTCTGCAGGTCCGGGGCGGGCAGGTCGTCGGCTCCTTCGCGGAGCTTCGCCTGCGGGCTCTGGCCGGAGGTGTCGACGGCGATGTGGCCGGGGTACTTCGAGGCCAGGTAGTCGCGGGCCTGGTTGTCGGTGATGTTGTCGGCCATGAACTGGTCGACGGTCTTCGCGACGTTGGCCAGCAGTTCGCCGTACGCCTCCATCTGCTGGATCGAGGCGTTCACGATCGCGTTGAAGGTGCCGCGGATGAGGTCGGAGACGAAGCGCGGGAAGTCGATCGCGCCGAGCGTCTCCTCGGTGATCCGCGCGACCTGGTCGACGGCGCGAGGGGCGAACGCGGTGTTCTCGTTGGCCGCGGCGCGGGCCCAGGGAGTGCTAGCGCGGCGGGTCTGGCGGCGCAGGACGGGGGTTTGACCGAGCCGTTGGGCCTGGCCGAAGCCGTCGTGGAGGAGAGCGGTGCTGTACGACGCGACCTTGGCGAGGTCGTGCTCGAGGTTCTCGCGGAGCTCGGGGGAGATCTGGTAGTACGCCGGGCTGCTGCGCAGCAGGGCCTGGACCTGCGGGACGACGAGGTCCTCGACGGCGTGCGAAACCTGGACACCGTCGGGATCGGGTGGAGTGGCGAAGGGGCCCGGCAGGGCGCGGGTGGTCATGCGGCAGCCTCCGCCCCTTCGGCGACGAGGGTGGGGCTCGCCGTGGGGGCGGGCGTGGGTGTCGGGGTGGGTGTGGGTGTCGGGGTGGGTGTGGGTGTCGGGGTGGGTGTGGGTGTCGGGGTGGGTGTGGGTGTCGTGGTGGGTGTCGGGGTTGGGTCGGGCGTGGGTGTCGGGGTTGGCGTGGGCGTGGGCTTCGCGGTGGGCGTCGGGGTGAGAGCGGGCGTCGGAGTGGGAGTGGGAGTTGCGGGCGGCGCAGGAGTGGCGGGGGGAGCGGGCGTGGCGGGCGCCGGAGTGGGCAGCGCCGGGACCTGTGGGGCGGTCGGGGCCGGGCGCAGGGGTGCGATGGCGGGGGCTTCGGTGCGGGTGATCGGCGTCCGGGGTGCGATGTCCGAACCCCAGGAGGGTTCGTTGGCGGTGGGGACGGCGGTGTTGCCGCGGATGGTGTCGACCTGGGCGCCGGGGGCGAAGCGTTCGAGCGGGATGGCGTCGGCGCGGAAGTGGATCTCGACCTCGCCGGTCAGGTCGGCGGCGACGTTGAGCTCGCTGAGCGACTGCGACCGGCTCGACGTCACGTAGCCGACCGACATCGTCGCGGCGACCGACCACGGGCCGAAGCCGACCGAGCCGGACGCCCCGGTGTGGAAGTCGAAGTCGGAGGCATGCTGCTGGGCGGCCCGGTCGGTGGTGTCGATGTGGAAGTCCATCGACGCCCGGATCTTGCCGGCGGTGACGAGGATCCGGTTCATCCCCATCAGCACCAGCGTCGACAAGGTCTGCAGCCGGTTCTGCGCGAGCTTGCGACGAGCGGCGGGCAGCAGGACCGACTCGTAGGCGTCCTCGTCGCCGGGGGAGACGTCGTCGGTCAGCAGCAGCGATTCACGCCACGACGGCGCCGGCGCGTCCTCGGCGCCGTCCTGGGCGACGAGGACCGGAGGCCTGTCGTCGGAGAGCCGGATCTGCGCGGGGTACGTGGCGACCAGCCAGTCGCGGGCCTGGTTGTCGGTGATGTTGTCGGCCATGAACTGGTCGACGGTCTTGCTCACGTTCTCGAGCAGCCTGGTGTAGGCCTCCATCTGCTGGATCGAGCTGTCGACGATCGCGGTGAACGTGCCGCGGATCAGATCGGCCACGAAGTCCGGGAACGAGATCGCCCGCAACGTCGCCTCGGTCACCCGTGCGATCTGGTCAGCGGCAGCCGGCGCGAAGTCCTCAGAAGCAGCCAGTACTCGTGCGCCTTCGCGCGCCGGATCAGCCAGTACTCGCGCGCTTCCGCGTGCCGGGCGTTCCACTCGTGCGCTTTCCCGCGCCGGGCGTTCCACCAGGACCGGCGTCTGGCCGAGCTGCCGGCTGGTGGCCCAGTCGTCGCGGACGCACTCGGCGGCGTACCCGGCGATCTTGCTCAGGTTGTGCTCGAGCGAGATCCGGTCCGGGTCGGGCAGGTCCCGGAAGGCGGCCGAACCGTCGAGCAGCGCGCGCACCTCCCGGCGGACCAGATCCCGCGTGACGCCCAACGGGTGCAGCCCATCGGCACCCGGCGCCACGTCGTACGGCGCCGGAAGCGGTACGGTCGGCCGCCGCTCGGTCAGCTCGCCGTGGCCGGCCATCTCACGCGGCCCAGGTCTGTTCGAGCCCCGCGTGCAGCAACCAGGTCGCGGCCGCGTCGCGGACCTGCTGCGGCGGTACGCCGTCCGGCGTACCGGTCCACGCGATCACCACCTGACCGCTCTGCCCCTGCCCGACCAGCCCTTCGATGTCCGGCTGCTCGTTCGGCTCCCAGGTCGCGCGCACCACGTCCCACGGCGACCGCCCGCGCACGAGGGCGACGATGCCCGGATGACTGATCACCTCGACCGATCGGCGCACCTGCTCGGTGATCCGCCGTCCGGCGACCAGCGTCGCGCCGTACTGGCGAAGGGCCAGGTTCTCGCGCAACCTCTCAACGGTCCGGGTGATCTGGCTGCGGAGGTGGCTCGGCGGCGGCCGGTTCCAACTCTCGGCTTCGTCGTACGCCGTGATCGCCGAGCACAGGTCGCTCAAGAGCTGCGGGAAGTCGCGGTTGACCAGCTCCGAGGACGCACCGGACGCCGTCCCGAAGACCCGCGCGAAGAGCTGCTGCCGCGCCACAGCAGGCAGCCATTCCCGAGCAGCCGACGCGATCTGTTCCAGCAGCTCGGCCGCTTCGACCGAGGTGAGGTCGAGCGACGCCCGGTTCGCGACCAGCAGTTCGACGGCCACGAGAAGCCCGGTCTGCTCCAGCTCGGCGGTCAGGTAGAGACCGGCCAGCGCATCGAGGGCGGCCGCGTCGATGTCCGAGGTCCCCGGTCCGACCAACGGCGGTACGTCGAGCCGGAACGGATCCTCGCCGGCGACCACCGCGGGCGCGGCGAACCGCACCGCGCGGTCGGCGGTGAGCACCGAGACGGCGAGATCCAGCGTCATCAGGGCGCGGCCGGTTCTCGCGGCTGGGTGGTCGGCAGGCTCGGCTCCTGCAGGCCGAGCAGGGTCGTCATGCTGTCGAGCGGATAGGTCTCGGTCTTGAACCGCACGCTCACGTCACCGGTCAGCTTCGCCTTCAGCTCGATCGCGGCCTCGGACTCGTCGGTGCGGGACGTGGCCACGTTGACCCGGGTCTTGGACTCGCTGGTCCACGACGGTGAGAACCACCCGGAGAACATGCCGCTGCGCGAGTTGGACTTGTTCCGGTAGTCGTACTCGGTCGCCTGGGTGGCGGTCTGGGCGACCCGGTCGGTGGTGTCGAGCTGGAAGATCACCGCCGCCTTGATGGTGCCGTCGGTGACGACCAGCCGGTTGATGCCCATCATGACCATCATCAGCAGCATCCGCTGCCGGTCGATCGCCATCTGCTGGCGGGCGGCCGGCACCAGGACTTCCTCGGTGACGTCCTCGTCGAGCGAGTCGACCGGGAAGTCGAGCCCGAGGTCCTTGAAGAAGTCCGGCATCTCGCTCTCGTCGGCGTCCTCGCGCGGCACCACCTTCGGCTGGTCGCCGGCGATGTCGACCTGGAGGTGCTCGGGGTAGCGGTCGGCCAGGTAGTCGCGCGCCTGGTTCGGCGTGACGTTGTCCTTCATGTACTCGTTGACGCTCTTCGAGACGTTCTTGACCAGCTCCGCGAAGGCCTCCATCTGCTGGATCGTCGCGTCCACGATGGCCTGGAAGACGCCCTGGATGAGCCCGGACACGAAGCCCGGGAAGTCCACCGAGGCGACCAGCCCGGCCAGCACGTCGGCGCCGGCCTGCGCCGCGACCCCACCGCCCTGGTCGCCGAACTTCTGACCGGCCGTGTCGACCGGTGGCGCGTCCGCCAGCGCTCGCGGCGCGTCCTGGGCAACAGCGGCAGCCAGCGGTACGCCGTACGTCTCACCGCCCGCGTCGGCGAGGTACTGGCCGATGTTGACCATGTCGTGGGCCAGGTCGCGCCGCTTCTGCTCGGGCAGCGCCTTGAACGTCGGGCTCTGCTCGAGGACCTCCCGCACCTCCTGCCGGACCAGGGGGATCGTCGGTCGCGCGGCGGCCTGGACCACGGTGGTCATGGCCGCGGGTCCCAGGGCGACGAGCTCCGCCGGACACCGGCCGCGACCGGTACGGCCTCGACGGGCGCGACTTCGACCTCCGCTTCGCCGACCACGCTGGGCCGCATCTGGATCGCGAGCCGCGGCCCGAGATCAGGCCGTACGACGACCGACAGCACCGACAACTCGCCGGGAGACACACAGCCCGACGGCGTCATCGCGGTGACCCAGTGCTCGAGGGCCGCCAGCCCCTGCGGCCGCTCGACGAGTTGCAGCTGCAGCAGCGAGGCCACGTTCGGCGGGATGTCCGGAATCGCTTCGAGGTCGACGTCGAGACGCAGCTCCATCCCGGCCGGCGCAGGCCGCAGGCACAGCAGCGTCGTCGACGGCGGCAGCACGAAGCGTGCACCGAGCACGAACGCCAGCGCGTTCACCAGCCGGGCGTGCTGCCGGCCGAGCCCGAAGCGGTCCATCAGCGGACGCAGGTCCGCCAACCGCAACGCGCCGTCGACCGCGAAGACCAGCTCCTGGCTGCCGTAGCTGCGCCCGCACCGTACGGTCGTGAACGCCGGGCGCAACGCGGGCATCGCGTCCAAGGCGGCCGTGACCGTCTCGTGGATCGGGCCGGCCAGCGAGTCGGTGGTCTGCGGACCCCACGCGTAGGTCACCTGGCTCTCGCGGACCCCGCCCTCGTCGAAGGACGAGGTGAACCACGCGTCGTCACTGCCGTAGCGCAGGGGCTCGCTGCGGCCGTCGAGCCACGACAGCGCCTGCGCCCCGAAGCTGCCGCCGACCACCTGGCGCATCGCCTGGGTCGTCCCGGTGACCCGGGAGGCCGGATCGGCGTACGGGTCGCTCGGACTGAGGTCGAGCGACAGCGACCGGGGACTGCGCTCGGCGAACCGGGTCTCGAACACGTGCGGGCGACGGTACGCCGCCGCGCCCGCGGGCAGCGACAGCGACTCGTCCAGATAGTTGCCGAGGACATCCACCGGGTCGGCGGTCCGCAGCGACCGGGCCGCCGACGTCAACAGCCTCCGCGCGCCGCGGGAGGCGGGCTCGCTGGTCACCATCTGGTCGTCACCCCGTCGTCAGTTCGCGCCGAAGAGCTGGTTCAGCTGGTCGGCGGTCGGCATCTGCCCGGAGCCGACCATCTGCATCAGCTGGTCCCGGACCACGGTGGAGTCGCTGCCCGAGAAGCCGCCCATGGCAGGCAACGAGTTGCTCGACCGCACCTCGCGCGGCTGGGCCGCGTCGAACCGCTGCGAGTCGGTGACCGCGCTCGCGGCCAGCCAGTTCTCCACGTGCCCGAGCAGCCGCTGGTACTCGGCCCGCGAGAAGACCGCGCGCCCGCCGTTCTGCTCGGCGGTGGGGAACAGCGGCATGCTGATCCGGTTCGCCGCGATGTCCAGCGACTTCGAGGCCAGCAGGTCGATGATCTCCTTGCCGGTGCTGGCCAGCGTCAGCTCCTTGCTGATGTTCGGCGAGCGGCCGGTGCTCATCGCGTTCACCCGTTCGACGACCTGCCACGGGCCGGGGGCGGCGTACGCCTTCTGCACCTCCGGGTGCTCGATGATTTCCACGCACTGGCGGATGTGGTTGCCGATCCGCTGGGCCGCGAACTGCGTGTACGCCCAGCCGTGCAACGACGCGTACCCGAGCAGGTCCCGCGCGGTCTTGCGGACGCCCGCGTCCTGCGGCTGCGGCTTGCGCCGGTCGCGTTCGGCGCCGATCAGGTACTCGCTGAGGAACGTGGCCCGCTCCCGCTCGGACACGGCCGAGCAGAACCGCAGCAGGTAGTCGTCGAGCTCCTTGATCCGGTCGTACTGGATCTGCCGCGCGGCCGGGTCCAGCCGGTCCCGGGCCTCCCAGACGTACGGGTCGTAGAGCCGCCCGGCCGCCCCGTTGATCGGCAGCACGCCGTCGCTCCAGTCCTGCGCGCTCTGGTCGACCGCCGACATCAGGCCGGCCCGGTCGAGGTGCATCGCGGCCCCGATCATCGAGCAGGCCCTGATGTTGGACGGCTCGTACACGCCCTGCGAGCTGTCCTCGGTGACGATGTCGGGCAGTTCCAGCGAGTCGTACGACGGGGTCTGGCCGACGAAGCCGTCGAAGGCCGACCGGACCTTGGCCGCCAGGTTGTCGTCGACCGGTCCGCGCTCGATCACCGCGTCCGAGACCGCGGCGAGCTCCTGGACGGTGGCGCCCTCGTCGCCCTTGATCGCGGCGATCTCCTCGGCGATCTCGACGTACACGTCGAGGTAGCGGATCCGCCGGCCGTTCTGGGCGGCCAGCCGGAAGGTGGCCATCGTCTCGGCCAGCGTGTAGCCCTCGTCGAACTGCTCGACGAACGCGTCGTCGAAACCGGGGCTGCCCGGGTCGAAGTAGCTGTCGCGGATCAGCGCGCCGGTTACGTAGGCGCGGTGCGCCTTCGCGGTCGGCGTCCCGAGGTCGACGTCGCGGTCGCGGAACAGGCGCTTGACCGCCTTGGTGTACTTCTCGGCGTCGAAGGTGTCGGGAAGCCCGCGCTCGTCGATCGTGAAGTCGTCAGCGGGGTTGTTGTCGTCGGCCATGCTCGTGCTGTCCTTCCCTGGGTCGTCTGCCCGGCCGAGCTGCACCCGTACGGCGGACAGCAGCTGGTCGTTGGTGAGCTCGTCGGTGCCGAGCGCGGCCGGCAGGCCGCTCTCGCCCGTCGTCCGGGCGACGGCGTCGTGACCGAGGACGGTCACCAGCCGCTCGCGCAGGGAACGGGGATTCGTGCCGACCGGATCCGTCACGTCCTTGCGGACGCGGCTGAGCTGCTGCCGCTCCGCGGGGGACAGCGTCGGCCACAGACCGGCGATCCATCGCCGCAGGTCGTCGAACGCCGGGTCCTGGTCCAGGCCGGGCCCGTCCTGGACCGACAGGTCGCTGTCCGGGAACAGCGTCCGGAACGCGAGGTGGGCCAGGCGTTCCTCGGGGGTCAGGTCGGTCATGGTCGGTCTCCTTGCGGATGGCTCAGCTGCTGGTCCAACAGGGCGAGAGCGGCGGCGACGTCGAGGACGCCGGCGCCGACCTCGTCCGGTGGCGAGTGGCTGCGTTGCGCGGACCCGGTGAGCAGGGACTTCACGTCGTCCGCGCCGAGCGTCCTGCCCTGGCGGCGGGCGTGGGCGAGGAGCAGCGCGGCGGCACCGGCGACGAACGGTGCCGCGTGCGAGGTACCGGAGGCGCGCCGGTAGCCGCGGCGGCCGACGCCGACGATGCGTTCGCCGGGCGCCGACAGCGCCAGGTGGCCGCCGTACGTGCTGAAGGTGGAGCGGGTACGGTCGGGGCCGACCGAGCCGACGCTGATCACGTTCGGATCGGCGGCCGGGTAGTAGTTCTCCTCCAGCCCGGAGTTCCCGGCCGCGGCGACGAGGACGCAGCCGTTGCTGCGGGCATAGGCCAGTACGGCGCGGTGCGGGATCGCGTCGCCGGGCTCGAGACCGGTGGCCGGCGTACCGAAGCTCATGTTCAGGACGTCCGCGCCGAGATCGACCGCGACCTTGAGGCCGACGTCGATGTCGGAGATCGCGCCGATCCCGGTGACGGCGGGCTCGCCGTCGACGGTGGCCGCGGCCAGGACGCGCACCGGTAGCAGCATCGACCGGCCACCGACGCCGCGGGGGAGTTGCCAGCCCTGCGCCCCGATCACGCCGGCGACGTGGCTGCCGTGGCCGAGGTCGTCCATCGGCGCGAAGTCGAGCCCGGTGCTGTCGCCGAGCAGCGTGGCCTCGGTGCTGACCGGCCGGGTGCCGAGGTCGACGACGTCGTACCCGCTGAGCAGTTTGCGCTGGAGCTCGGAGTGGCCGAGCGAGACGCCGGAGTCGACCACCGCGACGACCACGCGCTCGTCACCGGGCTCGACGGCGTGGGCTTCCTCGCTGCGCACCATGGCGTACGGCGCGAGCACGTCCTCGCGGGTCAGCGGAGCGTCGACCGCGACCGTGCTGGTGAGCGCGAGGCGGTCCGTGCAGACGTTCTCGACGATGCCGAGGTCGCGGGCGCTGTCGAGGACGCGGTCCGTCTGGGACGGGTCGGCGAGCTCCAGCCGGTACGTGCGGGACAGGCCGAGCTGCTCCTCGAGGTCGTCGTACCCGGTGGACCTCGTGCCGACCCGGCCGAGGTTGCGCCGCGAGTGGTAGACCGCCGTCGCCCGGAACGCTCCGCCGTACGACGACAGCAGCCGGTCGAGGCGGCCGCCAGTGAGCCGAACCGACGGACGGGCCGCACCGACCAGGACGTCGAGCTGCGCGGGCACGTACTCGCGCCCCTCGCCGGCCGCGAGGGTCAGCAGGAGAAATCCGGTCCGGCGGTGGTCGATCACGACGGCCCCCGATCGGCCTGCAGTCCGTTGACCTGTGCGGTTTCCGGCCTGAGCTGGAAGGCGAGCGCGACGCCGTCGCCGAGTTCCAGCTCGAGTCGGCCCGAGGCTTCGAGATGACCGAGGTCGATCACCGCGTGGTCGTCGGTCGCGGCAACGATCGGTACGCCGATGCCGTCGAGCCGGGCGGAGCCGCCGTCGGTCAGCGCGCCGAGGTTGCGCCCGTCGAGCCGCAACCGCCTGGTACCGGCCGGGACTCGGACCTCCTGCTCGGTGTTCGGCGGGACAGGCTCGGTCGGCGGCCGTTCCGGCGCGACCTGACGCACGCTCGGACTGCCCGCTTGCAGCGCCGCGCGCAGCCGGTTGACCGGCACGTCGGCGAAGCGGGCCAGGGCGCCTTCGCCCGAAGAGGAGTTGAGCTTGCGCAGCTGGTCGGCGTTGCGGACGCCGAGGCGTTCGAGCTGGCGCTGCTCCTGCGGGGCCAGGCCGAGCTCGTCGAGCGAGGGGCTCTTGGCGTCGCTGAGGTTGACCGTGTTCTCCTCGATCATCGGGCGGGTGATCGTGGTGAACCCGATCGAGACTGTGCTCGCGCCGGTCTCGCTCGGCCCCGAGCTGCGGAACCGGACCTGCCCGTCGTCGCTCAGCTCGACGAAGACCTGCAGGCTGAGCGAGAAGTCCCGGATCGCGTACGTCAGCGGCCGGTTCACGGCCTTGAGCGCCAGCGAGTCCTGCGTGCGGTCGAGCTGCGCGGTCAGTGCCTCGAGGAAGTCCTGTACGGCGTACGTGCTGTCACCCGCCATCGCGCACCGCCTCGACGCTCAGCCGGGACATCGCCACCGGCGGCTGGAAGCCCGCGATCCACCGCGAGTGCGGCACCCGGGCGTGCAGGCGGGGGCCGTCCGGACCGGGCAGCATCGTCACCTCGAGCGGCACCAGCAGGTCGGCCCGGTCGATGCGCAGACCACCACCCGGCGGGGGACTGATCGCCTCGACCAGTGCCGTCAGGGTCCGGTGCAGCTCGGGCGCGCTCATGACCGGGGCGCCCAGGGATCGAACGGCTCGGCGGCGACGGCCGGGCGCGTGGCCGCGACGGACTGCGGTGCCGGGCTCACGGGGACGGCGGTGACGGACTGCGGTGCCGGGCTGACGGGGACGGCGGTGACGGACTGCGGTGCCGGGCTGACGGGGACGGCGGTGACGGACTGCGGCGCCACAGCGGCCGACTGCGGTGCGGGAGTCGCCGGCGCGGTGCCGTCGACGGGCGCGGGCTGGACCGGCGGGGGCGGGATCGCCGGAACGGTCGCGTGCTGGTTGATCAGCTGGATCGCGTTCGAGTCCGCGAACCGTTCCAGCGGCAGGAAGTCGCTGCTGAACACGACCTTCACCTCACCGGTGAGGTCGGTCCGCACGTTGATGTCGCTCTGGGCGTTGATGTTCGCGGTGTTGACCATGATGCCGTTGCCGGAGAACGTCGAGCGGCCCGACGTACCGGCCATCGTGCCCATGCTGGTCTGCGTCGAGTCGAACTTCAGCGCCATCGTCTCGGCGGCGTCGATGTGGAACTGGAGCTTGGCGTTGATCTCGCCGGTGTCGACGACGATCCGGTTGAGCCCGAGCAGCACCATCGTGGCCAGGGTCTGGTGCCGCTGCTCCGCGATGGTCTTGCGCGCCGCCGGCACCAGCACCTCGTCGACCGAGACCGGGTCGATCTGGGCGGGGTTGTCGAAGCCGAGGTCGGTGAAGAACGTCGGCAGGGTCGCGGTCGGATTGCTGAGGTCCACCTCCAGCGTGGGCGACGTCCCGCTGACGTCCTTGTAGAGCACGCCGGGGTAGCGCTCGGCCAGGTAGTCGCGGGCGGAGTCCTCGGTGACGTTGTCCTGCATGTAGTCGTCGACCGTCTTCGCGACCTCCTGCAGCAAGGTCGCGTAGGCCTCCAGCTGCTGGATGGTGGCGTCGACGATGGCCTGGAAGGTGCCCTTGATCAGCGCCCCCACGAAGGACGGGAAGTCGATGGCGTTCAGCGTCGCGCGGGCGACCTCGCCGACCCGGCCGACCGTTCCGCCGCCGCCCGGCGCGGGCGAGCCGCCTGGTGCGAGCGAGCCGCCCGGAGCCGGCGCCGTACCGGTTCCCTGGCGGGGGAGCGGCGCGCCGGCGAGCCCCCGGGCCGCCGCACCGACGTACCCGCCGATCTGGCCGAGCGATCGCAGGACCTCCGTGCGCGTCCGGTCCGGCAGCCGGTGGAAAGCGGGCGCCGCGTGCAGGGCGTCCACCACCGCGCCGACCACCGCGCGCGGGTCGCTCTCGGAGGGGACCGGTTGGCTCACGGCACCAGCACCGCGCTCTGGAAGGTGTCCGGTACGGCGGCGTCGCCGACCAGGCGGACGATCCGGTCACCCCAGGGCTGCCCGGTCGCCCGGGTGCCCAGGCCGGCGATCGACCGTTGGTAGTCGAGCAACGGCACCGGCGAAACGCCGCCGGCTGCCACGAGTGCCTGCAGCATCCCGGTGAGCGCGGCGTGCGTGAGCGGACCGAACTGGTCGTCGACGAGCAGATCGGGCTGCGACCGCTGGAACGCCTCGACGCTGTCCGCACCGATCGCCCGCAGCGCTTCCTGCACCAGCTGCGGCGTCTGCAGCGCGCCGATCGACTCGACCACCCAGGTCATCGCGTTCACGACCCCGCGGTGGGCCGCGCGGTCGAACAGGATCGCCAGCCCGCGCGGCGTGGCCAGTCCGAGGTCGCCGGCGAAGCGCAGTACCGGGTCGAGGAAGAGCCCCGAGGCCAGCTCGATCTGCGCGCCGCGGAACGGAACGTGCGTGCCCGCGGCGGTGAACCGGTCGAGCCAGGGGTCCGTCCACAGGTCGGCGCCCGCGACGGGCTGGACGCGCGTCGAACGGCCGCCGCCGGACGCTTCCGGAAGGTCCTTGCCGAGCGGGCCCGGCCGGTTCGTGACGGCGAGCAGCTCGGCCTGGTCCGGGCCGAAGGTCAGCCCGAACGTCGCCGTGTCCCGGTCGTTCATCAGCGTCAGCAACTGGCCGAGATCACCGGTGTCCTGCGAGAACGCGACGATCCCGAAGCCCAGACCGGTGTGGTAGCGCTGGTACGCCGGATGGTCGGTGCCCGCCCCGCCGGCGTACTCGGCGTCGGCGGTCGTCGCGGTGTAGAGGTCGGTGTCCGGGCCGACGTAGTACTCGATCACGGCCCGCTTGTGCTCCGGTGCGAGCACCGGTGCCGCGGCTCGCGTCACGTTGGCGACCCGCACGGACTCGTCGGCGTACGGCGAACCGGGCCAGCCGAGGTCGTCGTACTCGTCGGCGACCGGGACCGTCGAGTCCTCGCCGGACAGGTTGCGGGGCTGCGGGCGGCCGTTCGGGCTCCACTCGCCGTAGCCGTCGTCGTAGCTGCTGCCCAACCCGGAAGTCGCAGGTGGCGGTGGCGGAGCCGTAAAGGTGGGAGGCGGCGGTGGCGGGGGAGTCGGGGCAGACGGCACCGACCGGTTGCGCAGGTCGTAGCCGTCCTCGCCCTCGACCCGGTCGGCCGCGCGGAGGTCCGGGGCCGGCGCAGGCGGTACGTCGTACGCGCGGACGCGGGTGCGGCCGAGGGCGAGCGAGGCGCTGCGGGCCGACGGCCTCAGCATGCTCAGCGGTACGCCGAGGCTGTCGGTCGCGGTGTGGCCGCGGAAGCCGGGCATCATCGGGACCCCGGCGGCGGCCGTCGCGAGCACCTCGGGGGGCGCGGCCGGGACCGGACCGCTGCCGTTCGGGTCGGCGTACCCGACGACCGTGTAGAAGACCTGCGCGCCGCCCGGATTGGCCTGGGCGAACGCGCTGATCGTGTTCACCGGAGCGATGTACCGGCCGTAGGCGTCGGCGGAACTGGTCAGGCCGTCCTGACGCGAGGCGTAGAAGTTGCCCGTCGTGCGCAGCGGAGCGTTCTGCGGAAGGAAGAGTGCCGCGGACGTGGTCAGCAGCACCTCGAAGAACGGCGAGCCGGCGGGATCCACGGCCAGCGTGAGACTGGGGAACGCGTTGCTGAGGGCGCGAGTGGTCGCCCGCACTGTCGGCGCGGACGTGCTCGTGCTCGTGGCGAAGCCCTGAGCCGGCGCGACCGGTGCCGGGACCACGAGCAGCGCGGCGATGTCGATCTTGCCCGGGTCCCAGTGCGTGTTCTGCGGGACGTGCTGATGGCCGACCCAGCCGGTCGAGGCGGCCCACTGGTCGAGCGACAGCCGCGTCGTACCGTTCACGCCGTACGACGCGTCGCCGTCGAAGACGTGGTTGGCGACGTTGGCGATGCCGGCGTTCATCTCCGCCCAGCGCATCCACTCGCCGAGCGCCCGGAACTTGTCCGCGTCGGCGGTCGCCATCGTCGCGCTGTCCTTCGCGAAGCCGATGACCTCGATCTGGATCGCGCCGAACCGGTTGGTCTCCGGGTCGCCGGCCGGATTCGCCAGCGCCCGCGCGGCGACGGTGATCGGGTAGTGCTGCCACAGCTGGACCGAGCCGCCGTTGCGGCCGACGGTGAAGTGCGGGGGATCCGGGTACGCCGGCAGGTTGTTGCCCTCGGTCGTGTGCAGCACGCCGCGCCGCGTCGTGGTCGTGTAGCTGCCACCGATCGCGGTCTGCTGCACGTTCCGGATCGCCGTCGGGTGCCAGCCGCCGGAGAGCGCGTCCCCGGCGTACGCGTCGGCCGCCGTCCGCGTCCCGCCGCCGACCTCGCCGTCGCAACCGATGCCGGCCGACAGCTGGAACGCCTTGACCGCTTGGTCCGTCGCGGCGTCGAACGTGCCGGTCGGGCTGGTCAGCGCGATCAGGAACCCCTTGCCGATCAGCCACCGCTGCAGCTCGGTGACGCCGTCGCCGGTCGATCCCGTCCTCAGCGTTCCGGTACCAAAGGTCATGGCTGCCTCCAGATCATCGATGGCCGGCGGCGACCTGGCGCGGACCGCCGGCCCGGATCGGCGCGATCAGGGCCTCGAGGTGCACCGACGGAAGGATTCCCAGCTCGGTGAACAGCAGCGCCCGAAAGCGTTCGTACTGACGCAGCGCCTCCGCGTCGTTCGCTTCCGCGAGATGGGCCCGGACCAGGACCCGGTGAGCGCTCTCGCGCAGCGGCTCGGCGGCGACGGCCGCCAGCCCGGTCTCGATCGCCGCCGCGACCCGGCCGGAGTCGAGCAGCCGCGTGCTGAGCGCTTCGAGCGCGTGCAGCCGCAACTGCCGCAGGCGCTCGCGATGCTCGGTGACCCAGGGCTCGTACCAGTCCGTCAGCAGATCCCCGGCGGTCAGCAGCTGAGTGGCCGACTCGGTCGGCCGGATCTCGCTACCGGCCAGGATGTCCTGGGCGACCTGCTCGGCGAGGCGCGCGTCGACCACCACGTGCGGGTCGAGCTGAAGGCGACCACCGGGGCATCCGACGAGGTCGGCACCGGCTCGTCGTACGTGCCACATCGCCGAGCGCAGATTGCCTTGCGCACGGCCCTCCTCGACGTCCGGCCAGAGGCTGTACGCCACGTGTCCGCGGCTCGTCGCCGTACCGGAGAGCGCGAGGAAGGCGAGCAGCCGGCGCGCACCGCTGGACAACGCGAGGCTGCCGCCGGGAAGGACGAGCTCGAAGCTGTGCAGCAACCGGAGTCGGGGCGCCGCGGTTTCGCCGGACGGAGCGCCGGGTAACCGGGACTCGACGGCGTCGTGCACCAGTACGGCGGGCGCGAGCTGCATGTCCTCACGATGACGTGGCGGCATCACCTCGGCGTTCCGCGACCGTCACCAGCGCGTCGCTGCGCCGTCCCGCGAGCATCACCGAGGTGGTCAGGGTCGAGTCAGGGCCGTCTCCGGGGACCGGTCGGGCCGTGCCTCGATGGCTGGGATCGTCCGAGCTGGTTGAGTAGTCGTCGTGGGGCCGCACCTGGAGCGGCCTGGAACTGTGGAGGACGCAAGCATGATCGGATTCATCGTGGCCGGCTTGATCATCGGCGCGCTGGCTCGCCTGTTCACGCCCGGCAAGCAGAAGCTCGGCCTGCTCTGGACGCTGCTGCTCGGCCTGGCCGGCTCGGTGATCGGCGGCGTCATCGCCAACATTCTCGGCACCGGCGGAATCTTCGAGCTCAACGTGCTCGGCTTCGTCGTGGCCGTCATCGCCTCGGTGATGCTGGTCGGTACGGCGGAAGGCCTCGCAGCCCGCAGCAAGCGCTGAGCCCGGCAACAGGGTGCGCCGACCATGCTTCGGCGCACCCTGTCCTCATTGCTGAGGCAGCACGGTGGTGGCCACGATCGCGTTGTTGACGATGGTGGCCGTAATCGTCCGCGTGACCGCCTCGGCCGCCGCGCCGGCCCCCCAGTTGCCCTGCTCGAACTCCTTGGCCCGGGCGATCACCGCGGAGTCCCACGGGATCTCGCGGTGGAACTGCGGAAGCGTGCCGCTGCCCGAGATCAGGGCGGCCAACGCGGCCACGCGGGCGGTCGGTTCCACGCCGTCGACCAGCGCCTCCCGGACCGAGGCGAGGAGTTCGGCCCGTCGCCCGTTCCGGCCCTCCTTGAGTGCCTTGGTGGTGAACACAATCAGCGTCTTGCGCTCGACTCGTTCGAGATCGCCTCGTTCGACCAGCCGCTCGAGCAGCGGCCCTCGCAGCGCCGGACCGATGGCCGCGAGCACGGTCTGAACGCGGCGCGGCTTCTCGGCGATGTAGTCCCAGGCCGATCGCAGACTGGGATCGGCGGGAGAGTTGTCGCCGACGGTCTCCAGCTTGCTGCCGGACTGCTGGGCCATGGTCACGTGCTCCTGCAGGGCGAGGTCGGCGAGCACTGCGCCGCCCAGTGCGTAGTACAGGGTGTTCTCGCCGGCGATGGTGCCGGAGCTCGGCTGGAAGAGCAGGAGGAGCAGGTCCTCGGCCAGAGTCGGAGCTTCTGGATGAGACATGGTTGTCCTTTCAGGGACTCAGCGGCGTGGTTCCCACTGGAAGTACTTCAGGGCGAGGGCGGCCGACACAACCACCCACGCCAGGGTCGGGGCGACCAGTACGAGGACATCGGCTGCTGGTACGCCGCCGTCCCAGGCGCGGGTGAGCAGTTCGGTGGCGGCACCTCCGGGCAGGGCACGCTTGAGCACGGTGAGTTCTTCACTGCCGGTGATCGCGACCCAGTTGACGATCGCGATCACGCCCAGGCTGATCGGAAGCGTCGTCACCTGCGCGTGCTCGGGGGAGCGGGTGACGCCGGCGGTCGCGAGTCCGAGGCCGATCATCATGGCGAGGACGAGCAGCGAGCCGACCACGATCAGGACCAGGTCGCTGGGCCTTCCGGTCACCACGGCGAGGACGACCAGGACCACGATCGTCTGGATCGCGGCCAGGACGGTCGCCGGCAGCACCATGCCGACCAGGATCCCGGCGTCGCTCGCCGAGGTGGACCGCAGACGCTTGAGGAACAGGTTCTGCCGCCGCCCGGCCAGCGAGGTGACCGCGCTGCCGTAGAGGCCGAAGGCCGCGATGGTGAACACGACGAGGGCGGCGATGAACCCCTGCCCGACGGACGCGAAGATCTCGCGGCGCCAGACGAAGAACACGCTCGCGGCCACCGGCATGAAGAATCCGGTGACGAGCACTGATCGGTTGCGGAAGATCTGAGCGAGTTCGCTCCGGGCGATGTCGAGCATGTCGATCCTTGTCTGGGTGAGGAGCCGGTCAGCCGCGGTCGATCGACCGGAAGATGTCGTCGAGCCGGGTCGGACCGGCCTCGAGCTCGGTCAGGGCCACCGAGCCGTCGTAGGCCCAGTTGAGCAACGTCCGGAGGTCCGCCTCGAGCCCGTAGGTCTCGACGTGGTGGTGCCCGCGGTCGTCGCGGGTGGTTCTCAACGGGGGCGGCGGAGCCTGGTCGGGCAGCCGGAAGGAGATGACGGCCGGAAGCGTGCTGGTGAGCTCCAGCACGGTTCCCTCGCGGTAGAACGTGCCCTTGTGCATCAGGCCGATCCGGTCGGCGCGCTGCTGAGCCTCTTCGAGGTAGTGCGTGGTCAGTACGACGGTCGAGCCGTCCTCGCGCAGCCGGTCGACGGCGTCCCACAGCGCGTCGCGGGACTGGATGTCCAGCCCGGTGGTCGGTTCGTCGAGGAAGACGAGCTCCGGTGCGCCGTACACGGCGGTGGCGAAGTCCAGCCGCCGCTTCTCGCCGCCCGACAGCTGGGACACCCTGGTCGTTGCCTTGTGCATCAGATCGACGACCGACAGCACCCGCTCGACGTCGTCGGTACGCCGGGACAGGCGACCGATCAGCTGCACGGTCTCGCGGACCGTGAGGTCGGGGGAGAAGCCGCTCTCCTGCAGCATGATGCCCATCCGGGGCCGGGTCGCGGACCGGTTCCGTGGGCTGCTGCCGAAGACGCGGACCGATCCCGAGGTGGCGGCGCGATGGCCCTCGATCACCTCCAGCGTGGAGGTCTTGCCCGCTCCGTTGGTCCCGAGCAGGGCGTACAGCTCGCCCTGGCGAACCTCGAACGACAGGTCGCGGACGGCGTGGAAGTCGCCGTAGGCGAGGTTGAGCTCTTCGACTTCGATCACTGCGGTGGAGGCCATGCCTCCATCTCAGTCGATCGGTGCCTTCGGCCACAGTGTCGCCGTGTCACCACCGGCCGTGAGATGGGTCAGGGTCCGGGGGTGACACCACGTCACTACAGCCAGTCGTGCTCGCGGGCGTAGCGGGCGGCCTCGTGCCGGCTCTTGGCCTGCGTCTTGCGCATGGCGTTGGACAGGTAGTTCCGAACGGTGCCCTCGGCAAGGAACAGCCGGGTCGCGATGTCGGCCACGGCGTACCCCTCGCTGGTCAGCCGCAGCGCGTCGACCTCCCGGTCGGTCAGCGGGTTGTCGTCGACCACGGCTCGCGCCGAGACCTCCGGATCGATCCAGCGCTTGCCCTCGTGCAGCAGTCCGATCACGGACGCGATGTGGGCCGGCTCGGCGGCCTTGCTGACGAAGCCCTGCACACCGAGCTTCAGAGCGCGCCGCAGCACGCCCGGCTTCGCGTGCCGCGTCAGCATCAGCACCGTTTGGTCCGGACGGGTCTGCCGGATCGTGGCGACGGCGGCCAGGCCGTCGGTGCCCGGCATCTCCAGATCGATGACCAGTACGTCGGGACGCTCGCGCAACGTCACCTTCGCCGCTTCCGCGCCGTCCGACGCCTCGGCGATCACCTGGATCTCGGCCTCCATCGGCAGCAGCTTCGCCAGCGCCTTGCGCAGCAGCACCTCGTCGTCGGCCAGCACGATCGTGATCATCGCGACGACCCGTCACCGAAGACCACGGCCGTCCGGAACCTGTCGCCGTGCTGCTCCGCGACCAGGGTCCCACCGGCGTCCACGACCCGCTCGCGCAAGCCGGCCAAACCGCGCAGCTCGGGGACCCGGTCGCCGTCGGCGCCGTCGTTGGTGATCACCAGGCCGGTCGTCCCCAGCTGGATCTTGACCTCCCGCGCCTGCGCGTGGCGCAGGATGTTGGTGGTCGTCTCCCGCAGCACCTGGCTCAGGGGGTCGCTCCATCCGGGGTCGGGTTCGCCGTCGCGCTCGACCGCGACCTCGGCACCGGCCGCTTCGAGCAGGTTCTTCGCGTTCTCCAGCTCGGCCTGGAGGTTGAGCCGTCGCTGCCCGTAGGCCAGCGCCTTGGTCTGACCGATCGTGTCCACGACCAGCGCGTGGATCTCCCGCAGCTCCTGCTCGGCCTGTGCGGCGTCCGAGCGCAGGATCTTCTGGGCGAGCGCCACCTTCAGCTTCACCACGTGCAAGGTGTGTCCCTGGATGTCGTGCAGGTCGCCGGCGAAGCGGACCCGCTCGCGCATCACCGCCAGCTCGGCCTCCCGCTCGCGGGTCTCCTCCAGGTCCCGTACGACGTCGTAGAAGTTGCGGTTGGGAAACCTCAGCCCGACCACGACGGCGGTGATCGCCGCCGGGACGAGGACGAACCTGATCAGGTCGCCGCGGAACTCCTCCGGTGCGATCCACAGCTTGGTCGAACCCACCGCGGCGACGAAGACGACCAGTCCGGCGGCCGCGGCGAGCTGGTGCCGCCGCAGATCCGGTACGACGAGCGGACCCACGATCAGGAGTCCGATGAACGATCCGCTGCTGTCGCCGACCGTCGCACCGAACAGCCAGACGCCGCTCGCGACGACCAGGCACGGTACGGCGACCGTCATCAGCCTGCCGTCGACCCAGCGAACGAAGGCCACCAGACCGGCCACCACTCCGGCACCCAGAACGACGGCGTGCCACCAGTTCCGCGCGTCCAGAGCGACGTGCAGTACGCCGCTGGCGGCGACCAGCGGCAGCAGCCGGTACAGGTTGAGCCGCCGGAGCGTCGCCTTCGATCCGTTCGGGTTGTGCTCAGACGTCAAGGTGCCCGCAATCTCCGTGCCGTGCCGTGCCGTGCCGTGCCGGACCGGTCGTTGACGTCAGTATCTCGTCGTTGCGAAAGGCGAACCAGTGACGTGGTGTCACAAGTGCCGGGGAATCACGGCCTGGTGCCGAAGGGACCGAGCGAGTTGAGGTCGAGTCGGAGCGACTCGGCCATCGCCCACGCGTTCGGCAGCGTGAAGACGTCGGCGCCGCCGAGGCGGTCCTTCCAGCGGGGTACGAGGTCGTCGGTCGTGGCTGCGGCGACGGCGTCGAGGTACGCACGGAAGACGGCCCACACGTTGCTGGTGTCGATCGCGGCCATCGTGCTGGGCAGGTCGACGCTGGACAGGGCGGCTTCGGCGGTGGCGCGCAGGTCGGCCAGGTACTCGACCTGCACCCGCACGTCCTCCGGCGTACCGGGACGGGTGACGTGGCCGCTGACCAGGTGGTCGAAGTCGTACTGGAGGGCCTTCTCGGTGACGTGCATGGTGCCCGGGACGAAGGCGGACAGGGCGAGGTTGGAGAATGGGACCCACCCGGGGAAGATGACGTCGACGAGCATCAGCACGCGCTGGTTGGGCAGGTGGATGAAGCTGTTGCCCTCGGCGTGGTTGGGACCGGGGTAGGCGAGCTCGAAGGTGTGGTCGCCGGCGTCGATGGTGAGGGTGTCGTCGAAGACGTCGGTCGGCAGCGGCCGGTCGGGGTCGGCCAGGAGCTCGAGCCGGTGCGCGGTGGCGCGCTGGGCGTAGCGGCGGGCGGAGTCGGGGAAGATCGACATCGCTCCGCAGTGGTCGGAGTGGTGGTGGCTGTAGATGACGTGGGTGACCGGTTGGGTGGTGACCCGGCCGATGGCGCGCAGGATGTTGTGGCCGAGGGTCGGCGGCGCGTCGACCGCGACGACGCCGTCATCCGTGACGGCGAACATCGACTGGTAGCTGCCGTCGCCGAGCCAGAAGACGCCGTCGGCCAGTTCCTCCATCGCGTAGCCCTCGGCCGTGACCTCGGGTCCCTTCGCGATCTCGGGAACCGGGGCGGTCGGTCGTTCCCTGCGCAGCCTGGCGTCCTCGGCGAACGTCGGTACGGCGCTCTGGGTGCTCTGCATCGTGGTCGACATGGCTTCCTCCCAGTGGTTGTCGGATGCCCCGAGCCTCGTCCGCCCAGTGGGCCGCTCGCGCCCGTGAACTCCCTGGTCCTTGGCACGGGCCCGTGTCTGGGGTGCGTCTCACGCTTGCGGTGTGAGGTACTCGGCGCGGGGGAGCAGAAGGTCCGTCACCGACGCGGTTGTTACCCTCAGGGCGATACTGCGAGGAGGCCGTCATAGAGTCCCGGGCACTGCACGACCCGCTCGCCGGCCGCGTCGCGCTCGGAGTCGCCGGCTTCTCGTTCGACCCCCGTGACCGCTCCGCCGACCTCGCCACGATCCGCGCCGGCCTCGCCGCGGGCACCGGCATCCTCGACACCGCACGGGCGTACGCCCACGTCGACGACCCGTTCTACGGCGAGCAACTCGCCGCGGACGCCGCCCGCGGCACTGACGTGGTCGTCGGCACGAAGGGCGGCCACTCCCGCACCGGACCCACCACCTGGGACGCCGACCTCAGCGCACCCCGCGTCCGCGCCGACGTCGAGTCCAGCCTGCGCATCTTCGGAACCCTGGACCTCTACTACCTGCACCGGGTCGACCTCGCCGAACAGCCGGTAGAAGAAGGCGTTTCAGCCCTCGCGGCACTACGCGACGAGGGCAAGGTCGCCCGCATCGGCCTGTCCAACGTCACCGTCACCGACCTCGAACGCGCGGCAGCAGTCACAGCGATCGACGCCGTCCAGGACAAGCACACCGCGATGGGCCGCGAGTCGGCCGACGTACTGGCCTGGTGCGAAGCCAACAACGTCCCGTTCTTCGCCTACTCACCCCTTCGCCACCCAGCCCCCGCCCCACACCTCACAGCCCAGGCCCACGACCGCGGCGTCTCCCTCCAACGCCTGCAACTCAAGGCCCTCCTCCAGTCGTCCCCGGTCCTGTCCGTCGTCTCCGGCGCCACCAGGCCCGCAACAATCCTCGACTCCCTCGCCGCGGAGTCAGAACCCTGGGACAAGGACCTCGCCACCGCCTACACGAACGACCTGCAGTTCACACCCTGACCGGCTCGGTGCGGTTTCGGGTGGCGTAGTCGAGCGCCGCGAACAATGCGGTGAGCGCCAGCAGAATCAACGTCGGGTAAAGGCAGACCGACAGCGAAACGCCGGTGATGACGCCGGCCGGCCAGAGTTTCCACCACAGGATCGACAATCCGGCCGGAACCACGAACGCTCCGACGGCGGCGAACAGCAGTTCCCAGCCGGTGTCGTTGGCGCCCATCCAGGGCAGAACGTTCCACCAGTCGAAAAGGTCGACGAATGCGACCAGGCCCAGGGCAACGACCAGTGCCAGGGTTCCGAAAACGACGATCCGGTAATAGAGATTGCCCACCGAGTCCGTCGGCGACCGCTTCTGCAGCACCTCGGTCCGCCCTGACATCTGCCCCGAGGGAGGAAGGTGCTGGCCCGTGCGCGGGAACAGCCAGTTACATGTTTGGCACCGACGTCAGGTCGGACCGGAAGCGCGCCGCCGGTTCGCGGCCGAAGTCGTCGTCACTCGGTACGAGAATCCGCAGCTCGGAATCGCTGTCCCAACGCGCTTCGTACCCGATCTTGCGCTCCAGCAGGAAGGTCTCGGTCTCCCGGTTCATCCCGAACAGCCGGCTCAACCAGCTGACCTTGTGCGCGATGAAACGCTTGAGTTTGACCTGTGGTTCCGCGTCCCGGTCCGGTGCCTCGTCCCCGCTCAGGGATCCACCGTCGTAGAAACGCTTTTCCCGCACGATTCGTGCCATTTCCCCCACCCCTGATTCGCAGTAGACCGCTGCTGTGCCGAGGTGTCAATCACGAGACGGGATCAGGATTCTCCGGGGGCAGATCGGGGTTACTCGCCGACTTTGCGGACCGCCGCGTGGTCGGAGTCGAGGACTCGGCCGGTCTGGTCGGTGACCTGGAGTTTGCGCAGCGGTTTGCCGGACTTCGTGTCGAGCAGGACCGAGTGCTCTTCGGTCTCGTCGAACAGGTGGTCCTCGCCCCACTGGCGCAGGCTGACCAGGATGACGAAGAGGTCGCGGCCCTTCGGGGTCAGCGCGTACTCGTGGTACGCGCTGCCGTCGGCGCCGGGCTGGATCTCGAGGATGCCGTGCGCGACGAGCTCGCGCAGCCGCGAGGACAGGATGTTCTTCGCCAGGCCGAGGTTGCGCTGGAACTCGCTGAACCGCCGGATGCCGTCGAAGGCGTCGCGGACGATGAGCAGCGACCAGCGGTCACCGATCACGTCGACCGCGCGCGCCACCGGGCACTCCGCGTCCTCGTGCGTAACCCGCTGCGGCATGCGCGATCCTTCCGGCCGTCGGCCGCAACCGGTTGCGGCTAAGTGGTTGCAAGTATAAACCACCTGCCCTACGCTCTCGCTCAATCGGTTTCAAGTTGAAACCACTTCCAGGAGCGAGGAACGTCATGACGTCACAGGTGGAGCAGCGGGTCAGCCCGGTCCGGGTCGCGGTCGTGCAGTTCGAGCCCCGCGTCGGGGTGGACAACCTCAAGGCCAACGCGCTCGCGGTGGAGCAGCGGCTGACCGCGGCCGCGGATGCGGGAGCCGGCCTGATCGTGCTGCCGGAACTGGCGACCACGGGGTACGTGTTCGAGACCCGCGACGAGGCCTACGCCCACGCGGAGTCGATTCCGGACGGTCCGACGGTCGAGTCGTTCGCGCGGATCGCGGCCGCCCGGAACGTGTACATCGTCGGCTGTGTGGCCGAGCTCGACGGCGTGAAGCTCTACGACACCGCCGTACTGGTCGGCCCCGAGGGCTACATCGGCCGCTACCGCAAGACGCACCTGTGGAACACCGAGAAACTGTGGTTCACCCCCGGCAACGAGGGGTTCAAGGTGTTCGACACCAAGATCGGCCGGATCGGCCTGCTGGTCTGCTGGGACATCTGGTTCCCCGAAACCGCGCGGATCGTGGCGCAGCTGGGTGCCGACATCATCTGCGTCCCCACCGGCTGGGTCTGGACCCCGCCGCCCCTGTACGACGCGAGCGGCACCTGCATGGCGGCGTACCTGACGATGACGGCGGCGCACGCGAACAACGTCTTCATCGCCACCGCGGACCGGATCGGTCAGGAGCGCGGCGCGGGGTTCATGGGCAACTCGCTGATCGCCGGGACCAACGGCTGGCCGATCGACCGGATCGCCGGCCCCGACGAGGACACCATCGTGTACGCCGACATCGACCTGACCGCCGCCCGGACGGCGCCGATCTGGAACCAGCTCAACGACCTCCACCGGGATCGCCGCACCGACCTGTACGACCAGATGCTCGGCTACACCGACCGCGCTCCGCTCCCGCGATGACAACCTTCCGCGGTACGGCGCGCGTGGCCGGTCCGGCCCGACCACGTGCTGCCACTACGTCCGTCGTCTGCGCGGGACTGGTCGGGCTCGCGCTGCTCGCGCTCGTCGGCTGGACGTTCTCGCGGGTGGCGCCCTGGCAGCCGTGGAACGGCGACTACACCGACCCCGGCCGGCTCCTGTCCTGGCTGGCCGGTTCGATCAGCGAACCCCAGTTCTACGCGGTCGCCCCGGCCGGTGCGCTGCTGCTCGTCGGCGGTCTGCTGGGCCACGTCGCTCACCAGCGGTCGTGGCGATGGCAGGGATTCGTCCAGGCGTGTGGCTCAGGGCTGTGGCCATGGGCGGCCGGCAGTGCGCTGATCAGCCTGCTGCTCGGCAACCTCGCCTGGGGCTGGACCGCGGCGTCCGGAGACTGGCAGCCGCTGTTCGTCCCGCTGGTCTCGGTGGCACCCGCGATCGTCGTTCTGTACGGACCCGGCTGGAGAGTCGGTCTGACGGCCGCCGTACTGGGAGCAGTGCTGACCCCACCGGCCTCGATCCTCGCTGTCACGTACGTCTGTGCGCCCCTGGACCTCCCGCCGGTCGTGGGTGCGACGACCGGCATGTGGCTCGGCGCGATCGTGGCGTTCTGGTTCTGCAGTCGCCTGACCTGGATGCCCACGCCGGGTGGTTGGCGTGGGCAACAACAGGACGAGCCGCAACGCGCGGGAGCGCTATGGGTACCCCGTCGCGCCTTGGCCGACTTCTCCGAGGCGCAGTTCTTCGGCAACGAGTGGGCGAGCGCGGCCCTGATCCTCGGCGCGGTCGTCGCCCACCTGATCAGCCCGACCAGTACGGCGTACGGCTCCGGCCTGTTCGTCGCGGTGCTCGCCAGCCAGGTGCTCGCCGCGCTCACGGGTGTGATCGTCTGGCGGAGGAAGTGGCACCGGCACGGCTTCTACCCGACCTTTGTCCCGGTCGTCTCCGTCGCGCCGGCCACCGTGCTGGTGTACGGCGGCACCCTCCAGTCCGTCGTGATCGGCGCACTGGCCGGAGCCTTGATCGCTCCACCCGTAGCGGCGGCGATCGCGGCCCGGCTGCCGAAGACCTTCCATCCCTTCATCGGCAACGTCGCGTCGATGAGTATCTGTACGGCGCTGATCGTCCCGCCGCTCGGCCTGCTCCCGGGATTCACCTCATGACGGCCGCCGGCCAAGCCAGAGCGCTGCGTCGAGGCGAGACCTCGGCGAGTGAGCTGGCCGAAGCAGCGCTACGGCGTACGCGGGAACTGAACCCGTCCCTCAACGCCTTCGCGCTGATCGACGACGCCGGAGCGCGTACGGCGGCGCGGCGGGCCGACGAACAACTTGCCGCAGGCATCGACCTCGGACCGTTGCACGGCATCCCCGTGGCGGTGAAGGATCTGATCGACATGGCGGGTCTGCCAACCACTTGCGGGTCGGCGACGTCCTTCGGTCGCCTTGCGACCGAGGACGCTGAAGTCGTCCGGCGACTGCGCGACGCCGGCGCGGTGATCATCGGCAAGACGACGCTGCACGAGTTCGCGTACGGCGCGACGGGTGATCGATCCGTGCACGGCGCGTCGCGCAACCCGGTCGATCCGCGCCGGATGTCCGGCGGCAGCAGTGGTGGAAGCGCTGTCGCAGTCGCCGCCGGGATGGTTTCGCTTGCCTTGGGCACCGACACGGCGGGCTCGGTCCGGGTGCCGGCCGCGCTGTGCGGGGTGGTGGGCTTCAAGCCGGCTTTCGACGCGGTGTCGAGCAAGGGGGTGTACCCGCTGGCGCCCACCTTGGACCACGTGGGTCTCTTCGCCGCAACCGCCGAGGACGCGTTGATCGGCTATCAGGCGATCAGCGACCGACCGGCACAGGAAGAGACAGGGGACGTTTCGATTGGCTGGATCCCACCGGACGCCATCGCCGTGACGGATCCGCGCGTCTCGGAGCTGACGCGGCGGTTCGTCAGCAGTGCGGTCGATGTCGAGTGGAAAGCGCGGCGGGACCTGTTCGAGATCTTCTCGACGCTGCAAGGCAGGGAAGCGTTCCAGGTGCACAGCCACCACCTCGACGCGGATGCCGAGCTCATCGATCCCGAGGTGTTCGCGCGCCTCGCCAAGGGACGAGGGATCACCGAGCAGCAGTACGCCGAGGCCCATGAGGCGCGCAGTCAGCTGAGTGTCCTGGTCGACGACCTGCTGTCGGCGTACGACGTACTGGCGTTGCCGGCCGTGCCGGTTACGGCACCTTTGCTGGGCGAGCGCAGGGTCTCGGTCGGCGGGACCGAACTCGAAGTCCGGTCGGCCCTGCTCTCGCTGACCAGCCCCTGGAACCTGACCGGCTCACCGGCGATCAGCGTCCCGGCCGGTCACCTCGACGGCCTGCCGATCGCCGTCCAACTTGTCACTGCGCCCGGCCGCGAAGGGCTTCTCTTCGCCGCGGCCCAGGCCTTCGAGAAAGGAACGACATGCCCTCCATCCAGGTCGACCTGCCACTGACCGCGGACGAAGCCACCAAGCGCGCGCTCGCCCAGCGCATCGGGCAGCTCTACGGCGACATCATGCAGGTCGGCATGGATCTGCTCACCGTCTCCATCCACGACGTCGGCGTCGGGGGAGTGTGGCGCTGCCACGAGTCCGGTCCGCCGACGCCGTCCGGCCTGATCATGTGCGACATCCGCAAAGGCCGGCCGCCGGAGACGCGGGCCCTGCTGGCCCAGTCGCTGATCGACGCCTGCGTGGAGGCGTTCGATCTCGACGCGGTGTGGCTGAAGGTCGAGTTCACCCAGCACGACGGCGACGAGATGTACCACCCGCACCTGGGCGGCTTCAACACCGACTGGAGCGGCGACGAGCGTCAGCGAGCTGTGAACTGACCGTCGGGCGTACGACGGGCGACCAGGTGCTCGGCCTCCACCTGGTCGCCGTCCGCGGTGACGAACGCGAGGCGCACCGGCGTACCGGACTTCTCGTCGGCGTACCGCGGTGAGGTGCCGTCCGGGCGGGGGCGGCGCGTGCGTCCCCAGTCGCTGAGGGCCGCGATGACGAGGTTGAGGCTGCGGCCGGCCTCGGTCAGGACGTACTCGTCGCGCGAGCGGGCGCCCGCCTCCTGGTAGGTCCGCCGGGTCATCAGGCCTTCGTCGATCAGGAACGCGAGGCGCTGGGTCAGCAGGTTCGGCGCGATCCCCAGCGCCTCACGGAACTCCTGGAACTTGGTCGAGCCCGCGATCAGCGCCTCGCGCAGGATCAGCAGCGTCCAGCGGTCGCCGAGCACCTCCAGGCTGCGCGCGATCGAGCAGGTCGAGTCCTTGCCGAGCGATTTGGGCATCTGTCCGTCCTCCGAGCTGAGTTATGAAACTATATCCAGGTACTGCTAGATTTAAAAACTCAACTCAGCTATCCGCGGTTCCGCCCGCCGCGTCTTCTTGGAGGATCACTTGCGATCGCTCAGTGAGCGCGCCAGTTTCTGGACCGCCGGCGCTGTGGTCGCGCTGGCGCTGTGGACCAGTGCGTGCCCGACGATGATCTACCCGCTGTACCAGACCGACTGGGGCGTCACCTCGACGACCGTCGCCTGGATCTTCGCCGCCTACCCGATCGCGCTGATCCCGGTGCTCGTCGTGTTCGGCGACCTGTCCGACCACATCGGTCGCCGCGCCGCGATGCTGCTGGGCCTGGCGGCCGAGCTGGTCGGTGTCCTGCTGTTCGTCCTGGCCCGGGACGTCACTTGGTTGCTGATCGGCCGGGCCTTCATGGGTCTCGGCGTCGGCTTGTCGCTGAGCCCGGCGAGCGTGGCGATGGTCGAGTTCTCGGCTCCCGGCGCCGAGAAGCGCGCCGGAGCGATCGGTACGGCGGTGTCGGCGTTCGGGATCGCGCTCGCGATGTTGGTCGGCGGGGGACTGTCCGAGTACGCGCCGTACCCGCTGCGCCTGACCTTCGTCGTCCTGGCAGTGGTGATCTTGGTCGTCGCCTTCTTCGCACTCGGCCTGCCGCGGCACACGCCCGACGAGGACAGCTCGCGCTGGCGGATCCGCGCGATCGTCATCCCGCGCGGCAACCGGGGGATCTTCGCGGCCGGATCGATCGCGTTCGCCTCGTCGTTCGTGCTCGGCTCGCTCGTCCTCCCACTCGGCGCCAAGATCGCGCACCAGCTCGCGGGCTCCGACAACGCCTTGGTGACCGGCGCGCTGCTGTCGGTCTTCGCGCTCTCGATCGCGGCCACGGCGCTACTGGCGAAGCGGCTGGACATCTGGACCACCGTCATCTTCGGTGCAGTCTTCTCGGCCGGCGCGGTCTGGCTGTTCGTCGTCACCGGCGTCACGCACTCGGTCGTGGTCTTCTTCCTCGCGTCGGCCTGCGCCGGCATCGGCTACGCGTTCGACTTCGCCGGCGGGCTGACCATCCTCAACCGGTACGCCGCCGCGCACCACCGTGCGAGCATGGTCTCCGGCGGTTACCTGGTCGGCTACCTCTCCCAGGGCATCGGCGCGCCGGCCCTCGGCGCGATCGTCACGGCCCGCGGTCTGATGACCGGTCTCTTCACCGGCGCGATCGCGTTCAGCGTCGTCTTCGCCGTCTCGCTGGTCGGTGCCTTGACCGTGAGCAGGTCGCTTCGCCATGCCGTCCCAGCCGAACGTTCCCTTGAAACGGCTGCTGCTGAACAGGGCTGAGGGTTTGTGGAGCGGGCGTAGAACCGCTGTGGAGGGCAGTGCGGGACGGTGGAGGTCTTGACCTTGGGGAGGGGCTTCGATGAGTGTGCCGATCTTGACCTACGTCCACGGGAGTGACCCGATCTCGCGGGCGGGGGTGATCAGTCAGCTGCGGGCGCGGCCCGAGGTGCGGCTGGTCAACGAGATGGAGGTGGACGAGGCCGCGGTTGCGGTCGTCGTCACCGACTACCTGGACGACGACACCGCGCGGACGATGCGCGCGCTGCGTCGGGGCGAGATGCCTCGGCTGCTGCTGGTGGCGACCGTGCTGGACGAGGCGGCGCTGGTGGTGGCCGCGGAGATTGGCGTCGGTGGGTTGCTGCGACGGATCGACGCCACGCCGGATGCGTTGGTGCGGACGATCTCGCGGGTGGCAACTGGTGATGGTGAGATCCCGTCCGACCTGCTGGGTCGGTTGATGGAGCAGCTGGGTCGACTGCAACGGCAGGTGCTCGCACCGCGCGGTCTGACGTTCACCGGGCTGAGTCCGCGCGAAGTCGACGTATTGCGGTTGGTTGCGGACGGGTTGGACACGGGCGAGATCGCCCAGGCGCTGAACTACAGCGAACGAACCGTGAAGAACGTGCTGCACGAGGTGACCACGCGGCTGCAGCTTCGTAACCGCTCGCATGCCGTCGCTTATGCGGTAAGAGAAGGGCTCATTTAACTGCTAAAAGCCCTTCCAGCGTTCGCGTTGCGACGCGGGCCGCAAGCTGGGCGGGCCGGCTGGTCAGCGGGTGCGTGGCGAACGACTGCCAGGACGACAGCGCGGCGAGCGCTGCTTGCCGTACGTCGTCCGCGGCGGCATCCTCCGGAAGCCCGAGCCGCGCGGCCGGGTCGTGCCCGGATCCACCGAGCAGCCGGTCCAGCTGCTCGGTCCGCTCGGGTTTCAGGGTGATCCCGCCCGACCGCAGGTCGGAGAGCAGCCGGATCTCCTGGAACTCGTGCGCGCCCGCGCTGATCTCCTCGACCCGCGCCTGCAGCCCGGGCTCGAAGTCGCCGGACCGCAGGAGGTCGGTGAGCGCCGCGACCGCGGAGTACGCCTTGAGCACCCGGCTGCGCGTCTCGAACTGGCGAACCAGGATCGCCCGCAGCCGGTTGAGGCCGCTGCGCTCGGTCAGTTCGGTGCTCAGCTCGGACGAGTTGGACGCGGCTCCGCTCCGGATCAGCTCGACACTCAGCCGTACCCCGTACAGGCCGAGTCGTCCGAGCAGATGCTCGCGTTCGAGCTCGGTGACCGGCAGTCCGCTCGGCGTCGAGGCGAAGCGGTCGGCGGTCAGCAGCAGTTCGGCGACCTCTTCGATCGGAGCCTGCGCGATGGTCGCCAGCAACGCGTACTCGGCCTCGCGCAAGGTCGTCGCGGTGTGCCCGAGCAGTCCGTTGACCGGCACGATCACCGGGCAGAGCCGGTGCAGCCGCGGCTCGGCCTCGTACCGGCGGGCGACGCGCTCGGCGACCTCCATCGAGTCGAGCCGGCAGGAGCCGATCTCGTCGGCACGCGACAGGACGCCGATCGCGTTCATCGGCGTACCGTGCGCCAGTTCGTCGTCGTGGAACGACTCCAGGAACCGGATGTCGCTGGAGTGCGTGTGCCGCAGCAGGTAGAGGATCGCGTCCGCGATCGGCACCCGGCCGTCGTCGGCAGCGAGCACCCGCTGCGTCCGCGCGGAGACGTCGGCCGAGATCGACGCGATGCCCGGGGTGTCGAGGATGGTCAGATCGCGCAGCCGGCTGGTCGGCCAGCCGATCTCGAGGTGGTCGACCTCGGCCGCGTCCAGTCCGCCGAGATCCACTTCGAGAGCGCCGCCGTCGCGGTCGTACGGGCGTTCGTGCGGTACGCCGTCGACCGGGAAGAGCGTGGCGTGCGGCCGGTCGTCGAGCGCGTACCAGGTGACGATGCGCGTGCACTCGCCGGCGTCGGTCGGGGCCAGTTCCTCACCCAGCAAGGCGTTCAGCAGGGTCGACTTGCCGGCCTTCACCTTGCCCGCGATCGCCAGCCGCAGCGGGCCGGTCAGCCGGGTCCGGATCTCGTCGAGCTGTGCCCGGTGGTCGTCGGTGCGGGCTGAGCGCTGGGCCTCGTCGAGGACCGCGAGGATGGCGGCGGACAGGTCGTCAGTCATCGTCGTCTACCTGTCGTTCGAGCGGGACCGGCGCCAGCGCGGCCCGGGCCTCCGGTGCTGTCCGTCGGTCGGTGGCAGCGCGGCCCCGCGCCGACGAGGTCGTCAGTCATCGTCGTCCGCCCGTCGTCGACGCGATCTGGATGCGTGGCGCCCTTGTCGCGGGGTCGATCAGTCATCGTCGTCCACCTGGTCGTCGTCGGTGACGATCGCGTGCACTGTCGCGCCGACGCCGAGGCCGGCGGCTGCCCCGAGGGCTGGGCGCGCACCCGCCATCGCGACTTCGCGGAGTCCTGACCGCATCGATCGCAGTCGATCGCCTTCGACCGAGAGCTGAGCGGCGCGCGCCGACTGCTCGGCCGGAGCGAGTTTCGCGGTGCGGTCCGCGGCGGTGAGCGCGGCGCCGGCCGAGCGGTGGATCAGGCCGGCGCGCTCCTGGAAGTCGTCACGCAGCCGTCGCTGGGTCCTGCGCAGGCCGTCGCGGGTGTCCTTGTTCATCACGAACGCCACCTCGTCGACGTACCGGCGTACGGCGGCCTTGGCCTGCTGCTGCCGGTAGGTGCGCTGGCGTTTGCGCTCGTCCCTGAGCAGCTTGCCGCCGATACCCGCACCGAGCGCGGTCGCGACGCCGGCGACGGCCAGCGGTGGCAGGATCAACCCACCGAGGGTGACGACGACCATCGGCACGATGATCCCGGCCCGGCCGGTCATCAGCAGCGCCGCGAGCCGCCCGCCCGGCATCGACAAGGTGGCGACCGACGCCAGCTCGAACTGGTCCAGGTCGGTAATCGAGTCCGACAGATCGACCTCGATCTCGGTGCCGGCCTCCAAGTCGAACGCCTCCGCGACCCGGTCGCCCAGGTCGCGGGCGCGTTCGAGCAACAGGTCGCGGTTGGCAACGCCGACGACGGCGACTTGGCGGCGCAACCAGACCTCGGTGTCGGCCCAGGTCTCGTTCGGATCGCCCTGGTCGATGATGGTCTCGGCGTCCCGCATCACCGTGCGCAGGCGGCTCTGCAGGTCGTGCTCGACATCGGCGACGAGGTCGGCGATCCCGTCCGACAACGTCTGCTGCCACGTCGCGCTGACCGCGGTGAGGTTCGCGGCGCGATCGCGGGCACGGGTGAGCTTGGCGAGCACCGCGGGACGACTCTCGGGCTTGGTCAGTACGACGCGCTCGGCGTCGGACTCCTGCGCGAGCTGCGTGGCAACGAAGTCGACCTCCTGCGCGACGGCGGCGGCTGCTCGCGTCGTACCGGGGACGACGACGGCCGTCGCGAGGAACTCTACAAGTGGGGCGAATCCTGATTCCTGGTTGAGTTCCGGGCGTTGGGCGGCGCGGAGCCGGAGGAAGGACGATACGGGCAGGATCGGCAGTTCGATGCCGGCGGCGGCCAGGTGGGCGGTGTTCAGCTCGACGATGCGGCGCCAGTGGCCGTACAAATCGGTCTTGGTGATCACGAGTGCGGCGGCGGGGCAGCGGGAGAGCGCGGTCTTGAGGAACTCGAGCTCGGGTGCCGTGAGCTCCTGGGCGGCGTCGGTGACGAACAGAATCGCGTCGGCGGACGCGAGCGCGGCGAGGGTGAGCTGGCCGTGCACGGAGTCGAGGCCGCCGACGCCCGGGGTGTCGAGCAGGCTCAGGCCTGATCGGAGCATGCGGTGCGGGACCTCGACCGTGACCGACTGCAGGCGACCGTGCTCGTTGGCGTCGGTGGATTCGGAGACGAGCTGCGCGATCTGGCTGAGGGGCGCGGGGTAGCCGACGGGAGCCTGGCCGGTATCGATCTGGCGGTACGCCGTGAGGCCCGGGGGTTCGCCGTACCGGACGAGGGTCGGTACGGCGGTGACGATGTCGGCGTCCACCGGGCAGACCGCGGTCTGCAGGAGGGCGTTGACGAGCGTGCTCTTGCCACGCTTGAACTCGCCGACGACCACAGCGGTGAGAGTGCGGGAGTCGAGCTTGGCCTTTGCGGTGTCCAAACGGGCAGCGAGGTCGGGGCGTTTTCGTTCCTGGGTGAGGGTTTTGCCTTCGTCGATCGCGGCGATCAGCAGACCGACGTTGGTGGCGGGGCGGGGTGGTGGGGGTGGGGGAGGCGCAAAGGGCTGCGTCTTGGGCTCGGGCTCGGGCTCGGGCCTGGGTGTGGGCTCGGGCTCGGGTTCGGGTGCCGACTCGGGCTCGGGCCTGGGTGTCCGCTCGGGTTCGGGTTCTGGTGTTGCAGGGGCGGGCTCTGGGGTCGGCGGTGCGGCCGGCTCCGGCTGCTTCGGCTTGGTGCTGGACCAGGCCAGGTACTGGTTGCACGACGTACAGAACACGGCGTCGTCGTCGTTCGACCGTCCACAGCTCTCGCAGCTGATCATCGGATCACGAAGCCCCCCTTCGTACTCACCGTGCAGCAAAGGCTAGTGCCATACTCGGCTGCAAGGGGGAGGTCGCGATGAACGAGGACGTCTGCACCGCCTGTGGGGAACGCAACCCGGCCGGCTCGGCCTTCTGCCTGTACTGCGGGGTCTACCTCGGCTGGGACCAGGCCGCGGACCAGCCGACTGTGCGTCAGCCCGCTGTCGGCCAGCCGACCGCTGGGCAGTCCGCGGCGGCGCAACCGGGACCCGGGCGGTCGCCCGGTCAGTCCGCGTCGGGTCAGTTCGCGGTCGGCCAGCCCGCGGGCGCGCAGGCGGCGGCCGGTCAGCCCGCGGTCGGCCAGACCGCGATCCTCCCCGAGACTCACGTGCAGCCACCCCCGCCGTACGAGGACGACTCCGCCCGCCCGAAGCCCGGCGAAATGGCCTGCCCCCAATGCGGGATCCCCAACGCGCAAACCCTCCGCTTCTGCCGCAAGTGCGGGAAGGCCCTGCACCCGTCGAGCTCCGCCAACCAAGCGCCGCCCACGGTCGCGAAAAACGGTTGGTGGCAACGCTTCTGGGACCCGAAGGACCGTCGAGCCCGCCGCGACTACCGCCGCAGCCTCCCCCCGCTCTACCGCTGGCGCCGTGTGATCATCACGATCGGAGCGATCGCCGCCGCGTGGGTGCTGCTGTCGGTCGTCGGTACGAACCCGGTGACCTGGGCCAAGGACCGCGTGAACGACGTACGCGGCACCCTCGTCCCGGTCGATCTGGCGACGGTCGCGGCCGCGCCGCCCGAGTCGATCGCCGAGGGCGGCTACAGCATCGAAGCGCTCACCTCCGCTCCGCTCGACGACGCCTGGGCCACTCCGTGGGCGACCAACGTGGTCGTGCCGCTGGAAGGCTGCAGCGGGAAGGCCGCCGCCCAGGGGACGATCCGGCTGTCTTTCCCCTCGCCGATCAGAGTGCGTCGGCTCGACGTACTGGCCGGCCTGCCAGCCACTGACGCCCGACGCCCGTTGCAGTTCCGCCCGAGTGTGCTGCTGGTTCTCTCGGAGGGGCGCTGCCAGGAGTTGGCGCTCAAGGACAGTGCCGACGTGCAGAAGCTCGTGCTCGACACCGGCGTACCGGTGAAGGATCTGACGATCGCGATCGGCGCGACCTACCCCGGCCGGGCGGGAGCCGCTCAGCCGGTCGCGGCGATCACTAGCCTCGCGGTGCAGAGTCGCCCCCGTTAGCTCGGGGCCTGGCCCGGTTGGTAGGCCAGACACGCGCCCTTGAACACCTTCTGCGCGGCCTCGGACTTACAGATGGTGACGGCCTGGTCAGGCGTTGCCGACGGCCCGGTGTAGACCACCCAGTCGTCGGCCAGCGGCGTCTTGCGGTCGGCTTTGACCAGCCCGGGGTAGTTGCCAGTGGCATGCAAAACCTTGGCGTCGACACCGGCGCTCTTCAAGCGGGCGGCCAGATCTTTGGCGGTCTGCTCCGCAATGCCGGTCGCCCCGGGCTGGAAGTCGACCGCGGCGATCCACTGGCCCGGCGTGAAAGCGGGGCTGTCCGGCCCGGCCGTCGCCGGACCTGACGGCGTGACGCCCGAGGTCGGCGGGGGTCCGCTGGTAGTTCCGTTGGTGGCCGCGCTCGTTGGCGCCCCGGTCGGCGGCGCGCTGGAGACCGCGCCCGAGGTCGGGGTCACCGGCGTCGCGATCGTGGTCGCGCAGGCCACTGCCGACGGTGGACCCTCCAGCTCGCCGTTGACCGCGCTCAGCACGAAGCAGTACTTCGTGCTGCCCTGCAGCCCCTCGACGTTCTTCGCGGTCTGCTTGACGTCGACGTTGCGCTCGGACTTGTTGATCTTGCCGGCCGCGTCGACGAAGTGCAGCGCGTACGAGTCGATGTTCGGCACGGTCGCCCAGACCAGCGCGATGGTCCCCGGCCCGCCCGCCTTAGCAGTCAGCACCGGCGTGGCCGGCACGGTGGTGCCGTCACCCGTCGGCGTAGGTGCCGGACCACCGCGCGTCAACGCGAACACCAGTACGCCGACCAGCGCGGCCCCGACCACGGTGGCCGCTGTGATCACGCCGCGGGTCAAGATCGGCTTCTGGTTGAACGCACCGTCCACCACCGGCCGCGCCGGATCCGGGCCCGCGGGCACCGGCGTACCGGGTGGCGGTGGGGGATCGGGTTCGCCGACGACCTTGAACGGCAGGCGTGCCGGCGATCCACGGAGTATCGGCTTGCGCGTCCGGGCCTTGATCCGCGCGGTCACCGTCGCCCCCAGCGGCACGTCGACGACGTCGGGCCGAACGAAGAACCCAAGCGCCTGATCCGCATCGGACGCAACAATCCGCAACCTGGCAGGTGAGTTCCCCCAGTTGCTGAACTGAACGGTATGCAGCCCACGCCAACGCCCCGACGAGGTCACCGGCGTCAACTTGGCCTGCAACCCGAACACCCGCCCGATCTCGAGCTGCCCCTCAACCACCGCGCTGTTCGACGGATCGACCTGCGACTTCGCACGAATCCCGAACGGCACCGTGCCGCCCGGTCCGGTCGGACCAGTCGGCGGGTTGAACACGACCGTCGCCGTCTCCTGCTGCTGCGGGTAGACCGACAACACCGCCGGCGTGATCTCAGCCCAAGGCATCGGCTGCTCACCGACGACATCCAGTTCGTAGCTCTCCACGATCGTCCCGGGATTGAGCACGGTGAACTCCGCGCGAGCCTGACCACCAGGCTCGGCGGCCAGTTGCGTCGTCTCCAGCCGCAGCACCGGGTCGGTCACTCGGCGTCCCCTCCCGTGATCGTCGGGTTCAGGCTAAGCCCGGCGACCCTGCGGCGTCGCCTGCTTGGTGGTGCATGCCGGTGTGCCCGATCGGGCAGCGGACAGTGCCCCGGGCTCGACCCCGGCCCGCTGCCGGCGTACGGCGTACCGGTCGAACACTCGATGACGTGATCCAAGAGGTGGACTCGGCGCTGCAGGCCCTGATCCAGCGCGAAGCGATCGGCGCGCGGGACGTCGAAGTCGTGTTCGACGCCCCGACCAAGGAGTGGTCGAGCCGTCGCAACGCGCCCACGATCGACGTCTACCTGTACGACATCCGCGAGGACCTCCGCCGCCGCGAGCGCGGCCTGCTGAACGAGTACGACGACGAGCGGCGGATCACCGCGCGGCACCTGCCGCCGCGCTACTTCAAGCTGTCGTACCTGGTGACGGCCTGGACCCAAAGGCCCGAAGACGAGCACCGGCTGCTGTCCGGTCTGCTCTCGTGCTTCCTGCGCCACGACGCGCTGCCCACCGACCTGGTGACCGGGCCGCTCGCCGAGCTCGGCCTATCCGTGCCGGTCTCGATCGCCCTGCCGCCGCCGGAGGACCGCTCGTTCGCCGATGTCTGGTCGGCTCTCGGCGGTGAGCTCAAACCTTCCCTCGACCTGGTCGTCTGCGCACCGACCCCGACCGGCCGCGTCTACGAGGCCGCGACCCTTGTCGATCAGCCGCCGCGGGTGTCGATAGGTGGGACCGACGGCTGGCCGCCCCGCGAGGAAGCTAACGGTCGGCCGCGCGGGGGAGCGGGAGGTTCGCCGCCCGGCGACGGTGGGCCCGGCGACGACGACGGCGGCGACGGTGGGTCCCGCGACGGCGACGGTGGGGGCGAGGCCGGCAACGGTACGTCTCGCGATGGTGCCAGCGGTACGGCGCGTCCTAATCCCCGCCGGCCGCGGAAGAGGTCCGGGTGACTGCGCGAGGGCTGGGCTACCTGTTGGTGAGCGTGGAACTGGTCGAGGTCCGGATCCGGGCGCTTGTCGCCGTACGTGGCGCCAGCTGTGCGTCGGACGCGGTAGCCGGCGGTGCGCCGCGTCGGGATGCCGGTGATGCAGCGCTTGGGGCTGCTGGCGCTATCGCACGCGAAGAAGCCAGCGGTACGCCGCGCGCACATCGCGGCGGGCCCCGCGATGGGGCTGGTGGAACGTCGCGCAGGGATGCGGGTGGTAGGCCGCGTGGGACCGGCGGCGGTCCGCTTGGATATTGCGGTGGTACGCCGCGTGGCGAGGTAGGCGGTACGTCGTGTGGGGGCGACGGTGGTACGTCGCGGAGCAATGCAGACGTTGCGCCGCGCGAGCAGGTGGGCGATCTCTCGCGTAAGGATGCTGGCGGTACGCCGGGTAGAGATGCCAGCAGGACGTCGCGTGTGCAAGGTGGCGGTGCGTCGCGTGGGAGAGCAGGCTGTACGCCGCAGGAGCTGGTTGCGGGTCCGGGGCGTGTAGCAGCCGGTCGTACGGCGCGCGAGGGAGTCGTCGGTGCAGCGCGTGAGGGAGTTGGCGGCGCGGCGCGTCAGGGGACAAGCCGTGCGGCGCATGAGGCTGCGGGCGGTACCCGGCAGGAGGCGGTTGCCGGCCCGGGGCGTGGGGTGGCTGGTGGTGCGGCGTACGAGCTGGGCGGCGAAGCGTCGCGGCAGGGAGCAGGCGGTACGCCGTGGCATGGTTTGCGGCGGGCGCGTGAGGGGTCCGGGTGACAGGGCACGGGCTGGACTATCTGCTGGCGCGGCTGGGACTGGTTGAGGACCGGATCCGGGCGCTTGTTGCCGAGCGTCGGGCGGATGATCCGGCGATGGACGACCCGTTCCGTGGGCTGTATGTGAACGACGAGTTGGTCGATCGGTTGCTCAGCGGCCAGGCGCGCGCGGAGGTTGTGGACCAGGTTGCTGCGGCCTCGGCGGTTGAGCAGCAGGCGGACGAGTACGTTGCTGAGGGCAACGTCATTCGGCTGCGGCGGTTGGCTTCGACGGCGGGGTTGTCCGAGTTGGACACCGAGTTGCTGGTGATTGCGTTGTTGCCTGATCTGGACAGTCGGTTTGAACGGCTCTACGGGTATCTCAACGACGACGTGACTCGGCGGCGGCCGAGTGTTGGGCTGGCGCTGGAGCTTGCTGGGGTCTCCTCGATGTCATCGCTTGCTCGTGGGCGGTTGTTGCCGGGTGGGCCGCTGGTTGATCGCGGGCTGTTGATTGTCGAGGATCCCGAGCGGCCGTTTTTGACTCGGGCGATTCGGGTGCCGGATCGCGTTGCCGCGCATCTGCTGGGAGACGATCTGCCTGATCATCGCTTGGTGCCGATGCTGGCGGAGCTGACGGCGTACAAGACGGACGC
The DNA here is from genome assembly GCF_039529595.1 of Kribbella lupini. Lineage (NCBI taxonomy): Bacteria > Bacillati > Actinomycetota > Actinomycetes > Propionibacteriales > Kribbellaceae > Kribbella > Kribbella lupini. The sequence goes on along the minus strand of NZ_BAAANC010000001.1, from coordinate 2,217,262 downwards.
GAGCGCGGATCTCGGGCGTAGTTTGGCGGCCGGCGTGCGGCTGGTTCATGTGCGGGAGCACGAAGCGGGGACTGGGCAGTCGATCGCTGCGGCGGCACTCGCCGCCGCGGGTCGGGGGGTGGTCGCGATCGATCTGAACCTGATGGCTCGCGACTCGGATCCGCTCGGGCTGGCGGTGATCGCCGGGCGGGAGGCGTTGCTGCAAGACGCGGGGTTGGTGGTCGGTCCCGTCGAGGCGTTGGCTGAGGCGTCGCTGGAGTCGCTGCACCGGCTGAGTCGGTGGGAGCCGCCGGTGCTGTTCGTCGGTACGACGACCTGGGATCCGCGGTGGAGTCCCGAGACGCCGTTGACGGTGGATGCGCCCGTACTCGGTGCGCACGACCGGATCGAGCTCTGGCGGGAACACCTGCGCGAGTCCGACCTCGATCCCGAGATCCTCGCGTCGCATCTCGCGCTCGGGCCTGGGCAGGTCCGGAACGTGTTCAGGACCGCGGCCGCGTCGGCGTTGCTGGCGGGTACGGCGATCACCGCCGACGACCTGCGGCGCGGCGTACGTGCTCAGAACGCGGCTGGGCTGGAGCGGCTGGCCCGGCGGATCGAGCCGGAGGTCGGGTGGGACGACCTCGTGCTTGCTCCCGCCGTACGGCGTGCGCTGCAAGGGCTGGCGGCCCGCGCACGGCACCGCGACACCGTGCTGACCGACTGGCGGATGCGGCGCGGCGGCGGGCGCGGGCGGGGTGTGACGGCGTTGTTCGCGGGTGATTCCGGGACCGGCAAGACGATGTCGGCCGAGGTGATCGCGACCGAGCTCGGGCTCGATCTCTACACGGTCAATCTGGCGACAGTGGTCGACAAGTACGTCGGGGAGACCGAGAAGAACCTGGAGCGGATCTTCAGCGAGGCCGGTGGGGTGAACGCTGTGCTGTTCTTCGACGAGGCGGACGCGATCTTCGGCAAGCGCAGCGACGTCCGCGACGCGCACGACCGGTACGCCAACATCGAAAGCGCGTACCTGCTGCAGCGGTTGGAGAGCTTCGACGGGCTCGCGATCCTCGCGACCAACCTGCGGGCCAACATCGACGACGCGTTCACCCGGCGGCTGGACGCGATCATCGACTTCCCGGCGCCGACGCCGGACCTGCGGCTGCGGCTGTGGCAGCAGTGCCTGGCGCCGCCGCTGCCGCTCGGGGACGACCTCGAACTGGAATTCTGCGCGGAGTCCTTCGAGCTTGCCGGGGGCAACATTCGGTCGGCCTCGGTGAGCGCGGCGTACCTGGCCGCGGAGTCGGGGCAGCCGGTGCGGATGGCCGACCTGATCATGGCGGTCGGGCAGGAGTACCGGAAACTCGGCCGGCTGGTGCTGGAACGCGAGTTCGGCCGGTACTACGGGATGCTCGACGGGGCGACGCCGTGAGCGACCGTCCTCCGGCGAAGGTGTCCGAAGCCCTGGTGGAGGGCAGGCGGCGGACCGCGCCTGACCGCCCGGCCGGTGATGCTGTCCCGCCGGGGTTGCTGGCGTTGCAGCGGAAGGCGGGGAACGCCGCGGTGAGTGCGTTGATGGCGGCGAAGTTGACCTCGCCGGGTGGGGATGCGGCGAGTGAGATCGACGCGGCGCTGGTGGAGATCCGGAACGACGAGCCTGCGGTCGACACCGTCGAGAAGGGGCTGAAGGCGGCGAAGGCGGCCGGCGTACCGGTTGATCTGGAAGGGGTGAAGCCGCCAGCTTCGGCGTTGGCGGTGACGAAGACCGGGTTTGGGCCGGGGGCTGTTGCGCCGAAGAAGGCGGTGCCTCCGACGAAGCCTGTACCGGCGGTGAGTCCCTTGGGGAAGGCTGCGGCTAAGCCGGTCAAGGCGGGTGGGAAGGGCAAGGGCTCCGGCGGCGGGGGCGGTGGTGTTGCGCCAGCGGCCGGTGGAGGTGGCGCGGCGCCGGCGATGGCGCCGTTGTCGGGGGCGCAACTGCTGGAGCCGCCGGCGCCGCCTACCGGCGTACGGCCTGAGGAGGATCCGGCGTTCACGGGTGTGACCGGGAATGTGAAGGGTTTCGCCAAGGCCAAGCGGGCGCACCCGCCGGCGGCGTCGAAGGCGAAGGAGGCGCAGGACGCGGCGCTGGCGCCGACCGACGACCTGAGCGGTCAGGCCAAGGCGGCCAAGGCCGACACGATGGACGCCCAGCAGGCCGGGACGTTCGACAAGAAGGCGTTCATCGCGTCGGTGAAGACCGCGATCGAGGCCAAGTCGCCGAAGACGCTCGAGGAGGCCGACGAGTACAAGGAGTCCGGCAAGGCCGGTGAGGTCAAGGGCGAGCTGAAGGGCATGGTCGGCCAGGGCAAGGAGGGCCAGGCCAAGGACATCGAGACCGCGACGGCCGCGCCGCCGGACACGTCGAAGGGCGTGGCGAAGCCGGTCACGCCGATGGAGACCGAGGATCCTGGTCAGGCGGCGGCGATCCCCGCGGGCGGGGCCGCGCCGAAGGTCGCGCCGCCCGAGCAGACGAATCTGGAGGCCGGCAAACACGAGGCCACCAGCGAGATGGCCGAGGCCGAGGTCACCGATCAGCAGTTGGCGCAGTCGAACGAGCCGCAGTTCCAGGGGGCGCTCGCCGACAAGCAGACCGCCGCGGCGCATGCGGACACCGCGCCCGCCGCGTTCCGGGCCCAGGAGCAGCAGGTCATCGAGCAGAACAAGACCGAGGCGGCCGCCGAGACGAAGACCGGGGTCGCCGGGATGCAGGGCTCGAAGGCGGCGGCGCTGGCCAAGCTGGTCGCCGACAAGGGCAAGGCGAAGTCGAAGGACGAGCTGAAACGCGCCGAGGTCACCACGACGATCCAGAACATCTTCACCGCGGCCGAGGCCGACGTGAAGGTGATCCTGGACGGGATCGACCCGAAGGTCGACGCGGAGTTCGAGCAGGGCGAGGCGAAGGCGCGGGCGGCGTTCGAAGGGTACGTCGCGGCCAAGATGTCGGCGTTCAAGAAGGACCGGTACGGCGGATGGCTGGGCGGGTTCCGGTGGGCCAAGGACAAGCTGGTCGGGATGCCGGACAAGGTCAACGAGTTCTACGACGCCGGCCGCGAGATCTACCTCAAGCAAATGGACGGGGTGATCTCGCGGGTCGCCGACATCGTCGGTGGCGACCTGACCGCGGCCAAGGCGCGCATCGCGAAGGGGCGCGCCGACATCGCGGCGTACGTGAAGAGTCTGCCGAAGGACCTGCAGAAGATCGGGTCGGAGGCCTCCAGCGAGATCGGCGACAAGTTCGAGCAGCTGGAGAGCGACGTCGACTCCAAGCAGGACGCGCTGGTGGAGTCGCTGGCGAGCAAGTACACCGAGGCGCGCAAGGGCCTCGACGAGCGGATCGAGGAGCTGCAGGCGGAGAACAAGGGCCTGGTCGACAAGGCGATCGGCGCGATCAAGGCGGTCATCAACACGATCCGCGAACTGGTCGGGATGCTGAAGAACGTGCTCGCCAGGGTGGCGGGCGTGGTCGGGGACATCGTCAAGAACCCGGTCGGGTTCCTGTCGAACCTGATCGACGGGGTGAAGGGCGGCATCCTCAAGTTCAAGGACAACATCGTCGACCACCTGCGCAAGGGGCTGATGAGCTGGCTGTTCGGGGCGCTGGCCGAGGGTGGGGTGCAGCTGCCGGACAAGTTCGACGTACGCGGGATTCTGCAGCTGCTGCTGTCGCTGTTCGGGCTGACATGGGCGAACATCCGCAACCGGCTGGTCAAGCAGGTCGGCGAACCGGCGATGACGGCGATGGAGAAGGGCGTCGAGATCTTCCAGAAGCTCCGCAGCGAGGGGATCGCGGGGCTCTGGCAGATGCTGATGGAGAAGCTCGGCGACATCAAGGAGATGATCCTCGAGCAGGTCAAGGACTTCGTCATCACGAAGATCATCACTGCCGGGATCACGTGGTTGATCGGGCTGCTGAACCCGGCCGCGGCGTTCATCAAGGCCTGCAAGCTGATCTACGACGTGGTGATGTTCTTCGTCAACAACGGCAGCCGGATCCTGAAGTTCGTCAACACTGTGATCGACTCGGTCGCCGACATCGTCAAGGGCAACGTCGGGGGAGTGGTCAACAAGATCAACGACGTGCTGGGGCAGATGGTGCCGATCATCATCGGGTTCCTGGCGAGCGTGATCGGGCTGGGCGGGATCGGGCAGAAGATCCGGGAGATCGTCGAGAAACTGCAGAAGCCGGTGAACAAGGCGCTGGATTTTGTGATCAAGACGGGGCTGAAGCTGGCGGGGCCGGTGATCCGGGGGCTGAAGTCGATCGGTGGGAAGGCCAAGGCGAAGATCGCCGCGGGCAAGGCGTGGGTGAAGGGCAAGGCCGAGGCCGGCAAGAACTGGGTCAAGGGCAAGGTCGCTGCCGGAGCGGCTGGGCTGCGCGGAATCCGGGACAGGCTGCTGGGTATCACCTTCCGCCGCACCTTCGAAGCCGGCGGCGAGAAGCACTCGGTCTACACGAAGAAGGGCAAGCCGGGGATCCTCTACACCGCGTCGGTCGAGGCGCCCAGTGCGCAAGCTGCACCGACCCCGGCCGTGGCGGACCTCGAGGCACAGTTCCGGACGGTGATGGACAACTACGTGGCGACGGCGTCACGAGCTGACGGGGACGTTGCAGCCGCCCAGCAGGCCGCGGCGCTGAAAGCACAGGCGGAGCAGATCCTCACGCAACTGGTGGCGGCGACCAAGGCCTACGTCATCAATCACGAGACTACGACGGGTGACCCCGGGCACCCGGCCGACGGTATCGGCCGGCCTGGCCTGCACGGCGAGAAGCCGTCCAGTCTTCGCGATCAGAACCGGCTGCTCTGGCTCGAGTCCGAACACATCATCCCATTCGCCGCCGGCAAGTCGTTGTGGCGCGCACTGAAGCTCTACCTGCCGTGGCGGGGAAGTCACGAGGACGACGCCCAGACGACGATCATGATCTACGAGCGCGCGGCCCGGATCAAGACGCCTGCGGACAACGCCCGCAGTTACAGCTTCCAGGCGATCCTGGAGGCTTCTGGGATGGCGGAGATCATCGCGCGGGGTGCCGACCGTGGTGAGCTCGGGATGGACACGTCCGAAGGCGAACGCGCCTGGGAGGCGGTGAAGGCGCATCTGGAGGAGATCCGCAAGGACGCGGTCGCCCGCACCGTGGACGCGGTCCAGACCGAGAACCAGATGGTCGAGCCCGGCGCGACGAGGACGAACGGGCAGCGGCGCGGCAACGAGGCGCCGACACCCGGATTCAACGCCATCGACGGTACGTCGAGAACGCAGATGGGCAACATCATCCGGTTGGTCTACGAGGAGGTGATGAGCCGGGGCGCGGTTCGGGACAAGGTGGAGCGGATCCGGAATCGGCGACCTGGCGGGAGGTCTTGATCGACCCGGATGTCACCGAAGAGATCGCACGTTCTTCAGGAGGACTGAAACATGCACGAGCACGGGTTTGATGCTGAGGAGAAGGCGCTTCGGCCCAAGGGTGGGCGGGTTGAGGAGCAGGTTTCGGATCAGGTGGGGAAGGCGGGGGTTGAGGGGCGGACCGATGTGCTGGGCGGGGCTGGGATGCTCGGGTTGCAGCGGGCTGTGGGGAACAGTGGGGTTACGGCGATGGTGGAGGAGGACAAGTCGCCGGTGCATGGGGTGATCTCCTCTGGGGGGCGGGCGTTGGAGCCTGAGGTTCGGGGGGAGATGGAGGGGCGTCTCGGGCATGACTTCTCGGATGTTCGGGTGCATGACGACTCGGCGGCTCATGACTCGGCGAAGGCGGTGAATGCTCATGCGTACACCGTGGGGAGCAACGTGGTGTTTCAGCGGGACAAGTACGATCCTGCGTCTGATGCGGGGAAGACGATGCTGGCTCATGAGTTGACACATGTGGTGCAGCAGCGGAGTGGGCCGGTGGAGGGGACTTCGGTGCCTGGTGGGATCAAGGTGAGTGATCCGTCGGACCGGTTTGAGCGGGAGGCTTCGGCTAATGCGGAGCGGGTGATGGCGTCGCCAGCGCCGGCGACCGCTGCTGTGGTGCCGGGGGTGCAGCGGGTGGCTGCGGGGGACGCGGAGGTGCAGCGGCACGAGGAGGACGACGCTGGGGTTCAGCGGGATGCGGATCAGGGCGCGGAGGTTCAGCGGGAGGAAGGGGAGGAGAAGGAAGAGGAAGTGCAGGGGGCGTTCGTGCAGCGGGAGGAGGAGGAAGAGGCTCAGGAGGAGGGGTGAGGTAGACAGCGGGAGCCGGGCAAGGTGCACTGGAGGTGTGCAGGGTCGGGTTCGGAAGGCCGTGGGGCGGAAGGTGCCGCCGGGGGCTGTTGCGCGGGCGGCGGTTGGTACGTCGTACGAGCGGGTGTTGGCCTTGCAGCAGACTGCTGGGAATCGGGCGGTGTCCGTGGCGTTGCTGGGTGGGCCGGTGAGTGTGAGTCTTCATGGGGAGACGAAGGGGACCTACGACGGTGGGACCAGCGTCGTAGGGAAGCCGAAGGTGGTGCGGGCGAAGGACTGTGACTGCTCGGACGAAGATCCTTGTCTGAAGGCGACCGGGACGCTGGAGGTGACGTACCACGTGGACGTGGACATTCGGATGCCCGGGATGCCGGACGGGCTGAGTGCCTGCCAGCAGCGGCGGGTGCGGGTGTTTCTGCGGGACGTGCTCGGGCCGCACGAGCAGGATCATGCGCGGCGGTTGCGGAAGTACAACGGGACGACGCGGCGGCCGTACTCGGTCACGGGCTGTGGGAAGGCCGGTCTGGAGAGCGAGATGGCGAGCAAGCTGCAGGAGATGCACGACACCGAGGCGACCGCCCGCGCCGACGCCGCGGACGCCGACTCGGCCTCGATCGACCCGTTCAACCGGCCGATCGACCTCGACTGCTGACCGAAGAACCAGGCATTACGTAGGTGAGGACTGCCAGACCGTCGCCGACCGTGTGGACGTCGACGAGCCGCAGCGGTCGCAGGCTGTTGGTCTTAGGGAAGAGGCGTTGACCCGCTCCGACCACGACCGGGTACGTGATCAGCCGCAGCTCATCGACGAGGTCGTGCTCCAGGAGCGTGTGGACGAGTTGGCCGCTGCCGTTGACGACGAGATCGCCGTTCACTTGCCGCTTTAGCTGCGCGACCTCCTGGACGACGTCGCCCGACAGGACCATCGAGTTCTTCCAGTTCGGGTCGTCGAGCGCGGAGGACGAGACGACGTACTTCGGCAGGTTGCGCAGCCGGTCGGCCCACTCGCCCTCCCGGGTGACCCAGCCCCGGCCGATGAACCAGTCGTAACTGCGGCGTCCCATCAGCAGGGCTTCCGCTCCCAGCGCCTCCGCGAGCTCGAGCTTGGCCCACTCCTCACGATCACGGGCGCTGATGAAGTCGAACCAGTTGCCCCGGCCGCGGGTGCCGACCGGGTCCTCGATGACTCCGTCGAGCGAGATGTTCTGACTGATGACGAGCTTTCCCATGGCGTTCTCCCAGGTGGTGTTGTGTAGCTGTCACCGAGGCAGACGCCGCGGGATCCGGAAAAGGGTCGCCGCCCCCTTTGCCGTCCGGCCGGCGTCTGTAGAGGAGGACCACGAGAGAGGTGGAGCACGTGAGGGCAGATCTGGTGAGCAGGGCGCGGGCCGGGGACGAGGACGCGTTCCGGGCGTTGACCGAGCCGCATCGCCGCGAGCTGCACGTGCACTGCTACCGGATGCTCGGCTCGTTCCAGGACGCCGAGGACGCGCTGCAGGAGACGTTGCTCGATGCGTGGCGCGGGCTCAACGGGTACGACGGTCGCGCGTCGATCCGGACCTGGCTCTACCGGATCGCGACCAACAGATGCCTCAGCGTGCTGCGCGCGGCCAGCCGGCGCCCGGCCAAGGCGTGGGACATCCCCGGCGTCGAACCGCCCGAGCCCACGCGCCTCGGCGAAGTCGCCTGGCTCGAGCCCTACCCGGACGCTCTGCTCGAAGGCGCGATCAACGTCCCGCTTGGACCGGAAGCCCGCTACGAGCAGACCGAGTCGATCTCATTGGCCTTCATCACCGCGCTCCAGCTGCTGCCGCCGCGGCAGGTCGCCGTACTGGTACTGCGCGACGTACTCGGGTTCCGTGCGAGTGAGACGGCCGAGCTGCTCGACACCAGCGTCGACTCGGTCAAGAGTGCCCTCAAGCGAGCCAGGGCGGGACTCCAGCGCCAGGAAGCCGCCACGACCGACTCATCCGTCGAAGAAGCAGTCGTGGCCAAGTTCGTCGACGCCTGGGAGTCCGCCGACGTCGACGCATTGGTGGCTCTGCTGACCGACGACGTGTTCATGTCGATGCCGCCGCTGCCCTTCGAGTACCAGGGCCGCGACGTCGTCGCGAACTTCTGCGCCCTCCTGTTCGGTGCCGGCCGCCGGTTCGACCTCGTGCCGACGCGGGCCAACGGGCAGCCGGCCTTTGGCGCCTACCTGCGGACGCCGTCCGGCACCCGCCGCGGGACCGGCCTGTACGTCGTCACGCTCGCCGGCGACCGGATCCGCGCCCTGACGCGCTTCGAGAACACCGTCCTCCCATTCTTCGGGCTGCCACGATCGCTCCCCGCGCGCTGACCAGGTTCCCCTTCGGGCAAGCGAGAGTGCCCTGGTCTGCGTCCACATGGTCGCCCGGGTCAGCCGGCCTCGGCCGCAGGCTGGAGCAAATCCTGATCGAGGAGGGCAGCATGCCGACGTACCTGTCACCAGGTGTGTACGTGGAGGAAGTCGAATCGGGCGCCCGCCCGCTCGAAGGTGTCGGTACGGCGGTGGCCGCGTTCGTCGGGCTCGCCGAGGACGGCCCCTTCAACACCGCGACGCTGATCAGCAACTGGACCGCGTTCATGGACACGTTCGGCGGATTCGTCCCCGGGTCGTACCTGGCGCAGTCCGTGTACGGGTACTTCCTGAACGGCGGCGGGAACTGTTACGTCGTACGGATCGGTGGCGGTGCGGACGCGAACGACGGCAAGACGGCGCGCGGGCGCAAGGAAGTGCCGGCCGGGCCGCAGGCGATGCTGGGCCGGTTTCGGGTGGTCGCGCTCGACGGTGCTCAGGCTCCAGGCGAGATGAGTGTCGAGATCACCGACGCCGGTGGCGAGAACCCGTCCGAGGACATGTTCCGGATCGTCGTGAAGCAGAACGGCAACCAGACCGAGGAGTTCGACCGGCTGACTGTGTCCCGCGGCAAGACGAACGTCGCCACCGTGGTCAACGCGACTTCGAAGCTGGTCAAGATCGAGGAGATCACCGGCGCAGCGCTGGACCGGCCCGCGCTCGGCGAGGTCGCGCTGAACGCGCCGCCGCCGGCGCCCGCCGTACCGTCGCCGCGGTTGAGCGCCGAGGACTACGTCGGCGACGTGTCCGAACGCACCGGCTTCGGCGGCCTGGAGGCGGTCGACGAGATCACGATGCTCTGCGTCCCGGACCTGATGAGCGCGTACCAGCAGGGCGCGATCGACCTGGAGACGGTGCAGGCGGTTCAGCTGGCGATGCTCGGACACTGCGAGCTGATGGGCGACCGGATCGCGATCCTCGACGCACCGCCCGGGCTCAACGCCCAGCAGGTGAAGGAGTGGCTGGTCGACAAGGCCGGCTACGACTCGGCGTTCGGCGCGCTCTACTACCCGTGGATCAAGACCGCCGACCCAGGCACCGGGCAGCTCGGCTTCATGCCGCCGTCCGGGCACATGGCCGGGATCTGGGGGCGCAACGACGACACCCGCGGCGTGCACAAGGCGCCCGCGAACGAGGTCATCCGGGGCGCGGTCAGCCTCGAGATCCAGATCACCAAGGCCGAGCACGACCTGCTCAACCCTGTCGGCATCAACGTGCTGCGGACGTTCCCCGGCCGCGGCAACCGGGTCTGGGGCGCGCGGACGCTGTCGTCGGACCCGGCCTGGCGCTACCTGAACGTACGGCGCCTGTTCAACTACCTCGAGGAGTCCATCCTCGCCGGGACCAACTGGGTCGTGTTCGAGCCGAACGACGAAGCGCTGTGGGCGCGCGTCCGGCGGACGATCTCGGCCTTCCTGGTCAACGAGTGGCGCAACGGCGCCCTGTTCGGCCAGACCCCGGACGACGCGTTCTTCGTCAAGTGCGACGCCGAGACCAACCCGGCCGAGGGGATCGACGCCGGCCAGGTGGTCTGCGAGATCGGCGTCGCGCCGGTCAAGCCGGCCGAGTTCGTGGTCTTCCGGCTGTCGCAGTTCTCCGGCGGTACCAGCCTGGTCAGCGAGTGACCCCCAGTACGCGAGAAAGGTAACCAGTCATGGCGCTTCCGGACATGGACTCCGGTGTCGGTCACTCCTTCGGGCTGGAGTTCGACGGCATCCAGATCAAGAGCATCACCGAGATCAGCGGCCTGAAGATGGAGCAGGACGTGATCGAGCTCAAGGAGAACGGTGCCGACGGCAAGTACGTGATCAAGAAGCTGCCCGGTCGCTGGAAGGCGCCGGAGATCACGCTGACCCGCGGGCTGTCGTCGGACACCAGTTTCGACAAGTGGATCAAGGACTCGCAGTTCGGCAAGATGGGCGCGGTCCGCAAGGGCGGGGCGATCATCGTGTACGACTACGAGGGCGCGCCGCTGAAGCGGTACAAGCTGACCAACGCGTGGCCGAAGAGCCTGGAGATCGGCACCATGAAGGCCGGCGACACCTCGGTGATGACCGAGAAGCTGGTCGTCACCTGTGAACGGCTCGAGGTGGAGTGATGCGCCGTACGGCGTCCGCGGCGCTCGAGGCCCAGCTCCCCGCGGCTGAGGTTGCTGTTGCGGCCCCGGTGCAGGAGACGTTGCGGACGGAGTTCCCGTTCGTGCTGCCGCGGGGGTACGTCGACGGGTCGGGCGTCGTGCACCGCGACGGGGTGATGCGACTGGCGACTGCCCGGGACGAGCTGGTGCCGTTGCGGGACGACCGCGTGCGGGAGAACCCGGCGTACCTGACGGTGGTGCTGCTCGGGCGGGTCGTCACGCGGCTCGGGAGCGTGACCGACATCCACGCCGGGGTGATCGAGGACCTGTTCGCGGCGGACCTGGCGTTTCTGCAGGACCTGTACCGGCGGGTGAACCAGGAAGGGCACACGCGGGCCGGGGTGGACTGTCCCGAGTGCGGGCACGCGTTCGCCGTGGATCTGGCGGGTGGGCGCCTGGGGGAATCGTGACGTACGCGCCCGACCAGCTGTACACCGAGGTCGCGTACGTCGCCTACCACTTCCACTGGTCGCGGGACGAGATCCTCGATCTGGAGCACCCTGAGCGACGGCGGTTCGTCGAGGAGATCGGTCAACTGAACACGCGCGTCCAGTCGGGGAGGTGAGCGGGGTGCGGTGGCCTTTCCGGTGGTCTGGTGGGGTGTTCGGTGGTAGTGGTGGGGGCGCCGGCGCTGCCGGTGGTGCTCCTGATGCTGCCGCGGGAGCCGGTGCTGGTGCTGGTGCTGGTGGCGGCGCCGACGCGTCGGGGTCTTGGGGGCTGGGACAGTCGCGCGGGGAGTGGGTGGATCTGCCGCCGTTGCAGCGGTCGGTGGGGGAGATCGAGCCGGTCGCGGCCGTTGGGTCGTTTCGGGGGTCTTTGGCGACGCATCAGGATCCGCGGTTCCTCGCGCCGCTCGGGCATGCGCTGGAGGTGGAGGCGCCGCGGGGAGAGATCGGTGGGTATGCGACGCCGGTCGCCGGTGGGAAGGTGAGTTTTCCTTCGGGGTTCTCGGGGGCGACGGTGCAGCGTGCTGTCGAGAGTTTGCCGGCGGAGGAGGTGTTGTCCGGCGTCCAGACGTATTCGTTGCCGGCGACAAGTGGAGTGGGTGCGGTGGTGCTGCCGCCGGTGGAGGCGCGGTCGGTGCCGGTGAGTCCGGGGCCGGTGGTGCAGCGGCGCGGGGCGTCGGAGTCGGTGGTGCAGACGTCGGCGGACCTGGGGGTGTCTGAGGTCGCGCAGGAGTCGGAGGGGTCGTCGGTGAGATCGGTGCCGGAGCTGCCCGTCGAGCAGGGCGCACCACAGGTGTCGGGTGGGGCGAGCGGGATCGAGATGCCGATGGTGTCGCGGGCCGTGAGTGCGCCGGAGGTGCCGATGGTTTCGCGGAAGGTGAGTGCGCCTGAAGGGCCGACGGTGTCGCGGGCGGCGAGTGCGCCGGAGGTGCCGATCGTTTCGCGGATGGTGGGTGCGCCGGAGGCGGCGCCGGTGCCGCGGGTGGTGAACACGCCGGAGGTGCCCACGGTGTCGGGGAAGAAGAGTGCGCCGGAGGTTCCGGCGGTGTCGCGGACGGCGAGCAGGTCCGAGATGCCCACGGTATCGCGCGTGGTCAGTGCGCCCGAGGTGCCGATGGTGTCGCGGGAGGTGATTTCGCCCGAGGTGCAGACGGTGTCGCGGGCGGTGAGTGCGCCCGACGTGCCGGTGGTGTCGCGAGTGGCGAGTGCGCCGGAGGGTCCGATGGTCTCGCGATCGTCGGGTGCGACGGAGGTGCCGTCGGTGCGGCGGCCGGTGATGCCTGGTGGATCGCCGGCCTCGCAGATGCCTCTGGTGTCTGCTGAGGCATCAACAGTGTTGCAGGCCAGTGCGTCGCAGGTGCCGAGTGGGCAACCGCCGGCGGAGCTGCCGACTTTGTCGTCCGCACCACCTGTGCTTCCTGTGTCTGCGCCGGAGGTACCAGTCGTGTCCCGCGTGGCGGCCGTTCCGACGGTGCAGCAGGTGGCGGACGGGGCTGTGGAGATTCCGAGGCCGGCGCAGGAGCCTGCTGGGTTGAGTGCACCGTCGGTACAGCGGATGCCCGAGATGCAGGTGGTGTCGCGGGTGCGGCAGGTGCCGCTCGTGGGTGAGGTGCGTGCGCCGCAGTTGCCGACAGAGGAGCGCGGGGCGGTTCAGGTGCAGCGCGTCGAGCAGGTGCAGGCCGGAGGAGCGGAGGCGGTGCAGGAGATGCCGCTGGTTGGGTCTTCGGAGCCGCTGGAACGGTCGCCGTTTGTGGCGGCGCTGGGTGGGCCTGCTGTTCAGCGGATGGCCGCGGGCGCGCCGGTGCAGGAAACGACGGGCGGGTCCGCGCGGGTGGATACGAGTGGAGAGCCGGTGGGTGTGCGACCTGCCGAGCGGCCTGTGGAGGTCCAGCGGGTTGCATCTGCTGAGTTGTTGTGGCCGCCGCCAAAACCGCAACGTGCAAGCGGGGTAGCGCCGCTTGCGGGGGCCGTGGAACTGGTGCAGCGCGCGATCGGTGAGGAAACAGCGCCGACACCAGCTGTTCAGCGCGTGGTGCACGGGCATCCGGCGCTGGGTGCTCCGGTGATGCCGCAGCCCGCACGCGAAGCCTCGTCGGTGATGCCGACCCGCGAGACCTCGCAGAGCACCGCCGTACAGGCTCGGACCGAGGGTGAGGCGTTGTCCTGGTCGTTGGAGGACAGCTTCCAGCCGGCGGAGGCTGTGCGGTCGGTGCCTTTGCAGCGGATGTTCGGTGAGGAAGTCGTCCAGACGGCTGAGGAAGCGCTGCCGCCACCTCAGGCGGTTCCCCAGGCGACAGTCGAGGCGAAGAAGCCGACCGTGAGCGCGGCCGAAGTGGAGGAGCTGGCGAAGCGGCTCTACGAGCCGTTGACCGCGAAGCTCAAGGCCGAGCTCTGGCTGGATCGGGAGCGGGCGGGACGGGTGTCGGACCGATGGTAGGGGGAGTGGCGGGATGAATCCGCAGTATCCGGAACCGGCGGTCACCGTGTGCTTCGGGGTGACGATCGACGACAAGCGGCTCGGGGCGTTCAACAGTTGCGAGGGGCTGGGGCTCGAGGTCGTGCTGGAGCAGCGTGAGGAGGGCGGGCAGAACGGGTTCGTCTGGCAGCTGCCGACGCGGATCAAGTACAGCAACATCAAGCTCACCCGTCCGCTGTGCCAGGACACCACCGAGGTGATGGCCTGGCTCGCCAGCATGACGTCGGGGGTGAAGCCCGCGACCGGCAGCATCACCGCGATGACCGCCGGGCTGCAGAAGGTCGCCACGTGGCGGCTCGCCGGTGTGATCCCGGTGAAGTGGTCCGGCCCCGGCCTGAACCTCGACTCGCCGAAGGTCGCGATGGAGACCCTCGAGCTCGCCCATCACGGGTTCACCGCGGAGAGGGTGAGCTGATGACCGACCCGATCGCCCTGAAGGCGTCCGGCGGTGGCGGTGGCGCGGCGCCGGCCGAGGAGAAGAAGTCCCTGCAGAAGGCGAAGCTGAAGCTGTTCGACCCGTCCAAGGAAGGGTCGCAGGGCCAGGATCGCGGCGAGATCCCGTTCCAGTTCAACCCGAAGGAGGTGACGATCCAGAAGTCGGCCAAGTGGGAGCGCAAGCCCGCGAAGAAGGCGAAGTCGGCCGGGCCGCCGGAGTTCAGCGGCGCGGAGCCGTGCAAGCTGACCGTCGAGATGTTCTTCGATGCCTCCGGCAACCAAGACAACAGTGTCGTGACCGCGGTCGAGAAGCTGTTCAGCTGCTGCGTGCCGACCGAGGAGAGCCGCGGCAAGGACAAGCCGACGCCGCCGCTGGTGATGCTGCAGTGGGGGAAGATCGCCAGCTTCCCGGCGTTCGTCACCTCGGTCAGCGTCAAGTACACGCTGTTCAGCGCCGACGGCGTCCCGATCCGCGCGGTCTGCAGCGTCGCGATGGAGGAGATGCCGAACGAGCCGTGGCGGCAGAACCCGACCTCTGGCGGTCAGTCCGTCCGCCGTTCGCACCGGATGATCGACGGCGACAGCCTGGCGTCCCTGGCCTACACCGAGTACGGCGACCCGGGCATGTGGCGCACGATCGCCCGCTACAACGGCATCGACGACCCGATGCGCCTGCCGAGCGGATCGGTGGTCGTGTTCCCGGCGGCCGAGGAGCTGCTCTGAATGTCGATCACGAACAGCTGCCTGATCGAGATCAACGGGTCGCCGCTGCCGGCCGACGTGGTCAACCTGCTGAGCACCGTGTACGTCGACGACAGCCAGCGCCTGCCGGACCTGTTCGAGATCCGCTTCCGCGACGGCGACCACGTCGTACTGGCCAAGACCGGCGCCAAGATCGGCGCGCCGGTACGGATCTCGGTGCTGACCAGCACGAGCCAGACCGCCGCGCTGCTGATGGCCGGCGAGATCACCGCGCTGGAGGCCGAGTTCGACACCGGCGGATCGTTCACGGTGATCCGCGGCTACGACCCCGCGCATCGCCTGTTCCGCGGACGCGGCACCGGCAGCTACCTGCAGATGACTGCGTCGGACATCGCGCAGAAGGTCTCGCAGCGCGCCGGGTTCACCAACGGGACGATCGCCTCGACGACGACCGTGTTCGAGCACGTGTCGCAGGCCGGGACGAGCGACTGGGAGCTCCTGGACGCGCTGGCCGCCGAGGCCGGGTACGAGGTCTCCGTCCGCGACGGCAAGTTCAACTTCGGCCCGCCGGCGACGGCGGCCGGTGCCCCGAGCAACGAACAGAACCCGCTCGTGCTCAAGCTCGGTACCGACCTGCTCAGGTTCCGCGCGGTACTCACCTCGGCCGGCCAGGTGAAGGAGGTCGAGGTCCGCGGCTGGGACACGTCCACCAAGCAGGCGCTGACGACCAGGCGGCCGGCGCAGACCAGGAGCGCCGAGCTGCCCCAGGCGAGTCCGGCCGAGTTCGCTCACGCCTTCGGCGACAAGGTGTACGTCGCGACCGACGTACCGCATCGGACCCAGTCGGAGGTGGACGCCGCCGCGGCCGCGATCGCGGAGGAGCTGGCCGGCGCCTTCGCCGAGTTCACCGGTGTTGCCCAAGGCAACCCGGCGCTGAAGGCGGGCGTCGCCATCACGGTCGACAACCTCGGTACGCCGTTCGACGGCAAGTACACGGTCACCACCACCAGGCACCGGATCGACCCGACGACCGGCTACACGACGTCGTTCGCGGTCACCGGCGCCCACGACCGCAGCCTGCTCGGACTCACCGGTTCGGCAGCAGCGCAACGGGCGCCGGCGGGTGTGGTGATCGGTCAGGTCAGCGACAACAACGATCCCGAGAAGCTCGGCCGGGTGAAGGTGACGCTGCCCTGGCTGTCGGACGACTACGTGAGCGCCTGGGCCCGCACCGTGCACGCGGGCGCCGGGAAGGATCGCGGCGCGCTGATCATCCCGGAGGTCGGTGACGAGGTGCTGGTCGTCTTCGAGCAGGGCGACCTGCGGCGGCCGTACGTGCTCGGCGGGCTCTACAACGGCGTCGACGTACCGGATGCCAAGGGCATCGAACCGATCGACTCCGGCTCGGGCGCGGTCAACCGCCGCTCGATCGTGTCCAGGAACGGTCACCGGATCGACCTGCTCGACCAGGACGGCCGCAAGGAGGGCATCACGCTGGAGACCGGCGACGGCAAGCTCAGCGTATCGGTCGACGCGACCAGTACGACGATCACCGTGCACGCCGACGGGACGGTGAAGATCGAGGGCAGCAAGGGCGTCGTGATCGACGCCGCCGCGGCCAAGCTCGAGCTCAAGGGCGGCGAGGTCTCGGTCACCGCCACCGGCAACCTGCAGCTCAAGGGGGCCAACACGACCCTCGAAGGCAGCGCCAACACCGAGGTCAAGGGCGGCGCCCTGTGCTCGGTCTCGGCCGCCCTGGTCAAGATCAACTGAGTCACTGAGGAGACGGCGATGCCCGCAGCAGCCAGGGTCGGCGACCCGACCGGACATCCGGGAGTGATCGCGCCTCCCGGCGTACCGACCGTCCTGATCGCGGGGTTGCCTGCGGCAACAGTCGGTACGCCGCACATCTGCTCGTTCCCGCCACCGGCCGTACACCCGCCGACCGTGATCGCGCCGCCCGGTTGCCCGACCGTGCTGATCGGCGGCCTGCCCGCGGCGCGGATGGGCGACCTGGCCGCCTGCGGCGCCCCGATCGTCCTGGGCGCCCCGACGGTCTTGATCGGAGGATGAGATGAGCACCGACTTCATCGGCGCCGGGTGGGCCTTCCCGGTCACCACGGACGCCACCGGCGCGGTCGCGCTGGTCACCCGCGAACGCGAGATCGAGCAGGCGATCCGGCTGATCCTCGGCACCGCGCGGGGTGAGCGGCCGATGCGGCCCGAGTTCGGCTGCCGGATCCACGACCACGTGTTCGGCCCGGCCAACGCCGCCACCGCGGGCCAGATCGCGTACGACGTCCGCGAGGCCCTCGAACGCTGGGAGCCGCGGATCTCGGTCGAGGACGTCGGGGTCGGCTACGACCGGATCGAGCAGGGCCGCGTGGTGGTCGACGTCGGCTACCTCGTTCTCGGCAGCAACGATCCGCGCAACCTGGTCTTCCCGTTCTACGTCATCCCGGACGAGCAGGTCGCCGGTACGACGCAACCGGCCGAGCTGGGGGTCTGACATGCTGCCCGCGCCGAACCTGGACGACCGGACCTTCCAGGGCCTGGTGGACGAGGCCAAACGCCTGGTCCAGCGCCGCTGTCCCGAGTGGACCGACCACAACGTGTCGGACCCGGGCGTCACGCTGATCGAGGCGTTCGCCCAGATGGTCGACCAGCTGATCTACCGGCTCAACCGGGTCCCGGACCTCAACTACGTGAAGTTCCTCGAGCTGATCGGGGTCGAGCTCCGGCCGTCGGCTGCCGCTCGTGGAGGCGTGACGTTCTGGCTGTCCTCGCCCCAACCGCAGCCGGTGCTGGTCCGCGCCGGCACGGAGGTCGCGACCCCGCGCACGGACATCCACGAGCCGATCGTCTTCACGACCACCCAGGATCTGGAAGTGATCCCGTGCTCGTTCGGCCACGCGGGCGCGATGCCGGCCGACGGGCCGCCGGTGGACCTCACCACGGCGCTCTCCGGCCGGGACGGTTTCCCCTGCTTCTCGGAACGTCCGGTGCCCGGCGACGCGCTGCTGATCGGACTCAGTGAGGCGGTTCCGTCCTGCGCGGTGACCGTCCGGATGACCTGCAGCGTCTCCGGCAGCGGCGTCGATCCGCGGCACCCGCCGCTGGTCTGGGAGGCGTGGACGGGGTCGGGCTGGACCGAGTGCGACCTCGACAAGGACGAGACCGGCGGCCTGAACAAGGCCGGCGACGTCGTCGTGCACGTCCCGCCGCAGCACGAGACCTCGATCATCGCCCGCCAGCGGGCCGGGTGGATCCGGTGCCGCCTGCTCGCCGTCGACGAGGGCCGCCCAACGTACACGAAGTCGCCGCGGATCCTGTCCGTGTCGGCGTTCACCATCGGCGGGACGGTTCCGATGATGCACGCCGAGGTGATCCGGCACGAGCTGCTCGGCCGTTCCGACGGGACGCCGGGGCAGCGGTTCGCGCTGAAACGCCGGCCGGTGGTGCCGTCCGAGGAACCGTGCACGGTCGAGGTCACCGACGACGACGGCGTCGAGACGTGGGAGCCGGTGAGCAGCTTCGCCGACTCGACCGAGGACGATCGGCACTTTCGGATCGACGCGTTCGCCGGGTGGGTGCAGTTCGGTCCGGCCGTCCGCGCGGCCGACGGACGGCTCCAGGCGTACGGCGCGGCGCCGCGCTCGGGGACGAGCGTCGCCATCTCGTCATACCGGACCGGCGGTGGCCGCTCCGGCAACGTCGCCCGGGGCCAGGTGCGGGTGCTCAAGTCCAGCGTTCCGTACGTCGCCCGCGTGGAGAACCGCGCACCGGCGATCGGCGGCGCCGACGCGGAGACGCTCGACGAGGCCAAGGTCCGCGGGCCGATGCTGCTCAGGTCGCGCGGCCGTGCGGTCACCGTCGAGGACTTCGAGGAGCTGGCGCGCGAGGTCGCGCCGGACGCGGCGCGCGTGCACTGCGTCCCGGCGACCGAGGCCGCCGACGCGGGTGGCATTCGCGTGCTCGTCGTACCGCATGTGTCCGGCGATGCCGTCGGGCGGATTCGCCGCGACGACCTGATCCCGCCGCAGGGAACGCTCGAACGGATCACCCAGACGCTGGACGAGCGGCGCCTGGTCGGGACGCGGTTGCTGGTCGCGCCTCCGGAGTACGTCGGACTGACGGCGGTGGTCGATGTGAGTGCCCGGTCGCGGTTCGACCCGGACGAGGTGAAGGAGGGCGTGCTCGAAGCGCTGTACAGCTTGCTGCATCCGTTGACGGGTGGCCCGGACGGGACGGGCTGGCCGTTCGGGCGGTCGGTGCAGTCGCACGAGGTGCACGCCGCGCTGGCGCGGATCCCGGGCGTCGACATGGCGCAGGAGATCAGCGTCGCGCTGTTCCCGGCCGATCCGGTGACCGGCCGGCGATCGGCTCCCGTGCAGCGGCTGGACCTGCCGGCGACGGCGCTGGTCTTCTCGTACGAGCACCAAGTGCGGGTGCGCTGATGCGCGGCGCGCTCGGGCAGCTGCCGAGCCCGCACCCGCTGGGGGAGTCGCTGCCGTCGATCTACCGGACCGACCAGTTCACGCAGCAGTTGTGCGCGAGCTTCGACGAGGTGCTCGCGCCGGTGATCAGTGTCCTCGACAACTTTCCGGCCTACCTGGATCTCGGGACGGCGCCCGAGGACATGCTGCCCTGGCTGGCGCACTGGATCGGGCTGGCGGTCGATCGGGGTGACGACCCGGCGCGGCAGCGCGAGTTGTTGCGGTCGACCGGCGTGCTGCACGGTCGGCAGGGGACGCGGCTGGGAATCGAGCTGGCGATCAGCGCCGTACTGGGGGTGCGGACCGAGGTGGTCGAGTCAGGCGGGGCGAGCTGGTCGGTCGATCCGAACGATCCGTTGCCGGGGGAGGCTCTGCCTGCGGTCGTCGTACGGGTGTTTCCGGTGGTCGGGCAGGAGATCGACGAGCAACGGCTGAAGGATGTCGTGGCGGCGCTCAAGCCGGCGCACGTCATCCATCGCGTGCAGGTCGTTCCCGCGGACTGACCGGAGCCTCCAGCTCGGCGGAGATCCTGGCGTACTCACGACGGGTCGCTGCCGCTGCCGTCGGGTCGCCTTGTTCTTCCTGCAGATCGGCAAGGAGGAGCCAGGAGGAGTCGCGCAGCGCGTCGAGCTCGACGGCACGGTGGGCTGCATGCAGAGCCTGTACGTCGGTCGCAAGGTCGGCGACCTGGAGCGCGGCCTCGGCGGCGGCGAGCCGGTAGCGGTCGCGTTCGGCCAGGACCCACTCCGCGGCGCCCACCTCGGGCAGCAGTTCGCCGACGTAGAGGTCGAGGACGGCGGACCAGTCGGTGAGCGTGCGGCTCTTCCTTGCCTGCCGCAACCGGGTCTCGAACTCGGTGAGGTCGTTCCACGTGCCGGGAAGCACCAGCCGGTAGGCGTCACCGTTGCGTTGCACGGCTTGGTCGCCCAGGCCTACTGCTGCCAGACATTGCCGCACGTTCGACGCCGCCACTTGCAGGCGATGGGGCCCGGCTTCGGTGGGCGCGTCCGGCCACAAGGCGTCGATCAAGCGTTCGCGGTGCAGGTCCCTACCAGGATGAATGGCCAGCAGCAGCAACAGCGCCCTGGCCCTTGGTCGCAGCGGCGGCCAGTGCACGGCTTGTCCGTCGAGTTCCAAGCGGAAGCCACCGAGGGTGTGCAGGCGCGCACGGCTGCTGGTAACACCTTTTGCAGGTTCCTCGATCAGCCGGCGGGCGTGGTCGAGGAGGCGGTGGGCGCCGGGCACGGCGGCTGCACGGATGAGGTGCTCGGTCTCGGTCAGCTGGGCGGCCGTGCCGGGATGTCGGAGTCTGGCCATCGCGACCGCGCCGAAGGTGAGCGCCCAGGCTCGTGGCGCCCGCGCATCGAGAGCGGCGGCTTCCACGGCAGCTCGTCGCAGCCAGTCGAGCGCGGCCTGGTCGTCTCGCGTCCGGAGCTGAGCCGCACCGATAGAGGTTGCCATCAGCAACGAGCCCCAGCGGTCGCCGTCCCGGGTGCACTCGTCGACCAGCGCCGCGCAGCCGTCGGGTCGCCAGTCCTCCGGGCGGGTCGCCAGCAGGACGGCCGCCTGCAACCCACGCGCCAACCGGGCCAGCCACGGCAGCTCCTCCAGCTCCGCCGAGAGTGCGATCTCCTCCAGCGGCACCTCGGCGTCCGACCAGTTGCCGCGCGCGAGGTCCGTGACGACGACGGAGATCGCGGCCCACAACCGCCCGGCCGATCGTGCCGACGAATCCGCCGCCACTGGCAGCAGCAGCTCGCGCGCCTCGTCCAGCCGGCCGGCCAGCAAGGCAATCGTCCCGGCTGCCAACGGATCGTCTGTACCGACTCCTGGTTCAGGGATGCGCCGAGTTGCCTGCCGGATCGCGTGGCCGGTACGCCGTACGGTCTGCCCATCACGTCGTACGGGCGCCGCCGGCGGTTGCGGCAGCCACACCTCGGCCTGCGTCCGCTCGTCGGCACACCGCGCCTGGAACTCCGGATCGTCGAGCAACGCCTCCGCGTCCTTGTACGCGCGCACCGCGGCCTCGACCGATCCAGACCGGAACAACCGCCGCGCCCGGGCCAGCGCGAGCCACGGATCGTCGTCCGGCAGTCCCGACCGAGCGACCCAGTCGTGCCCGGCCGTGTTCCCCTGCTGCAGCAACCGCGCGACCGACGCCCAGTCGTCGGCCAGCGCGTGGGCGCGCATCGCGTCGCGCGGGCAACCGGCCTTCTCCAGCAGCTGCGCGCTGCGCGAGTGAAGCTCCCGCGACGCCGCCGCGCCCAGCTCGTCGATCAGCAAACCCTTCAAGTGCGTTTGAAGGACCTGGTGATACCTGTACGTCGTACCGTCGTCGGTCGACGTCGTGAAGAACTGCAACGCCTCCAACTCTTCCAGTACGGCGGCGCTACCGGTCTGCTCCAGCAACTCGTCGCACAGCGGCCCGGTCAGCCGCCCGAGCGCGCTGGTGATGAGCAGGAACCTCCGCCGTTCCGGCGCCAGCCCCGCCAGCACGTTGCGCGTCAGGTAGGCCCGCACCAACCGCGACCGTCCACCGAGCTCGGTCGCGGCCCGGATCCGCTCGGTACTGGACTTTCCCAACGTCGCCAGGTGGAACAACTGCAAGCCGGCAGCCCACCCACCCGTACGACGAGTCAGCGCGGCCGCCGCTTCAGGCGACAGGGGCTGCCGATACACGGACCGGAACAGCTCCTCGACTTCCCACGAGCGGAACCGCAGATCGTCGCTGTCGAGCTCCAGCAGATCGCCGGACACCTGCAGCCGCGACGTGTTCAACGCGAGCGGCCGACGCGAACCGAACAGCAACCGCAGGTGTCGCGGCCGGAACTCGAGGAACCGCTCCAACGCCGTCTCCGCAGGACTGCCGGCCAACTCGTGCACGTCGTCCACGATCAGCTGAACCGACTGCGCAACCCCGCTTTCCGTTGCGAGGATGAGCTGGTCGACGGTCGTCGAGACTGGCAGCGCGTTCGGCAGTACGACGGACAGCGCCTCGGTCACGTGCTGGACGAGCGCGTCCTCGGTCCGGTCTTCCGGTCTGGCCCGGTACCAGGCCGTCGGCCGGAGTTGAGTCGCGGCGACCTGCGCGAGCAGCGTGGTCTTGCCGGAACCAGCCGGTGCGAGCAGCAGACCGACGCTGGGCCCCGCTTCGTCGAGCAGCGGACGTTCCAAGCGGTCACGGGACAGACCGGAGGGCTCCGGTCGACGCACTTTCTCCCTGAACACCACTGAACCCACGGCAAGCCCCCCGGCGTGCTGGCACGACACCAAGTTTCAGTGTGGAGCAACGTCGGGGGTCCCGCCCAGCCCATCAGCCCCGTCAATTCCGCCGATCCCCAGATCCTGCCCTTCCGGGCCGGCGCCGGTACCGAGGTCCCCGCCGAGGCCGCTCTTCAGGGGGTCGGAACCGAACTGCGCTTCGATCGAGTCGCTGATGCCGTCGTTGTCAGAGTCCAGCAGCGTCGGGTTCGTCCCCAGCGACACCTCGCTGCTGTCCGACAGACCGTCGGCGTCGGTGTCCATGCTGCGCGGATTCAGGCCGGCCTTCGTCTCGTACGTATCGGTCAGTCCGTCCTTGTCACTGTCCACCACGCCGTTGCGGATCACCTCGGCGAACTGGCCCTGCCCGCCCACACCGGCCACGCCCGGAATCTTGCCGGGATCGGTACCGGCCGAGATCTCGAACGGGTCCGAGACGCCGTCGCGATCGGTGTCGGCCGTCAGCGGGTCGGTGTGCGACTTGATCGCCTCGAACGCGTCGGGCAGGCCGTCCTTGTCGGTGTCGGCCGATGCCGGGCTCGTGCCCGCGAGCTTCTCGAAGGCGTCGGTGAGGCCGTCGTGATCGGTGTCCGGGGGAGCGGCCATCGGCGTACCGAGGTCGATCTGGTCGTAGTTGCCGGCGGGAGCGGCAGCGACGGGAACGACGTCCGGTCCGGCGGCGGCCGGTGGCGCGGCGGACGAGTCCAGCCCTGGGATCACGCCCGCGTAGTTGAACCGGTTGTGCGCGGTGAACTCGCCCACGCCGTACTTGGTGCCCTTCGCCTCGATCGTGCGGCCGTCGCCGAGACTGATCGCGACGTGCGCCTTCGACGGCCGGCCACCGCCGGGCGTGGGCTCGTTGGAGAAGTAGAACAGCAGCGCGCCCTTGGTGTGCAGGGCCTGGTCGACCGGGATCAGCGCGTCCTTCTGCTTGAGATCCAGGTACTGGTACATCGCGCCGTCCGGGATCTCCACGCCGGCCTGGTACGCGGCCCACTTGGTCAGCTCGGAGCAGTCGAACTTCTCCGGGTCCGGATCGCTCAGCTTGGCCCGGATGCCGAAGACGTACTGGTCGCCCTCCTGCGCCTGCGCGACCTCGACGAACCGCCCGACCTTGGTCGAGTCGGCCGGCGACTGCATCGTCTGCGCCGGTACGACGGCCTGCCGCGTCATGGCCGGCTGCTGTTGCACCACAGGCTGTTGCACCGCAGGCGTCGCCGGTCGAGGGATGACCCCGTCCCCGCTGTCGGCGTGCGTCGGGTCGGAGCCGTACGTGATCTCGATCTGGTCCGACAGCCCGTCGTTGTCGCTGTCCCACTTCAGCGGATCGCTGCCGAGCGTGGCCTCCGTGCTGTCCGACAGCCCGTCCCGATCGCCGTCGGCGAGCGTCGGGTTCGAGTGGCTGACCGCGATCTCGTACCCGTCGCCGAGCCCGTCCTGATCGGTGTCGGCCAGCTTCAGGCCGGTCCCGGCCGCCCGCTCGAACGCGTCCGTCAGCCCGTCGTGGTCGGTGTCCTGCTGCATGCCGACGGTCTGGCCCGTGTCGATCTTGTCGTACGAGACCGCCGGCTGGAGCTGCTGCGGCGCCGCGTCGTTCGCGCCGGGCAACGGCTCCAGCAGTTGCGACCGGTACCCGCCGACTCCACGGCCGTCGCCCTGCACGCCCGTCACCGCCTCCACCTTGTCGAGGTAGGTCCGGTAGTCCGCGGCGGTGCCCTTGTTCGACGAGTGGGTGGTGGTCCACGGCCGCATGTCGGTGCCGTGGCGGGAGATCGCGTACGCCGCCTTCGCGTTCGCGAGCGGGTCGTTGAGGTCGCCGTACTTGGTGCCCCGGCTCCCGTCCGCGGCGACGTTGATCTGCCACAGGCCCATCGAGTGCTCGCCCTGGTCGTTGAGCGCGCCGGTCCGGCCGCCCGACTCGGCCAGGGCGATGGCGGTCCAGGTGGTCGCCTGATGCGGCGTGAACCCCGCGGACAGTGCGGCCTGGTAGATCTCGGCGATCGACAGCGTCGGCATCGGCAACCCCCTGTTCCGACTCTGTCACCAGAGTAAGCGCGGTGCCCTACCATCAAGAAGGAGACGTCATGGGGGAACCGTCGGGCGATCCGGGGTGGGGCATGGGGTATCGGCTGGGCGTGGACCTGGGGACCACTTTCACTGCCGCCGCGATGCGGAACGGCGGTCCGCCGAGCATGCTCGGACTCGGCAACCGCGCGCTGCAGATCCCGTCCGTGCTCTACCTGCAGGAGGACGGCCAGTTCCTGGTCGGCGAGGCGGCCGAGCGGCGCGGCGCGACCGATCCGGCGCGGGTGGTCCGGGAGTTCAAGCGCCGGATCGGTGACCCGATCCCGCTGATGGTTGCCGGTACGCCGTTCTCCGCGCAGGCCTTGTCGGCGCGGTTGCTGTCGTCGGTCGTGGCGACGGCGACCGAGCGCCGCGGCGCCGCGCCGGACGAGATCGTGCTGACGTACCCGGCGAACTGGGGCGCGTACAAGCGCGAGCTCGTCGACCAGGTGATCGCGCTGGCCGACGTCGGACCGGCCGTCACCTGTCCCGAGCCGCAGGCCGCCGCCATCCAGTACGCCGCGCAGGCGAAGCTGCGGGCAGGCGACCGGGTCGCGGTGTACGACCTCGGTGGCGGGACGTTCGACGTGTGCGTGCTGGAGAAGACCGGCGACGGGTTCACGATCCTCGGCAACCCCGAGGGGATCGAGCAGCTGGGCGGGGTCGACTTCGACGAGGCCGTGTTCCAGCACGTCGTACGCGCCCTCGGTCCGGCGATGGAGGACCTCGACCTGGACAGCCCGGAAGGGCGCACCGCGCTGACGAGGCTGCGCCGGGACTGCGTCGAGGCGAAGGAAGCGCTGTCGGTCGACGTCGAGACCTCGATCCCGATCACGCTGCCGGGACGCAGTACGTCGGTGCGGCTGACGCGGGCCGAGCTGGAGACGCTGATCGCGCCCGCGCTCGAGCAGACCGTCGAGGCGACCGGTCGGGCTTTGCGAACGGCCGGTACGACCAGCGAACAGCTGAAGGCGATCGTGCTGGTCGGCGGCAGCTCGCGGATCCCGCTGGTGAGTCACCTGTTGCAGTCGCGCTTCTCGACGCCGACGGCGCTGGACACGCACCCGAAGCACGACATCGCCTTGGGCGCGGTGCAGTTCGTCCCCGAGGCGCCGACCGCGACGATGGCCGCCGTGGGCGCGGGCGTTGCGGCGCCGGGGGTTTTGCCGAAGCCGGTCCGGACGCCCTTGTCGAGCAGTACTCGTCGGCTGCTGGCTCTGGGCGCCGGGGGAGTGGCCCTGCTCGCGATCGTGGTCGTGGTCGCGATCCAGTTGGCGTCCGGTGAGTCGCCCGACCCGGTGTCGGGTCCGGGGCCTGGTCCGACGACTGTGACCAGCAGTTCGGCACCGCCGACCGTGACGCCACCGGCAGGTCCGAGGGCGCTGCCCGTCGCATCACCAGGGCTCAGCGACAGCCAGCTGATCATTCCCGTGCGGAACGGGACGAGTCAGAGCTTGCACCTGGCCGACGTCAGCCAGTCCGGTACCTCGACGAAGCTCAGCAAGTTCGCCGCCGGTACGCGGGAGGGCGTCGACTCGGGCCCGGTCGTGTCGCCGGACCGGCGGGCGATGATCTTCACGCGAACGACAGCCTCGGCCAAGGGCACGTTGTGGGTGTCCGGTGTGGACGGCAGCGGCGCGCGACCCTTGTTCGCGAAGCTGCCGGCGCAGTGCGCGGACGGCATCGACCGGCCGGCCTGGAACCAGAAGGTTCGTACCCAGCTCGTCGTGTCCTGCGCGGCGGGCACGACCAAAGGTCTGTACCTGGTCGACACCGACGGCAAGGTCGTGCGGCCCTTGTTCACGGCCAAGGGCGACAAGCTGTTCCGCAGCGACCTGACCGTCTCGCCGGACGGCACCCGGGTCGCGTTCCAGGGCAAGCAGGGCGTGTACGTCGTACCGATGGACGGCAGCGGCAAGGTCCGTCAGGTGACGACCGGTGCTGACGCGGACCCGGTCTGGTCGCCGACCGCGCCGGGCGTGATCGCGTACCGGCACTACCTGACCGCGAGCTCGTGGGCGATCTTCCTGACCAACGTCGACGGCAAGGATGTCGCCTGTCGTCGGCTTCCGGAGGCCAACCCTCTCGGCGGCGGCAAGCTCTGCCAGTTCACCGACGGCGGTACGTTCGAGCAGGACCCGACCTGGTCGACAACGGGTACCCAGCTCGCCTTCCGACGTGGGCCTCTCGACGCCGCGCAGATCTTTGTCGCGCCTCTCGACGGCAGCGCGGCTCCCCGCCCGATCTGGCGCACCACCTTGGGCAACCAACTGGCTCCCGCGTGGACCACCCGCTGACAGCGGCCCGCCGCTTCAGCGGCGTACGGATGATTCTGCGTTGCCGTCCGGAGGCCGGGTGTGCAGCACGTCGCGGACCTGCTCGGCGGCTCGGAGGATGCTCTCGCTGATGAAGTCGCTGAAGCGGGCGACGTTCTCCAGCCGGGTCGCGGCGAGCGTGCCCGGACCGAGCACGGGCACGCCCTGGCGAGCGGTCTCGGCGAGCCGGCCGATGTTGCGGGCGCTGGCGATCGTCGACTGGTACCAGACGTCGTTGTCGGCGAAGTAGCGTTCGCGGCGGCGCTCGTCGCGCTCACGGCGGATCAGGCCCTGCTCCTCGAGGAACGTGATCGCCTTGGAGACCGACGCCGGGCTGACCTGCAGGTGCTGGACGAGCTCGGACGCGGTCAGGCTGCCGGCCTCGGCGATCAGCAGGCACGTCAGCACCCGCGACGCCATCTTGGGCAGACCTTGGGACGTGAGCAGCGTGGTGAACGTGTCCTCGTACTGGCGCACTGCCTCGGGGTCGCCCTGGTGGCCGAGCGTCCGCACCCCCTTGGCCCGCGGGGTGGCCTGCTTGGGCCGGTGCGCCCGGCGCTCGGTCGCGCGGTGGGCGGCGTCGGCGCGGTAGTCGGTCGGGCCGCCGTTGCGCATCACCTCACGCGTGATCGTCGAAGTCGGCCGGTCGAGCCGCCGGGCGATCTCGGCGTACGCGAGCCCGTCCCCAAGCCCCAGCGCGATCTGCTGCCGCTCCTTCTGGCTGAGCCTGCCACCTGACACCGCCGCTCTCCCTCCATCGGCCTGACTGCAGGTCAGCGTAGCGTTCACCATCGGAGAAACGTCGGCGCGCGCGGGGTGTTAGAGAACTGTGAGGACGCGGGATCCGCGCCGGATCGCTCGGTAGGGTTCCCGGATGCTCATCGCCAACCTGGTCTGGGCCGTCGGCCTCGTCGCCGTCCTGCTCGGCCTGGTCGCCGCCCTCCGCTACCGCCTCGTCACCGGCACCTTCCTGATCGTCTCCGGCTTCACCATCGGCATCCTCGGCATCGAGGTCGTCGCCGGCTGACCCGACTGGGTACCGGGCCGGCATGTTCGAGGGCTTCACGCTGGATCACATCGACGTCGGTGACGCCGTACTGCGCGTGCGGTACGGCGGCTCAGGTCCGCCGGTCGTGCTGCTGCAGGGGCATCCGCGGACCCACACCACCTGGTACGCCGTCGCGCCGGCGCTGGCGAACGCCGGCTTCAGCGTCGTCTGCCCGGACCTCCGCGGCTACGGTGGATCGAGCAAGCCGATCACGGACGCGGAGCACACGCCGTACTCGGCGCGAGCCAAGGCGTACGACATCGTCGGCCTGATGAGCGCGCTGGGGCACGAGCGGTTCGCCGTCGTGGGGCACGACCGGGGATGCTACGTCGCCTACCGGACCGCACTGGATCATCCCGGCCGCGTCAGCAAGCTGGTGGTGATGGACGCCCCGAGAACCACGCCGACTTCCTGGCCGCCGTACGGAATCCCGCGACCGTCCACGCGATGCTCGAGGACTACCGTGCCGGCCTCGGCGTCGACCGTCGGGCCGACGAGGACGACCGTGACGCCGGCCGGAAGATCACCTGCCCGGTCCTGGTTCTGTGGTCCACTCGCGACGACCTGGAGGAGCTGTACGGCGACCCGGTCGCGGTCTGGGAACCCTGGTGCGAACAGGTCCGCGGCCACGGGATCGACTCGACGCATCACATCGCCGAGAACGCACCCGCCGACCTGGTCCTGAGCTTGCGGGCGTTCCTGCGGGACGCATGAGGTGCCGGCGGGTGGGGAATCGGTGGGGCATCGCGTTGAGGGAGGCTTTGTGGCTGACGAGATGGTTCCGATGGCGGGTGTGGTGCTGGACGCGGCCGATCCGAAGGCGCTGGGGAAGTTCTACCGGCGGCTGCTGGGGTGGGAGATGGTCGAGAGCGACGACAACTGGGTGCAACTGCGCGGGCCCGACGGGTCGAGCAAGTTGTCGTTCCAGCGTGAGCCTCGGCATCGTGCGCCGCTGTGGCCGAGCGAGGTGGAAGGGCAGCAGATGCAGGTGCACCTGGACTTCGAGGTCGCCGACCTCGAGGCGGCCCAGCAGAAGGCACTCGACGCCGGCGCGACGCTGATGGACTGGCAGCCGCAGAAAGAGGGCGTCCGGGTGATGGCCGATCCGGCCGGGCACATCTTCTGCCTGTTCCTGCCGGGCTGGTGACTACCGAGCCGGCCAGAAGCCCAAGCGGATGCTGGTGTGGTCGAAGGTGGTGGGCAGGTCCTTGCCGCTCAGCTTGTCCCGCGTGGTCGGGTCGACGTCGAGCTGATGGTGGGCAACGATCTGACTCGTCACCGCACTGGTGGTGAGCAGCACGAGGTTGCGGCCCGGGCAGACGGCGGGCCCGGCGCTGAAGGGGATCAACGGCCACTGGCCGTCCGAGCGGCCGTCGAGCCAGATGTCGGGGACGAATTCGTTCGCGAAGTCGAGAGCCTCGTCGTCGCGGTGGAAGACCGAGCTGACGATGGCGAACTGGGTACCGGCGGGCGCCGTACGGCCTCGCCAGTCCGTTGCCTGACGGGCTTCGCGCAGCACGACCAGCGTGGTGGGCCAGAGGCGGACCGATTCCTGGATCGACGCACCGGCGTACGCGAGCAACGGGGCGTGGTGAGCGTCCTCGTCGGCGATCCGCGCGGCCTCCTCAGGACGCGTCGCCAGTACGGCGAGCAACCGCCACAGCGCGATCCCCGCGGCGTCGAAGGCGAACAGCCAGTGGGGAACCTGCCCGGCCGGATCCAGATCGTCGGCGGGCGGCAGATCGCCGACCAAGCTGCCGGGTTCGGCTTTGGCGACGTACTCGTCGAGGAGCTGCTGGAAACGCCGGCGGCTGCGCGTGTCCCGGCGATGGAACTCGGCCCAGTTGGCGTCCGCGCGCAACCCGTCGAGCAGCCGCGTCACCTCGGTGTCGTCGCGCGCCGCGGTGCCCAGCACGATCCGCCGGACGAGCCGGGACCAGCGGTCGCGGAAGTCGGCCCAGCCGAGGGTGCCGCTCAGCTCGCCGAACTCCTCGGCGATCGCCGTCAGCATCGCGTCGGCGTGGCGGTGCACGGGCTGGTGCGTGTCCAGGGCGTGCTCGTTGATGGCCCGCCGGGGCGCGCGCAGCGGGGGATCGGTGACCAGTACGGCGTGCGGCTGGAAGTGACGCAGGGCGCCGGCCTTCTCTTTGGTCGCCGCCGAGAACGGATCGGGTGTGTTGTCGAGCAGCCGCCGGACGTCGGTCGGGTCAAGAACCACGGCGACGGTGCGGTGGGCCAGTCTGACCAGGAGCGGACCTTCGCTGTACTTCGCGCGCAACCGCCGTACGCGGTGCAGCGCCCTGTCGTCCGCCGAGACTCGATCGGCCAGCCGCGACATCATCGGGCGCCGGACGATCGCCCCCTGCGCGACCAGCGGGAGCAGGATGTCGTTGGCGATCCGCGCGGTGTCGGCGACGGAGGCGGTGGGAAGACTGGCCATGGCCGCGCCGGTGCCCCGGAGGCGGCCCGGTGAAACCGTTTCAGTCGCGGTGCTGGGCCTGGCGGATGACGTCGTCGGCGGTCTCGCTGAGCGTGGTGCCGTTGTCGAGGGCGCGTTCGACCAGCAGCCGGTAGGCGGCGGCCATGTCGAGACCGGTGGTGTGGGCGAGGACGCCCTTGGCCAGTTCGACGACGGTCCGGCCGCCGAGAACGGTGCGGATCCGCTCCTCGACCTGCGCGGTGCTGAGCTCGGTCTGGACGATGACCATGCTGGCGACGTCGGCGAAGGCCTGGCTCAGCAGCCGGGTCTCCTCGTCGACGGATTCGGGGGTGCGGTGGAACGCGTTCATCGCGCCGAGGACCTGCCCGTGCCAGCGCAGCGGTACGGCGACGACCGCGTGGAAGCCGGCCGACAGGATCGCCGTACCGACGTCACCCCAGCGCTCGCCGATCTCGTCGGACCGGGCGTTGACCGCCGTCCCGGACTGGAAGGCCTCCACACACGGCCCGGTGTCGTGCTGGAGCTGGTAGAGCTCGAGCTCGCCGGCCTGGTGCGAGGTCGCGCTGAGGAGCTCGAGCTGGCCGTGGTCGTCCTTGACCAGCATCCCGGCCGCGGCCGCGCCGGTGAGGTCGGCGTAGCTGGTCAGGAGGTGGGCCAGGGTGTCGGTGGTGTCGTGCTGGCTGACCATGGCTGCCGCGGCGTCGGCGAACGCTTGGGCAGCGGTGACGGCGGTCATGGGGTCTCGCTTTCGGGGTCGTCGGAGAAGCGCAGACGCCGGCGCAGGATCTGTTCGGCGACTTCGGGCAGCGTCTGGTTGTGGCTGAACGCGTGCGCCCGAAGCAGCGCGAGCGCGTCGTCCGGGCTGATCCGGAGCTGGGCGACCACCATGCCGGTGGCCTGGTGGATCTGGGAGCGGCTGGCCCAGCTGCTGTGATGCCAGTCGGACTCGCTCGTGGGGGAGTCCTTGACCAGCGCGGCGCCGATGGCGTCGGCGAGGAACTGCGCCGTCTCGGCGTTCGGCAGGTCGCTCGCCGAGGGGTAGTGGACACTCAGGACCCCGAGGACGACGCCGCCGGGGCGCATCGGTACGGCGTACAGAACGCCGGTGAGGCCGCGGGCGGCCTCGGTGAACAGCGGCCACTGCCCCGGATCGCTGTTGCCCAGGTCGGCGACGGTGATCTCGCCGGTGGTGTAGGCCGCCGGCGCCGGGCCTTCGCCGAGGACGTCCTGCAGGTCTTCGAGCCGGGCCGCGATGTCGTCGGTCGCGGTCAGCGTGACCCGGTCGGCCAGGGTGTAGGACAGCGTGATCGCGGCGCCGTCGCCGCCGAGCAGCGTCAGGTAGCCGCGCGCCAGGCGCGTCTCCAGCGGGTGCTCCGAACCGCCGTCGGCGATCAGCCGCGCCAGGCGTGTCAGCAGGGTCGCCGGGTCCAGGTCGCTCATCTGCCGATCACCTCGTCCCCAGTTCACCACCGGCACGAGCTTCGCACCAATCCGGCCAGCCCATTCCACCAGTCCGAGGGGCCGACACCCCCACCGACCCGCCGCCGGTCAGGATCCGTGGGACGCGGCGACCGGCGGGTCCTCGGACCGGGTCGGGAGTTTGCGGGTGTCGATGAGGTGCTGGGCGACGTCGCGCAGCTTGGTGTTGGTGTCCTGGGAGTAGCGACGCAGTACGGCGAACGCCTTGTCCTCGGGCAGGTCGTAGCGCTCCATCAGCAGGCCCATCGCGATGCCGACCAGCTTGCGGGCGTCGATGGCCTGGAGCATCGACTCCTCCTGGCGCGCGGTCGCGACCGCGACCGACGCGTGGCGGGCGAGAATGTGGGCGACGGCCTCGTCGTCGGCGGAGAAGGCGTCGGGCTTGAGGTGGTAGAGGCCCAGTACGCCGACGGTCCCGTCGCCGGTCGCCAGCGGGACGTCCAGCACGCTGCGGACGCCCAGACGCCTGACCACGGCGACCCACTCGGGCCAGCGGTCGTCGGTGCACGTGTCCCGGACCAGGACCGGCTTCTGCTCGCGCATGCACGCGATCAGCGGACCGTCGCCACCGGCCAGCTGCGACTTGTAGATCTCGGCAACGACCGGGTCGGTCACCGCGGGCGCCTCCGCGCGCCGCCCGCGAACGGAGAGGGCCACGCCGGCATGGGAGCAGCCGAGGGCCTGCAGGGCGAACTGGACCACGGCGTCGATGGTCTCTTCCACCCCGTCGGTGCCGTGCAGGTCCATCGCGAGTTGCGCATACCGCTGCGCTGCCTTGTGCGGGTCGTGCTCCACGATGCCGGTCTCCAGTCGACAGTGGTCGGCGTCACCCCGTGGCTGGAGCGACTCGCCTCCATCTTGCCTCGTTCCGCGCGGGAACGCACGAACCGGCTTGTGTCGGTCCGGGCGGGAAACGGTGGAGCAGATCGCACCGATTGCGCGGAGGGCTCACAGGGGAGCCTGGTCGCGGCTCTTCAGCCGGCGGTAGCCGAGGTAGGAGACGCCGCCGACGGCCACGACGAACACAGCGATGGCGGCCACCACCCACGGTGTGCCGGTCCAGTCGTTGGGGTCCTCGTCGGTATCGCCGGGTGGTGGCGGGCTCGGCGTACTGGTGCCGACCGTCGGGCTGGGCGCGTCTGCGGCGACGGCGGGCAGTACGCCGGTGCACAGCGTCAGCGCCACGAGAAGCGTCGCCAGTACGGATCGAGCCGGCCGGGCAGGCCACAGGGTGTTCATGCAGTCCTCCTTTCGATCACGCTCCTTCCAGGCCGGTTACCGGACGGTCGATCGTCAAACGAGGCCCCAGCACTTGACGCCGCTGACGGATCGGCGCCCACTGAGATCAGCGGCTTCGCGCTGGGCACGCCTTCGGCTTGGCCGAGTGCAGCCACGCTCGAAAGCCGGGTCTCGGCCTGGCGAGCACGGCGCCCAGCGCGAAGCATC
Source organism: Kribbella lupini (assembly GCF_039529595.1). NCBI lineage: Bacteria > Bacillati > Actinomycetota > Actinomycetes > Propionibacteriales > Kribbellaceae > Kribbella > Kribbella lupini. Next base: position 2,183,918 of record NZ_BAAANC010000001.1, on the reverse strand, counting down.
ACGATCTGCTCAGCCGCGTCTCGCGGCGGCCAGTTGCCGCGGGTGCAGAACCTCGTACGACGTACCGGAGGCGCGGTGCGCCGGGGCCGCCTACTGGACGCCGCGGACGGTGCCGCCGTCCACGCGGATCGACGCGCCGGTGATGTAGTCGGCGAGGGGGCCGCACAGGTACGTGACGGCGCCGGCGATCTCGTCGGGGCGGCCGAACCGGTTGGCGTCGTTCGGGACCAGTTCGCGGACCGAGTTCAGCTCGATGTCGGCCCAGGTGTCGCCCCAGCCGCGGTCGCCGGCGATGCCGACGAGGAAGTCCTGGACCGCTGGGACCAGGATCGCGCCGGGGGCGACGACGTTGGAGGTGACGCCGGTGCCCTTCAAGTCGCGGGCCAGCGAGACCGCGAGGTTGTGCCGGGCGGCGAGGGTTGCGTTGTACTGCGGGTGCGTGTTCATCGGCTGGCCGCCGAGGCCGCCGCCGATGGTGATCACCCGGCCCCAGTCGCGCTCGCGCATCGCGGGGACCAGGCGCTGGATCATCCGGACGCCGGAGATCACGTTCTGGTCGTAGGTCTCGGCCCACGCCTGCGGGGTCGCTTCGTTCCAGTTCAAGTGCTCGTAGGCGCCGGCGTTGTTGACCAGGATGTCGACCGGCCCGCCGGCGAGTGCGGCCTCGGCCACGGCGTCGGCTCCGGCGTCGGTGGTCAGGTCGCCGATCGCCACCGACGCGCGCCCACCGGCGGCGACGATGTCGTCGGCGATCGCCTGCGCGCGGGCCGCGTTGCGGCCGTGGACGACGACGGCCGCGCCTTCCGCGGCGAGCATCCGGACGGTCGCCTCGCCGAGCCCGGAGGTCGAGCCGGTGACGAGGGCGCGACGGTCGTGCAACTGCAGATCCATGACTCCACTTCTTCCGTGTCGTTCATGTCTACACTCGTAGACTTCACTTCCGAGTATACACACGTAGACTTAGCTCCATGGAGAAGCGATCCCGTAACGCGGCAGCCACCCGGCAGGCGATCCTGGAGTCGGCGATGACGGCGTTCACCAAGCGCGGGTACGACGGCGCCGGCGTCCGCGAGATCGCCACCGACGCCGGCGTGACGGCGATGCTCGTCAACCGGTACTTCGGGTCGAAGGAGGAGCTGTTCGCCGAGGTCGTCGACACGATGCTCGCGCCGCCGACGATGGTCCCGGGGGAGTCAGGTGCGTCGGGTGGAGCGGAGGCGGCGAGTGAGCCTGAGACGCGGGACGAGTCGCGGAAGCGGGTGGCCTCGCGGGAGCTTGCGCGCGAGACGGCAAAGGCGTTGGCTGCGCGCACGGCGCCGGGCGCAGATCACCTGGGTCCGTTCGAGCTGATGCTGCGATCGGCGGCCAATCCGCGGGCGGCCGAGATCCTGCGGGCGGGGATCGAGCGGCACGTCGGCGCGCGCTTCGCCGACGCCCTCGAAGGACCGGGCACTCACGAGCGCGCCGAACTCGGCCTGGCTCTTCTCGCCGGGGTCTGGCTCCTGCGCACCGTGATCGGTACACCGGCTCTCCGGGAAGCCGACTCGGCGTTGCTCGTCGAACAGCTCACGAGCATGCTCTCGGTGGTCGTGGAGCAGTAGTCCGCCGGTCAGAATCTCGGCTGCGGTCCGCAAGTCAGAGCGTGATCGACAGCTCGGTGCCCGCTGGCTCGCCGGGGTGGTGCAGCCAGAGGACGCCGGCCTCGGCGTCGTGCCGGGTGGTGGTGAGGGGGATGCCGTTGGCCTGGATGGTTGTCGGGATGGCTGGGACGCGGAGCGCGGTGACGACCTGGACCCCGCTGGGTGCTTCGCAGGTGAAGGTGATGGTGGTGGGGTCCTGGTGCCAGTTGCTGACTCGGCCGGCCGAGGCCAGGAGGGTCTCGTTGTCGTAGGTCAGGTCGCGGAGCCAGGTGAGGTCGCCGGGGGAGAGTTCGCGGTGGTGGACGATGCCGAGCTGAGGGTCCAGCAGGTCGAGGTAGTTGCCTTCGACAATGTGTGTGGCGTTGGACTCGGTGAGGACGGCGCCGATCAGGTACGGGCCTCGGGAGACCGAAAGCCAGTTGGTGGATTTCCACAGGTGACCACCGGCTTCGGCGATCTCGCGGATGGCCATGACCAGTTCGGCAGCGCGTTCGGGTGACTCGGTGAAGTCCGCCGGCCTCGTCGGCAGGAACCGCACGTGGCCGAGGCCCACCTGCTGGAGGTCAGCGCCATCTCGTTCTGTGCCCAAGGCCTCCGCCAGATGGTCCGCGCAGGTCGGGTAGCGGCCGGTCCACCAGGAGCGGATTTCGTGGTACGGGTCGGCGTCGTCGCCGACGTACAGGAGGGTGCCGCCGCGGTTGACCCAGCCGGCCAGGGCGTAATGGATGCCGGGGGCAACTGGCTTCTGGAACTCGTAGCTCAGGACCAGCACGTCGACGTCCTCCAGCGCGTCAGGTGTGTCGATCACGTTCTCCAGCTGGACCGGGCAGACCTGTTGCCCGTCGTACAGCGGAGGCAGGGCGAGGCCGTAGAAGTCGGAGAAGTGCAGTTGCTCGCGGCCCTCCAGCGCCAAGGCGTCCTGGAGGCCGTCGTACTGGCCGGAGTTGGAACCGCCCGGCGACCAGCGCTGGAACATCGCCGTGTCCGAGAGCGCGATCCCGATCCGCGGACCGTCCGATTCCCGCCGGACGTCGGGCTGATCGAGGTCGCGGAGGCTGTTCATCGCGATCAGGTAGCTGGTCGCCGTCGACGGCGGGATGGGCTGCCGTTCGGTCGAGCCCTCGCGCAGGTACGGGCGGTTGAAGATGCGGTTCGGCCACGGTGCGACCTCGTACCGCGCGATGCCTGGGTGCAGCAGCGACGCGATCAGCGTGCGCTGGTAGTTGGCGAGGTAGTCCTCCCAGGTGCGGTCGGGATGGTCCTCGATCGGGTCGTGCAGGAACCACATCCGGCGGTCGGTCCCGCGGGTGAGGTCCTGGGCGATGCCGTACTCCAGGTACGCCGTCTCGAAGGTGCGCTCTGCGGCCTTGCCGGCGTACACGTTCGGCGTCCGCGCGGTGCCGGTCCACACCTGCGCGATCGCGCCGTCGATCGAGGGCAGCGTGCGCAGGCGCGACTCGGGGCTGACGATCTGCCACTGGGTGTAGTTCAGCAGGCTGTGGGTCGGGACGTAGAAGCGCACCTCGCGGCCCTGGTGCAGAGCTTCGTCGCGCAGTACGGAAGTGACGCGGTCGAGGCTGCGGGAAAGCAGGTGCTGCTTGAGCTGCCCGGAGCGGAAGTGCGCTTCGGCGGTGCTGTGCGGCGGCTGCCACGGCTCGCGGAAGAAGGCCTGCCACTCGCGCTTGAAGGACTCCGAGTACCCGGCGCGGGCCCAGAACTCGGGCTCCTCGAGGTGGATGCCCTCGACCCCGAGCTCGATCACCGGGCGCAGCTTCTCGATCAGGTACTCCGTGAAGGCGAACGTCGGGACCATGTACGGGATGTCGGTGCTGTGCCCGTGCAGGATCGGCTTGCCGTCGCCCGCGGTCTGCGCGTCGGCCCAGTGGTCCGAGCCGTCCCACCGGCCGTCGAGGTAGTCCTGGTAGTTGCCCCAGGAGATGCCGGTCACCAGGTGCACCCGGTACCCGGCCTCGCGCCACCGCTCGATCCGCTCGGCGGTGGACTCGTCGAGTCCGTAGACCATCACGAAGTCGGTGCGCAGGTCGATCGTCGCGTCGTACGGCGCCTGCTCCTGAAACCCGGTGGCCTCCGCGGTGCGGTCACTCATGTGCCCATCCCCGTGTGCTCGACTGCCATCAACCCTGACCGGTCCGGTCCACGGAGACCAGACCGGCGTCCGGAATCGGACATCGGGTCGCGGCGATCAGGCGATGGTGCCGAGGTAGTACCACTGGTTGGCGACGATCGGGATGCGCGAGTAGTAGGCCACGCGGACCGAGGAGCCCTTCAGCCCCGCGGTGGGGATGGAGGTCGCGAAGTTGCCGTACCGGTTGGTGGTCGCCGCCGCCTTGGTCGCGTACTCGCCGTTGCCCTTGCGGACCTGTACGACGACCGGCTGGTTCTGCACGTTGACCTGCCGACCGGTGTAGTGCCAGGACTTCAGGTTGCCCTGGACGGCGAGCCGGCCGCCCTTCGGGACCAGTGTGCCGCGCGGATTGGCCGCGATCGTCGACGCGAACCGCATCCGCAGCACGCGCGGGGTGGTGGTGCTGGTGAACGTCTTCACCGCGAGCTTGCCGCTGCGGTCCTTGACCGCGATCTGCCGGATCATCCAGTCGCCGTAGTCGTCGGTGCCGAGCTTGAACGTGCTCGAGAAGTGGTCGATCCGGCGCGGGTCGACGATCCGGCGCGCGTTCTGGTTGCGGAAGTCGCGGGTGTTGGTCCGGCTGATGCCGAGCGACACCGAGACGCCCGCGCAGGTCGACGCCTTGCTCGGCCAGCCGGTGTAGAAGGTCAGCGCGCCGCTGGTCGTCATGGTCGCGTCGGACCCCCAGCGCTGCTGTTCGGTCAGCACCTTCAGGCAGCTGGACGCGGTGGCGGCGTCGGCCGGCGCGGCGGCCAGCACGGTGCCGGTGACGGCGGCAGCGGCGGTGACGACGGTGACGACGGCACGGCCGAGAAGCTTGGAACGCATGGTTTCCCCCTGGTCTACGCCGGGGCAGTGGTGCCCCGGATTGCCTTGGTAGACGGGGTTTGCGGGACTTTGGTTCGGTGAAGATGCGGTAACGCGCAGCCTTTGCGGGCCGGCGCAAAGGTTCGCGAGCCGGGATCGGCCAGGTGGACAGCAGATGAACAAATGCGGCTGCGGGGACGAGTGTGTTGTGTCGGGTGGTGGCCGGCGGCATGGTTGAAACATGGACAGGTCAGAGGAAACCCGGGCCATCGACGAGGTCGTCGACCGGCTGGCGAAGCAGTTCCCCGGCGTCCCGAGCGAGAACGTCGCCGAGGTCGTCCACCAGGTCCAGCCGGAGTTCGACGAGGCGCCGATCAGGGACTTCGTGCCGTTGTTCGTCGAACGCGGTGCGAAACAACGCCTCCGCCAAACTTCCAGCTAGACCGTAATTCCCGCTGCGAACAGTTGGGGCCAGATCTCGGACTGGTCGGCGACCTGGACGCCGAGCTTCTCGGCCTTGGTGAGTTTCGAGGCGCCGACGTCGGCGCCGGTGATCAGCAGGTCGGTGGTGGCCGAGACCGAGGACGCGATGGTGGCGCCGGCTGTTTCGCAGAGGCGTTGGAAGGCGGGGCGCGGGACCTTCTCGCCCGAGCGGGGGTCGCTGATCGAGCCGGTGACGACGACGGTCTTGCCGGCCAGGGGTGCGCCCGCGGCGACGACCGGAGGCAGGTCCTCGTCCAGTACGTCGAGGGAGACGCCGGCCGCGCGCAGCCGCTGCAGCTCGGGCTGGAGGCGGGTCAGGTGCTCGATCAGCGACGCGGCGACCTTCGGGCCGATGTCGTCGACGGCGACCAGACCTTCCTCGCCGGCCTCGAGGACCTCCTCCAGCGAGCCGAAGCCCGCGCGGCAGATCCGGGCCGCCGTACCTTCCGAAGCCATCGGGATCGCCAGGCCGATCATCGCGCGGCGCAGGCCGACCTGACGGCTGGTGTCGATCGACTCGATCATCCGCGCGGCCGAGACCTCGCCGATGCGGTCGAACTCGAGCAGGCCTTCCTTGGTCAGCTGGTAGAAGTCCGACGGGTGCTCGAGGATCCCGGCCTCGGCCAGGCGCTCGATCCACACCCCGCCGATCGCGTCGATGTCGGCCGCGGCACGCGACGCCCAGTGGATCAGGCGCCGTACGGTCTGGGCCGGGCAGGCCACGTTGGTGCAGAACAGCTCGCGGCTGTTGCCCTGCTCGGTCAGCGGCTGCGCGCAGGACGGGCACACGGTCGGCGGCACGATGTCCTGCTCGGCGCCTGTGCGCTTCGAGGCGTCCAGTACGCCGGCCACGAATGGGATCACGTCGCCGGCGCGGCGGACCAGAACCGTGTCGCCGATCTTGATGCCGCGGGCCCGGATCACCTCCTGGTTGGCCAGGGTCGCGCGGGTGACCGTCGTACCGCCGACGAAGACCGGCTCGAGCCAGGCGACCGGGGCGATCTTGCCGGTCTTGCCGACGTCCCAGCGCACCTCGAGCAGCACGGTGGTCTTCTCCTCGGCGGCGAACTTGAACGCCAGCGCGCCCCGCGGCGAGCTCGACCGCGTCCCGGCCGCGGCGAACGCGTCCCGGTCGGCCAGCCGCAGCACCGCGCCGTCGAGGTCGTAGTCCAGGTCGTTGCGCTGCTCCTCGATCGTCGTGATCACCGCCTGCGCCGCGGCCGCGTCGTCACAGTGCCGCATGTCGGCGGCCGTGAAACCGAGCGTCCGCAGCGCACGATCCAGGTCCGAGTCGGTGCTGTCGGGATCGGTGAGCAGGTCGAAGGCGAAGAACTGCAACCGCCGTTCCGCGACGGTCGCCGGGTCCTTCGCGCGCAGCGTGCCCGCGGCGGCGTTGCGCGGGTTGATCAGCGGCTTGTCCAGGTGGTTCGCGTTGTACGCCGCGAACGTCGACCGCAGCATCACCGCCTCGCCCCGGACCTCGACGCGACCCGGCGCATCCACAGAAGCCGGTACGCCGTCGGTGAGCGCCCGGACCAGCGGCGTCACGTCGTCACCGGTCGTCCCGTCGCCGCGCGTGATCGCCCGGATCAGTCGGCCGTCCTCGTACACCAGAGCCAGCGACAGCCCGTCCAGCTTCGGCATCACGACCACGGACCGGCCGGGGAACCGGTTGAAGAAGGCCTCGACCTGCTCCGGCCGGGTCGCCTTCTCCAGCGACAGCATCGGCCGCGAGTGCCGGACCGGGGCGTGCAGCACCGCCGGCGCGCCGACCTGGTCGAGCGGGTTCGGATCCGGGGCCAGCGCCGGGTTGGCCTCGATCAGCGCGCGCAGCTCGTCCTCGATCGCGTCGTACTCCGCGTCGGCCACCGAGGGCGAACCCCGGTAGTAGGCGTCGCGCAGCTGCACGATCTGGTCAGCGAGCTCCTGAATGCGTTCCCCAACGTCCACGACGAGGACGCTACCCAAGCGCGCCGACAAATGCCGTCTGTTGCGGCTGGACGGAAGGGCGCGAGTCTCAGCGGAAGCGATCGAGGAGCGAGCGGGCCTCGGCTTCGAGGAGCCCGAAGCCCCGGGTGGCGGCCATCGTCCGTGCTCGGGTGGCGAGGTCGACCGCGACGCGTGGGTCACCGGCGGCGTGGTGCGCGGCGGCCAGGATGAGCAGGGCCTCGGTCTCGATGTAGGGGTAGAGGCCGCGCGCGATCTTGCGGCACTCCTCGCCGTACTGGAGGGCCGCGTCCAGGTCGCCGAGCGCGAGGTGGACCTGGGCCACGGTCGCCACCGTCTGGGCCTGGGCCTTGCGGTCACGGCCGGCGATCGCCATCTCTTGCGCCCGCCGGGCGAAGTCGAGCGCGGCGACGGCGTCGTCACGCTGGAGGTGCAGCCGGGCGAGCTCGTCCAGGGTGGACAGCTCGCCGCGCGGGTACGCCTGATGCCGGTACCCGTCCAGTACGTCGGCCAGCAGGTCGGCGGCACGGTCGATGTCGCCCAGCAGCCGCAGCGCGCTGGCCAGGTTGTCCTGGATGACGAGTGCGGCCGCCGAGCGACTGTCCTCGTTGATCCGGAGCGCCTCCGCGAACAGGTCGGCGGACTCGCGCAGCTCGCCCTGGTAGAGGCGCACCATCCCGAGACCGTTGACGGCGATCGACCGGAGAAGACCGCCCGGTTCGTCCTCGGTCCAGGCCATCGAGCGGATCATCCAGTGGGCGGCCTCGCGCAGGGTCCCCCGCTCGAGGTGGTGCCAGCCGACCTGGTGGGCGGTGTAGCCGGCTCCCGCGGACCAACCGACGGCGACCGCGAGGACATGACCGGCCAGGCTGTCCGCCAGCGAGTCGTCGTCCCGGCCCGCGGACGCCAGGGCCTGGCTGCGATTGAAGAGCATGGCCACGAGCGCGACGTTGTCACCGGCAGCCATAGCGGCCGCCGTACCGGCCTGGGCCGCTTGAAGCCAGCCGTCGGCGTCGCGGTTCATCAGGTAGTACCCGCGGAGCTGGTCGGCGATCTGCCACGACACCGGGCGGTCGCCGAAGGTCGCCACGGCGACCAAGGCGCGCAGTTCCTCGCCGAGCCAGGAGAGCGCGGCGCTCTCCGATCCGAAGAACCTGTCCCGGTCGCCGTGGGTGGCGAGCCGGACGACTTGCGGGTAGATCCAGTCGATCGCGGCGGTGACCGATTCGGCGTACCAGGAGTAGAGCCGGCGGCGAGCGGTCTCCGCCTCGGAATCCTCCTCGACCAGGCGACGGGCGTAGAGGCCGAGCAGGTCGTGGAAGCGGTAGCGGTTCTGCGGGTGCGGCATCAGCATGTTCGCCTCGAGCAGGTCCTCGAGGATGCGTTCGGTGTCGGCCGTCGGCAGGACGAGCAGGATTCCGGTGCTCTCGGCACTGAAGTCGTCGCCGGGGTGCAGGCTGCAGAGCCGGAACGTGCGCTGGGCGTCCGGCCCCAGGTCGGCGTAGCTGAGCTGGAAGCTGTTGAGCACGCTGGACTCACCGAGGCTGAGCTCGGAGAGCAGGCGGTTGCTGTCGTCGAGGCGGCGGGCCAGGTCGGCGACCGTCCACTCCTTCCGCGTCGCGAGCCGGGCGCCGGCGATGCGGAGGGCGAGCGGCAGCCGGGCGCACGCTTCCGCGAGGGCCGCGACCTCCTCCGTCCCGGCGTCGAGCATCCGTGCCGTGGAGGTGATCAGCCGGACCGCGTCGTCGCGGGGGAGCGGTTCGAGGTTCACGACCTCGGCGGCGGGCAGCTCCGGGAGTCGCCGGCGGCTGGTCACGATGACGTCGCTGCGGCCGGCCCCCGGCAGCAGCGGCCGGACCTGGGCCGCATCCTGCGCGTTGTCGAGCAGGACGAGGATCCGCCGGTCGGCGAGCTCGCTGCGGAACAGTGCGGCCGCTTCGGCCTCGTCGGTCCCGATCCGCCGGCTGGAGACTCCGAGCGCCCGCAGGAAGCGGCCGAGCACCTGCAGCGGTGTCGGGCTGACGGTGTCGGCGCCGCGCAGGTCGGCGTACAGCTGGCCGTCCGGGTACTCCGCGCGGAGGTGGTGGGCGGCGGTCAGCGCCAGGGCCGTCTTGCCGACGCCGGCGATGCCGTTGACGAGGACGGCGCGCGAGGACACAGCGCCAGGTTGCCTGAGCGCACGGGCGATCATCGCCAGCTCGTCACGGCGGCCGACGAAGTCCGGTGGCGCCGACGGTGCTTGCTGGGCGACCACCCGCCGCGTCGGGCCGCTCTGCTGGCGGAGCACTGCCAGGTGGGCCGCCCGGAGTTGTTCACCGGGGTCGATGCCGAGCTGGTCGGCCAGCGCCGTACGGATCCGGTCGTACGCCGAGAGCGCCTCGGCCTGCCGTCCGGCCGCGGCGAGGTTCTGGATCAGCTCGGCGTGCAGCGGCTCGTCCAGCTCGTGCCGCGGTGCCAGGTCTCGCAGGGTCTTCAGCGCCAACTCCGGTACGTCGGCCTCACGGGCCACCGCGGCGTACGCGCGAACGGCCTCGGCGTACTCGGTCGCGAGCGGCAGGTAGAGCGGGTGGGACGCCTCGATGTCGGGATCGCCCCGCCACAACGCCAGCGCGTCCGCGAGACCGGCCAGCGCGGCCTCCTGGTCGTCGTCGGCCGCCCGCGCGACCAGCTCCCGGAAGGCCAGCAGGTCGAGATTCTCGGTGCTCGCCTCCAACCGGTAGCCGGCGCGGCCGCCGACGATCATCGGGGTGGACGGACTGCCGGACTCCAGGACGCGACGCAGCCGGGCGATCCGGGTCTGCAGCAGGTTCCCGGCGTTGTCCGGTACGCCGCGCGGCCACAGGAGGTCGACGAGCTCGTCCTGGCTGACCGTCGTACCGGCCGCGAGCGCGAGGCGGACGAGCAGAGCGCGCTGGGCGTCCGAGTTGAGGTGGAGCGGGACGTCGCCGTACCGGACGTCCAGGGGGCCGAGGATGTTGATCCGCAGCGCGCCGGTGGCGGGTGTGGCCTCGGGGGAGCGGTGGAGCTTGGCAGCAGCGTGCAGTACGCCGGTGTCGTGCCTGCTCAGTGCCAGTACGGCGGCGAGGGCGTCGATCGAGTCCGGCCTGGGACTTCTGGTCCGGCCCTGCTCCAGGTCGCGGATCGCGGCCGTACTGAGTCCGGCCTGGTCGGCCAGCTCGCGTTGGGTGAGGTCGGCCTGCCGGCGGAAGGAGCGCAGCAGCTCGCCGAACCGGTCCGGCGGCCCGTGGGCAGGCGCATCACCTGTGACATCGTGAAGCGGCCGTCCGGACACGGTCGGATCCTAGCGGTCCGGACAGGTCACCGGACGGCCGCTTGCTTGCGCTGGGCAACAGTCCGAGGCGGCACCCTAGACGGCTGCATCGTCGCCGCGCTGCCCGTACTCCTCCCGTACTCGCGAAGGGCCCACCGCGCGGTACGGTCTCGCCTCATGAACAGGTACGTGGATCCGGTCGACGTCCTCGGACCGGACGTCGCCAAGCGGATCGAACCACTCGGGAACGGGCGTCGCTACGTCCGCGCGGGGTCCTGGCCACTGTTCTTCTCCTGGCTGGTGGACTGGCTGGTGGTCGTCGTCGGTGTGCTGGCCGGGAGCGTGGCCCTCACTACCGTGCCGACCCTCGACGACGGGCAGGTCGGACTGGGCGCGATCATCCTTCTGTTCGCGGTCCCCTTGCTGTACGGCGTCTTCTCCGGCAGCGGCCGGGCGCTCGGCGGACTGCTGACCGGCACCCGGCTCGTGCAGCTGAAGGACGGCAGCCGTCCCGGCCTCCGCGCGCCGTGGGCGATGCTGGTCCGGGTCGGTCTCCTGCCGTTCCTGATCGTCATGACGTTGGCCGCCGCCCTGAGCGGCGGCGGTTCGGGCTCACCGCCCGGCTCCTTCCGCCGGGCCAGCCTGGACATCGCCGCCACCAACCACCTCTGGGCCGCCGAAGCCGCCGCCGACCGCTGACTCAGGCGCCGGCGCCGCCGTCGGCGGGGATGATGGCGCCGGTCACGATCGACGCGCGGTCGCTGAGGAGCCAGGCGGCGAGCTCGGCGACCTCGCGCGGTTCGGCCATCCGGCCGAGCGGGACGGAGGCCATGATCCGGTCGACCACTCCGGGGGTCGCCGCTTCCCAGGTGTCGATCATCTCGGTGGCGGTGCCGCCGGGGGTGATGCCGTTGACGCGGATGCCGTGCGGCGCCCAGGTGACGGCAGCGGTCTCCGTGATGCTGTTCAGGGCGCGCTTCATCGCGCCGTACGCCGGAAGGGCGGGGTTGGCCCGGCGGCTGCCGATGCTCGACGTGTTGACGATCGCCCCGCCGGAGCCCCGGCGCATCAGCGCCGCCTCCGCGTTCATCGCGGTCCAGTGCGCGCGGAAGTTGACCGCGAACTGCTCCTCGATGTCCTCGTCGCTGGTGGTGTCGAGCGGGCCGGGCGCCGTCTGGATCGCCGCGCCGTTGTTGAACGCGCCATCGAGGCGGCCGTGCAGCTGCTCGACCCGATCGATCGCGGCCCGGATGCTCGCGCGGTCCGCGAGATCGAGCTGGACGGCGTCCGCGACGCCGCCGTCGGCGCGGATCTCGGCGACGAGCTTCTCCATCGGCTCGAGGCCGCGGGAACCGAGTACGACGGCGGCGCCCTCGGCAGGGAAGAGCCGGGCCGCGGCCGCCCCGATTCCGCGGCTGGCGCCGGTGATGAACACGACCTTGCCGGAGAGCAGGCCGATGGGTGCTGAGCTGGTGTCTGTGGTCATGCCAACCACTGTCGTCCGGCCCGCGCACCCCAGACAGGCACAGGCTGTACCAGGCTCCACCGCCGTACGCCGGGCAGACTGGGGACATGGACAAGCAGGAGCTCGGTGGCTTCCTCCGCACGCGGCGCGAACGCCTCCGCCCGGAGGACGTCGGCCTTCCCTCGGGCCCGCGCCGCCGGACACCGGGGCTGCGCCGGGAAGAGGTGGCGGTCCTCGCGCACATCTCGACGGAGTACTACGTCCGCCTGGAGCAGGGCCGCGCTCCGCGGCCGTCCGGTGAGGTCCTCGCCGGGATCGCCACCGCGCTGCGGCTCACCGACGCCGAGGCCGACCACCTCCACGTCCTCGCCGGTACGGCGCCCAGCCGCAGCGGCCTGCACCGCCGCGACGTCCGCCCGAGCATCCTCGCCATGATCGATCGGCTCCCGCTGACCGCGGCCTTCGTCACGTCCGCCACGCTCGAGGTGCTCGCCTGGAACGACCTCGCGGCGGCGCTGATGGAGGACTTCGCGGAACTCGCCCCGAAGGACCGCAATCTCGCCCGCCGGGCCTTCCTCGTCCCCGGTACGACCCTGTACGGCGTGTCGGACGCCGCCGAGTTCCGCCTGCACGCGGTCATGCACCTGCGCGCCACGGCCGCGCGCTACCCCTCGGATCCCGCGGTGACCGGCCTGGTGGAGGAGCTGCGCGCCGGCAGTGCCGAGTTCGACCGGCTCTGGGAGCGGCACGACGTCCAGGCGCCGCGGATGCTCACGAAGACCTTCCACCACTCCGCGGTCGGCGACGTCACCGTCGACTGCGACTCGCTCGCGCTGACCGACCGGGACCAGAACCTGGTGCTCTACAGCGCGCCGGCGGGATCCCGCGACGCCGAGGCGCTGGCCCTGCTGAACGTGCTGGGAGCCGAGGGCGTGCGGACGAGCCGCTGACATAGGGTTCTGGCATGGGGAGCAGCGTGTACGTCGCATCCGTCGAAGGCTCGACCGGGAAGTCGACGGTGGCGCTCGGCGTGCTGCAGCAGCTGTCGCGCCGGGTCGGGCGGGTCGCCGTGTTCCGGCCGATCGTCCGTCCGGACACCGATCGGCACGGTGGACGCGACTACGTGCTGGACCTGCTGATCTCGCACGACGCGGTCGACCTGGCCTACGAGGACTGCGTCGGGGTCACCTACGACGAGGTGCACGACGACCCGGAGGCCGCGCTGGACGTGATCGTCCGCCGGTACCACGCGGTGGCCGAGCAGGCCGACGCTGTCCTGGTGGTCGGCAGCGACTACACCGACGTCGGTACGCCGACCGAGTTCTCCTACAACGCGAAGATCGCGGCGAACCTGGGTACGCCGGTGCTGCTGGTGCTCAACGGGTTCCGCAGGACGCTGGACGACCTGCAGGCGATCGCGGATCTGTCGGTCGCCGAGCTCACCGCCAACCACGGCGCGCTCGCCGCGGTGGTCGTGAACCGGGCCGACCCGAAGGACCTCGACCAGTTCGCCGAGGCGCTGGCGGTGGTCGGCGTACCGGCGTACGCGCTGCCGGAGGAGCCGGTGCTCAGCCAGCCGACGCCCGCCGACCTGCTGGCGCCGATCGGTGGCCGGATGGTGAGCGGTGATCCCGAGCTGCTGACGCGGGAGGTCACTGGCCTGGTGGTCGCCGGGATGACGATGCCGAACGTGCTCGACCGGCTGTTCGACGGCGCCGCGGTGATCACGGCGGCGGACCGGCCGGAGGTCGTGCTCGGCGTGCTGATGGCGCACGCGTCGCGGACCTTCCCGCAGATCTCGACGATCGTGCTGAACGGCGGGTTCACGCTGCCGGCCCAGGTCCAGCGGCTGATCGAGAGCCTCGAGGTGACGCTGCCGATCCTGGAGACGGATCTCGACACCCAGGCCGCGTCGGCGGCGCTGACCGCCGTCCGGGGCCGGCTGACCAAGGACTCGCCGCGCAAGATCGACCTGGCGCTGGCGTTGTTCGAGCAGCACGTCGACAGCCAGGCGTTGCTGGACCAGCTGGCGGTGGCCCGCAGCAACGCGGTGACGCCGCTGATGTTCGAGCACCAGCTGATCGACGCGGCCGTTGCCGATCGCAAGCACATCGTGCTTCCGGAGGGCGAGGAGGAACGGATCCTCCGGGCCGCCGACGTCCTGCTCCGCCGTGGCGTGGCCGAGCTGACGCTGCTCGGTGACCCGGTGGCGATCAGCGCGAAGACGGCCGGGCTGGGTCTCGACCTGTCCGCGGCGCACGTCGTCGATCCGGAGAACGACCCGCTGGCGGAGCGGTTCGCCGCCGAGCTGCACCGCCTGCGGCAGCATCGCGGCGTCGATCTCGACCGCGCCCGGGAGCTGGTCAAGGACGTGTCGTACTTCGGCACGATGATGGTCCAGCTCGGCCTGGCCGACGGGATGGTGTCGGGCGCGGTCCACACCACCGCGCACACGATCCGGCCGGCGCTGGAGATCGTCAAGACGGTCCCCGGGGTGTCGGTCGTGTCGTCGGTGTTCTTCATGTGCCTGCAGCACCAGGTGCTCGTGTACGGCGACTGCGCGGTCAACCCGGACCCGACCGCCGAGCAGCTGGCCGACATCGGCATCTCCTCGGCCGCGACTGCGGTTGCCTTCGGCATCGAACCGCGGGTCGCGATGCTGTCCTACTCGACCGGTTCGTCCGGCACCGGCACCGACGTGGAGAAGGTGTCCAAGGCAACGACCATCGTCCGCGAGCGGGCGCCCGAGCTGCTGGTCGAGGGCCCGATCCAGTACGACGCGGCGATCGACGCCGCCGTCGCCCGGACCAAGCTGCCGGACTCGCCGGTGGCCGGACGCGCGACGGTCTTCATCTTTCCCGACCTGAACACCGGCAACAACACGTACAAGGCGGTCCAGCGGTCCGCGAACGCCGTGGCGGTCGGCCCGGTCCTGCAGGGGCTGAAGAAGCCGGTGAACGACCTGTCCCGCGGCGCCACCGTGCGGGACATCGTCAACACCGTCGCGATCACCGCACTCCAGGCCCAGCAGGGCACGCCCGAGCAGACCAGGCCGGCCACGCCGCCGGCGGAAGGCGGCAGCCGATGAGCGACCACGTCCTGGTGATCAACGCGGGGTCGTCCTCGCTCAAGTACAGCCTGATCCACGCCGGGTCCGGCGAGGCGGCGGCCGACGGGCTGATCGAGCGCATCGGCGAGTCCGAGAGCCACCAGAAGCACCGCGGCCCGGACGGCGAGACCGAGAGCTCGGACCCGATCGCGTCGCACGAGGACGCGCTGCGCGCGGCGCTGGACGCGTTCGAGAAGCACGGCCCGTCGCTCGACGACCTGGAGCTCGCGGCCGTCGGCCACCGTGTGGTCCACGGCGGGTCGAAGTTCTCCGCGCCGGTCCTGATCGACGACGCCCTGGTGGCCGAGGTCACCGAGCTGGTGCCGTTGGCCCCGCTGCACAACCCGGCGAACCTGGAGGGCATCAAGGTCGCGCGCCGGCTCTTCCCGGACCTGCCGCAGGTCGCGGTGTTCGACACCGCGTTCCACCAGACACTGCCGCCGCACGCCTACACGTACGCCGTACCGGCCGAGTGGCTGGAGGAGCACGGCATCCGCCGGTACGGGTTCCACGGGACGTCGCACTCGTTCGTCGCCGAGCAGGCGGCCCAGCGCCTGAACCGCGAGCTCGCGGACGTGAACCTGATCGTGCTGCACCTCGGCAACGGATGCTCCGCGTCGGCCGTCCAGGGCGGCCGCTCGGTGGAGACGTCGATGGGCATGACGCCGCTCGAAGGCCTGGTGATGGGCACCCGGTCGGGCGATCTGGACCCGGCGATCCACGGCCACCTGGCCCGCGAGCTCGGCTGGTCGATCGACGAGATCGACAAGGCGCTCAACGCGAAGTCGGGACTCAAGGGCCTGGCCGGCGAGAACGACTTCCGCGAGCTGTCCCGCCGGCGGGACGCGGGGGACGAGAAGGCCCAGCTCGCGTTCGACGTCTACTGCCACCGGATCAAGAAGTACGTCGGCGCGTACTACGCCGTGCTCGGCACGGTCGACGCGATCGTCTTCACCGCCGGCGTCGGCCAGCACTCGGCCGATGTCCGGTCCGCCGCGCTGCAGGGCCTGGAGCGTCTCGGCATCCGGCTCGACCCGGTACGCAACGCCGATCCGGCCGAGGATGGTGTGGTGTCCACCGGCGACAGCGACGTCGCCGTGCTGGTGATCCCGACCAACGAGGAGTGGGAGATCGCCCGTCAGGCGGTTGCCCTGGTTGACCAACGCGAGGAGTAGACCGCACCGTGAACATCGCCACCGCCGCAGTGATCGTGACGAGCCCGGACCGGAACTTCGTCACGCTCAAACTCACCACCGACGACGGGCTGGTCGGCTGGGGTGACGCCACCTTGAACGGCCGCGAGCTGTCGGTGGCGTCGTACCTGAACGACCACGTCGTCCCGCTGCTGATCGGCCGGGACGCGCACCGGATCGAGGACACCTGGCAGTTCCTGTACCGGTCGGCGTACTGGCGGCGGGGGCCGGTCACGATGGCCGCGATCGCCGCGGTCGACGTCGCGCTGTGGGACCTCAAGGCCAAGGCCGCCGGGATGCCGCTGTACCAGCTGCTCGGCGGCGCCTCGCGGAACGGGCTGATGGCGTACGGCCACGCGTCCGGGCGCGACCAGGAGGAGCTGTTCGACTCGATCCGCCGTCACCTCGAGCAGGGCTTCCGGTCGATCCGGGTCCAGACGTCAGTGCCGGGCATCGACGCCGTGTACGGCGTCCGGGCGCCGGTGGGCGAGGTGCCCGAGCACCACTACGAGCCGGCGCTGCGGGCCGCGCAGCCGATGGAGGAGGACTGGGACACCCGCGCGTACCTGCGGCACATCCCGAAGGTCTTCGAGGCGGTCCGGTCCGAGTTCGGGCCCGAGCTGCCGCTGCTGCACGACGTCCACCACCGGCTGACGCCGATCCAGGCCGCGCGGCTGGGCAAGGACCTGGAGCCGTACGACCTGTTCTGGATGGAGGACTGCACCCCCGCGGAGAACCAGGACGCGCTGCGGCTGGTCCGTCAGCACACCACGACGCCGCTGGCGATCGGCGAGGTTTTCAACACGGTGTGGGACTACCAGACGCTGATCAAGGACCAGCTGATCGACTACGTCCGGTCGGCGGTCACCCACACCGGCGGGATCACCGCGATGCGCAAGCTGCTCGACTACGCCGCGCAGTACCAGATCAAGTCCGGCATCCACGGCCCGACCGACATCTCGCCGGTGGGCATGGCCGCCGGGCTGCACCTCGACCTGGCGATCCACAACTTCGGGATCCAGGAGTACATGCAGCACGGCGACGCGACGAACGAGGTGTTCCGGCAGAGCTTCACCTTCGACAACGGGTACCTGCACCCCGGCAACGAGCCGGGTCTGGGGGTCGAGCTGGACGAGGAAGCGGCGGCCAAGCACCCGTACCAGCCGGCCTACCTGCCGTACAACCGGCTGAAGGACGGCACCGTCCACGACTGGTAGTCCACACCTTGCAAAAACCGCGCGGCCGCGCGTGGCATGCTTTCCACGATGACCCTGTACCTGCACCGCGCCGAGCGGACGGATGTGCTCGCCGACGGTCTGGGCGATCTGCTCGCCGTACCGCTCGGTGACCCGTTCGCCGAAGAGCTCGTCGTGGTGCCGGCCAAGGGCGTCGAGCGCTGGCTCTCGCAACGGCTGTCCCACCGGTTGGGTGCGGGACCGACCGGTCGGGACGGCGTGTGCGCGGGGGTGCGCTTCACCTCGCCGCGCTCGCTCGTCGCGGCCGTGCTGGGGATCAGCGACGACCCGTGGGCCGCGGACGCGATGACGTGGCCGCTGCTCGCCGTGCTCGACGACTCGCTCGACCAGCCGTGGTGCGAGCCGGTCGCGCGGCACCTCGGTCACTTCGACACCGGCGCGGAGGGTGAGCTGCGGCGAGGCCGCCGGTACGCCGTCGCGTCGCGGCTCGCGCGCTTGTTCGCGGCGTACGCCGTCCAGCGCCCGACGCTGCTCG
This sequence comes from Kribbella lupini, assembly GCF_039529595.1. Classification (NCBI taxonomy): domain Bacteria; kingdom Bacillati; phylum Actinomycetota; class Actinomycetes; order Propionibacteriales; family Kribbellaceae; genus Kribbella; species Kribbella lupini. The sequence goes on along the minus strand of NZ_BAAANC010000001.1, from coordinate 2,166,126 downwards.
CCGACTGGAGCGACGGGCGCGACACCGACGGCCTCGGAACGACGATCGACAGCGACCTGTCCTGGCAGCCCGAGCTGTGGCGCCGGTTGGTCGCGCGGATCGACGCACCGCCGCCCGCGGCTCGCCACGAGCAGACCGTCGCACGACTCCGTGCGGAGCCGTCGGCTTTCGACCTGCCGACTCGCCTGTCGCTGTTCGGGCACACGCGGCTGCCGTCGACGGAGATCGAGCTGATCTCCGCGGTGGCCGAGCATCGTGACGTCCATGTCTGGCTGCCGAACCCCAGCGGCGCGCTCTGGGAGCGGCTGCAGGGCGCGACCGCCGGCGTCCGCGCCGATGACACGAGTCATCAGCAGGCGGACCACCCGTTGCTGGCCACCCTCGCGCGCGACAGCCGCGAGCTGGAGCTGGCCCTCGCCGCCGTACCGACCGTCGACAGTCACCTCGCCTCGCCCCAGGCGCCCGACACGCTGCTCGGTTGGCTGCAGCAGGATCTGCGCGGCAACACCGTGGCTGCCGAGGGGCGTCGGCTCGCTCCGCACGACCGCAGCGTGCAGATCCACGCGTGTCACGGCACCGCCCGGCAGGTCGACGTACTGCGCGAAGTGCTGCTCGGGATGCTGCAGGCCGATCCGACGCTGGAGCCGCGGGACATCCTCGTCATGTGCCCGGACATCGAGACCTACGCGCCGCTGATCAGCGCGCGCTTCGGTCTGGCCGACCTCGACCGGAACGGTCACCCGGCGCACAAGCTGCGTGTGCAGCTGGCGGACCGTTCGCTGACCCAGACGAACCCGCTGCTCTCCGTCGCGGCCCAGCTGCTCGACCTCGCCGGGAGCCGGGCCACCGCGAGCCAGGTGCTCGACCTCGCCCAGTCCGAGCCGGTACGACGACGCTTCCGCTTCACCGACGACGACCTCGACACGGTGACGGCCTGGGTGCGCGAGTCCGGCGTCCGGTGGGCGTTCGGCCGCGACGACCGGGACCGGTTCGGCCTGGCCGACTTCCCGCAGAACACCTGGCAGTTCGGCCTCGACCGGGTGCTCGCCGGCGTCACGATGTCGGCCGACGCGCACGCCTGGATCGACACCACGCTGCCGCTGGACGACGTCGGCAGCACCAGGATCGAGCTGGCCGGCCGGTTCGCGGAGTACGTCGATCGGTTGCGAGCGGCAACTGATCTGCTGGACGGCACGCAGCCGCTGGCGGCCTGGCTCGACGCCTTGCGCGGCGGAATCGACCGGCTGACCTCGGTCAGCCACGACGACGGCTGGCAGATCGGTCAGGTCCAGCGCGAGTTCGCCCAGGTCGCGGCCGGCGCGGGGGAGCTCACAGGGATGGTGCTGCGGTTGGCCGACGTACGGTCGTTGCTGTCGGCGCACCTGGCCGGGCGGCCGACGCGTGCGAACTTCCGCAGCGGCACGTTGACGGTCTGCACGATGGTCCCGATGCGGTCGGTGCCGCACCGGGTGATCTGCCTGCTCGGCCTGGACGACGGTGTGTTCCCGCGGTTCGGTCTCGCCGACGGCGACGACGTACTGGCTCGTCGGCCGGTGACCGGTGAGCGCGATGTCCGCAGCGAGGACCGGCAGCTGATGCTCGACGCGATCCTGGCCGCGACGGAGTCGCTGGTGATCACCTACACCGGCGCCAACGAGTACTCGGGTCAGCCGCGGCCGCCCGCCGTACCGCTGGGTGAGCTGGTGGACGTGCTCGACCGTACGACGGAGGCGCCGGTCCGGGACGCCGTTGTGGTGAAGCATCCGCTGCAGCCCTTCGACCGCAAGAACCTCGAGCCCGGGCGGCTCGGTGCGCCGGGGCCGTTCACGTTCGACCCGACCGCTCTGGTCGCGGCGCGGGTCGGCGGCGGCGCACGGCCGCCGCGGCCGGCGTTCATCGGGGACCCGCTCAAGCTGGCCGGTGGCGAGGACGTCGGGCTGGCGGAGCTGATCGCGTTCTTCAAGGACCCGGTCAAGGGGTTCTTCCGGGCGCTCGACGTGACGCTGCCATGGGAGGTCGACGGCGTCTCGGACGCGATGCCGGTCGAGATCGACAACCTGGAGAAGTGGTCCGTCGGCGACCGGATGCTGCACGACATGCTGTCCGGCATCCACCCGGACGCGGCGCTGCAGGCCGAGTGGCGACGCGGCACTCTGCCGCCGGGACGGCTCGGCTGGCGGACCGCGACCGAGATCCGGGACATCGCCCGCAGCCTGGCGGTCGCGGCCCACCCGCATCGCCAGGGCGAGGCCAAGGCGTTCGACGTGGACATCGACCTCGGCGGTGGCCGACGGCTGACCGGGACGGTGCCCGGCGTCTACGGGCACCGCCTGGTCTCGGTGAGCTACTCGCGGCTCGACGCCAAGCAGTTGCTGACCTCCTGGATCCAGCTGCTGGCGCTGTCGGCCAACGACGAGGACCACAACTGGACGGCACTGGCGATCGGACGGCCGAGCAACTCCCGCATGGCCGGGTCGGGGACCCGCGGGTTCGGGCCGGTCGACGCGCAGGCGCGCGGATTCCTCAACGACCTGGTCGCCGTGTACGACGCCGGCCGCCAGGAACCGCTGCCGTTGCCGTTGAAGACCTCGTTCGCCTGGTGCCAGGCCCGTCGTACCGACGACGACCCGATGGTCGCGGCCGGGCGGCGCTGGAAGCCGGCCAACTTCGACGGCGAGAACGCCGACCCCGCGCACGTCCGCGTCTGGGGCCCGAACATGCCGCTCAAGGTCCTGCTCGAACCGACGCGTCCCGGCGAAGAGTGGCAGGGCGAGCCGACCCGGCTCGGCGCCTACGCGGCGCGCGTGTGGGAACCGATGCTGCGCTTCGAGCAGGGAGCCCGCTGATGGACTCCTTCGACCTTCTCGGCCCGCTGCCGACCGGGACCACCGTCCTCGAGGCGAGCGCGGGCACCGGCAAGACCTACGCACTCGCCGGACTCGTCACCCGGTACGTCGCGGAAGGCGCGGCCCGGCTCGACGAGATGTTGCTGATCACCTTCGGCCGCGCGGCCAGCCAGGAGCTGCGCGAACGGGTGCGCTCGCAGATCTCGGAGGCCGAGCAGGCGCTCGCCGATCCCAAGGCGTGGCAGGACGATCCCGGGCTGCTCGGTCATCTGGCCCGTGGCAGCGAGGACGAGGTCGCCGTACGGCACAGCCGGCTGCGCGACGCGTTGGCCAACTTCGACGCGGCCACGATCGCGACGACGCACCAGTTCTGTCAGCTCGTGCTGCGATCGCTCGGGGTGGCCGGTGACACCGACGCCGGGGTGACCTTGGTCGAGGACCTGACCGACCTGGTCACCGAGGTCGTTGACGACCTGTACCTCGCGCTCTTCGCGCGGTCGGCGGACAAGCCGCCGATCACCAGGGCGGTCGCACTGGAGCTCGCGCTCAAGGTGGTCGGCAATCCGCACACCCGGCTGGTGCCCGAGCAGGCCGACGAGTCGACGCCGGCCGGCGTCCGGGTCGCGTTCGCGCACGCCGTGCTGGACGAGATCGAACGCCGTAAACGCCGGCTCGGCATCCTCGGGTACGACGACCTCCTGACCCGGCTCGCGGCGGCGCTGGAGGACCCGGGCGCACCGGCCAGGCAGCGGATGCAGCGGCGGTGGTCCGTGGTGATGGTCGACGAGTTCCAGGACACCGACCCGGTGCAGTGGAAGGTCATCGACCGGGCCTTCAACGGGCACAGCACGCTGGTCCTGATCGGCGATCCCAAGCAGGCCATCTACGCGTTCCGCGGCGGCGACATCGCGACGTACCTGACGGCGGCGGCGACCGCGGGGCAGCGACGGACGCTCGGCACCAACTGGCGCAGCGACCAGCCGCTCGTGGACTGCCTGCAGGCCGTGCTCGGCGGCGCCCGGCTCGGGCACCCGGACATCGTGGTGCATCCCGTCGAGGCGCATCACCAGGGCACGCGTCTGGCCGGAGCGCCGTGCGACGCGCCGTTCCGGCTGCGGGTCGCGCAGCGCGAGCTGTTCGGATCGCCGCGCCGCAAGAGCGTGCCGATGGACGAGCTGCGCGACCACATCACGCGCGATCTCGCGGCCGACATCGGTCAGCTGCTCGCCTCCGGTGCGACGTACGACGGCCGACCGCTGCGGGCGGGCGACCTCGCGGTGATCGTCGAGGCGCACAAGGACGCACGGGCCTGCCGGGAGGCGCTGGGCAAGGCCGGCATCCCCGCGGTCTACTCGGGCGACCTCGACATCTTCTCGTCCCAGGCCGCGCAGGACTGGCTCTGCCTGCTGGAAGCCTTCGACCAGCCGCACCGGTCCGGGCTGGTCCGGGCCGCCGCGACCACGATGTTCTTCGGGGAGACCGCCGCTAGCCTGTACGCCGGTGGCGAGGACCTCACCGACCGGATCGGGCTGACGCTGCGCGCGTGGGCGGACCTGCTGCGGACGCGGGGTGTGGCCGCGGTGTTCGAGGCCGCTCAGCTCCGTGGGATGGCCGATCGCGTGCTCGGCTGGCGCGGTGGCGAACGGGACATGACCGACCTCGCGCACCTGGCCGAGTTGCTGCACGAGACCGCCCACCGGGAGCGGTTCGGCCTGCCGGCGCTACTCGACTGGCTGCGTCAGGAGTCCACCGGCAAGGGTCGTACGGCCGAGCGGACCCGGCGGCTGGACAGCGATGCGGCGGCGGTCCAGATCATGACGGTCTGGGTGAGCAAGGGGCTGCAGTACCCGATCGTCTACCTGCCGTTCGGGTTCAACCGGCACATCTTCGACGACGAGGAGCTGCTGCTGTTCCACCAGGACGGCGTCCGGAGTCTCGACATCGGTGGCCGGAACCGTCCCGGGTACGCGGCCAACGAGAAGCGCTGGCGGGCCGAGGTCGCCGGTGACGACATCCGGCTGACGTACGTCGCGCTGACCCGCGCGCAGTCGCAGGTGGTGGCCTGGTGGGCGCCGTCGTGGGACGAGATCAACGGGGGAGTGTCGCGACTGCTGCGCGGGCGCAAGCAGGGCGAGCCGGTGGTGCCCGACCAGTTGGACCGGGCGTCGTCGGACGACGAGGTGCTGATCTGGCTACGGCGCTGGCAGCAGGCCGGTGGGCCCGTCGTCGAGGACTCCGTGATCGGCGAGCAGGCCGAGCCGATCGAGGCTGAGCTGCCTGCTGGACTGGGGATCGCGAGGTTCTCGCGCGAGGTCGACCTGGCGTGGCGGCGTACGTCGTACTCGGGGTTGATCCGGGCTGCTGAGCAGCAGTCCGGTGTCACGAGCGAGCCGGAGGAGAGTCAGCTCGAGGACGAGGCGCTGGATGTGGTGCCGACGGTGTCTTCAGCCGTTGATGCACTGCCGTCGCCGATGGATGGGCTGCCGGTCGGTGCCGAGTTCGGGTCGCTGGTGCACGGGGCGCTGGAGGAGGCCGACCCCAAGGCCGCCGACTTGCACGCGGAGCTGACCGAGCGGATCCGGGAGCAGCTGCCGTTGTGGCGCGTCGACGTGGCGCCGGACGTGCTGGCGACGGCGATGCTGCCGATGCACACGACGCCACTCGGTCCGCTGGTTCCCGGGCTGACCTTGGGCGACCTCGGGCGTGAGGACCGGTTGCGGGAGCTGGACTTCGAGATCCCGTTGGCCGGTGGCGACGACGCGGGCGCCGACGTACGGCTGGAGGAGCTGGCGCCGCTGCTGCGGGCCCATCTACCGTCGGACGACCCGTTGCTCGCGTACGCCGAACGGCTGGAGCAGCCGTTGCTCGGTGAGCAGAGCCTGCGGGGATACCTGACCGGGTCGATCGACGTCGTACTCCGGGTGCCCGGTGATCGCTTCGTGGTGGTCGACTACAAGACGAACCGGCTCGGGGACCAGGAACTGCCGTCGACCTCGGCCGACTACACGCAGGACCAGTTGGGCGCGGCGATGCTGCACTCGGACTACCCGCTGCAGGCGATGCTGTACTCGGTCGTGCTGCACAGGTACCTGCGGTGGCGGCTGCCTGGCTACGAACCTGCGAAGAATCTCGGTGGAGTGGTCTACCTGTACGTGCGCGGGATGTGCGGTGCGGAGACGCCGGTCGTGGACGGGCATCCGACCGGGGTGTTCAGCTGGCCGTTGCCTTCGGCGCTGGTCGTCGCGCTGTCCGAACTGCTCGACGGGAGGGCCGGATGACCACGAGTGTGGACGAGTTCGACTCTGCGCTGGCGCTCGGTGCGACCGGGCGGTTGCGGGAGTTCAACCAGGCCGGCGTGATCCTGGCCGCGGACGTGCACGTCGCGTCGCGGCTGACGGCGATGCTGGGCGAGACCGACGAGACGGTCGCGCTCGCGTGTGCGCTGGTCGCGCGGGCCGTACGCGCCGGATCGATCTGCCTGGACCTGACGGAGGTCCGCGAGGAGGTCGGCGAGGAGGGCGCTTCGCTGGACTGGCCGGAGCTGGACGCCTGGCGGACGGCGCTGGCGGCGAGTCCGTTGCTCGGGGCACCGTTTCCGTTGCGGCTCGACGGGACGCTGCTGTACTTCGACCGCTACTGGCGGGAGGAGTCGCAGGTCGAGGAGGACCTGCGCGGGCGGACCGCGCGACTGGCGCCGGTGATCGCCAACGAAGCCGTCCTGCGGGCCGGACTCGACCGGTTGTTCCCCGGCGAGTCGTACGTCGAGCAGCGCGCCGCCGCGGAGACCGCGGCGCGGCAGTGGACCACCGTGCTGACCGGTGGACCGGGTACTGGCAAGACCACCACGGTCGCGGGACTGCTGGCCGTGCTCGCCGAGCAGGCGGAGATCGCGGGGGAGCGTCGGCCCTGGATCGCGTTGACCGCGCCGACCGGTAAGGCGGCTGCCCGTTTGGAAGAAGCCGTACGGCGGGAGATGTCCCACCGGCTCTCCCCGGAGGACACCGCGCGGCTGGGCGACTTCCACGCCCGCACGTTGCACATGCTGCTCGGGCGCCGGCCCGATTCGTCGAGCCGCTTCCGGCACGACCGAACCAATCGGCTGCCGCACGACATCATCGTGGTCGACGAGACGTCGATGGTCTCGCTGACGATGATGGCCCGGCTGCTGGAAGCGGTCCGCCCCGGCGCCCGGCTGATCCTGGTCGGCGATCCCGACCAGCTCGCCTCGATCGAGGCCGGCGCGGTGCTCGCCGACCTCGTCGACGGATTGGTTGCCGGAGGCCACATCGAGGCGGCCGAGCTGCGCACCTCGCACCGGTTCGGCAGCGAGATCGGGGAGCTGGCGCTCGCGGTCCGGGAGGATCGCGCGGACGACGTGCTCACCGTGCTGCGCGGCGGTGACGAGCGGGTGGTGTTCGTCGAGGACGGCGATCCGCGGGAGACGTTGCGGTCGGCGCTGCTGCCCGACGTACTGGCAATTCGCGAGGCCGCCGAGGCGGGCGACGCGGACGCCGCCCTGGCCGCGGTCGACCGGCATCGGTTGCTCTGCGCGCACCGGGAAGGGCCGTGGGGTGTGCAGCAGTGGAACCGGACGGTCGAGCGCTGGATCACCGAGGAGACCGAGGACCCGCTCTGGGACACCTGGTACGTCGGGCGGCCGGTGCTGGTGACCGCGAACGACTACGCGCTGGGCATCTACAACGGCGATGTCGGCGTGACGATCCGGCGGCCGGACGGCTCGCTGCGCGTGTGCATCGCGGGCGCCCGCGGTCGCCGGGACTTCGCGCCGAGCCGGCTCGGCAACATCGAGACCCTGCACGCGATGACGATCCACAAGTCCCAGGGCAGTCAGGCTGCCGAAGTCACCGTCCTGCTGCCGAACGAGGAGTCCCGGCTGCTGACCCGGGAGCTCTTCTACACGGCGATCACCCGGGCCGTGGATCGCGTGCGCGTGGTCGGCGGCGAGGACTCGGTCCGCCTGGCGCTGGGGTGCCGGGCGCTGCGAGCTACGGGCCTGCGGCAACGATTGGGCAGTTGAGCGCTACTCGGCGACCGTGATGATGGTCCGGCCGGACCCGGGCTGGAAAGCGGCCGCCGCCTCGGCCAGCGGGACAGTGGCGGTGACCAGCGGGGTGAGGCGCCCGTCCTGCAGGCGGGTGGCGAGCTTGACCAGCTGGTCGCGGTTGGGCTCGACGACGAAGAAGACGGCTCGGGCGTTGGCCGGCTGGACGGTCGGCGGCGCGGCGATCGTGACGAAGGTGCCACCTGGCCGGACCAAGGCGGCCGAGCGCTCGCCGGCCTCGCCTCCGATGACGTCGAGCACCACATCGACAGGGCCGGCCTTCTCGAGATCCGATCCCGCCAGGTCGACGAAGCGGTGGGCACCGAGCTCGGTCGCGCGGGCCTGGTGCGCGGCGCGGCCGGTCCCGATGATGTGGGCGCCGATCTCCTGGGCGAGCTGAGCGGCGACCGAGCCGACGGCGCCGGTGATTCCGTGGATGAGGACGGTCTGGCCCGGCTGGAGGTTGGCGTGGTCGAACAGGGCCTGCCACGCGGTCAGCCCGGAGATCGGGAGGGCGGCCGCGGTGACGTGGTCGACGCCGGCCGGCAGCGGTGCCAGGTTGCGGGCCTCGACGGCGACGTACTCCGCGAGCGTGCCGTCGCGAAGCCAGTCGGTCAGCCCGAAGACCCGCTGGCCGATGGTCAGGCCGGTGGTGCCGTAGCCGAGGTCGACGACGACGCCCGACACCTCGTGGCCGGGGACGCTGGGCGTGCGGTCACGGCCGGCGCGATCGGTCCACGTGCCCGGCCAGTCCAGTTCGCCGCGGGTGACACCGGCGGCGTGGACCTGCACGATCACGTCGTTCTCGGCGGCGTGCGGGGAGGGCAGCTCGGTGAGGGACAGTCCGTCGATGCCGGCCTGACGGTCCTGGACAGTGATGGCTTGCATGTTGACGACTCTAGGCGCGCGCGGGGTGCTGTCGGTGGGCCACTTCGGGACGGTGTTGCTGGGCCGCTTGGCCGGCGCAAGTGGCCCACGGTCACGCCGTCGGAATGGACCAACGACGCGGGCCGCTCCCGGCGTACCGTCGAAGTATGATCATTTTCAACGACCTGGTGATCCCGGCGACCTCCGCCTCGACGGCGGCGCTCGACGTCGCCACCGCGTACCACTCGCCGGCGCTGCTGAGCCACTCGCGACGGGTGTACGTGTGGGCCGCGGCGCTGGCCCGCCAGGAGGGCATCGCCTTCGACGACGAGCTGCTGTTCGTGGCGGCCATGTTCCACGACCTCGGCCTGCGGCCCGAGTTCGACAGCCACACCGTCTCCTTCGAGGAGGCTGCCGGGCACGTCGCCCGCGTCTTCGCCGCCGGCGCCGGCTGGTCCGGCGAACGCCAGGACCGCCTCGCCGAGGTCATCGTCCGGCACATGTGGCCGGACGTCGACGTGAACGACGACCCCGAGGGCCACCTGATCTCCCGCGCCGCGGCGCTCGACATCGTCGGCCGGAACCACGACCAGCTCACCCCCGAGTTCCGCGCCGAGGTCCTGCGCGAGCACCCGCGCCTCGGGCTCACCGACGAGTTCCTCGCCTGCTTCCAGGCCCAGGCCGAGCGCAAGTCCACCAGCACCGCCGCCCGCGCGATCGACACCGGCCTGAGCACCCGGATCGCCGGCAACCCGCTCGATCACGAACTGTTGTAGAACTCGTCGATCGAGGCCTTGTCCGCTTCGCTGCTGCCGCCGTAGCATCCCGGCTTCGCGACAGCTGAGAGGACGACGCCATGTGGGGCGGTAAGAAGAAGGCTGTGCAGGATCCGGCGAACGGTGGCTGGCAGTCCGGCCGGAAGGCCAAGCGGGCGCCGGGGTCGGGCGGTGGGATCAAGGGCAAGACGGTCGTCGACCCCAAGGGCAAGGTGATCAAGAACCTCGCCGGTCTGAAGCGCAAGGAAGGCAACGAGCACGGCGTCTAGTCGGTGATCCCGGCGGTCGCCTTGTGGAAGGCGACCGCGTCGGGATGGAGATGGGGTTGCGCCAGGGCGAGGACCGCCCTGGCGCCCTCGACGGTCTTCTCGCGGACCCACGGGATCGGCGCCGACAGCCCGCGGCGCTCGTACGCCGTAACGGCTTCGAGGAAGCGGCGGGACTCGACGATCGACCACTGGCGATCGCGTTCAGCGGCGATCGCCTCGGCCGCGGCAGGGTCCCGATGCCAGCGGCCGTCGGGGCTGCGTTGGTTGCCGTACAGGAGTTCGCCGTTCGGACGGAAGACGCCGATCAGGTCGGCGTCCTGCTCAACTGCGTGGTGCTCCGGGGTGATCGGTTCGGCGAGCCGGCCGCAGCCGAAGGCTTCCAGGGCGCGGAGATGCCGATCCAGTACGCCGAACCGCTGGGCCGCGTCCGAGGTGGCGACGATCGCGACCTCGACGCGGTAGCCGGCGGCCTTGAAGTCGCGGGCGACCTGCTCGTGCGACGACTCCAGGACGACGTCGAAACGCTGGGCGCGGGCGTACTCGATGGCCTGATCGGTCCACCGGCTGCAGTCGGGTGCCGGACGTGGCTCGTCGTCGATCGGGTGCCAGAAGTCGGGATGGTAGGGCTCGTAACGGTCCGGGCTGATCACCACCGGCTGCCCGCGACGGTCGAGGAGGTCACGCACGAGCGCGGTCACGGCCGGCTGGCTGACCATGACGACGACCGGGTCGCGCTGCGGCGTACCGGTCAGCTCGTTCGGGACGATGCGCTCGCGAAAGACGCGGTCGCTGTCGAACGCCGGCTGTGCCTGCGGGGGAGGAAGCGCCTCGGCCAAGAGGTCCTCGGCGTCCGAGTAGATCGCGGCGACCTCGTCCACGGCGTACGGCGTGAGTGCGCGCCGGCGTACGGCCCAGGTGGCCTGCAGTCGTTGCCAACTGCCGCGCGCCCGGACGTCAGCCGCGGCGCAGAAGCCGATCACCTGTGCGGCGCCTTCGAGGGCGGTCTCGTACCGGACGGCGTCCTCGGTTGACCAGCTCGCCGGCTGCAACCCGGTCAGGACGCTCGCCACGGTCGGGAACGATAGCGACCCGGTCCCACCGGACGCCAGGGTCAACTCGATTTGACGCGCTGCTCGATGGTGTCGAGCAACGTCTCGACCTCGCGGTAGGCCGCGGAGCTGTAGGCGCCGATGCTGCGCTCGCTGCCGAGGGCGTCGCGCATCGCGTCGAGGTAGCGGCGTTGCACGATCAGCATCTGCTCGTGCGTGTCCGGTCTGGTCTCCCGCAGCTCGCGGGTCCCGGCGACGAGCCGGGGCACGATGCGTTCCTTCATCGTGCTGACCAGCTCGGGGTCGAGGGGTTCGCCGTCGATGGTCTGCTCCTCGAGCGGGCCGAGGGTGTCGATCGCGGACTCGCCGACCCGCCGGAGCAGCGCCTGGACGGAGTCGCGCTCGTCGTCCGCCGGGCGGAAGTTCATCCGCGCGATCACCATCGGCAGGGTCAGCCCGAACAGCACCAGCGTGATCAGCGCGACCAGGAAGGCCGCGAGAACGACGGTGTCGACGTGCGGCGTACCGGCCGGGATCGTCTGGACGGCGGCGACCGTGACGACGCCGCGCATGCCGGTCCACCCCAGTACGGCGTACCCGCGCCCGGTGATCGGTTCGCGCTCCTCGAACTCGACGTCGGCCCGGCCGCGGGCGAGCCGGCGACGGGCCCAGGCGATCCGGTTCTCCTCGCGCCGGTCGGCCGGCGTCATCGCGTCCAGGTGCTCCTCGAACTGCCCGAGCCTGGCGCGGGTCTGCTCGTTGCGGGCGGGCCGGGCGAACCGCTCACGCAGCGCGGGCCCCGCCAACCCGGCGAACCGCAGCGCGACCAGCAGGGCCACCACGAGGAGCACCAATCCGGTGATCTCGCCGGTGGTGGTCTCGGTACGGGCGGCGTCGACCAGCTCGGGAAGTTGGTAGCCCATGGCAAGGAACACGGCGCTCTCGAGGATGAAGCTGATCGTCGTCCAGGTCGTGGCCTGGGTCTGCCGGTCGCGGGCGCTGAAGCGTTTGCTGCCGAGGGCACCGGTCAGCAGGCCGGCCATCACGACAGCCAGTACGCCGGACGCGTGCGCCTCCTCCGCCGGGAAGTACGCGAGGAAGGGGACCGCGAAGGAGATCGTCGTGTTGAGCACCGGATCGTCGAGGCGCTGCCGCAGCAGCGCGGTCGCCCAGCCGACGACGCCGCCGATCAGCACGGCGCCGACCACCGCCCAGCCGAACTCCAGCACCGTCTCGCCGATGCTGAAGCCGGAGGTCGCCGCGATCGCGGCGACCGCCGTCCGGAGGACGACGAGCGCGGACGCGTCGTTGACCAGGCTCTCGCCTTCCAGGACCGTCATCAGTCGCGGTGGCAGACCGACGCGGTGACCGATCGCCGTGGCGGCGACCGCGTCGGTCGGTGCCACGACGGCGCCCAGTGCGGTGGCGAGGGCGAAGGAGATGCTGGGGAAGACCGCGTGCACGACGGCGCCGATGGCGAGCGCCGAAACGATGACCATGGCAACGGACTGCCAGGCGATCAGTCCGAAGTTCCGGCGTACGTCGAGCACGGGCAGCTGGACGGCCGAGGCGTACAGCAGCGGTGGGAGGACGCCGGCCAGGACGAGCTCCGGGTCGACGTGGATCGTCGGGGTGCTGGGCAGGTAGCTGGCGCCGATCCCGAGTCCGACCAGCAGGAGCGGCGCCGCGACCCCTGTGCGCCGTGCGAACACCGACGCCGCGATCATGATCGCGAGCCCGGCACCGGCCACAAGCAGGAACTGATGGTCCACGCGACGGCAGTCTAGATGGACGGCCGGCCGGGCCAGGTGAACGCGGGGTCGCGCGCGTAGTCGTCGCGGCGCCACTCCAGGGCCGTCTTGACCATGTCGTGGGCGCCGGTGCCGATGATCTTGCGCAGCGGCGGTTCGGGTTCGTTGAGCAGTTCGAGCAATGCCTGGGCGGCGACAGCCGGCGACTCCTCGGCCGACGGCTCTGCCTCGCTGAGTATCGCCGCCGTGGGGTAGTCCGGCATACCGAGGATGCCCTCGCGCGTTCCGTCGTACGCCGGGTTCGCGCTGGTGAAGCTCATGCTCGAACCGAACCAGTCGGTGGCGAACCCGCCCAGCTGCAGCAGGTGCACGCCGATGCCGAACGGCGCGACCTCGGCCGCGAGGGCTGAACTCAGACCCTCGAGCGCCCACTTCGACGCGTTGTAGGCGCCGAACAGCGGCAGGTGGCCGACCGCGCCGACGGTCGAGACCTGCACGATCCTGCCGGAGCCGCGGGCGCGCAGGTGCGGGAGCACCGCCTGGGTCACCCAGACCGCGCCGTACAGGTTGACGTCGAACTGGGCTCGCAGCTCGTCCTCGGTCAGCTCCTCGACGGCGCCGACCAGGCCGTAGCCGGCGTTGTTCACCACGACGTCCGGCGTACCGGTCGTCGCCACCACGTCGGCGACGACGCGGTGCACCTGCGCGTGCGAGGACACGTCGAGGCGCCGGGGGATCAGGCGGTCGCCGTACTGCTTGACCAGGTCGTCGAGTACGCCGTCCTGACGGATCGTCGCGACGACCCGGTCACCGTGCTCCAGCGCGGCCTGCGTGAACGCACGGCCCAGACCCCGGCCGGCCCCGGTGATCATCCACAGCCTCATCGGCGGTTCCTCTCTCGACGTCGCGGTCGAGCTGGTCTTCGGGCCGATCTACCACCGCTGGATCCTGCGGACGCATCCGTTCGACGAGCCGTACGCCGACGCGCTCACCGGCCTCGCCGTACGGGCCTTGTCAGGTCTTGCTGCGGAGGCGGAGTAGCTCGTTGCGGGCGTGGGTGACGGCGGGGGAGTCGTTGCCGCCCGCGTAAGCCAGCTCGCGAGAGAGGTCCGAGGCGGCCTCTTGGAGGTGGCGGGCGGTTCTGCGGCTGTGGAGGTGCTTGCGGTACGCCCGGCGGTCCTTGTGGAGGCCGCTGACGGCGTCGAGCAGCGGTGGGTCGATGGCGCCGGTGGCCAGCTCGGGGGTCAAGAGCGCGCGGGTCCAGACGCGTTCGGTGCGAGCGGCGTGCCGCAGGACGTAGAAGAGCGTGATCAGTTCGACGACCGCGATGGCGAACGGCAGGCCGGCGGCCAGGTACCCGACGCCGTCGCTCAGCCCGGCGACGTCGTCCCAGGCGAAGTGGAAGGCCATCGCGGTGAGCATCGTCAGGACGCCCCGGAGGACGTTGCGCTCGCCGCGGGCACGGCCGAGAACCCACATCAGGCCGGCGCAGAAGATCGCGCTGAACAACGCGTGCGACACGATCCCGGCCGCGCCGCGGATCAGGAACACCTGCAGCGACGTACCGAACTGGTCCACGCCGTACTGCTGGGCGGCGCCGTTGTAGACGTACAGCACGTCCTCGAAGACCTGGAAGCCCAGGCCGATGAACGCGCCGATGATGAACCCGTCGTACGCGCTGCGCACCAGCCGCGGCGCGAGGCCGATCAGCAGGACCAGGCCGAGGGCCTTGCCCCACTCCTCGTTGATCGGGGCGGTCAAGCCGGCGCCCCAGTCCGCGGCGAACGACGGGCCGCCGACCTTGGTCCAGATCTCCAGCAGCGCGCCGTTCGCCGGGAGGGCGATCCAGAACGTCGCGGCGATACCGCCCCAGGCGAAGCCGGTCGCGAGCAGCCCGGCGGGCTGGGCGGTGAAGCGGTTGTGGTGGCGGAGCAGCAGCAGCCACGGGATCAGGTACAGCCCGAACAGCAGTACGCCGCCGGCCAGTGCGCGGGAGTAGAAGGAGCCGCCGGCACCGAAGTACTTGAGCATGGTCAGCGCGCCACCGCCGATGCCGAGCAGGTAGACCCAGAACGCCAGGTTGTGCGGCTGCAGGAACCGGAACGGTTGCCCCCAGCCCGATTCCTCGATCGCCGCGAGTTGCGCCGTCCGTACGTCCGAAACTGTTGTGTCGCTCATCGGGCCGCTCCCGGCGTGATGCTGCGCAGCAGGGCCGCGACCTCGTCCTGGTAGTGCTCGAACTGGCCGGCCGCCGTACGGATCCGGACGAGCAGGGCCGGTGCGGCGGCCACCGTCTCGGCGTTGCCGATCGCCATCTTGAACGCGGCGTCCACCTCGTCGTCGCCGCTGGCCGTCGTCCTGGTCTCGACGACTCCGACCAGTCCCGCGCCCGTCGTCAGCGTCCCGCGATCGCCGCTCATCCCCGGGCGATCGCCGTCGGCCCGCTCGACCTGGTCGAGGAACGCGTCCGCGCTGCCGTCGTACGCCGAACCGTTCAGCTGGATCGTCGCGCCACCGCTGGCCAGGGTGACCTGCAGGCTCGTCGCGCTCCCGCCGGTCAGCGTCCCGCTCTCCAACTGCCACCCGGCCGGCGGCACGGCCGTCGCGCCGTTCCCCAGCTCGAGCACCTGCCCGGCCTTGATCTCGTTGTGCCACGGAATCGCCGAGTTGAGCGCGGGCAGCCCGTAGATCAGCACCAAGGCGATCAGCAGCACGATCAACCCCGGCCGGAACGTCCGCCGATCCAGCCCGAACCACCGATGCTCGACCGGCACCCACTCACGTGTTCCCACGGCCATGACGCTCCCCTTCCGGCCAGTTCACTGTACGTGCGCGGCCGCCGGGTCGTGGTTGCGACGAGCCGTGCCGCCGGTCGGCCGCGCGCTTACGCTGAGCGCATGCCGGTCCTTGGCACGAAGGTGCATCTGCCGTCGCCGCGCCGGCGGCTGGTGGAGCGCGCCCGGCTGGTCGATCCGTTGAGTACCGACGAAGCGCCGCGGTTGGTGCTGGTGGCGGCGCCGGCCGGGTTCGGCAAGACCACGGTGCTGGCGCAGTGGCTGGCGTCGCACCGCCGGGTGGCTTGGTTGGCGCTGGACCCGGGTGACTCTGAGGTACGGCGGTTCGTGACGCATCTCGTGGCGGCGATCCAGACGGCTGAGCCCGGCGCTGGTGCCGAGGCGCTGGCACTGCTGGACGACGGTGGAACGACCGACGCCGTACTGGTGAGTCTGGTGAACGAGCTGGGCGGTCTGACCGGACGGACGGTGATCGCGTTCGACGACTACCACGTCATCGACTCGGTCGCCGTGCACGAAGCGGTCGGCTTCCTGCTGGAGAACCTGCCTTCGCGAGTCACCGTCGCGATGACCACCCGAGCGGATCCACCGCTGGCGCTGGCCCGGCTGCGGGCGCGGGGTGAGTTGGTGGAGATCCGCGCGGCCGAGCTCCGGTTCACGGCCGACGAGGCCGAGGTGTTCCTGAACGACGTGATGGGGTTGCGGCTGGAGCCCGCCCTGGTGTCCGCGCTCGAGGAACGGACCGAGGGATGGGCGGCAGGGCTGCAGCTGGCTGCCCTGTCCGCGCGGACCCGGGCGGATGTGGCGAGGTTCGTCGAGGAGTTCTCCGGGAGCCATCGGTTCGTGCTCGACTACCTGGTCGAGGAGGTGCTGGATCGGCAGCCGGACGACGTACGGGCGTTCCTGCTCGACACGTGCGTGCTCGACCAGCTCAGCGGCGGGCTGTGCGACGCGCTCACCGGTCGGTCCGACGGGCAGGCGATGCTGGAGACGCTCGAGCGGGAGAACCTGTTCGTCGTACCGCTGGACGACGAGCGGCGGTGGTACCGCTACCACCACCTGTTCGCCGACGCGTTGCGTGCTCGGGTCGCCGGTCGCGTCGGCGACCTGCACGCCGCGGCCAGTCGCTGGCTCGCCGCGAACGCGCTGCTGGTCGACGCCGTCCCGCACGCGATCGCGAGCGGGGACCACGAGCACACGGCCGACCTCCTCGAGTTGGCGGAGGCGCCGCTGCGTCGGGATCGGCAGGATCGCCTGCTGCGCGGCTGGCTGGCCGCGCTGCCCGAGGACGTCGTACGGCGTCGGCCGGCGCTCGCGATCCAGGTCGGGTGGAGCCGGCTGTCGGAGGGCGACTTCGAGGGCGTCGAGCAGTGGCTGGATGCTGCCGAGGCGGGGCTGAACGTCAGCGAGGGTGAGCTGCCGGCGATGATCGCGGTCTATCGGGCGTCGGTCGCGCAGGCGCGTGGCGATGTCGGCGGGACGGTGTCGCACGCTCGCCGGGCGCTCGCGCTGGCCGGGCCCGAAGATCACTTCCCGCGCGGCGCGGCGGCCGGGTTCGTCGGTTTGGCAGCGTGGGCTGCCGGCGATCTCGGTACGGCGGTCGACACGTTCTCCGAGGCGGTTGTCAGCCTGCGAGCGGCCGGGATGGGAACGGACGCGCTGGGCGCGACGGTCGTGCTCGGAGACCTGTGGCTGGCACGCGGTCAGCCCGTCGAGGCGCGCCGGCTGTACGAGCGGGCGGTGGTCGCGGCAGAGGCACGTCCGGGGTTGTCGGTCACGGGCGACCTGCACGTGGGGCTGGCCGACGTACTGCGTGAGCAGGGCGAGCTCGACGCGGCCGCGGAACAGCTCGAGATCGCTCGGGCGCTCGGTGACCGAGCGTCGTTGCTGGAGAACCGGCACCGTTGGTACACGGCGTCGGCCGCGTTGCTGCGGGCCCGAGGTGATCTCGACGGCGCCGTCGGCATGCTCGATCAGGCGGAGCCGCTATATCGGCCGGGCTACTTCCCGGACGTGCGGCCGATCGCCGCGATCAGGGCGCGGGTATGGATCGCGCAGGGGCGGCTCGACGATGCGCGGGCCTGGGCGCGGGAGCGTGGCGTCACGCCTTCGGATCCGCCGGTCTATCTGGCGGAGTACGACCAGTTGACGCTCGCCCGCCTGCTGATCGCCGAGGGCCGCGCGGCTGAGTCGCTTGGTCTGCTCGACCGGGTGCTGGAGAAGTCGGTCAACCCGATCGAAGGGCGGCTGGTCCGGGCCATGGCTCAGCGCGCGAACGGCGAGACGCAGGCCGCGCTGACTGATCTCACGGCTGCTCTCGCAGCGGGGGTGCCCGCGGGGTATCGCCGGCTGTTCCTCGACGAGCCGGTGGTGGGGTTGCTCGAACAGATCGGTGGGTCGTACGCCGACCAGCTGCTGCTGGGGAGGCCTCCGGCCGCGTCCGGGGAGGGCCTCAGCGAGCGTGAGATCGAGGTACTGCGGCTGCTGGCGACCGAGCTGAGTGGCCCGGAGATCGCGCGCCGGCTCTTCGTCTCGGTGAACACGCTGCGCACCCACACCAAGCACATCTTCGCCAAGCTCGACGTGAACACTCGCCGGGCCGCCGTACGGCGTGCTGCCGACCTCGGCCTGCTCTGAGCCGGTCACCACGCTGGTCATCAGATCGGGTGATGTGGTCTCACCACCTCGGTTCCTAGCGTCAGGGACATCGCCGGACCTCCCGTCCGGCACCGAGCGCCAGGAGTCCAGCATGAACCTCACCGCGAACCGTCTCACCGCCGCTGCCGGTCTGTGCGCCGTCGCCGCGGGCGCCACCTTCGTCGGCGTCCAGATCAACCACCCACCGTCCGACGTCGCGCACGTCGTCACCACCGACGTCGCGATCCGCGAAGGCGCGAAGGCCGTGATGGCCGTGCTGGCCCTGGCCGGGATCACCGGCATGTTCGTGCGCAACCGCCGGCAGTTCGGGCTGCTCGGTCTGGCGGGATACGTGCTGCTGAGCATCGGATACTTGGCGATCTTCGCCGTGCAGTGCATCGTCGGCTTCGTGCTCCCGACGGTGGCATTGACCAGCCCGGGCTACGTCCAGGACTTCATCGACGGAGCCGTCGGGCGCGCCCCGGCCGGCGAGATCGGCCGCGCGTCGGAGCTGTTCCTCACGGCCGGCCTCGGGTACGCGGTGGGCGGCCTGCTGTTCGGCATCGCGCTGTTCCGCGCCGGGGTGCTGGCTCGTTGGGCGTCGGTGTTGCTTGCCTACGGCACCTTCTCCGCGCTCGCGCTAGCCGTCCTGCCCGAGTCGTTCAGCCGCCCGTTCGCCGTGCCCACGGGGATCGCGCTGATCGGCCTCGGCGTCTCGCTCTACCGCGACCAGCGCCGCCAGGCCAACGAGGCACCGGCCTCCGAGCTGCCGGTCGCAGCAGGCCGATGAGCGCCACGTACGAGCTTCGCGTCGAAGGCCACCTCGACGACCACTGGTCAGGCCGACTAGGCGCCCTCACCCGCAACCCCGACGGCACCACCACCATCACCGCCACCCTGGCCGACCAGACCCAGCTGTACGGCGTACTGACCACCCTCCGCGACATCAGTGCCGTCCTGCTGGAGCTACGCACTACCTGACGGCGAGGTTCTCCCACCAGCGCCAGAGGTAGAGGCAGGCGAGGGTTCGGTAGGGGCGCCACGGCTCGGCGATGCGTTCGACGTCGGCCGGGCGGGGGATGGAGGGGAGGGCGTACTCGCGCTCGACGGCACGGCGGATCTCGAGGTCGCCGGAGGCGAGGACGTCGGGGCGGTTGAGGTGGAAGATCAGGTAGATGTGGGCGGTCCAGGTGCCGATGCCCTTCACCGCGGAGAGCTGTGCGGTCACCTCCTCGTCGGGGAGGAGATGGAGACGGTCGAGCTCGAGCTCGCCGGCCAGGACGTGCTCCGCGAGGGAGCGCAGCGAGACGGTCTTCGCGTGTGAGAGGCCGGCCGACAGGCGGAGTTCGTCGGGGTCGGTGGCGAGGATCTCCTCGGGACTCGGCGGGCGCCCGCCGAAACGTTCGTGCAGGCGCTGGTAGATCGCCCGGGACGCGATGGTGGAGATGTTCTGGCTGACGATGGCCCGGACCAGTACCCCGTAGTGGTCGTTCGGCAGGTCGGGGTCCTCGACGTCCGGAGCCGTGGTCAGGGGACCGCCGGTGGCTTGCACGACCTGGTCGATGATCGCGCCGAGGACGGGGTCGGCGCCGCGCAGGTGGGCTTCGGCTGTGGTGATGCTGGTCAAGGGACACCGTCCAGGTCGGTTGCTTTCCGCCAGTCTGGTTCAGACTAGGGGTGTGGAGAAGGTGCGGACGTTGGCTGGGGTGGGGCCTTCGGTGCTGGCGGGGTTGGGGGTCGACGGCGCTTTCGACGTGCTGGGGCTGCCTGCTGCGCGGAAGGTTTGTCTGCTGGTGGTGGACGGGCTGGGATGGGAGTTGTTGCGGGCGCACGCGCGGGACGCGCCGTTTCTGGCGTCGTTGGCCGGCGAGCCGATTGCCTCGGGGTTTCCGTCGACCACGGCGACGAGTCTGGCGTCGTTGGGGACCGGGCGGTTGGCGGGGGAGCACGGCGTGGTCGGGTACACGTTCGCGGTCGAGGGCGAGCTGCTCAACGTGCTCGGGTGGCACCGGCAGGGGGAGGGGCTGGATCTGCGGGAGCGGTTGGTGCCGGAGGAGGTGCAGCCGGGGCGGACCGTGTTCGAGCAGGCGGTCGCGGGTGGGGTGCCGGTGCGGCTGGTGGCGCCGCGGGAGATTGCGAAGAGTGGGCTGACGCGCGCCGTACTGCGGGGTGGTGAGGTCCGGGGCGTGTACGCGCTGGGTGACCTGATCAGCCAGGTCCTGCAGGCGCTGCGGGAGAGCGATCGGATGCTCTGCTACGCCTACCACGCGGATCTCGACGGGATCGGCCACGGCTACGGGCCCGGGAGTGACGCCTGGTGCCACCAGCTGGGCGTGGTCGACCATCTCGCCGAGACGATCGCGAACGGGCTGCCGCCGGACGCGATGCTCGTGGTCACCGCCGACCACGGGATGGTGGCGGCGGCCGAAGACGACCGGATCGACTTCGACACCGAGCCGGACCTCCAGTACGGCGTACGGGTGCTCGGCGGCGAGGGCCGCGTGCGCTACCTGTACGCCGATGCCGCCGCCGTCGACGACGTGGTCGACAACTGGCGCGGCGTCCTCGAGTCCAGGGCCCAGGTGCTCCGGCGGCAGGAGGCGATCGACCAGGGCTGGTTCGGCCCGCGGATCGCGGACGGCGTACGGGCTCGGATCGGCGACGTCGTGGTGGCCGCGCGGGGATCGACGGTGGTCGTGCGCTCGAAGGCCGAGTCCCGCCTGAGCCGGTTCGTCGGTCATCACGGGTCGCTGACCGATGCCGAGCAGCTCGTCCCGTTGCTGGTTGCGGCGAACGGGCGCGGAGGGGGAAGCTGACCCGATGCAGGACGTCGCCGCGCTGGCGCGGGAGCGGTTGGGGTACGACGTGCTGCGGCCTGGGCAGGCCGAGGCGGTCGGGGCGGTGCTCGACGGGCAGGACACGCTCGCGGTGCTCGCCACCGGGACGGGCAAGACGGCGATCTACCAGCTCGCCGGACTGGCGTTGGGTGGACTGACGATCGTGGTCAGCCCGTTGGTCGCGCTGCAGCGGGATCAGCTGCGCGCGTTGTCGGCGGCCGGTGCGGAGGTCGCGGAGCTGAACTCCGGCGACCACGCCGGGCAGCACCAGGCACGCGCGATGCTGGCGGAACGCCGTACGGGCTTCGTCCTGATGTCACCGGAGCAGCTCACCCACGTAGACGTGCTCGACCTGCTGGCGGCGTCCCGGCCACACCTCGTGGCCGTCGACGAGGCGCACCTGGTCAGCGAGTGGGGGCAGGACTTCCGGCCCGACTACCTCCGCGTGGCCGCGGCCATCCGCACGATGGGCCGGCCGCCGACTCTCGCGCTGACCGCGACCGCCGCACCGCCGGTGCGCGACGAGATCGTCCACCGGCTCGAGATGCGCTCGCCGGCCGTGGTCGTCGGCGGTTTCGACCGGCCGAACCTCAACCTCGCGGTGCACACGTTCGCCGACGAGGAGACCAAGAACCGCCGCTTGCTGAGTCACGTCCGGTCGTCCCGCGGACCGGGCGTCGTGTACGTCGCGACGCATCGTCACGCCGAGGAGCTGGCCGCGGAGCTCGGCCTCGCCGGGGTGTCCGCGCAGGCTTACCACGCGGGCCTGGCGGCGAAGGAACGCCGCGACGTCCAGGACGGCTTCCTCGCCGACCGGTACCGGGTCGTCGTCGCGACCGTTGCCTTCGGCATGGGAATCGACAAGCCCGGGATCCGCTGGGTCAGCCACGCCGAGGCGCCGGGGTCGGTCGACGCCTACTACCAGGAGATCGGCCGCGCCGGCCGCGACGGCGAGCCCGCCGACATCGAGCTGTTCTACCGCCACGCCAATCTCGGGATCAACCGGTTCTTCGCCTCGGGCGGTGTCCGCGACGAGGACCTGTACGCCGTCGCCGCCGCGATCGACGAGCACCATCCGGCCGACATCGCCGAGCTCGCCGCGACGAGCCGGCTCAGCCCGGCCCGGGTCGAACGCGCTTTCGGCCGGCTGACGGACGCCCGGGCGGTCACGGTCACGCACCGGTTCAAGCTCGCCGCGCGCACCGACGTCGACCAGGCCGTCGCCAAGGCGTCGGCGGTCGAGCACGACCGGCGCGAGGTCGCGCGCTCCCGCGTGGAGATGGTCGCGGCGTACGCCGAGCACAGCGGCTGCCGGCGCGAGTTCCTGCTCAGCTACTTCGGCGAGCGGTACGACGGCCCGTGCGGCAACTGCGACAACGACCTGTCCGGCCGGACGGCGGCGCCCGCGGCCGAGCAGCCCTTCCCGGTCGGCAGCCGGGTCAGGCACCGCACGTTCGGGCCGGGCCTGGTCGAGCGGTACGACGGGACGACGATGACGGTCCTGTTCGACCGGGTCGGCTACAAGGAGCTGCGGACCGCGTTCATGACCTACAACCACCTGCTCGATCCCGAAGCCTGATCCCCGAGAAGGGGAATGGGGGCTGCGGGCAAGTACGGGGTGATGACGCACACCAGTACGGCGGAACGACCCGCCCTGTCCCCGGCGTACTCGCGACGAGACTGGCTCACGCCGGTGGATCGCAGGGTGCTGTACCTGTACGCGCTGACCCGTGTCGCCGTCTGGACGACCGCGTACTGCGCGCGCTGGCTGTTCCCCGCGGACGCCGAGACCCACGACCCGGGCAAGCTCGCGGCGGCGTTCCAGCAGTGGGACTGGTACCACTTCCGCGACATCGCCCGTGACGGGTACTTCCCGGGCACTACCGGGCCGTGGACGGAGGGCTGGGACAACCGGGAGGCGTTCTTCCCCGGCTTCCCGATCGTCCTTCGGGCGGTCCACACCGTGCTCCCGCACTGGACGCTCGCCGGCGTGCTGATCTCCTTCGTCAGCGGAGCGGTCGTCGTGCTCGCGCTGGCCCGGATCGTCCGGCTGGAGCGGCCCGGGACCAGCGCGGACCGGGACGCCGTGCTGTTCTTCCTGCTGTCGCCCTGCGCGGTGTTCCTGGCCGCGGGCTACTCCGAGGCCCTCTTCCTGGCGTTCGCGCTGCCGGCCTGGCTGGCTGCTCGGCGTCATCAATGGGCGCTGGCGGCGTTGCTCACGGCGCTCGCGACCTCGGTGCGGATCACCGGGTTGTTCCTGGCGGCGGCGATAGCCGTGCACTTCGTCGTCACTGCCCGCGGGCACCGGAAGTGGTCTGCTATCCCGTGGCTGGCCGTCCCCGGACTGCCGGTGGCCGCCTACTTTCTCTACCTCTACGCGAACACCGGTGACCTGATGGCGTGGAAGCACGCCCAGGAGCGCGGCTGGTACCGCGACCTCACGGCGCCGTGGCACACCTGGTCGA
The DNA here is from genome assembly GCF_039529595.1 of Kribbella lupini. Classification (NCBI taxonomy): domain Bacteria; kingdom Bacillati; phylum Actinomycetota; class Actinomycetes; order Propionibacteriales; family Kribbellaceae; genus Kribbella; species Kribbella lupini. Next base: position 2,142,772 of record NZ_BAAANC010000001.1, on the reverse strand, counting down.
CCACGTGGACCGCTGCTTTCGACCACGTCCAGACCACGGGGTACGCCGCGATGTTCCAGGCCGAGTTGGTGGCCACGGTCGTCGGTGTGGTTCTGCTCGCGCTGCTCGTCCGGCGTCGGCGCTGGGCGGAGGCGACGTACATCGGGCTGAGCCTGTTCGCTCTCGGTACGTCGTACTGGTTGATGTCGATGCCCCGGGCAACGCTTCTGTGGTGGCCGCTGTGGGTCGGCCTGTGCGTCTGGAGCCTGCGCAATCCGTGGGTCCGGACGACCTATCTGTGCGTCGTGGCCCCGCTGTCGACCGTCGTCGCGCTCACCTTCTTCACCGGCCGCTGGGCCGGGTAGTAGCTTGTCCGGATGCTCGTCCTCGTCCGCCACGCCATGCCCGTCCACGGGCCGGAGACGCCCGCGCGCGACTGGGTGCTCGGTCCGGAAGGGCGGGAGGCCGCACGCGAGCTGTGCGCGCGGCTTCCGGCCGGCGCTCGCCTGGTCGCGAGTACCGAGCCGAAGGCGATCGCGACGATCGAGCCGCTCGGCCCGGTGATCACCGATCGGCGCTTCGACGAGATCGAGCGGGTCGAGGCGTACGACGGGGACTTCCGGACCCGGCGCCGGGCGTACGTCGACGGCGTCGACCACGACGACTGGGAGCCGCGGGAGGACGTCGTACGGCGGTTCGCAGCCGGCGTCGCCGAGCACGTAGCGGCGGCGGACGGACGGCCGGTGATCGTCGCGTCGCACGGGATGGCCGCGACTTTGTGGCTGACGGCAACTATCGGCCTGGAGCAGCCTGCGGCCTTCTGGGAGGACCTGCGCTTCCCGGATGCGTGGGTGGTCGGGACGGGGGCGGTCGAGCGACTCGGATAGTCGACGCGCGTCGGCGCGTGCGGCGGGGAATGACGGGCTTCCGCCGGTAACTTTCCGTCGGTGATCCGCCTCCTGCTTGTTGCTGTCCTGTTCCTTTCCGGCTGTACGGTCGCCGGCGCCGGGCCCAGGCCCACCCCGCGACCCAGCTCGCCGCCTCCGTCGATCGCCAAACCCCAAGGCGCGACCGCCAAGGCGATCGACGCGGAGCTCCGCGGCGCCCGGGTCATCGCGAAGCGGCCCGAGGTGGCCGGGTACACCCGCGACAAGTTCGGGCAGAGCTGGACCGACGACCACAACGGCCCGGGTGGGCACAACGGCTGCGACACCCGCAACGACGTCCTGGCCGCACAGCTGACCGCCGTCCACAACCGCACGGCGAAGAGCTGCGTCGTCGTCGAGGGCACCCTGACCACCGAGCCGTACACCGGTCGTCGCGTCGAGTTCCGCAAGGCCACGGCGTCCAAGGTGCAGATCGACCACATCTACCCGCTGTCCAGGGCGTGGGACATGGGAGCCGCGCGCTGGCCGGCCCAGCGCCGCGTCGACTTCGCGAACGACCAGGCCGCCAACCTGCTGGCGGTCGACGGCCCGGCCAACGCGTCGAAGAACGACTCGGGCCCGGGGGAGTGGATGCCGCTCAACCGGGCCTACCGCTGCGTCTACGTGCTGCGCTACCTCCAGGTCGCCCGCAAGTACGCCCTGCCGATCACCGCCGCCGACCGCGACACCGCCCGAACGATCATGCCGACCTGCCGCTAGCGAAACGAGCCGGTGACTTCGTAGGTGATCCCGCCGCTGCTCGACCCGGTTGTCCCGCGCTGAGACGAGAAGTACAGCCGGTTGCCCGCCGGGTTGAAGGCGACGCCGCACAGTTCCGAGCCGGACTGGCCGGTGACCCGGAGGAACGGCGCGACGACGTCGTTCGGGGTGATGACGCAGATCTCCAGGTTGCCGCCGTCCTCGGCGACGAACAGGTCGCCTGACGAGGTGCCGGTGATGTTGTCGACGCCGGTCAGCGGCGGGTTCGGGGTCAGGCCGTCGTCGTACGCGATGGCGATGGTGTTGCTGACCGCGTTGTAGGCCCAGACGCGGTTGTCGCCCTTGGTGGTGAAGAAGCAGGTGCCGTTGCGGTAGTAGCAGCCTTCGCCGCCGTTGAACTGCTTCATGCCCGAGACCTGCTTGCGGGTCCGGGTCGGACTGCCGTCCGGGTCGGGAACGGTGACCCACGACAGGGCGCCGCCGGACTCCCGCAGTACCTGCAGCGTGCCGGCCGACAGGTTGCCCCAGGTGGTCGGGACGAAGCGGTAGAAGCCGCCGTCGGGGGTGTCCTCGGTCAGGTAGACGACGCGGCGATCGGGGTCGGCCGCGGCGGCCTCGTGGGCGAAGCGGCCCAGGGCCGGACGGCGTACGGCGGCCTTGGCGCCGTACGGGTCGGTCTCCCAGACGTAGCCGAGGTCGGTCTCCTCGCACGACAGCCAGGTGCCCCACGGGGTCGCGCCGCCGGAGCAGTTCTGCGTCGTACCGGACAGGATGCGGTACGCGCTCGTGATCGTCCCGCTGCTGTTGAAGCGGAGTGCGCTGGTCCCGCCGTTGCCGCTGCCGACCTCGGAGTTCGAGACGTAGATCCAGCCGGTGCCGTCGGCGAAGCAGGCGCCGCCGTCCGGCGCGTTGTGCCAGGTGTACCCGCTGACAGCGCGGGTCGAGCGGGCGAGCACGCGGCTGGTGAAGCCTTGCGGAAGCATGATGCCGTTCGCGTCCGCGGCCTGCAGTCCGCCGTACGGGCTGGGGCCGGTCTGGGCCGGAAAGGCGAGCGCCTGCGGCGTCACGCTGAACCCGAAGGCGACCGAGGCGGACGAACCGATGACGGCGGCGCGGAGGAAGCTTCGACGATCCACGACTGACTCCTGACGGTGACGAGGGCGGAGCCCTCAGTGAACCGGGGCGACATGAACAAGATCTGAGTTCGAGATGATCGGTCCGCCGACGGCCGAGGAGAGTTAGGGTTGGCGCGGGTCGGCAAGGGCGTGGCGCGCCGGCCGCTCGCGGCGGAGGGGCGGGGCATGAAGCTTTTCGGGCGTCGGTCGGAGTGCGGGGTGCTCGACGACCTGGTAGCCGAGGTGCGCGCGGGCCGCAGCCGGGTGCTGGTGGTCGGTGGTGGGCCAGGAGTCGGCAAGACCGCCCTGCTCGAGTACGCCGTGGAGGCGGCGCCCGAGCTTCGGGTGCTCCGTGCGGTGGGCGTCGAGTCCGAGCAGGAGCTGGCCTTCGCCGCGCTGCACCAGCTCTGTGGGCCGCTGCTCGACCGCGTGCCGCAGCTGCCCGCGCCGCAGCAGGCTGCGCTCGCGACCGTGTTCGGGCTGCAGCAAGGTCCTCCGCCGGACCGCTTCATGGTGGGGCTGGCCGTGCTCAGCCTGCTGGCGGAGGCGGCCGAGAAGCAGCCGTTGCTGTGCATCGTCGACGACGCGCAGTGGCTGGACACCGCGACGGCGCAGACGCTCGGGTTCGTGGCCCGGCGCCTGCACGCGGAGGCGCTCGGGCTGCTCTTCGGCGCGCGCGAGGTTCGCGACGAGCTGCGGCCGCTCGACGAGCTGACCGTGGGCGGCCTGCCGGACGACGACGCGCGGGCGCTGCTGGGATCGGTCGTCGGCTTCGTCCTCGACGAGCCGGTCCGCGACCGGATCGTCGCGGAGACCGGCGGCAATCCGCTCGCCCTGATCGAGCTGCCGCGTGGACTCACCCAGACCCAGCTCGCCGGCGGTTTCGGGCTGCTGGGCGCCCAGATGCTGCCCGGGCGGATCGAGGAGAGCTTTCTGCGCCAGGCGGATCTGCTGCCGTCGTCGACGCGGCGGCTCCTGCTCGTCGCGGCCGCCGAACCGGTCGGCGACCCCATCCTGGTGTGGAGGGCCGCGGACAAGCTCGGCGTCGCCTCGGCGTTCGCCGAGATCGACGGCCTGCTGACGCTCGGGGAACGCGTCACGTTCCGCCACCCGTTGGTCCGGTCGGCCTTGTACGGATCGGCGACGGCGCAGGAGCTCCGCGACGTCCACCTGGCCCTGGCCCACGTCACCGACCCGGAGCTCGATCCCGACCGGCGGGCCTGGCATCTCGCCGCCGCGGCGTCCGGACCGGACGAAGCGGTCGCGCTGGAACTGGAGCAGTCGGCGCTCCGAGCCCAGTCGCGTGGCGGATTCGCGGCCGCGGCGGCGTTCCTGCAGCGGGCCGTCGCGCTGACCGCCGATCCGGGGCGGCGCGGCGATCGTGCGCTGGCCGCGGCGCAGGCCGGGCTGCAGGCCGGAGCCTTCGACACGGCACAGGGCATGCTGGCCACCGCCGAGGCCGGGGAGCTGGACGAGCTCGGGCGGGCCCGGGTCGACATGCTTCGCGCCGAGGCCGCGTTCGCGGTGCAGCGGGGTGGTGAGGCGCCGGGCTTGCTGCTGCGCGCGGCGCAGACGCTCCAGCCGCTCGACGCACGGCTTGCCCGGGACACCTATCTCGACGCGTGGAGTGCGGCGCTGTTCGCCGGCCGGCTGGCGACCTCCGCGGACCTGCGGAAGGTGTCGAGTGCGGCGCGGACGGCGCCCAAGGCCGACGGGCGCGGGTCCGATCTGCTGCTCGACGGGTTCGCGCTGCTGCTGACCGACGAACGCGCCGAGGCGCTGCCGATGCTGCGGGAGGCGGCCCAGGCGTTCGCGCGTGGCGACGTGACCGCCGAGGAAGTGCTGCGCTGGGGCTGGGTCGCGACGGCAGCCGCGGCGGCGGCGTGGGACTTCGAGGCGTGCATCGGCGCGGCGACCCGGCAGGTGGAGGTGGCGCGCAGTACCGGCGCTCTCGCCGTCCTGGCGGTCGGGCTCAACGTGCTCGGCCAGGTCGTCGCCCTCGAGGGCGACTTCAGCGAGGCCGCTTCGCTGCAGGCCGAGGCGGCCGCGGTCCGGGAGGCCACCGGTACCAAGATCGCGCCGTACGGCGGGCTGGTGCTGGCGTCGCTGCGCGGCCGCGAGAACGAGGCCTACTCGTTGATCGAGGCAACGATCCGGACCGCGTCGGCCGAGGGGCAGGGGACCGCGGTGCAGTACGCGCACTACGCCCGCTCCGTGCTGCTGAACTCCGTCGGCCGGCACGACGAGGCGCTGCTGGCGGCCCGGATGGCGGGCAACGACACGCCCGAGCTGTTCGTCTCCGCCTGGTCGCTCGGCGAGTGGGTCGAGGCCGCCGTCCGCAGTGGCGACCTGAAATCCGCGGCCGATGCTCTGGAACGGCTGGAGGAACGGGCGCAAAGTACCGGCCGGCCGTGGGGACTGGGTCTGGCGGCGCGCGCCCGTGGGCTGGTGAGTGGCGCCGAGGACGCGTACGTCGAGGCGATCGAGCAGCTCGAAGGCACCCGGCTGAGACCGGATCTCGCGCGGTCGCGTCTCCTGTACGGCGAGTGGCTGCGTCGCCAGAGCCGCCGGGTCGACGCCCGCGCGCAGCTCCGGCTGGCGCACGAGTCCTTCGGCTCGATCGGCATGGAGTCGTTCGCCGAGCGTGCGCGCCGGGAGCTGCTGGCGACGGGTGAGACCGTCCGCAAGCGGATCGGGACGCCGTTGGCCGGCGCCGAGCTGACCCCGCAGGAGCAGCAGATCGCGCTGCTGGTCCGCGACGGGCTGTCCAACCCGGAGGTCGGCGCGCGGTTGTTCCTCAGCCCGCGCACGGTCGAGTGGCACCTGCGGAAGATCTTCGACAAGCTCGGCATCACCTCCCGCCGGCAGCTCCGCGAAGCCCTGCCCCGCACCGACCTGGAGAAGCTCTCCGGCTAGGGAATCAGCTGCTGACCACCGTCCACGTCGTACGTCGCACCGGTCAGTGCGGTGTTCGTCATCAGGTGGACGGCGAGCGCGGCGACGTCCTCCGGACCGACGACGCGATGGATCGGCAGCGTCGCGCGCAGCTCGTCCCGCCGCTCGTCGAGGTGCCCGCCGAGCAGCCGCGCCGACAGCGGAGTGTCGACGAAGCCGGCCGCGATCGTGTTCACCCGGATCGGCGCCAGCTCGATCGCGGCGTTGGCGGCGATCGCCGGCAGGGCCGCCGTACCGATCGCCGCCAGGACCAGCCCGAGGCCGGGACGTCGCGCGTGCGTACCGCCGATCAGCGTGATCGAGCCGCCGGCCGGGATCCGCCCGATGCACAGCTGCGCGATCCGCAGCGCGCCGATCAGCCGTTCCTCGAACCCGCGCAGCGCCTCGTCGAAGTCCATCTCCGCGATCGGCGCGTACGTCGGGCCGCCGCCGCTGACCAGCACGTGGTCGATCTGCTGCGGCAGTCCGGAGAAGACCCGTTCGAGCCGGACCGAGTCGTTGACGTCAAGTGTCGCCGAGCTTTCCGCGCCGATCTCGGTCGCGGCCTGGGCCAGCCGTTCGCGGTTCCGGCCGGTGATGAACAACCGTGCCCCGGCCGCGCGGGCCTGGCGGGCGGTCTCCAGCCCGATGCCGGAGCTGCCGCCGATCACGACCACGGTCTGGCCGGCCAGCGTCCCTTCGGACTGCACGGTGGTGAGGGTCTCGGTCATGGTGGCTCCTGTCACGAGGTCGGTACGGCGCAGCCGTGGACACGGGGTTGGGCATGGGGCATCTGCGCGACCTTCGGCCGGCCGGACGCGACGAACAGCACGGTGATCAGGGCACCGGCAACGGCCACACCGGCCAGCACGAGCATCGCCGTCCGGTAGCCGTCGGCGAGCGGCTCGGCGAGATTGGTCGCACCGCCGGCGCCGATCAGCGCCGGCACGAGGGCGACCAGGACCACGCCGCCGACGCGGGACGCGGCGTCGTTGACGGCTGACGCTTCACCGAGGTCCGAGTCGTCGACAGCAGCCAGTACGGCGGCTGTCAGCGGCGCGACCGCCAGTCCGATCCCGAGACCCCACAAGATGGCGCCCGGCAGTACGGCGGTCAGGTAGCCGTCGCCCGGCTCGGCCATCGACAGCCAGGCGAACCCGGCGGCCACGATCAGGATGCCGACACTCATCGGCCAGCGGGTGCCGACCCGCGCCACCAGGCTGCCGACGAACGGCGACACGAGCAGGAACACGACGGACTCCGGGACCAGAGCGGCTCCGGCCGCGGTGGCGCTGTAGCCCAGTTGCAGCTGGCACTGCAGGACGACGAGGTAGGACGCGGCGCTCAGTGCGCCGTAGAAGAGGATGGTCGTGGCGTTGATCGCGACGAACTGCCGGATCCGGAACAGCGCCGTACGGACCATCGGTGCGGCTCGACGCTGTTCGAGGGGAACCAGCGCGACGAGGCAGCCGACGCCGACCAGGCCGGACACCAGGACCGGTGCACTGCCCCAGCCGGAGGACGGGCCGGCGGTGAGGGCGTAGATGACGCCGCCGAGGCCGAGCACGGTGAGCAGTCCGCCGAGAAGGTCGAGCGACAGCGGACGCCGGAAGCCCTGCACCTCGGGGACGTGGCGCAGCACCCAGTACGCCGCCGCGATCAGCGGGATGTTGAGGAGGAAGACGTAGCGCCAGGAGCCGTGGTCGATCAGCCAGCCGCCGCCGTACGGGCCGAGCGTCGTACCGAGTGTGGAGATCCCGGCCCAGACTCCGATGCCCTTGGTCCGGTCGGAGGGTCGAAGCGTGCCATTGAGGAGCGCCAGACTGCTCGGTACGACGAGAGCGCCACCGATCCCTTGGATCGCCCGGGCCGCGATCAGCAGCTCGACGTTCGGCGCGGCGGCGCAGGCCAGCGACGCGAAGAACATGATGCCGAGGCCGACGACGAGGATCCGGCGGCGGCCGAAGTGGTCGGCCAGCGCGCCGGCGAGCAGCAGCAGGGACGCGACCGCCAGCAGGTAACCGGTGACGACCCACTGCAGCTGGGTGACTCCGGCGTTCAGCGCCGTACCGATGGACGGGATGGCGACGTTGACCATGTACGCGTCGAGGAAGCCGACCATCGACGCGAGCACGGTTGCGGCGAGCAGCGCCGTCCCGGTGCTGCTGCGCAACGCCGCGAGCGGCTCGTCCGGCCGGGTACCGGCTGGGACCACGCCGCCGTCGTTGGTCATGTCGCTCCTTCGGCTGGGGTTCCGACGATCCGCTCCGGCGGGGCCGACTCGCACCAGGGGATGTCCCTGGTCCGCGGTGCCCAGGGAGACTCCCTGGCTCGACCCGGCGTGGCCTGAGCGACGCTCGGATTGTCGGCATCCGGTGAGCGCGAGGAGTACAGGCCATGGACACGAAGCTCGGGCACGACTACGACGTCATCGTGCTCGGCGGCGGCGCGCCGGGCGAGCACTGCGCCGCGGCCCTGGCCAAGGGCGGCGTACGGGTCGCCGTCGTCGAGCGTGAACTGCTGGGCGGCGAGTGCTCGTACTGGGCGTGCATCCCGTCGAAGACCTTGCTGCGGCCCGGCGAGGCGCTCGCCGAGGTCCGCGAGGTACCGGGCGCGCGCGAGGCGGTGACCGGCGCGATCGACGTACCGGCCGCGCTGGCGTGGCGCGACTTCATGGTCTCGTCGTACGACGACGCCGGGCAGGTGGCGTGGGCCGCCGGTGCCGGCGTCGACGTCCTGCGGGGGAGTGGACGCCTGGACGGGCCGGGCGCGGTGATGGTCGGCGACCGGCGCTACACGGCCGGCGACATCGTGATCGCGGCCGGGGCGGATCCGGTGCTTCCGCCGGTGCTGCGCGACGTGCCCGGGGTGTGGACGAACCGTGAGGTGACGGGGATGACCGAGGTTCCGGCGCGGATGCTCGTGCTGGGCGGCGGCGCGACCGGGGTCGAGATGAGTCAGGCGCTCGCGCGGATGGGGTCGGCCGTCGTACTGATCGAGCGGGGTGAGCACTTGCTGGGGCGCGAGCCGCGGGCGGTCGGGGTCGCGGTGGCGACGGCGCTCGCGGCGGACGGGGTCGACGTCCGGCTCGGTCTGGACATCTCGCGGGCCTCGTGGGAGGACGGCGAGTACGTCGTCGTACTGGCTGACGGGTCCGAGCTCCGGGGCGACAAGCTCCTGGCGGCGACGGGCCGCCGGCCGCGGGTCGAGGGCATCGGGCTGGAGACGGTCGGCATCACACCGAACCCGCGGGGCATCCCGGTCGACGACCGGCTCGCCGTCGGGCCCGGGCTCTGGGCGATCGGCGACATCACCGGGCTGTGGCAGCTCACGCACGTGGGGGAGTACCAAGGCCGCGTTGTGGCGAGCAACATCCTCGGCCGGCCGCGGACGGCCGACTACGACGCCGTCCCGCGGGTGGTGTTCTGCTACCCGCAGGCCGCGTCGGTCGGCGCCGCGGACGGGCCCTTCACGAGCACGGTGCAGTTGTCCGGGGTGCCCCGGACGGCGACCTACACGCGGGCGTACGACAGCCAGCCCGGCTTCCTGACCATCGTGTCGGACGGCGAGGTGCTGATCGGAGCGCACGCGGTCGGCCCGGAGGCCGGGGAATGGTTGCAGCAGGCAACGTTGGCGATCCGCGCGCGGGTACCGGTCGCGGTGCTGCTCGACGTGATCCAGCCGTTCCCGACGTTCTCGGAAGCATTCCTGCACGTCCTGCGCGACCTCGACGAGCAGCTCGCCCGGCCGAGGTCGGGCGTGCACCTCGCCCGCTCCTGAGACCGTCCGTGCCCGCGGCTATCGTTGGCGGGCATGGACGACGTACCGCAGCTGGCCGCGGTGGCCATCGACTGCAGCGACCCTTGGGCGCTCGGACGGTTCTGGCAGGAGTTCCTCGGCGGTGAGCTGCGCGACGGCGGCGACGACTTCGTCGAGTTGCACGGGGCAACGGTGCGGATCGACTTCTGCCAGGTGCCGGAGCCGCCGGTGGACCGCAAGAACCCGGTGCACCTCGATCTGCGGGTCCCGGCGGAGCGCCGGGACGCCGCGATCGAGCGCGTCCTGGGTCTCGGGGCGACCCGGGCGCTGGACATCTACGACGGTGACGAGTGGGCCACCTTCCGCGATCCCGAAAGCAATGAGTTCTGCCTCGTGTGGGGTGCGGCCTAGCCGGCCAGGGACTTGAGCGCCAGCGTGAAGCGCTCGGTGAGCCAGTCGAGCGTGCTGCTGGTGATGGTCAGCGGCGGCGAGAGCCGGATGGTCGAGCCGTGCGTGTCCTTGGCCAGGACGCCGTACTCTGCGAGCCTCTCGCACAGGTCGCGGCCGGTGCCGAGCGCGGGATCGAGGTCGAGTCCGGCCCAGAGACCGTGGACGCGCAGCCCGGCCAGACCGTGCGCGCCGAGCGGTTCGAGTCGTTCGCGGAGCCCGGTCTCGAGGTTCCGCGCGTGCAGCTGGAGATCACCGGGTTCGAGCAGCTTCACGACCGCGCGCCCGACCGCGGCGGCGAGCGGGTTGCCGCCGAAGGTGCTGCCGTGGGTGCCCGGTGTGATGACGTCCATGATCGCCCGGTCGGTGACGACGGCCGACAGGGCGACGATGCCGCCGCCGAGCGCCTTTCCGAGGATGTACACGTCCGGTACGACGCCCGCTCGCTCCGAGGCGAACGTCGCGCCCGCCCGGCCGAGCCCGGACTGGATCTCGTCCGCGATCATCAGCACGTTGTTCGTCGTACAGGCTTCCCGTACGGCGGCCAGGTAACCCTCCGGTGGGACGATCACGCCGGCCTCGCCCTGCACCGGCTCGAGCAGCACCGCGACCGTCGTCTCGTCGATGGCCGCCTCCAGCGCGGCGGCGTCGCCGTAGGGGACGGACCGGAAGCCCGGCGTGTACGGCCCGTAGTTGTCGTGCGCCACGGCGTCGCCGGAGAAGCTGATGATGCTGATCGTCCGGCCGTGGAAGTTGCCGTCAGCAACGATGATGGTGGCTTGCCCGTCCGGCACGCCCTTGACCAGGTAGCCCCAGCGGCGGGCGAGCTTGAGTGCGGTCTCGACGGCCTCGGCGCCGGAGTTCATCGGCAGGACCGCGTCCTTGCCGGCCAATGCGGCCAGCTCCGCGCAGAACGGCCCGAGCTGGTCGTGGTGGAAGGCGCGGCTGGTCAGCGTCACCCGCCCGAGCTGCTCGGTCGCGGCGGCGATCAGCGCCGGGTGCCGGTGGCCGAAGTTGAGCGCGGAGTACCCCGCCAGGCAGTCGAGGTAGCGCCGGCCGCTGGTATCGGTGACCCAGGCGCCCTCGGCGTGCGCGATGGTGACCGGGAGCGGGTGGTAGTTGTGCGCGCCGTACTGCTCTTCCAGCGTCACCGGATCGATCACGGGGCGTCCTCTCGTAGGTAACGAACAGTACGGAAGACTATAGCTGTGTAGCGCTCGCTACGACATCAGCGGACTGCCCGCAGCTTTCTCACAGGATTCTCACAGCGCAACCCGTGTGCTCGGCTCCGATCCGGCGCCGGGAGGTGGTTCACTGCGCGCGTGAACAGGCTGATGCGATGAGCGCCGGTCACGCGGAGGGCCGCGTGCAGTCCCGGACCCTGCTGACGATCGGTGCGCTCGGCGTTGTGTTCGGCGACATCGGGACGAGTCCGATCTACACGATCCAGACCGTGTTCAACCCCGGTGACCCGCACCCGGTGCCGGTCTCGGCCGACAGCGTGTTCGGGATCGTATCGCTGATCTTCTGGGCGGTCACGATCATCGTGACGATCAAGTACGTGCTGCTGGTCCTGCGCGCGGACAACCAGGGCGAGGGCGGCATCCTCGCCCTGATCACGCTGATCCGCAGCCACGGGACCAACGGCAGCCGGCGGACCAAGCTGATCCTGGCCGGGCTCGGCATCTTCGGCGCGTCGCTGTTCTTCGGCGACAGCATGATCACGCCGGCCATCTCGGTGCTGTCCGCGGTCGAGGGCCTGAAGGTCGTCGAGCCCGGGCTGGACGCGTACGTCGTACCGATCACCGCGACGATCATCGTGGTGCTGTTCACGCTGCAGCGGCTCGGCACCGGCCGGATCGGGCGGTCGTTCGGACTGGTGATGGTGCTGTGGTTCGCCACCATCGGTGCCGCCGGGATCGGCGGCATCACGCGGCACCCGGAGATCCTGAAGGCGCTCTCGCCGACGTACGCGCTCGGCTTCCTGACCAACCACTTCGGGCACGCGTTCTTCGCGCTGGCCGCGGTCGTGCTCGCGATCACCGGCGCCGAGGCCCTGTACGCCGATCTCGGGCACTTCGGCCGCGCGCCGATCACCCGGGCCTGGCTCATCCTCGTGTTCCCGGCGTGCATCCTGAGCTACCTCGGCCAGGGCGCGCTGGTGCTGAAGGATCAGTCCTCGGTGAGCAGCCCGTTCTTCCTGCTCGTACCCGAGTGGGGACGGATCCCGCTGGTGCTGCTCGCCACCGCGGCGACGGTGATCGCGTCCCAGGCGGTCATCACCGGCGCGTTCTCGGTCGCCCGCCAGGCGGTCCAGCTCGGCTACCTGCCGCGGCTGCGGATCCTGCACACGTCGAGCAAGACGATCGGTCAGATCTACGTCCCGTGGATCAACTGGGCGCTGATGATCTCGGTGCTGACCCTGGTCTTCGCGTTCCAGACCTCGGCCGCCCTCGCGTTCGCGTTCGGGATGGCGGTCACCGCCACGGTCACGATCAACTCCGTGCTGTTCTTCTACATCGTCCGCAAGCAGTGGGGGAAGCCGCTCTGGGTGGTGCTCGGCGGCGGCGCGGTGTTCCTGTCGATCGAGTTGCTGTTCCTCGCGGCGAACCTGACCAAGCTGGTTCACGGTGCCTGGCTGCCGCTGCTGATCGGCATCACCGTCTTCACCGTGCTCACCACCTGGCAGCGTGGCCGCGCCCTGGTCACCGCGCGCCGCGAGCGTCAGGAAGGCTCGCTGACGACGTTCATCAACGAGCTGCACGACGCCCGGCCGCCGCTACACCGGGTGCCCGGGACGGCGGTCTTCCTCAACCGCGGCAAGGACACCGTGCCGCTGGCGATGCGGGCGAACGTCGAGCACAACCACATCCTGCACGAGAACGTCGTGATCCTGTCGATCGAGACCGAGCCGGTGCCGTCGGTGGACGACGCCGACCGGATCACGATCGACGACCTCGGCTTCGACGACGACCGGATCGTGCACGTGACGGCCCGGTTCGGGTACGTCCAGACGCCGGACGTCGCCGCCGTACTGCGGCTGGCCGCGGAGCAGAGTTCCGAGGTGGCGTCGCTGGACCTGAGCGACACGTCGTACTTCCTGTCCACGATCGAGCTGCGGCTCGGTGAGCACCCGGACATGCCGCGCTGGCGGAGCCGGCTGTTCGTGGCCACGTCGCACATCAGCGCGGACGCCGCCGAGTACTTCGGTCTGCCCCGCGACCGGGTGGTCATCATGGGTTCCCGCATCGACGTCTAGTCCGGCGGCTCGCTGCCGGGCGGGGGCTCGGTGAGCTCGCGGAACATCTGCTTGAACAGCCGGTAGTTCTTCGCGCCCAGCCGTTCGGCGTGGCGGGCCTCGATGCCGTCGACGATCGCGTCGGCCGCGCGCATCTGGGCCAGCCCGCGCTCGGTCGGGCAGACCAGCTTCGCGCGCCGGTCGCTCGGGTCGGGACGGCGTTCCAGGTAGCCGAGGGCCTCGAGCTCGTCGACGAGGGTGCCGATGATCTGCTTGTGCTGGCCGGACAGCCGCGACAGCTCGGTCGCCCGGACGCCGTCAGCGGTGAGATAGGCCAGTACGGCGCCGTGGCGGTACTTCAGGTCGTCGAATCCCTGGGTCGCCAGGGTCGCGAAGAGCTCCCGCTGGACCGCGAACAGGAGCCGGCCGGACAGCACGCCCAGGTCGGGATCCGTTGCCCTGCGCTCCGCTCGGGTGACCAACCGACGCTCCTTCCGCTGCCGTGTAGGTGAACACCTTAGCCACCGGCCAGGCATCGATCGCGGTAGTCATATTACTTGATCGTCACCATATTTGACTATCGAATGGCCGCGGTCTACGCTTCTGAAGTAGTCAAGATTCATGACGATCAAGGAGTTTGACATGACGGAGACCATCGCTGTCGTCGGCGCGACCGGCATCCAGGGCGGCGGCCTGGTGCGGGCGATCCTGGCGGACCCGGCCCGGCGGTTCGCCGTCCGGGCGATCACCCGGAACCCGAACGGTGCGGCGGCGCAGAAGCTCGCCGACGCCGGTGCCGAGGTGGTCGCCGCCGATCTGGACGACGAGGACAGCCTGCGCAAGGCGTTCGACGGCGTGTACGGCGCGTACGTCGTCACCAACTACTTCGCCGAGCGCACCGAGGCGGAGGTCGCGGCCCGGTCCGCGGCCGACATGGAGCTCGAGCAGGCCGGCAACGCCGCCCGCGCGGCGCGCGATGCCGACGTACGGCACGTCATCTGGTCGACGCTCGAGGACACCCGGCCGCACTTCGGCGACACCGATCGCGTCCCGACCCTCGACGACGGCCGGTACAAGGTGCCGCACTTCGACGCCAAGAGCGAGGCCGACGACCTGTTCCGCCAGGCCGGCGTACCGACTACTTTCCTGCGGACCACCTTCTACTACGAGAACCTCGTCGACTCGCTCGGCCCGGCCCGCGACGCCGACGGCCACCTCGTGCTCACCCTGCCGATGGGCGACAGCCCGATCAACGCGATCGCCGTCGAGGACATCGGCCGGACCGCGCTCGGCATCTTCGGCCGGGGCGAGGAGTTCATCGGCCGGACGGTCGCGATCGCGGGCCAGGCGCTGACCGGCGCCGAGCTGGCGGCGACGATGAGCGACGTGCTCGGCGAGCCCGTCACCTACGCGCCGCACGACTGGGACGCCTTCCGGTCCTTCGGGTTCGAGGGTGCCGCCGAGTTCGGCAACATGTTCCAGTACTACGCGGAGAACCACGAGCAGTTCACGCGCGACCGCGATCTCGACCTGGTCCGTGAGCTGAACCCGCAGCTGCAGAGCTTCCGCGAGTGGTTCACCGAGCATCACACCGAGCTGGCGCGATGACCGCGGGCCTGATGAAGGCTGCCTGGTACGACGCGCAGGGGGCCGCGCGCGACGTCCTGCGCGTCGGCGAGCTGCCGGTCCCCGAGCCCGCGCCCGGTGAGGTGCGGGTCCGGGTCGAGGCCTCCGGGATCCACGTCGGGGACATCGGCAAGCGGCAGGGCTACTGGGGATCGACGATGGCGTTCCCGCGCGTCGTGCCGCACGGGGACGGCGTCGGGGTGATCGATGCTGTGGGCAACGGTGTTGCCACCGAGCGGATCGGGGAGCGGGTCTGGGTGTTCCTGGCCCAGTCCTACCGGCCGGGTGGGACGGCGGCCGAGTACACGGTGGTGCCGTCGGGACATGCCGTCGTACTGCCTGGCGTCGTCGACAGCGCGCAGGCGGCCGGCCTCGGCATTCCGGGGATCACCGGGCATCGTGCGGTGACGGCGGGCGGGGATGTGGCCGGGAGCAACGTTTTGGTCACCGGCGCGACCGGCGCCGTCGGGCGGGCGGCGGTGGCTGTCGCCCGGCGCGCCGGGGCAACGGTGCTGGCGACCGTACGGCGTGAGTCGGAGCGTGAGGTCGCGCTGAAGCTGGGGGCGCATCACGCTTTCATGTCCGGCCCCTCGTTGAAGGATCAGATCGTCGACGCGGTCGGACCGGACGCGATCGATGTGGTGGCCGACCTGGCGTTCGACCGCACGATCGACCTGGCGGCCGAGGTGCTGCGGTACAACGGCTCGGTCGCCACGTACGCGACCGGTGAGACCCGGCCGGCGGTGCCGTACTGGCAGCTGGCGTTCAAGAACGTCGCCGTACGGTTCATCAGCAACGACGACTTCCCCGAGGAGGCGAACCAGCTCGCGGCGCGTGATCTGACGGCGGCGCTGGTTGCCGGGGATCTGCGGTACGACGTACGCGCTGAGTACTCCCTGGAAGACATCGCCGCGGCGCACGAGGACGTCGAGCAGGGCTCCGGGGCGTCGCGCGTGATCCTCCGGGTGGCCTAGCGCAGATCGTCGGACAGCGACTGGGCGGCCTGGGTCAGCAGGGGGATCGCCCGGTCCACGAGGGTCTCGGTCATCCGGCCGGCGGGGCCCGAGATCGACATCGCGAGCCGGGACGGGACGTCGGGCACCGGTACGGCGATGCAGCGGACGCCGAGCTCCTGCTCGCCCTCGTCGGTCGCGTACCCGTCCTGCTGCGCCTTGCGGAGCTGCGCGGCGAACTCCTCGACGTCGGTGATCGTGGTCTCGGTGTGCTTGGGCATACCGGTGCGCTGCAGCAGCTCGCGGACCTCGGTGTCGCGCAACTGGGACATGATCGCCTTGCCGACCGCGGTGCAGTGGGGGAGGACCCGGCGGCCGACCTCGGTGAACATCCGCATCGAGTGCCGGGACTGGACCTGCGCGAGGTAGACGACCTGGTCGCCGTCCAGCATCGCCATGTTGGCGGACTCGCCGAGCTCGTCGACGAGACGGGCCAGGTGCGGGCGGGCCCAGACGCTGAGCATGTGGGACGAGGTCTCGCCGAGCCGGATCAGCTTCGGGCCCAGCACGTACTGGCGGGACGGCTCCTGGCGGACGTAGCCGAGGTCGACGAGCGTGCGGACCAGGCGGTGGATCGTCGGCAGGGGCAGTCCGGAGGCGGTGGCCAGCTGGGACAGGCCGAGCATGCCCCCGGCGTCGGCCATCAGCTCGAGCAGGCCGAACGCACGCTCGATCGACTGGACACTGCCCGAGCGCGCGGTGGTTTCCGCCACGAGATCTCCTTCGGTTTCCGGATGGCGGAAGTCTAGCGTCAGATTTTGGAAGCTCAAGCTCTTGCGGCTTCCGTTTTACGGATATTAGTCTCCGTCATACGGAATTCGCGGAGATTAAGGTGGTGGGTATGACAGACCTCGACGCTCTCGTCGGCGACCTGGACCGACGGCTGGCCGAGGCCGACGCCGTACTGACCACGCGCTACCCGGGGGACCGGGGAGTGCGGCAGCCTGTGCACACGGTTTATGTGCCCGGGGATCGGTTTTCTGTTCGGACCGTTGACGAGTGGGGTTCTCAGGCCAAGGCTGCGTTGGAAGCTCATGGCGGAACGGCTGCGCAGCTCGCCTCGGCGCTGGGGCAGTCCGCGCCTGCTGGCGCCTCCGAGCCCCAGCGTGAGCTGGTCTACGAGCGGGTCCGCGCCAAGCTCGACGACGAACCGATCGAGGATCTGCGGATCGACTTCGAGGACGGGTACGGCACGCGGTCCGACGAGGAAGAAGACGCCGCAGCTGTCGCCGCGGCACGTGCACTCGCTGAGACCGTGAAGGCCGGCGTTGCACCGCCGTACCACGGTCTGCGCATCAAGTCCCTCGAAGCACCGACCCGTCGCCGCGGAGTCCGCACCCTCGACCACTTCGTCGGCGAGCTCGCCGCCGCCGACGCCCTGACTCCCGGCTTCGTCATCACCCTGGCCAAGGTCACCTCGGTCGAACAGATCGACGCCATGGTCGTCGTCCTGGACGCCGTCGAGCGCGCCCGATCCCTCCCGAAGCTCGGCTTCGAGATCCAGATCGAAACCCCGCAGTCGATCCTCGGCCCCGACGGCACCGCCCTCATCCCACGCATGATCACCGCCGGCGCCGGTCGCGTCACCGGCCTCCACTACGGCACGTACGACTACTCGGCCTCGCTGGGCGTCGCCGCGGCGTACCAAAGCATGGAGCACCCGGTCGCCGACCACGCCAAGAACGTCATGCAACTGTCCGCCGCCGGCACCGGAGTCCACATCTCCGACGGCTCCACCAACGTCCTCCCCGTAGGCGACCGCGCAGCAGTCCACGCCGCCTGGCGCCTGCACGCCCGCCTGGTCCGCCGCTCGCTGGAACGAGGCATCTACCAAGGCTGGGACATGCACCCCGCCCAACTCCCCACCCGGTACGCCGCCACCTACACCTTCTACCGAGAAGGCCTCGACTCAGCCGCCACCCGCCTCCGCGCCTACACCGGCAACGGCGACTCCGGCTACCTAGACGAGCCCGCCACCGCCACAGCCCTGGCCGCCTACCTGCTCCGAGCCGCCGACTGCGCCGCCACCACGCTGCCCGAACTCGAGAAGCTGACCGGCCTGGACGAGTCGGCTCTCGCCAAGCTCGCCAAGCGGCCTGTGCGTAGCTGATGCACGCCCGACGGCCAACCCCGGCCCCGGCCCGCCTAACCCGCGGATCGCGCCCGCCTAACCCGCGGATCCGTCCCGTACGCCGCGCAGCACTCGACTCGCCTACGCCGCCGACCGCCTGCCTAGCTCACGGTCCACCCGGCCGGAGCGCGTCCACGACCGACGCCCACCACTGATCAAGCGGAGGTCATCAGCGGGCGCCCACCGTGGCGAGGGCGTCAAAGTGTCCCCGCCGAGCGGTTGATCAGTGGTGCGCGTCGGGCGTGGGCAGAGCCGGGGCGCCCAAGGACGACCTCTGACTCGTGCAGGCGAGCGAAGAGACTGAACACGAGCGCCGGTCCGCAGTCCCGGCCAGTAGGCGACGCCTTCCTCCGCTCGGCGTTTGCTGGCCGGACGTGCACCACTCACCAACCGGCGGCCGCCGTTCGGCGGTCACCGTGGCGAGCGTGCGTGAACAACACCTCGGGCTAGTTGGTGAGTGGTGCACGTCCGCGCCGCAGCGCCATGGAGGCCCCGCAGGCACGGCTGCACGGTGATGGCGCTCGTCGCGTGGCCGTGCTCGGCGCGATCTTCGGCATGGCGTTCGGCGCAATCGGCTTCCCTTCGCGCTGGGTTTTCCACAGATCAGGTCCAGGGGCCCACGCGATGGGGGTGGAGGCGTCTAGGGTCTTCGGCATGGGTGATGCGTTGAAGTTGTCCGAGGCTCGTGGGGCTACGGCTGCGGGGGTGATCTCCGCGATCGCGGGGGACGCCGCGCGGTTGCGGGAGGACCAGGAGACCGCGGTCGCGGCGCTGTGTGAGCCCAATGCGCGGGTGCTGGTCGTGCAGGCGACGGGCTGGGGCAAGTCGGCGGTGTACTGGGCGGCGACGGCGATCCGGCGGTCCGAAGGGGCCGGGCCGACGCTGGTGGTGTCGCCGTTGCTGTCGCTGATGCGCGACCAGGTCGCGGCCGCCGCGCGTGCCGGGCTGCGCGCGGCGACGCTCAACTCGTCCAACTTCGACGCCTGGTCCGAGATCGAGAGCGACCTGCGGTCCGGCGCGATCGACGTGTTGCTCGTCTCGCCCGAGCGGCTGGCCAACCCGGGCTTCGGCCGACGCGTGCTCGACGGGCTCGCCGGGCAGATCGGGCTGCTGGTGATCGACGAGGCGCACGCCGTGTCCGACTGGGGACACGACTTCCGGCCCGACTACCGCCGCGTGTCCGACGTACTGCAGAAGCTCAACCCGCAGACCCCCGTGCTCGCGACGACGGCGACCGCCAACACGCGTGTCACCGAGGACGTCGCGCACCAGCTCGGCGCCTCGACGCTCGTACTGCGGGGCCCGTTGGCGCGGTCGAGCCTGCAGCTGGCCGTGGTCAACGCGCTCTCACCGCTCGACCGGTTCGCGTGGGTGGTCGACCATCTGCCGAAGCTCCCCGGCTCCGGCATCGTCTACACGCTGACCGTCGCCGACGCGCAGCGCCTGGCGTCCGCGATCCAGGAGGTCCACGGCGCGGCCGTGCCGGTCGCGGCGTACACCGGCGGGCTGGAAGCGGGGGAGCGGGAGTACCTCGAGGACGCGCTCCGCGAGAACCGGCTCAAGGCGCTCGTCGCGACGTCCGCGCTCGGGATGGGGTACGACAAGCCCGACCTCGGGTTCGTCGTGCACGTCGGGTCCCCGCCGTCGCCGGTGTCGTACTACCAGCAGGTCGGTCGTGCTGGGCGCGGCATCGACCACGCCGTCGTCGCGCTCCTGCCGTCGGATGCCGACGCGGGCGTGTGGGACTACTTCGCGACCGCGACCATCCCCGTGCCCGAGAACGTGAACCGCCTGCTGGCGGGCCTTTCGGCGTACGGGCCTGATCAGCCGGCGACCGTCCCGTCGTTGGAGGCCGAGACCGGGCTCCGCCGTGGCCGCGTCGAGCTGATGCTGAAGCAGCTGGCCGTCGACGGCGCGGTCGAGCGGGTCGAGAAGGGCTGGCTGCGGACGGACGCCGAGTGGACGTTCGACGCCGCGCACTACGACGGCATCGTCGCCGTACGACGGCGCGAGGCCGACATCATGCGTGCGTACACCCGGGGAGAACGTTGCCTGATGCAACTGCTTCAGGAGTCGCTCGACGACCCGACGGCCGAACCGTGCGGCCGGTGCTCGGTCTGTCTCGGCCTGCTCCCGGACCCGCTGACCGCGGCACCTCACCCGGAGACCGTCGAGGCGATCACGCGCCAGCTCCGCGGCGAGACCCACGTCCTCGAGCCGCGCAAGATGTGGCCCGGGGGAGCGTTCGGTGCCAAGGGCAAGATTCCGCCGGCGCTGCTCGCGGACCCCGGGCGGACGATCGTGTACGCCGACGCGCCCGAGTGGCGCGAGGTCCTGCGATCGGTCTTCAGCGACACCCCCGACCCTGCGCACGTGGAAGCCCTGAAGGCCGGCTGCGTCGCCGCCCTGTCCCGCTGGCGCGACGCGTGGTCCCGCCGCCCCGAGGTTGTCATCCCCCTGCCGGCCGCGGGCTACCGAGGCCTGACCACCGCAGTAGCCGACCATCTCGCCGAAATCGGCCGCCTGGACCGCGCCGAGCTCACCCTCAACCCGTACGCCCTGGACGATGGCCTCTCGTCAGCCGAGGAAGCCCGAGTCTGGCGAGACGCCATCGAGGTCGACAGCACCACCGCCCAAGCCATCACCGCCCGCTCGGTCCTGCTGGTCGTCGACGCCTCGTCGTCCCAGTGGCCCATCACCGTAGCCACCGCCAAACTCCGAGAATCCGGTGCCGCCGCGGTGCTCCCTCTCCTGATCCACCGCCGCCCCTGACCCACCACGCTGCGTCTCCGGCCCAACCCCTCACCCCCGGTCGAGCCCCCAACTCCGACCAACGTCAGGCCGCCAACTCGCCTGTACCCGGCTCCGGTACTCAGTGCTACTGTATAGCTGGTACTTGGTGTGACTGAGTACTGGAAGGGCGCAGCATGGACGATCTGACGGAGATGTTGAAGGGGACGCTCGAGGGGTGCGTGCTCGAGATCGTCAACACCGACGAGACCTACGGGTACGCCATCACGCGGCGGTTGAACGAGCTCGGGTTCGCGGACGTCGTCGAAGGGACTGTCTACACGATCCTGCTGCGGCTGGAGCGGAACAAGCTGGTGCGGGTGACGAAGCGGCCGTCGGAGCAAGGGCCGCCGCGGAAGTTCTACGCGCTGAACGCTGCGGGGCGGCAGGAGTTGGCGCGGTTCTGGGCGAAATGGGAGTACGTGACCGAGCGGATCGAGAAGCTCAAGGAGGGCGGGCGATGAACATCTGGGAGACCATCACCGGCAGCGATCTCACCACGGAGTACAAGGCGTTCGAGGTCCGGGCGCAGGCGTTGCCGGCCGACCATCGGGCGGCATGGGAGCAGATCAAGGCGCACCTGGCGCCGTACGGCGACTTCACCGGGCGCAACCTGCTGCCGATCCTCGACGGTGCCCTCGGGCTGCTCGAGGAGACCGCGGCGCAGGGGCAGAGCGTCGACGAAGTGCTGGGGGACGACCTCGCGGGATTCTGCTCGGCGCTGGCCGGGGGAGAGGGGCGCCGTACCTACCGGGACCGCTGGCGCGAGCAGTTGAACCGGAACGTCGCGAAGAAGCTGGAACGGCTGGGAGGCTGACATGGGCATCCACGACATCATCGAGGGCAAGAAGCAGTGGCGCGCGCACGTCGCGCGGGTGAAGGGGCTCCCGCCGGACTACCAGATCGTCTACCGGGAGATGCAGAAGTACTTCTTCAAGGTCGGTCCGGTCGGCCTGACCGACGGCGACCTGCTGTCCGGGATCGTCGACTTCTTCGAGGAAGGTGTTGCCTCCGGCAAGGGAGTGCTCGAACTCATCGGCCCCGACGTCGCGGCGTTCTGCGACGGCCTGATCAAGGACTCCCCGACGTACGCCGACGCCTACCAGCAGTCGATCACCAAGCAGCGCAAAGCCGGCGGCTGAGGCGAGCACGCCCCCCAGCCTCCGGCTGCTGAACGCCGTCAGCCCTGGAGTGCCTTGCTGGATTCGGTGACGGACTTGAGGTCGGCGATCACTCGGATCCAGCCTTCGCCGACCAGTTCGCGGATCCGGCTGCCGGGCTCGAAGCCGGTGTGGACGACGGTGAGCTTCACCTGGTCGTCCTCGGGCTCGAGGGTGAAGGTGACGGTGGACAGCGGCTCGTCCTTGATCGCGGCCTCGTCGTCGGCGGACAGCCCGGCGGCCGCGGCGAATTCCGGGGTGATGACGTGCCAGGTGTAGGCCAGTCGCCGGTACGGCTCGTGCTCGACGACCTTCTGGCCGGCGCCGGCCATCGTCACGTCGCCCATCTTCCACTCCATCGGCGAGCCGGGCCGCCAGTCGGTCTCGTGGTGCAGGCCCCAGTACTCGCGGGTGAACTCCGGCTCGGTCAGCGCGCGCCACAGCCGCTCGGGCGTGGTCCGGATGTAGGTGGTGTAGACGAAGTCGTTGTCGCTCATGGTCTGCTGCTCCAATGCGGTCTTGAGGTCGGCGAACAGGTGCACCCGCCGGCGGTCGTACCGGGTGATCCAGCGGTCCGCGATCGCGTTGATCGGTTCGGCGTTCAGGTAGTGCAACTTCTCCCGCCCGCGCCGCACGGTGGTGACGAGGTTGGCGGCCTCCAGTACGGCGAGGTGCTTGCTGACCGACTGCCGCGCCATGTCCAGGACGGTGCAGAGCTCGCGCAGGGTCTGGCCGTTGCGCGTGTTCAGCTCGTCGAGCAGACGCCGCCGGCTCGGGTCCGCGAGGGCACGGAACACGTCGTCCATCACGCTGTTCACTCCTAACATGCAGCCGCGTGGCTGCCTTTCGACAATAGGCAGCCGCACGACTGCCTGTCAATGGCGCACAACTTCGGCATAACCTCTTCGCGAACAGGGCACTCGACAGGATGTGAGCACAGCGAAGCCCGACGGTCAGAAGCTCGTCCTCGTCACCGGCGTGACCGGCTACATCGGTGGGCGGCTGGTCCCCGAGCTGCTCAAGGCCGGCCACCGCGTCCGCGCGATGGCCCGGAATCCGCGGCGGCTGGAGGGACGGGACTGGTACGACGACGTCGAGGTCGTCGAGGCCGATGCGGGCGAGCAGCACGAGGTCGAGGCGGCGCTCGAGGGCGTCGACGTCGCGTACTACCTGATCCACGCGCTCGGGACCGGGAAGAAGTTCGAGGCGCGGGACCGGCACTCGGCGCGGACCTTCGGGGCGGCGGCTCGGAAGGCCGGCGTCGGCCGGATCGTGTACCTCGGCGGGCTCTACCCGGAGGGGGAGGAGCTTTCGCCGCACCTCGGGTCGCGTCGCGAGGTCGGCGAGATCCTGCTGGCGTCCGGCGTACCGACGACGGTGCTGCGCGCGGCGGTGATTCTCGGGTCGGGGTCGGCGTCGTTCGAGATGCTGAGGTACCTGACCGACCGGCTGCCGGTAATGGTGACGCCGCGCTGGCTCGGGACGCGGATCCAGCCGATCGCCGTACGGGACGTGCTGCACTACCTGGTCGGCAGCGCGTCGATGCCCGCTGAGGTGAACCGCGGGTTCGACATCGGTGGACCGGACGTGCTGACGTACCGCGACATGATGCAGCGGTACGCCGACGTCGCGCACCTCAAGCGCCGCCGGATCGTCACGCTGCCGCTGCTCACCCCGTCGCTCTCGAGCCATTGGGTCGGGCTCGTGACGCCCGTACCGAACAGCATCGCGCGGCCGTTGGTCGACAGCTTGATCCACGAGGTGGTCCGCAAGGAGCACGACATCGCGCAGTACGTGCCGGATCCGGCGCCGGGGTTGGTCGGGTTCGACCGCGCTGTCGAGCTTGCGCTGCAGCGGATCCAGGATCTCGACGTCACGACGAGCTGGGCCTCGGCGGCGACGCCCGGGGTGCCGAGCGATCCGCTGCCGAGCGATCCGGACTGGGCCGGCGGTTCGCTGTACGTCGACGAGCGGGAGAGCGTGATCTCCGCGTCGCCTGAGCAGCTCTGGGCGGTGATCGAAGGCATCGGCGGCGGCAACGGCTGGTACTCCTGGCGCCTCGGCTGGTGGGCCCGCGGCCTGCTCGACCGTGTCTTCGGCGGTCCGGGCCTGCGCCGCGGTCGCCGCAACCCGAAGGACCTGACTGTCGGCGACCCGCTCGACTGGTGGCGCGTCGAGGACCTCGACGAACCGAAGCTGCTCCGCCTGCGCGCCGAGATGCGTCTGCCCGGCCTGGCCTGGCTCGAGCTGATCGTCGACGAGGACGCCGAGGGCCGAACCGTCTTCCGCCAGCGGGCGCTCTTCCATCCTCGCGGCCTGCCGGGCCAGCTCTACTGGTGGGCGATCAAACCCTTCCACGGCATCGTCTTCGGCGGCATGCAACGCAACATCGCCCACGCCGCCGAACAACAAAGGCCTTGACGGCCGCACGACGATAGAGGCGTGGAGATCACGAGCCTCGGCTACCGGACCGATCTGTTGCTGCTCGCTCTCGGGGGAAGTGAGGTGAGCGACGCCGGATCGCACGTGGTGGTGCGGACGCCGGCGAACCCGACGTTCTGGTGGGGGAACTTCCTGCTGCTGCCGTCGGCCGTCGGCGCGGGCGAGGTCGACGGGTGGCTGGAGATCTTCCGGCAGACCTTCCCGGACGCCAAGCACGTTGCCTTCGGCATCGATTCGGTGGACGGGGCAGCGGGCGACGCGGGCGAGTTGGCGGCGGCGGGGCTCGAGGTCGAGCGGAGCACGGTGATGTCGGCGCGGAGCGTGGTGCCGCCGGCGCGGCCGAACACGACGTCGGCGTACCGGTTCCTGAGCAGCGACGACGACTGGGAACAGTTGGTCGGGCTCACCTTGGCCTCCAACCCGATGGACATGGAGGGCTACGAGGACTTCGTACGGCGGCGCGAGGCCGCGCACCGGGCGGTGGTCGAGGCAGGGCACGGGCAGTGGTTCGGGGCGTTCGACGGGGACCGCTTGCAGGCTTCGCTGGGATTGCTGACGGACGGGTCGGGAGTCGCTCGGTTCCAGGACGTGCAGACGCATCCGGACGATCGCGGGCAGGGGATCGCGTCGACGCTGGTGCACACGGCCTCGACGTACGGGTTCGACGAGCTGAAGGCGGAGACGCTGGTGATGGTCGCCGACCCGGAGTACCTGGCGATCCGCATCTACCGGGCGCTCGGGTTCGACGGGACCGAGACGCAGGTGCAGCTCACCAAGCCACCGAAGGCCGCCGAGTGAGTACGGCGTGAAAAGCTGGGCCGCATGACGAGTCTGCGCGGGGTCGCGCTGGTGACAGGTGGGAGTCGCGGGATCGGTGCGGCGGCGGCGATCGCGCTCGCGGGCGACGGCTGGGACGTCGGGATCAGCTACCGGACGCGCGCGGACGAGGCGGCGCGCGTGGTCGCCGCGTGCGAGGCGCTCGGTCGGCGGGCCGTCGCGGTGCAGGCCGATGTGGCCGAGTCCGCGGAGATCGAGCGACTCTTCGACGAGGTGACGCGCGAGCTCGGGGCGATCGGGGCCGTGGTCAACAACGCGGGGATCGTGTCGCCCGCCGGGCGGGTCGACGAGTACGACGTGCAGCGGCTGGAGCAGGTGTTCCGGATCAACGCGATCGGGGCGTTCCTGGTCGCCGGCGCCGCCGTACGGCGGATGTCGACCGCGCGGGGTGGTGCCGGCGGGGTGATCGTCAACGTGTCGTCGCGCGGCGCCGTACTGGGGTCGGCCGGCGAGTACGTCGACTACGCGGCCAGCAAGGCCGCCGTGGACGCGATGACGATCGGGCTCGCGAACGAGGTCGCCAAGGAAGGCATCCGGGTGCTCGGGATCCGCCCCGGGCTGATCGAGACCGAGATCCACGCCGAGGGGCGGCTGGAGCGGATCGGGTCGACGCCGCCGCTCGGGCGGCCGGGCACGGCCGAGGAGGTCGCGGAGCTGATCGTGTTCCTCGCCTCCGACCGTGCGTCGTACATGACCGGCTCGATGGTCGACGTGGCCGGCGGGCGTTAGTCCAACCGCTCGGGGTGCGCCAAACGCGTCGAGGTCGGCCGCCCCCGGACGGTGACCTCATCGCCGGGATGCCACACAGCGGACTCGGAAGGCGCCGCTTCCTCGACCGCGGCCATCGACGCCAGCACGTGGTGGTCGGTCTGCTTGGCCAGATCGCTCAGTCGCGCTGCCTCGTTCACCGGATCGCCGATCACCGTGTACTCGTACCGCCGTACGTCACCAACCGTCCCGGCGACCACGGTCCCGGCCGTGATCCCGATCCCAGCCGTTGCCTCAGGCAACTCTTCGCCGAGCCGGCGGGCCAGCGCCCGACCGGCCTGGAGAGCGCTCCCTGCCGCGTCCGGCAGCTCCGTCGGCGCACCGAACACCGCCAGCACCGCATCGCCCGCGAACTTGTTCACGAACCCGTCGTGACGATCCACCTCGTCGACGACGATCGCGAAGAACCGGTTGAGCAGCTGCACCACCTCGGCCGGCGGACGTCCCGCGGCGAGCTCGGTCGAGCCGACCAGATCCACGAACAGGACGGCGGCGAACCGTTCCTCGCCGCCGAGCGAGTCACTCGTCAGGGCCTCCCGGACGACGTCCGGCCCGACGTACCGGCCGAACAGGTCGCGGATCCGCTCACGCTCCCGCAGCCCCGCGGCCATCTGGTTGAAGCCGGACTGCAGCGAGCCGAGCTCGGTGCCGTCGAAGACCGGGATCCGGACGTTCAGCTCGCCGTCGCCGATCACCGAGAGCGCGTTCCGCACCGATCGCACCGGGGCGACCACGGACCTTGCCGAGAGCAACGTCAGCAACCAGCCGCAGACCAGGACGATCGAGCCGAGCACCAGGATGATCACCGACAACCGCGTCGCCGACACGTCCTTCTCGATCAGCGCGATCACGGCGGTGAGCATCAGCCCGAGCACCGGTACGGCGGAGCCGGCCGCCCAGAAGAACACCGTGCGCGCCTTGAGCCCCGCCGCCAGCAGGCGCCGCGGCGGCGCGCCGTCGGCCAGCGCGCGGGCGGCGATCGGACGCAGGGCGAACTCGGTCAGCAGGTACGACGCCGCGCAGGTGACGATCCCGCCGTCGAACGTCGTCACCAGCACGCGAAGCATGCTCTCCGGCTCGAGCGCGAGCGTCAGCAGCGTGAAGAACACGGTCGCGAGCAGCCAGAGGAAGACCTCGATCATGGTCAGCCGCAACGGAAGCTGCAGCGTCGCGATCTGCTCCTTGCGGGTCGCCGGACGGTCCTCCAGGACCCAGTTCGTGACGCGCAGCGCGAACCGGGTGCTCCAGACCGCGCCGACCAGCAGCGCCATCACGAAGTACGCCGGGAACGCGATCCACCGGACCAGGCTCAGCTGGTCGCCGACCGGCGGGCCGGGCAGGACCCAGACGGCGAGCGTGAAGACGACCAGGGCGCCGATCACGTTGGTGCCGATGGAGAAGAAGGTCAGCAGCACCTGCACGCGGAGCCGCAGAACCCGGGGGCTCTGGTCGACCGGCCCCAGCAGCCACGAGCCGAACGGCCTGCGCTGCAGCACCACTTCCGGGCTGCTGCTCTCCGCCATCATGCCTACAGTCTGCAAGCTCTCGGTGCCGTACAGGCACACCACCCCGGGAGTTGGGCAACTTGGCACGGTGCTGCCCCTGGCTCTAATCGGCCGCGTCATCGGCGTGTCGGCTGGGTAGTGTCCTGCGAACGACGCCTGCGAACGACCGCGGCGCATGACCCCCTGAATGCCCGGGAGCCCCCTGTGACCCACGACCGCCACTCCTACGCCGAGCCGGCTCTGGTGCGTACCACCCACCTGGACCTGGAGCTGGACCTCGACTTCACCCACAAGGTGCTGGTCGGGACCGCTACGCACACGCTGGCCTGGAGTGGGCCCGGCGACCGGCTGATCCTGGACACCCGCGACCTGACCGTCCTGGAGGTCGAGGGCTCGACCGGTGACGGCTGGGAGCCGCTGGAGCACAACCTGGCCTTCCCGGACGACGAGCTGGGTTCCGCACTCACCATCCGCACCGCCGGGCACGCGCAGGTGCGCGTGAGCTACCGGACCGCGCCGACGGCGACCGGCCTCCAGTGGCTGGAGCCGGAGATGACCGCGGGCGGCGTACTGCCGTTCATGTTCAGCCAGTCGCAGGCGATCCACGCGCGCAGCTGGGTCCCGGTGCAGGACACCCCGGGCGTCCGCTTCAGCTACGCCGCGCACGTGACGGCCCCGCCCGAGCTGATGGTGCTGATGAGTGCCGACAACGGCACCAGGTCCCGCCGTACCGGCTCGTACGACGTGGTGATGCCGGAGCCGATTCCGTCGTACCTGCTGGCGATCGCGGCCGGTGACCTGGTGTTCGAACCGATCGGCGAGCGGTCCGGTGTCTGGGCGGAGCCGGAGATGGCCAAGCGGGCCGCCACCGAGTTCGGCGACACCGAGGAGATGATGCGGGTCACCGAGGCGCTGTTCGGCCCGTACCGCTGGGGCCGGTACGATGTCCTGGTGCTCCCGCCGTCGTTCCCGTACGGCGGGATGGAGAACCCGCGGATGACGTTCGCGACGCCGACCGTGGTGATCGGCGACAAGTCCCTGGTCAGCGTGATCGCCCACGAGCTGGCGCACAGCTGGTCGGGCAACCTGGTCACCCAGGACAGCTGGGACGACATCTGGCTCAACGAGGGCTTCACGTCGTACGTCGAGAACCGGATCGTCGAGGCGGTCTACGGCACGGAGCTGGCGGTCATGGAGACCGCGATCAAGCAGCACTCGACGGTGCTGAAGCTGGATCCGCTGAGCCCGGCCGAGCTGGCGGTGGAGCTGCCGGGGCTGAACCACGGCACGGAGTACCACGGCACGACGTCGCTCGGCCCGCTGAAGGGCTGCTGGTTCCTGTCCTGGCTGGAGGAGCGGTTCGGGCGCGAGGTGTTCGACCCGTTCCTGCGCGGCTACTTCGACCGGTTCGCCTTCCGCAGCATCAACTCCCAGGACTTCGTGGCGCACCTGCAGGAGCACCTGTTGACGCCGCGGCCCGGTGTGGTGACGGCGGACGAGGTGGCGGCGTGGCTGGACGAGCCGGGCATCCCGCAGTTCGCCGCACGGGCGCGGTCGGACCGGTTCGAGGTCGTGGACCGGCTGCGGGACAACTGGTTGAGCACCGGTGAGCTGCCGACCGGTGGCAAGACCTGGACGACGCAGGAGTGGCTGCGCTTCCTGGACGCCGCGCCGGACGTGGTGAGCGCCGAGAAGCTGCAGGAGCTCGACCGCGAGTTCGGCCTGACCGGTACGGCGAACGGCGAGATCGCCCGCCGCTGGTACTCGATCGTTGCCGCCAGCGCCTACACCCCGGCGTACGACGAGCTGGCGACGTTCCTGACCCGGGTGGGCCGGATGAAGCTGGTGCTGCCGGTCTACCGGGCGCTGAGCGGGTCGGAGGCCGGCCGGGAGTTCGCGGCACGGGTGTTCGCCACCGCTCAGCCCGGCTACCACCCGATCACCACCGCCGCGGTCCAGAAGATCCTGGGCGCGGCCAGCTAACGTCTGGGGGTATGTCGACGGAGCTCGATCGCCCAGGAGTCGTGGCGGCGCTGATCAGGCCTGGTTCGCGCGCCGCGCCGGGGCAAGGCCGCCGGACGCCGCGGGACTGGGTGGTCGACACGCTGTTCGTGCTGCTGGCCGCCGGTGGGAGTCTGCTGCCGACCGCGCCGGGTCCCGGCCCGAAGCTGCCGCTGCCTCCGGACGGGGTGGATTTCGCACTCGGGCTGGTGGCCGCCGCCACGCTGCTGCTGCGACGCCGGTGGCCGGTCGAGCTGGTGGTCGTGCTGACGCTGCTGTCGGTGTTCTTTCCGGCGGTCGGCACGTCGAGTGCGCTGGCGCTCTTCAGCGTCGCCGTGCACCGGCGGCCGGCGGTGAGCCTGTCGGTGCTGGTCCTGGCCATCCTGTCGGCTGCGCTGCAGTTCTGGCTGTACCCGATCAAGATCGACATTCCGTACGGCTACCAGTTCACCGTGGGGTTCGTCGCGCTGACCTGCCTGGCGACGGTCGCCTGGGGCATCGTCGTCCGGACCAGGCGACAGCTGATGCTGTCGTTGGAGGAACGGGCACGGCGGGCCGAGTCGGAGCAGGAGATGCGGGTCGAGCAGGGGCGGCAGCGCGAGCGGGAGCGGATCGCCCGGGAGATGCACGACGCGCTCGGGCACCGGTTGTCGCTGCTGAGCGTGCACGCCGGGGCGCTGGAGTTCAGGCCGGACATGCCGGCTGACGAGCTGGCGGTGACGGCCGGCGTGATCCGGGCGACGGCGCGGGAGTCCATGGACGACCTGCGGGAGATCGTCGGCGTACTGCGTGGGCCCGGCCTGAGCGATCCGGGCGGGCAGCGGCCGCAGCCGGGGATCGGGGAGATCGCCGAGCTGGTGGAGGAGTCGGTGGCCGCGGGGATGCAGGTGAGGTTCGAGCCGCTTGCCGGCGAGGTAGTCGGGCTGCCGGCGTCTACTGGGCGGCACGGGTACCGGATCGTGCAGGAGGGGCTGACCAACGCGCGCAAGCATGCGCCGGGGTCGTTGGTGCACGTGGAGCTGAGCGGTGGGCCGGGGGAGGGGCTGACGATCGAGGTCCGGAACCGGCTGGCGCCTGGGGTGTCGGCGCCGGGGTCGCAGGTCGGCCTGGTGGGGTTGGCTGAGCGGGCCACGCTGGCCGGCGGGCGGTTGGAGTACGGCGTACGGGCTGGTGAGTTCCAGCTGACTGCCTGGCTGCCCTGGCCGACCGCCTAGGCTGTGCGGCATGGCTGTTCGGGTGGTGCTGGTCGACGACGATCCGTTGGTGCGGGCCGGGCTGAAGAGCATGCTCGGCGGTGCGGCCGAGCTGGAGATCATCGGCGACGCGGCCGACGGGCGGGCGGCGATCGCCGCGGTCGACGAGCTGCGGCCGGACGTCGTACTGATGGACATCACGATGCCGGTGATGGACGGCCTGACCGCGACCGAGGCCGTACGACGGTTGCCGGAGGCACCCGAGGTGGTGATCCTGACGACGTTCGGTTCCGAGCAGCACCTGCTGCAGGCGCTGCGCGCCGGCGCGGCCGGTTTCCTGCTGAAGGACTCGGCGCCCCGCGAGATCGTCGACGCGGTCGTCCGGGTCGCCGAGGGCGATCCGATCCTGTCCGGCGGCGTCACCCGGCACCTGATGAACTACGTCGCCGGCGACGACGGCGGCCCCCGCCGCGAACAGGCCGTCGCCGCCCTGGCCAAGCTCACCGACCGCGAGCGCGACGTCGCCGCGGCAGTTGCCGAAGGCAAGAGCAACGCCGAGATCGCCACCGCCCTCGACCTCGGCATCGCCACGGTCAAGACCCACCTCACCCGCATCCTCACCAAACTCGACCTCAACAACCGGGTCCAGATAGCCCTCCTGGCCCACGACGCCGATCTGGCCTAGCTCTAGTGAGCTAGTTGAGCAGCAGGTGGTAGCGGTGGACCTGGTGGGTTTCCTGGTAGCCGAGGGACTGGTTGGTGCGGCGCATGGGCTGGTTGGTGGCGGCGGTGTCGGTGAGGAGGCCCGCCAGGTCAGGGTGGCGTTGGGTGGTTCGACGGATCTGCTCGGTTTTGAGCCAGCGGGAGAGGCCACGGCCGCGATGAGTGGGGACTACGACGGTGCCGTAGTGCTGGGCGTCGCCCTGGCCGTTGCCTGGGACGACGAGCTCGGTGTAGGCGACGACCTCGCCGGTTGACTCCTCCAGGGCGGCCACCGTCTCCAGGAGGTCGCCGCGCTGGGCGACGACCTCGGCGACCTGGCGGCTGCGGGCCACGTCCCACACCTCCTCGCCGTACGCGATGTCGCCGAGCGGGGCGTCGCTCATCGCGGCGCGCGCGACAGTGAACGACTCGATCAGCTCGTCGGGCGGTACGCCGACCCAGGAGGTCAGCCGGTAGCCGGCGACCGGCTCGGCCGTCGGCTTGGCGTCTGCGAGTGCCAGGCGCGTGTAGACGAGTCGCATGCCGACGGTGAAGTCCCGGGCGGCGAGGAACGCGTCGCCGGCCGAGCCGACGGTCGCATCGGCCAGGACTGTGGTCGCACCGTTCTCGGCAGCGGCCTCCAGCGCCGCGTCGAGCAGGAGCGAGCCGATGCCCTGACGGCGGTCAGCCGGGTGCACGCTGAGCTCCAGCTCGGCCAAGTGCTCCTGGCTCGGCTTGCTGTGCAGCCGCAGGTACGCCGAACCGACAGGGTGGTCGCCGGACGCCAGCCACGCCAGCCGGCGGCTGAACGGCCGGTAGTCGGGGTCGGTCAACGGCGTGATCGTGATGGACAAGCCGTCAACGTATCCAGCCGCACCACCAGGCGGCAACCAGGTTCTGTGCCCCGCGGTCCGGTACGGTGCTGGCGGATCGTGCCACGTGTCGGCGCGGCCTACCGAGAGGGGAGTCCGGGGTGGACCAGCAGTACGGGGGCGGGCCGGTGCGCACGATCGGTGCGGACCACATCGCGCTCAGGGAGCAGGTGCTGAGCGAGCTGCGGCGCCGGATCGTCGACGGCGACTACGCCCAGGGCGAGCGGCTGACCGAGAACCGCCTGGCCGACGACTTCGGGGTCTCGCGCAACCCGGTCCGCGAGGCGCTGCGGGTGGTGGAGAGCGAGGGGTTCGTGGAGATCCTCCCGCGCCGCGGTGCGGTCGTCGCGACGCTGGACGACACGGCGATCCGCGATCTGTTCGCCGTACGGAAGCAGCTGGAGACGCTGGCCGCCGGGCTCGCTGCCGAGCGGGCCACCGAGGACGACGTCGCCAGGCTGCGGGCGCTGCTGGCCGAGGCCAATGCGGCGACCGATGCGGAGGACTTCGCCCGGGTCGCCGAGCTGAACAGCGCGCTGCACGTCGCGGTGATCGACATCAGCGGCAACCGCTGGCTGGCGTCGCTGTCGTCGGCCATGTACCACCACGTGCACTGGGTGTTCCGGGTCGGCGCGGCACAGCGCGCACCGCACTCGTGGGAGGAACACATCCGCCTGGTCGATGCCATCGCGGCAGGCGACGCCGAAGCCGCGGTGGCCGCTGCCAGTGCGCACATCGACGCAGCAGCCGCCGCAGCTCTGAGCTAACGACCGACTGCGTACCCCTGCATCCCGCGGGGGTTCGCGGCGGCCGACAGGACGCCACCGGGCTCACGCCCGACCGCACACAGCCGGCCAAGGCTCCAAGCGTCCGACTCCGTGACGACATGGCCCCGGCGTACCAGCTCGTCGCGGACCGCCGTGCCCAAGCGAGTCTCCAGCACCAAACCACCCGGCTCGGTCGCCCGCGGGTAGAACGACGACGGGAAGCCGGTCGTGTGCCACGCCGGTGCGTCAATCGCCTCCTGCAGGTCCTGGCCACCAGCCAGGGTCCGCAGCAGGAACAGCAGCTGCCACTGGTCCTGCTGGTCTCCACCGGGCGACCCACAAGCCATCACCGGTACGCCGTCCCGCAGTACAAGCGTCGGCGTCAGCGTCGTGCGCGGCCGCTTGCCGGGGGCCAGCGACGACGGCAGCCCTTCCTCCAGCCAGAACATCTGCGCGCGGCTCCCCAGCGGGAAACCGAGCGACGGGATCACCGGCGACGACTGCAGCCAGCCACCACTGGGCGTGGCGGAGATGACGTTGCCCCACCGGTCGGTGACGTCGACGTGGCAGGTGTCGCCCCGCGTCACGCCGTCGCGGGCCACGGTCGGCTCGCCGACCGTGGCGTCGACAGCAGCGCCGGTCGTCGTCACCGAAGGCAGCCGCGGCTTCCGTCCGTCGGGCTGACCGGGCCGCAGCTCCAGCGAGGCCTCCGGGCCGACCAGCGCCGCCCGTGCTGCGGCGTACGCGGGGGAGAGCATCGTCTTCAGCGGTACGTCGGCGCCGTCGCCGTACCAGGCCTCGCGGTCGGCGTACGCCAGCTTCATCACCTCGACCGTCGTGTGGACGGCCTCCGCGCTGGTCAGGTCGAGGTCGCTGGGGTCACCGAGCTCAGCCAGTACGGCGAGCGACTGCAGCAGCGCAGGCCCCTGGCCCCATGGGCCCGTCTTGGCGACGGTGTGCCCGTGCCAGTCCAGCGTCGCCGCGTCCTCCCAGGTCGCGGTGAAGGCCGCCATGTCCGCGCCGGTGATCAGGCCTGCGTGGTCCTCGCCGCTGGAGTCGCGGTGCGGCAGCTTCGAGAACGCGTCGACGGCCTCGGCGACGAAGCCCTCACGCCAGGCCAGCCGAGCGCCCTCGATCTGCGCGGCCAGGTCGGACCCGGCCTGCTCGCCCGCAACGACCAGTCGCTCCAGCGTGTTGGCGTACGCCGGGTTCTTGATCAGCTCGTTCGGCGCCGGCGGACGGCCGTTCTGCAGCCAGACCGCGGCCGAGGTGGGCCAGTGCTCGGTGAACAGCTGCCGCACGGTCTCGACCGTGTCACCGACTCGTGCGACGACCGGGTGCCCGTTGCGGGCGTAGTCGATCGCCGGCTCGAGCACAGTCCGCAGCGGCAGCGTGCCGTGGTCCCTCAGCAGCAGCAGCCACGCGTCGGCCGCACCCGGGACTGTCGCCGCCAGCGGACCCGACCCGGGGACCAGGTCGAGCCCGAGCGAGCGGTAGTGCTCGATGGTCGCGCCGGCCGGCGCAACGCCCTGACCGGCGAGCACCCTGGGCGTCGGGTCCTGAGCGGTCGCAACGATCGCCGGGACCTCACCACCCGGGCCGTTGAGGTGCGGCTCGACCACGTGCAGCACGAACCCGGCGCACGCGGCCGCGTCGAACGCGTTCCCGCCGAGCTCCAGCATCCGCATCGCCGACTGCGACGCCAGCCAGTGCGTGGACGAGACCATCCCGAACGTGCCGCGCAACGTGGGCCGGGTGGTGAAGGTCATCGGGCAGCTCCTGTGTCAGTGGTGTCTTGCGTACGCCGTACGTCCGGGCCGGTGCCGTCGTCGTTGACCAGGTGGCACGCGACCCGGTGTCCACCCTCGCCGATCACCCGGGACTCCGGGACGACTGTCCGGCATTTGTCCACCGCCACCGGGCAGCGGGTGTGGAACCGGCAACCGTCCGGTGGGTCGATCGGTGAGGGCAGGTCGTCGCCGAGCAGCACCGGCACCCGGGCCCGCTGGGTCGTCGGGTCGGGCACCGGTGCAGCAGACAGCAGCGCCTGCGTGTACGGATGAGCCGGTACGCCGAAGATGCGCTCCCGCGGGCCCTGCTCGACCAGCTGACCCAGGTACATCACCGCAACCTCGTCAGCCAGGTACTCGACGGCGGACAGGTCGTGGGTGATGAACAGGCAGGCGAACCCGAGGTCCCGCTGCAGGTCCGCCAGCAGGTTGAGCACCGACGCCTGGACGGAGACGTCCAGGGCGCTGGTGGGCTCGTCGGCGACCAGCAGACTCGGCTTGGAGATGAGTGCGCGGGCGATGCTGACCCGCTGCCGCTGACCGCCGGACAGTTCGTGCGGTGAGCGGTGTGCGACCTCCGGCCGCAGCCCGACCCGGCGCAGCGAGTCAGCGACCTGTCCGGCGGTGTCACGCTGTCGCATGAGCCGGAGTGGTTCGCTGACGATGTCGCCGACCGACAACCGCGGGTCCAGCGAGCCGGCGGG
The DNA here is from genome assembly GCF_039529595.1 of Kribbella lupini. Taxonomy (NCBI): domain Bacteria; kingdom Bacillati; phylum Actinomycetota; class Actinomycetes; order Propionibacteriales; family Kribbellaceae; genus Kribbella; species Kribbella lupini. The sequence continues at coordinate 2,107,353 of NZ_BAAANC010000001.1, read as the reverse complement.
GTCCTGGAACACGATGGACACGTCGCGGCGGTGCTTGCGCAGCTGGCGGCGGTTGAGGTGAGTGATGTCGGCATCGGCCAGGCGGACCGTGCCGCCGGTCGGTTCGAGCAGCCGGACGATGCAGCGGCCGACGGTGGACTTGCCGGAGCCACTCTCGCCGACCAGGGCGACGACCGTGCCCTTGCGGATCTGCAGTGAGACCCCGTCGACGGCTCTGACCGGGCCGAAGTGCATGACCAGGTCTTCGATCTCCAAGGCGTTCATCGGGCCTCCACCGGCTCACGGACCGGGTTCCAGCACGCCACCTGGTGAGCACCCGCGGTCAGGAGCGGCTGCTCCGTCGTACAGGTGTCCAGTGCGCGGGGGCAGCGGTCGGCGAACGTGCAGGCGTCGGGCTGCTCCGCGAGGACCGGCACCAGGCCGGGGATCTCGTTGAGGCGGTCGCTGCCCGCGTGACGTCCGGCCGACGGCGATGCTCCGAGCAGCCCGGCGGTGTAGGGGTGAGTGGGGTGGGCGAACAGGTCGTGCACCTCGGCGGTCTCGACCACGCGACCGGCGTACATGACAGCGACGCGGTCGGCGAGGTCGGCGACTACGCCGAGGTCGTGCGTGATCAGGACGATGCTCGTGCCGAGGCGCTCCCGCAGACCACGCAGTACGTCGAGGATTCCGGCCTGGATCGTGACGTCGAGCGCGGTGGTCGGCTCGTCGGCGATCAGCACCTTCGGGTCGCACGCGACGGCCATCGCGATCATCACGCGTTGCCGCATCCCGCCGGACAGTTGGTGCGGGTAGTCGTCGACGCGACGGTCGGCCGACGGGATGCCGACCAGCTTGAGCAGCTCGACGGCGCGTTTGCGGGCGGCCGAGCGGGACAGCCCGTTGTGGACGCCGAGGACCTCGCCGATCTGCCGGCCGACGGTGAAGACCGGGTTCAGCGAGGTCATCGGTTCCTGGAAGATGTACGCGATCTCGCGGCCGCGGATCGAGCGGAGGGTCCGCTGGTCGGCGCCGATCAGCTCGACGCCGTCGAGCTGGACCGAGCCGTCGACGGACGCCGAGCGCGGAAGCAGACCGGCCAGGCTCATCGCGGTCACGCTCTTGCCGCACCCGGACTCGCCGACGACGGCCAGCACCTCGCCGTCGGCGACCTCGAAGTCCACCTTGTCGACGGCGGAGATGCGCCCGTCCTCGGTGCGGAAGCTGACCGAGAGGTCCCGCACCCGCAGTACCGGACCGGCGCCGGTCGTCCGGGTCGTTGCCTCAGGCATCGGCGTGCTCATCGGCGGCTCGCTTTCGGGTCGAGGGCGTCGCGCAGGCTGTCGCCGACGATGTTGAACGCGAGCACCAGCAGCATGATCGCCAGCCCCGGCATCACCGCGGCCCACGGCGCCCGGGTCGCGAACTGCTGCGCGTCGGACAGCATCGTGCCGAGGCTCGGCGCGGGCGGCTGGATGCCGAGCCCGAGGAACGACAGCACCGCTTCGCCGAGGATCGCGGCGGGGATCGCGACCGTGGCCTGCACGATCACGACCGACGCGGCGTTCGGCAGGATGTGCCGGCCGAGCACCCACAGATCACCGGCGCCTTCGACGATCGCGGCCGCGACGAAGTCGAGCGACTTCAGCCGCAACGTCTCCGACCGGACGATCCGGATCACGCCCGGAATCTGCGCGATCCCGATCGCGATCGCCGCATTGCCCAGGCTCGCCCCGCGGATCGCGGCCAGGCCCACCGCGAGGATCAGGAACGGGAACGCCAGCACCAGATCGGTGAACCGCGAGATCAGGGCGTCGACGGCCCGGAAGTACCCGGCCATCAACCCGAGCGGTACGCCGATCACCAGCGACGTCGCGACCGCGAGCAGCCCGACGTGCAGCGACGCGCGCAGCCCGAACATGATGCGGGCCAGCACGTCCCGGCCCAGGTCGTCGGTGCCGAGCAGGTAGCCCGGCGTACCGGGTGGGCCGAAGGCGTCGCTCAGGTTGGTGTCGGTCGGGTCGTGCGGCGCGAGCCACGGCGCGAACACCGCGACCACGACCGCGATCAGCAGCACGACCAGGCCGGCGATCGCGAGCGGGTTGCGCAGGATCCGCTTGACCACCTTGCGGCGGCGCGACGACAGCGGCGGACCGGCGGTGACGGTGACATCGGCAACGGCCATCAGGCTTCACCCCTCACACGGATCCGCGGATCGATCACCGAGTAGAGCAGGTCGACCAGCAGGTTGATCACGATGTACGCCGTGGCGGTGACCAGCACGACGGCCTGGATCACCGGGTAGTCGCGCTGGAAGACCGAGTCGACGGTCAGCTTGCCGAAACCGGGCAGCGCGAAGATCCGCTCGGTCACGACCGCGCCGGAGATCAGCGCGCCGAGCTGCAGCCCGACGATCGTCACGACGACGATCAGGCTGTTGCGCAGCGCGTGCCGGCCGATCACCGCGCTGGGCCGCAGCCCCTTGGCCTCCGCGGTCCGGATGTAGTCCGCGGAGAGCGCGTCCAGCATCGACGACCGGGTCTGGCGCATGATCACCGCCGCCAGGCCGGTCCCGAGGATGAACGCCGGCAGCACCAGGTGGTGGAGGTTGGCAACCGGGTTGCTGAAGAAGGGCACGAAGCCCGACGCCGGGAACAGCCCCATCGCCACCGACAGGTAGAGGATCGCCATCAGGCCGAGCCAGAAGTTCGGTACCGACAGGCCGAGCAGCGCGAGCGCGTTCGCGGCCCACTCGGCCGGGCGGCCGCGCTGGACGGCAGCGACCACGCCGGCGCCGATGCCGATCACGCCGGCGATCACGATCGCCAGGAACGACAGCTCGAGGGTGACCGGGAGAGCGCTGCGGAGCATGCCGGTCACGCTCTCCCCGGTCCTGATCGACGTCCCGAGATCACCGCGCGCGGCGTGGCTGACGAACTGCCAGAACTGCACCAGCAGCGAGTCGTCCAGGCCGTACTGCTCGCGGATCGCCCGCAGGGACTCCGGGTCGCGGTCCTCCCCGGCCAGCGCCAGCGCCGGGTCGCCGGGCAGCGCCCGGACCCCGAGGAAGACCACGATCGTTGCCAGGAGCAAGGTCACCGCCGACTGCCAGAGCCGGCCGAGCAGGTAGCGACGCATCGTCGCCGCCTACTTCGCGAAGCCGGCGAAGGCGGTCCGGATCACCCCGTCCGGGTAGGTCTGGACGCCGAGCACCTTCTTGCTGACGCCGGTCAGGTTGCGCTGGCGGTACAGGTAGATCAGCGGGTCGTCCTGCTGCAGCTTGGCCACCACGTCGCCGTACAGCTTGATCCGGGTGGCCTGGTCCTTGGCCTGCCGGGCGTCGGTGAGCAGCTTGTCCACCTCCGGGTTGTTGTAGCCGGCAACGTTCTGGCTGCCGCCGGTGCCGACGAAGTTGAAGATGTTCGCGTCCGGGTCGACGCGGCCCGACCAGCCGAGCTGCAGCAGCTCGAAGTCACCGCGGTCCTGCTGGTCCAGCAGCGACGCGTACTCGACCGGCTTGATCACCAGGTCGAACCCACCGTCCTTGACCATCGCCTGCAGGGCCTGCGCCAGGCGCAGCGAGTCCGGGTTGTTCGACGTGATCATCTCGACCTTGTACGGCGTGGTGACGCCGGCCTGGCTGAGCAGTTCCTTGGCCTTGGCCGGCTCGTGCGCCGGGCAGGTCTGGGCCGCTTCGCTGGAGAACTCGCTCTTCGGCGAGATCGGCGAGCAGGCGACGGTGTTCAGCCCGTTGAAGATCGTCTTCACCAGCGCCTCGCGGTCGATCGAGGCCTCCAGCGCCTGCCGGACCCGCGGGTCCTTGGCGATCGGCGTGTCCAGCTGCTTGACCGGCTTGCCGATGCCCTCGGCGTTGCCGATGTTGACGGTCAGGCCCTGGTAACCCAGCGACTGCGACTGCAGGACCGTCACGCTGCTGTCCTTCTGCAGCTCGGGCGCGTCCTGGGTCGACAGCGAGTCGGCGATCTGCGCGTCACCCGAGCGCAGGTTGGCCGAGCGGATGCTGGAGTCGGTGATGATCCGGTACTCGATCGCGTCCAGGTGCACCTTGGCGGCGTCGTAGTACAGCGGGTCCTTGACCACCTTGATCGAGTTCTGCGCGACCCGGCTGGCGAACTTGAACGGGCCGACGCAGACCGGCGCGGTGGAGAAGTTCGCGCCCAGCTTGGAGACCGCGGCCGGGCTCAGCACCATCCCGGCGCGGTCGGCCAGGGCGGCGGTCAGCGGCGCGAACGGTTTCGACAGCTTGATCACGACGGTCTTCGGGTCCGGCGTCTCGATGCCGCTGATCGGGCCGAGCTCGCTCTTGCGGCCGGACCCGGCCAGCGTCAGGCCGCGCTCGATCGAGCCCTTCACGGCCGCCGAGTCCAGCGTCCCGCCGTCGGCGAACTTCACGCCTTCGCGCAGCGGGATGGTCAGGCTCAGCCCGTCGGCCGCGACGGTCGGCAGCGCGGTGGCCAGCTGCGGCACGATCTTGGCGTCCGGGCCGAGGTCGTACAGCTTCTCGCACATGGTGTGGAAGACGTAGCGCGAGTACAGGCTGCGCGACAGCGTCGGGTCGAGCTTGTCGGGGTCGGCGGACAGCGCGACCGTGAGCGTTCCGCCGGCCTTGACCTGGGCGGCGTCCGCGGCGTCGCCGAAGACGTCCTGGCTCGAGCTGGTCTGGTCACCGCCGCCCGGCTCGTCGTTGGACTGGACCGGTGAGCAGGCGGTGGCCGCCAGGACCAGCGCGAGCAGGGCGGCCGGGGGAGCGGCTCTCCGCCAGCTGGAGCGGTTCAGTGGTGACGGAGATCGACGGAACATTTCGTCCTCCAGGGGGTCAGGGGCTCCCTCGACTGTTTCATGTATACAAGGCAGGCGCGCAAGGGGTTTGGCGAGTTTGCTGCCACCTTTTTCCGAACGGCGCCGGTGCGGAGTGAAGGATTACCCGCGCCGTCGCGCCTGCTCCCGGAGGGGAACAGGCGCGACGACCGCTCAGGCGTCCCAGGCAGACGGGTAGTGGATCGTTCCGCGGGGGAGCGGGCGGTCGGGGTTCAGCGCGAGGGCCATCTGAGCTGGGCCGTCGTGCTCGCCGTGGATGCCGAACGCGGTCGACTCGCGGAAGCCGAACCGCGGGTAGTACTCGGGATGTCCCAGGAGGACGACCGCGTGCTCACCGGCGCTCCGGGCAGCGCCCAGGGCGGCGCGGATCGTCGCGCTGCCCGCGCCGGCCCGCTGGTACGCCGGCAGCACGGCGACCGGTCCGAGCACGAGCGCCGGGGTGTCGTCGATGTGGCAACGACTCAGCAGCGCGTGGGCGACGACCTCGTCGTCCGGCCCGCCGGCCGCGAGCCCGACGCCGGAGAAGGCCCCGGGCGTGTCCTGCGTCGCGACGTACGAGAGTGCCGGTAGCCAGGCGGTCGCGTCGGCCCGGAGGCGGATGACGAGGTCGGGCTCGTAGCGACGGCCGAACGCGTGGAAGTTGACGGCGTCGATCGCCGCGGGGTCAGCGCCGGTTTCGGCGCGGGTGGTCCAGGTGATGGACAACGGAGAAGCCTTTCGACCAGAAGGAGTTGGACAGGGACAAGCGCGGCGCGGTCATCACCATCAACTCCTCTCTCCGTGGTCGTGGCTCGTCACGCTACTGCTGGTGCGCCCCTTCCGTCGTCTGATTTACCGCGTACGCCGCCGCCGGGTCCCGGTCGGCCGGTCCGGCCGGCAGCCAGTCGTCGCCGATCAGTTGGTACGGATGCCAGCGCCCGACGCGGTCGAGGCGCAGTTGCACGGCCGAAGCCGTCAGCCAGTTGCCGGAGATCTCCAGCTCAACCGGCTCGTCCGCCGCCGCCTGCACCTCGGTCCGCGCCCGCACAAGCTCACCGCCCTCCGGAGCCCAGACGTTGGTGAGCACATCGAGGCCCGGCGCGCCGCCGTACTCCCAAGCCCGGACGCCGACCGCGAGCCGCTCGGTCCCGCCGAGCCGCTCGCGCAGCTCCGGGTACTCGGCTGCCAGCCGCACCGAGTCCTGCCACTCGTCCAGGACCCAGGGCTCGGAAGCCCCAGCCAGCAAGGCGTTCAGAAGCCCCCGAGCCCGCCGAGCCGCATCCAGCACGAGCAAGGGCAGGAGAACGGGAGCAGAGTCCGCACGCCCACCCCGGCCCGCTGTCGCGGCTGCGCCGGAGCGCTCCGCCCTACCCCCCACTTCCGCTGCCCGAGACGGCGCAGCCGTCTCGGGCAGCGGGGAGGTGCCGGTGATCGGCAAGTCCTCGATCGCCACCTTGCCGGGCAATGCCGGGTCCGTCGGCAGTGCGCCGACATGCGCCGCGAACGCAGCGGCCGCCTCGACGCCGAGGTTCAGGGCGGGAGCGGCGGCCGCAGGCTCGCCTTCGGCGTCGCGGCCTCCGGTGGTTGCTCGTCGTTGCAGTTCGTCGAGCAGGTCCTCACGCGATCTCCCGCGCAGGAGCAGCAGGACGAAGGGATCGTCGTCCAGCAGCCAGGCCACCTGATAGGACAGCCCGGCAGCGTGCTGGCAGGGCAGTTCCCAGGCGTCGCAGGTGCAAGATGGGTCGAGATCCCCGATGCCCGGCAGCAGTTGGACTCCGGCGTCCTCCGCCGCGCTCACCAGGTCGTGCGGCATCTCACCGTCAAGCAACGCCGCGATGTGACCGGCCCGTGAACCGACCTCGTCCAAGAACCGGCTCCAGTCGTCCTCGGACAGCTGCTCGACCAGAACCACCGATTCGTACCGGTCCTCGGGCGCCTCGACGACGGCCGCGATCCTCCCTGGGCTGACGGTGATCGTCCCCACCTGCCCCGAGTTCGCGAAGCGACGGCCCTTCTTCAGTTGGCCGTTGTCCAGCGACGTGTCCTCCATCGCCTGCACCCACGCCCGCGCCCACCACGAGCGCCCGCGCGTACTCCGCCCGCGCTGCGCCGGGAACGGTGCAAACCCCTTCGCCGCGCTCATCGCACCCCACCCCGCACGCGCTCGACGCCGACCGCCGGCAGTACTTGCACCCCAGCGTCGTCAGCCGCGCTCACAAGGCTGACCACCAGTTCGGCGCTCATCGGGCCCCACCTCGCAGCTCGACCAGGTCGGCCAGTTCGGCGTCGGACAGTTCGGTCAACGCCGCCTCGCCCGCGGTCAGTACGGCGTCCGCCAGTGCCCGCTTGCTTGACAGCATCGCCGCGATCCGGTCCTCGATGGTGCCTTCGGCAATCAATCGGTGCACCTGCACCGGCCTCGTCTGACCGATCCGGTACGCCCGGTCGGTGGCCTGGTCCTCGACCGCCGGGTTCCACCACCGGTCGAAGTGCACGACATGATCCGCGCGCGTCAGGTTGAGCCCGGTCCCCGCGGCCTTCAGCGACAGCAGGAACACCGGCACCTCACCCGCCTGGAACCGCTCGACCATCTCCTCGCGCTTCCGCACCGGCGTACCGCCGTGCAGCAGCTGGGTCCCGACGCCGCGATCCGCGAGGTGCTGCTCCAGCAGGCGCGCCATCGCGACGTACTGGGTGAAGATCAGCACCGCGCCGTCCTCGGCGAGGATCGTGCCGAGCAGTTCATCGAGCAGTTCGAGCTTGCCCGATCGCCCGGCGAGCTTCGCGCCGGCGGGTTCCTTCAGGTACTGCACCGGGTGGTTGCAGATCTGCTTCAACCCGGTCAGCAGCTTCACGATCAGGCCGCGCCGGACCATTGCACTGCTGGAGCGGACCTCCTCCATCAGCTCGCGAACCGTTGCCTCGTACAACACCGCCTGCTCGCGGGTCAGCGAGACGGTCTGGTCGGTCTCGGTCTTCGGCGGCAGCTCGGGCGCGATTCCCGGGTCGGACTTCTTGCGCCGGAGCAGGAACGGCCGGACCAGCGTCGCCAGCCGGTCCGCGATCTCCTGGTCCTTGTCGGCCTCGATCGGCGTCGCCCAGCGGCTGCGGAACGTCGCCAGCCGCCCGAGCAGGCCCGGCGTCGTCCAGTCGAGGATCGCCCAGAGCTCGGACAGGTTGTTCTCGACCGGCGTGCCGGTGAGGGCGACGCGCGCCATCGCCGGGACCGTGCGCAGCGCCTTCGCCGTACCGGACGAGGGGTTCTTCACGTGCTGCGCTTCGTCCGCGACCAGCAGTCCCCAGCGATGCCCGGCGAGCTTCTTCGCGTCGCGCCGCAGCGTCCCGTACGTCGTGAGCACGAACCCGGTGTCGGCCTCGTCGAGCGACCGGCTGGTCCCGTGGAAGCGGCGGACCGGCGTACCGGGGGCGAACTTGTTGACCTCGCGCTCCCAGTTCCCGAGCAGGGACGCCGGGCAGACGACCAGCGTCGGACCGGCGGTCTCGTCGGAGGTCTGGCGGTGCAGGTGCAGGGAGATGAGCGTGATCGTCTTGCCCAGACCCATGTCGTCGGCGAGGCAGCCGCCAAGGCCGAGCGAGGTCATCCGGGCCAGCCATTGCAGGCCGCGCAGCTGGTAGTCGCGCAGGGTCGCCTGGAGTGCGGCGGGGGCTTCGAGTGGTTCGTCGGAACGGTCGGGGTCGGCGATCCGGGCGCGCAGGTCGTCGAGCCATTTGGTCGGCGTGACGGGGACGTGCTTGCCGTCGATCTCGGCGGTGCCGGTGAGCGCGGCGCTGAGCGCGTCGATCGGCGTGACCGGCTTGAGGATCCGCTCGCGCGCCTTCCGGGCCACCTCGGGGTCGACCAGCATCCACTGGTCGCGCAACCGGACCACCGGGCGGGTCGCCTCGGCCAGCCGGTCCATCTCCTCAGTACTCAGCGGGTCATTGCCGAGAGCAACCTGCCAGCTGAAGTCGAGCGTGCTGTCCCCGCCGAAGAAGCTCGGGAGGTCGGACGGGGGAGTGTCCGGGGTGGTCGTGATCGCGGCGCGGGCGGTGAGCGCGCGGCCGAGGCTGCGCGGCCAGTGCAGATCGATCCCGGCTGCCGCGAGTCGCTGAGCGCCGGTCGCCAGCAGGCCGGCGATCTCCTCGTCGGACAGCTCCATCTGGTCCGGTACGGCGGCGTCGAGCAACTGCTGCAGGGGATTCCAGACCCGGGCGGCACGCCGGATCGCCAGCGTCGCGTCGATCCGGGCCCGCGGGCCGAACCCCGGTACGTCGCCCGCCCACACGTCGGCGGCATCCCGGACCAGCGTCGGGTCCTGCAGGCTGTGCAGCTGCACGTTGGCGCGAAACCCGAGCTGGTCGCTTTCACTCGCACGGCCGCCGCCCAGCTGGTCGCCCTCGACCAGGTCGATCCGCAACGAGATCCGGACGCCGGTGTCGAGCCCCGCGGACACCTCGTCCGCCCACGACCGCAACCGCTCCGCCCGCTGCGGCGCCTTCGCCGTGAACAGGTCGGTCCCGTGCGCCTTCGCCGCCGCAGCCGACCGAGGCATCCCATCGGCCACGGCATCGAGAAAGGCCCGCACGAGATCCTCGGCGACCGGCAAGCGCAAGTCGCCGTCCCGCCCAGCCACCTCGGCGGTGCCATCCGAACCGGGGCGATCTCGGGTGAGCGGGACAGACCTGGCTTCCGGCGGCATCGCCTCGGCGAGCTGCAGCACTCGCTCGACATCCGGCTGGTCGTACGGACCGACACGCCAAGCGTCGTGCCCCGCAGGGGAGACCCCGGGGAGCAGACGTCCCCGCGCGACCAGCTGCAGCGCCACGAGCGAGACCGCACCCCAGAAGCTCACCGACGGGTGCGCGCCCGCGGTCTTCCGCCCGCGCCCGAGCACGGCGACGGCCTCGCTCACCGGCAGCTCGACCGCGCGAACCGTCCGCGCCTCGACCGCGCGGCGTCCCTCCTGGTGCAGCTCGCCCTCGAGCGGTGTGACGACCTGCAGGTCGACGTGCTCGCCGATGCCGAGCGGCAACGGGTCCGCGTCCGGGGACCAGAACGCGACGGTCCCCAGACGTGGTGGATCGGCCGGCCGGAACACCGCCACCAGACGAGCAATCTCCGCCGAAACGCCAACCGCTGCTACCAACCCCGTACCTTCCTCGAGCTACACCCCGGCCGATCCCCACCTGCCCTACGACGCCCCGACCACCACCACCTCGTCCTCGGCCGGCGGCTGGTCGAATTGCGTCCGGTACAGCTCCTCGTAGCGCCCACCCTGGGCCAGGAGTTCCGTGTGCGTCCCGCGCTCGACCACGACCCCGGCCTCGATCACGAGGATCAGGTCGGCCGCGCGGATCGTCGACAACCGGTGCGCGATCACCACTGCGGTCCGCCCGGCCAGTGCCTCGGCCAGCGCCGCCTGAACGGCGGCCTCCGACGTCGAGTCCAGCGCGGCCGTCGCCTCGTCGAGGATCACGACCCGCGGCTGCGCGAGCAGCAGGCGAGCGATCGTCAACCGCTGCCGCTCACCGCCCGACAGCCGGTATCCGCGCTCGCCGACCACGGTGTCCAGCTGGTCCGGCATCGACTGGATCAGGTCCTTGAGCCGGGCCCTCGTCAACGCGTCCCACAGATCCTCCTCGGAGGCCTCGGGCCGCGCGAGCAGCAGGTTCTCCCGGATCGAGTCGTGGAACAGGTGCCCGTCCTGGGTCACCATCCCGAGCGTCTCCCGTAACGACTCCGCCGTCACGTCCCGTACGTCGGCGCCCGCGAGCCGGACCGCGCCGGAGTCCACGTCGTACAGCCGGGGGATCAGTTGCGCGATCGTCGACTTGCCGGCTCCCGACGTACCGACCAGGGCAACCATCTGGCCGGGCTCGGCCCGGAAGGTGATGCCGTGCAGCACCTCCTCACCGCCGCGGGTGTCCAGCTTGGCGACCTCTTCGAGCGAGGCCAGCGACACCCTGTCGGCCGACGGGTAGGCGAACCGTACGTCGTCGAACTCGACCGCGACCGGACCCTCGGGCACCCGCCCGGCGTCGGGCTTGTCCTGGATCAGCGGCTTCAGGTCGAGCACCTCGAAGACCCGCTCGAAGCTGACCAGCGCCGTCATCACCTCGAGCCGCGCGCTCGCGAGCGCGGTCAGCGGTGCGTACAGCCGGGTCAGCAGCAGGGCCATCGAGACCACGGCACCCGCGTCGAGCTGGTCGCGCAGCGCGTAGAACCCGCCGAGCCCGTAGACGACGGCCAGCGCGAGCGCGGAGACCAGGGTCAGCGCGGTGACGAAGACCCACTGCACCATCGCGGTCCGGACACCGATGTCGCGGACCTGACGGGCCCGGTCGGCGAACTCCTTCGACTCGCGCACCGGCCGGCCGAACAGCTTCACCAGGGTCGCGCCCGGCGCCGAGAACCGCTCGGTCATCTGGGTGCTCATGGTCGCGTTGTAGTTGGCCGCTTCCCGCTCCAGCGAGGCCAGCTTGGCGCCCATCCGCCGGGCCGGGACCACGAAGACCGGCAGCAGGATCAGCGCCAGCAGCGTGATCTGCCACGACACGTTGAGCATCACCACGAGGGTGAGGACCAGCATCACCAGGTTGCTCACGACGCCGGACAGGGTGTCGCTGAAGGCCCGCTGGGCGCCGATCACGTCGTTGTTCAGCCGGGAGACCAGCGCGCCGGTCCGGGTCCGCGTGAAGAACGCGATCGGCATCTTCTGGATGTGGTCGAAGACCGCGGTCCGCAGGTCGAGGATCAGTCCTTCACCGATCCGCGCCGACAGCCAGCGGGTGAACAGGCTGATGCCGGCCTCGGCGATTGCGATCACCGCGATCAGCACGGCCAGCCACACGACCGTGCCAACGGCCTTGCCGTTGACGATCGCGTCGACGACCCGGCCGGCCAGAACCGGTGTCGCGACGGCCAGTACGGCGGCCGCCGTACTGAGCACGAGGAACGCGATCAGCAGCCGGCGGTGCGGACGCGCGAAGGCGAGGATCCGCTTCAGCGTCGCCTTGGAGAAGGGACGTTTCTCTTCCTGCGCGTTCATCGCGTGGTACAGCGAGTTCCACGCGGTCATTTCCATGCTCACGGCGGTGCTCCGGAGTCGCTCGGTTGGCCAGGGTGTGCCGATGGTCCCGCAGGCCACCGACACTTTCCGACGACGCTAAGACCTCGACTTAACTAGAGGTCAAGAGCCGGCTTACTGGGTACGCTGTACGGGGTAGTCGCTGGAGTCTAGCCAGTCGGAGAGAATCGCGCACATGAATTCCGAGTACAGCGGTGCCGGCGATCCCGCGAAGAGCCTCGAGCTGCTGTGGGGGCTGCAGTCCAAGCCCACCCGCGGGCCGAAGCCGGCGCTCACTGTCGACCAGGTGTGCGCGGCCGCCGTACGGATCGCGGACTCCGAAAACCTGAGCGCGCTGTCGATGCGCCGGGTCGCCGACGAGCTCGGCGTCGGCGCCATGACGCTGTACCGGTACGTCCCCGGCAAGGCCGAGCTGCTCGACGTGATGCTGGACAGCGTGTACGGCGAGTTCCCACGCCGGCCGGTCGACGGCGACTGGCGGGCCAAGCTCCAGGAGGTCGCGCTGGAGAACCGCGAGCTCTACCTGCGGCACCCGTGGCTCCTGTACGTCGCGAGCAGCCGGCCGCCGTTGGGCCCCGGTCTGATGGCGAAGTACGAGTACGAGCTGGAAGCGGTCGAGGGGATCGGACTGACCGACGTCGAGATGGACGCCGCGATCGCGCTGGTGAACGGGTACGTGCACGGCGCCGTACGTAGTGCGGTCGACGCCAAGCAGGTGATCCAGTCGTCCGGCATCACCGACAAGGAGTGGTGGCTGGCGCACGCGCCGCTGCTGGAGAAGATCGGCGACGCGCAGAAGTTCCCGCTGGCCAGCCGGGTCGGTACGACGGTCGGCGAGGAGTTCGACGCGCCGTACGACTCCGATTTCCTGTTCTCGTTCGGGCTGGACCGGGTGCTGGACGGCATCGCCGCTCTGCTGTCGGCAAAACAGTTGTGAGTGAGTACTCACTCAGTTAGTCTCGGCCGGGTGAGTCCACGAGCGACCCCGATGCCGCCCGACGAGCGCCGTGCCGCGATCGTCGCCGCCGTGCTGCCCCTGCTGGAGGAGTACGGCACCGACGTCAGCACCCGGCAGATCGCCGAGGCGGCCGGCGTGGCCGAAGGCACCATCTTCCGCGCCTTCGGGAGCAAGGACGCGTTGATCGACGCCGCGATCGGGTCGGCCTTCGAGTCCGGGCCGCTGATCGAGGCGCTCCACCAGATCGACCCGGCGCTGCCGTTGCGGGAGCGGCTGATCGCCGCGGTCGAAGTGAGTCAGTCGCGGCTGCGCAGCGTGTTCCGGCTGCTGCTGACGATGCGGATGCACCGGCCGCCGGACTGGAAGAGCGACCCCGCCGAAGAGAAGCGCCGCAAGGCGGAGGCGGAGGCGGCCAGTGCCGTCTTCGTCGACCTGATCAGGCCCGACGCCGAGGCGCTGCGGTTCTCACCCGAGGACGTGGCGCACCGGATCCGGATGGTCACCTTCTCCGCCACCCACCCAATGATTTCGGACGGTCGGCCGATGACCGCCGAGGAGATCGTCGACTTCGCGCTCGACGGTGTCCGCCTTCACCACCTTGGGGATGTCTGATGCTACTTCGCCTGTTGCGCACGCACCTGCGTCCGTACGCCGGCAACCTGTCCCTGGTGGTCGTCCTGCAGTTCGTCGGGACGATCGCCTCCCTCTACCTGCCCAGCCTGAACGCCGACATCATCGACAACGGCGTGGCCACCGGAGACACCGGCTACATCGTGCGGACCGGTGGCTGGATGCTCGGGGTCAGCCTGGTGCAGATCGTCTGCACGATCTTCGCCGTGTACTTCGGGGCCAAGACCGCGGCGCTGTTCGGACGCGACGTCCGGGCCGCGGTGTTCCACCAGGTCGGCAGCTTCTCCGCGCGCGAGGTGAACCAGTTCGGCGCGCCGACGCTGATCTCGCGCAGCACCAACGACGTCACCCAGGTCCAGATGCTCGTGGTGATGTCGACCACGATGCTGGTCGCCGCGCCGATCACCATGGTCGGTGGAATCGTTGCCGCGGTCCGCGAGGACGTCGGGCTGTCCTGGCTGGTCGCGGTCGCCGTACCGCTGCTGGCCGCCTCGATCGGCCTGATCGCCAGCCGGATGGTGCCGCAGTTCCGCAAGATGCAGGTCAACATCGACGGCGTGAACCGGGTCCTGCGCGAGCAGATCACCGGCATCCGCGTGGTCCGGGCCTTCGTCCGCGAGCCGCACGAGACCGCGCGGTTCGGCGAGGCCAACGCCAACGTGACCGACACCGCGATCCGGGCCGGCCGGCTGATGGCGCTGGTCTTCCCGGTCGTGATGCTGATCCTGAACGCGTCCACCGTGGCGGTGCTGTGGTTCGGCGCCTCCCGGGTGGAGAGCGGCGCGATGCAGGTCGGTCAGCTGACCGCCTTCATCAGCTACCTGATCCAGATCCTGTTCTCGGTGATGATGGCGACCTTCGTGATGATCATGGTGCCGCGGGCCTCGGTCTGCGCCGACCGGATCACCGAGGTGCTGAACACCGACTCCTCGGTCGTTCCTCCGGTCACCCCGATCGGCGCGTTCACCGGACAGGGCGAGCTGGTCTTCGAGAACGCCGGGTTCCAGTACCCGGGCGCGGCGGAGCCGGTCCTGCGGGACGTGAGCTTCTCGGCGGCCCCCGGGCAGACGACGGCGATCATCGGCAGTACCGGCGCCGGCAAGACGACGCTGCTGTCGCTGGTGCCGCGGCTGTTCGACGCCACCGACGGCCGGGTGCTGGTCGACGGCGTCGACGTCCGGGAGATCGACCCGGAGCAGCTGTGGAGACGGATCGGGCTCGTCCCGCAGCGGCCGTACCTGTTCTCCGGCACGGTCGCGAGCAACCTGCGGTACGGCAATCCCGAGGCGACCGACGAGGAGCTCTGGCACGCGCTGGAGATTGCCCAGGGCAAGGACTTCGTCGAGGCGATGCCGGAGCAGCTGAACGCGCCGATCGCCCAGGGCGGCACCAACGTCTCCGGCGGTCAGCGGCAACGCCTGGCGATCGCCAGGGCCTTGGTGCGCAAACCGGAGATCTACCTGTTCGACGACTCGTTCTCGGCGCTCGACCTGGCCACCGACGCCCGATTGCGGGCGGCGCTGGCGCCGGTCACCGCCGACGCGTGCGTGGTGATCGTCGCCCAGCGGGTGTCCACGATCATCGGCGCCGACCAGATCATCGTGCTCGAGGACGGCGCGATCGTCGGCAAGGGCCGGCACGAGGAACTGCTCGACACCTGTCCGACGTACGTCGAGATCGTCGAGTCCCAGCGGTCGGCGGAGGAGGCAGCATGAGTGAGCGAAGCGAGCGAACAGAAAACACAGCCGACCTCTCGCTCATGCCGGAACCGAGCGCAAGCGAGGTGGAGGCATGAGCGAGCAGACTTCGACTGCTTCTGACGAGACCACCGAGGGCGCGCCCGTGACGGTGAAGGCGACCGAGCGGCCGACGACCGGGCGTGGGTTCGGGCCTCCGGGAGGCATCCCGGGGGACAAGTCGATGAACTTCGGACCGTCGGCCAAGCGCCTGCTGCGCCGCCTGCGGCCGCACCGGGTCCACGTGTTCGGCGTGATCCTGCTGGCGATCGCCAGTGTCGGGCTGTCCGTGCTCGGGCCGAAGATGCTCGGCCGGGCCACCGACATCATCTTCGCCGGCGCGATCGGCAAGCCGCTGCCCAAGGACCTGACGAAGGAACAGGTGATCGAGGGGCTGCGGGCCAAGGGCGACAACCGGATGGCCGACCTGCTCGGCGGGATCGACCTGGTCCCGGGCGTCGGCATCGACTTCGATGCCCTGCGCACCGTGCTGCTGGTCGTGCTCGGCCTGTACGTCGGCGCGTTCCTGCTGTCCTGGATGCAGGGCTACATCCTGAACGGCGTGGTTCAGCGGACCGTCTTCGAGCTGCGCTCCGAGGTCGAGGACAAGCTCAACCGGCTGCCGCTCAGCTACTTCGACGGCGCGCCGCGCGGTGAGCTGCTCAGCCGGGTCACCAACGACATCGACAACGTGTCGACCAGCCTGCAGCAGACGCTGAGCCAGCTGCTCACGTCGCTGCTGACGGTGATCGGCGTGGTCACGCTGATGTTCGTGGTCTCGCCGTTGCTGGCGCTGATCGCGCTGGTGACGATCCCGATCTCGATGATCCTGACCGCGGTGATCGCGAAGCGCTCGCAGGCCCGGTTCGTCGCCCAGTGGCGGCACACCGGCGCGCTGAACGCGCAGATCGAGGAGGCCTTCACCGGCCACGAGCTGGTCAAGGTGTTCGGCCGGCAGAAGGAGATCGAGGCGAGCTTCGCGACCAAGAACGAGGAGCTGTACCAGGCCTCGTTCGGGGCACAGTTCATCTCCGGGCTGATCATGCCGTCGATGATGTTCATCGGGAACGTCAACTACGTGGTGATCGCCGTGATCGGTGGTCTGCGGGTGGCGTCGGGCACGATGTCGCTGGGCGACGTCCAGGCGTTCATCCAGTACTCGCGGCAGTTCACCCAGCCGCTCACCCAGGTCGCCTCGATGGCGAACCTGCTGCAGTCCGGAGTCGCCTCGGCCGAGCGGGTCTTCGAGGTCCTGGACGCCGAGGAGCAGGTGCCGGAGGACGCGACGCCGGAGCAGGTGACCGACGCGCACGGGCGGGTCGAGTTCGAGCACGTGTCGTTCTCGTACAAGCCCGACGAACCGCTGATCAGCGACCTGTCGCTGGTCGCCGAACCCGGGATGACGGTCGCGATCGTCGGCCCGACCGGCGCCGGCAAGACCACGCTGGTGAACCTGATCATGCGGTTCTACGAGCTCAACGGCGGCCGGATCACGCTCGACGGCGTCGACATCACCGAACTGACCCGGCACGACCTGCGGTCCCGGATCGGGATGGTGCTGCAGGACACCTGGCTGTTCGGCGGAACGATCCGCGACAACATCCTGTACGGCAACCTGAACGCCACCGAGGAGGACATGCTGGCCGCGGCCAAGGCGACGTACGTCGACCGCTTCGTCCACAGCCTCCCCGACGGCTACGACACGGTGATCGACGAGGAAGGCAGCAACGTCAGCGCCGGTGAGAAGCAGTTGCTCACCATCGCCCGGGCGTTCCTGGCCGACCCGCAGCTGCTGATCCTCGACGAGGCCACCAGCTCGGTCGACACCCGCACCGAGGTCCTGGTCCAGCGCGCGATGGCAGCCCTGCGGTCCGATCGCACCAGCTTCGTGATCGCCCACCGCCTGTCCACCATCCGCGACGCCGACCTGATCCTGGTGATGGAGAACGGCTCCATCGTCGAGCAGGGCACCCACACGGAGCTCCTGGTCGCCGACGGCGCCTACGCCCGCCTCTACAACGCCCAGTTCACCGCGGCCGTGGTCGACCACGACGAGGCCGGTGCCCCGGCTCCCACGCCGGTCCCGCCCGTCCCCACCACAGCCCAACTCCTCGCCGACGACGAGGACGAGTCGGCCTTCACGCCGTAAGCACCAGCAGGCGCCGCCCACTCGGGCGGCGCCTGCTCGTGCTCCTGTGGATAACTCCCGACGCCTCGCCGCCGGATGTGAAGTACTTGGTCCATGACCACGAAGGAGCCGGATCTCGCCCACCGGCAAGGCATTGCGGCCGCCCGGCGGGTAGGCGCCAGGCTCGGCCTCACCGACGGCTGCGACTACCAGACCCTGTACGACGCCTACCGGGTCACTTACGCGTACCAGGCGCCGCTGACCGTCCGGATCGCCGACGACATGCTGGCCGACCTGCGGGCGGACGCCAACGGCTCGGGGACCGACCGGGTGGTTGCGCTCGGCCGTGACGGGCACAGCCTCTCGCTCGCGCTGCGCGGTCTCCTGCCGGACTTTCATCGGCGGCACGTCTCGGACGTGGTGGTGTCGCGCGCGCTGGCCGAGAACGCTCTGCAGGATCTCGAGAGCCAGGGCGGCCACTTCCCGCTGGTTCGTGCCTATCGGCGCGTGGCGCCTCGGGTGGACCCCGCCGACACTGTCGCCGGTTTCCGGGTACTCACCGAGTATCTGCGGTCCCGCGGAGTGCCGGTCGGCGTGCCAGGCAGTGGCGTGACGGTGCTCGACACGAGTTTCAAGGGGACCGTGCAGGAGCTTCTTGCGGCCGTCTACCCGGAAACGACGTTCCAGGGCCGGTACGCGTTTCTCGCCGAGCTGCCGGACGACCCGCACCCGGGGAGCAAGCGGGGATACGAGGTGCACCTGCGGGCCGGGGAGACCCGGCAGGGACGGCCGTTCTACGAGTTGCCGGCCGACGAGTCGAGGACGTTCGCGCACGTGCTGGGGATCAACGCGGTCGAGGAGTTGCTGGACGGCCCGAGGACGAGTCCGGTCAAGATCGGCCGCCACGGCCCTGTGCAGACCGCCCAACGGAAGCGGCCGGACCTGCTGCTGGGATTGAGCAGAGGACGAATCTCCACGCGGCTCCGGTCGTTGCCGGTACGGGAGGGCGTGAAGGTCGTGAACCTCTGGGCGGTCTCGGACCGCGCTCGGAACGCCGCGACGGTGCGCGAGTCGGGTGGAGACCACCGAGCAGGTCTGGAAGCCGACGTCCACCGATTCCGCTCCGAGCTCCGGGCCTGGATCAGTGGAGGCAGCACCGACCCGGGGCTTCGGGAGATGCTGGACGCCTTCGTGCACCGGTCCGACTTCCGGCACGCCGAGCAGCTCGGCCGGGCGCTCGATCGGGCCCGCTGGCCGGAGCAGAGGACGGCCGCGATCTGGGCCGGGTACGACCACTGCGCGAGCGACGACGACAAGCGGGTGTTCGTACAGAATGTCCTGAACGGGATCCAGACAGGTGGAGGTACGGATGGGCGAGGGCCGCGACGGGGAACGGGATCCGAGCCAGGACGAGGATCCGATCCAGGAGTGGCTCGCGATGGTGGGGACGGACGAGATCCTGTTTGAGGGCGAGAAAGGCTTCGACGACTCGATCGGTGGGCCGCCACCTTCGCTCGGGCCGCATCCGGTCGCCTTCGCGCCGATGATCGTCGACACGGACGCGGGCGGGGACCCGGACGACTCGGTGGCGATTGTCGCGGCGGCCCGGAGTGTGCCGGAGTTGGGGTTGGTGCTGACCAGCGACGAGTACGGCGGGGAGCGGGCGCGGTTCGTGCGGCACCTGCTGGATCTGGCGGGGCGGCCGGAGGTGCCGGTGGTGGCTGGGGCGGAACTGCAGGACGACCCGTTGTACTTCGTGGACGGGTTGTTTCCGCAGGACGTGCCGAAGCAGAGTGACGATCTGGCCGGAGCGGTGGAGGCGGTGTGTGGCTCGACGCCGGGACCGGTGCGGTGGGTGGGGATGGGCCCGTTGTCGAACCTCGCCGCGTTGCAGGAGGCGCGGCCGGAGCTGGTCGCGAAGATGGTGGTCACGCAGATGGGCGGCGCGGTCAACTACCGCGATCCGTCCCGGGCCGAGCACAACTTCCGGATGGATCCGGCAGCGGTGCATCGGATGCTGCCGGCGCTGGAACTGTCGGTGCCGACGTTCGTGGTGTCGGAGGTGACGTTCAACCCGGCGATGGAGCTCGGGCGCGGGTCGGCGATCTACCAGAAGTGGGCGGCGCCGGGCAGCCCGCCGTGGGCCTCGGTCCTGCGGGCGCACCTCGACCGGTGGATGGACAGGTACCCGGCCTCGATGCAGCACGATTCCCTGACGCTCGCCGCCGCGACGTTCTGGCCTGGGGTCCGCTTCGTTCGGGAACGGGTGGCGGTCGACTCGGCCGCGCGGATGAAGGTCGATGCCGAGGGCATCGAGATCGCGCTGTCGATCAGCGCCGACTACGCGTCCTTCATGGAATGGCTGGAAGCCCGGGTCACCTGACGCGGGGCTTCAGCGGGGAACGGTGAGGACGTACTTGCCCACGTGGGTGTGGTCCTCCAACCGGGCGTGGGCTTCGGCGGCCTGGTCGAGGGGGAAGGTCGCGGCGATCACGGGCCGGAAGGCGCCGGTGCGGAGGCCGGCGGTGATGAAGGCTTCGGCTCGGGACAGGCGGATCGGGTTCCGGCTGGTTTCGTGCATGGTGAACGAGCGGACGTTCAGCGCCGGGAGGCCGAGGTCGACGCCGGGGTACGGGGTGGGTTCGCCGCTGAGGGCGCCGTACACGAGGAGCGTGCCTTCGGGGGAGACCAGGCGGGCCAGGTGGGTGATGCCGGGGCCGGCTACGGCGTCGAGGACCATGCGGACGCCTTGGCCGTTGGTGAGGGTGGCGACTCGGTCGGGGACGTTCTCGGTGTCGGTGACGATCACGTGGGTGGCGCCGTGAGCCTCCAGCGCGGCGGCTTTGGTCGCCGTACGGGTGAGGGCGATCGTGCGGACACCGAGGTGGTTGGCGACCTGGATGAGGGCCAGGCCGACGCTGCTGGACGCGGCGTTGAGCAGGATGGTGTCGCCGGGGTGGATGTCGCCGACCTCGACCAGGGCGCCGTACGCCGTGAGGAAGGCCATCCAAGTCGCCGCACCGGTGATCGCGTCGACGGTATCGGGGCGGCGGACCACTGCGGCGGCGGGGACGATCGCGCGGTCGGCGTAGACCGGGTAGTCGTTCTGGGAGAACGCCGGTACGACGCTGACGGCGTCGCCCGGGCGCACCCCCGCGACGCCCGGGCCGACGAGCTCGATCTCGCCTGCCGCCTCGGAGCCGAGGCCGGCGGGGAAACGCCGGACCGGCTCGATGTAGTGCCCGCTGCGGAACAGCGCCTCGGCGCGGTTGATGCCGATGGCATCGATCCGGACGCGCACCTCGCCCGGGCCGGGCGCGCCGACCGGATGCCGCCGCACCTGCAGCACTTCCGGGCCGCCGAGCTCGTGGAACCGTACGACTGTCGCCTGTTCGCTCGTCACCCGATCAGTGAAGCGGCAAGTTTGATGGCTGTCAAACTATGATGACTGTCGTACTATGGAGCGGTGAACGACGCTCGGATCCCACCGCACCCGGAACTCGCGGACATCTCGCTGCAGCAGGTGCTGGAGGCGCTGGTCGACCCGGTGCGCCGCAGCATCCTGACCCAGCTGGCGGCCGCGGACGACGACATCAAGTGCGGCGGGTTCGATCTCGCCGTGAGTACGTCGACCGCGACCCACCACTTCAAGGTGCTGCGCGAGGCAGGTCTGATCCGTCAGTACTACGTCGGTACGTCGCGGCTCAACACGTTGCGGCGCGACGAGGTGGACCGCGTGTTCCCCGGACTGATCGAGTCGATCGTGGCCGCGGAGGGTCAGCGTGGCGCTGCCTCCTTGGCGACGACCAGGTCCGGCCGGAGCGCCAAGAGAACCCCGAGCGTCGCGTAGCCGATCAGCAGGTGGCCGCCGCCGACCCAGCGGGCCGCTGCGTCGCCGAAGACGACGGTGGCGGGGATCGTCACGAAGACCCAGCTCTCGGCGACCAGCGGCCACCAGCGCAGCAGGCCGCGCCAGCGGCCGGCGATCGCGAGCTTGATGCCGATGACCATCATGCCGATCATCGAGAGCGGCCAGCAGATGTCGAGCACCATCAGCCAGGTGGCGTCCTGAAGACTCGTCGGGAGGACGCCGTGCAGCAGTGACCACAAGGCGGCGATCCCGAGGATGACCGCCTCCACCTTGAGCATCAGGACAGCGGCGCGGGTGAGGCCGGTCGCGCGAGTGCGGAACTGGACGGTGAGCAGGCAGAACAGTCCGAGCTGGAACGCGAGCCCGGTGAGGTCGCCGATCCGTTCCGGCGTGCCCTCGGTGACGGTCGAGAACGCGAAGATGCTCGCGCACCAGGTCAGCGTCCCCGCGGTCAGTCCGAGCCCGAGCCGCCGGATCTGCCGTACGCCGAACGCCGGCCGGCCCGCGTCCGCGCCCAGGTCGGCCCCGACCGCCCGGCCGCCCGCGTCGACTCCCGCCCAACTGGCGGCGCCGACCCCCGCCCTGCCGCCGACACTCGATTCGTCGCCTTGGGCTCCCGTCGTACCGGCTGCGCCGTGCGCCGTACCGGTGCGGGCTGGTGTTTCGGTCATGGTGGTTCCTTCCTCCCCTGGGGCACGCTGCGCACCCCCTTCGCCCACTCTGCGGCGGCTCTCGCCCCGAATGGCAGGGACGCCGGTCCTCGCGAAGATCCCGCGGTTGTCCCGTCCACACCCGGGACAACTGACCCGCGACGGCGGGACACCGGTTGGGTGACAATGCAACGGTGACCGAGGTGGGGGAGTCGCGACGGGTGGGCGGGCTGACGGCCGGCCTGTGCGCGCTCGCGCTGATCCTGGCTGTCGCCACGGTCGTCCTCGACGTCGCCAACCACGGCAGGGTTCCGCCGGAGGCCGAGCTCGACGTCGGCTGGTCCGCTGTGCTGTCCGGCCTCGCACAGACCCTGCCCGGTCTCCTGCTGCTCCGTCGGCTCCCGCGCCATCCCGTCGCGTGGGTCCTGACGCTCAACGGGCTGCTCTGGATCATCGACGGCTTCGCGTCCAGCTGGGCGGCGTACGCGATCTACATCTCGCCGCAGCTGCCGGGCGCCTCAGCGGCGTACTGGTTCTACTCGCGCTTCGGCGCCGTGCTGCTGCTCGGTCTGCCGCTGCTGATCCTGCTGTTCCCCGACGGCCGGCTGGTGCAGGCGCGGCTGTGGCGTCGACTGTCGATCGCAAGCCTCGGCCTGACCGCTCTGCTGCCGCTCCTGCTCGTGGTGGTCCCGATCGACGTGATGATCCGGTACCACGGCGCGGCGCTCCCGCCGGAAGTCACCCGGCTCACCCTCGACCCGTTCAGCATCGGCCTTCCGTACGCCGTGTGGGAGCCGGTGCTGCGCTTCGCGTACGCCGCGGTCCTGGTCAGCCTCGTGGTCCCGTTCGCGGTCACCGTGCACCGCTACCGCGCCGCCGAGGCCGAACGGCGGGCGCAGATCCGCTGGCTGATGTGGGCTGCGCTGGTCGACATGTTCGTGTTGCTGATCCCGCTGGAGAACCCGCCGGCCGTCCCCGCGATCCTCTTCGGCCTCGCGATCGCGCTGACCTCGGCCGCCGTCGTGGGCGCCGTCACCAAGCATCGCCTGTACGCCATCGACCAGTTGCTCCCGGCAACCTTCCTGTACGGCGTCCTGGCGCTGCTGGTGGTCGGTGTGGACCTGGCGGTGTTCGCCGTCGCGGGCGGCGTGCTGGGGGAGCGGGACGCCGCGCTGGCCGCGATCGCCGTCGTCGCTGTTGTCTACGCGCCGCTGCGCAGCCGGCTGTGGCGCGCCGTACGGCGACTGGTCCGTGGCTCGCGGGACGATCCGTACGCGACTGTGGCGACGTTGGCCGAACGGCTGGAGTCCGCGGCCGATCCGGACGAGCAGCTGCGAGCCGTGGCGCGAACGCTCGCCGAGGCGTTCCGGCTGCCGTACGTGCGGGTCGAGATCGGGCAGCGCGCGGTCGTCGAGCACGGCCAGGAGACCGGGCCGACGATCGCGCTTCCGGTCGGGTACCGCGGTGAGCAGGTCGGGCGGTTGGTGCTCTGTCCCGGCGACGGCAGCAGGTTGTCCGAGCGCGATCAACGGCTGCTCGGCGACCTGGCGCGCCAGGCGGCGGCCGCGGCCCGGGCGAGCGAGCTGAGCTCGGAGCTCCAGCGCGGGCGGAGCCGGCTGGTCGCCGCGCGGGAGGAAGAACGGCGACGGATCCGGCGGGACCTGCACGACAGCCTCGGGCCGACGCTCGGGGCGGTCGCTCTGAGGATCGAGACGGCGCGGAACCTAGCTCGCTCGGCGCCGGACGATGCCGACCGGATGCTTGACCAGGCCACGGCCGACGTGGCAGCGGTGCTGGCCGACGTACGGCAGTTGGTGCACGACCTCCGACCTCCGGCGCTCGACGAGCTCGGCCTCGTCCGTGCCATTGAGCAGCAGGCGGAGAGGTTCCGGCTCGCCGGGCTGCGGGTTCATGTCGACGCTCCGCCGCTGGGATCGTTGCCCGCCGGAGTCGAGGTTGCGGCGTACCGGATCGCGTCGGAGGCGCTGACCAACGTGGCACGGCACGCGGCCGCGTCGCGGTGCGACATCCGGCTGCGGGTCGGGGCAGGCCCGGTGCTGGAGCTGTCGGTCACCGACGACGGGATCGGCATCGACGAGGAGGTCAGCGCTGGAGTGGGGATGCTGTCGTTGCGCGAGCGCGCCGCCGAGCTCGGTGGGGTGTGCAGCGTGACCTCTCCGGTCGGCGGCGGGACAGTCGTCGAGGTGAAGCTGCCGTTGGACGCCGTACCGGAGGTGCTGCATGTCTGAGTCGGTCCGCGTGATGCTCGTCGACGACCACCCTGTGTACCGCGACGGGCTGGCCGCCCTGCTCGGATCGCTGCCCGGCGTCGAGGTCGCCGGTACGGCGGGCGACGGGCTCGAGGCCGTCGAGCGGGCCCGTGAGCTGCAGCCGGACGTGGTGGTGATGGACGTCCAGATGCCGCGCCTGGACGGGATCGAGGCGACCCGGCGGATCACCGCCGACAGCCCGCACGTCGGTGTCGTCGTGCTGACGATGGCCGAGGAGGACCAGACGCTGTTCGCGGCGATGCGGGCCGGTGCGCGTGGCTACCTGCTCAAGGGCGCGAACCAGGGCGAGATCCTGCGCGCGATCACGGCGGTCGCGCAGGGCGAGGCGATCTTCGGACCGGCGGTCGCCCGCCGGGTCGCGGAGTTCTTCGCCGGGACGCCGGTCCCGGCGGCGACCGACCCGTTCCCGCAGCTGACCGTCCGCGAACGGGAGATCCTCGCGCTGGTTGCGGCCGGCCGGTCGAACCCGCAGATCGCCGCCGAGCTGTACCTGTCCCCGAAGACCGTGCGCAACAACGTGTCGAACATCTTCGCCAAGCTGCACGTCGCCGACCGCGCGGAAGCGATCATCCATGCCCGCACGGCCGGGCTGGGCTGACGGGGTCAGCCCAGCGCGAGCCGGCGGACCGGCCCGGTCGGCCCCGGGCGATCCGACCGACTGGCCGGGTCAGCCCAGGCCGAGCCGCCGGGCTGCTCGGGTCAGCCCAGCGCGAGCCGGCGTACGGCCAGCTCGGCGAGCAGCGCCGAACCGTCCGGGACGACCGCGTCGTCGAAGTTGGCCAAGGGGGAGTGGTTGTCGGCCGCCGCCTCCGGGTCGGCGGTCGCGCAGGCGCTGAGGTTGAGGTAGACGCCGGGGACCTCGTTGAGCACGTACGACATGTCCTCGGCGCCGCAGCGCGGGTTGGCGCGTTCGCGGAAGCGGTCGGCGCCGAACAGGTCGACGATCGTGTCCCGGGCGAACGCGTACTCGTCCGGGTTGTTGACCGTCACCGGGTAGCCGATCTGGTACTCGACCTCGGCGGTCAGGCCGTGCGCGGCCGCGATCGACTCGACGAGCTGGACCGAGGCCTTCTGCACCTTGGCCCGCGTCTGTTCGGAGAACGTCCGCACCGTCGCGTCGAAGAACGCGTCGTCGGGGATGATGTTCTCCTTCGTGCCGCCGGCGATCCGCCCGACGGTGAGCACGACCGGGTCGAACACGTCGAACTGCCGGGTGATCATCGTCTGCAGCGCGGTGACCAGCTCGCAGGCGACCGGGATCGGGTCCTTGCCCCGGTACGGCGTCGAGCCGTGCGTGCCCGCGCCGACGACGCGGACGTGCAACTGGTCGGCCGCGGCCATGAACGAGCCGGGCTTGCTGCTCCACATCCCGAACGGCTGACCGGCGGATCCGACGTGCAGCCCGTACGCGTAGTCCGCCCGGCGACCCGCGGCCTCCAGCACGCCCTCGCGGATCATGATCGGCGCGCCGCCCGACGTCTCCTCGCCGGGCTGGAACATGAACACCACATCGCCGGCCAGTTGGTCGCGCATCGCGTGCAGGATCTTCACCGCGCCGAACAGGCCGGCGACGTGCAGGTCGTGGCCGCAGGCATGCATCATGCCGGCGTGCTGGGACTTGAACGGCACGTCGGTCCGCTCGGTCACCGGGAGCGCGTCCATGTCGCCGCGGAGCAGCACGACCGGACGGACGCCGTCGGTCGGCGCGGTGCCCCGCAGTACGGCGGTGACGGAGGAGAGTTCCTTGCCGAGCGTGATCTCGAGATCCAGGCCGACGAGCGCCTCGAGCACCAGCGCCTGGGTCTTCGGCAGGTCGAGGTCGTACTCCGGGACCTGGTGCAGCGCGCGGCGCAGCGCGACGATCTCGGGGCGGAACCGCTCGGCGAGGTCGCGGGTCGTGCTGGTCACTCGGTGTCCTCCAGGAGTGCGATCGGGTCCAGGCTCGGTGTGCTCACAGGGCGTCCTTCGGGCCGACGTTCAGGGCGTGCATCACCCGCTGGGCGCTGCTGCCGAGCTCCAGGAGCTCGACCAGGTCGAGCCAGCGCTGGGGGTCGGCGACCTCGGTCGGCATCTCCGGGTGGTGCAGGTTGACCGGGGCGTCGGTCGCGACGGCGACGACCTTGGGGGCCACGTCGAGGTAGTCGCTCGCCTCGAGGATCTTGCGCTTGACCGACGGCGACATCGGGGTCGACGGGTCGGCCGCGGCGGCGCGGATCTCCGCCAGACCGCCGTACGCCGTGACGAGCGACGCCGCGGTCTTCTCACCGATGCCCTTGACGCCGGGCAGGCCGTCGGAGGCGTCGCCGCGCAGCGTGGCGAAGTCGGCGTACCGGTTGGCCGGGATGTCGTACTTGGCGAGCAGCGCCTTCTCGTCGTACACCTCGGCGCGGCCGACGCCCTTGGCCGCGGTGTAGATGACCCGGATGCCGCGGGCGTCGTCGATCAGCTGGAACAGGTCCCGGTCGCCGGTGACCACGTCGACCGGCATCTTCGCCCGGTGCGACAGCGTGCCGATCACGTCGTCGGCCTCGTGGTCGGGCGCACCGGCGATGGCGATCCCGAGCGAGTCCAGGCAGGCGCGGATGAACGGCACCTGCACCTCCAGCCGGTCCGGCACGTCCTCGACCTGCTCGCCGCCGGTGGCGACGTACTCGACCCGCTGGGCCTTGTACGACGGGATCAGCTCGACCCGCCACGACGGCCGCCAGTTGTCGTCCCAGCAGGCGACCAGGTGGGTCGGCCGGTGGTTCTCGACCAGCCGCGCGATGAAGTCGAGCAGCCCGCGGATCGCGTTGGTCGGCGTCCCGTCGGCGGCCTTCATCGTGTCGGGGACGCCGAAGAAGGCCCGGAAGTACAGCGACGCGGTGTCCAGCAGCATCAGGCGCTGGGGAGTCTCAGCCATGGAGTGATGCTTTCATGCCGGGGGCCCGGGGCAGTAGGGTCTCCAGCGTGGAGGACCTGGATCGCAAGATCGTGGCGCTGCTGGCGTCGGACGGCCGGATGAGCTTCACCGACCTCGGCAAGGCGACCGGCCTGTCCACGTCGGCCGTGCATCAGCGGGTCAAGCGGCTGGAGCAGCGCGGCATCATCTTGGGGTACGCGGCAACGATCGACCACACCGCGCTCGACCTCCCGCTGACCGCGCTGATCTCGATCCGCCCGATCGACCCGTCGCAGCCCGACGACTCGCCGGAGCGCCTGCGCGACGTTCGCGAGATCGAGTCCTGCTACTCCGTGGCCGGCGACTCCAGCTACGTCCTCATCGTTCGCGTCGCGTCCCCGGGCGCGCTGGAGGACCTGTTGGCCACCATCCGGGCCCGCGCGAACGTCTCCACGACGACCACGATCGTCCTCAGCACGCCGTACGAACGCCGCCCGCCGGCACTGTGAACTAGGCCTTCTGCGCCATGATCGCCGCGTACCCGCGGCCCGGCGTGCTGCCCGGCTCGGTCAGCAGGGACGTGACCGTGAGGCCGGCCTCGGCGAGGATCTCCCCGAGAAGCTCAGGCCGGTACAGGTACGCCGTGTAGCTGACGGCCACGCCGTACGCCTTCTCCGGCTGCAGCGTCTCGTCCTGCCCGGAGTGCGTGCCGATCAGGACGCGCCCGCCCGGCCGCAGCACCCGCGCGAACTCGGTGAACAGCCCGGGCAGCTCCTCGCGCGGGATGTGGAACGTCGAGTACCAGGCCAGGACGCCGCCGAGTTCGCCGTCCTTGAACGCGAGCTCGGTCATCGATCCGACCTCGAACGTCACGCCCGGGTAGTTCTTGCGCGCCAGCTCGACCATCTTCGGCGACAGGTCGATCCCGGAGATGTCGCAGCCGACGGCCTTCAGGAAACCGGTCGTCCGCCCGGCGCCGCAGCCCAGGTCCACGATCGGGTCGCCGGTCAGTTCAGCGAACGCCGTCAGCATCGCGCGCTCGAGCGGGTTCCCGGCCATCCGGTCCTTCACCAGCTCGTGGTACGCGTCCGCGACGTTGTCGTACGACGACCTCGTGGCGGCAAGGTGTTCAGTCACCGCGACAGGTTAGTCGCTGCCCGTAGCGGGCCTGACTCGGAGTCTTCCGCCGGTGCCGCCGACCCCTGTGCGCCGGCACCGGCGGAAGCCGATCGGGTTGCTGCGCGATCAGATGATGGGCAGCAGCTTCTGCGACTCGGCCGCGGCGCGGGACGCGGCGGCCTGGGCGCTGGCCGCCTCGATCGAGTCGCCGGCGTGGGTACGCCACCAGTCCTGGCCCTCGGTGGGCAGGGTGTCGATCGGGTCGTAGTACTCGTAGGTGCGGTTCAGCGCCTCGGGGTCCTGCTGCTCGATCCCGGTCCGGTAGTTCTTCTTCCAGTACGAGATGCCGCGCACCTCGTCGTACTCCGACAGTTGGTGCACCCAGCGCTTGCCGACGTACGGGACGTCGCAGACGATCCGCGGCGTGGCGAAGCCGGGCAGGTAGCCGAGGATGCCGTGCTGCAGGTGCTGCGCGTCCTTGACCGAGACCCGCCAGTGCTCCGAGAACGGGATCATGTCGCACATGTAGAAGTAGTACGGCGTGATTGTGGCGCCGTCGAGCAGCGCGAAGCACAGGTCGAGCAGCTGCGGCACGGAGTCGTTCACGCCACGCATCAGCACGCCCTGGTTGCGCACGTCGCGCAGCCCGGCCTCGAACATCGCCTTCGTCGCCTCGGCCACCAGCGGCGTGACCGACTGGGCGGCGTTCACATGGGTGTGCATGGCAACCATCACGCCGCGCTGCCGGGCGATCGTCGCGACCCGCTCGACACCGGCGCGCACGTCGTCGGACAGCCAGTGCTGCGGCATCCCCATCAGCGCCTTGGTGGCCAGCCGGATGTCGCGGATGTTCTCGATCTCCAGCAGGCTGGTCAGGAATGCCTCCAGCCGCGGCCAGGGCATGTTCGCCACGTCGCCGCCGGAGACCACGACGTCCCGGACGCCGGGGTTGCGGCGCAGGTAGTCGAGCATGTCGTCGAGGCGCTGCTGCGGCTTGATCGTGAACTTCAGCTTGTCGATCACCGGGGTCGAGTTGCCGACCAGGTCCATCCGGGTGCAGTGCCCGCAGTACTGCGGGCAGGTGGGCAGCACCTCGGCCAGGACCTTCGTCGGGTAGCGGTGGGTCAACCCCTCCGTGGCCCACATCTCGTGCTCGTGCAGCGAGTCGCGCGTGGCGTGCGGGTGCGACGGCCAGTCGGACCGGCGATCGGTGAACATCGGCAGCATGTAGCGCCGGACCGGGTCGGCGTAGAACGCCTCGGTGTAGTCGGGCGCGCCGTTCGGGACGATCGTGTTCAGCATCTGCGGCGGGAGCAGCATCGACATCGTCGCGCGCTCGGCCTGGTCGCGGGTCAGGTCCTCGTAGACGCGCTCCTCGAGCAGGTCGCCCATCACGTCGCGCAGCTGCTTGACGTTCTTCACGCAGTGCGAACGCTGCCACTGCACCGACCGCCACTCTTCGGCGGTGACGTCCTTGAAGCCCGGCATCCGGGTCCAGTCGGGCTCGACGAGCTCCGTCCGGGCGTAGGCGTACGGCTGGCCGTCGGCGACGGTCAGCTCCGGGCTGATCAGCTCAGTCACAGAAGTCCTCCGGGGCTCCATGGGTGATGCGGTCTTATGTGAGGATAGCGATAGAACATCCCGCAGATCCAACAGTACGCCGCAAGATTTCCTCTCAGACGGGAAATCAGTAGTATTTTGCCCGGCTTCATCCGGAGTCGCGAACCCTTGGAGGCAGCGTGTCGTCGAGCCCCGTCGGACTGCACCGCGTGATCGAGCCGGCCGGTGTGCTGCCGCAGGCGGCGGCCCGGCTGGACGCGCACCCCGAGCTGTGGCCGGACGAGATCCGGATCTCGGTCGAGCGGCTGAACCTGGACGCCGCGTCGTACCGGCAGCTGGACGAGGCGCACGGGCACGACGGCGAGGCCGTACGGCGTGCGGTGCTGGAGATCGTCGCGGCCCGCGGCAAGATGCAGAACCCGGTCACCGGATCGGGCGGCATGCTGGTCGGCGTCGTCGACGAGGTCGGCCCGGAGTCGCCGCTCGGCGTGAAGCCGGGGGACCGGGTCGCGACGCTGGTCTCGCTGACGCTCACCCCGCTGCGGATCACCGACGGGCTGCGCCGGTGGGACGGCCGCAGCGAGCAGGTCCCGGCCGAGGGACACGCGATCTTGTTCGCCCGGTCGATCGTCGCGAAGCTGCCCGACGACCTGGTCCCGGAGCTGTCCCTGGCCGTGATGGACGTCTGCGGCGCGCCTGCGCTGACCGCGCGCGTGGTCCGTGAGTATGTCGACAAAGGCACAAAGCCTGTCGTGTCAGTAATTGGCGGCGCAGGGAAATCCGGCTCGCTGGCGCTGGCCGCGGCCCGCCGCTCGGGCGCTGCTCGGACGATCGGCATCGTGCCGGTGGAGGTCGAGCGCGAGCGGCTGGAGGCGGCCGGGCTGGCCGATGTCGTCGCGCTCGCGGACGCTCGCGACCCGGTGGCGCTCGCGACCGCGGTCGAGGAGTCCGGGGGACCGGCGGACATCACCGTGGTCTGCGTCGACGTACCGGGCTGCGAGCACGGCGCGGTGCTCGCGACCGCGTCCGGCGGCACGGTGATCTTCTTCTCGATGGCGACCTCGTTCTCGGCCGCCGCGCTCGGCGCCGAAGGGCTGGCGGCCGACGTGACGATGCTGGTCGGCAACGGCTACGTGCCCGGTCACGCCGACTACGCGCTCGAGCTGCTGCGCTCCGAGCCGGGTGTCCGGCGACTCTTCGAAGGCCGGCTGAAGGCGGAGGGGCAGGATTAGCCCTGTGCGCACACTTCTGACGAACGGTTCCGTCTACTCACCCGCCGACCCCCACGCGACCGCGATCGCGTTCGACGACGGCGTGGTCACCTGGCTCGGCGACGACAGCAGCGCCTCGTCGTACGCGACCGGCGCGGACGAGGTGATCGACCTCCAGGGCAAGCTCGTCACGCCCGCGTTCGTCGACGCCCACGTCCACACCGCGCAGACCGGCGCCCTGCTGACCGGTCTCGACCTGGTCGGGACGACCAGCCTGACCGAGGCTCTCGACCGGCTGGCGGCGTACGCCGGCAACCTCGCCCCCGATGCCGTGATCGACGGCGCCGGCTGGGACGAGACGCAGTGGCCCGAGGGCCGGCCGCCGACGGCCGAGGAGTTGGACCGCGCCGGTGGCGACCGCCGGGTCTACCTGTCCCGGGTGGACGGCCACTCCGGCGTCATCTCGTCGTCGCTGGCCGCCGCGGTCAAGGGACTGGAAGGTCAGGCCGGGTACGACGCCAGCGGGCGGGTCGAGCGGGACGCGCACCACGCCGTACGGGATGCGTTGAGCGAGCTGGTCGGCCCCGACCAGCGGCTGGCCGACGCGCGGGCGGCCGTGAAGGCGATGGCCGAGCGGGGGATCGGCGCGTTCCACGAGATGGCGGCGCCGCACATCGGCCCGGTCTGGGAGCTCCCGCTGGTCCGCCAGGCCGCGGACGAATTGGGGCTCTCGGCAACCTTGTACTGGGGTGAGACGGGGGTCTTCGACAACGTCACGCAGTACGGGCTGGCCGGGCTCGCCGGTGACCTGAACGCGGACGGTGCGCTGGGCTCGCGGACGGCCGCGCTGCGAGCGCCGTACGCCGATCGTGCGGACCACCGCGGGCACGCGTACCTGACGGCCGAGCAGATCGCCGAGCATGTGATCGCCTGCACCGAGAAGGGTGTCCAGGCGGGCTTCCACTGCATCGGGGACCTTGCCCTCGACAACATTGCCCGCGGCTTCGAGCTGGCGGCCGAGAAGGTCGGCGTCCCGGCCCTGCTGGCCGCGCGGCACCGGCTGGAGCACGTCGAGATGCCGGACGCGGCGGTCGTCGCGACGCTGGCGAAGTGTGGCGTCGTGGCGAGTGTGCAGCCGATGTTCGACGGCCACTGGGGTGGTCCGGACGGCATGTACGCCGAGCGCGTCGGCGACCGCTGGGAGGGCATGAACCCGTTCGGCACGCTGCAGCGGGCGGGCGTCGTCCTGGCCTTCGGGTCGGACGCACCGGTGACCTCCCTCGGTGGCTGGGAGGCGGTGCGAGCAGCTGCGTTCCATCGGACCGAGTCCGAGCGGATCACTGTGCGGGCCGCGTTCCAGGCGCACACCCGGGGTGGTTGGCGGGCGGCCGGGATCGACGACGCGGGCGTCCTCGCGCCTGGTACGGCGGCGACGTACGCCGTGTGGGAGATCGACGCCGACCTGGTTGTCCAGACGCCGGACCCGCGGGTCGCGGCCTGGTCGACCGACCCGGGCGCCGGCGTACCGGTGCTGCCCGACCTCAGTGACCCAACTGTTGTTCCGAGCTGTCTGCGGACCGCCGTCGGTGGTCGGCTGGTGTTCGACTCCGAAGGATGGTCCCAGTGACCCGTGCTGTGAAGAAGCTCGACCTCGACCCGGTCACCGTCCGGAAGGCGCGCAGCCTCGCGCGCAAGGCCGGCAAGCCGATCGTGAACATCGCCAAGCAGCACACCACGGTCTCGGTCGAGCGGGCCGTGCTGCGGCTGGCCGGCCTGGCCGGTGCGGACTCCGAGGGCATCCCGTGGGTGAACCGGCTGGCCGACACCGTGCGGGCCGACGTCGGCCTGGAGCACGGGCTGGCGCTGCCGGTCTGGGACGCGCTGGTCCGCGGCGAGGCCGAGGACCTGTCGGTGCTGGCGCAGAAGGCGGCGTCCGGCTCGGTCACCTTCCGGCTGCCGGAGGGGCGGGACGCCGGACGGGCTCGTGCCGCGGCGCGGAAGGCCGCGGCCGGCGGGCTGAAGAAGGTCGACGCGCGGCGGCGCGAGCGGGACCGGCTGATCGCCAGGCACGGCGATCCCGAACAGCGGCCGTGGATCTACCTGATCGTTGCCACCGGCGACATCTACGAGGACATCCCGCAGGCCCAGGCGGCCGCGCGGGCCGGCGCCGACATCATCGCGGTGATCCGGTCCACCGGGCAGTCGCTGCTCGACTACGTGCCCGAGGGCGCGACCCGCGAGGGTTTCGCCGGCACGTACGCGACGCAGGAGAACTTCCGGCTGATGCGCGCGGCGCTGGACGAGTCATCGCGCGAGCTCGGCCGCTACATCCGGCTGACCAACTACGCGTCCGGGTTGTGCATGCCGGAGATCGCGACGCTGGCCGGGCTGCAGCGGCTCGACATGATGCTGAACGACTCGATGTACGGGATCCTGTTCCGCGACATCAACCCGATCCGGACCTTCGTCGACCAGCGCTTCAGCCGCCAGATCCACGCCCGCGCGGGGATCATCATCAACACCGGCGAGGACAACTACCTGACCACCGCGGACGCCGTCGAGGCCGCCCACACGGTGACGGTGTCGCAGCTGCTGAACGAGTACTTCGCCAAGGAGGCCGGGCTCGAGGACTGGCAGCTCGGGCTCGGGCACGCGTTCGAGATCACCCCGGAGATCCCGGACTCGTTCCGGATGGAGCTCGCGCACGCGATGCTGGCCCGGCAGCTGTTCCCGGACGCGCCGCTGAAGTGGATGCCGCCGACGCGGCACATGACCGGCGACGTGTTCCGCGGTTACCTGCTGGACGGGTTCTTCAACCTGGTCGGCGCGATGACCGGGCAGGGCATCCTGCTGGTCGGGATGATGACCGAGGCCGTGGTCACGCCGTGGATCTCCGACCGTGACCTGGCGCTGCAGAACGTCCGGTACGTGTTGGGTGCCGCAGGCAACCTTCACGAGGACTTCCACCCGGCCCCGGACGGCTTCATCGCCAACCGGGCCCGGCAGGTGCTGGGCGAGTCGATCGACCTGCTGGACCGGATCGTCGACGAGGGTCTGCTGAACGCCATCGGTGACGGCACCTTCGGGCTGATGAAGCGCCCGCAGGACGCCGGTCGCGGCCTGGACGGCGTGGCCCGCCGGTCGGCGGCGTACTACAACCCGGCGATCGAGCTGCTCGAGGAGGCGCAGTGAGCATCATCAGGCCGTACGGCGACACCACCGGCGACGGGATGGTGCAGATGTCGTTCACGCTGCCGGTCCCGCACGACAAGCGGGCCGAGGGCGCGGCGGTGCAGCTGGCCAACAAGATGGGCATGGACCCCGCGCTGGTCGTGCACGCCAAGCCGATGGGCCCGGACTTCACCTTCTTCGTCGTGTACGGCCCGGTGAACCACCTGGTCGACACCAGCAAGGTCGAGGTGATCGAGCGCGACTACCCGCTGCTGGCGCCGAAGGACGCGAACCTTGCCATCCGCAAGGGACTGCGCCGCCGGCTGACCGTGGTCGGCGCCTGCATCGGGACCGACGCGCACACCGTCGGGATCGACGCGATCATGAACATCAAGGGCTTCGCGGGGGAGAAGGGTCTGGAGTACTACCGGGAGCTGAAGGTGGTCAACCTCGGGGCCCAGGTCGCCGTACCCGAGCTGGTCCGGCGGGCCAAGGCCGAGAAGGCCGACGCGATCCTGGTCTCCCAGGTGGTCACCCAGCGCGAGGCGCACGTCCTGAACACCAAGGAAATGTCGGCCGCGTTCCGCGAGGCCTACTCCGAGGAGACCCGCCCGGTACTGGTTGCCGGCGGCCCCCGTTTCACCGAGCAGATGGCCGGTGAGCTCGGCGTCGACCGGGTCTTCGGTCGCGGTACGACGCCCGGCGAGGTGGCCAGCTACCTGGTCGACGTCCTGGTGACGAAGCGAGCCCGCACCCCGAACAGGAGAAGCGCATGAGCAAGGCCGAGGTCGGTCTGTCGGTCACCCACCGCCGGTACGTGCCGTACAGCCACGCCCACTACGCGGGCCACCTGGTCGACGGCGCGTACGTGCTCGGCCTGTTCGGCGACGTCGCGACCGAGGTCTGCATCGTGGCCGACGGAGATGAAGGATTGTTCGCTTCCTACTCCGATGTCCAGTTCGTGCAGCCCTTGCGGGCCGGCGACATGGTCGAGGTGACGGCGACGATCTCCCGGGTCGGTACGCGCAGCCGCGAGCTCGACTTCGCGGCGTACGTGGTCTGCCGGGGACGGCCGGACCAGTCCGAGTCGGCGGCCGAGGTGCTGGCCGAGCCGCTGTTGATCACCAGGGCGACCGGGACGGTCGTTGTCCCGGTCGCGTGACAGTTAGTTGCCCTGGGTAACGATCACCTTACGTGCCGAGACCACTCTGTAACGTGACTTCGCTTTCCGCGGGCCGTTATCCCCTTGAGGACAGCCGAAAGTGTTACAACGCCTTGAAGGAGGCGGCGCAGAGGTTGACACCACCGCTGCGAGCGAGCATCGTTTTGGGAGTCGTCAACGTTCGTTTCTCCAACGGACACACACAGTTCGGACACACAGAGTTCGGCCACCGGATGATCCCGCGACGCTGACCAGGCCAGTGCCAGGCTTGAGTCGACGGGGGCTGAGATCGCCGGTGGACAGCCCCCCGCGGGGCAGAGGTGGAAGAGGTTCGGCGCCCAGTAGACAACAGCCGGGCGGCCCGCATCCAGCGGTCCGCCGGTTGGTCCGAAGGGCGGCCGAGCCTCTTTCCTCTCTCCTGCCCGACAGTGGCCTTTCGAGCCGCGTCGGTGCCGTAACACCACTTCGACACCTCTGCGTCACCGACCGGATCTCTTCGGGGTGCTCCTACGTTGTACCGTCGTGCGCACCGGCAGGTGCCGGGCGGTGAGGCGAAGGGGACCCGAGTGGACCGGTTGAAGGCTCTGGCACGGCTGGTGCCGAGGATCGTGGTGGCGGTCGGTGCCGGCGCCCTGCTGGGTCTGGCCTTCGAACCTCACGACCACCCCTGGCTGGCCGTCGCCGCCGTACCGCTCTTCCTGGCCGCGCTGAACGGCGTCTCGGTGAAGGGCGGCATCCTGGTCGGCGCCGGCTTCGGCATCACGTACTACGCCGTCCTGGTGCCCTGGCTCAGCGTCATCGGCGGCGACGCCGCGATCGCGCTGGCGATCCTCGAAGGCCTCTTCTACGCCGTCTTCGGCGCGCTGGCCAGTCAGGCGCTCAAGCACAAGCTGTGGATGCTGTGGATTCCGTGCCTGTGGGTCGCGACCGAGTTCGCGACCGCTTCGGTGCCGTTCGGCGGGTTCCCGTGGGGACGGCTCGCCTGGGCGTTCTCGGACTCGCCGCTGGGCCGGCTCGCCTCGCTGGTCGGGATCGCGGGGCTCAGCTTCCTGATCGCGCTGCTCGGCGTCTTCGCGTACGCCGTACTGCGCCGCAAGAGCGCTCTGAGTCTTCGCGTCGTCGCGCTGGTCGCCGGCGTCGCGATCGTCGGTGGCAGCTCGCTGATGACGCTGTCGACCGACGGCGACGGCAAGACGATCACCGCGGCAATGGTGCAGGGCAACGTGCCGGGCAAGGGGCTGGAGTTCCTCGGCCGCGCCCGGACCGTCACCAAGAACCACCTGAACGCGACGCTGGACCTGCAGCGGCAGGTCGAGGCCGGGACGCAGGTCAAGCCGGACCTGGTGATCTGGCCGGAGAACTCGACCGACATCGACCCGTACAAGGACGCCGAGACCCGGGCGGACATCGAGGCGGCCGTGAAGGCCGTGAACGTCCCGATCCTGGTCGGCGCGGTGACCGAGGGGCCGGGGCCCAACGAGCGCCAGACCACCGGCATCGTCTGGGACCCGGCGAGCGGGCCGGGTCAGCGCTACGCGAAGCGGCACCCGGTGCCGTTCGGTGAGTACATCCCGTTCCGCGACCAGTTGCTGCCGTACATCAAGCGCCTGGAGATGGTCGGCCGGCAGACCGCGCCGGGCGTCGGTCCCGGCCTGATGCCGATCAACGGGGTCACCTACGGCGACCTGATCTGCTTCGAGCTCGCGTACGACAACGTGGTGTCCGACCTGGCCAAGGGCGGCGCCCAGGTCCTGGTGGTGCAGACCAACAACGCGACGTACGGCGGGACCGGGCAGCCGGAGCAGCAGTTCGCGATCACCCGGATGCGCGCGATCGAGACCGGGCGGACCGTGCTGATCGCGTCGACGTCGGGGATCTCGGGCGTCGTCCGGCCGGACGGGAAGGTCGAGCACAAGTCGGGTCAGTTCGTGCCCGACGTGTACGTCGCGTCCGTTCCGGTCCGCGACGGCCAGACCCTGGCGACCCGGCTGGGCGGCTGGCCGCAGTGGATCTTGACCGGCCTGGGGATCATGGGAGCAGTGCTGGCCCTGGCCGCCCGCCGCCGGAACCGTCCGGTGGATCCGGGCACCCCTCCGGCCGCGACCCCCAGCACTGAGAAGGTGCCGGTCTGACCCGATCGGTGAGGGCGGTAGGAGAGGTGCACCATGAGCAACGTGTCCGGTAAACCCGTGCGCAAGACCCGAGGGCTGCCCTGGTTCGTCGCGGCGGCGTTGCTGGTGGTGCCGATCGTGGAGATCTACGTGATCATCCAGGTCGGCCAGGTGATCGGCGGCTGGCCCACGGTCGCCCTGCTGCTGGTGGAGAGCGCGCTCGGCGCGTGGCTGATCAAGCGTGAGGGCCGGCGGGCGTTCGCCGCGCTGAAGTCGTCGCTGGACACCGGCCGGATGCCCGGCAAGGAGCTGGCCGACGCCGCACTGCTGCTGATCGGTGGCACCCTGCTGCTCACGCCGGGCTTCGCCACCGACGTCGTCGGGTTCTTCTTCGTACTGCCGTTCACCCGCCCGCTGGCGCGCCGCGCGATGTCGGCGTTCCTCGGCCGGCGCATCGTCGCCCAGCTCGGCGGCAACCCGATCACCGGCTTCATGCCCGGCTCCTACCGCCCGCCGACCGCCGACCAGGCCGAGGCCCAGCGCCGCCGCAACGACGACGTCGTCCAGGGCGAGGTCATCGACCCCGACCGGCCCCAGGACCAGTGAGCGACCGCCGGGACGCGGCCGGACCGCCCGCTCGTCCGCTGAGGAAGCTCAGGGACTGGGAGATCGGCCTCGCGATGTTCTGCGTCGCGGCGTCGCTCACCGAGGTGATCGCGCTCGCGACCGACGAGGGGCAACTTGCGCCGTGGACGCGATGGTGGACCGTCGTCCTGCTCGTCGTCTTCGCGGTCCTGCCGGTGGTGGTCGGGCTCGGCTGGCGGGTGTTCTGGATCGTAGCGAGTGACCTCTGGGGTTCCCGGAGGCAGCCGGCCGGCGAGTGATGGAGGTCACGGTCGCCGACACGCCCTAACTGCACCCGCACGCCGCCGACCGGCGGTCGGGGGTCCGGGGTTGGCGTCGGCGGTGGGTGTCCGGACACAGCGAACGGGCCGTTCCGCGACTCTGCGGAACGGCCCGTTCGTACGTGCTGTGGGGTCAGGCGGTGCGCTTGCCCGTGGTGTTGCGGGCACGGTGCAGGTGCGCCGGGCCGATCTCGCCGTTGCGGAGCAGCTGGACGCGCTCGGCGAGCAGCTCCTCGAGCTCGGAGATGCTCCGGCGCTCGCGCAGCATGTCCCAGTGCGTCCGGGCGGGCTTCTCCTGCTTCGGCTCCGGCTTCTCACCGGTCGAACGGGCGGCCTCGCTGCCGCAGTGCGGGCACTCCCAGATCGCGGGGACCTCGGCGTCGTGCGCCATCGTCACCTCGACCACGTGACCGCGGGGGCAGTCGTAAGTGATCATCTGGCGCGGCGCGAACTCCACACCACGGTCGTCCTCGAAGCTGACCCCACCCAGCCCCGAACCACGC
Source organism: Kribbella lupini (assembly GCF_039529595.1). Classification (NCBI taxonomy): domain Bacteria; kingdom Bacillati; phylum Actinomycetota; class Actinomycetes; order Propionibacteriales; family Kribbellaceae; genus Kribbella; species Kribbella lupini. The sequence goes on along the minus strand of NZ_BAAANC010000001.1, from coordinate 2,068,581 downwards.
AGAACGCGATTAGACATGTCAAACCTCCGAGATTTCGTCATCCGTACCAACGGTCGGCCAGTGCGGATCATTCCCATTTTGGCATGCCCGAGGCCGAGGTACGCACCTGACGAGCCCGTCGTGACCCCGCGTCATCACCTGTTCACAGATGAGCGTGTGTCCCGTACCACACTCTGAAACGAGCAGCCGCATTCACAGCCAGTTGCCAGCAAGCCCCGATCCATTCCTCAGCAACGCTCCCTAGCGTCAGCGTCCATGGTCCTCCCACGCCACAAACTCCGTGGCCTCAGCCTGCTCAACGTGGCCCTGGTGGCGGTGGTGGTGGCCATCGCCGTCACCGCCTACCTGCTGTTCTTCCGGGACGAGTCGGAGGCGGCCGGTACGACGCGCCCGAGCGTCGCCGTCGCCCGCGGGGAGGTGGTCGCGAGCGTCAGCTCCAGCGGCACCCTGCAGAGCTCGCAGTCGGCGTCGCCGCAGTTCGCGACCTCCGGGACGGTCACCGCGGTGTACGTAAAGGTGGGTCAGGTGGTCGCGAAGAACGCGGCCCTGGCCAAGATCGACCCGGCACCGGCCGAGCGCCAGGTGCGCATCGCCGAACAGAACCAGATCGCCGCCGCCAACTCGGTGGACGCCGCGCAGGAGTCCCTGGACGACGCCGAGCAGGCGGCCGAGGATGCGGAAGAGGCAACGGCAACCCCGACGACCGGTCAAGGGCAGACGCAAAATCCTGAAGTAGTGGTGACCAACGCCAAGTCCGCGCTGGCCCGGGCGAAGGCTGACAAAGAACAAGCCGATCAGAACCTGGAAGCTGCTCAGGACGCGCTCACCGCGACCACTTTGCGCGCACCGATGGCGGGAACGATCACGGCGCTGAACGGCTCGGTCGGGTCGGTCGCCGGGGGCGACGCCTCGAACTCTGGTTCCACTGGAGGTTCAGGTACTGCCGGCACCGCGGCAGCCTCGACCTCTACCTCAGGGTTCGTCGACCTTGCCGATCTGAAGTCGTTGCAGGTGGTCGCCGCGTTCCCCGAGGCGGACGCGGTCAAGATCAAGGCCAAGCAGTCCGCGACCGTCACGCTCAACGCCGATCCTGGGACCACGCTGACGGCGACGCTGGTGTCGGTCTCGCCGACGCCGACGACAACCAACGGCGTCGTCGCGTACTCGGCCACCTTCAGCCTGGCCAAGCTCCCGGCCGGCGCGCGGATCGGGCAGACGGCGAACGTCGCCGTCCAGACCGCGAAGGCGTCCAACGCCCTCTACGTGCCCAGTACGGCGGTCGTGACGTCCGGTACGACGCACACGGTGACGCTGGCCGACGGCAGCAGCCGCGAGGTGCAGATCGGCGTACAGGGCGGAAGCTTCACCGAGATCAAGTCCGGCCTGGACGAAGGCGACCAGGTCGAACTGCTGCAGGGTGCGATCGGGGCGACCGGCGCCGGGCAGGGCCGGACCGGGCAGGGCCGGACCGGGCAGTTCCCGGTCGGTCAGGGGCAGGGCGGACAGCTACCTGGTGGCTTCGGGCAAGGCGGCCAGGGCGGGGGAGTGAACCGTGGCCGCTGACGCCCTGATCGAGATCCGGGACGTCTCGAAGACGTACGGCGCGGGCGAGACGGCCGTGCACGCGCTGCGCGGGGTCTCCCTGCAGGTGCGCGCCGGCGAGTACGTCGCGGTGATGGGCTCGTCCGGCTCGGGCAAGTCGACGCTGATGAACATCCTGGGCTGCCTCGACGTCCCCAGTCGTGGCGAGTACTGGCTCGACGGGACGAATGTCGCGCGCCTGTCCGAGGACCAGCAGGCCCTCGTCCGCAGCCGCAAGATCGGCTTCGTCTTCCAGTCGTTCAACCTGATCCCGCGCACCAGCGCACTGGCGAACGTCGAGCTGCCGCTCACCTACGCGCATCTCCGCCGTTCCGAACGACGTGCACGAGCACGACGGGCGCTCGAGCTGGTCGGCCTCGCCGACCGCGAGGACCACCGCCCGAACCAGCTCTCCGGCGGCCAGCAGCAACGCGTCGCGATCGCCCGCGCGCTCGCGACCGGCCCGCGGATCTTGCTCGCCGACGAACCGACCGGCAACCTGGACGCCCACTCGACCGACGAGGTGCTCGGCATGTTCGACGCGCTCAACGCCGAGGGCCGGACGGTGATCGTGATCACCCACGAGGACGAGGTCGCCCGGCGCGCCCGGCGGCTGATCCGAGTGGCCGACGGCCGAATCGTGGCCGACGGCCCGGTACCGGCCGAGGGCCGACGTGGTCGCGCCGTCGCCGACGAGGTGGCCCGCTGATGTCCCCTCGCGACCTGTTCGGGGCCGCGCTGCGCGGTCTCGGCGCCAACAAGCTGCGCTCGCTGCTGACCGTGCTCGGCGTCTCGATCGGCGTCGGCGCCGTCATCGTGCTCGTTGCGGTCGGCAACGGTTCGGGCCGGGCGGTGCAGGACCGGCTGGAGGCCATGGGCACCAATCTCCTGACCGTCTCGGCGTCCGGCGGAGGCGGCGGTTTCGCCCGCGGACAGGCTGGTCCGTCCGCGCAGCAGTACGCGCTCACGACCGACGACGCCGAAGCGCTTGCCGACGACCGTCTCGCGCCTGACGTCGCCGCGGTCGCTCCCGTGATGACCAGCACCGGTACGGCGACCAACGGCGACACCAGCTACACCGTCAACCAGATGATCGGTACGACGCCGGAGTACTTGCCTGCGACCAACACCCCGGTCGGCATCGGCCGCGCGTTCACCCAGCAGGACGTCGACACCTCGGCTCGCGTGGTTCTGCTCGGCCAGACCGCGGCGAGCGAACTGTTCACGCGACCCGCGGCGGCGGTCGGCCAGACGGTCAAGTTGGGCGCGGTCGACTTCGTCGTCCTGGGCGTGCTGGCGAGCAAGGACAGCACCGGGTTCGCCGATCCGAACGCGGCGGTCGTCGTACCGATCAGCACGTTGCGAGCGACCCAGGCCGGGTACGGCGCGCTGAACCAGATCGTCGTGCAGGCGACGAGCAAGGACCGGGTCGACGTTGCGCAGGCCGAGGTGACGCAACTGCTCGCGGCGAGGCACCAGGTGCCGGCGACCCAGACCTCGCCGTTCCGGATCACGAACTCGGCGCAGATCCTGCAGACCAGCCAGGACACCGCCGCGACGTTCACCGCGCTGCTCGCGACGGTGGCGGCGATCAGCCTGGTGGTCGGCGGGATCGGCGTCACCAACATCATGCTGGTCACCGTCACGGAGCGGACCCGGGAGATCGGGATCCGCAAGGCGCTCGGCGCGCGGCGGCGGGCGATCCTCGGTCAGTTCCTGATCGAGGCGACGCTGCTCAGCCTGATCGGCGGCGCTGTCGGGGTCGCGGCGGCGCTGGTGGTCAGCCGGTTCGAGCTGGCCGGCGTTCGGCCGGTCCTGGTGCCGTCGTCGATCGCGCTCGCCTTCGGCGTGTCCGCGGCGGTCGGGCTCTTCTTCGGCAGCATGCCGGCGCACCGCGCGGCCGGTCTCCGTCCCATCGATGCCTTGCGGCACGAGTAAGAGAGGTTCCTGATGAGCAACCAGACACCCGACGACTTCGCGCAGATCGGGTCCGACCAGGAGGTCGAGGCGGCGTTGCAGCCGAAGCGGACGCTGAAGTTGCCGGTGGCAACGGCGGTGCTGAGCGGGATCGTCGTCCTGGCGATCGGGCTGGCGGGTGGAGCAGGGCTGCACGCGGCCTTCGCCTCCGACAGTCCGGCGCCCCAGGCCGGCCGTGGTGCGGGTGGGTACGGCGGCTTCCGCGGCCAAGGCGGAGGGCAAGGCTTCGGCCAGGGTGCTGGTCCGGGGGCCGGCAACGCGGCCATCGGCACGGTCGTCTCGGCGGCGGACGGCCGGCTCGTGGTGAAGACGCAGAACGGCGACGTGACGGTGAAGCTGACCGGCGACACGTCGTACGAGATCAGCAGCAAGGGCTCGGCGGCGGATCTGAAGGCGGGGGAGCAGGTGGTCGTGAGCGGGGAAACGGCCGACGGGACGCTCACCGCGCGGACGGTTCGGCAGGGCGGAGTTGCCGGTTTCGGGCGTGGCCCGAACGCCTCGCCGTCCCCTCGCTGACCGGTGAGCCGTTGACGGGCTTCTTTGGAAAGCGCTATCTTGCGACGAAATGAGGCGCAGAAAGTACAAATTCGCCTCTTCGTCGACAGGAGAAGGTGGCATGCGCAGCTCATGGAGACTCGTCGCCGCGGGGGTGACGGCCGCCCTGGTGGTGGCCTCGTGCGGGACGTCCGGCGCCGGTGAGGTGGCCCAGGACCCGAAGGCTCCGCTGGAGCTGTGGGTCCGGACCACGCCCGGCGGCGACGGCGAGAAGGGGATGAAGAAGCTCGCCGCGGCGTTCGAGGCGGCGAGCGGGCAGAAGGTCGCGGTGACCGCGATCTTCGACGACTTCGAGACGAAGCTGTCGCAGCGCGCGGCGCAGAAGGACCTGCCGGACCTCGTCCTGAACGACTCGTCGCAGCTCGGGACGATGGTCAGCCAGGGGATCGTGCGCGAGGTCGACCTGGCGGCGATCAAGGGCAGCGACCAGTTGCTCGAGCCGGCGCTCGCGGCCGGTCGCGCCGGGGACGGGAAGACGTACGGCGTGCCGTACTCGGCGCAGGCCAGCGCGCTGCTGATCCGGAAGGACTGGCGGGCGAAGGTCGGGCTCCCGGTGCCCGGCTCGTGGTCGGCGCTCGCGGAGCTGGCCAAGGCGTTCACGACGCGAGACCCGGACGGGAACGGCAAGGCGGACACGGCCGGGCTGGCCGTTCCGGGGTCGACCAAGCGTGGGTACGCGTCGTGGTACTTCTCGAACTTCCTGTGGGCCGGTGGTGGTGACTTCATCGCGGCGCAGCCCGACGGGAAGTACAAGCCGACCATGAGTACGCCGGAGTCGGTCGCGGCGACGACGTGGTTCCGCGACCTGGCCTGTACGGCGAAGGTCGTGCAGCCGGGCGCGGCGACGATGGACACGCCGCCGACCAACGAGACGTTCGAGGCGGGCCGCGCCGGGATGTACGTCGTCGGGCCGTACCTGTTGCCGCGGTTCGACGCGGCGCTGGGCAAGGACAAGTACGAGGTCGTGCCGATGCCGGCCGGTCCGAAGGACGCGACGGTGCTGGCCGAGGGCGGCAGTGTCTATCTGATGGCGGGCTCGGCCAACCGGGCCGGTCAGGACGCCTTCGCGAGCTTCGCGATCTCGGCGGAGGGCCAGAAGCTGGGCATGGCCGGCGAGAAGGCGTTCATCGTGCAGCTCCCGGTGAACAAGTCGGTCGACATCTCGTCGGTGCGTCCCGATCCGCGGTGGAAGGTGTACGCCGACGCCTACGCGGCGCACGGTCGGTACGCCCCCTCCATCCCCAACTGGACCGCCGTACGACAGTCGTCTGCCGACACCATCAACGCACTGATCGCCGACTGCAGCCTGAACGTCGGTGAGGAACTGAAGAAGCTGGACGGCAAACTCGGTGAGGCCCTCACCCAGCAAGGCATCGCCGCCTCATGACGGTCCAAGAGGAAACCCAACAGGTGGTGGGCGGGGGAGTGGGGGCGGGGGGCAGCGCCGCCCCGGACCGCAGCCGGCTTCGCCGGCGCGGCGCTCGCGGGCGCCCCGGCACGGTCCGGCCCGGCGGCGCCGCGCGCGGCACGCTCGGCGGCCGGTGGTGGGTGCCTTGGGTGTTCCTGGCTCCCGCTCTGATCCTCTTTCTCTACTTCAAGTTCATTCCGATGGCTCAGGCGATCTCCATGTCCGTGCAGGACGTGAAGCCCTACCTCGGGAACACGTGGGTGGGGGCGGCCAACTACTCCGAGATCCTGGGGTCGGAGGGGTTTCGGTCGGCGGCCTGGAACACCGTGGTGCTGGCGGTGGGGCAGACGTTCGGGTCGATGGTGCTGGGGTTCGGGCTTGCTCTGCTGGTGGAGGGGCAGACCCGGAAATTGAGCTTCATCCGGTCGGCGGCGTTCCTGCCGGTGGTGGTGCCGCTGGCGGTGGTGGCCGAGTTGTGGCGGATCATGTACCACCCGACCGCCGACGGGCTGATGAACCAGGTGATCGGGCTGGTCGGGCTCGGGCCGTCGGGGTTCATCAACCACCCGGACAGCTCGCTGGCTTCGATCGTCGTGACCGGGATCTGGCGCGGGGCGCCGTACGACATGATGATCTTCCTCGCCGGGCTGGCCGGGATCGACCGCGGCCTGTACGAGGCGGCGACCGTTGACGGCGCGTCCACGCGGCAGCGGATCCTGCACGTGACCCTGCCCGGGCTACGGTCGGTGTTCGCGATCCTGTTCGTGCTGGCGGCCGTGCGCGGGTTCCGGAGTTTCACCGAGGTCTTCCTGCTCACCAACGGCGGCCCGAACGGCTCCACCGAGGTCGTGATGACGCTCATCTACAAGCTCGGTCTCGAGCAGAACCGCCTCGGTGTCGGTTCGGCCGGCGCGGTGCTGCTGTTCGCCGCGACGCTCGTCCTGACCGTCTGCGTCCAGCTGCTGCGTCGAAGGAGAGCCGCATGAGCGCCGCCACCGAGACCGCCCTCGGTCTCACCGAACGCACCGGCCTCGGCGCGAAGCTGATCAAGGTCGTCGTCTACACGGGCCTGTTCGTCGTCTTCGCCGGCCCGCTGCTCGCGCTGCTGGTCAGCTCGTTCAACCACGTGTCCGACCCGACCCAGCTGAGCGTGATCCCGCGCAGCCCGACGCTGGACAACTTCCGGATCGCCTTCGACCACGGCGTCCTGCGGTACCTGCTCAACTCGTTCTTCGTCGTCGGCTTCGGGTTGCTGCTCCAGGTCGCCGTCTCGGTGCTCGCGGGATACGCGCTCGCCCGCAAGGTGTTCCCGCTGATGACGCTGGTGATGGTCGCGATCCTGGCCACGATGATGCTGCCCGAGGAAATCCTCGCGCTGCCGCTGACCCTCGTGCTGGGCGACCTCCCGCTACTGCACCTGAACCTGATGGGCACGCTGGCGGGGATGATCGTGCCGCTCGGCGCGTGGGCGTTCTCGATCCTGGTGATGACCGAGTTCATGAAGGACGTGCCGCGCGAGCTGGAGGAGGCGGCCCGGATCGACGGCGCCGGCGAGCTGCGGATCTTCGCCCAGATCATCCTGCCGCTGTGCAAGCCGGCGCTGGGCGTGATCGGGGTGTTCGGTTTCACGATGATCTGGGACCAGTACCTGCTGCCGTTGCTGGTGGCAACGGACTCGTCGGCGTACACGCTGCCGCTGGCCCTCCGGACGTTGCGGATCGACCCCGTCGTCACGCCGGGCGTCGTCCTGGCCGCGTCCTTGCTGGCGCTGCTGCCGTCGGTGCTGGTGTTCCTGTTCTTCCAACGGTCGTTCGCGCGAGGGCTCACCTCGGGCGCGCTGAAAGGGTGACTGGGATGGAGTGGTTCCGCCACGACCGGTTCGGGATGTTCGTGCACTGGGGGCTGTACTCGCTGGCCGCCCGGCACGAGTGGGTGAAGAACCGGGAACGGATGACCGACGAGCGGTACCAGCGGTACTTCGACCGGTTCGACCCGGACCTGTACGACCCGCGCGCGTGGGCGCGGTCGGCGAAGGCGGCCGGCATGCGGTACGTCGTACTGACGACCAAGCACCACGACGGGTTCTGCCTGTGGGACAGCGCGCTGACCGACTACAAGGTGACGAACACGCCGTACGGGAGGGATCTGGTCGAGCCGTTCGTGGCGGCCTGCCGGGCGGAGGGGCTGAAGGTCGGCTTCTACCACTCGCTGATCGACTGGCACCATCCCGAGTTCCCGATCGACGGGTTGCATCCGCAGCGCGACGAGCCCGATCCGCGGCCGCGGGACATCGCCGTCTACCGGGAGTACCTGCACGGGCAGGTGCGTGAGCTGCTGACCGGCTTCGGGACGATCGACTACCTGTTCTTCGACTTCTCGTACGCCGGGCGCCCGAACACCTGGGGTGGGAAGGGCGCGGAGGACTGGGGCGCCGAGGAGTTGCTGGCGATGGTCCGGGAGTTGCAGCCGGGCATCCTGGTCAACGACCGGACCGGGTTGCCGGGGGACTTCGTGACGCCCGAGCAGTACCAGCCGTCCGGGCCGATGGGCGTCGCCTGGGAGGCGTGCCAGACGCTGAACGGGAGCTGGGGGTACGACCGGGACAACGTCGACTACAAGTCGCCGGAGCTGCTGGTCCGGATGCTCGTCGACGGGGTCTCCAAGGACGGCAACCTGCTGCTGAACGTCGGCCCGACCGGGCGCGGGCTGATCGATCCCGAGGCCGAGACGCGGCTGGCTGCGATCGGGGAGTGGATGCGCCTGCACGAGCGGTCGATCCGCGGGTGCGGTGCTTCGGCGTACGACGCTCCGACCGACTGCCGCTACACGCAGAACGGCGATCGGCTGTACCTGCATCTGTTCAGCTGGCCGTTCAAGCACGTCCATCTGCCAGGGCTGGCCGGGAAGGTCCGGTACGCCCAGCTGCTGTCGGACGGGTCCGAGATCCAGCTCGTCGTGCCGGACCCGACCCGTACGGCCGAGAACACCCGCCCCGGTGCTCAGCCGCCCGGCACGCTCACGCTCGAACTCCCCGTCCGCCGCCCCGAGGTCGCGGTCCCCGTCATCGAACTGTTCCTGTGAACAGGAGGACCCATGAAGAGAAGAACCTTCCTCACCGCAACCGGTGTGACCGCAGCTGGTCTTGCCATGCCTTCTGAAGCATTTGCTGCAAACACTCCCAAGACACTGACTCGTTCATTGGAGGACTTTCAGCAGGCGATCGACCGTGCGGTCCCCGGCAGTACCGTCGTACTTGCTGACGGCACCTATGACGTGACCTCGCCGATCGCGATCACCGGCAAGCGCGGAAGCCGGCGGCGGCCGATCACCGTGCGGGCGGAGTCGTGTGGCGGGGTGACGCTGACCGGCGAGCAGAGCTTCGTGCTGACCGGGTCCTCCGACCTGACCATCAGCGGTTTCGTCTTCCGGCAGCGGACGACGCTCGAGCTGCCGCCGGACTGCCGACGGATCCGCTTGAGTCACAACGACTTCCAGCTGGCCGATTTCGAGGGCCTGCACTGGGTGATGGTCCGGGCGGACCACTCGACGATCGTCCGCAACGTGTGGCACGGCAAGTCGACGCTCGGGATCTACCTCGGGATCGAAGGCGCCGGCACCAGCTCGATGGCCCAGGGCGTGTACGTCGCGCGCAACCACTTCCGCGACCACACGTTCGCCGGTGACAACGGCGGCGAGCCGATCCGGCTCGGTGTCAGCCCGCGCGCGCTGTCGCACGCCGGCGCGGTGATCGAGCTGAACCTGTTCGGGCGCGCGAACGGCGACCCGGAGGCGATCTCGGTGAAGTCGTCCGGGAACGTGATCCGGCGGAACACGATCCGCGACAGCACCGGCGGGATCGTCCTGCGGCACGGCAACAACAACCGCGTCGAGGGCAACTACCTGCTGGCCGGGAGCAACGGCATCCGGATCTACGGCAACGACCACCTGATCGTCAACAACTACCTGGAACGGATCGGGAGCGCGGGGATCGTGCTCGGGAGCGGGTCGGTCCGGGACCACTTCGCCGGTGAGTCGGCGGAGTCCCGGCGCGGCAACGACGCTCCCGACCGGGTCCGGATCGGGCTGAACACGGTTCTCGACTGCAACTCGGCGATCGTCGGGGAGAGTCACCGGACCCTCCCGCCGCTGGACTGCGCGATCACGGACAATCTCCTGATGGGCGACACAGGGCAGCTGATCAACATGCCGTACCCGGACGGGATCGACTTCTCCGGCAATCTCACCTGGGGAGCCGCCGCCGACGGCAACGTACCGGCGACCCGCAAGGATCCCCGCCTGGCGGCGGGCGCGGACGGCGTACGGCGACTGACCGAGCACAGTCCGGCCAGAGACGCGGCCACGCGCTGGTACCCCGGCGTCGAGACCGACCTCGACGGCGACCAGCGGCACGGACGCGCGGACGTCGGCGCGGACGAGTACTCGAAGCATCGCCCCGCGGGGAGCCCGCTGACCGCAGCCGAGGTCGGACCGCACAGCTCATGAACAGCCCACGCGCAACCGTCACCCAGCAGGACGAGCTGATCCGCACGCACCTCGACCGGCTGCGCCTCGACCTCGTGGTCGCGGCGCGGATCACCAAGGTGCACCGCGAGTGGGCGCGCCCGCTGCAGCCCGATCCGTTCTCGCGGCTCTACCTGATCCTCGAGGGCGAGGGCCGGCTCGTCGTCGGCGACGAGGTGCTCGACCCGAAGCCCGGCGATCTCTGCTACCTCCCGGCCGAGGTGCCGGTGTCGTACGAGGCGATCAGCGACAACACGTACCGCAAGCACTGGCTGCACTTCTCCGCGCTGATCGGCGACAAGGACATCGGTGAGGTGCTGAGCCTCCCGTACGTCGTCCGCAGCAAGTCGCCCGAGGAAGCCGGCGCGCTGTTCGAGCAGGTCGGCGCGGCCGACCGGGATCCGCCCGGTCTCGCGACTCCGCTGCGGCTGCGGTCGGCGCTGACCGCGCTGTTCGCGCACTACCTGGACAGCGCGCCGCCCGGGACCGTGCAGCTGTCGCCGCAGCAGACCAGCGAGTCGGACGTCGTGCAGTACATCCAGGCCAACCTCGGCAGCCCGCTGACTGTCGAGGATCTGGCCTCCCGGTTCGGGCAGGACCAGCCGACGTTCATCCGGTACTTCCGGGCGGAGTTCGGCCTGTCGCCCAAGCAGTACCTCAAGCGGGCCCGGATCGAGTGGGCCCAGCGCGAGCTCGCCTCGACCTCACGGCCGATGGAGGAGATCGCGGCCGCCGTCGGCATGGACCAGTCGTACTTCTCGAAGGTCTTCCGCCAGGTCAGCTCGGTCACCCCGAGCGAGTACCGAAAGCTGTACCGCCCCCACAGCTAGGAGCCCCATCATGGAACGTCGCACCTTCTTGGCCGGCGGCCTCGCCGCCCTCGTCCTGTCCAGGTCGACCGACGCGTTCGCGGGCACGACCGCGACCGTCACGTCGCTCGCCGAGCTCCAGCAGGCGATCAACAACGCCACCGCCGGCGCGCGGATCGTCCTGAAGAACGGCTCGTACGCCGTACCGTCCGGATCGCCGATCACGATCAGCGGCCGGCACGGCACCAGCACGGCGCCGATCACCGTCACGGCGGAGAGCCGCGGCGGGGTGACGCTCACCGGCCCGCACAGCATCGTCTTCGCGAACTCCTCCGACCTCGTGATCAGCGGGTTCGTGTTCCGGCAGAGCTCGACGCTCGACATCCCGGCGAACTCACCGCGGATCCGGCTGACCCGCAACGACTTCGCGCTGGCGGCGTCGACCGGGCACTGGGTCGTCGTCCGCAGCGACGACGTGAAGGTGGACCGCAACGTCTTCCACGACAAGGCGACGGTCGGCTGCTACCTGGTGATCGACGGGCCGTCGGGGACCGCGATGGCGCGGCGGACCTACATCCTGCGCAACCACTTCCGCGACCACAGCTTCAGCGGCGACAACGGGGGCGAGCCGATCCGGCTGGGGGTCAGCAGCCGGGCGCTGAGCGATGCCGGTGCGACGGTCGAGTACAACCTGTTCGAACGGGTCGACGGCGATCCCGAGGCGATCTCGGTGAAGTCGTCCGGGAACACCGTCCGGTACAACACGATCCGGAGCAGCCTGGGCGGCATCGTGCTGCGGCAGGGCAACGACAACCGGGTCGAGGGCAACTACTTGCTGGCCGGGAGCAACGGGATCCGGATCTACGGCAACGACCACCTGATCGTCAACAACTACGTCGGTGGGGTGAGCGGCGCCGGCATCGTGCTCGGCAGCGGGTCGGTGCGTGACCACTACGACGGCGAGTCGGACGACTCGCGCAAGGGCAACGACGCACCGGACCGGGTGACGATCGTGCTCAACACGCTGCGGAACAACGGCCAGGCGATCGTCGGGGAGAGCCAGCGGACGCTGCCGCCGCTCGGCTGCCGGATCGCGGACAACCTGCTGGTCGGGGACGGGGAACCGCTGGTGGACATGCCGTACCAGCAGGGCATCACGTGGGCGGGCAACATCGTCTGGGGATCGGCGGCGGAGGGGAACCTCAAGGGCTTCAAGCGCGCCGACCCCAAGTTGGTCGCCGGACCTGATGGGGTTTACCGACTTGGAGCGGGGAGCGCGGCGATCAACGCGGCCAGTGCGTCGAGTCTGGTGAGTGACGACTTGGACGGGCAGGCCCGCACGGCGCCGTACGACGTCGGTGCCGATGAGTACTCGACCGTCCAGCCCGTACGACGCCCGCTCACTGCAAGTGATGTGGGACCGGGAGCTGCTTAGACCAGCGCCGGCTGCGTGTTGCCGGCCTCGGTGATGCCGCGGCGCATGTCGACGCGGGAGAGCAGCACCAGGCCGATCAGGAAGAACAGCCCGAGCGCGACGATCGCCGGGCGGTAAGAGCCGGTCAGTTGGTGGACCAGGCCGAAGACGAGGGTGCCGAGCCACGACGTCCCTCGTTCTCCGGCCTGGTACAGGCTGAAGTACTCGGCCTCGCGGCCCTTCGGGATCAGCTGGCTGAACGCCGACCGGGACAGCGCCTGGGTGCCGCCGAGCACGATGCCGATCGCGACGCCCATCGCCAGGAACGGCACGATCTGCTTCTCCGGCAGCGTGAACCCGGCGATCACGATCGCCATCCACACCACCAGCCCGCCCATGATGGTGCGGTGCGACCCGTACCGGCGCGCGAAGCGGCCGAAGCCGATCGCGCCGAAGAACGCGACGAACTGGACCAGCAGGATCGTCATGATCAGCACCTGGGTCTCGAACCCGAGCTGCTTCTCGCCGTACGTCGAGGAGACCGAGATGACGGTCTGGATCCCGTCGTTGAAGAACAGGTAGGCGACCAGGAACAGCAGCGTCATCGGGTACGTCCGCAGGTGCCGCAGCGTCGCCCCGAGCTGCCCGAAGCTCTGCCGGATCATCGACCCGCTGCGCACCGCCACGACGCCGGTCGGCGGCCGGTTGCGCAGCTTGACGAACGGGATGAACGTGAACAACCCCCACCACAGCCCCGCGCTGAGCAGACTCAGCCGGACGGCGGTGCCCTGGCTCATCCCGAGCGTGTCGTGCGCGGTGACCACGCCGAGGTTGATCGCCAGCAGGATGAACCCGCCGAGGTAACCGAACGCCCAGGCGCGCGAGGAGACGTCGTCGCGGTCGTCCGGGGAAGCGATGTCGATCAGGATCGAGTCGTAGACCACCATCGACGAGCCCAGACACAGGTTCCCGATGAACAGCAGCAACGCGCCGAGCGCCCACCGCCCGTCGGTCACGAAGACCATCGAGCTGGCCGCGATCGCACCGGCCCAGGCGAAGCCGCACATCAGCAGCTTCTTGCGCGGCGACCGGTCGGCGATCGCGCCGACGATCGGCAGGAACAGCGCCGAGACGAGCGTCGCGACCGTGACGACGTAGAAGGCCAGCGACCCCGGCGAGATGCCGAGGCCGAGGATCTGCAGGTTGGTGTGGCACGGGTCCTCGGTGGTCCCGACCCGGCCGCAGGCCGCCTGCTCGGCGACGGAGGTCAGGTACGGCGCGAACAGCACGGTGCCGGTGGTCGTCACGTAGCCGGAGTTGGCCCAGTCGTACAGGCTGAAGCCCCAGTACTCACGCTTGTCGACGGCCGCCGGGGCCGACAGGAATCCCATGCGCAGGAGTGTGTCAGGTCGAGAGGTACTTCGGAGGACCGATCGGTAACACTTTCAGCTCCACTGACCCCGTTCGACCAGGACGTCGCGCAGCAGGTCGGTGCGGTCGGTGATGATCCCGTCGACGCCCGCGTCGAGCAGCCGGTGCATCGCGGCCGGGTCGTCGACCGTCCAGACGTGCACCTGCTTGCCGAGGGCATGCGCCCGGCGCAGCAGACCAGGGGTGAGCACGCGCAGCCGCCCGTACACCTCGGGGATCTGCAGGCACGCGCCCGGCGACGAGAGCCGGAACGGCGCGAACCGCAGCCGGGCGATCTCGTGCTGCCCGAAGCCGGTCGCCAGCCGCGGCCCGAGCTCGCGCCGGATCCGCTGCACCCGCGCCTGCGAGAACGACGACACGCAGACCCGGTCGATCGCGCCCGCGTCCCGCAGTACGGCGGCCGCCGGGGCAACGCCGTTGTCGGCCTTGACGTCCAGGTTGAGCCGGACGTCGGGGAACTCCTCCAGCACGTCGGTGAGCAGCGGGATCGGCTCGTGCCCGTTGATCCGCGCCTTGCTCACCTCCGACCACGGCAGCTCGGAGATCACGCCCGTGCGGTCGGTGACCCGGTCGAGCCGGTGGTCGTGGAAGGCGACGACGACGCCGTCGCTGGTCGCGTGCAGGTCGGTCTCGAGGTACCGGTACCCGAGTTTCACCGCGTGCGCGAAGGCGCGCAGGGAGTTCTCGTAGCCGAGGTTGTCCGGGTGCAACGCACCGCCGCGGTGGGCCATCGGGATCGGCCCCTCGTGGTCGAGGTAGGGGTACACACGCCAGAGTATGTACCGTGGTGACGGTGAAGGATCTCAGCCCCCGCCCCGACCTGTGGTCCCTCGATCCCGATGTCCTGCACCTGAACCACGGCTCGTACGGCGCTGTTCCGCGCCGCACCCAGGAGCTGCTGGCCAGGCTGCGGGCCGAGACCGAGGCCAATCCGATGCTCTGGTTCCGCTCGGTCGCCGACCGGTTGACCACGAGCCGCCTGGAACTGGCCCGGTTCCTCGGCACCGACCCGGCCGGCTTTGCGCTGGTGCCGAACGCGAGCGCCGGCGTGACCGCCGCGCTCGCGGCCATCCCGATCCCGCCGGGCAGCCGGATCGTGCTGACCGACCACATCTACGGCGCGGTCCGGTACGCGGCCGAGCGCGTCGCCCGCGCCCGCGGGGCCGAGGTGGTCGTCGTCGAGGTGCCGCTGGAGGCCGACGACGACTCCGTCGTCGCCGCGATCGGCGCCGCCCTGAACGAGCGGACGGCCGCGCTGATCGTCGACCAGATCAGCTCGGGCACGGCGATGGTCTTCCCGATCGCCCGGCTGGTCGAGGCCTGCGACGGCATCCCGGTGATCGTCGACGGCGCCCACGCGCCGGCGCTGCTGGACGATCCGGCCGGGGACGGCGCCGACTTCTGGACCGGCAACTTCCACAAGTGGCCGGCCGCGCCGCGCGCGACCGCCGGACTCGTCGTCGCCGAGAAGTGGCGCGCGGCCACGCTGCCGCTGATCGTCTCCTGGTCGGAGTACGACGAACGCCTGCCTGAGCGCTTCGACATGCAGGGCACCTTCGACTACGCCGCCTGGATCGCGGCGCCCGAGTCGTTGCGCGTGCTGGCCGACCTGGACTGGCCGGCCCGGCGGCCGCAGCTGACGGCACTGGTCGAGCACGGCGCGCAGCTCCTGGCGAAGGCCTTCGGCACCGATCTGCCGGACGTCGTGCACCCGGCCGCGACGATGCGGCTGGTGGAGATCCCGTTCAACGGCCGGAAGTCGTCGGACGCGGGCGAGGCGTTCAAGATCCGGGTCTCGCGGGAGCTGAAGGCCGAGATCACGCTCACCGGGTTCGACGAGCGGACCTTCGTGCGGCTCTCGGCCCACGCCTACAACAGCCTGCGCGACTACGAGCTGCTGGCCTCGCGGCTGCCGACGTTGTTCTGAATCTCGTTGAACGAGCGCTCCCCGTGCACCGCGAGCTCGGCCAGGACGGCGGCCGGGTCGCCGGCCTCGACCAGGTCGAGCAGCTTGCGGTGCCGGGCGACGTGCTCGTGCAGGTCCTCGTAGAAGTGTTCGCGGGCGTACAGGTTGCGGGCCATGCAGAGCAGCAGCTGCTGCTGCACGGAGGCGTAGGCCTCCTCGAGCCGGCGGTGACCGGCGAGCGCGACCAGCGACGAGTGGAACTTGTAGCCGGCCTGGACCAGGCTGCCGCGGTCCTCGGCGGCGGCGCAACGTTCCATCTCCAGCAAGGCGTCCTGCGCGACCTTGAGCCGCTCGGGCACCTGGACCGGAACGCCTAGCTCGACGGCCAACCGCTCCAGCGCCGAGCGCAGCGTGAGGATCTCGAAGACGTCCTGGTCGGTGAGCGTGGCGACCATCGAGCCGCGCCGCGGCCGGGTGACGATCAGCCCTTCCTGCTCCAGCACCCGCAGCGCCTCCCGCAGGGGAGGACGGCTGATCCCGAGCTGCTCGGTGAGCCGCTCCTCGATCAGCCGCTCGCCCTCGGCCAGCTCTCCGGCCAGGATCATCCGGCGAATCGCGTTGGCGGCGAGCTGCACGAGGCTGGGCGACTGCAGTTGGTGCTCTGTCATGGCGGTCATTCTTCCCCGAGATCTTGTGGACGTCGACTATCTATTGTAGACAATAGTTCATAGACGGCTGGCGGGACGGACTGGAGGCGTGTTCGTGGCCCAAGACATCAACCGCAGTACGAAGATCGGGTTCGTCGGGCTGGGCAATCTGGGCCGGCCGATGGCAGAGTCCCTGGACCGCGACGGCTGGTCCCTGAAGGTGTACGACGAAGATCCACGACGGGCCGATGGCCTGGACGCGGAGTTCGTGGATGGGCCGAGTGCTCTGGCGGACTGCGGCGTGATCGCCCTGGCCGTACCGGACGACGAGAGCGTCACCGAGATCCTCGACGAACTGGTCCCGCTCCTGGCGGCGGGATCGGTCGTCCTCGTCCACAGCACGATCCTCCCGGCCACCGCCCGGCGGCTCGCCCTGCAGGCGGAGGTCCGCGAGATCGGGCTGCTCGACGTACCGGTCAGCGGGGGAGCGGAGAGAGCGCTGTCCGGTTCTCTCACGGTGATGGCCGGCGGCCGGGCCGAGGTGCTGGAGCAAGCGCGGCCCGTGCTCGGCTCGGTCGCCGAGAGCGTTCTCCACGTCGGGCCTGCCGGGGCCGGCGCGGCGGTGAAGCTGGCGAACCAGTTGATGATGTTCGCCGCGCTGGCCGGGGTGCAGGAAGGGCTCGAGCTCGCCGGCGCGTACGGCGTGCAGGAGCAGACCGTGCTGAACGCTGTCTCCACGAGCACCGGTGAATCGTGGATCACGCGCAACTGGGGCTTCTTCGACAGAGTCGCGGCGGCCTACGACGCGGCCGGCACGCCCGTGCGAAACCGGCCCTGGAGCAAGGATCTCTGGGACGTCGTGGCGGCCGCGCGGGAGTCGGACGTCCAGGTTCCGTTGGCCGGTCTGCTGGCCCAGTACCTGGCGGATCAGGTGGAAACGCACGCCAGGAAGAGCGACTCATGAAGAACACGCGGACCGGCCGTGAAGGGCTGACGGCCTACCTGTTCCTGAGCCCCTGGCTGATCGGCATCCTGCTGCTGACGATCGGGCCGATGCTGTACTCGGCGTACCTGGCGTTCACCAGCTACGACCTGCTCAGCGCGCCGCAGTGGATCGGGCTCGACAACTTCCGCCGGATGTTCACCGCCGATCCGCGCTACCTGTCGTCGGTGAAGGTGACGCTCCTGTACGTCGGGGTGTCGGTCCCGCTGCTGCTGGTCGTCTCGATGATCCTGGCGCTGCTGCTGAACAAGGGCATCAAGTTCCTCTCCGGCTACCGGGCGCTGTTCTACCTGCCGTCGCTGATGGGCGCGAGCGTCGCGATCGCGGTGCTCTGGCGGCAGATGTTCGGCAGCACCGGCCTGGTGAACCAGGTGCTCGCCCTGTTCGGCATCACCCACGGCAGCTGGGTCGGCAGTCCCGAAACGGCGTTGTGGACGATCGTGACGCTGAACCTCTGGGCGTTCGGCGCGACGATGATCATCTTCCTGGCCGGCTTGCGACAGGTCCCGGCCGAGTTGCACGAGGCGGCCGCGGTCGACGGCGCCGGGCCGGTCCGCCGGTTCTTCAGCGTCACGCTGCCGCTGATGACGCCGCTGATCTTCTTCAACCTGCTGCTCGACACGATCCACGCGTTCCAGGCGTTCACCGGGGCGTTCGTGGTCAGCCGGGGATCGGGTGGGCCGGCCGACTCGACGCTGTTCTACACGCTGTACCTGTACCAGCAGGGATTCGCCGAGCTGAAGATGGGCTACGCGTCGGCGATGGCCTGGGCGCTGGTCGTCGTCCTGGGCCTGTTCACCGGGTTCCTGTTCCTGACCGCCAAGCGGTGGGTGTACTACGGGGACGAGCGATGACGGCCGTCACGGTCGGCGCCCGCCCGTTGTTCGGCCGGCGCGCGACGCGCAACCCGCTGGTGATCGGCCTGCTGCGGCACGCGCTGCTGATCGGCGTACTGATCGTCATGCTCTACCCGGTCGTGTGGATGGTCGCGGCGTCGTTCCGGCCGTCGGCCGAGGTGATGAACAGCCTCGGGCTGTTCTCGAAGAACTACACGCTGGACAACTACAAGAACGGCTGGAGCGCCGGGCAGCTCAACTTCTCGCGCTACTTCCTGAACTCGATCGCGATCACCGCGCTGTCGATCGTCGGCAACCTGGTGTCGTGCTCGCTGACGGCGTACGCGTTCGCCCGGCTGGAGTTCCCGTTCAAGCGGATCCTGTTCGGGGTGCTGCTGGCCACGATGTTGTTGCCCTACCACGTCACTTTGGTGCCGCAGTACATCTTGTTCAACGAGCTGGCCTGGATGAACACCTACCTGCCGCTGGTCGTCCCGAAGTGGCTCGGCGTCGAGGCGTTCTTCATCTTCCTGATGGTCCAGTTCATCCGGACGCTGCCGCGCGAGCTGGACGACGCGGCCCGGATCGACGGCTGCGGGCACTGGCGCACCTTCAGCCGGATCATCGTGCCGCTGGCCCTGCCGGCGCTCGGCACCACCGCGCTGTTCACGTTCATCGCGACCTGGAACGACTTCCTCGGGCCGCTGCTCTACCTCAACCGGCCCGAGCTCTGGACGGTCTCGCTCGGCCTCAACTCGTTCCTGGACGTCACCGGCGAATCGGCGTACGGCTCGCTGTTCGCGATGTCCACGCTCGCCCTGGCCCCGATCGTCGGCTTCTTCCTGGGGGCGCAGAAGCTGCTGGTCGAGGGCGTCGCCACCACCGGCCTCAAGTGACTGGAGAACTTCGATGAAACGCATTCGTACGGCGGCGCTGGCCACGGCCGCACTGATGGTGGTTGCCGGGTGCAACGGTACGTCGGTCGGCGACACCGCCGGCGGCGACGCGGGCGCGCAGGACGGCAAGGGCGACGTCACCGGCAGCCTGCAGCTCACCTTCTGGGGCGGCGCGAACCGGGCGGCCAAGACGAACGCGGTCGCTGACCTGTTCGTCAAGGCGCACCCCGGCGTGACGATCGACCGGCAGAACGCCGACTTCGGCAACTACTTCAACAAGCTGAACATCCAGGCGTCGAGCAAGACGCTGCCCTGTGTGATGCAGCTGCAGGGTCGCCAGCTGAACGACTACACCAAGCGCAAGGTGCTGCTGCCGCTCGACCCGATGATCGAGTCCGGCGTGATCAAGGTCGACGACATTCCCAAGGAGGTCGTCGACACCGGGCGCGGACCGGACGGCAAGCTCTACTTCCTGCCGTACGGCGCGGCGTACGACGCGGTCGGCGTGAACGAGACGCTCGCCCAGCAGGCCGGCATCGGGCTGCCGAAGGAAGGCTACGACTGGCAGCAGTACACCGACTGGATCGCGTCGGCCAAGGGCAAGCTGCCGGACGGTGTGTTCGCGGCCGGTGCGCGGGGTGGGTTGCCGAACTACTTCATCGCCTACCAGCTGGCCAACGGCACGAACCTGTTCACCGACGACGGCAAGCTCGGCTTCAGCAAGGAGTCGCTGGTCCAGTACTGGGAGATGTGGGAGAAGCTGCGCAAGTCGGGCGTCACGATGAGCGCCGACACCCAGGCCGACGAGCCGGAGGGTGCTGAGCAGAACTTCATCGCGCAGGGCCGGCTGATGACCGACAGCATGCCGGGCAACGCGCTGACGCCGGCCTCGGCGACGCTGGCCGGCAAGGCCGGCGGTCAGAAGCTGACCACGCTGCCGATGCCGTCGGGGCCCAGCGGTCCGGGCAACGCGCTGTTCAGCTCCGGCTTCGCGATCCCGACCAACTGCGACAACGTGCCGACCGCCGCCGCGTTCATCGACTTCTTCACCAACGACCTCGAGGCCGGCAAGGTGTTCAAGTCCGACAACGGCGCCGCGACCAACACCAAGGTGCTGCAGGCCCAGATCGACGACCCGGCGCTGCCGGCGCTGAAGAAGCACGAGCTGGAGCTGTTCTCGAAGATCGCGGAGAACAAGCCGCCGACGATCCTCTACCCGCCGGGCTACCAGGCGACCTTCGAGAAGGCCTTCACCCGGGCCTACGAGGAGATCGCGTTCGGCAAGAAGACCGTGCAGCAGGCGGCCGACTCGTTCTTCAACGAGGCGAACGCCGGACTGGGCGGCTGATGACGGGCGCGGCGGGCAGCGCCGGTACGGCGGGAGCCGGTGGACCTGGGCCGGAGGGTGCCGGGTCGGCGGGCGCCGCCGGTCCCGGGCCGGCGGGTGCGCTCGACGGGTTGCGGGTGCTCGACCTGACGCAGGTGATGGCCGGGCCGTTCTGCACGATGCTGCTGGCCGACCTGGGCGCCGACGTGATCAAGATCGAGAACCCCGCTGCGGGTGACCAGACCCGCCGGTCGTGGGGTTACGCGGTGCACGGCGAGGACAGCCGGGCGTTCCTGGCGCTGAACCGGAACAAGCGCAGCGTCGTACTGGATCTGAAGGCGGCCAACGACCTGGCGTCGTTCCGGCGGCTGGTCGAGACCGCCGACGTCGTCGTGGAGAACTTCCGGCCGGGCGTGACCGCGCGGCTCGGGGTCGACTACGCGACGCTCGCCGAGTTGAACCCGCGACTGATCTACGCCAGCGTCTCCGGCTTCGGCCAGACCGGCCCGTACGCCGACCGCCCGGGCTACGACCTGATCGCGCAGGCGATGTCGGGGGTCATGAGCATCACCGGCACGCCCGGCGGCGAGCCGGTGAAGTCGGGGCTGCCGGTCGGGGACCTCGGAGCCGGGCTGTTCTGCGCCTTCGGGATCGTCTCGGCCGTGCACGCGCGGGAGCGGACCGGGGTCGGGCAGTACGTCGAGACGTCGCTGTTCGAGGCGGCGCTCGCGATGTCGGTGTGGGAGTCGACCGAGTACTGGGCGACGGGCACGGTGCCGCAGCCGCTCGGCTCGGCGAACCGGATGTCGGCGCCGTACCAGGCGTTGCGGACGAAGGACGGTCACCTCACGCTGGGGGCGAACAACGAGCGCCTTTGGCAACGACTCTGTACCGCTCTGGAGGTCACCGACTTGCTCACCGACGAACGATTCCTGACGAACACCGACCGGATGGCTCACCGCGACGAGCTGGCCGGCGTACTGGAGGAACGGCTGGCCGCGGCGACGACCGACGAGTGGGTGGCGCTGCTGCTGGAGGCCGGAGTGCCGGCTGGGCCGATCCGGGACTACGCCTATGTGCTGGACGAGGACCCGCACGTGCAGGCGCGGGGGATGGTGCAGGAGATCGACCATCCGGTCGAGGGGAAGGTGCGGGTGCTCGGGTCGCCGGTGCGGTTGAGCGGGACGCCGGCAAGCATCCGCCGGCACCCACCGCTGCTCGGCGAGCACACGGCCGAGGTGCTGGGCGAATGAGCAAACTGGAGATCGACCGTGACGGCCCCGTTCTGCGGCTCACGCTGTCCAATCCCGAACGGCGTAATGCCATCACCTGGCCGATGTACGACGGGTTGTCGTCCATCGAGTCGCTCGTCGCTGAGGACCGTGGGATCCGGGTTGTCGTACTGCGCGGCGCCGGCGGGAAGGCGTTCGCCGCGGGGACGGACATCCGGCAGTTCGCGGACTTCACGACCGGGGAGCAGGGCGTCGAGTACGAGCGGCGGATCGCCGCGGTGCTGACGAGCTTGCTGCGGATCCGCGTGCCGGTGGTCGGCGTGGTTCAAGGGCCGGCCGTTGGTGCCGGGCTCGCGCTGGCGGCGTGCTGTGACCTGGTGGTCGCTACGCCGGACGCCGTCTTCGGTGCTCCTGTCGCGCGCACCCTCGGCAACACGCTTCCGCCGTTGGTCATCGCGCGGTTGCAGCAACGCCTCGGCGCCGGCCGGACGATGGCGCTCCTGCTGACCGCGGGTTTGATGCCGGCGTCGGAGGCGGCGATCGCCGGCTTCGTCACCGAGGTGATCGAGCGCGAGGACCTGGACGAGCGGGTCGAGGCACTGCTCCGGGTGATCTGCTCGAACGCACCGTTGACCCTGGCGTCGCTGAAGGAGTTCGACCGGCGCATACTCCGCGACGGCGCCTTCGCCGACGGCGAGGACATCCTGTCCGAGGTCTACGCCAGCCGCGACTTCCAGGCCGGCGTCAAGGCGTTCCTGGCCCACGAGGACGTCGAGTGGGAGGGCCGATGATCGTCGACGCGCACCACCACTTCTGGCAGGTCGCCGCCCAGGACCAACCGTGGCGAGACAACCGCCACGACGCCATCGCCCGCGACTACACCCCCGAAGACCTGGCCGCCGAGTTGTCCCGCACAGGCGTCGACCGCACGGTCCTCATCCAGTCGGTCGACGAACCAGCGGAGAACGACCGCCTGCTGCAGTACGCCGAAGCGCCGTACGTCGGCGCGGTCGTCGGCTGGCTACCGCTGTCAGACCCGGAGGCGGCGCGACGGGAGATCGACCGAGTGGCAGCCCTCGCCGGCGAGCGAAGTGAGGTGCGGGGCGCCGGCCCGGGGATCTCCGGCGAGCGAAGCGTCGCCGGGGGCGGCGGCCGCTTCCACCACCCCCACACCCCACCCGCCTGGCCCGCCGGGCTGGGGCGGTTTGCGGGGGAGTTCAGCGGGGTGCGGTGTTTGGTGGGGCGGGATCCGCTCGGCTGGCTGGGCGACGCGGCGACCGTGGACCTGTTTCGGGAGCTTGCCGAAGCGGAGATCGCCTGGGATGTCGTGCCGGTGACCGCGGCTCAGACCAAGGCGGTGTTGGGGTTAGCCGATGCCGTGCCGGACCTTCGGATTGTGGTGGACCACTTGGGGCGGCCTCCGGTCGACAGCGGGGGATGGGAGCCGTGGGCGGGGCTCGTGCGGGAGCTGGCGGGGTGTCCTCGGGTGGGGATGAAGGTCTCGTTGGGGATCGATCTGCTGACCGAGCTGGACGAGTGGCCGGAGCTGCGGCGGTATCTCGCGTGGGTGGTGGAGTGCTTCGGCGCTCACCGGCTGATGGTGGCCAGCAACTGGCCCGTGGTGCTGCTGCGGGCGTCGTACGAACAGGCGTGGACCAACTTGCGGACCGCGCTGGAGGACGTGGTGCAGGACCAGGACGAACTCGCGGCCGTGCTCGGAGGTACGGCCGCCGACTACTACCGGATCAACTGAAAGGCTTCCAGTGACTGTGACCGAGACAGCCAACGCCAACGATCTGAGCAGCTTGTACAAGCACCTGCGGGTGGTGGACGTCGCCGACGCGCTCGACGGGATCGGGTACTTCGACATCGGGCTGATGGCGCCGGACGTGCGCCCGCTCTGGCTGGGGATGAAGTTCTGGGGGCCGGCGGCAACGATCCGCGCGGTGCCCTCGAACCGGCCGATGTGGAAGCTCGACAGCACCCAGGACATCGTCGAGGCGCACCGGATCTGGTTCGAGGAGACCGGCAACGTGAAGCTGCCCGGCGACCTCGCGCCGGGGCACGTGGTGGTGATGGACGCCGGCGGCGGGAAGGAAGTCGGCTTCTGGGGCTCGGAGAACGGGATGGGCGCGGTGCAGAACGGCGCGGCCGGGATCGTCACCGACGGGTACTGCCGCGACACCGCCGAGATCGTCGCCCAGCGCACGCCGATCTGCTCGCGCGCTCGCGGGCGGACGATCATCCCGGGCCGGATCAAGGTCGTCGAGACCCAGTCCACGATCGCCTGCGGCGGGACCCAGGTCAGCCCGGGCGACATGATCGGCTGCGACGACGACGGCGTCATCGTCGTACCGGCCGAGGTCGCCGAGGAGGTCGCGGTGCACGCCCGCGCGATCCTGCTCGCCGACATGCGGGCCCGCCGGAAGAAGTACGAGGCGCTCGGCATGAAGCCCGACAGCTCGGTCGACCACGAGGCCATCGAGCGGTACTACGACGGCGTGTGAAACTGTCGGCGGCGACGGTTAGGGTCCCGGGCCATGACTTCGTACCTGGAGAGCACCCGGAACTCCTACAACACCGTCGCCGCCGACTACCACCAGCTCGTCGCGCCGCGGTTCGACGACCCGTACCACCGGGCGATCATCACCCTGTACGGCGACCTGCTGGCCGCCGGTGACGCCGGGCCGGTGGGCGACCTGGGCTGCGGACCGGGCCACGTCACGGCGTACCTGGCGGAGCTCGGCATGGACGCCTTCGGGCTGGACCTGTCGCCGGCCATGGTGGACTTCGCCAGGGGCGAGTACCCGGACCTCAAGTTCGACGTCGGCTCGCTGCTCGACCTGCCGATCGCGGACAACGGGCTGGCGGGCGCGCTGGCGTTCTACTCGCTCGTCCACACCCCGGCCGAGGACCTGCCGACCGCGTTCGCCGAGATCCACCGCGTACTGGCGCCCGGCGGCCTGTTCCTCTACGGCTTCAAGGCGGGCACCGGCATCTACCACCTGACCGAGGGCTACGGTCACCCGATCGAACTCGACGTCTACGCCTACGAGCCGGCCGCGATCCACGCACTGCTGGTCGCGGCCGGCTTCGCCGAGGTGACCCGGCTGACCCGTCCGGCGATCGCGCCGGAGAAGACCGACCAGGCCTTTTTGATCTACCGGAAGCCCGCCTAGCCCTTCACCGCGCCCGACGTCATCCCGGCGACGATCTGGCGGTTGAAGAACAGGAACATGATCAGCGGCGGCACCGTGATCAACAGGATGTTCATGAACAGCAGGTTGTACTGGGTGTTGAACTGACTCTGGAAGTTGAACAGGGTCAGCTGGACCGTGGCGTTCTGGTCGCCGGGCAGGAAGTAGAGCGGGTTCACGAAGTCGTTGAACACGTTCACCGACTGCACGACGACCACCGTCACGATCACCGACCGCAGCAGCGGGAAGATCACCCGGAAGAACAGCCGCAGCGGACCGGCGCCGTCGATCACCGCCGCCTCGTCCAGCTCGCGGGGGATGGTCGCGACGAACGCCCGGAACAGCAGGATGCAGAACGACAGCCCGAACGCGATCTCGATCAGGATCAGCCCGGTCATCGTCCGGAACAGCTGCAGCCCCTGCAGCACCCAGATCGTCGGGACGACGGCCGGCGGGATGATCAGGCCCGACAGCACGATGAAGTTGATGAACGGGTTCCACCGCGACCGGCGCCGCTGCAGCACGAACCCGACCATCGCCGCCAGCACCACCATCGCGGTGACGCTGACCACGGTGAGCACGGTCGAGTTGATGAACGCGATCACCAGCATGTAGTCGCGCGCCTCGATCACCGCGACGAAGTTCTGGACGAACTGGAACTGGTGCGGCCAGGAGAAGTCCAGCAGCGAGGCCTGCTGCCGGTCCTTGACCGCGGTCAGCACGATGAAGACGAACGGGATCACGAACACCACGAACGACGCGACGATCGCGACCGCGCTGAGCAGGTAGTTGCGGCCCGGCTTGTGGTTGACCAGCTCTGCCGTACTCACATGTCCACCTCCTTGCGGTTCAGGAACCAGAACAGCGGCAGGATCACCGCGGTGACCACGACGAACAGCACGACGTTGCCCGCCGTCGACAGCCCGTAGAACCCGGCCTGGTACTGCTTGTAGATCACCGACGCGATCACGTCCGAGGTGAACCCCGGCCCGCCGCGCGTCATCGCCCAGATCAGGTCGAACGACCGCAGGCCGCCGATCAGCGACAAGATGATCACGGTCACCGTGGCCGGGCGCGACAGCGGCAGCACGATCCGCCGGAACGTCTCGAACGCCCCCGCCCCGTCGACCCGCGCGGCCTCCATGTACTCCCGCGGGATCGACACGATGCCCGCGATGTAGATCAGCGTCGCGAGCCCGACGCCCTTCCAGACGTCGACCAGCGCGACCGACAGCAGCGCCCACTTCGGGTCGGTCAGCCAGCCGGGGCCGTTGATGCCGATCACCTCGAGCGCGCCGTTGATCAGGCCGCGCTCGGGGTTCATCAGCACGGTGAAGGTGAGCCCGACGCCGATCGTGCTGACCAGCACCGGGAAGAACACCACCGACCGCAGGTAGCCGCGCCCGACGATCCGGGACGTCAGCAGGACGGCGAGCAGCAGCCCGAGCACCACCTTCGACCCCGACGTGACGACGGCGAAGATCAGCGTGTTGGTGAAGCCCTTGATCAGCTGCGGCTCCTGGAAGAACAGCTGGAAGTTCTCCAGCCCGATGAACTTGGACTCGAACAGGCTCCACCGGGTCAGGCTGAAGTACAGCGACGCGAAGGTCGGGATCACGAACAGCACGCCGTAGATCACGGCGGCCGGCAGGTAGAACCAGTTGGAGTACGGCGAGTAGACCTTCCCCCCGGCCGCCGAGGCGGCCGGGGACACGGCGCTACGTGAGCGCGGGGTGACCGAGGTGGTTGCCACGGGCCATCACCAGCCAGCCAGTCCGAGCTGCTGGGCCTGCTTCTTGACGTCCTCGTCGTACCGGGCGGCGCCGTCCTGGGCCTTGCGGATGCCCGACCCGACCTCGACCGTGATCTGCTCCAGCGACGGACCCTTGACCGGCGACAGGAACTCCAGCGCCAGGCTGGAACCGCCTGGCTTGTCCAGGTACGGCTGCATGTCCTTGATCGACTGCGGTACGTCGGCCGGCAGCGAGCAGCCCTTGACGGCGTACGGGCCGGTCGGGACGCCGGCCTTGGCCAGCGACGCGCACCCGTCGGGGCTGGCGATGAAGGCCAGGAACTTCTTCGCCGCGTCGAGCTTCTCACCGGTGGTCGTGTTCGGGATGTAGACGCCGTTCGGGGTCCACACGGTCAGGCCGTTGGTGCTCGCGTCGTCACCAGGCAACGCGAACAGCCCGACGTCCTTGGCCGCGGCCGGGTAGAGGTCGACCATGTCGTTCACCACGCCGGTCAGGATCGGGTAGTGCGCACCCTTGCCCTGGGCAAGCATCCGGAGTCCGTCGGGCAGCTTGGCGGAGGCGAAGTCCTTGTTCTGGTAGCCCGCGTCGTGCACCTGCTGGGTGTGCTCGAAGCCCTTCTTGGCCGGCGCCGAGCTCGCGTACTTCGCTTGGTTCTTCGTGTACTTGTCGGCGAAGTCGCTCTCGGTGGCGGCGACGTTGTGGAAGTCGCCGAGCACGAACAGCTGCGAGGTCCAGGTCTCGCCGTAGGTCTGGATCACCGGCGCGACCCCGCCGGCGGCCTTGATCTTGGCGTTGTTGGCCATGAACTCGGCCCAGGTCTTCGGCACCTTCAGCCCGAGCTTGGTGTAGACCGGGATGTTGTAGAGCACCGCCCCGGCCATGAACCCGCCGGCGGGCGCGCCGTAGACCTGGTCGCCGGCCGTCACGGTCTTCTTGAAGTTCTCGTCGACGTCACCGATGTAGGGCTGGTCGGTGATCGGCACCAGGTTCTTCTGCGGGGCGATCGCCTGGAACAGCGAACCCGTGTTGTAGCTGAATACGTCGCTCATGTCGCCGGTGGACAGCCGGGTCTTGACGATGTTGTCGCCCTCCGTGCCGCCCGGCCGGCTCTCCAGCTTCACCGTAACGTCCGGGTTCTTGGCGTTGAAGTCCTTGATCAGCTGCTGGGCCTCCTTGACGTCCTGCTCCTGGTTGCCGGCCAGGTAGGTGATGGAGACCGAGCTGGAGCCGCCCGCGTCGTCGCTGGAGCCGAGGCTGCCCGCGCTGCAGGCGGCCAGCGCGAGTGAGCAGGCCGCGACCACGGCCAGTCCTGAGGTGCGTCGTCGGAACGTCATCTGTGACCTCCAGGGGATGTTCATCAGCGGTTGAGCAGTCGGTCGAGCTCGGCCTGCAACGCCTCGGCCGAGGGGGAGAACCCCCGCGGGCCGACGGCGTCCACGAGCTGGGCGGCGGGCTGGTCGAGGTAGCGGGTGAGCCGGGTGGCGAACTCGGCGTCGTCGGTGACGACCTCCTTCTCGACGGCGACGGCCACGAGCGACTGCCAGCTGGGCTCGTGGTCCATCAGTTGGCGGATGCTGGCGTCGGCAGGCAGCGCCGGCTCGTCGGCGTACGGGTCGTCGGCGGTCCACTCGTGCGTGCCGTGGCCGACGCTGACCGCTTCAGTTGCCCCCGGCACGTGAACCGTTGCCGTCGACCCCACCGGCACGGTGACGCTGAGCTTCAGCTGCCCGTCGGCGCGGCTCCACCCGACCGCCGCTTCGCCGTACGGCGTGAGGTGGCGCGCGGACGCCTTGGTGAGGCGGGCCGTCGGCAACGGGTCGACGACGATCGTGCGGTACCCCGGGTCGCCCGGCGCGAGCCCGGCCACCCGGCGGTGCATCCAGTCGGCGACGGCGCCGAGCGCGTAGTGGTTGAACGACGTCATCTGGCCCGGGTTGATGCTCCCGTCGGGCAGCATGCTGTCCCAGCGTTCCCACACCGTCGTCGCGCCCATGGTCAC
Organism: Kribbella lupini; assembly: GCF_039529595.1. Taxonomy (NCBI): domain Bacteria; kingdom Bacillati; phylum Actinomycetota; class Actinomycetes; order Propionibacteriales; family Kribbellaceae; genus Kribbella; species Kribbella lupini. Next base: position 2,040,088 of record NZ_BAAANC010000001.1, on the reverse strand, counting down.
TGCGTACAGCCAGGACGGGCACCCTGTCTGCAGCAGGAGCCGGTACGCGAGGTCTGGATGTCCGGTATCGGCCAGCGCGTCGGCGATCAGCGGGGTCCCGACGAACCCGGTGCTGATCCGGAAACCCGAGGCGCGGACCAGGTCGGCGAGCCGTACGGCCGCGCCCTGACGCTGCTCGCCGGTCGGCAGCAGCGCCCACTGCAGAGCCAACGCGTACGTCGTCGTGGCGTCGCTGAGGACCCGGCCGCCCTCGGTCGTGTACTCCGCCGCGAAGGCTCGTCGTACGCGGGCCGCCAGCTCGCCGTACTCGCGCGCCAGGTCGGCGTCGCCGACGGCCTCGGCGGCCCGGGCGACCACCTCGGCCGACCGCGCGAGGTGCGCGGTCGCGATCACGTCCGGGTCGGCCTTGGCGGCGAACGCGTTGTCCGGCGGCGCGGTCGGGTCGAGCCAGTCGCCGAACTGGAACCCCCCGGTCCACAGCAGGTTGTCGCCGGCCAGGTCGACCATCCGGTCGACCCACGCCTTCATGCTCGGCAGCTGCCGCGCGAGCAGCGCGGTGTCCCCGGTCCGCTCGTACACGACCCAGGGGACGATCGTTGCCGCGTCACCCCAGGCCGCCGTCGACGGACCGGGATCGCGCAGGACGTCGGGGATGACGTACGGCACCGAGCCGTCCTTGTGCTGCTCGGCGGCCAGGTCGGCCAGCCAGTTGGTGAGGAACCCGGCGCTGTCGAACAGGAAGCTCGCCGTCGGCGAGAACACCTGGATGTCGCCGGTCCAGCCGAGCCGCTCGTCGCGCTGCGGGCAGTCGGTCGGGACGTCGAGGAAGTTGCCGCGCATGCCCCAGACCACGTTCTCGTGGAACCGGTCGAGCGTCTCGTTCGACGACTCGAACCAGCCGGTCCGGGTCAGGTCGGAGCCGACGACGACGGCTTCGATGTCCTCGGCAACAAGCTCGGCGACGCCGGTCACCTCGGCGTACCGGAAGCCGTGGAAGGTCAGCTCCGACTCGAGCGTCACCTCGTCGGGCCCGGCGAGCACGTAGGTGTCGGTCGCCTTCGCCGTGCGCAGCGGGCGGACGCCCAGCTCGCCGTGCTCCAGCACCTCGGCGTGCCGGAGCACGATCTCGTCTCCGGCCGCGCCGCCGCGGACGCGGAGCCGGACCCGGCCGACGACGTTCTGCCCGAAGTCCACCAGGGTCTTGCCCGCGGGAGAGGTCGTCACCTCCCGGGCCGGGAGGACGTCGGTGATCCGGACCGGCGGACCGTCGGGCGCCACCAGGAGCCCGAGATCGGCGTCGAGCACGTCGACCGGCGTCTTCGCCTGCGGCGTGAGCCGGAGGTCCGTCGACTGGCCGTCGTACAGGTCGTCGGCGGTGATCGCGCTCTCCCGCGCGGTCCAGGAACCGTCGGAGCCGATCACCACGACCTCGCCGGAGTCCGTCGTCACCTCGAGCTGGGCGAGGACGGCCAGGCGGTCGCCGTACAGGGCGTGCTGGTTCTTGAAGCCGAGCCGCCCGCGGTACCAGCCGTTGCCGAGCAGGAACTCGAGCTGGTTCGTGCCGGACCGGACGAGGTCGGTCACGTCGTAGGTCTGGTAGCGCAGGCGGAACTGGTACGCCGTCCAGCCCGGCGCCAGCTCCAGGTCGCCGACCCGCTCGCCGTTCAGCGTGGGGATGTAGGTGCCGTGCGCCGTGGCGTACAGCCGGGCCTTGACGATGCCCTCCGGCAGGTCGAACTCGCCGGCGACCAGGGGAGCGGGGGAGTCGTGGTCGCCGATCTCGCGCGGGGTGACGAAGCGCGCGGACCAGTCGTCGGTGCTGAGCAGTCCGACCTCGACGACGGCCGGCTCGCTCCAGTCGCTCCACTCGACACCGCGGACCCGGACCCGGACCGTCGCCTGCTCCCGCGACGCGAGCGGATCGTCGGGCCACGCGACCAGGACCTGATCGGCCGACTCGACGACGTGGGTCCGCGGGGCCGCGTCGCCCCGGACGATCTCCACCTCGTACGCTGTCTGCGCCCAGTCGGCGTCGGCGGAGGGGGTCTGCCAGGACAGGCGGGGAGCGGCGGTCCCGATGCCCAGGACCGGACCGGTGGTGCTGTGGTGGTCGAAGCGGAGGTGTGTCGGTGCGGCGGATCGCGACATGGCACTCCAAACGGGATGAAACGATTCATTGGGTAGGTCCGATCTTGGGGCCGTCGCCGCGCGGGCGATAGAACGGAGTGCACCGGACCTAGCACAAAACGCACTTTGCCGCCTAGGTTGAGGCATGGAGGATCCACCGGTCGGGAACACCCGCACGCTGCTGCACTTCGTCGACGGCGCCGTCGCGTACGCCGGCCCGTACGTGCACCCGACCGGCCATCCGGTGCACACCCACAGCTTCTTCGAGGTCGCCGTGATCACCGGCGGCACCGGCTACCACGAGAGCCTGGCCGGGCGGCAGGAACTCGAAGTGGGCGACGTGATCCTGCTCCGGCCCGGCGTCTGGCACGCGTACGACGGCTGCGTGGACCTGGAGCTGTGGAACTGCTGCTTCTCGGCCGACCTGATGCAGCGTGAGCTGGCCTGGATGCGCGAGGATCCGCTGCTCGGGTTCCTGCTGTGGACCGGGCCGTTCTCCGCGCAGCGCCGCGGCATCCTGACCACGCATCTGGACGGGGTCACCCTGGCCGAGGCGATCGGGCACCTGCAGGGGCTCGGCGAGCTGCGACATGAATCGGTTCACCTGCACCGCGGCGACATCGTCGGGCGGCTGTCGTTGTTCCTGAGCTGCCTGGCCCGCGCGGTGGCGGCGACCGGGGTAGTCGGCCGGGAGACGCAGATACATCCCGCCGTACTGACCGCGATGCGGATGCTGGAGGCGGCGCCGGCGCACCAGTGGACGCTGACCGAGCTGGCCGACGAACTGCACCTGGTGCCCGGGTACCTGGTCCGGCTCTTCAAGTCGTCGACCGGGCTACCGCCGATGGCCTACCTGTCGCGGCATCGCGTCGAGCTGGCCGCGGACCTCCTGCTGCACACCGACCACTCGATCAGCCGGATCGCGGAGTCGGTGGGCTGGCCGGACCAGAACTACTTCGCCCGCCGCTTCAAGCTGCACTACGGGCTGACCGCCTCGGGCTACCGCGCGCGGTTCACCCACGCGGCGTTCCCGAAGCCCGCGTCCCAGCCGCGGGCGATGGTGCGGAGCAGGTCGGGGTAGACCCACAGGTAGCGGAACGGCTTGATCAGCGCCATGTACGCCGTACCGAGGCGGCCGTTCGGCTTGACCAGCACGGCCATCTGGCCGCGGTAGCCGCCTTCGACGGTCGTATCGGCGACCCAGCCGAGGTGCAGGACGGCGTGGACCGTGCTGTTGGCGATCTCGGCCGCCCACTCGTTGTCGGTGAGGAAGACCGACTGGAACGGGACGCCCTCGAGCTCCGGCCCGCGGGGACCGTCGAGCAGGTCGGCGGGCAGACGGTCGCGCAAGGTGTGCACGCGGGCGCCGAGTCCGGTCTTGTCGCGGTCCCAGCCGAGGAGGGCGCCGAGCTTCCAGCGCAGCGCCATCAGGAACCGGCCGATCGTCGACGACATCAGGGCCGGCGCGTCGGGATCGGCCACCGTGAAGCGGCTCATCAGGCGGCCGAAGTCGTCGGGGCCGCCGGGAGTGGGCAAGGCCCAGACGTCCTCGAGCTGGAAGTCGGGCGCGATCTCGTGGATGCGCCAGGGGAGGCCGGTGTGGGCGGTGGCGGTCCGGATCGAGCCGCTGGCGCAGGTGCTCGGCGTGACCAAGGGCGGGTTCTACGGGTTCTTCAAGAACCGGGACGTGCTGCTCGCGGAGATCCTCGACACCTGGGAGCGCGAGACGACCGAGGCGCTGATCGACCAGGTCGAGACCGCGGGCGGTGACGGGCGGACCAAGCTGGACCGGCTGTTCACACTGGTTGCCTCGGGCGACGGCTTGATGACCGGTGCCGCGGCCGACCTCGCGATTCGCGAGTGGGCGCGCCGCGACGAGCAGGTCGCGGTACAGCTCAAGCGGGTCGACAACCGCCGGATGGACTACTTGCGGGCCCTGTTCGGCGAGTTCTGTGCCGACGAGGAGGACGTCGAGGTGCGCAGCCTGCTGGTCTTCTCGCTGCGGATCGGAAGCCCGCTGATCGCCGCCGAGCACCCCGGGCGCAGTCGCAAGGACGTCCTCGAGCTGACCAGGCAGTGGCTCCTGCGCTGAGCGCCTACTTCAGCAGCGGAATCGTGTGCAGGAAGGACTCCCACGAGTCCGGCAGCCAGCCCGGTACGCCGAGCACGGCCAGGTAGAGCCAGATGGCAACGAGTACGCAGACGAAGAGCGCCGCCGTACCGAGGGCCTTCAGCCAGGCCGGCTGCTTGCCCGTCCAGGCCGTGAGCTCCTTGACCCACTCCTTCACCCGGTAGAGAAGGCGCTGGGCCCACTCGAACTCGCTGGCCAGGACGGCCAGACCCGCGATGAACAAGGGAATCCCGCCCGGCCCCGGCAACCAGCCGGTGAGCGGAGCGGCGATGATCAGGATGCCACCGACGACGCCCACGCCGATCCGGTAGATCAGGTGCTTGCGCGGGTTCGCACGGATCTTCCGCCGCCACTCCCACCGGTCGTCCTGGGCGTCCAGCGTGATGTTGTCGTCCGTGCGGTCCGGACTGGTCTGCTCGGCCACATCCCAAATGTACGTCCTGCACAGGGCCCATCCCGGGATCTGCGACCCCTGACTCGGCCCTGAATCGACCCCGGTCACCGACCGCTCAGCACTCCGTCACACACCGCCAGAAACCCTCGCCGCGTGCCCAACGGGGTAATTGCAGTACCTGCCTCGTCCCGGACAGCTTTGACAGACTTCCTGCTGGCGGCCCGACCCCGCCACCTGCCCGCACGCGAGAAGGAGCGCTTTGCCCGAGCTCGGCGCAGTGTCCAGCCACCCGCACGGGACCGGCGGACCACCAGCACCGGACCGAACACCTGCGACCGCCGTCCCCGACGCCCCGCACGCACGCATCGTGCTCGCGGTCGCGTCGCTGGGTTTCTTCCTGATCACCTTGGACATCTCGATCGTCAACGTCGCGCTGTCCCGGATCAGGGCCGAGCTCGGCGGCGGAACCACCGGCCAGCAGTGGACGATCGACGGCTACACCTTGCTGTTCGCGGCCCTGCTGCTGTTCGCCGGGAACCTCTCGGACCGGATGGGCGCGAAGAGGTCCCTGGCGGTCGGCATCCTCGGGTTCGGTCTGGCCTCCACCGCCTGCGCGGCCGCGCCCACCATCGGATGGCTGATCGCCGCCCGCTGCGCCCAGGGCGCCGCCGCGGCCGTCATGCTGCCGGCCTCGATGGCGCTGGTCCGCGAAGCGTTTCCCGACCCTCGCCGCCGAGCGAGCGCTCTCGGCGTCTGGGCGGTCGGCGGCGCCGTCGCCGGACTGGTCGGGCAACCCCTCGGGGGACTTCTCACCACCCTCGACTGGCGCTGGGTCTTCACGATCAACCTGCCCGTGTGCGCCGGCATGATCGCGTTCCTGGCCGTGGTGGCGGGCTCACCCACCAGGCCGTCCCCTTTCGACTGGGCAGGCCAGTTCCTCGCCGTCGTCGGCCTGGCCACCCTGGTCTACGGCCTGATCGAGGGTGGCCACCGCGGCTTCACGCACCCGGCCGTGGTCGTCGCCCTCGGAACGGCCGTGGCCGCCCTCGCCGCCTTCGTGCTCGTCCAAGCGCGGGGCCGGCACCCGATGATGCCGCTGTCGTTGTTCCACGCTCGCGGCTTCCGGCTGGCCCTGCCGGTCGGGTTCGCCTTCATGGTCGGGAACTACGGCAACGTGTTCGTCGTCAGCCTGTTCCTCCAGCAGCACCTCGGCCTGTCCCCGCTCGACGCCGGACTGGTGTTCCTTCCCTCGGCCTTCTTCGCGATCGCCGGGAACCTGGCCAGCGGCCCGGTCACCAACAGGTTCGGAGCGCGCGTACCGGTGGTGGCCGGTCTGCTGTCGATGACCGCCGGGCTGTTGGCGCTGTTGCTCACCGCACCGCTGGCGTCGCCGGTGATCACCGCGCTGTCCGTCGTCCCGATCGGCGCCGGCGGCTCGCTGGCCATGCCCTCGATCACCGGGGTCGTTCTCGAGGGCGTCCCCGCCGAACGCGCCGGAACCGCCAGCGCCGTGTTCAACACCTTCCGCCAGGTCGGCGGAGCCGTTGCGATCGCGGTCTTCGGCGCCCTCATCGCCAACCCGGACTCGTTCCTCACCGGCCTGCGGACCAGCCTCGCCGCTGCCGCCGTCCTGCTGCTCCTCGCAGCCGTCAACAGCACCCGGATCGAGCCGCGGGACTGACCCCTAAGCGCTGGTGGAGTTGCCGTACTCCCAGTGCCAGGGTTCTTGGCGGTTGCCGCCCTGCTTGGCCCAGTCGGGGTGGATCCAGCCGAAGCGGGGAGCGTTCTGCAGCATCCACTGGTGCTGCGCGGTGCCGAAGCGGTCGATGCCGCCGCACAGGTCGACGGCCAGGCCCCAGCCGTGGTTCGACGTACCGGGGAGGGCGGCCAGGGACGGCTTGCGGCCGTACAGGGAGACCTGGGAGCTGTACGAGCGGTACGAGTCGGTGATGCACAGCGCCTTGCCGAAGCGCTTCTGGTACGCCGAGGCCAGGCCCAGGTACGCCGTGGCGGCGTCGCAGCGCAGGGAGTGGCCGCTGGTGATGTTGCACAGCTTGTTCGCGGGGATCATGCCGTTGCTGTAGCCACCCCAGCCCAGGCTCGTCCCGCCGGTGGCCAGGAACGGCATCGGGTTGACGGCGTCGCCGCCGAGGCGGACCTCGAAGTGCAGGTGCGCGCCGGTCGAGTTCCCTTCGGTGCCCACGGCACCGATCCGCTGACCGGCCTGGACGTGCGTGCCGTCCGGGACGTCGATCGAGCTCAGGTGCGCGTAGAGCGTCTCCAGGCCGTTCCCGTGGTCGATGCGGACCAGGTTCCCCGCCCAGGCCGGGTGTTCGACGCGGACCGTGCCGGCGGTCACCGCGCGGACCGGCGTACCGATCGCGGCCGGGAAGTCCTGCCCGGTGTGGATCCCGCTGGCCCACAACGCACCCGACTGGCCGAACGGCGTACCGATCTCGTACGTGCCGTCGGCCAGCGGCCAGGTCCAGGCGCCGGTCCCGACGTCGTACGACGTCGGCGTGTTGCCGCAGCGGAAGCCGCCGGCCTGCGAGGTCGTCGCCGGGGCGGTCTGCACCTTGGCCGGCTTGCCGAGCGTCGGCCGGAGTGCGGAGAACAGGCTTTCCGGAACGGTCGTGACGACGACCGAGCCCTTGGCCTCGTCGGCGGCGATCATCTCGCCGTCACCGAGCGCGATGCCGATGTGGTAGAGCCCGACCGACCGGCTGCCCATCACCAGGACGTCGCCCGGCTGCGTCGCGGCGGCGGGGACGGTCTGGTAGTCGCGGTAGACGTTGCCGATCGGACTCGGCAGACTCGCGTACGGCGCCCAGCTGGCCCGCGCGGCGCCGAGGCAGCCGTACTTGGCCGGGCCGGTGCCGGAGACTCCGTACGGCTTGCCGAGCAGTGCGAACGCCTGGTTGACCGCCCGGATCGTCTCGGCCGGGAGGACCTTGACCGTCCGGCCGGCGGCGGTGAACGACGCGGCGCCGGCCACGGCCTTCCCGGCGGCCGTCAGCGGCTTCATCCCGGCCGGGAGTTTGGCCGGGTTCCGGAGGGTGGCGGCCGCGGGCGGCTTCAGCCCGACGGCGGTCAGCTCGGCCAGATAGGTCTGCCAGCGCGACTTGGCCTGCTGGTTGCGGCTGACCTGGAGCTGGTCGGCCAGCTGGGTCGCGCCCGCCAGGTCGGCGAGCTGGCCCTCCATGGTCATGGAGGCGTTCGCGGCCTTCTGCTGCAGCTCCTTGCTGAGCTGCTGGGCCTTGGCGGAGGCCTCGTCGGCGGCCTTGCGCTTGTTCTTGGCGTCGTTGTCCGCCGTACCGGCCGCGTTCTCGGCGGCGCTGGCCGCGTTGTACTGGGCGACCTGGGTGCTGCCGAGCTGCTTGATCGCGGCCTGCCGGTCGGCGATCTCCTGGAGGTTCTCCGCGATCGGGGCCAGCGACCAGAGCATCGACTCGGTGCCGATCACGGTCGGGATGCCGAGTTGGTAGGCCTGGGCGGTGAGCAGGCCGAGCTTGCGGCGCTCGACCTCGGAGCTGGCCCGCTTGGCGGCGGCGTACACCTCGGCGCGTTTCGCGGCGGCTTCGGTGGTCTGGGCGGCCTTGAGCGCGTTCGTGTAGGCGATCGTCGCCTTGGCGACCTCGGCCTGGACGGCGGCGGCCTCGGCCCGGAGCTGCTCCAGGGACCGGTTGACGTCGGTCACCGACGCCGGCGGCGGGGGAGTCGGGTCGTCGGCGTACGCGGAGTAGGCGGGTACGGCGAAGACGGCCAGCAGCGTGCCGAGCGCGGCGAACCGCAACCCACGCCTCTTGTCCATCCAGCCCCCATCGACCGTCGCCTCACGCGCACGAGAGGTACGACGGCCCCCGTGCGCCCTCAGCCTAGGCGTGACCCGGCCCAGGCGGTACCCCGCCTCACCGATCGTGACCACCGCCACCGGGGCCCACGGCGGGACCGGCTGGTGCGAGGCACTAAAGTTGACGGTATGGCCTCGCACTTTGACGTTGTTGTCCTCGGCGCCGGCCCGGGTGGGTACGTCGCGGCGATCCGCGCCGCCCAGCTCGGGCTCAAGACCGCCATCATCGAGAAGAAGTACTGGGGCGGTGTCTGCCTGAACGTGGGCTGCATCCCGTCCAAGGCGCTGCTGCGCAACGCCGAGCTGGCGCACATCTTCACCAAGGAGGCGAAGACCTTCGGCATCAGCGGCGAGGTGACCTTCGACTTCCCGACCGCGGTGCAGCGCAGCCGCAAGGTGGCCGACGGCCGCGTCAAGGGCGTGCACTTCCTGATGAAGAAGAACGACATCAAGGAGTACGACGGCTGGGGCTCGTTCGTCGACCCCAACACCCTCGACGTCTCGCTGAACGACGGCAGCTCCGAGACCGTCACCTTCGACCACTGCATCATCGCCACCGGCGCCACCACCAAGCTGCTCCCGGGCACCCAGCTGAGCGACCGGGTCGTCACCTACGAGGAGCAGATCCTCACCGAGGAGCTGCCGGGCAGCATCGTGATCGCCGGCGCCGGCGCGATCGGTGTCGAGTTCGCCTACGTGCTGGCCAACTACGGCGTGAAGGTGACCATCGTCGAGTTCCTCGACCGGATGGTCCCGCTGGAGGACATCGAGGTCTCCAAGGAGCTCGCCAAGGCGTACAAGAAGCTCGGCGTCGACGTGCTCACCGGCACCCGGGTCGACTCGATCGACGACTCCGGCGAGAAGGTGAAGGTCACCGTCACCGGCAAGGACGGCAACCAGCAGGTGCTGGAGGCCGACAAGGTGATGCAGGCGATCGGCTTCCAGCCGCGCGTCGACGGCTACGGCCTGGACAAGATCGGCGTCGAGCTGACCGAGCGCGGCGCGATCAAGGCCGACGGGTTCATGCGCACCAACGTCGAGAACATCTTCGCCATCGGCGACGTCAACGCGAAGCTGATGCTGGCGCACGCGGCCGAGGCGCAGGGCGTGATCGCGGCCGAGACGATCGCGGGTGTCGAGACGATGGAGCTCGACCACGTGATGATCCCGCGGGCGACGTTCTGCCAGCCGCAGATCGCCAGCTTCGGCTGGACCGAGGAGCAGGCGCGGCTGGAGGGCTTCGACGTCAAGGTCGCGAAGTTCCCCTTTACCGCCAACGGCAAGGCCCACGGCCTGGCCGACCCGACCGGCTTCGTCAAGGTGATCAGCGACGCCAAGTACGGCGAACTGCTCGGCGCCCACCTGATCGGCCCCGAGGTCACCGAGCTGCTGCCCGAGCTGACCCTGGCCCAGAAGTGGGACCTGACCACCACCGAGCTGGCCCGCAACGTGCACGCCCACCCGACGCTGAGCGAGGCGCTGCAGGAGGCCTTCCACGGCCTCGAAGGGCACATGATCAACTTCTGATCCTGTTGTGATGAGGACCCCCGGCGTACTGCCGGGGGTCCTTGCGTTGTGGCACGCTCGGGAGATGCAGAGTGTGTACGACGCTGTGGGCGGGGACGACGGGTTACGACGACTGGCGCACGCCTGGCACGAGCGGGTGCTGGCCGACGAGGTGGTCAGTCACGCGTTCAGCCACGGGTTCCATCCCGAGCACACCGAACGACTGGCCGCCTACTGGATCGAGGCGCTCGGCGGACCGGCCGCGTACACCGACGCGTACGGCACCGAGAGCTCCGTCGTCCGGATGCACAGCGGGAACGGGCCGCACGAGGAGATGGACCGGCGCGCGATCGCGTGCTTCGACCAGGCGTTGACGGACATCGGCCTGACCGAAAACGATCGGCTCAGGTCGGTCCTCTACGACTACTTCGCCTGGGCGACGACGGTCTCGATGACGCAGTACACGGGCTCGGCCTCGGACGTTCCGGCCGGGCTGTCGATCCCGCGCTGGTCGTGGGACGGGCTCGTCACAGACTGAAGGCGACCGACCGGAGGATCAGCGCGGCGACGAAGACCAGGGTGAACGCCAGGTCGATGCCGATTCCGCCCGCGCGCAGCGGCGGGAGCTTGCGCCGTACGGGCGCGATCACCGGCTCGGTCCAGGCGTGAGTCAACTCGCGGGCCCGGCCGGTCCGCGACGGACCGGTGGCGACCTGCGCGGTCCAGTCGAGCACCATGCGCACGATCAGCACCAGGATGAACAGGGTCAGGGCGTACCCCAACAGGGTTCCGATCAGGCTCATGGGTTTCCTCCGTCAGACGTGTTGCCAGTATCAACGCAGGAGTGGTCCCGATGATGTCCTTGCCGCCGCCTTCTTAGCGGACTTTCAGGGTCAGCGCCCTTCGACGTCACCGAGGACCGGCTTGATGTCGAGCAGGGGCGTGCCGTCGAGGGCTTCGAGGTTGTTGACTTGGACCATCAGGGGCTCGATGGCGAGGATCGTGACGCGGTGCAGGCCGAGGGGGTTCGGGCGGTCGGGGGAGCGGGTGCTGAAGACGCCGGTGGGTGGGCGGGTCAGGTCGCCGCGGGGGTGGACCTGGAGGGCGTTGCGGTCGGCGCGGTCGAGCCAGGTGATCAACAGGATCTCGTCGCCGGTTCTCAGATCGCTCATGGCGTCGCCGTACGCCGGGTCGATGACCAGCCAGGCGTCGGGAGCGCCTTCGTCGCCCTGGCGGGGTGCGTCGGCGGAGTCGGTGAGCGAGGACTGGACCCGGCCGATCGGCCGCAGCTCGCTCATGTCAGCTGCACGAACTTGGTGAGCAGCGGGATGCCGGGATGATGGACGTGCAGCGCGAGGCCGGGTGGCGAGGTCAGGTCGACGAGGGTGCCGCTGGGCGACGGAGGCTCGAAGGTGAGCGGCACGCTGGATCTGATGCCGGGGGCAAGTAAGAGCGGCAGTCCGGCGTACGTCGTACTGATGCCATTGTGCAGGTGACCGGCGAGCAGCGCGGTGACAGGGTGGCGGCGGAGGACGGCGGCGAACTGGCCCGGTTCGCGCAGCAGCCACTGGTCCATCGTCGGGTGCTGCAGACCCACCGGCGGGTGGTGGAAGGCGATGAAGACCGGGCCGTCGTACGGCTCGGCGAGTGCGGCGTCGAGCCAGTCGAGGGAGTCGGCGCTGAGCAGGCCGTGGTCCTCGCCAGGGACGGTGGTGTCGAGCAGCACGAAGCGTGCGCCGGCGACGTCGCGGACCTGGTGGACGGGGTCCTCGGCGCTCAGCTGGCCGGAGGCACTGGGAGCGCCGGCCGAGCCCGCGTCGGTCAACGCCGGTTCGACGTACGCGGTCAGGCCGGTGCGGAACTCGGGACGGACGTCGTGGTTGCCGGGCAGGACGAGGACCGGGACGTCGCCGAACGCGGCGAGTTCGGCGGCGACCTCGTCGTACTCGGTGCCGTGGTCGGCGAGATCGCCGGTGACCAGGACGACGTCGACCGGCCGGCTGAAGGCCAGCAGGTACGACGTGACGCGGCGCAGGCGGTCGCGCGCCTCGGTCGTCCCGTCCAGGTGGGGATCACTCAGATGGGCGATCACGGTCACGACGGCCTCCTCGGGTAGTAGGCCAGCAGGTTATCCCTGCCGGCCGGTGCCGAGTCAGCCCGGGAAGTCACGGAGGGCGGGTGAACGGTTGCTGACGCTGTGGTGACTGTTTGCGGCTTCGGCCTGCCACCGGCTCGGGCGCTTGGCCGGGACGCGTGCTTCTGCGAGATTTGGGCGCATGGCTGAACAGGTGGACGTGGTCGTGATCGGGCTCGGTGTGGGTGGCGAGGAGACGGCCGGGCGACTGGCCCAGGCCGGGCTGAACGTGGTCGGGGTGGACCCGCGGCTGGTCGGCGGCGAGTGCCCGTACTGGGGCTGCATCCCGAGCAAGATGATGATCCGGGCCTCGAACCTGATCGCCGAGACGCGGCGGGTCGACGGGATGGCCGGCCGGGCCACGGTCGAGCCGGACTGGGCGCCGGTGGCGCGACGGATCCGCGAGGAGGCCACCGACAACTGGAACGACCAGGTCGCGGTCGACCGGCTGGTGGGCAAGGGCGTCACGTTCCTGCGGGAGCGCGCTTCGGTCGTCGCGCCGGGCACCGTGCAGGCCGGTGACCGGACGTTCGAGGCGTCGAAGGGCATCGTGATCGCGACCGGCACGGTGCCGGTGGTACCGCCGATCGAGGGCCTGGCCGGTACGCCGTTCTGGACCAACCACGAGGCGATCGAGGCGGACACGCTGCCGGCGACGATCGTCGTGCTCGGCGGGGGCGCGATCGGGCTGGAGCTCGCGCAGGTGTTCGCGCGGTTCGGCGTCGAGGTGACCGTGGTCGAGGCGCTCGACCGGGTGCTGGCGCTGGAGGAGCCGGAGTCGAGCGCGCTGGCCCAGGAGATGCTCGAGCGGGACGGGATCACCTTCCGGGTCGGCGTCCGGGCCGAGGCGGTGTCGTACGACGACGGATTCACCGTCCGGCTGGGCGACGGCTCCGAGGTCACCGGCGAGAAGTTGCTGGTGGCAACCGGACGGCGGACCGACATCCGCGGGCTCGGACTGGACGCGGTCGGCATCGACCCGTCGGCGCGGTTCGTTGCCGTCGACGAGCACGTGCGGGCCGCGAGCAACGTCTGGGCGGTCGGCGACGTCACCGGGGTCGGCGTGTTCACGCACAACGCGATGTACCAGGCCAACGTCGCGGTGCTCGACATCCTCGGCGCCGACGACGCCCCGCGGGCGAGCTACCACGCGATGCCCCGAGTGACCTTCACCGACCCGGAGATCGGCGCGGTCGGGCTGACCGAGCAGCAGGCCCGCGACCAGGGTCTCGACGTCCGGACCGGCATCACCCAGATCCCGTACTCGACCCGCGGCTGGATCCACAAGGCGGGCAACGAGGGGTTCATCAAGGTCGTGATGGACGCGTCGCGCGGTGTGCTGGTGGGCGCGACCAGCGCCGGACCGGTCGGGGGTGAGGTGCTGAGCGGGCTCGCGGTCGCCGTGCACGCCGCCGTACCGGTGAAGGAGCTGCAGCAGATGATCCTCGCCTACCCGACCTTCCACCGTGCGTACGGCGAGGCGCTGAAGGACCTCTGACCGCTCCTTGTTGCGATCCGGTCGCAACTGGATCAAGAATGGGGGCATGCATGTCCCCGACGGATTCTTCGACGCACCGACCTCGATCGCGACCGGACTGATCGCGGCCGGTGCCGTCGGCATCAGCCTGCACCGCGCCAACCGCGAGATCCGCGAGACCGGGCCGGCGCTGGCCGGTCTGACCGCGGCCTTCGTGTTCGCTGTCCAGATGGTGAACTTCCCGGTCGGCGCGGGGACGAGCGGTCACCTGCTCGGCGGCGCGCTCGCGGCGGCGCTGGTCGGGCCGTGGACGGCGATGCTGGTGATGTCGACGGTGCTGCTCGTGCAGGGACTGCTGTTCGCCGACGGCGGGCTGACCGCGCTCGGGACCAACATCACGCTGATGGGGCTGGTCACGGTCCTCGTCGGGTACTTCGTCACCCGCGCGCTGCTCCAGGTGCTGCCTCGCCGGGTCGGCAGCGTCGTACCGGCGACCACCGTCGGCGCGCTGGTGTCGGTGCCGGTCGCCGCGCTCTGCTTCACCGGCCTGTACGCCGTGGGCGGTGCGGTCGACATCCCGATCGCCAAGCTGGCGACCGCGATGGTCGGCTGGCACGTTCTCGTCGGGATCGGCGAGGCGGTGATCACCGGAGCCGTGCTGAGCGCTGTCGTCGCCACGCGACCGGATCTTGTCTACGCCGCGCGGCACCTGCAGGCCGATCTCGTGCTGGTGGACGCGGACGGCAACTCGTCGACGGTATCGCCGGACCGTCCGATCGCCGCGCGGCCGGCCGGGCGATCGCTGGGCGTCGGGGTCGCGGTGACGCTGGTCGTGGCCGGGGTGGTCAGCTTGTTCGCGAGTGCGCATCCGGACGGGCTGGAGTTCGTGGGGGCGAAGCTCGGGTTCGAGAGCGCGGCTCGGGATTCGGCGGTGGCGGGGAGTCCGCTGGCCGACTACGGCGTGAGCGGGATCGGGAACAGTCACGTGTCCGGCGCGCTGGCCGGCATCATCGGCGTACTGGTGACGATCGCCGTCGGGTTGCTGATCGCGAAGGTCGCGTCGCTGCGGTCCGCGCGCGCCAACGCCGACACGACCGTGTCGTGAGCGGAGACGGCCTGCTGGTGCCGACCGGGAGCCTGGTGCACCGGTTGCCGGCGCAGGTGAAGATCGTCGCGCTGCTGCTGTTCGTGCTGGCGGTGGTGTCGACGCCGGCGGGGGTGTTCTGGGCGTTCGGGCTGTACGGCGTACTGATCGTCGGCTGCGTCGCGCTGGCTCGGTTGCCTGCCGCAACGGTCTTGCGGCGGCTGGCGGTGGAGACGCCGTTCATCGTGTTCGCGCTGCTGCTGCCGTTCGTGGCGACCGGGCCGCAGGTCGACGTACTAGGGGTGTCACTGTCGTCGTCCGGGGTGCTCGGGGCGTGGAACGTACTGGCGAAGGGGACGCTCGGCGTCGTCGCCGCGATCGTGCTGTCGGCGTCGACCGGGCCGCGGGATCTGCTGGCCGGGCTCGAGCGGCTGCGGCTGCCGTCGACGTTGGTGGCGATCCTGTCGTTCATGGTTCGGTACCTGAGTGTGGTGTCGGACGATCTGCAGCGGATGCGGATCGCCCGGGAGTCGCGCGGGTACGCCGGTGGGCGGGCAGGGCATCTTCGCGCTGTGGCCGGGGGAGTGGGCGCGCTGTTCGTCCGCAGCTTCGAACGCGGGGAGCGCGTTCACCTGGCGATGCAGTCGCGTGGCTACACCGGGCGGCTGCCGTTGCTGTCGGTGGGCGGTGCCGATCGTGGGCAGTGGCTGACCGGCCTCACGGTGTCCCTGGCGGCGATCGCCGTCGCGGTGGCGGCTAGGGTGGTCGGCTTGTGAGCGGTCCTTCGATCCACGTCGAGCGTCTGGTGTTCGCCTACCCGGACGGCCGGCAGGCGCTGTTCGGCGTCGACTTCACCGTCGAACGCGGCGAGCGGGTCGCACTGCTCGGGCCGAACGGCGCCGGCAAGACAACGCTCGTCCTGCACCTGAACGGCATCCTCGGCTCGGTCGCGGGTGGCACCGGCAGCGGCCGCATCCAGATCGGCGGCAGCGACCTGCACCGCGAGCACTTGCCCGAGGTACGCCGGAAGGTCGGCCTCGTCTTCCAGGATCCTGACGACCAGCTTTTCATGCCGACGGTTCGCGACGACGTCGCCTTCGGCCCCGCCAACCTGGGCCTGCGCGGCGCCGACCTCGACGCCAGGGTCCACGAAGCCCTCGTCCAGGTAGGAATGCAGGACCACGCCGACGTGGCTCCGCACCACCTCTCGTACGGTCAACGCCGCCGAGTCGCCGTCGCCACGGTCCTGGCGATGCGCCCCGAGGTCCTGGTCCTCGACGAACCCTCCAGCAACCTGGACCCGGCCAGCCGCCGCGAGCTGGCCGACATCCTGTCGTCGCTGGATGTCACGCTGCTGATGATCACCCATGACCTCCCGTACGCCCTCCAGCTCTGCGAACGCAGCCTCCTGATGGACGCCGGCCGCATCGTCGCCGACGGCAAGACCCGAGACCTCCTCGCCGACCCGACGCTGATGTCGGCCCACCGCTTGGAACTCCCGTACGGCTTCGACCCGCTGTCGGTCCCGGGTCCGGAAAGCTGAGTTCAGCGTTCGGTGAGTTGGCCGATCAGGTGGGTCAGTTCGTGCTTCTCGTCGTACAGGGCGAAATCGGTCACCGAGCCTTCGCGCGTGTAGCCGAACTGCACCCGGGACGGCAGCAGCAACGGCTTGCGGAAGTCGACTCGGACCTCGAACGCGTCCGGCAGTCCGACTGCGCGCTCGATCGATGCCAGCGCGGCCGCCTTCGCCCACATCCCGTGCGCGATCTGTCGCGGGAAGCCGAAGGCCTGCGCCGACAGCTTGAACAGGTGGATCGGGTTGCGGTCGCCGGAGGCGGCGGCGTACCGGCGTCCGAGATTCCCGCGCAGGTCCCACCAGGCGACCCCGTCCACCTCAGGATCCGTCAGCAGCTCCGCGTGCGCGGACGCGTCACCCGAGGACCGGCTCAGCAGCGTCGTCGAGTCCGTCCACACCAGCTCACCGAAGACCCGCACCTCGCTCAGGACGTCGAACACGGTCCCCTTCGGGTGCGGCCGCTCCGGCCCGCTGTGCACGGTGATCGCCAGATCGGCGTGCAGCGGGATCGGCCGGTGCTGGGTGATCGTGTTCGACAGGTGCACGATCCCCATCGGCTTGTACGGGAACGACGGATCCGACATCAGGTCCAGATGCAGCGGAAACGCCAGCACGTGCGGGTAGGTCACCGGCAGCAGCGGCCCGGCCGCGAACCCGGTCACTTCCCGGTACGACGCCAGGTGGTCCTGATCGACCACCACCTCCGGCAGCTCGAGCGTCAGCCCGTCCACGTCGGGCTCGTACTCGGCCTTGCGCAGCGTGGCCTTCACGGTCCGCGCGTACAGCGACCCCAGGCCGGGCGAGTCGTCGTACCGGCGGGTCGGCACCTCAGGCTCCCAACATGCTCTGACCACACACCCGGACGACGTTCCCGGTCACGCCGGCCGACGCCGGGTCGGCGAACCAGGCGATCGTCTCCGCGACGTCCACCGGCTGCCCGCCCTGCTGCAACGAGTTGATCCGCCGGCCGACCTCGCGGATCGCGAACGGCACCCGCGCGGTCATCTCGGTCTCGATGAACCCGGGCGCGACCGCGTTGATCCGGATCTGCCGCTCGGCCAGCTTCGGCGCGTAGGCCTGGACGAGCCCGATCACGCCGGCCTTGGATGTCGCGTAGTTGGTCTGCCCGTTGTTCCCGGCGATGCCCGCGATCGAGGACACGCCGATCACCGAGCCGCCGTCGCGCAGCGCGCCGGACTCGAGCAGGTGCGCGGTGATCCGCTCGGGCGCGCGCAGGTTGACGTCGAGCACGGCCTCCCAGGTATCGGTGCGCATGTTCGCGAGGCGCTTGTCCCGGGTGATGCCGGCGTTGTGGACGACGATGTCGAGCCCGCCGTGGTGCTCCTGCGCGTGTGCCGCGATCCGTTGCGGCGCGTCGATCGCGGTCACGTCGAGCAGCAGCTCGCTGCCGCCGACCTTGGAGATCACCTTGCGCAGGTCGTTCGCGTTCTGCGGTACGTCGACGCCGATCACGGTCGCGCCGTCGCGGGCCAGGGTGTCAGCGATCGCGGCACCAATCCCTCGCGCGGCGCCGGTCACCAGCGCGACCTTGCCGGCGAGCGGCTGGCTTGGGTCGGTCGTGACCAGCGGCCCGGTGCCGATCCGGGCGACCTGACCGTCGACGTACGCCGACTTGGGCGACAGGAAGAACCGCAGCGTCGACTCGAGCTGGTCGTGCGCGTCGGGCGCGACGTACACGAGGTTGACCGTGGCGCCGCGCTTGACCTCCTTGCCGAGCGACCGCGTGAAGCCCTCGAGCGCGCGCTGCGCGATCTGCTGCTCGGGTGACGCGGCGAGCTCCGGCGTCCGGCCGACGACGATCACGCGGCCGGCCGCGCCGAGCTGGCGGATCAGCGGGGAGAAGAAGCGCTGCAGCGAGCTGAGCTCCGCCGTACTGGCCGCGCCGGTCGCGTCGAAGACCAGCGCCTTCGGCCGCAGCTCGCTCGACGCGACCCCTTCGGCCGCCGTACTGAAGCTGGCGCCGATGTCGCGGAGCAGCGCTTGAATGGCCTTGCCGGTGTCGGTCTCGCCGATCGAACCGAACACGACCGGCCCGTCGATCACCGGCGCGCCGTCACGCCAGCGGGGGAGCGGGGTCGGGTCGGGCAGGCCGAGGTTCTTCACCAGGGCCTGGCCGAGCGGCGTCCGCGTGAAGGTCTGGTAGCGATCCGTCATCTCTTCAGGCTCCTACTTCTCGAGGATGGCGACGACACCCTGGCCACCGGCGGCGCAGATCGAGATCAGCCCGCGGCCGCCGCCGTTCTCGTCCAGCTGCTTGGCCAGCGCGGCCACGATCCGCCCGCCGGTCGCGGCGAACGGGTGACCGGCGGCCAGCGAGCTGCCGTTGACGTTCAGCTTGGCGCGGTCGATCTCGCCGAGCGGTGCGTCCAGGCCGAGCCGTTCCTTGCAGAAGATCGGGTCCTCCCAGGCCTTCAGCGTCGCCAGCACCTGGGACGCGAACGCCTCGTGGATCTCGTAGTAGTCGAAGTCCTGCAGGGTCAGGCCCGCCCGCGCGAGCATCTTCGGTACGGCGTACGCCGGGGCCATCAGCAGGCCCTCGGCGCCCTTCACGTAGTCGACCGCGGCGGTCTGCGCGTGGGTCAGGTACGCGAGCGGGCGCAGGCCGTGCTCGGCGGCCCACTCGTCGGTCGACAGCAGCACCGTCGACGCGCCGTCGGTCAGCGGGGTCGAGTTGCCCGCGGTCATCGTCGCGGTCTCGCCCTTGCCGTACACGGTCTTGAGCTTGGCCAGCTTCTCCGGCGTCGTGTCGGGGCGCAGGTTCTGGTCCTTGTCCAGGCCCAGGTACGGCGTGATCAGGTCGTCGTGGAAACCACGGTCGTACGACGCGGCCAGGTTGATGTGCGAGCGGTACGCGAGCTCGTCCTGAGCCTCGCGGGTGACACCCCATTCGAGCGCGGTCAGCGCGGCGTGCTCGCCCATCGACTTGCGGGTGCGCGGCTCGGCGTTGCGCGGGATCTCCGGGACGATGTCCTTCGGGCGGACCCGGGCCAGCACCTTGAGCCGGTCCTGCGGGGTCTTGGCCCGGTTGAGATCGAGCAGGATCGTGCGCAGCTTGTCGTTGACCCCGATCGGCGCATCGGACGCGGTGTCGACACCGCCCGCGATCCCGGCGTCGATCTGGCCGAGGGCGATCTTGTTGCCGACCAGGATCGCCGCCTCGAGCCCGGTCCCGCAGGCCTGCTGCAGGTCGTACGCCGGGGTGGTGGCGGCGAGCTTCGAGCCGAGCACGACCTCGCGCACCATGTTCCAGTCGCGGGCGTGCTTGAGGACCGCGCCGGCGACCACCTCGCCGAGCTCCGCGCCGCCGAGGCCGGTCCGGTCGACCAGGCCGTTCAGCGCGGCGGTGAGCATGTCCGAGTTCGACGCGTGCCGGTAGTTCTTGTCCTGGCGGGCGAACGGGATCCGGTTGCCTGCGACAACGGCAACCTTGCGGGGTTCGGTCACGGGGATTCTCCTGTACTGCTGGAAGTGCGGCCGGCGGAAGCCGTGGAGGGCTTGGCGGAAGTCTTGGTGGTCTTGCTGGTGGTCTTGATGGTTTTGGTGGCCTTGCCGGTGGGGCCGAGGGCCTGGCGTCCGACTGCCGTGGCGAGCGTGGCGGTGATCGCCGTCTCGCGGACGGTCGCGATGTCGGCCTGGTGCACCACCGGGTGCCCCGGCTGCGCGGCGGACACGATCAGGCCCATCCGCGCCATGTGCAGCGAGCCGAGGGTCTGCGTGTACAGATGGTTGGCCAGGTAGTCGGTGTCGACCTCGTCGAACACGCCCGTGCGTTGGCCGGCCTTCAGGATGGTGGAGATGCGCTGCAGGGCGCTGCCCATCGCCGTACCGAGCTTCACCATCACCGGCTCGGTGATCTCGCCGAACAGTTCGTCGCCGGTCCGCCGCAGCAGGCTCATCGCGCAGTCCGCGAACGCCGGGTACTGCAGGCAGAAGTCGACGAACACCTCGCTGAGCGCCTTGAGCCGGTTCATCGGCGTACGGCGAACGCTGTCGACGGCCTCGAGCCGCGCGTCGAGCTCACCCAGGTAGTCGATCAGCGTGAGCGCGAAGAGCTCTTCCTTGCCGGCGAAGTGCCGGTAGATCAGCGCCTTGTTGATGCCGACGCGCTTGGCGATGTCGTCGATCTGCGCGTCGATCGAGCCGCGCTCGTCGAACAGCTCGCGGGTGCAGCGGATGATGTCCCGCTCCCGGTCACGACGACGCTCCGCCGTGGTCCGGCGGCGTCCGATCGCGAGCAACGCGGAGCTCATGTACCGATCTTAGTCGCAGGGGTGCCCCCTGGTGCAAACGACGGTTACACTCGTGGGTAACATCGGCTTCCGATGGTTCGGCGCGGCTTCGGCCGTACGCCGTACCGCCTGAACCGCTGTGCTGTTGCCGGTGCCCGGACCCCTGTCTCGCGCTTCCCCTGCGCGCTCCTCGGAGGACTCGATGACCATGACCGACCCCAAGCCGACTGTCTCCGCGGACGTGATGTCCCTGGCCGGCGAGCTCGGCGCCGAGCGGGCCAAGCCGGGCTGGAGCAGCTTCTCGCTGGCGATCAACGACGACCAGCGCGAGCTCCGCGACTGGGCGCACACCTTCGCCGCCGACGTGATCCGCCCCGCCGCGTCCGAGTGGGACGAGCGCGAGGAGACGCCGTGGCCAGTGATCCAGGAGGCCGCGAAGATCGGCCTGTACGGCCTCGAGGCGAGCATCAACCTCTTCATCGACCCGTCCGGCCTCCTGATGCCGCTGGTCCAGGAAGAACTGTTCTGGGGTGACGCCGGCATCGGCATGTCGCTGGTCGGCACCGGCCTCGCATCGTCCGCGATCTTCTCCAACGGCACCCCCGAGCAGTGGAGCCAGTGGCTCCCACGCTGCTACGGCACCCCCGACGACGTCCAGGTCGCCGCCTTCTGCTCCTCCGAACCCGGCGCCGGCTCGGACGTCTCCGCGATCCGCACCCGCGCGACGTACGACGAGAAGACGGATGAGTGGGTCATCAACGGCCAGAAGGCCTGGGCCACCAACGGCGGCATCGCCGACATCCACGTGGTCGTCGCCACGGTCGACCCTTCCTTGGGCACCAAGGGTCAGGCCGCTTTCGTCGTACCGAAGTCCGAGGTATCCGGCCTCGAGCAGGGCACGAAGCTGAAGAAGCACGGCCTCCGCGCCTCCCACACCGCCGACGTCTTCTTCGACAACGTCCGTATCCCCGCCGCGAACGTCCTGGGCGGCAAGGAAAAACTCGACGCCCGCCTCGCCAAGGCCCGCGAACCCCGCGACTCTTCAGGCCCGGCCCGCAACGCCTCCATGGCCACCTTCGAAATGACCCGCCACATCGTCGGCGCCCAGGCCATCGGCATCGCCCGCGCGGCCTACGAGTTCGCCCTCGACTACGCCAAGGGCCGCGAACAGTTCGGCCGCCCGATCATCGACAACCAGGGCATCGCCTTCAAACTCGCCGACATGGCCCTGGAAATCGACGCCGCAAGGTTGTTGGTCTGGCGAGCCGCCAACATGTCCTCAGCTCTGATGCGAGGCGAAACCCCCGACTACCGCCACGGCGAAGGCTCCATGGCCAAACTCAAAGCCGGCGAGGTCGCCGTCAAGGTCACCGAAGAAGCCATCCAAATCCTCGGCGGCAACGGCTACACCCGCGAGTACCCGGTAGAACGCATGCACCGAGACGCCAAGATCTACACCATCTTCGAGGGCACGTCGGAGATCCAGCGCCTCGTCATCTCCCGCGCAATCTCGGGCATGCGGATCCGCTGACGGTTGCGTAGGTCAGAAACGATGACGGTGCGCTAGCTGGTGCGCCAGGAGTGCTGCGGTTCGTAGCCGAGGAGGCGGCGGGCCTTGTCGATGGACAGGAGGGTTTCGTTGGGGCCGAACGGGCGCTTCACCGGTACCCCCGGGAAGACCTCGGCGAGCAGTTCCTCGTTGGGGCGGGACATGACGGTGTCCGCGTTGGCGACGATGAATACGTCGGTGCCGGTGACGTCGTACTCGAGTGCCTTGCGGACCGCCTGGGCGCCGTCGCGGGCGTCGATGTAGCCCCAGAGGTTCCACTTGCGGGCTTGTGCGTCGGTGTCGAACGAGGGGAAGCGGGCGTAGTCCTCCGGGTACATCACGTTCGAGAAGCGCAGCCCGATCAGCTTGAGGTCGGGGTGCCACCGGCACAGCTGCCGGGCCATCTCCTCTTCGAGCGTCTTCACCAGGGAGTAGGTGCTGCCCGGACGCGGCGGATAGTCCTCGTCGACCGGCACGTACGGCGGGAACTCGTCGAAGGGCAGGCCGAGCACGGTCTCGCTCGAGGCCCACACCAGGTTACGGACGCCGGCCCGCAACGCGGCCGAGAAGACGTTGTACGTCGCCGTGATGTTGTTCTGGAACGTCGCCGCGTTCGGGCGCAGACCCGGCGCGGGAATCGCGGCCAGGTGCACCACCGCGTCGACGCCGTCATGGCGGTCGTCGATGCCGGCGATCGCCTCGTACGTCTGACCGAAATCGGTGAGGTCGAGCCTCGTCGACCTGACGTCGGCCCGCGCCGGCGGAGCCTGGTCGAGGGCAATCACCTCCCAGCCGTGCTCGGCGAGGTGATCAACCACCGCGCGCCCCAACTTCCCGCTGCTTCCGGTCACCGCTACTCGTGCCACGCACCGATCCTCGCAGAACCAACCGGCCGTCGAGAAGGTGGTTCAGCGGTTGGACGCCGAGCGTAAAGGCAGGCTGCTCGCCGTTGCGGCTTCAACGAAAGGCCGGCGGAGTGACGAAGGCGGTCATGCGGATTGAGACCAGGAGGCCGGGGAGGTCGACGCCTAGTTTGGCGACGTAGCGGGTGGGTGGGTTGGTCGGGAACCAGCGGGCGTACTCGTCGTTCAGGGCGGTGAAGTCGGTGGGGTTGGTGAGGAGGATGCCGACCTCGACTACGTCGTCCAGGGTGGCTTCGCCGGCCTGGAGGATGGCCTGGCAGTTCGTTAGCGCCTGCCTGGTTTGGGCTTGGATCGTCTCGCCGGCGAGGGTGCCGGTGGTTGGGTCGATGCCGACGATGCCTGAGAGAAACAGTTGTGGTCCGGCCTTGACCCCCTGGCTGTAGAGCGGTGAACTCGGCGCGTTCGGAGTCGAGATGATGGTCCGTGGCATGGCTGGCCCCTCCTGGTCTCGTGCAGTTCGGGCAGCGTAGCGCCGCCGCGGCAGAGCACAGGCCCGCGAGTACGCCGGGATCGCGCGTACTACGTCGTCACGATGTTGTCGTCGGCGTGGGAGAGCACGTCGCGGAGTTGGCGGCGGGAGTCGATGGAGAGCTTGGTGAAGATCTTGCGGAGGTGCCATTCGACGGTGCGGGGGCTGATGAACAGGCGCTGGCCGACCTCGGGGTTCGACAGGCCGTCGCGGACCAGCAACGCGATCTGCCGCTCCTGTGCGGTCAGCACCTTGTCGGAGGTGATCTCGGCGGTCCGTTTGCGGACCGTTTCGCCGGTTGCCAGCAGCTCTCGGCGGGCGCGGTCGGCAAACGCCTCCATGCCGATCGCCACGAAGAGGTCGTACGCGGTCCGCAGTTGCCGGCGGGCCTCGACCCGTTGTCCTCGGCGGCGCAGCCATTCGCCGTACAAGAGATGGGCTCGTGCGTGGTCGGGACGCATCCGGGTCCTGCCCAGCCGCTCAATCGCTTCCTGGTAGAGAGCCTCGGCATCGTCGTCATGGGCGAGCAGGGCGCGGTTCCGCGCTTCCAGGCCGGCTGGGAAGTCGGCGTCGAACGGTTGGGTGGCCTCGATGAGCCGGTCCAGGGCGTCACGGGCGACCTGGACCTCACCGGTGCGACAGGCCGCCTCGATGAGCTCCGGTAACACCCACGCCGTGCCGACCGGCTCCCAGGTCTGCTCGGCCGCAAGTGCCGAGCTCATCGCCTCCGCGTAGCGGCCCAGCCCGTTGTAGAGCACCGAGCCGGCCCAGTGCGCGGTCGTCAGGGCGGCGCCGAAGCCGGTGGCCGCGGCCGTCTCCAGAGCGGCCGTGATCAGTTCGGTGGTCTCCCGTTCGCGGCCCTGCAGCGAGAGCAGGTGCAGGCTGTTGAACGGCGGAAGCGGATTGCCGGTTGCCGCTGCGACGAGCTCGCCCTCCGCGATCGCGGCCGCCGCCTGCTCGAACTCGCCGGCCCAGGTCAGCGCGTACGCAAGGCCGGTGAGGTTGTTCGGCAGCACCTGCAGGGCGCCGGCCTCCCTCACGAGGCGAACCTGCTGGGTGCAGACGGCCTGCAGCGCTTCGAGATCCCAGATGGCTCCGAACACGACCGTGGACTGCCATCCCCAGCGCACCACCGCGGAGGCCGGCAGGTCGCCGATCAACTTCGCGGCTTCGCGCAAGGTCCCCGCCGCGTCCGCCCAGCCCGCGGTCACCAGCAGCGCGACCCCGTCGAGAACGAGATCGAGCGCGCCCCGCTCGCCGCTTGCCGGCACGCTGTGCACGGCTCGGGCGACGGCCACGAAGCTCTCCCGGTCCGAGATGACGCTCGCCATGCCCCATGCGTTCAGCAACGTCTCCCGCGCCAGTTGCGGGTGCGTGTCGGCGAATCGGGTGGCGGCGTTCACCAACAGCGGGATCGCCGCGACGCCGGCGCCTGAGGCGAACGCCAGCTGACCTTCCAGTACGGCGGCGCGGCCGCTCTGGTGCGCGTCGAGTCCTCCGGGCAGCGCCCCCAGCAGGCGGCGTACGTCCTCGACCGCACCGGCGTCCAGGCTCGCCTCGGCGGCCGCCAGCATCCGATCAACGCGCCGTGCAGGGTCCCTGGTCAGCGCGACTGCCCGTTGCAGGAACGCGGCGGCGGCTGCCACTCCGCCGCGCGCCTGCGCGCGACCGGCGGAGCGCTCGAGCTCGACGGCGACGGTCTCGTCCGGGCCGGAGGCCGCGGCCGCAAGGTGCCAGGCGCGCTGATCCGAGGCCACTCGCGGGTCGGTGACCTCCGCCAGCGCCCGATGGACCGTACGGCGCTGCGCAGCCCCGGCTGCCCGGTAGACACCGGACCGCACCAGCGGGTGCCGGAACGTCACCCGCTCGCCGATCGTCATCAGCCCGTCGGTGCCGGCCGCCGCTGCCAGGTCGATGCCGAGCTGGCCGGCCGCGCGGAGCACGACATCCGTGTCGCCGGCCGGTTCGGCCGCGGCGACCAGCAACAGCAGACGGGCGGGTTCGGGCAGGTCCTGCATCCGGCCGACGAAGCTCTCCTCGATCCGGCCCGGCACCATGTCGGCGTTGAGCAGACCGAGGCCACCGGCCATCTGAGTGGGAGTCAGACCGCGGGGCAACTCGATCAGCGCGAGCGGGTTGCCGTTGGTCTCCGCCACGATCTGGTCGCGGATGCGCTGGTCGAGCCGGGCGTGGGTGAGCGAGTTCAGCAGGGTGTGCGCGTCGGCCTCGCGCAGGCCGGTGACCTCCAGCGTCGGCAGCCCGCGCAGTTCCGGACTGGGTTCCCGTGCGCCGAACAGCATGCCGATCGACTCGGCGAGCAGCCGGCGCGCGACAAACCCCAGGACCTGTGCCGACGCCTGGTCGAGCCACTGCGCGTCGTCGATCAGGCAGAGCAGCGGCTGCCCCTCGGAGGCGTCCGAGAGCAGGTCGAGCACGGCCAGCCCGACGAGGAAGGGGTCGGGTGGGGTGCCCGTTCGCAGGCGGAACACCGTCTCCAGGGCCTCGCGCCGCGGCCCGGGAACGACTGCCATCCGGTCGAGCAGCGGCAGGCAGAGCTGGTGCAGTGCGGCGAACGCCAGCTCCATCTCGGACTCGATTCCGCCCGCGCGCAGCACCCGGATCCCGGTGGCCGTCTGCTCGGCGTACCCCATCAGTGCGGACTTGCCGACGCCCGGAGCGCCCTGGACGACCAGGACCCGGCTCTCGCCGTCGCGCACCGCCGCGACCATGCTGTCGAGAGCGGCCCGCTCGGTTTCCCGGTCGACCAGCGGCTGCTGCTGCATCTGAGCTCCCCTTCGCCGTACCAACGATGTGAATCATCGCTGGAGGGCCCTTGCCCGGCCAGCCCGGGGTGTCGTGCAGACCTGGGACGGGCCCTGTCGCAGGGGGGTTCGTCAGCGAAGTGATCGGAAGGCGGCACGAACTTCCCGAGTGAAGGACTCCGGCTCCTCCCAGGCGGCGAAGTGTCCGCCCCGCGCGGGCTGGTTGTAGTAGCTGAGGGTCGGATAGCTGGTCTCGGCCCAGCTGCGCGGCGCCTGGAAGATCTCACCCGGGAAGGCGCTGAACGCGACCGGGACAGACACTGGCGGAAGGGTCTGGCCCGACGCGGCGGTCTGTGTTCTTTCCCAGTAGATGCGGGCGGCGGACTCGCCGGTGCCGGTCAGCCAGTAGAGCGAGACGTTGTCGAGGATGTGCTCGCGGGTGAGGTTGCCCGACGGTCGGCCCCCGAGGAAGGCGCGGGAGATCTTGAGGTAGCTGTCGGTGTCGTGGTCGAGCATCCAGCCCGCCAGGGCGACCGGGGAGTCCAGCAGCGCGTAGCCGATCGTTTGTGGCCGCGTCGACTGCTCGACGATGTATCCCCGGCCGCTCGTCGAAAAGACCTGGAGTGCGGCGGCCGCGGCCTTTTCCTCGTCGGTGTTCTTCGGCAGCTTGTCGGTGCCGGCCAACGCCGGGACCAGCAGGTTCAGGTGGATGCCGAGGAGTCCCGCCGGTGCCAGGCGGCCGAGGTTGTCCGTGACGGCGGCACCGACGTCGCCGCCCTGGGCGACGTAACGGGTGTAGCCGAGGCGCCGCATGAGTTCCGCCCAGGCGCGCGCCGTCCGGGTGCTGTCCCAGCCGAGCTCGGTCGGTTTGCCGGAGAAGCCGTAGCCGGGGATCGACGGCAGCACGAGGTGGAAGGCGTCCGCCGCGGCGCCGCCGTACGCGGTCGGGTTCGTGAGGGGACCGACGGTCTCGAGCAGCTCGACGATCGAGCCGGGCCAGCCGTGGGTCATGACCAACGGCAGTGCGTTGCGGTGCCGCGAGCGGACGTGGATGAAGTGCACGTCGACGCCGTCGATCTGCGTCGTGAACTGGGGTAGCGCGTTGAGTTTCGCCTCGAACCGCCGCCAGTCGTAACGGCTCGCCCAGTACCGCGCGAGGGCCTGAGCGGTGGCCAGCTGTACGCCTTGCGAGCGGTCGGCGACGAGCTCTCGGGACGGCCAGCGGGTCGCGGCGATGCGGCGGCGCAGGTCGGCCACCTGATCGCGTCCGATCGCGACCCGGAACGGGCGAATTCCGGTCGGGCCGGTGGACGGGGCCGCGCTCGCCGGGGCCTGGCCGAGCGCGGCGGACGCGGCGACGGTCAGGCCGGCCGCGAGGCCGCCCTGCAGCACGTGCCGTCGAGTGGGTTGGGACGCGGACGAAGTCATGGTTCTCCACCTCAGGGATTCGAAGATTTGGACGTACTGGCGGTGATTGGAGCCGCTGCGCGACGCTCGCGGCCCGCGGCTAGCGCAGTGGACGGAACGCGGCTCGCACCTGCGCCGCGAACAGTTCCGGCTCTTCCCAGGCCGCGAAGTGGCCGCCGCGCGCCGCGACCCCGAAGTAGTTGAGCGTGGGGTAGGCCTTCTCGGCCCAGCTGCGGGGTGTCCGCCAGATCTCGCCGGGGAACGTGCTGAACCCGACCGGAACCCGTGGGTCCGGAAGCGGTGGGCGCCCGGCGGCCGGCGCGTCCGGCCCGTACGCTTCCCAGTACGACCGGGCCGTCGACGCTCCGGTACCGGTCAGCCAGTACGCCGTGACGTTGTCGAGGATGTGGTCCCGGGTGAGGTTGCCCGAGGGCTTGCCGTCGACGAAGGCGCCGGCGATCTTGTAGTAGGCGTCGGTGTCGTGGTCGATCATCCAGGCGGCGAGGGCGGCCGGTGAGTCCAGCAGCGCGTACCCGATCGTCTCCGGCCGCGTGGCCATCTCCACGAAGTACCCGTTCCCGCTGGTCTGGAAGACCTTGATGGCGGCCAGCGCCGCGCGTTCCTCCTCGGTGTCGTCCGGCAGCGAGGTGGGGTCGTTGAGCGCCGGCACCAGCAGGTTGGTGTGGATGCCGACCAGCCCCTGCGGGCCCAGCCGTCCGATCGCGTCGGTGACGCCGGCGCCGACGTCACCGCCCTGCGCCACGTAGCGGTCGTAGCCGAGCCGGTCCATCAGCTCCGCCCAGGCACGGGCGGTGCGGACCAGGTCCCATCCGACCTCGGCCGGCTCGGCCGAGAAGCCGTAGCCGGGCAGCGACGGCAGCACGAGATGGAACGCGTCCGCCGGGGTGCCGCCGTACGCCGTCGGGTCGGTCAGGGGGCCGACGGAGTCGATCATCTCGATGATCGATCCCGGCCAGCCGTGCGTCATGACCAGCGGCAGCGCGTCCGGGTGCTTGGACCTGACGTGGACGAAGTGGATGTCCACGCCGTCGATCTCGGTGGTGAACTGGGGCAGCGCGTTCAGGCGGGACTGCACGCGCCGTAGGTCGTAGTCCCTCGTCCAGTACTTGCCCAGCGCCCGCATCGTGGCGAGCTGCACCCCCTGCGAGCGATCGCCGACGAGCTCCCGGCTCGGCCAGCGCGTCGCCCTCAGACGGCGGCGCAGATCGGCAAGCGCCGCGTCGCGGAAACGGACGGTGAACGGTCTGATCGCACGGCCCACTTGCTGTTCGAGCGTGGTCATGTCACGCACTGCCTCTCACTCGGAATCCGGCACAAGACGTCCCGGTCCGGGCGACAGAGGTAGATCCTCACCAACGACCTAACACCAAAACCCGGCTCCTGGACGGGTACCAGCCTGGCGGCGGCGCGTGCGGAACCGCGCCCGTGAAAGACCCTGGTGGACACGCTGGGGTTCGTCCCCCCGCACCCCGGTGACGTCCTAGAGGCGGAAGGCCGGGGGGCTGCCGTGGAGGCCTCGGGAGGTGGTTTCGGGGTCGGTGAAGAAGTTGGGGACCTGGTCCGCGGCGTCGTACAGGCGGTGGAAGACGGGGGTTTGGGAGCCGGACATGGGCGGGACGATCCAGGTCCAGTCGGCGGGGCAGCGGCGGCCGGCTCGTTCTTCTCGTTCCAGGTGGACGAGGAAGCGGCGGGACTCGGTGTGGTGGTCGGTGATGCTGACGCCTTTGGACTTGAAGGAGTGGAGGACGGCGCGGTTCAGCTCGACCAAGGCTCGGTCTCGCCAGAGGGTGGACTCGTCGGCGGTGTTGAGGCCTAGGCGTTGGGCTACTTCGGGGACCAGGGCGTAGCGGTCGTCGTCGCCCAGGTTGCGGGCGCCGATCTCGGTGCCCATGTACCAGCCGTTGAAGGGCGCGGCGGGGTAGGAGATGCCGCCGATGTCGAGGCGGTTGTTGCTGATGACCGGTACGGCGTGCCAGCGCAGGTTCAGGTCGGCGAACCAGGGGAGCTCGGGGTGTTCGAGGGGGACCTCGTGGATCGAGTGGGTGGGGAGCTGGAACATTTGGGGGCCTTCGTCAACGGTTTCCACGACGAGGGGGAGTACGTCGAAGGCTCCGGGGACTGCCGGCGGTTGCCAGCCGCGGCGGACCAGTTCGGCGGTGAAGGGACGGTAGCGGGGGTCGCCGAGGACACGGCCGTCGGGTTGGTCGTAGCCGGCGTACCGGATGAGTTGTTCGTTCCAGATCCGTGGGGCGGGCTTTCCCGGAGTCTCGGGGGCGAAGATGCTGATCATCGGGCGGATCTTGCCGCCGTTGTGGGCGGCGCGGAGATGGTCGAAGCAGTGGGCGGCGACGGAGGCGGCGTCGCCGACGGTGCGCAGGTCACGGACCTGGAGGCTGCGCCAGTACAAGCGGCCGATGCAGCGGGCGTTGTTGCGCCAGGCGACGCGCGCGCCGAAGGCCAGCTCCTCGGGGGTGTGCCAGTAGGTGCCGGTGAGGTCGATCTCGCGCATCACCGCGGCGATGCGCGGGCCGATCCGGTCGGCTCGAGGGTTCTCGGAGGCGAAGAGTTCGAGGAACTCCTCGGCCGCGGCACGCACCGCGTCGGTGTCCGGGAAGTGCGGAGCGGGGGCGGACGCCGACTCAGCAGCCGCACCATGGACCGGACACTGAGGTGAAGCAGGAGGTGAAGCCGAGTCGGCATCCGGCCGGCGTACGGGATGACTCGGCGGCCTGGCCTGAACCCTGCCGGGCCCCGGCGAAGCCCGGCGGCCACCGCGCGGCGCCTTGCGCCACGGACGGTCGCCGATCGTGAGGAGCTGTTCACCGCCGACGAGCTGAGGCATGCACATCAGGACGGCGATGAACAGCAGCACCAAGCTCAGTACGACGGTGGCGAAGAAGTTGGTCCCACCCAGGAAAGCGGTGAGACCGATCAGAAGGAGAACCACAAAGGGGCGGTGCTGTGCGGGTCTCACGGCCCGGTCCTAGCCTGGAGTCCCCGGACCGCGCCCGTTGCGAAAACGGGTGTGCGGGTCCGTGTCGTCGAAGAACGAACCGGGGGTCGGCTCGACCGGCGGGGGCGGGGTCGCCCCGGCGCCGAGGTGCTCGACCTCGGTGGCGAACGAGCTCACGATCGACTGCATCTGCGCCTGGGCGGTCTGGGCGTACGAGCGCACCTGCTGCCCGGCCGTGTCCATGGCCTCCGCGACGATCCGGCGCTCGTGCTCGCGCGCCTGGCCGATGCGCTCGCGCGCGTCCCGGCTGACGTCGTTCACCATGTCCTCGACCACGAGCTGGGCCTGGCTGAACATCTGCACGACCTGCTCGTTGACGCGGTTGCCGGCTTCCTCGTACTTGTCGAGCTCGACCTGCACACGCTGCAGGTCGGCCTGGAGACGCTCGTTCTGGGACCGGCTCGCGGTGAGCTCGCGTTCCAGGGCCTGCATCTGGTCAGCGAGTCGATCGAGGTACGCGTAGACCGCGCCCGCGTCGAGGCCAAGCATCCGCTTCGGGAAGGTTTCGTCCCGGATCGACCGAGGCGTCTGATGTGGGGAGCCGTGACGGTGTTTGCTGGTCCTCACTGGGTGTCTCCTGCCGTGGTAGCGGTGGCCCGACGGTGTGGTCGTCCGCGGCCGCGTAGTAGAAGTGCTCGTACTTGATGTGCTCGGGCTGCATGCCGGCGGCGGCCAGCCGCTCGAGCGTGTGCGCGACCATCTGCGGGCCGCCGCACACCATCGCCGTCCGCCCGTGCAGCAGCTGGCGGGCAGCGACCGTGCCGACCTTCCCGCGCGTGC
Source organism: Kribbella lupini (assembly GCF_039529595.1). NCBI lineage: Bacteria > Bacillati > Actinomycetota > Actinomycetes > Propionibacteriales > Kribbellaceae > Kribbella > Kribbella lupini. The sequence goes on along the minus strand of NZ_BAAANC010000001.1, from coordinate 2,008,635 downwards.
CCGGGTACGACGGGTCGTCGGACACGACTTCGGTGTACTCGAACCACGACCGCGTCTCGGCGAGCTGCCGCAGCCGCGGCCGGTCGTAGAGGTGCCAAGGCATCCGTACGCCGTGCAGCAGGTGGACCAGCGGCCCGTTGCCCGAGCGGTGCCACTCGCCGTCGATCTGCTCGAGGACGGCCAGCAGGGGAGCGAGCCCGGTCCCGCCCGCGACCAGCAGCAGCTCCCGCGCCCCGGTGTCGCGCAGCGTCAGCCGCTCACCGACGGGCGCACCCAGCTTCACGGCGTCGCCGGCCTTCAGGGACCGTACGACGGTCGGGCTCACCTGACCGCCGTCGATCTGCTGGACGTGCAGATCGATCGAGCCGTCCGCGCGCGGGGCGTTGGCCGGGCTGAAGTACCGCCACTGGCGCGGGCGTTGCGGAATCTCCATCGAGACCGACTGGCCCGGACGGTACTGGTAGGGGCGCCGGGGCCGGACCGTCAGCAGGGTGAGATCCATGGTCCGCCGTTCGGCCGAGATCACGTCGGCGTCCCACCAGTCCGGGGTGGACTCCGACGCCGACTCCGCCGACTCGACCATGATCCGGGCGACCACCTGGTACGCCGCCGTCCAGTGCGCGGCGAGGTCCTCGTCCCAGTCCGGCCCGAGGAAGTGCGCCAGCGTGGCACACAGCGAGGCGCCGACCGCGTTGTAGTGCTCCGCGAGGACGGCGTACTTGCGGTGGTCGCGGCCCAGGTGCTGGAGGAAGGCCTCGTCCTGCTCGAGCTGGTCGGCGTGGCTGACGATCCGGCCCAGCGCGCCGACGAACTTGTCGCGCTGGTTCGCCATCGACAGCGGGAACATCGACCGCACCTCGGGGTACGACACGAACAGGTGCGAGTAGAAGTACAACGGGACCTGTTCGCCGTGCTCGGTGACCTGGTCCCAACTGCGTTGCAGAGCCTGTGCATCCATCGGAATCGCTATCTGTCTCGATTCGGGAGTTCTTCGAGAAAAGCGAACGTTTCGCTCCTGGGACGCACGTGCTCCCGGTTGCCGGCGGCGCGTGCCGGCAGGGCTTGCGTTGACAAGGGTTCCCTCCCAATTCCAGTTCCCGAGTCCATCGACTTTCCCGATCTACCCCCGGTCCGGCGGGCTAAACCGCTGACAGGACTCAAAAGTCTCGAAATCCTGGAATCGCTCAGGTCCTTGATATTTGGACGGTTTCCTGCACTCCGGGCGCGGCACAAAAGGGGCCAGGGGCAACGAAATGCGTTCGCGCAGGTCAGACGCCGATTTACCGCTGTGTATACACGGTGGAGCACAAGTGGTCTACACCGGCAATGCATTACCGGTCTGTCCCGGAATGGCCACAAATAGCACCGCCGACGACCGGAACAATACCTGTGGTCGTCGGCGGCTGCAGCCATTGACGCGAGGTCAGTGGCTTTGGTAAAGGGCTACGCGGATTCCAGTGCGTTGGTCAGCAGGGTGGCCAGGGCCTCGACCTGGATGTCGGTGGTGGCGAGCTCGTCGGCGTCGGCGCCGTCCAGGGCGACCGCGGCCAGGCCGGCCTTCGAGTCGATCAGGTCCGCGATGCGGGTGTCGATGGTCTGGGCCGCGATGACGCGCCAGGCCGTGACCGGCTCCTGCTGGCCGATCCGGTGGACGCGGTCGATCGCCTGGGTCTGCTCGGCGTTGGTCCAGGACAGCTCGGCCAGGACGACGTTCGACGCGACCTGGAGGTTCAGGCCGACGCCGGCGGTCAGCAGCGAGCAGACGACGATCGCGACCTCGGGATCGTTGACGAACGCGTCGATGTTCTTCTGCCGGGCAGTGGGGGACTGGTCGCCGCGGATCGAGGCGTACTTGATGCCCCGGTCGGCGAACAGCTCCTCGGCGGTGTCCATCGCCTCGATGTGGCGGGCGAAGTACACGACCTTGCCGACGTTGTGCGCCAGCTGGGCGGCGTAGTCGGCGGCCAGGCCGGCCTTCGCCTTGCCGATCCGCCGGACCAGCGTGAACACGTTCTCGCCGGTCTTCGCCGTCGCCATCTCGGTGCGTTCCCACTCGGCGACCTGGTGGACCAGCGCGTGGTCGATGCCGTCGACAACGACACCGGAGCTCCGGGTCTCCAGGGCAAGCCGGTACCGCGCGACGAGCCGCTCGGCCAGCTCGCGCTCGGCCTCGCGGATCGAACGCCCGACCGAACCGTCCAGTTCGACCGGCAGGTTGGCGATCCGGCGCGCGGGGATGTCGGCCGCGACGTCGACCTTGCGACGGCGAACGATGCCCATGTCGATCACGCTGGACCGGGCCGCCGGGTAGAAGGCGGGGTCCGCCGGCGTCAGGTCGGTCTCCTCGAGCTTCTCCATCAGTACGGCGCCAGGAGAGCGATCGTCGATCCAGCCCAGGTACTGCCAGATCGCGGTGAAGTCCTCGATGTCGTTGATCAGCGGCGTACCGGTCAGGGCCATCAGCAACGGCCGCGCCGTCCGGGAGCGGATCCGCTCGGACAGGTGCAGCACGTTGCGGGAGCGGTGCGACTTCTTGTTCTTGATGAAGTGCGCCTCGTCGACGACCATGCCGCGGAAGCCGAAGTCGACCAGCCAGCCGACGTGCCGATCGAGGACCTCGTAGTTCACCACGACGATGTCGGCGAAGCCGTCGATCGAGTCGCCGTCGCCCTGGATCACGGTCGCCTTGCGCTTCGGCGTCCACAGGTCGGCCTCGCGGGCCCAGTTGGTCTTGACGACGTTCGGTACGACGACGAGCAGCGGGTACGCGTTGGCCGCCTGAGCGGCGAGCAGCGCCTGCGCGGTCTTGCCCAGACCGGGCTCGTCCGCGAGCAGGAAGGTCCGGTGCCCGTTGGCGGCGGCGGCGATCAGCTGCGCCTGGTGCGGCATCAGCTCGCGGCCACGCGCCGCCTGGAGCGACGCCGGGTCGGGCAGCGACATGCTGGCCGAGGCGCCGGCCTGCTCGAAGGACCGCAGCAGCGGACCGATCAGCTCCCAGCCCGCCAGGCGGCGCGGCTTGGCCTCCTTCTGCGGCGCGGCCGAGAAGTCGGGGGCGAGGAACGGGTTCGCGAGCTGGCGTGAGACGACCGACTGCGGCACGACCTGACGCGGCGGCGGGGCGGCCTCGGTGGGCTGCTCGACCGGCTTCGGCTTTTCCGCAGGCGCTTCGAGGCCGGCGGCGAGCAGCATCTCGCGCTGCAGCACGACGGCCGCCTCGGACATCACCGCGTCCTCGGCGAGCAGTGCGAGCAGCGAGGGCTCGCGCGCGGCGGTCTTGGCCAGGATCGTCGCGACCCCGTCGAGCCGGCGCAGCTGCTCGGCGCGGTAGGCGTCGGTGGCCGTGGCGTCGCTGTTGACCTGCGCCCGCTCCTGGCGGACCAGCAGGCCGATGACCTGGAACTTCGTCCGGATCGACGGCGCGATCGCGCCGCGCTCGACGGCGGCTTCGACCTCCCGTACGGCGCGCGCGAGGACCGGGATCAGTCCGTCGGCGTCGTCGGTACGGCGCTTGCGCCGCGACCCGCCGCGCGGCGTACCGCCGGATCCGCCGCGCGAGGCGCCGCCCGATCCGCCGCGTCCGGCGCCGCCGGACCCGCCACGGGCCGAACCGCCCCGCGATCCGCCGGCTGACCCGCCGCGCGCGGTGCCGCCGGATCCCGCTCGGCCACCCGATCCGCCGCGGGAGGCGCTGTTCGACACGCCGGTCCCTTCGCGCGCGGGTGCGGCCGAGCCGCCCCGGGACGAACCGCTCGTCGAACCACCACGCGACGCGCCGGACGAACCGCCGCGCTGCGCGTCGGTTCCGGTCTGGCGACGACCTCGGTTGGCCAAGAATCCTCCTCAGAGCCACCACGGCACGGTGCCGCGGCACAAGAGCACCGCCGTACGCCGTCGACGGCCCGGTGAACCGGCGTGCGAGCACGGTTCAACGACTCGTCGAGCGGCCGAGTGACCCTCCGGCGGAACTGGCTGTCGTGCGGGACGACGGGTAGACGGCCGTGAGTTCCAGCCCCGGGCGAAGTGGTCGCGGCGGGATCAGCGGTGCGGGGGCGTCAAGCCCACGCGCTCAATAGTAGTTCCCCGCCCCCGGTGTGTGTCACCGGTATAGGGAGGTTATCTGCCGAGCCGGTCATCGGACCCGATCCGGCGCTCTGTCCACAGGCGCCGCAAGGCTCGATGCACAATCTGTGGATGGTTGTGGACAACCTGTAACGGGGAGCGGGCGGTGGCTGCAACATCGGGTTCGGCACGTGGGGCGGGGTACCGGAGCGGCATGACTCAGCACAGTGACGACGACCAGTACGACCAGGACGCCGAGCCGACGATGACCGCGCCGGGCGAAGGGCGGCCGGACGGCACCGAGGCCTCCCGGCCGAGCAGCGGCGGGAAGGTCGAGCCGGGCGAGGACGATGCTCAGGGCACGCGTCGTAAGGAGGGGTACTTCGAGCAGCCCGAGTGAGTGCGGCTGCGGCATCCGTCGGGACCCTGCGCCCGACGGATGCCGCAGGTTCGGGGGTGATCAGCCGCAGATACTGGTCTTCATGACGTCGGCGGGGCTGTTCCAGTTGGCGCAGCCGGTGCCGGAGTGGCCGTACCAGTCGTGGCCGAACTCGTGGGCCGCGAGCAGGGCGACGTCGCCGACGGCGCTGGCGACGAGGGTGATGCGCTGGCCGGCGCCGTAGTTGCAGCCGATGACCGTGCCGGCGCCGCAGTCGGTGATGTAGCCGTCTTGACAGGAGACCGGGGTGCCGCCGCCTTCGGTCAGGCCGTTCCAGGCGGCTGCGCCCTGACGGATCGCGCCGGCGTACTGGGAGCAGGAGGCGGTGATCGTGTACGAGCGGGCGCTCGGGACGTCCCATCCGAGGATCTTGGCCGGCGCCGGCGCCGCCTTGCCGGGGACCAGTTGGACGCCGTGGGCGTCGGTGCCGTGCTCGTCGTCGGCGGCCGCGGTCATGGTGTGAGTGGTGGGTGCGGCCTCGGGCAGGTCGTACGCCGAAGCCGCGGGAACTGAGCCGAGCACGGTGGCCGCCACTGCCGCGAACAGCACCGTCACGCGCTGGAGATTCCTCATGGGTGTTTCCTTCCGGTCCTCACTTGCACGGAATTCGCCCATGAGCACACCGGGAGCGGAGCGGGTCGTCGGCCTGGCAGGCGGCGCTGACAACCTTGTCATGGGCGGTGACGTGACACATCGTTGTCAAGCGACCACGAGCTGTCAAGGGGTTGTGGTCCACCAGGTGTCGTCCGGTTGACTGACACCTGCCAGTCGCCGCAGCCGGAAGGACCCTCATGCAGTTCGCGTTGCTGTACTACTACGACCCCGCCGTCGCCGGCCCGACGAAGGAGGAACTGCTCGACTGGCTGGCCTTCGACGGCGCGGTCCGCAAGGCTGGGGTGTTCGTGCACGAGGCGGGGTTCCACTCGGTCTCGCGGGCCCGGACCGTCCGGGTGCGCGACGGGAAGACGTCGAGCGAGAACGGCGGAGCGACCGGTACGCCGGTGCTCGCGGGCTACTACCTCGTCGACGTCGCGGACGCCGAGGCGGCCGAGGGGTGGGCGGCGATGATCCCGACCGCGCGGTACGGCGCGGTGGAGGTCCGGCCGATCGTGGAGTACTGAGCGGGTTCGCGGACGCCGTACGGAATCGTTTCCAGATTTCCGGGCCGGATCGTGAGACGAACCGCCGGTAGGGCCCGCGCCGGGGTCCGGGCCTTGGTTAGGTAGGTCGGAGATCGTTTTCCACTGATCGACCTGGTGCGAGGAGAAGATGGTGTCGAAACCGCTCAAGATCGCGGCCCTGGGATTCTGGCACGTGCATGCGGGGGACTACTCGAGGCAAGCGCAGGAGCATCCGGGGACCGAGCTGGTCGCGGTGTGGGACGACGACCCGGAGCTCGGCCGGGCCGGCGCCGAGAAGTTCGGCGTACCGTACACCGACGACCTGGACGCGTTGCTGGCTCGCGACGACCTCGACGGCGTCACCGTGACCACGTCGACCGACGTGCACCGTGACCTGATGGTCAAGGTCGCGAACGCCGGGAAGCACATCTTCACCGAGAAGGTGCTGGCGCCGACCGTGGCCGAGGCCGAGGAGATCGTCGCCGCGGCGGACACGAACGGCGTGAAGCTCGTCGTCTCGCTGCCCCGGCTCGCGCACGGCTACACCCAGGCGATCCGCGAGGTGATCGACAGCGGTGACCTGGGCACGATCACGTACGGCCGGGTGCGGCTGTCGCACGACGGCGCGGTGTCCGACGGCGGCAAGGGCGGTTGGTTGCCTGAGCGCTTCTTCGAACCGAAGACCGCGATCGGTGGAGCGCTCACCGACCTCGGGTGCCACCCCGTCTACCTGACGCAGCTGTTCCTGGGATCCGAGCCGGAGACCGTCAGCGCCGTCTACCGGTCGGTCGCCGGGCTCGGGCTGGAGGACAACGCGGTCGTAACCGTCGGGTACGGCGACCAGAAGATCGGCGTGATCGAGGCCGGGTTCGCGAGCCGGAATCCCTTCACCATCGAGATCTTCGGGACCACCGGCAGTCTGACGTACACCGAGGACGGCAACGCGTTGCGCGTCTTCGGGCCGGCGTTCGGGGAGGGGCGGCAACTACCTGTGCCCGAGCACAGCAAGGACCCGTTCGGGCAGTGGGTCGATCACATCAACGACGGCACCCGGGCCGACGACAACATCGCGCGCGCGGTCGAGCTGACCCGGATGGTTGTCGCGGCCAACGAAGCCGCGGAGCAGGGCCAGGTCGTCCAGTACGCCGTACCGAGGAGCTGACACATGCCAGAGATCAAGGTTGGACTGATCGGCGCCGGTGGGATCGCGGGCGCGCACATCCGGGGCTATCGCGAGCACGCCGCGCGGATCGGGATCACCGCGGTGGCCGACGTCTCCGAGAAGGCCGCGGCGGCGCGGGCCGAGGAGCTGGGCGCTACGCCGTACGCGGACTACCGGCAGATGCTCGAGGTCGAGGAGCTGGACGCGGTCGACATCTGCCTGCCGCATCATCTGCACCGGGACGCGATCGTCGCCGCCGCCGAGGCGGGCAAGCACATTCTGTGCGAGAAGCCGCTGTGCCTTACGGCCGCTGAGGCCGCTGATGTTCGGGCGGCGGTTTCGGCGGCGGGCGTGACGTTGATGTGCGCGCACAACCAGCTGTTCCTGCCGGCTGTTGCCAAGGCCAAGGAGTTGCTGGAGGCCGGAACGATCGGCACGGTGTACGAGGTCCGCACGACCGACAGCTTCTACAACGACTTCGACCCGTCGACGATGGGTTGGCGCGCGAGCGCCGCGACGAGCGGTGGAGGTGACCTGATCGACACCGGCTACCACCCGACGTACCTGCTGCTGCACCTGGCGGGCGGCAAGCCGGTCGAGGCGACGGCGATGCTGTCGACGCACCGGCTGAAGTTCATGGAGGGCGAGGACTCCGCGCAGGTGCTGGTGCGGTTCGACAACGGCGTCGTCGGGCAACTGGTGACGAGTTGGGCGTATCAGCCGGCCGCGGTGACCGAGCGGTTCTCGGTCGTCGGGTCGGAGGGTGCGTTGCACAGCGACGGGAACACGCTGACCATCCGGCGGCGGGCCGGTGAGGTCGAGACGATCGAGCTCGAACCGGTCGACGGGTTCGTCGCCGAGATCGGGCACTTCGCCGACTCGCTGCTCGGCAAGACACGTCCGCTGCACACGGAGGAGGAAGGGATCGCGGTCCTCGGGATCCTGCTGGCGGCGTACGAGGGCGCTCGGACGAAGACGATCGCCCCCGTACTGGGCGCTTAGTCCTGCGTGAAGTAGTGGCCTAGGGCAAGGTCTTCGAGAAGACCTGTCCCGGTTGGTTGCCAGTCGAGCAGCTCGCGGGTGCGGGTCGCGCTGGTGGGACTGTCGATCGCGGCGAAGTGGGCCAGGTACCCGAGGTACTCGGGTGCCTGGTCCGCCGTGATCGAGCGGGCCGGCAGGTCGAGGCCGCGGCCGATCGCCTCGGCGATCTGACGCAATTCGACGCCTTCGTCGTGAACGGCGTGCAGGCGCGTGCCGGCCGGGGCGTTCTCGAGGGCGAGGCGGTAGAGGCGGGCCGCGTCGTCGGTGTGGACCGAGGGCCAGCGATTCGTACCGTCGCCGAGGTACGCCGAGAAGCCGTTGCGGCGGGCGAACTCGACCAGCGACACGAGGAAACCGGTGTCGAGCGGGCCGTGGACGATCGGCAGCCGGACGACCGACGAGCGGATGCCCTGGCCGGCCAGGTCGATGACGTAGTTCTCGGCGTCGATGCGGTACCCGCCGGGCAGGGTGTCGTCCTCGGTGCCGGGACGGCCGACCGCCGCAGAGGCGATCAGGCCGGTGCCCGACGTACCGACCAGTGGTTTGCCGGTGCCTTTGAGGGCGTCGGCGATCGTCGTGACGGCGGCGAGGTCGGACTCGGCGGCGCCGGTCATGTCGCCGACCACCATGGCGTCGTGGCGGAAGGCGAGGTGGATTACGCCGTCGGCCGCTTCGGCGGCTTCCCTCAGCGTGTCGAGGTCGTCGAGGTCGCCGCGGACAGCGTCGGCGCCCCACTGGATGAGGCGGTCGGCGGAGTCGTCGGAGCGGGCCAGGCCGACGACCTCGTGGTCGTGCTGGAGGAGTTCGGGGACCACGGCTGAGCCGAGGTGGCCGGTCGCTCCGGTGATGAAGACGCGCATCGATGGATCCTTTCGGTGATGTCATCGTGTGACATCACTGAGGCTACACCTTTGATGTCACACGATGACATCGCATAGGATCGACCGCATGGTGCGTTGGGAGCCGGGTGCGGCGGGACGGCTGCGCGAAGCGGCGATGGCGCTGTACGCCGAGCAGGGGTACGACGGCACGACGGTCGCGCAGATCGCCGACCGGGCCGGGGTGACCGCGCGGACGTTCTTCCGGTACTTCGCGGACAAGCGGGAGGTCTTGTTCGCGGGGTCGGAGGAGCTCGAGCGGGTGATCGCGGACGCGGTGATCGCCGCGCCGGCGGAAGCCGGCCCGATGGAGGCGGTGGCCGCGGGGGTGCTGGCGGCGGGGGAGGCGTTCGTCGGAAGGCGGGACTTCGCGCGGCAGCGGTACGCGGTGGTCGCGGCGACGCCGGAGTTGCGGGAGCGGGAGTTCATCAAGATGGCGTCGCTGGTTGAGGCGTTCAGGGCGGCACTGCAGGAGCGGGGGGTTGCGCCGGGCCGGGCGGTGCTGGCGGCGGAGACGGGGATCACGGTGTTTCGCGTGGCGTTCGAGCGATGGGTGGAGGGCGCGGAGGCTGATCTGGTGGTTGTCATCCGGGAAACGCTGGGGGAGCTGAGCGAGCTGACGAGCTAGATCGGCCGCCACCGCCCTCGCCGTCGAGGACTGCCGAACAGGAACACGCCGCCCGCCGACGCTCGGGTCGCACGCGGCGAGCTGGTCGGCGCTGTGCTGTCACGAGGTCACCGCGCCCTCGGCCACCACCTCGCCCCGGCTACACCTCGCGCTCGGCTACCACCTCGACCCGGCTACACCGCGCCCTCGGCTACCACCTCGACCCGGCTCCACCCTCGTCACCACCGCCTGCCGAGCTCACACGCCGGCCCTTCGCGTCTTCCCCATGTCCCGATGTCTGCGCGCGACCCCATCGATCACCTCGACCTGTTGCTCTGCCGGGGTGCAGTCAGGTCCCGCTGGGCTGCTTGGGTGGGCGGCGGATCTTGCGGAGCAGGCCTTTCAGCAGGGCTGGTGTTTCCTGTGGCGACGGGATCGTCGCGGCGAGCGTGTCGAGGATGGTGGTGTACGCGTCGACGTCGTCGCGCTTGTCCAGGTAGAGCGCGCTGGTCAGGTGCTCCAGGTAGACCACGTCGGGCAGGTCGGGCTTCGGGAAGCGCAGCACGCTGAACGCTCCGCCGGACGCGGCGTGGCCGGCGCTCGAGGTCGGGATGATCTGGAGCGTGATGTTCGGGCGCTTGATCGCCTCGAGAAGTGCGTTGAGTTGCGCGCGCAGGACCTCGGGTCCGCCGATCGGACGCAGGAGCGCGGACTCCTCGACGATCGCCCAGAACTTGAGCGGCGGCTCACGGTCGAACATCACTTGCCGGGTCCGGCGGAGCGCGACGAGCTGCTCGATCTCATCCTCGGACCGGTCGGCGGTCGTGGTCAGCTGCGCGACGGCCCGCGTGTACTCCGGGATCTGCAGCAGGCCCGGAACGAACTGGATCTCGTACGTGCGGATCAGCTCCGCCGCCGCCTCCAGCCCGAGATAGGCGTCGAACCAGTCCGGCGTCACGTCGCCGTACTGGTGCCACCAGCCCGGGTTGTTCGCGTCGCGGGCGAGCTGGACGAGGCGGTCGCGCTCGGGCTCGTCGCGTACGTCGTACAGCGTGAGCAGGTCGAGGACGTCGCGTTCCTTGAAGCCGACCCGGCCGAGCTCGAGCCGGCTGATCTTCGACTCCGAACCCCGGATCGCCCAACCGGCGTCGGCACGACTCACTCCGGCGCGCTCCCGCAGTCGTCGCAGGTGCGCGCCCAGCATGATGCGCAGGGCCGTCGGCCCCGGCTCGTTCCGCCCGGCCATGCTGCCAGTTTACAGGAAGATCGAACAGATGTTCGAGTCGCCTGGTAATCTGTGACTGGTGGGACGAATGAGGTCAGGGGAGTGATTTCGTGAACATGAGAACGGCATCGTCGTCGAGCCGCACCAGTTCGCCGGGCGGCACCTGACGATGGTCGTAGATGACACCGCGGCCGTCAGGCAGGTAGCCGCGGCGGACGTACATGCGCTGCGCGGTGCCGTAGTCGGCGTAGAGCCCGACGCCGATCCCGACCACGTCCGACCGCTCGGCGACCAACGCCTCGGCGGCGTCCATCAGCCTGCCGCCGATCCCACGGCGCCGGTACGCCGGAAGCACGTTGAAATCCTGGATCTCCGGCATCCCGCCGAACGGCTCGTACGGCGAACACCAGTTGACGGTCACGTAGCCGGCGATGTGTTCACCCTGCACGGCGACGAGCGTGCTCCGGCGACCGGCTTCTTCGTCTGCGAGGTAGGTCGTGAACGTGCTGAGGGGCTTCTCCCAGCCCGCGGCGTTGAACGCCGCGAAGATCGCCGCGGGATCTGAGGGAGTCAGCGGTCGGATGGTGAACGTCATGGTGCTCCCCGCGGCTCGGCAACCCGGCGAGCGTACGTCGCGAAGCCGGAGCGAGTCGCGCGATTTAGCAGTCTCACCCCAGGACCAGTTCAGCCGGCCCGAACCTGCCTCGCGACCATGTCAGCCCTCCAAAGCCCACCCCGCTGCTGTTCTTCGCCCTAGCGTCCGAAGAACCTTCATGCGTCCGAAGAAGTGAGGCCTATAGCGCACCCTTCGTCGGACACATCGCACTTGTTCGGACGCTTGGCGAGAGGGAGCAGCGGCCGAGGGACGAGAGCGAGGAACGGACGCTTGGCCCGAGGCCCGAGGCCCGAGGCCCGAGGCCAGAGGGGCCGAGGCCAGAGGGGCCGAGGCCAGAGGGCAGAGGCCAGAGGGCAGAGGCCGGAGGCCAGAGGCGGAGGTGGGGCAAGGCGCAGAGGCCGTAGGCGAGCAGATCGGTGTAGGCGTCGGCGGTCGGGCGGGCGCGGCGTGCGACGTCGACGGTCGGGTGGGCGAGGCGCGGGTTGGCGGACGGTGTCGGCGGTTGGGAGGGCGAGGCGCAGGTCGGCGTACGGCGTCGGCCGACGCTTCTGCGTGGCTCGGCTAGTCGCGGAGGTATTCGGCTCGCCAGCGGTAGTGGGTGGGGTCGGAGGGGCTGGGGGCTTGGTCGAGTTGGATGAGGCGGAGGTCGTCCTTGGCGAAGGCGTCGATGGCGGCGCGGGTGAGGGGCCAGGGTGGGCCTTCGACGGCATCGTCGGGGACGTTGTCCTCGCGGGCGGCGGCGATGACGATCAGGGTGCCGCCGGCGCGGACCTGTTCGGCGACCTGGCGGGTGGCGGTGGGCTGGAGGGCGATCGGGAGCGCCTGGACGGTGAAGATCTCGATGACCAGGTCGAACGCGCGGTGCCAGTCGGCGGGTGGGTTCAGCAGGTCGGCGACCTGGTAGTGCGCCTTGGAACCGGGGTGCGCCTGCTGCGCGGCTTCGACCGCGGTGGGGGAGATGTCGAAGGCGATGGTGTCGTAGCCCAGGTCCGCGATCAGTTCGGCGTCCCAGCCGGTGCCTGCGCCGACGATCAGTGCGCGCTTGCCGGTGCCGTCGGGCTGGGCAGTGGAGATCCAGTCGGCGAGCAACGGGTGCGCCATGCCACGATCCCAAGGCACGACTGCCCGACCGTCCGCGGCGGCGGAGTACAGCTCCTCGAACCAGCCGGTCGGGTCGTTCGCCTCCAGCGCCTTGTGGGCCAAGTGGCGCGAGGCAACGTCAGGATCCTGGTTTGCCGGATCGAGGTCGGCGGCGTGCTGGTCTGTCATGGGGCCTCGTCTGGTTGGTGGATGGCTTGCAGGGTCTGGACAGTGTCTGCCTCGGACGGGGTCTTGTCGTCGCGGTAGCGCAGGACCCGGGCGAAGCGCAGCGCCATGCCGGCGGGGTAGCGCGGTGAGGTCTGGACGCCGTCGAAGGCGATCTCGACGACGATCTCCGGGCGCAGGTACACCGTGTAGTTGTCGCGGCTGACCTCGATCTCCTGGAACCGTTCGGTCTGCCAGCGCAGCAGTTCGTCGGTCAGGCCCTTGAACGTCTTGCCCATCATCACGAACTCGCCGGTCTTCTCGTCGCGGGCGCCCAGATGCAGGTTCGACAGCCAGCCGGTCCGCCGGCCGTGGCCCCACTCGGCGGCGAGCACGACCAGGTCGAGGGTGTGGGTCTGCTTCACCTTCACCCAGCCCGATCCGCGGCGCCCGGCCTCGTACGGGACCGAGAGGGACTTCACCATCACGCCTTCGTGGCCGCGCTTCACCGCGTCGGCGAAGAACGCCTGGCCGGCCTCGGCGTCGTCGGTGACGACGCGGGGGATCCGCCGGTGCTCGGGCACGAGCTTGCTGAGCCAGTCGTGCCGCTCGGCGCCGCCGAGGCCGAGCAGGTCCTGCCCGTCGAGGTGCAGGATGTCGAAGAAGTACGGCGTGAGCGGCACGGTCTCGGGACCGGTCGCCGCGCGCGTCGCCGTACGGGAGCCGGTGACCTGGAACGCTTCGGGGCGGCCGTCCGGGCGGAGGGCGATGAGCTCGCCGTCGAGGACGACCTGGTCGGCCTTGAGCTCGAGGACCGCGGTGACGACCTCGGGGACACGGCTGGTGATGTCGTCGAGCGTGCGGGTGTAGACGACGACGTCGGAGCCGTTGCGGTGGACCTGGATGCGGATGCCGTCGAGCTTCCACTCGAGCGCCGCGGGGGAGCCGGTCTTGGTCATCGCCTCGGCGACGGTGGTCGCCGACTGGGCGAGCATGGGCTGGACGCCGCGGCCCACTTCGAGGCCGAACTGGGCGAGACCTGCCTCCCCTTCGGTCAGTACGGCGACCGCCACCGGCGCGGCGGCGCCTCGGAGCATCGTCGCGGTACGGATCTTGTCGAGGGGGATGCCGGTCGCCTTGGCGACGGCGTCGGCCATCACGCCGTCGAGCGCGCCTTGTCTCAGCTCGCCGGCGACCAGGAGTCTGAGGAACTGCTGCTCGGCTTCGGTGGCCCTGGCGAACACCGCGTCGACTGCTGCTCGTTTGCGTGCTTGTGAACCGGCGCCGGAGATCTCGGACAGCTCGGCGAAGGCACGGTCGACCTCTTCGACGGTCAGCGAGGGCTCTGCTGCCGGCTCGGGGACCTCGACGAGCGTGCGCCAGCCGACGCCCGTACGCCGCTGGCGCAGCTCGCCGGACAGGTAGGTGACGACGACCTCGGTCTCCACCGGGTCGTTGACGGCGGCCAGCAGCTCCGCGATGAAACCGGCCTTCGCCAGGCGCGACCGGGTCCCGCTGAGAGCGCTGGAAGTGGCAACCACGTCGGCGAGCAACATGCACCCAGTCTTACTCAAACCACCGACAGATCCTGGGAGTTCGGAGGTACAGCCGGGTGGTCATGCGGCCGGGCGCGCGGTCGGTCGCTGATGTCGCGTCGGCCGGAAAGAGATGGAGGCCTCAGGTGAATTGGCCCCCGCGCCCCGCACGGGCAGCGCACACTCCGATCGCGCCGGTCAGGGGAGCTTGGGGAGGTTGTCCAGGAAGTCGGCGGAAGGGGTGAAGAACAGGGTGCCCGTGACCGCGGTGGAGAAGTCGAGGATGCGGTCGTAGTTGCCGGCCGGTTCGCCGAGGAACATGCGGCGGAGCATGAGTTCGGTGACGGCGGGGTCCTTGGCGTAGCCGATGAAGTACGTGCCGAACTCCTGCTCGCCGATCGAGCCGAACGGCATGTTGTCGCGAAGGATCTTCAGTTCGTTGCCGTCCTCGTCCTCGATCACGTTGAGGGCGATGTGCGCGTTGGACGGTTTGGCGTCGTCGTCGAGCTCGATGTCCTCGAGCTTGGTGCGGCCGATCACGAGCTCCTGCTGCTCGACGGTCAGCGCGTTCCAGGCCTTCATGTCATGCAAGTACTTCTGGACGATCACGTAGCTGCCGCCCGCGAAGTCCGGGTCCTCGGGGCCGACGACGACGGCGTCCTCGGCGTCGCGGCCGTTCGGGTTCTCCGTGCCGTCGACGAAGCCGAGCAGGTCGCGCATCTCGAAGTACTTGAAGCCGTGCACCTCGTCGACGACCGTCGCCGCGCCGTCCAGGACCTTCATGATCTGCTGGGCCAGCTCGAAGCACTGGTCGAGGTGCGCGGCGCGGATGTGGAAGAGCAGGTCGCCCGGCGTCGACACCGCTTTGTGCTTGCCGCCGTCGAGCTCGATGAACGGGTGCAGCGCGCGCGGCTTCGGCCCGCTGAAGAGGCGGTCCCAGGCGTCGGAGCCGATGCTCGTCACGCAGGACAGGTTGCCTGCCGGTACGCGGAAGCCGACCGAGCGGGTCAGCCCGCTGACGCGCTCCAGCAGGTCGCGCGCCGTCTCCTCGCCGCCGGGCTCGATCCGGACCACGAGGAAGATCGCCGAACCGGTCAGCGGCATCAGCACCGACTGCGGCAGCGCCCGCGTCGAGGCAGTCGGACCGGGGGTCGGGTCGGTCACCATTGAGGGCTCCTTCAGCTCGTACGGCGTACAGGCGTCAGCATGCAGGAGAGGTGGCCGGAGCTGACGCATCGGGGTCGGCGGAAAGTCGTCAGGCCGGGCGCATCAGACGGTCCAGGAAAGCGATAAGGAGAGCCTCGCGGAGGGCGGGAGGGGCTACATCGAGGAGGGCGTTGACGGGGGCCATTCGGGTGGGGAGGGTGCCGGTCGCGGCCGTGTCGCCCAGGCCGGCGATGGTGAGGAGGCCGTCGAAGGCCGCCTCGTCGAGGGTTGACGGGTCCAGGGCGGTGGCCGCGGCCGCCAGGTCGGGGGAGACCTGGACCGGGCCGGAGGCTTGGGCGGCTTGGGTTGCTGTGGTCAGGGCCTCGGTCAGGGCGTCCAGGCGTTGGGCGGTGGCGGCGCTGACGGTGAGGTGGAGCGACGGGGGCTGGTCGCGGAAGCTGAGTTGGGGTTGGACGAACCAGCCGCGGGTGGCCATCTCGTCGGCCAGGGTGAAAACATCGGCTCGGGCATTGGTGCGGAGCGCGACGAGGGTTGTGGCTGGGGTGGTGAGGAGGGTGAGGCCGTCGATGTCGTCCGCGCGCTTGGCCAGGTCCTGGGTGGCGTCGTACGCGACGCGGGCCAGGCGTTGGTAGCCCTCGTCGCCGATGTGGTGGATGACGGCCCAGGCGGCGGCCAGCGGAGCGCCGGACTTCGTTGACTGCATCGTCGAGTTGAGCATGGTGTAACCGGGCCAGGCGGCGCTGGCGAAGAACTGCGCGCGCCGGAAGGCGGCGTCCCGGTGCAGCAGGATCGAGGCGCCTTTGGGGGTGTAGGCGTACTTGTGGAGGTCTACCGAGATGCTGGTGACGCCGGGGACCGCGAAGCCGAAGTCCGGTACGGCGACGCCGTCCCTCCGCAGGTACGGGAGGATCCAGCCGCCGATGCAGGCGTCGACGTGGCAGCGGATGCCGCGGTCGGCGGCCACGGCCGCGATCTCGCGCACGGGGTCGACGACGCCGTGCGCGTACGACGGGGCGCTCGCGACGACCAGGACCGTGTTGTCGTCGATGGCTGCGGCCATGTCCGCGGGGTCGGGGGTGAAGGTCACCGGATCGACGTCGACGACGATCGCGCGGACACCGAAGTAGTGCGCGGCCTTGTGGAACGCGGCGTGCGCGGTGGCGGGGATGACCATATTGGGGGAGGCCACGGAGCGAGGCGCGGCCGCGCGGCCGCCGTCGCGGGCGGCTTGGACTGCCAGCAGCACGGACTCGGTGCCGCCTGAGGTCACCGTGCCGACGGCGGTCGGACCGTTCAGCAGGCGAGCGGCCCAGCCGACCAGGTCGTTCTCCAGCGTGCGCAGGCTCGGAAAGACCGTGGGATCGAGTCCGTTCGTCGCGCCGTACTGGGCCAAAGCCGCGCGGCCGATCTCGTCGGCCTCGGCCAGGCCGGAGTCGTAGACGTAGGCGAGCGTGCTGCCGCCGTGGGTCGGCAGGTCGCCTTCCTGCAACGCGCGCAGCCGGGCGAGAACGTCGGTCATCTGGCCTCCAGGACTTCGTCGGCGGTCAGCCGGTAGCGGGTCAACGAGATGAAACTCAGGGCGATCAGCACAGCCGGCACCAGCGACAACCCGAGCACGATCGCAGTCAGCGCAGACCCCGGCTGAACAGCGGACCGGTCGGTCGAGGACACGTAGCCGCCGAGCGCCAGCACCACCGCGTAGAGCCCGGGACCAAGCGCCAACCCGAGCGTCTCGCCGGCCGTCCAGACGCCGGTGAAGACCCCCGCCCGCCGTACGCCGCTGCGCGCGGAGTCGACCGCTGCCACGTCGGGCAGCATCGCCAGCGGGAACACCTGCGCACCCGTGAACCCGATCCCGACGATGCCGATCGCGACGTACACGAACCACGTCGGCACGTGCTGCGCGGTCGACAACGCCAGCGCACCCACCCCCAGTACACCGGACGCGGCCAGGAACCCGGTCCGCTTGCCGAAGCGCTGACCGAAGGCCAGCCACAACGGACTGACGAGCAACGCCGGCCCGACCACGCAGACGAACCCGATCGTCGCAGCGCCGGGATCGCGCAGCACGTACCGCGCGAGGTAGTCGATCCCGGCGAGCATCGAGCCGATCGCCAGCGCCTGCAGCATCAGCGTGATCAGGAGCCAGCGGAAGTCGGGCACCCGCGCGACGAGCCGGAGCTGGTCGCGCAGCGTGCCGGTGGTCTGCTGCGGGCGGCCGATCGGGGCGCGCCGCGTCCCGACGTACGCGCCGATCGTGCCGAGGGCGAGCAGGACGGCGACGGTCAGGCCCATCACCCGGTACCCGTCGCGGCCGCCGATGGCGTCGCGGATCGCGGGCGAGGCGCCGCCGCTGACCAGGATCGCCAGCGTCAGGAAGGCGACCCGCCACGACATCAGGCGGGTGCGTTCGGCGTAGTCGTCGGTGATCTCGGCCGGCATCGCGACGTACGGCACCTGGAAGAACGCGTACGACGTCGCGCAGGCGAGGAACGCGATCAGCACCCAGGCCGCGTTCAGCGTCTTCGAGCCGAGGTCGGGCGCGGCGAACAGCAGCGCGAAACAGATCGCCAGCCCGAGGCCGCCGCGCAGCAGGAACGGGCGTCGCGGACCGAGCGGCGACTGGTGATGGTCGCTGATCCGGCCGGCCACCGGATTGAGCAGGACGTCGAGCGCCTTCGGCAGCAGCACGATCGCGCCGGCCGCACCGGCGGCGATGCCGAGCGTGTCGGTCAGGTAGGGGAGCAGCAGCAGACCCGGCACCGTGCCGAACGATCCGGTCGCGACCGAGCCGAGGGCGTAGCCGACCCGCACGCGTCGCGCCTGCTCAACTGACATGGCCGAAGCATGCCAAAAGAACGCGCTTGCGTGTCGAGCTTCGTCCACAGGGACAGGACTTGAGCCGATCTCATAGAGTCACGCCATGGCGTCGCAGGGAGGACCACCGGACAACCAACCGCCGTACGGCCAGCAATACCCACCGCAGCAGTACCCGCCGCAGCAGTACCCACCGCAGCAGCCACCGCCGTACGGCCCACCGCCCTACAACCGGCCCTACGGCGCCGTGCCCTACACCATGCGCCCACCCGAGCCGCGCCAGCTCCCCGCGCCACCCGGCACGCCCTTCCATCAACTCGCCCGGAACGCTCATCACAAGTGGTGGCGACCTCTCGTCGGCACCCTGACGCTCGCCGCGTTCGCCTTCTTCGCGACGATCGCCGTCTTCCTGGTCTGGTCGATCGTGCACGGCGCGATCACCGGCGACTTCCCCGACGGCGAGGGCGACAGCCTCTTCTCCAACGATCTCGAGAACCTCGCCAGCACCCTCGTCATGCTCGCGATCCTCACCCCTGCCGTCGTCTTCACTGCCTGGGCGATCCAGCGCCGCCCGCCGTGGAGCGTCGCGTCGGTTCTCAACAAGGTCCGCTGGAAGTGGCTCTTCCTCGCGTGTCTGCCGGCCCTGGGCTACATCGCCCTGTCCTACGGCCTCAGCCTGGCCGCCGATGCCCTCTTCCCGAACGCCGACACGGCGCCCGCGGATGACGGCACCTGGGTCGGGTTCGCCGCGTTCATCGGCCCGGCACTGCTGATCCTGTTCCTCGTACCGTTCCAGTCCGGTGCCGAGGAGTTCGTGTTCCGCGGCTGGCTGGTCCAGGCCATCGGCGCCTACGCGCCGAGCAGCGACGCGCGCAACCCTGTCACCCGGGTGATCTGGCGAGCACTCCGTACGCCGTGGCCGGCGCTCGTCATCAGCAGCGCGCTGTTCGTCTCCGCGCACGGCTACACCGGCTGGGCGATGGCCGACATCTTCCTGTTCGCGATGACGGTCGGCTGGCTGACCGTGCGGACCGGCGGGCTCGAGGCTGCGATCGGGCTGCACGCGCTGAACAACCTGTTCGCGTTCATGTTGCCTGCGGCAACGGGTCAGCTGGACAGCTGGGCCGACCAGGGCGGTGCTCCCTGGACGCTGCTGCTGAGCGACGTCCCGTCACTGGCCCTGTACGCCGCGAGCGTGGTGTGGCTGGCCAAGCGACGGAAGGTCGCGACGGTCAGCGTGTGAAAACCAGCGGAGATTGTCGGTGCGATCTGGCAGCCTGTCGGCCGTGACGAACAACATCGACACCGTCCTGTTCGACTGGGGCGGCACCCTGGCCACCTGGCACGACATCGACCTGTACGCCGTCTGGCGCTCGGTGGCGGAACTGATCGACGAGGCGCGCGCCGACGAGCTGGCGGCGAAGCTGGTCGCCGCGGAGGACGCGGCCTGGCTGCGGTCGCGCGACGAGCACGTCAGTACGACGCTCGAGGACGTCTGCCTGGCCGCCGACGTGGTGATGACGCCGGCCGCGCTGGCGGAGTACGAGCGGCAGTGGCACCCGCACACCGAGCTCGACCCCGACGCGATCGGGATGCTGAAGGAGCTGCGGCACCGCGGCTACCGGATCGGCGTCCTGTCGAACACGATCTGGTCGCGGCAGCGGCACGAGGAGATCTTCGCCCGCGACGCCGTCCTGGAGCTGATCGACGGCGCCGTCTACACCAGCGAGGTGCCGTGGACCAAGCCGCACCCGGAGACGTTCCTGGCCGCGATGCGGGCCGCGGGCGCCGGCGACCCGAAGAGCTGCGTGTTCGTCGGCGACCGGCTGTTCGACGACGTCTGGGGCGCCCAGAACGTCGGCATGAAGGCCGTGCACATCCCGCACAGCAACATCCCGAGCCACCAGGTGGGCCACACCGAGGGGGCGCCGGACGCCACCATCCAGCGGCTGTCCGAGCTCCCCGGCGTACTGGACTCCTGGAGATAGCCAGGACCCCCGGGCCTGGAACGGCCCGGGGGTCCTGATGGGGGTTTGGTTGGCTACGGCTGCCTGGGCGGCTCAGACCTAGGCGGCCAGCGTCGGGTCGGCCATCAGGCGCAGGCGCCCCAGTGCCTCGCGCTCGATCTGCCGGACCCGCTCCGCCGAGATGCCGTGCACCGCGCCGATGTCGGCCAGCTTGGCCTGGCGGCCGTCGTGCAGGCCGTAGCGGCGACGGATCACGTCGGCCGACCGCGGGTCCAGCTGGTCGACCAGGCTGAACAGTCCGGACCGGTCGGAGGCGTCCGCGACCAGCTGGTCGGGGCCCGGCGCGGTCTCGGCCGCGATCAGGTCGCCCAGCGAGGTCTCGCCCTCGTCGTCGATCGGGTTGTCCAGGCTGATGTGGTCCCGGCCGATCCGGATCAGCTCCGTGACCCGTTCCGGATCCAGGTCCAGCTCCGCCGCGATCTCGTCGATCTCCGGCTCACGTCCGAGCTTGCGCTCCAGCGTCCGCCGGGCCGAGCCGATCTGGTTCAGCTGCTCGACCACGTGCACCGGCAGCCGGACCACGCGGGCCTGCTGCGCGATACCGCGCGTGATCGCCTGGCGAACCCACCAGGTCGCGTACGTCGAGAACTTGAAGCCCTTGCGGTAGTCGAACTTCTCCACCGCGCGGATCAGTCCCGTGTTGCCCTCCTGGACCAGGTCCAGCAGCGGCATCTGGGAACGTCCGTACCGGCGGGCGATCGAGACCACGAGCCGCAGGTTCGCGGTCACGAACCGCTGCTGGGCCTTCTGGCCTTCCGCGGCCAGCCACTCCAGCTCCTCCTGCGTCGCGTACTTCGGCGCGCCGCCCTTCTTGCGTCCAACCCGCCCCTCGGCCAGCAGTTGCTCCGCGAGGAGACCTGCCTCGACCGTCTCAGCGAGCTCGACTTCCTCTTCTGCCGTCAGCAGCGGAGTGCGCGCGATCTCTTCCAGGTAGAGACCGACGCTGTCCTTGCCGTCGATACCTTCGTCCATTGACCGGACACGAGCCATGCGAGCCACCGAAACTCCCTTCGTCGTTACATGGAGAGCAACGCTCGAGTGAGGTTCAAGATTCCACGACGAGTGTGTAAACAGCCTGAACGTTCCCTGAGAGTTCCCGGCACCCACGCCCTCAGGAACCCCTTTTCGCGCACCGAACCGCCAGGAACTGCTGAAAAAGCGAGCTGAATGTGTCACAGCACACATCGTTGTTCGTTGCCACCCGTAGCAACGCGCCCGGTACCCGCCGGATTCCTGCGAAAACAGGACAACCGGGGGCCGGGCGCGTGCGTCTTAAAGGGTTCAGGCCAGGCCGAGGGTGTCGAGCTCCCAGGCCAACGTGAAGGCGACTTCGCGCCATGCGTCGTACCGGCCGCTGCGGCCGCCGTGGCCGGCTTCCATCTCGGTCTTCAGCAGCACGTCGACGTCACCGGCGGCGGTCTCGCGCAGCTTGGCGACCCACTTGGCCGGCTCCACGAAGAAGACGCGGGTGTCGTTGAGGCTGGTGATCGCGAGGATCCGCGGGTACTGCTGGGCCGTCACGTTCTCGTACGGCGAGTACGACTTCATGTACTCGTAGACCTCGGCGTCCTCGAGCGGGTTGCCCCACTCCTCCCACTCGATCACGGTCAGCGGCAGCGACGGGTCGAGGATCGTGGTCAGCGCGTCGACGAACGGCACCTCCGCGACGATCCCGCCGAACGCCTGCGGCGCGAGGTTCGCGACCGCGCCCATCAGCAGGCCGCCGGCGCTGCCGCCCTGCGCGACGATCCGCTCCGGCCGGGTCCAGCCGTCCTTG
Organism: Kribbella lupini; assembly: GCF_039529595.1. Lineage (NCBI taxonomy): Bacteria > Bacillati > Actinomycetota > Actinomycetes > Propionibacteriales > Kribbellaceae > Kribbella > Kribbella lupini. The sequence goes on along the minus strand of NZ_BAAANC010000001.1, from coordinate 1,986,919 downwards.
GCCAGGTGCTCCGCGACGGCGATGAAGTCGGTGAACGTGTTCCGCTTGGTCAGCGTCTTGCCGTTGTCGTACCAGTGCCGCCCGAGCTCGCCGCCGCCGCGGACGTGCGCGATCGCGAACACCACGCCGCGGTCCAGCAGCGACAGCCGCGGGATCGAGAACCAAGGATCCATCGAGGACTCGTACGAGCCGTAGCCGTAGAGCACGACCGGTGCGTTGCCGTCCTTGGCGACGTCCTTGCGAGCGACGATCGAGATCGGGACCTGCGTCCCGTCGGAAGCGGTCGCCCACTCCCGGTACTGCGTGTACGCGCTCAGGTCGACGCCGCCCAGCACGGGCTGCTGCTTGAGCAGCCGGCGCTCGCCGGTCGCCACGTCCACGTCGTACGTCGAGCCCGGCGTGACCAGGGACGTGTAGCCGAACCGGTACCGGGTGTCGTCCCACTCGTCGTTGCGGCCCGGGCTGACGGTGTAGATCGGCTCGTCGAAGGTGAGCACGTCCGGAGCGCCGAAGGTCGCGCCTTCCCGCCGCATGACCGCCAGCTCGGTCAGCGCGTCCCGCCGCCGGTAGAGGATCACGTGCTGCGCGAACGCGTCGACGCCGAGCAGCCGGCTCGACTCGTCACCCTCGATCAGCGTCGTCCACTCGCCCGGCTTGTCCAGCGGCGCGGTGGCCAGCGAGAAGTTCTCGGCGTCGGCGTTGTGCGTGATCAGCAGCTGGTCGCCGGCGTGCTCGACGTCGTACTCGACGCCCTCGACCCGCGGCCGCACGACGACCGGCTCGCCGGTCGGGTCCTGCGCGTCGAGCAGCCAGACCTCGCTGGTCAGCTTGCTGCCGAGGGCGATCTGGATGGCCTGCTCGTTGCGGGTCAGGTCGACGCCGATCCAGTACCGCTCGTCGGCCTCCTCCTTGACCAGGACGTCGTCGCCGGAGGTGCCGAGCGTGTGCCGCCAGACCTGGAACGGCCGCCACGCGTCGTCGACCTTCGTGTAGAAGATCGTCGAGCCGTCGGCCGACCAGGCCGAGCCGTAGTGCACCTCGGGCAGCTCGTCGGGCAGCAGCTCGCCGGTGCGCAGGTCCTTGATCCGCAGCGTGAACCGCTCGTCGCCCTTGAGGTCGACCGAGTACGCCAGCAGGTTGCCGTCGGGGGAGACGTCGACGGTGCCGAGGGAGAAGAACTCCGAGTCGCCGGCCAGCACGTTGCCGTCGAGCATGACCTCCTCGCCGGGGATCTCGCCGTCGGTGGCCGGCGGCTGGTCGCCGTCGGCGAGCACGCGGCAGCTGATCGCGTACTGCTTCCCCTCGACCGTGCGGGTGTAGTACCAGTAGCCGCCGTGCCGCGCGGGCACGCTCAGGTCGGTCTGCAGGGTGCGCTCGGAGATCTCACCGAAGATTGCCTCACGCAACGATTCCAGGTGCGCGGTGCGGGCCTCGGTGTAGGCGTTCTCGGCGCGCAGGTGGTCCAGCACCTCGTCGTTCGACTTGTCCCGCAACCACTCGTAGTCGTCGACGAACACGTCGCCGTGGTGGGTGCGTTCGATCGGCTTCTTGGCGGCGACAGGGGGAGTCAACTCAGGCATGTGGGGAGACTACCCGCGCCCGTGTCAAAGGCTGTAGGTCGCCACCACGGGCGCGTGGTCGCTCCAGCGCTCGGCGTACGTCGGGGCGCGGTGGATCGCGCAGCCGGTGGCCGCGTCGGCCAGGGCGGGCGAGGCGATCTGGTAGTCGATCCGCCAGCCGGCGTCGTTGTCGAACGCCTTGCCGCGCCAGGACCACCACGAGTACGGACCGGGCCCGTCGCCGCCGAACCGCCGGCCGAGGTCGACCCAGCCGGCCTCGAACAAACGATCCATCCAGGCGCGTTCCTCGGGCAGGAAGCCGCTCTTCTTGCGGTTCGCCTTCCAGGCCTTCAGGTCGGCCTCCCGGTGCGCGATGTTCAGGTCGCCGCACATCAGCACGTGCCGGCCGTCGGCGCGCAGCTCGGTGAGCCGGGCGGTGATCGCGTCGAGGAAGGCGTACTTCTCCTCCTGCCGCGGCGGCGTCTCGAACTCGCCGGTGAACACGTACGTGCTGACCGCCGTCAGCGTCGACCCGTCGTCCAGGACGACGTCGGCCTCGACCCACCGGCCGGACCCGTCGAACCGCTCCGGGCCGATCTCGGTCCGCTCCAGCTTGATCGGCCGGCGGCTCGCGATCGCGACGCCCGCGCGGCCCTTGCTGCCGGCGATCGCGGGCTCGGCGTGCGCGAGGTGCCAGTCGCCGCCGAGGTGGTCGCGCAGGACCTCGTCGGTCGCGCGAACCTCCTGCATCAGCAGGAGATCCGGATCGGTCTGCTCCAGCCACGGAGCCATGCCCCGCCGGTACGCCGCCCGAACCCCGTTCACATTCACCGTGGCAACCTTCAGCACGCCCGCAACCCTAGCGGCGACCGAGCGGTACGCCGTACCGCCTCACCGTCGGACGGTGGTGAGAACGGCAGCCAGCGATCGCTCGCAGAGGTCCTCGAGCTCGTCCTCCGTGACGGTCGGGTGGTCGATCCAGGTCAGCAGGATCTGCTCGACGTAGCCCTGCCAGCCCAAGCACGCCAACTCGACCTTCGGGGTCGTCTCGACGCCCTGCTGGGCCAGGGCGTCGATCACCCAACGGCTGAAGACCTGACGCAATTCGGAGTGCAGCGCCCGGACGGCGGGGTCGCCGGCGGCCGACATGAGCAGGGTCGCGCGGTACAGCTGCGGCGCCTCGAGGACCGCGCGGACGAACGCGCGGATGCCGGAGCTGAGCTGCTGGTCGGGTGGAAGGGAGAGGTCGGGGGCGGTCCGCAGCATCAGCTCGGACGCGGCCTCCTCGATCACGGCGTACTGGAACTTCTTCTTCGAGCCGAAGTAGTGGAACAGCAGGGCGGGAGAGACGTGGGCCTCGGCAGCGACGCGCTCGACGCTGAGGTCGCCGTGCGGATCGGCCTCGAGCACCCGGCGCGCGGCGTCGAGGATCTGCGCCCGCCGTTCGTCCGGCCGCAACCGGGGCGCGCGGTGCTCTGAGGCTTGGGTCATACGGACAGTCTATTGAGTATCAGCTCAACAAGCACTTACTGTTGAGTGTCGACTCAACAGACGTCAACAGACGGAGGTCCGCGATGGCCGGCAAGGTCGTACTCATCACAGGCGCGTCCCGGGGGATCGGTGCGGCGGTCGCCCGCCGGCTGGCGAGCGAGGGCGACACCTTGGCCCTGGTCGGGCTGGAGCCCGACGAGCTGAAGCAGGTCGCCGAGGACTGCGGCCCCGAGGCCGGCTGGTGGGAGGCCGACGTCACCGACCTGGAGTCGCTGCGGACCGCGGTCGAGGGTGTCGTCGAGCGGTACGGCCGGATCGACGTCGTCGTCGCCAACGCCGGGATCGCGGCGCCCGGCTTCACCCGGAGCATGGACCCGGCGGTCTGGGAGCGCGTGCTCGACGTCGACCTGTACGGCGTCTGGCGGACCGTTCACCTGACGTTGCCGCATCTGATCGCGAGCAAGGGGTACCTCCTGCTCGTGTCCTCACTCGCGGCGGTCGTGCACATTCCGGGTCTCGCGTCGTACAACACGGCCAAGGCCGGGGTCGAGGCGATGGGCAACAGCCTGCGCGCCGAGCTGCGGCATCTCGGCGTACGGGTCGGTGTCGCGCACATGACCTTCGTCGACACCGACATGGTGCGCGGCGTCGACGACCACCCGGTGTTCGGCAAGGTCCGGACCGGGATCCCGCTCGCCAGCCGCGTCTACCCGTTGGAGCTGGCCGTCGAGAAGTTCACCGCGGGCATCAGGAAGCGCTCTCGCGTCGTGCACGTGCCCGGCTGGATCGGCCCCCTGAAGATCTTCCGCGCGCTGATCCCGCACGTCGTCGAGCTCGGCAGCCGGATGTCGGTCGCGAAGGCCGACCGTGCCGCGCTGGCCGACATCGAGGCCCGCGGCGCCGACGTCTCGTCCCGCGCGTCCGGCGCCGGTGGTCTCGCCGACACGGCCAAGGCGAAGGGTGCTCGCGGATGAGTGAACGCCGGTACGACGTCGTGCTGCTCGGTGCGACCGGGTTCACGGGAGCGCTCACCGCGGCGTACCTGGTGGAGAACGCGCCGCCCGGCCTGAAGCTCGCACTCGCCGGACGGAACCAGGCGAAGCTGGAAAAGCTCCGCTCCGACCTGAAGGCTCCCGAGCTCGACCTGCTCCACGCCGACGTCGAGGACCCGGAGTCGCTGAGAACGGTGGCCGGGTCGACCCGCATCGTCGTCACGACCGTCGGCCCGTACGTCCGGTACGGCGAACCGCTGGTCGCCGCCTGCGCCGCGGCAGGGACCGACTACCTCGACCTGACCGGCGAGCCGGAGTTCGTCGACAAGATGTACGTCGCGCACCACGCCAAGGCGGTCGAGACCGGCGCGCGGCTGATCCACTGCTGCGGCTTCGACTCGATCCCGTACGACCTCGGCGTGCAGTACACCGTCGAGCAGCTGCCGCGGCGCGTGCCGATCAAGGTGGACGGCATGATTCGAGCCGGCGGCAAGCCGTCGGGCGGGACCTGGGAAACCGCGATCACCGCGTTCTCCCGCGGCAAGCAGCACCTCGATGCCCACCGTGCGCGGCGTCGTGCCGAGGAGCGCCCGACCGGCCGCTCGGTGAAGGTGTCGCCCGGCCGGATCCATCGCCTGCAGGGCTTCTGGGCCGTCCCGCTGCCGACGATCGACCCGCAGATCGTCCGGCACTCGGCGGTGCTGCTCGATGCGTACGGGCCGGACTTCACCTACTCGCACTACGCGGCCGTGAAGCGCCTGCCGATGGTTGCCGGTGGCATCGTCGGGATGGGGCTGCTGGTCGCGGCCGCGCAGGTGCCGCCGGCTCGGAAGGCGTTGATCAACCGGATCAAGGCCGGCGACGGGCCGTCGCCGGAGCAGCGGGCGAAGTCGTGGTTCACGGCGCGGTTCGTCGGGTCGGGCGGTGGCAAGCGCGTCGTGACCGAGGTCGCCGGTGGTGATCCCGGGTACGACGAGACCGCGAAGATGCTCGGTGAGTGCGCGCTCTCGCTGGCGCGCGACGAGCTGCCGAAGACCTCGGGCCAGGTGACGACCGCCTCGGCGATGGGTCCGATGCTGCGCGCGCGATTGGTTGCCGCCGGCATCAGCTTCCGGGTGATCTCGACCGAGGAGTACTGAGCGTGCGGCGGGTGAGATCGGCCGACGGAACGCAGATCGCGCTCTACGAGTACGGCGACCCGTCGGCGCCGCCGCTCGTCTGCGTGCACGGGTACCCGGACAACGCGCGGCTCTGGGAGTCCGTCGCCGAGCGTCTCGCCGAGCAGTTCCACGTCGTCACCTACGACGTCCGCGGCGCGGGAAACTCCGACCACCCGCGCGGGCGTTCGGCGTACCGGCTGGACCGGCTCGAGGAGGACTTCACCGCCGTGCTCGACGCGGTGGCCGGCGACCAGCCGGTGCGGCTGCTCGCGCACGACTGGGGCTCGATCCAGTCCTGGCACTTCGTCACCAGCGAGCGGCTGCGCGGGCGGATCGAGTCGTTCGTGTCGATCTCGGGGCCGTCGCTGGATCACGCGGGGTACTTCTTCCGTGATCGCCGGCCGCTGCGGGAGAAGGTCTCGCAGCTGGTGCACTCCTGGTACATCTTCTACTTCCAGCTGCCCTGGGTGCCCGAGCTCGGCTGGCGCAAGGGCTGGGCGCACCGGGCCTTCGCCAAACTCGAGGCGAGCGCCGGGGGAAGCGCGCCCGCGGACGGAGAGCGCACGCTCCCGGACTACGTGAACGGCCTGCAGCTCTACCGCGCGAACGTGCTCCCGCGGCTGCTGCGGCCGCGCCCGCGGCGTACCGACGTACCGGTGCTCGCGGTGTCGCCGGACGGCGACGCGTTCGTGACGACGCCGCTGCAGACCGACGTCGCCCGCTGGGCCCCGAATCTCAGCGTCCAGGTGGTCAGGGGAGGGCACTGGTTGCCCCGGAACGATCCCGGACTCGTCACCCGTTTGACCCTCGAGCACACCCGGCGGGTGGCAGGCTGGCAGGTATGAGAACGCTCCTGAACCTGATCTGGCTGGTGCTGGCCGGATTCTGGCTGGCGGTCGGCTACGCGGTCGCCGGCCTGATCTGCTGCATCCTGATCGTCACCATCCCGTTCGGCATCGCGTCGTTCCGGATCGCCGGGTTCGCCCTGTGGCCGTTCGGCCGGACCGTGGTCGACCGCCGCGGCGCGGGCGCCGGCTCGGTGCTCGGCAACATCATCTGGGTGGTCCTGGCCGGCTGGTGGCTGGCGCTGGGTCACCTGGTGACCGGGATCGCGCTGTGCGTCAGCATCATCGGGATCCCGCTCGGCCTGGCGAACTTCAAGCTGATCCCGATCTCGCTGCTGCCGCTGGGCAAGGACATCGTCTCGACCGACGAGGCCTTCGGCGCGCGATGAGAACGCTGACCGTGCTCGGGTCCTGCGGCGCGTGGCCCGAAGCGGGCCGGGCCTGCGCCGGGTTCCTGCTCGAGTACGACGGGTTCAAGGTCGTGCTGGATCTCGGGTACGCGGCGTTGCCGCGGCTGCTCGAGCACTGCCCGGACGGCGAGGTCGACGCGGTGGTGGTGACGCACGAGCATCCCGACCACTGCGTCGACGTGAGTGCGCTGGCCCGGGTCCGGCACTACCAGGCGCCGGGCGCTGCGCCGATCCCGCTGTACTGCCCGCCGGGCGTGCTCGCCGTACTGCGGGCGCTGGAGCCCAACCCCGATCCGGCGACGATCTTCGCCGTACGCGATCTGGAGTCAGCGGAGGAGATCGGGCCGTTCCGGCTGGAGACCGTTCTCCTGCCGCACTACAAGACCAACTTCGGCGTACGGCTCAGCGCGCCGGGACTGACTGTTTCCTACACAGGAGACACCGGGCCGTCACCCGAGCTGGCGAAGCTGGCTGACGGCGCGGACCTCTTCATCTGCGACGCGACCCATCAGGAGCCGCCGGCCGAAGGGCCGCGGTTCCTGATGACGGCGCGGGAGGCCGGGACCGCGGCGGCGGGTGCCCAGAGGTTGCTGCTGACGCATTTCTGGCCCGGATCGGATCGCGCTCTCTCCCTGGCCCACGCGCGAGAGACCTTCGCCGGCGAAGTGATCGCCGCGGAGGAAAGCCTCGTGCTCGACCTCGGCTGATCAGGTCAGCGCGTCGGTCAGCCTGGCGTGCCGGAAGGCCGAGCGGTGCAGGAGCACGGCCTGCAGGACCATGCCGCCGACGCCGATCCAGAGGGCTTCGCGGTGGCCGAGGTGTTCGGCGAGGACACCGCCGAGCACCAGGCCGACGGTGAGGGAAGCCCGGTTGACCGAGCGCAGAGTCGCGTGCATCCGGCCGAGCAGACCGGACGGTGTGACGGACTGGCGGTAGCCCATCTCGATCGGGCTGTCGATGCCGATCGACAGCCCGAAGACGAACTGGCTCACGCACAGCAGGACGAAGCCGAGAGCGTTGTCGCCGGCCAGCGGGATCAGCAGGTAGCCGGCCGGGGTCATCCAACGGCCTAGGATGATCGCCGGCCCGACGCCCATCCGCCGCCCGAACCATCCCGAAGCCGTCGCGCCGATCACCGAGCCGACGCCTCCGATAGCCAGCGTCACGCCGACGGCGGCGACGCTCAGTCCGAGAGTCCGGTACGCGAAGACTGTGTACGCCGTACTGATGATTCCCTGGAACACGAACCACACGTGGGTGGTCACCGCCAGTGGGCTGGTGGTGCGGTTGCGGTAGACCCACGCGAGGCCGTCGCGGATTTCCTGGCGCAGGTCCCGTGGGACATCCTTGCTAAGGGCAACTTCCGGGACGAGTGGCCGGACGGTGAGCAGGAGCAGGCCGGAGATGAGGTAGGAGAGCGCGTCCAGGAGGATCGCCAGTGGTGCGCCGATCAGCTGGACGAGGAAACCGGCCACCGCCGGGCCGCCGGTGGTGGCGACGGCGTTGGTCTGCTCCAGGCGCGCCCAGGCCGGGGTGAGCAACGCGGTCGGTACGAGGACCGGGGGGAACGACTGGTGCGCGGCGTCGTACCCCAGCGAGAGCGCGCCGAAGACGAGAACGACCGCGACCAGCAACGGCATCGAGAGCACGTCGAGTGCGGCGAAGAGCGGGATCAGCGCGAGAACGGCGCCGCGGGCGAGGTCGGCGGTGACCAGGATCGGCCGGCGTCGGTGCCGATCGACGAAGACACCGGCCAGGAGACCGAGCAGGAGGTACGGGAACCACCGGGCGGCGCTGATGACGCCGACCTCGCTGTCGGACGCGCCGAGGGTGAAGATCGCGATCGCAGGCAGGGCGACGGTGGTGATCGACGTGCCGGCCATCGAGATGGCGTCGGCCGCCCAGAACCGGAGGAAGTCCGGGTACCCGAGCAACGGCCACCGGCGCTTCATGGCGGGACCCTATCGTCGCCCCGCCCGCGGGAAGGTCGGCGGGGCAACGAGGCGGGCCGGGCAGCAGAGCGTCCCCGGGACCTGGGGCACGGGTCAGTCGCGCTCACGCCGATTCTGGCGACTGACCCGTGCTCTTGGTCGCGGGGACGGTGGGGCGGATCAGGAAGACTTCTGCTTCTTCTTGGCGGCGGCAACGAGCTTGCGGACGTTCTCGATCGAGCCCGCGCCGGACTCGATCAGCCGGGCCCGCTCGGCCGCGAACTGCGCGCCGAGGTCGTCGCGCACTTCCTGCGACACGTCGGTGCGGGCCGGGTTGAGCACGTCGCGCTCCTCCTCGTCGAGGTGGTGGGACAGCGCCTCGGACAGTTCGTGCGTCTTCTCGCTGAACTCCTCCGACGCGGTGTCCTCGACCTCCATCAGCTCGAGCAGCGCCTCGTTGCCCTCGTCGTGCTCGTGCTCGGAGTGCTCGACCTCCTCGGCGTCGATCGCGTCCTTCTTCCGCAGCTGGGGGTAGACCTTGGACTCCTCGGCCTCCGCGTGCGCGATCAGGACGGTGGCGAGGTCGGCGAGCACGGCGGCCCGGTCGCTCTCGACGTCCCGCAGCTCGCGCAGCGCCTCCTCGAACCAGCGGTGGTCGGCCAGGATCACCTCGACCACGTCACCACCGGCGTGCTGCAGAATCTTCGGCATTCGAACCCTCCAAGTCAGTGCCCGGCAGACACACCGGGATCGACGTGCTGGTACCCGCCGCGGGCAACAGCATGCACACGACGCCATCGGGAGCGCCGGTTACGCTCCGGTCATGGCCATCACCCGCGCGCTCGTCCGCCGCCCCAGCCCGCGTCTCGCCGAGGGACTGCTGACCCATCTGGAGCGGGTGCCGGTCGACGCCGACCTCGCCGTACGGCAGTGGCAGCAGTACGTCGACGCGCTGACCGTCGCCGGCTGGACGACCGTCGAGGTCCCGCCGGCCGACGACTGCCCGGACGGCGTGTTCGTCGAGGACACGATGGTCGTGTACGGCGACCTCGCGGTGATCGCGCGGGCCGGCGCGACCGAGCGCCGTCCCGAGGCCGCGGCCGCTGCCGAAGCGGTCCAGGCCCAGGGCTACCGCCTGGCCCACATCGATGCCCCCGGCACCTTCGACGGCGGCGACATCCTCAAGGTCGGCGCCACCGTGTACGTCGGGCAGGGCGGCCGCACCAACCAGTCCGGCTTCGAGCAGCTCCGCGCCCACCTCGAACCGCTCGGCGCCCAGGTGGTCCCCGTACCGGTCCGCAAGGTCCTCCACCTCAAGTCGGCGGTCACAGCCCTCCCCGACGGAACGGTCATCGGCTACGAGCCCCTCGTCGACGACCCGTCCGCGTTCCCGAGCTTCCGCGCCGTCCCCGAGGAAGCCGGCTCCCACGTCGTACTGCTCGACGACCGCCGGCTCCTGATGGCCGCGTCCGCACCACGCTCTGCGGCGCTGTTCTCCGAGCTGGGCTACACGCCGGTCCCCGTGGACATCACCGAGTTCGAGAAGCTCGAAGGCTGCGTCACCTGCCTGTCAGTTCGCCTCCGCGGCTGACTCCTCGTCGGCCGGCCGGTGCTCGATGCGGGTCAGCTCCGGGTCGTCCATCGTGAAGGTGCGGATCGGGCCGCGGGTCTCGCGGGTCTCGAAGCGAACGGTGACCCGGCCACGGCCGGCGCCCCAGACCCAGCCGTCGCCGTACGTCGGATGGGTGACGTCCTGGCCGGGCTGGTAGCCGGCCTGGCGTTCGCGCGGGCGGACCGGCACGTCGGAGATGTCGATCGCGGCCTCGGCGGCTTCGTCGGCCTCGGACTCGGTGAACAGGTCGTCCTGGATCCAGTCGGCCAGGGACGAGACGCCGACGCCGAGCAGGCGGATGCCACCCGAGATGTCGCTGTCGTCGAGCAGGCGGCGGGCGACGCGGGCGACCACGCGCGGGTCGTCGGTCGGGCCGGGCAGGGTGGACGAGCGGGTGTGGGTGGTGAAGTCGTGCATCCGCGTCTTCACCGTGACGGTCCGGCCGGAGAGCTGGGCCTTGCGAAGACGCTCGGCGACGCGGTGCGCCATCCGCTCGCTGATCGCGGTCAGCAGGGAGCGGTCGATGATGTCGGTCTCGAAGGTGTCCTCGATGCTGACCGACTTGGTCTCGCGGTCGCTCACCACCGGCCGGTCGTCGGCGGCGACGGCGAGCCGGTGCAGGCTCGTGCCGTGCGCCGAACCGACCTGGCGGATCAGCTCGTCCTCGTCGAGCAGCTGCAGGTCCGCGACGGTGCGGACACCGGCCATGCTGAGGCGTTGCGCGGTCGCCGGACCGACGCCGGGGATCACGGTCACCTGCATCGGCGCGAGGAACTCGGCCTCCGTCCCGGGCGGTACGACGACCACGCCGTCGGGCTTGTCGAGGTCGCTGGCGATCTTCGCGATCAGCTTCGACGTACCGGCGCCGACCGAGGCGGTCAGTCCGCCGCTGGCCTCCTTGATCGCGTCCTTGAGGTCGGAGGCGATCGCCTCGACGTCGTCGACGGTCAGATCGTGCAGCCCGGCCGCGGACAGGTCGACGAACGCCTCGTCGAGCGACAGCGGCTCGACCAGTGGGGACAGCGCACGCATCTGCGCCATCACCGCCTGGCTGGTCGCGCGGTACACCTCGAACCGCGGCCACAGGTACGCCGCGTGCGGGCAGCGCGACCGCGCCTCGGCCGTCGACATCGCCGACCGGACGCCGTACTTGCGCGCCTCGTACGACGCGGTCGACACGACCCCGCGCAGGCCGATCCCGCCCACGACGACGGGTTTGCCGCGCAGGGAGGGCTTGTCCCGCTGCTCGACCGCCGCGAAGAACGCGTCCAGGTCGACATGCAGGATCGACGGATCGGCACGCACGCCACCAGTCTGTCTGGTGCCACCGACAGTCCCGGCGCCGGTCTACTCTGCCGGGCATGGCCAGCTTTCCTGAGCAGTGGGACGACGGTACGGCGGCCGGTGGACCCGATCATCAGGTGCACTGGTACGACGAGCGGACGGCGATCGTCCGGCAGGCGTTGCGGACCAACTTCGAGGGGCCGTTCGTCTACCTGCTGATCGGGTCGGAGCGCGCTCTCCTGCTGGACACCGGGACCGGGCACGCGGATCTCCGCGTGGTGGTCGACGAGCTGTTGGCCGGGCGGGACGTCGAGCTCGTGGTCGCTCACACCCACGGACACGGCGATCACGTCGGCGGGGACGGCCAGTTCGACCGGGTGGTGGGCCGGTCGGTGGAGGAGGTCGCCGCGTTCTTCGGGATCACGTCCTGGCCGGGCGAGATCGTCAGCCTCGACCTGGGAGAGCGCGTTCTCGACGTGATCCCGATCCCGGGGCACGAGGGCAGCGACCTCGCGGTCTACGACCGGGAGACGCGCCTGCTGCTGACCGGGGACTCGTTGTACCCCGGCCGCTTGTACGTGCCCGACTGGCCGTCGTACCGGAGCAGCATCCGGCGGCTGGCCGAGTTCGTTGCCGCGGGCAATCCCGTGGAGTGGGTGCTCGGTGCGCACATCGAGATGACGGACCGGCCGGGGGAGGACTACCCGATGGGCGCCGACGTGCATGCCGACGAGCACCGGTTGGAGCTCGCCCCGGAGACCCTGACCGAGCTCGACGAAGCACTGGCCGCGGCGGGCCCGGAGCCCGGCCGGCTGGTCCACGACCACTTCGTCGTGTTCCCGCGCTAGGACCACCAGGTGATCGGCGACGCGATCCAGGTCACATCTGCGGCGTGGTTCAGGCAGACTGTCGCCAGGTACTGAGAAGTACGCCGTACCCACGGCAGTACCGGAACAGGGGAGGCCAGATGGGCGAGGAAGTCGACCGGGTCGAGTTCACCCGGGCGGACCGCACGGCGTTCCGCAACCAGGTCCATCGCAACCTGGACGCCTTCGCACGGATGCTGCGCGAGGCACGGTTCGACGCCGAACGGCCGATGACCGGGATCGAGATCGAGCTGAACCTGGTCGACGAGCAGTGCGACCCGGCGTTCAAGAACGCCGAGGTGCTGAGCGCGATCGAGGACGACGCGTTCCAGACCGAGCTCGGCCAGTTCAACATCGAGATCAACGTGCCGCCCGGCCAGATCGACGGCGACGGGCTGGACACGATGGAGGCCTCGATCCGGGCCAGCCTGAACGCGGCCGAGGAGAAGGCGCAGCGGACCGGCTCGTCGATGGTCGTGGTCGGCATCCTGCCGACGCTGATGACCGAGCACATCCACCGCGAGGCGCTCAGCACCAACCCGCGGTACGCGTTGCTGAACGACCAGATCTTCCAGGCCCGCGGCGAGGACGTGCAGATCTCGATCGACGGCGTCGAACGGCTCTCGGTCACCGCCGACAGCATCGTGCCCGAAGCCGCCTGTACGTCGACGCAGTTCCACCTGCAGGTGACGCCTGAGGCGTTCCCGAAGTACTGGAACGCCGCCCAGGCGATCTCCGGCGTGCAGCTGGCGGTCGGGGCGAACTCGCCGTTCCTGTTCGGCAAGGAGCTGATGCGCGAGACGCGGATCGCCCTGTTCGAGCAGGCCGCCGACACGCGTACCCACGAGCTGAAGACCCAGGGCGTCCGGCCCCGGGTGTGGTTCGGTGAACGATGGATCACCTCGATCTTCGACCTGTTCGAGGAGAACTCGCGGTACTACCCGGCGCTGCTGCCGGTGACGTCGGACGAGGATCCGATCGCCGTCCTGGACCGTGGTGACGCCCCAGCTCTTTCGGAGCTGCGCCTGCACAACGGGACGATCTACCGCTGGAACCGTCCCGTGTACGACGTTGTCCGGGACAAGCCGCACCTGCGGGTCGAGAACCGGGTGCTCCCGGCCGGCCCGACCGTCGTCGACACGATGGCCAACGGCGCCTTCTACTTCGGGCTGGTCCGTGCGCTGGCCGACGACGAACGGCCGATCTGGTCGCAGATGTCGTTCAGCGCGGCCGAGGAGAACTTCCACGAGGCGGCCCGGCAGGGCATCGACGCGGAGGTGTTCTGGCCGGGCGTCGGGACGGCGCGCGCGACCGAGCTGGTGCTGCGGCGGCTGTTGCCGTTGGCATCGCAAGGCCTGGACGCGTGGGGCGTTGCGCCCGACGTACGGGACCGGTTGCTGGGCATCATCGAGCAGCGGTGCCTCACCCACCGCAACGGCGCGTCGTGGCAGGCCGACGAGTTCCACCGCCTGTACACCAAGGGGTCCCACGATCGGCGTGACGCTCTGCGAGGAATGCTGCGCCGCTACCGCGACCACATGCACGACAACACCCCGGTGCACGAGTGGCCGGTCGACTGAACCGGTTAGCCCACACTGTGAAGAAACGCCCCCGCCCGTAGACAACGTAGGACACCGGGCCGGCCCGCTTGCCGAGGGCAACGGCATCGGACTGGCGCGTCGGCCCCGGACCCTGCAAGGGTGTCGGCCAAGCCGGCGTGGGGGAGGGTTAGAAGCCACGGCGGCGGGTATGCAGGTTCCAACCGAACTGCCTGCCCGGGACGACACGGTCTCGTTGCGGACACAACTGCCTAACGGTCACGGTCGCGACACAGATGGTGCTTTTCCACAGATGCCGGTAGCGGTTCAGGGCAGTATCGTTCGGAACGGGTCGACAGACACCCGGAGGTGAGGCAAGTCGATGACGACCATCGTCGTGGGTTATGTGCCGAAGGCCGAAGGGCGTGCAGCTCTTCGAAGGGCGGCGGAGGAGGCGACGCTCCGCGACGCCAAGCTGGTGGTGGTGAACTCCCACCGTGGCGGACGCAGCTTCGACAGCGACGAGGCGGCGGCCAGTGAGGCCGCGTTGACGGAGGTACGGGAGCAGCTCGACTCGACCGGGGTGCCGTACGAGGTACGGCAACTGGTGCGTGGACTCGACCCGGCGGAGGACCTGGTGGCCGTCGCCGAGCAGGTGCACGCGGAGTTCATCGTGATCGGCCTGCGGCGCCGGTCGCCGGTCGGCAAGCTCATCCTCGGGAGCAACGCCCAGCGGGTGCTGCTGGACGCTCCGTGTCCGGTGCTCGCGGTCAAGGCCGAGGCTGAGTTGTCTGAAGGGGAGGAGGACTGAGGTGACTTCGACACGCAGCAAGAAACTGTGCCTGGCGCAGCAGCCCGACGCCGACGAGATGCTGAGCAGGGACCCTTTCGCGCTGATGGTCGGGATGCTGCTCGACCAGCAGATCCCGATGGAGCGGGCCTTCGCCGGCCCGGTCCTGATCGCCAAGCGGATGGAAGGGTCGTTCGACCCGTGCACGGTCGCGGCCTACGACCCGGACGGTTTCGTCGAGGTGGTGGCCGGCCCGCCCGCGGTGCACCGGTTCCCGACCGCGATGGCCGCCCGGATCCAGACGCTGGCCAAGCACCTGGACGAGGAGTACGGCGGTAACGCCTCCGGCGTGTGGGCCGACGTGAAGTCCGGCGACGACCTGCTGGCCAGGCTGTCGGCACTGCCCGGCTTCGGCGCGCAGAAGGCGAAGATCTTCGTCGCGCTGCTCGGCAAGCAGCTCAAGGTCCGCCCCCGGGGCTGGCGCGAGGCGTCCGAGCCGTACGGCGAGGACGGCGCGTACAAGTCGGTGGCGGACGTGATCGACGTGGCCTCCCTGGTGAAGGTCCGTCAGTTCAAGGCCGCCCAGCAGGTCACCCAGCAACGCGTGGTGGCCCGCCCGTTGCGGCAGACCAGGAACAGCTGAAGCGCTCGGAACAGGTCCGGTGCCGGCCCGCGGGGGCGTGCGGGCACCGGCCGTGCCACGCCGGGACGGGGGTCGCGCGTGGGTTCGGGTTGCCCGGCGGATTACAATGTAGTGTTGCTGCCGCCTGACGGGCACCCCGGTGATTAACTGCTGACCAGCGAACACGATCGCAGACGAGCACAGAAGCCGGTGCGCAGCGCACAATTCGTGTACCACCAGTTCCACCAGCACCGCCGTACAGAAAACCCTGCGTCAGACGAGAGGTAATTCGTGTCGTCCAGCTCGTCCGAGAATCTCCCCGCCGAGTCAGCCCGGGCTGTGGCCGCCACTGCCCGGAGCACGGCCCCGAGGACCAGCGCCAGAGTGCCTGACCCTGCTGCCAAGAAGGCCACCGTGAAGAAGGCCGTGCCCGCGGCCAAGAAGGCTGCTGCATCCAAGGAGGACGGTATCCCCGCGAAGAAGGCCGCCGCGAAGAAGGCGCCGGCGAAGAAGGCCGTGTCCGAGGCGGGTCTGGCGATCGACCCGAAGACCGGGAAGCCGCGCGCGCTGGACGAGGTCGACGAGTCCGACTTCTCCGCCGACGCGGTGAAGCCGCTGGAGAAGGAGCTCACCGAGGACCAGGGCTTCATCGTCTCCGAGGCCGACGAGACCGACGAGCCCGAGCAGCAGGTGATGGTGGCCGGCGCGACCGCCGACCCGGTCAAGGACTACCTGAAGCAGATCGGCAAGGTCCCCCTGCTGAACGCCGAGCAGGAGGTCGAGCTCGCCAAGCGGATCGAGGCCGGCCTGTTCGCCGAGGAGCAGATCAGCGACGCCGAGACCAAGCTCAAGGAGAAGGTCAAGGACGAGTACGAGTGGATCTCGGAGGACGGCCGGCGCGCCAAGAACCACCTCCTCGAGGCCAACCTGCGACTCGTCGTCTCGCTGGCCAAGCGCTACACCGGCCGCGGCATGCTGTTCCTGGACCTGATCCAGGAGGGCAACCTCGGTCTGATCCGCGCGGTCGAGAAGTTCGACTACACCAAGGGCTACAAGTTCTCGACGTACGCCACCTGGTGGATCCGGCAGGCGATCACCCGCGCGATGGCCGACCAGGCCCGCACCATCCGCATCCCGGTGCACATGGTCGAGGTCATCAACAAGCTGGCCCGCGTCCAGCGGCAGATGCTGCAGGACCTCGGCCGCGAACCCACTCCGGAAGAGCTCGCCAAGGAGCTCGACATGACCCCGGAGAAGGTCATCGAGGTGCAGAAGTACGGCCGCGAGCCGATCTCCCTGCACACTCCGCTCGGTGAGGACGGCGACTCGGAGTTCGGCGACCTGATCGAGGACTCCGAGGCGATCGTCCCGGCCGAGGCGGTCTCGTTCACGCTGCTGCAGGAGCAGCTGCACGCGGTGCTGGACACGCTGTCCGAGCGCGAGGCCGGTGTGGTCTCGATGCGCTTCGGTCTGACCGACGGCCAGCCGAAGACGCTGGACGAGATCGGCAAGGTCTACGGCGTCACGCGCGAGCGGATCCGGCAGATCGAGTCCAAGACGATGTCGAAGCTGCGGCACCCGTCGCGGTCCCAGGTCCTGCGCGACTACCTCGACTGATGCACCAGGTGATCGCCGGCGCGCTGTCGCTGGTGATCCCTGCGCTCGACGCGGCAACTCTGGCCGCCGCCGTGTTCACGGCGGCGGCCTTGCTGTTCACGCTGCTGCTGGCCGACCGGACCTCTCGCCGTACGCCGGTGGTGACGCCGCTGGTCGCGCTGACGCTGCGCGAGCAGTCGGCGCGGACGTCGTACGTCCCGCTGCGTGACCCCGACGTGGCCGGCCGGCCACGTCCCAGAGCTCCCGGGCTGTAGTCGCACTTCCTCGCGACCGGTCCGAATCCCCTTGTTCTTGTGGAGCTCAGTCATGCCCTCGTTTCTCGATGCGCCGGTCAGCGGCGCGTACCACCTCGTCTCCTGGATCGCCGATGTGCTCGAACCGATCGGCGGTCCGTACGCCGCGGCGCTGGCGATCGTGGCCTGCACGGTCGCCGTCCGGTTGTTGCTGCTGCCGCTCAGCCTGCGGGCGGTCCGCGGTGAGAAGTCCCGTGCGGTGCTGATGCCGCAGATCCAGGCGATCACCAAGAAGCACGCGAAGAACCCCGAGCGGGCCCAGCGGGAGATCGCGAAGCTGCAGGCCGATTCCGGCACGACGTTGCTCGCCGGGTGCTTGCCGATGGTCGCGCAGCTGCCGTTCTTCTGGGTGCTCTACAGCCTGTTCACGCGCGCGGTCGTCGGCGGCGAGCCGAACGACCTGCTCGCCGGAACGTTGTTCGGCGCCCCGATCGGCGTGCACTGGCCGGTGTTCGCGACCACACCGGCGTACGTCGGACTGGCGGTGCTGCTCGCCGTCGTCGCGTTCTTCTCGGCCCGCCGTCAGCTGGCGCGGCTGGACGAGACGGCGACGCCACTGAGCCGGAACCTGGCGAGGGTGCTGCCGTTCGGGACGTTGGTCACGGCAGCATTCATCCCGCTGGCCGCGGGGCTGTACCTGCTCACCACGACGACGTGGACGGTGGTCGAGCGGGCGATCCTGCTGCGGTGATCTGGGCGAGCTGCCGGGCCGCGGAGGTCGTGAGCCCGGCAGTGTTCCGCGCTCAGCGGCTCGGGCCGCGGTTGCCGGGGCCGCGGTCGGTCCGCTGGTTGGGCGGCCGTCCTTGGCCGGGCCGGTGGTGGTGTTCGGGGGCGGCGCCTTGGGGCGACGGCTGCGAGGTCTTCCAGATCTCCTCGACGGTGTGGGCGTCGACGGCGGCCTGGACCTTCTCGACCATTTCCTTGGCCTTCTTGACGACTATTTCCGACGGCGGCCCGGCGGCGGCCGCGCTCGGAGCCGCTCCCGCGGCGGCCGCGCCACCACCAGCGCCACCTCCACCAGCGCCGGCAACGCCCGCGGGCCCCGCTTGGAGATCGCGGTGGTCGTCGAGGCTGCGGACGCCGTCGTACCGCTGACTCTCGTCGGCACCGCGCCCGTGCCCGGGCGCGGTCGTACCGCGGGCCGGTGGCAGACCGAGCTCCATCGCGCGGCGGGTGTCCGCGATGCGCGCGGCGTCGTCCTGCTCCGGAGTGCGGTCACCAGGTTCTGCCACGGGCGTGACGATAGCCGCTGGATCAGGTCAGCTGGGCGAGCCGGGCCTCCAGGCCGTCGAGGATTCGCTCCAGACCGTAGGTGAAGACGGCGTCGGCGTCGGCGCCCCGGTCGCGCTCGGCGTACGCGGCGTACAGGGCCTTCATCCGGGGGTGGTTCTCGGCGGCACGCCGGGCGGCCGGCCAGGCCTTGGCGATCCATTCCTCGACGGTGGTGCCGGTGCGGGCCAGCTTGGTCAGGGTGGCGGCCTCGTTCGAGGCCAGTCCGAGGACGAAGCCGAGCACGGTCTTGGAGGCCTGGTCGGCCTCGATCAGCTCGAAGCCGGCGGTCTCGTACAGCGCCACCATCCGGTCGGAGACCGCCATCAGGTTCGGTCCGACGTACGTGATGCCGACGTCGGCCAGCGTCGCGGCCAGCCAGGGATGGCGCTGGATGATCCCTCGCATGCTCGTCGCGCTCGCGATCGCCGCCGGCCGCCACTGCGCGGCCTCGGTGATCTCCGGGACCTCGAGCTCGCCGTACACGTGGTCGACGACCAGTTCGAGCAGCTCTTCCTTGTTCGCGACGTGCCAGTAGACGGCGGTGGCGACCGCGCCGAGCTCGGCGCCGAGCTTGCGCATGCTCAGCGCGTCCAGCCCGTCGGCGTCCAGCAGCTTGATCGCCGCGGCGACGATCTGCTCCGGGGTCAGCGCCGACTGCTCGCGCCGCCGCCCGCGCTTCGGCCGGGTCCAGACCGACTCGAGCTCCTCCGCCACCCTCCACCTCCGCTGTAGGTCGACGCCATCGTACGCCACGAATTGAACAGCGTGCAGGACTTGACCACCGTTCAATTGTAATTGCACACTGTGCAGGCAACTTGAACACCGTTCAATTCAACTCTGCCGAAGGGCTCCCGATGACTGCCGAGCAGCCCGAGAACGCAGCCGTCAGCCACTGACCACTCGCCCGAAAGGCTCGTCACCATGAAGCTCGACCTGCACGCCGCCGAAGCGCTTCTGCGGAACAACCGCCCGAAGCTGATCGACGCCGACACGATCACCCCGCACTGGACCGATGACGGATTCGCCTACCAGGTCACCCGCGACGGCGAGGACAAGCTGTACGCCGTCGACCCGATCGCCCGCACCCGGACGGAGATCGACTCGCTGCCCGCCCAGCCCGGTACCGGCGACTTCCTCGCCGTCGCGTCGCCCGACGGCAAGCACGAGGTGATCCGCCGCGGCCCCGACCTGTGGCTGCGGACCGTGGCCGACGGCACCGAACGACCGTTGACCACCGACGGCGAGACCGACAACGACTACGGCACGAACGCGTTCTCCGTCGATGTGCTGCTCGGCAAGCTCGGCGTGCCGCACCTGCCGCCGGCCGTGGCGTGGTCGCCGGACTCGACCCGCGTCCTGACCCACCAGCTGGACCGCCGCAAGGTCCGCGAGACCCACCTGATCGACGTCCTGCCCGACGGCGACGGTGCGCCGGAGTTGCTCACCCAGCGCTACGCGTTCCCGGACGACGAGCATCTGCCGGAGCAGCGGTACGTCGTACTGGACATCGCTGATGGTTCGGCGGTGCGAGCCCAGGGCGAGCCACAGCTGGTCGGCGTCCTCTCGCCGATCACGCTCAAGTGGGCCTGGTGGTCCGACGACGCCGTCTACTTCCTCGAGCAGCCCCGCGACCAGCGCAGCCTGACGCTGAAGCGGCTGGACCCGATGACCGGCGAGGTCGCGGAGGTACTGACCGAGACCGGCGACACCCGGCTCGAGCCGAACCAGTACGGGCAGGAGGCCGCGGTCACCCGGACCGTCGGCAACGAGCTGTTCTGGTACTCGCAGCGCGACGGCCGGCCGCACCTCTACCGGTACGACCTGCGCACCGGCGAGCTGCTCGGCCAGGTGACGTCGGGGGAGTGGAACGTACGGCGGATCCTGCACGTCGACGAGGCCGAGCGTGTCGTCCACTTCCTCGCTGCGGGAATGGTTGCTGACAGCCCCTATCGCCAGACCGTCTGCCGAGTGAACCTGGACGGCACCGGCTTCGCTCGGGTTACCGACGACGAGCTGCACCACGACGTCTCGGTCGCGCCGAACGGTGAGTACTTCGTCGACACGGCGTCGACCGTCGGGCAACCGCCGGTGAGCACGGTCCGTTCCTGGACGGGTGAGCTGTTGCTCGAGCTGGAGCGGGCCGACGTCTCCCGCCTGCTCGCGACGGGATGGCAGCCGCCCGAGGAGTTCCGCGCGCTCGCGGCGGACGGTGTCACCGAGGTCTTCGGGCTGATTCACAAGCCGCACGACTTCGACCCGGCCGCGAGCTACCCGGTCCTCAACAGTCCGTACCCCGGACCGCACGTCAACCGGACGATGCCCGGCTTCGATCCCGGGCACTTCGGTCCGGACGCCGAGGCGTTCGCCGCGCTCGGGTTCGTCGTCGTGGCCGTCGAAGGGCGCGGTACGCCGGGCCGGAGCAAGCAGTTCCACGACGCGTCGTACCGGAGTCTGCACACCGCGGGCATCGTCGACCACGTCGCGGCGATCAAGCAGCTGGCCGGGACGAGGCCGTGGATGGATCTCGACCGGGTCGGCGTGTACGGGATGTCGGGCGGTGCGTTCGCGACGGTGCGCGCGATGGGCGAGTTCCCGGACTTCTTCAAGGCCGGCGTCGCCGAGTCGGGCAACCTCGACAACCGCGTCTACCTGCAGCAGTGGGGCGAGACGTACGCCGGTCCGGCCGGCGAGCAGGACTACGCGGAGGTCTCCGAGCTCGACCTGGCCGAGCGGATCGAGGGTCGGCTGCTGCTCGTGCACGGCGGGCTGGACGACAACGTGCAGCCGCACCACACGCTCCGGTTCGTCGAGCGGTTGATTGCCGCGGACAAGGACTTCGACCTGCTGATCGTGCCGCGCGGCGAGCACGTGCTGCTGGGGTACGAGCACCACGTCGTCCGGCGGCGCTGGAACCACCTGCTGCAGCACGTGGCCGGGATCACTCCGCCGGACTACCGGCTGAAGGCGACGCCCGTCGACCTGGAAGTGATCGCCAAGATGCTCGGGTGATCGACATGCGTGCCACGGGCCGTTCCGGTCCGTGGCACGCATGTCGTGACAAATCCGGGACAGTGGGTACCGTGCCGACGATCCGCCATCGATCGGAGGCAGAAAGTGACCACCGCCCCAGTGGTGAAGGCGCCGCCCGGAGCCAGCCGCACCCGGTACCTGATCCTCGCGCTCGCGTTCGTCGGGCTCTCGCTGAACTACCTCGACCGGGCCAACCTCAGCGTCGCGCTGCCGTTCATCGAGGACGACCTGGCGCTCGACCTGAGCAACGCCGAGAAGGGACTCATCCTCGGCGCCTTCTTCTGGGCGTACGACGGGATGATGCTCGCGGCCGGCTGGTTCGCCGACAAGGTCGGTTCCCGCAAGGCCTTCACCTTCGCGGCCGTCTGGTGGTCCGTGATCACCGCGCTCACACCGCTGGCCCGCGGGTTCTGGTCGCTGTTCCTGTTCCGGTTCGCGCTCGGCGCGGGCGAGGCGCCGGCGTACCCGAGCGCGACCAAGGCGTCGTCACGCTGGTTCCCGAAGCACGAGAGAGCGTTCTCCACCGCGGTCATCGACTCCGGGTCGCGGGTCGGTACGGTGATCGCGCTGCCGGTGGTGACGGCGCTGATCGCGCTGGTGAGCTGGCACTTCTCGTTCGTCGTACTGGGTGTGGTCGGGCTGCTCTGGGCCGCCGCCTGGTACTGGTACTACCGCGATCCGATGGAGCACAAGCACGCGAACGCCGAGGAGCGCGAGTACATCGCGACGCACGGCGCGCGGCTGGACGAGAACGACGACCAGGACGCCGCCGAGGTGCGCTGGCGGGACCTGTTCCGCTACCGGACCGTGCGCGGCATGATGCTCGGCTTCTTCTGCCTGAACTTCGTCATCTACTTCTTCCTGACCTGGTTCCCGTCGTACCTGAAGGACGCCCGGGGTCTCGACCTGGCCGAACTGGGCACGCTCGGCACGCTGCCCGGGATCACCGCGATCGTCGGCGCCTGGATCGCCGGCCTGGTCGCGGACCGCGTGATCCGGCGCGGCGCCGACGTGACCCGGGTCCGCAAGACGGTGATGGTCGGCGGGCTGCTGGGCGGCGCGGCGATCGTGTTCGCGGCGCCGGCGTCCTCGGTGTACGTCGCGCTGCTGTTCCTGGCGATCTCGTACGCGAGCCTGGCGATCGCGGCCACCGGGATCTGGTCGCTGCCCGGCGACGTCGCGCCGAGCTCGCGGCACGTCGCGTCGATCGGCGGCATCCAGAACTTCGCCTCGAACATCGCGGGCATCATCAGCCCGTTCCTGTTCGGCCTGCTGCTCGACCTGAACGACGGCTCGTACGGGCCCTCGTTCGCGGTCGCGGCCGGCGTCGCCGTGGTTGGCGCGCTCACCTACGCCTTCGTCGTCGGCAAGGCCGAACCGCTCCCGGCGCTCGCCACGCGGCGCCCGCAGGACGCCTGAGCCGCGCCGCCGGGCCCCCGATCCCGGCGGCGCGGCCCGGGACCTTGAACACCCACCCGGGACCGCGGACAGGAAATAGCGTGTCCGAGGTCCCGAGTTGGTGTTCAAGGTCCCGGTTCCCGAGCCGGCCGCGGGCGCAGCGTTTGCCGATCCGGCAAGATTGTTTGCCCAAGCGGCGAAGCCCGTGGACGATCGGGACCATGACGACTGAACAACTCCCCGACGAGTGGTGGAACACCTTCTACGCCGAGCGCGACCAGATCTGGAGCGGCAAGCCGAACGCCGTACTGGTCACCGAAGTCTCCGACCTGAAGCCCGGCCGGGCGCTCGACCTTGGCTGCGGCGAGGGCGCCGACGCGATCTGGCTGGCGCAGCAGGGCTGGACGGTCACGGCCGTCGACATCTCGTCGGTGGCGCTGGACCGAGCGGTCGAGCACGCGAAGGACGCCGGTGTCGCCGACAGGATCGAGTGGCAGCGCCACGAGCTGGGCAAGTCCTTCCCCGATGGCGAGTTCGACCTGGTGTCGGCGCAGTTCCTGCACTCCAAGACCGAGCTGGACCGCGACGCGATCCTGCGCAGCGCCGCCGGCGCGGTCGCGCGTGGGGGAGTGCTGCTGATCGAAGGGCACATGGGATTCCCCTCCCATGACAAGCAGGGCGAGCACGAGGCGCACAACCCGCACCCCGACGTCCACTTCCCGACGCCCGACGAGGTGGTCGAGAGCCTGGCGCTGGCCGACGGCGAGTGGGACATCCTGGTCAGCGAGGTGCACGACCGCGCGCAGGTGATGCGCGACGGCGTACCGATCACCCGGCGCGACAGCACGGTCAAGGTCCGCCGCCGCTGAGAGTGTTCCTGGCGGACGGGCACCCGCGCCCTAGTCGATCAGCGGAAGGGTGACGGTGAACGTCGCGCCGCCACCTGGCGTGTCGGTCACCGTGACCTCGCCTCGGTGCGCGGCGACGAGGGCGGCGACGATGGAGAGCCCGAGGCCGGAGCCGCCGGTGACTCTTGTCCGCGCCGAGTCCGCGCGGTAGAAGCGCTCGAACACTCGCGCCTTCTGCTCGTCGCTCAGGCCCTGCCCGGTGTCGGCGACCTCCAGTACGGCGCGCCCGTCGCGCGTTCCGACCGAGACCGTGACCGGCGCCTCGATCGGCGTGTGGTGCAGCGCGTTGCTCACCAGGTTGCCGAGGACCTGTCGCAGCCGTGCTTCGTCGCCCTGGACCACCGGGGCGCCGGAGTTCGGGAGGATGCGCAGGCTGATCGCGCGTTCCGGCTGCACCGCTTCGACGTCGTGCACGGCGTCGCCCGCGAGCGTAAGCAGGTCGACGGCCTGGTACTGCAGCGGCCGCTGCTGGTCGAGCCGGGCGAGCAGCAGCAGGTCGTCGACGAGCAGACCCATCCGCTTCGCCTCGTCCTCGATCCGCTTCATCGTGGCCGGCTCCATCGCGCCGCCGCGCTGCCGGGTCAGCTCGGCGAACCCGCGGATCGACGTCAGTGGCGTCCGCAGCTCGTGACTCGCGTCCGCGACGAACCGCCGCATCCGGTCCTCGGACTGCCGCGCGTGCTCCTCGGAGCGCCGGGCGTCCTCCTCCGACTGGCGCGCGATCTCCTCCGACTGCTTCGCGGCCTCCTCGGACCGACGGGCGGTCTCTTCCGACTGTCGGGCGAGCTCGGCCGAGCGACGTGCGGACTCCTCCGAGCGCCGGGCCGCGAACTCGCTGGCCGTGCGCTGCGCGAAGGCGGTCTCGATCTGCCCGAGCATCTGGTTCAGCGCGAGCGACAACCGCCCGACCTCGGTCCTCGGATCGCGCTGCGGAACGCGCCGGCTGAGGTCGCCGCCGGCGATCGCGACCGCGGTGTGCTCGACGTCCTCGAGCCCGCGCAAACTTCGCCGTACGACGTACGTGCCGACGCCCGCGAGCAGCACGAGCAGGATGACGCCGGCCGCGATCTGCACGCCGACGAGCTGCTCGATCGTGTGGTCCATGTCGCTGAGGCTCTGGCCGATCATCAGGTAGCCGTCGCCCGACTTCAGCGGCACGGCCAGCACCCGCCAGGTCTCACCACCGGTCTTCGCCTCGGTGTTGAACGCGTGATTGCCCTTGGCAACGACCTGGGCCAGGGTGAGCGTCGGCAGGGCGGGCTGTCCCTCGCCCTCGCGCAGCGGCTCGCGGATCGGGCCGTCCTTGGTCTCGGTCCCGTCGGGGAGAAACTCCTGGACGACGAACGCGCTCGGCAGTCGGGGCGGCCCGAGACGTCCCTCGAACGGCCGCGGCGCGGGCCGGTTGACGATCTGACGTGAGGCGTCGGCCAGCTGCGTGTCGACACGGTCGATCAGGTAGCCGCGCATGATCGTGGTCGCGACCAGCCCCGACGCCAGCAGCGCCGCGGTGACCAGCGTGAGCAGGACCAGGACGATCGTGACGCGCAGCGGGTAGCGCTCGGTCAGGCGCCGGTGGCCACGCCAGGCGGTCAGGCCGACCATCAGTTCGGGACTCTCGGCGTACGGAGGACGTAGCCTACGCCGCGGACGGTGTGCAGGAGCTTCTGGTCGCCGGTGTCGACCTTGCGGCGCAGGTACGACATGTACGACTCGACCACGCCGGCGTCACCGGCGAAGTCGTAGTTCCAGACGGCGGAGAGGATCTGGCCCTTCGACATCACCCGCTCGGCGTTCTCCAGCAGGCACCGCAGCAGCTTGAACTCGGTCAGCGACAGCTGCACCGCCTCGCCCGCCTTGAACACCTCGTAGCTGTCCTCGTTGAGCTCGAGGTCGGCGTACTTGAGGATCGCGGGCTCGGTCGCGGCCTGCTCGCGGTGCCCGGACCTGCGCAGGAGAGCGCGCACCCGCGCGACCAGCTCGTCGAGGCTGAACGGCTTGGTCACGTAGTCGTCGCCACCGGTGTGCAGGCCGAGCACCTTGTCCTCGACCGCGTCCCGGGCGGTGAGGAAGAGGACCGGGACGTGCCGGTCCTCGCCGCGCAGCCGCCGGACCACCTCGAAGCCGTCGAGCCCGGGCATCATCACGTCGAGTACGACGAGGTCGGGCTCCACCTCGCGGGCCTTCTTCAGCGCCTCGGCGCCGTGGGTCGCCGTGGTCACGTCGTACCCGGCGAACCGCAGACTCGCCGACAGCAGCTCGACGATGTTGGGCTCGTCGTCGACCACCAGAAGATGCGGGCTCATGGGTTCAGTCTGCCCCCGGCACCCGTGCGGAGGCTGGAAGCTTCCTGGCAATCGGCTGTGAGTCCGCCTGGCTCCCCGGCGTGTCGCCGGGGAGCCGCGGGACGGGTCAGCGGGGACCGCGCTTGAAGCCCCACTTGTCGCGGGCCGCGTCACGGGTGGTCCCGTCGTTGACCGTCGTGGCGGTGGCGACGTTGTTCGCGACGACCGCCGACACGGTGACCTGGTTGCCGGTCTTCACGTCGTCGATGCCGTCGCGGGCCGCGTTCACCAAGGTGTCCTCGGTCAGCGTGTACTCGCGGCTGTAGCCGTCGGCGCTCTTGACCGTGAGCTTGTCCTTGCTGACCGCGGTGACCTCACCGCGCTGGGTGGCGACGGTCTGGTAGCCGCCGCCGTCCTTCTCCACCACGAACTCGCCGTGCAACGCGCCCATCCCGAGCCCGAACTCGCCGTGCCGGCCCAACCCGCCGGGACCGCCCGGCTTGGCCGGGTCGGCGGGTGCCGAGGGCGAGGCCGACGGGTTGGTCGACGGAGACGGGGACGGGTCGGCGTTGGTGGTGGCCCAGGCGACTCCACCGGCGGCCGTGGTGACGACCACCGCCGCGACGGTGCCGACGATCCGCCACGGTTTGTCGGAGAGTTTCTCGAACGACGCCATCTGCAACTGCCTCCCGGTACGACGTACCAGGCCCTCACCTGGTACTGGTCGTCCCAGCCTGCGACGCCGACCTGAGACGAGCCTGCCGCCTGCCTGGCAAAACCCTGGCAGTCAGACCAGGAACAGGACGGCGACCAGCCAGACGGCCGCGGCGAGCGCCGTACCGACGAACTCGATCAGGATCGACAGACCGGTCGCGCGCAGCGCGTGCTTGGTCGAGGTCCACGCGGACGGGTGGGTGCCGAGGCGCTGCCGCTCGGACAGGTACACGCCGAGCGGGAACCCGACGAACATGCCGACCACCGGGATCACGAAGAACCCGACGATCCCGAGCAGCACGCCGACGAACATCGACCGTCGTGGGACGCCGGACTCGCGGAGCCGGCGCTCCGGGACGATGTACTTGACCACCTGGCTGGCACCGATCAGGACCACGGCCGCGGCCAGCACGAGCCAGCCTGTTGGGCTCTGCTCCTCCAGCGCCCAGATCAGGATCGCGGCGAGGCTGAGCAGCGCCCCGGGCAGCACCGGGACCACGATGCCGATGATGCCGACGAAGATCGCCACGCCGACCAGGAACGTCGCAACGGAGTTCACGCCCACCACTGTGCCGTAAAACGCTCGGCTTAGTGTGGACGCATGGCTGCACTCCACGAACTCGTCACCACACTCGCCGCACCCTGGGTGGTGCTCTCGCCGCGTTCCGGCCAACTCACCGGCACCGGCGCCGAAGGCGTCTACGCCCGCGACCGCCGGGTCCTGTCCCGGATGGTGGTGACCGTCGACGGGAAGGAACCGCTCGCGGTGCACGTCGACGAGCCCGGTGGTGGGGTGACCGTCTTCAGCGCTGTCGTCGAGGGGCTGGGCGACGCCGGGCACGATCCGACGGTGCGGTTGCGGCGGACGCGGACGGTCGGTGGTGATGGTCTGACGGAGCGTCTGACACTGATCAACAACGCGCACCAGACCGTCGACTGCACGTTGAAGGTTGCTCTCGGCACCGATCTCGCCGGGACCGCCGAGGTACGGAGCGAGGCTGCCGCTGACCTTCCCGCGCTGACCGCCGTGGTCGATGCCGGCGGGTTGTCCTGGGAGAAGGCCGGAACGCGGGTGAGCGCTCTCGCCGATCTCGAGCCCGTTCTCAGCGGTGACGCGTTGCAGTGGCAGCTGCAACTCAAGCCCGGTGACGAGTCGACGATCACGCTCCGGCTCAGCGCCGAGTTCCCGGCGGCGACCGGCTTCGAGATCAAGCCGCCGTCCCAGCGTCCGGCGTACGACGAGATCGCGCTCTCCTGCTCGGACACCCGGGTGGAACGCTGGCTCCGCCGCTCCCTGGACGACCTTGCCGCGCTCCAGCTCGGGGCCGAGAGCGACCGCTACCTCGGCGCCGGACCGCCCTGGTACCTGACACTCTTCGGGCGCGACTCCTTGATCTCCTCGAGCATGCTGATCCCGGTCGACCCGGAGCTTGCCGCGGGCACCTTGCGCGCGCTGGCGGCGCGGCAGGGCACCAAGGTGGACCCCGACGCGGCCGAGCAGCCCGGCAAGATCCCGCACGAACTGCGGGCCGAGGTCGCCGACCACGGCGCCGGCCTGGTCCTGCCGGCGGCGTACTACGGAACGCACGACGCGACCCAGCTCTGGATCACCACCCTGCACAAGGCGTGGCGCTGGGGCATGCCCGCCGACGAGGTGCGCGGGCTGCTGCCGAACCTGCAGCGCGCGCTCGCCTGGATGCGCGAGTACGCCGATCCTGACGGCGACGGGTTCTTCGAGTACATCGACGAGTCCGGGCACGGCTTGGCCAACCAGGGGTGGAAGGACTCCAGCGATTCGGTCCAGTGGCCTGACGGCACGATCGCCGGCGCGCCGATCGCGCTGTGCGAGGTCCAGGGGTACGCGTACGCCGCGGCGATTGCGGGTGCCGAGCTGCTGGAGGCTTTCGCGGGTGACATGAGTGGTGCCGACGAGTGGCGGGCTTGGGCGGCCGAGCTGAAGACCAGGTTCCGGGAGAAGTTCTGGGTCGACGGCTATCCGGCGATCGCGCTCGACGGCGCCAAGCGCCCGGTCGCCGGTCCGGCGTCCAACATGGGCCACCTGCTTGGCACCGGCCTGCTCGACGCTGACGAGGAAGCAACTGTCGCCGCCCTGCTCGGCGACCAGCAGCTGGACTCCGGCTTCGGGCTCCGCACGTTGACGACCGAGATGACCGGCTTCAACCCGCTCGGCTACCACACCGGCAGCGTCTGGCCGCACGACACCGCGATGGCCGTCCAGGGCCTGTACGCCGCCGGTCGCTCTGCTGTCGCGACGACGTACACGCGCGGTCTGCTGACGGCGGCCGAGTCGTTCGGCTATCGGCTACCTGAGTTGTACGGGGGAGCGGGGGCGGCCGAGGAAAGCAGCCCCACGCCGTACCCGCTGTCCTGCCGGCCGCAGGCCTGGGCTGCAGCTTCGGCGGTTGCGGTGATCGTGGCGGCGCTGGGTATCGAGCCCAACGTCCCGGCCGGCACGCTCGACATCACACCCGCAAGCGACTTCCCTTGGCAGTCCTTGCGCCTTCACGGCGTGCGAGTTGGCGAGCGAACTCTCACTGTCGAGTACACACATGGAAGTCTCACCTTGAGCTAGAGGTTCAGTGCGGTCAGGGCCGCGACGACGGAGACGGCGAGGTAGCTTCCGCCCGCCAGGTAGCGCTGGATCGTGGTGCTGCGGGGCGAGCGGAAGCGCCGGCCGATCGCGTCCGCCCCGACGGCGTAACCGAGGTCGAGCGCCAGCCCGATCACGAGGACGGCCAGACCGAGCAGCAGCATCTCCGTCCGCACCTGGCCGGGACCGGCGTCGCGTGTCGTGAACTGGGGGAGGAAGGCAAGGAAGAACAACGCCGCCTTCGGGTTCAGCAGGTTGACCAGCACGCCCGCGCGAAAGACCCGCCCCAGCGGTTCTGCCCGCAGCGACCCGAGGCCGGACGAGCTCCCCGAGGACCGCAGTGTCTTCACCCCGAGGTACGCCAAGTACGCCGCACCCGCCAGCGAGATCACCGTGAACAGCTCCGGCGAAGCGTCCAGTACGGCGACCAGCCCGAGCGCGGTGACCAGGATGTAGACCACCGACCCAGTCTCGATCGCGAACGCCGACACCACGCCCGCCCGCCGGCCCTGGGTCAGGCTGCGCAGCGAGATGTAGATGTTGTTCGGCCCCGGCATCCCGACCAGCACCACTGTCGCGCCGGCGAACCCGAGCAGCTGCCCGATCCCCATCATCGTCCTCACTCTTCAACTGGACTGCTTCCGCGACTAGCCTGTCGGCTCGACGCCCAGTCCACCCGAGCCAATCCGAGGAGAAGTGGACCGTTCCGGAGATCCCGCCGTCCTGGCCGACCTGATCGGGCGCCGGCTGACCGGCCGCACCGGCGGCCTGTACCGCCGCCTGGCTGACGCGCTGGCCGCGCTGATGGGCTCGACCGAGCTCCCGGTCGGCGCCAAGCTGCCGGCCGAGCGCCGGCTCGCCGAGGCGCTCGCGGTCAGCCGCAGCACGGTCGTCGCGGCGTACGACGAGTTGCGCGCCCGCGGACTCGTCGAGAGCCGGCGCGGCAGCGGTACGACGGTCGCCCGGTCCGCGAGCCGTGGCCGGTCGACCGCCGACAAACGGATGCCGCTCGGGTACGGCGAGTCGCTGTTCCACCGGATCACGGTCGGCCCGGGTGACGTGATCTCGATGACGTACGCCGTCGATCCCGGCATCCCCGACCTCGCCGCCGAGGTAGAGGACCTGGCCCGCACCGACCTGCCCACGCTGCTGCAGGACGTCGGCTACCACCCCCGCGGCATCGAGCCGCTGCGGGAACGGATCGCCGAGCACTTCGAGCAGTCCGGCCTGCCGACCAGCCCGGACGAGATCGTCGTCACCAGCGGCGCGCACCAGGCGATCGCGCTGGTCACGCAGATGTACCTGCGGACCGGCGCCGCGGTCGTGATCGAGCAGCCGAGCTGGCCCGGCTGTTTCGACCTGTTCGGCGCAGCGGGCGGCCGCGTGGTCGGCGTACCGCTGGACGATGCCGGGATCCGCCCCGACCTGCTGCCGGCCGCGCTCAAGAAGCACCAGCCGGCGATGCTGTTCGTGATGCCGACGTTCCACAATCCGACCGGCCGGCTGATGTCACCGGCCCGCCGTCGCCAGGTCGCGGAAATCGCCGGGAGGTACGGCGTGGTGGTGGTCGAGGACAACGCCTATTCCGCCGGCGATCCGGCCGGACCGGAAATTCCTCCGCCGCTGGCCGCGTTCGCGCCAGGTCATGCGGAAGTGCTCACGATCGGGTCGGTGTCGAAAGCGGTCTGGGGCGGATTACGCATCGGCTGGATCCGTGCGCCGCGGCCGTTGGCCGACCGGCTCGCGCGCCACAAGGCGCTGGCCGATCTCGGCAGTCCGGTGATCGACCAGGCCCTCACGGCGCGATTGTTGCCGCGACTCGCTGAGGTGACGGCCGAACGGGCGCGGCTGGCCACCGGACGCCGCGCGCACATCGGCGAACTGCTGCGCGATCGGCTGCCCGAGTGGGAGTGGGAGGAGCCGGCCGGGGGATCGGCGTTGTGGGTGCGCTTGCCGGACACGGACGCGCGGGTGTTCGCGCAGATCGCGCTGCGGCACGGCGTCGAGGTCGTTGCGGGGCACGCGATGGATCCGACCGGTGACCACGACAACTATCTGCGGCTGCCGTTCGCGTACGCGCCGGAAGTGCTGATCGACGCAGTGAATCGGCTGGCGGGCGCTTGGCAGGAGTTCCGCCGGCACGGGCCGGAGCCCGGCGTACCGATGGTGTGACCAAGGCAACAGCCGACCGTCGCCGAACAGGACTGATGGCGGCCACCCTGTCCGGGTGACCGCCATCGCTAAGTTCGTTGGGGGTCTGCGCCGTCGTTGGCGCCTACGAGGCCTGGGGTTACCGCTCCTCTTCCACGGCCGCGACCGGGGTGGCGTCCAGCCGACCGGTCTCGTCGTGGATGGTGATAGCGATGTCGCGCAGCTTCTCCGAGTGCTCCCGGCCGTGGTGGGCGCAGAACAGAAGCTCCCCACCGCTGGTCAGGGTGACACGGACGTAGGCCTGCGCGCCGCAGCGGTCACAACGGTCCGCAGCCGACAGGGTCGAACTCGGGGCGAGTGCTGTAGTCACTTGAGGCCTCATCTCATCTAGTTCCGTACTCACCAGATAGCAACATCCTGACATGCGGATCGCTTCCCGGTAGGTGCAGCGTGTCCGAATGTGAGACGAACCACCTGTTCCCTTATGACGCATATTGACGGGGAATCGTTTCGGATTCGGTCGATCTGTTGTTTCCGGCGGGTGTCGGGCGTGTCCTCTTTCACTGTGCGCCACGGGATGCTCACTGCGCGTTCACATCCGGAGTGTCGGAATTTCCCAGTGATCGAGTCCGGATCGATATCTTCCGAAACAACTGTTCTGGCTGGATTCCCTGTCGATGCTGTTGTTGCTCACGTTGTGCTGGATCGGTACCCCGCCATGATGCCGGGCAACCCAAATCGGCCACGGCCACCTCCTGCCGGGTTTTGGGGGTGGGGCCTCGTAGGCTGTCACTCGTACGGCGGCCGAGTCGTCGTACGGATGTCTGCTTGTGAACCAGTGAAGGAGCCCTGTGGCCGCCCCGACGCCTCGCAGTACCGAGCTCGACCCGACGTACAACGCCCGCAACCTGCTCGTGCTCGAGGGGCTGGAGGCGGTCCGGAAGCGCCCGGGCATGTACATCGGCTCGACCGACAGCCGCGGCCTGATGCACTGCCTGTGGGAGATCATCGACAACGCCGTCGACGAGGCCCTGGCCGGTCACGGCGACCGGATCGACGTGATCCTGCACCAGGACGGTTCGGTCGAGGTGCGCGACAAGGCCCGCGGCATCCCGGTCGACATCGAGCCGAAGACCAAGCTGAGCGGCGTCGAGGTGGTCTTCACCAAGCTGCACGCCGGCGGCAAGTTCGGCGGCGGCTCGTACAACGCCTCCGGTGGTCTGCACGGCGTCGGCGCCTCGGTCGTGAACGCGCTGTCCGCGCGCCTGGACGTCGAGGTGGACCGTGGTGGCACGGTCTGGACCACGTCGTTCCGGCGCGGGGTGGCCGGCGAGTTCGACGGCGACGGCGCTTCGGCGCCCTTCACCCCGGCGGTCGGTCTGCGCAAGGCCGGCCGCGCGAAGAAGGGTGTCACCGGGACCCGGATCCGGTACTGGGCCGACCGTCAGGTCTTCACCAAGGACGCGACGTTCAACTACGACGAGCTGGTCACCCGGGCGCGGCAGACGTCGTTCCTGGTCCCCGGCCTGGAGCTGGTGATCCGCGACGAGCGCGGTGACGAGCCGACCGAGGAGTCGTTCAAGCACGACGGCGGGATCTCGGAGTTCTGCGAGTTCCTGGCCACCGACCAGCCGGTCACCGAGGTCGTCCGGCTGACCGGGACCGGCCACTTCACCGAGACCGTGCCGATGCTCGACGACGCCGGGCACATGACCCCGACCGACGTCGAGCGCGACCTGGACGTCGACATCGCGGTCCGCTGGGGCGACGGGTACGAGACCGAGGTCCGCTCGTTCGTGAACATCGTCTCCACGCCCAAGGGCGGCACGCACGTGGCCGGCTTCGAGCGGGCGCTGTCGAAGGCGTTCACCGGCGTCCTGACCGGGACGCGGCTGCTGAAGAGCGGCGAGGAGATCATCAAGGACGACGTGCTCGAGGGACTCACCTCCGTGGTCACGGTCCGGCTGGCCGAGCCGCAGTTCGACGGCCAGACCAAGGAGGTGCTCGGTACGCCGGCCGCGTCGCGGATCGTCGCGAAGGTGGTCCAGACCGAGCTGGAGACGTTCCTCACCTCGACCAAGGGCACGGCGAAGGCCCAGGCGCGCGCCGTACTGGAGAAGGTCGTCGCCGCGTCCCGCACGCGCGTGGCGGCCCGCCAGCACCGCGAGCTGCAGCGCCGCAAGACCGCGCTGGAGTCGTCGGCGCTGCCCGCGAAGCTGGCCGACTGCCGCAGCAACGACGTGGACCGCTCCGAGCTGTTCATCGTCGAGGGTGACTCGGCGCTCGGTACGGCGAAGCTCGCCCGCAGCTCGGAGTTCCAGGCGCTGCTGCCGATCCGGGGCAAGATCCTGAACGTGCAGAAGGCGTCGGTCGGCGACATGCTGAAGAACGCCGAGTGCGCGTCGATCATCCAGGTCGTCGGCGCCGGCTCCGGCCGCACGTTCGACCTGGAGCAGGCGCGCTACGGCAAGATCATCTTCATGGCCGACGCCGACTCCGACGGCGCCCACATCCGCTGCCTGCTCGCCACGCTGTTCTTCCGCTACATGCGCCCGCTGGTCGACGCCGGCCGCGTCTACACCGCCGTACCGCCGCTGCACCGCTTCGAGTTGACCAACCCGAAGAAGGGGCAGGACAAGTACCTGTACACCTACAGCGACGCCGAGTACCAGCGGAAGTCGGCCGAACTGATGAAGAAGGGCGTCCGCTGGAAAGAGCCCCCGCAGCGCTACAAGGGTCTCGGTGAGATGGACGCCGACCAGCTGGCCGAAACCACCATGGACCCCCGCCACCGCACCCTCCGCCGCATCACCGTCGACGACGGCGAAGCCGCCGCGAACGTCTTCGATTTGCTGATGGGCAACGACGTGGCGCCGCGCAAGGAGTTCATCGTGCAGGGCGCGTACGAGCTGGACGAGACCCGCATCGACGCCTGAGCCGCAGTACGCCGACCCCCGCAACCTGAGAAGGCTGCGGGGGTCGCTGCTGTTCAGGGCGAAAGAGCGTGGGCGGGTAATTGGGCTGAGGTTGGTGTGGGGTGGGTGCGAGGATCGGGGGATGGAGCAACCGGGTTTGCGGACGGGGCGGCTGGAGCTGGTGCCGTTGGGGGATGAGCATCTGGAGTTCGAGGTGCTGCTGGATTCCGATCCTGAGGTGATGCGGTACCTGGGTGGGCGGGCGCGGCCTCGGGAGGAAGTCGTGGCGGCGCACGGGAGGCGGCTCGAGGATGCTCGGAGGAATCCGGGGTTGGGGTTCTGGGTGGGGTTCGACGAGGACGGGTTCGTGGGGTGGTGGATCTTGCGGCCGCCGTACGGGCCGGATCAGCCGGAGGTGGAGGGGGAGGCTGAGCTCGGGTACCGGCTGCTGCGGGGGCGGTGGGGGCGCGGGTATGCGAGTGAGGGGTCGCGGGAGCTGCTGCGGTACGGGTTCGACGAGGTGGGGCTGGAGCGGATCTTCGCGCAGACACTGACGGTGAACGTCGGGTCGCGGGCGACGATGGTGTCGCTGGGGATGACCTTTGCCAGGGCGTTCTCGTCGTCGCACGAGGAGCCGGGGGCTGAGTACGGCGAGGTCGAGTACGAGGTCCGCCGGGCGGACTGGGTGAAGCGGCAGTCTCACGCTGACGCGTCGACCGGCGAGGCGCGGGAGCGGCAGCCCCGGTTGGTGGCGTTCGATCTGGACAACACCTTGATCGACCGCAACGGCGCGTTTCGGGCGTGGGCTGAATGGTGGGTGGAGAAGGAAGGGCTGGGCGCGGACGCGCTGAGCTGGTTGCTGGCGGAGGACGAGGGTGGGTTCAAGCCGCGTGAAGAGCTCTTCGCTGGGGTGAAGGCCTTCGGGGTCGAGCGTTCTGTGCGGGAGTTGGTCGAAGAGTACGACCGGGAGCATCCGCTGTTCACGTCGGTCGAGCCGGAGGTGCTCGACGGGATTGCTCGGCTACGCGCAGCCGGCTGGCGGGTTGCTGTCATCACCAACGGTACGGTCGTCCAGCAGCAGCTGAAGCTCGACCACACCGGCATCGGCGCGGCGGTCGACTACGCGTGCATCTCGGAGAGCGCCGGCGTACGCAAGCCCGACCGTCGCATCTTCGCGCTCGCCGCCGAGCAGACCGGCGCCCGCCTCGAAGGCGGCTGGATGGTCGGCGACCACCCGGCGTACGACATCCTCGGCGGCATCAACGCCGGGATGCGCACGATCCAGGTCGGCCACCACCACGACGGCCCGAAGGCCGACCACCACCTGGACTCGGTGATGGCCGCCTTCGACGTGATCCTCAGCTGAGGGCCCGGCGCAGTACGGCGTGGGCGCCGCGGACGATGGCGTCGCGGTTGGCTTCGTACGTCGGGTCGGTGATCTCGGTCGTGTTGGCGAGGTCGAACTGGAGGACCGGGACGTGCAGGTGGCCGGCCGGCATCAGGGGGTCGAGGAGGTCGCGCTGGAGGGTGTTGCGGTAGGCGACCTCGTTCGACAAGTAGCCGCCGCCGGCGCCTTCGGACGCGATCGAGCCGGGGGTCGGGCCGAGGGGCTGGCGGACCGGGAGGGTCTGGCCGGCGGGGATCTCGAGGACCGAGGTGTTGACCCGGGTGCGGAACGGCGTGACGTCGGCCTGCGCCATCCGGGCGGTCGGGAGGCTGGTGGTCAGCCACTCGGGGCCGGCAGGCATGCTCGGTGAGACGACGGGCGCGTTGATCGTGCCGCCGCCCCAGAGATTGTTGTTGTCGCCGATCGAGCTGACCGAACGGCGGCGGCCGTTGAAGACCTCGAGGTCGAAGATGCCGACCCGGCCCTGGCTCGCGGTCATCACCAGGTCCGCGTGCTGCGGTCCGCGGCGGTAGTGCGGGGCGAGCGCGTCTTCGACCATGTTCTGGTCGAAGTCGGTGTAGCGGACCGGGAACACGACGGTCTGGATCTCGTACGTCGTACTGCCGACGCGCCAGCGCTGCCCGTCCAGGGAGAGCGCGTTCGCGCCGGACGGGTTGCCGATCCGGATGTCCGCGTCGAGCGTGAACGGGTCGAACCCGGTCACCAGGATCTTCCGCACGCCGGGGGAGAACCGGGTGCTCGTGATGCCGCGGGACGCGTACTCCAGGCTGCGGATCAGCTCGGCGCGGTCCGCCGTACTGAGTCCGAACGACGGCTGCCACTGGCGCAGCGCGAGGGCCATCGAGATGCGGGCCCAGTAGAGGCCGCGGTCGTCGGTGGCGGGGAGAGCCGGCGCGGTCTGCGCGTGCTGGGCGCGGTGCGTCGCCGTACGCCAGAGTGCTTCGGCCTGGGCGCGGACGACGAGGCGGGCGGCCAGCTTGTTGGGGGCGGCGCAGAGGAGGTGGCTGAAGAGCTTCACCTGCTTGTCGAAGCCCGAGCGGGCCAGGATCTGCGCGGGGACCGACGGGCCGTTGGCGACGCCGTTGTCGAGGCGCTGCTCCTCGACCGTGCCGGTGACGGCGGCGTCGAAGCAGGAGGCGTGCTGGTCGAGCGGCTGGCTGGGCCGGGCGACCGCGATCGCGGGAGGTGCGGGCGTCGCGGTCAGGACGGTGCTGAGCGCCAGGGCGCCGACCACCAGGGATCGGGAAAGAGAGCTTGGGCGGAGTCTCATAAGGAGTTCCTATCAGGTTCTGGCGGCACCGGCCGGACTTCGTGGGCTGTCGTGGGTATTGCAGACAGTATGCAATGCGTTACTTTCGGAAGGCGGGGTCGCCCAGCTCCGCCGCCCGTGAGGAGAACCCCTGTGAGCAATCCGCCTCCGCCATCTCGTCGCCGCTTCCTGTCCAACGCGTTCGGAGCCACTGTTGGCGCCGGATTGGGGGTGGTCGTGCTGAGCTCATGCCAGGACACTGGTACGCCGTCGGCCGCTGGCGCGACCGGCCCGTCGACTCAGCCGGCCGCGGTCGAACCGCCTGTCACCACTGGTGATCAGGCGCTGCGGCGGTTGTTGGAGGGGAACGCGCGGTTTGTTGCCAACCGCACCGAAGCGATCGACGAGGGGCTGGACCGGAGAGTTGCCGTGAGCAAGGGTCAGCAGCCGTTCGCGACGGTGATCGGGTGTGTGGACTCGCGGGTCCCGATCGAGCTGGTCTTCGACCGGGGGCTCGGTGATCTGGTCGTCGTACGGAGTGCTGGCGAGGCGCTGGACCACTCGGTGACCGGGAGCCTGGAGTTCGGGGTCGCGGAGTTGAAGACGCCGCTGCTGATGGTGCTCGGGCATCAGCGCTGCGGCGCGATCGACGCGACGATCAAGGCAGTGGACAGCCATCGCACCGGCAACCACGCGGGCGAGATCGGCTATCTGGTCGACACGCTGTCCCCGGCCGTCCGGCAGGTCGCCGGAAAGCCGGGGGACAGGTTGGAGAACGCCGTCCAGGCCAACGTCCAGCACGTCCTCACCGAACTGCGGAAGTCCCCGGTCCTCGGCCCACTGGAGAAGTCCGGCAAGGTGAAGCTGGTCGGCGCCTACTACGCACTGGACACCGGCAAGGTCGTCGTGATCTAGACGATCTGGGTCAGGAGGCCGGTGTCGACGTCGTACATGAAGCCGCCGACCAGGACGTCTTCGCCGATCAGGGGGTGCTCGCGGACGGCGGCTACGTCGTGGCGGAGCGCCTCGAGCTGGTCGGGGATGACGTTGAGGGTGAGGTAGGCCGCGGGGAGGCCGGAGGCCTTCTCGACCTTCTCGCGCATCTGGTCCTCGGTCATCGACGCCATCGCGCAGCGGGTGTGCGGGATGACCATGATGCGGCGGACGCCGAGCAGGTGGACGCCGAGGACGAGGCCGGTCATCGTCAGTTCGGTGACGCGGCCGCCGGCGCTGCGCAGGACCTTGGCGTCGCCGGGCTTGAGGCCGAGCAGTTCCAGCGGCGGGATGCGGGAGTCCATGCAGGTGACGACGCCGACGCCGGCGTGTGCGATGCCGTCGAAGCCGCCGTACGAGAAGTTCTTGGCATAGTCGGCGTTGGCCGCGAGCAGGTCCTCGAAGCCGGGGACCGGCCCCTCGGCGCTCATCGGGTACCACCCGGAACTACGGTGCCGGCACGCAGGATCGACATGGCGAAAGGCTCCTTTCCACAGGATTCCGGGCGGGGAGGGTCGGCGGGTTCGCTGGTCACCTGGACCTGCCAGGTCCGGCCGTCGGTGTGGGCGACGGTGACGGTGTCCAGCTCTTCCGCGACGACGCCGAGCGCGTCCAGGACAACCTCGCCAGTGAGGCTGCGGACGGCGATCTCGGCGACTTGGCCGCGCTTGGTCCAGGTGGACCGTCCGCGCAGCGTTTCCACAACGGTTTCACCGCGGTCCGCGGCGTCGAGCACGGCGACCGCGGACTCCACGGTCAGTTGGCCGTGCAACGTCCCCGCCGGCAGCACGGCCGCCGTCGGGGAAAATCGGTGTCCACTCAGGTGCGACGACTCCCACACCCGGCCCGGTACCCGTGCGGCCAGCCCGGCCACCAGCGGCCGGCCCAGCACCGCGCAGCACTCGTCGCGCTTGCCGTTCGTGCAGACCAGCAACACGGGCTCAGCTATCGGCGACAGTTCGGGCAGCGACGCCCGTACGGCGTCGGCATCGCCGCGGGCAACAGCGTCCAGATCGAGCGCATCAAGCGCCAACGGATCGTCGACGCGACCGCCGAGCAGCCAGCACCGGCCAGGCGCCGTGCTGGCGACGTACACCTGGTGCGGGAGCGGTACGGCGTCGGCGTGCTTGCCCGGCCGGCGGATCGTGCCGAACCGCAAGTTCGCCTTCTTGCACGACTTGTCGATCCGCGCCCCGAACTCGGGGTCCAGGTGACTCTGCGTGGCGACCTTGGCACCCCACGGGCCGGGCTGTTCGACGACGACCCACCCGGCGGCCACAACGGCCGTGCCGGGCATCGGCTCGTTCAGGTCCCGGCAGAACGTCGAGCACAGCTCGGGCCGGCCGGGTAAGGGTGCACTCACAGCCCCCAACGTTACGCGAGCCGCGCCGGGTTCCCCATGACGGTCGTCACCCGTGGACAACGCGGCGCCGCCCGAGCAGCACGACAGCCAGTACGGCGGCCGCGAACGCGCAGACCGCGGCCCCGGCGAAGATGGTGTGCACCTGGGCGATCGCCGCCTCGCGCAGCGCGTCGACGAACGGGCGGCAGGTGCCGGGGCTGCCCGGGCACAGCTCGTTCGGGGAGGGGATGTCCTCGGCGAGCGCGTAGTACCGGCGCAGTCCGATCGCGGTCAGGGCCGAGACGCCGACGAGCATGCCGACCATCCGGGCGACGACGACCAGCGCGCTGACCAGGCCGTGGCTGTCCTGCGGGGTCGCGCCGAGCATGGCCGTGTTGACCGGCGACAGCGCGAGTCCGAAGCCGAACCCGCAACCGAGCAGCACGAGCGTCGCGGGCACGGTGTCGAGCGCGTCGCGCCCCCAGAAGGCCATCAGGACGAACATCAGCCCGGCCAGGGCGAGTCCGGCGGCGGTGATCAGGCCCAGGCCGTAGCGCCGGGTGAGCCAGCCGCCGGCGACCGCGCCGAGCGGGAGCGCGATCAGGAAGCGCAGCAGGACGAGGGCGGCGGCGAGCTGGCCGCCGCCTTGCGTCGTACGGGCGAAGACGGGGATGTCGACGAGGGCCGCGATCAGCGCGGCGCCGACGAGAAAGCTGACCAGGAGCGAACCCCAGGCGGCTGGGTGCTGGAGGAGTCCGGCCGGAATGATCGCAACCCGCCGCGGCGGTGTGAGCCGGTCGGCGGTGGACGCGACGTCGCGGCCGGGCTCACCACTCGTCGGGAGGGCACCCGGCGTGGACTCGGTGCTCGCTGAGGCGGGGCCAGTTTCGGGGCTGAAGGCGACATCTGCCGGCCCGGGTGTCCCTAGGTGGCGTTGCCAGGCGGCGAAAGCGATCGCGAAGACGGCTGCCGCGACGAGGAGCCAGGGGCCGGCGGGGGAGAGGACCTCGCGTTCGGGATCGGCTGTGGCGAAGGCCAGTACGACGCCGGCCAGGGCGAGGGCGAGCAGAAGGGCGCCGACGAGGTCGATCTGGGCCAGCGCGCGCAGGTTCGTCTTGTGCAGGAGCAGCGCCAGCCAGGCGATCAGGAGGATCGCGGTGATGACGCCGATCGGGGTGAGCAGCCGGGAGTCACCGGTGAACGGGATGAACGGAAGCCCGAGCGTGATGCCCGTCGCCAGTCGCTCGGGTGCGGTGAGAGTCAGGCCGAGTGCGACGCAGGCGAGGAGACCGACCGCGGAAGAAATCGGTGGGCGTTGGCGACCGCGGAGGAGGACAGCGAGCACGACCGCGACGACGAGGTTGAGCCAGAAGATGTAGCGCCAGTCGGCGACGGCCAGCACGGCGGCGCCGAGCAGTGGGCCGAGGACCGAGCCGAGCTCCTGGACCGCGCCGACCACACCGAGCGGGAGCCCGCGCTTGGCGGGTGGCCAGAGGTCGGCGACGAGCGCGAGGGTCGCGGGAACGAGGCCGCCACCGCCGATGCCTTGCAGGAAGCGCCCGGTGACGACGAGCGAGAGGTCGTACGCCGCGGCGGTGATCAGCGAGCCGACGGCGAACAGCAGGAGCGCGCCGACCAGGACCGGTGTCCGGCCGACGACGTCGGTGATCCGGCCGATCAGCGGCAGGACCGCGATGTAGCCGAGGAGGAAGCCGGAGATGATCGGCGCGGCACGCTGGAGCTGGTCCGCGGACAGACCGACCCCGGACATCATGTCCGGGAGGGCAAGGACGACCACATAGGTGTCAGCTGCCGCGAAGGCGACAGCTATGGAGGCAAGAGTCAGTCTGGTTCGAGCACTTCCCACCGCCGCGACCTCTGTCACGGCTTGGTGATCTCCACCGTTTCGCCGTACCGGTCGAGGGTGAGGTCGTAGCTGCTGGTAGCGCCGTCGTAGAACGGGCCGGTGATCGTGGCGGACACCAACTGCTTGGTGTCCTTGTCGATCTTGAAGCTGCTCGGGAAGTCCTGGTCGGCCGGTGCCTTCGGGAAGATGCCCTGCAGCGTCTTGCCCTGAACCGCGCCGGTGATCTCGGTGAGCACCTTCGAACCGTCGCGGGTCTCACCCTTGACGGCCGGGTTCTTCAGCGTCGGGAGCACCGCGGTGACGCCCTTGTTCGGGTCGAGCAGGATCGCCGGGTCGGGCGCGCCGAGCCCGGCCAGCTGCGACGGCGGCAGCTCGATGAACTTCGGGGTGAACGGCAGCTTGGCGTAGACCTTGCCGCCGACCGCGACCACCTCGGCGTCGATCGGCGAACCGGCCGCGCGCACGGTCAGCTTGCCCTTGAACGCCGGCGCGTGCGTCGCGACCCCGTCGCCGTTGGCCAGCGTCTGCGCCGTGTCGGGCAGGTCCCGCCCGGTCAGTACGACGTGCACGCTGGCCGCTTCGTCGATCGTCTTCTTGACCTCGGTCAGCAGCGCCACCGGGTCGTCGCCGGTCTTGCCGTCGCCGCCCCCGTCCTTCTTGTCACTGCAGCCGGTCAGCGCGAGCACGAGGACCGCACCGACCGCGACCAGTCTCTTCATGGGGTCAGCCTGCCAGGTCCGGGGCGCAGGCAGCGATCGGCTGCGCCACCGGTACGCCGGAACCGTCGCGCCGCGGGTCGATCGGCGGCAGGTCCACCGGCGCTCCGCTGGTCGCGCTGGCCTTGACCGGCGCCGTACCGACGAAGCCGAACAGCAGCCCGTCCTCGCCCTTGAGCAGGCGCTGGCAACGGACACCACCGGTCGCGCGGCCCTTGGCCGGGTACTCGCTGAACGGCGTCACCTTGACGGCGCCGACCTCGGTCCCGGGCAGCGCCGACGAGGAGCCGGCGATCGTGACGACGTGCGACTCGCGGTTGGGGTCGACGGCGCCGAAGTACACGACCTTGGCGCCGGCCGACAGGCGGATGCCCGCCATGCCTCCCGCCGTACGGCCTTGCGGACGCACCGCCGAGGCGCTGAAGTGCAGCAGTTGCGCGTCGCTGGCGATGAAGCAGAGCTCCTCCTCGCCGGTGGTCAGCTCGACCGCGCCGACGACCTCGTCGCCGTCGGCGAGCCGGATGACCTCCCACGAGTCGCGGTTGCTCAGGTGGTCGGGGACGATCCGCTTGACCACGCCGGTCGCCGTACCGACGGCCAGGCCGACGGAGTCGGGGTCCATCGTGGTCAGCGCGAGCGCGCGCTCGCCGGGCTCGAGCTCGACGAACTCGGGGATCGGCGCGCCACCCTGCAGGTTCGGAGCGCTGGCCGTGGTCGGGACGGCCGGGAGGTCGAGCGACTCCAGCCGGATCAGCCGGCCGGCGCTGGTGACCAGACCGTACTGGCCGCGGGCGGTGCTCTTGATCGCGGAGACGATCGCGTCGTGCTTGGCCCGGCCGTCGCCCTCGCCGAACGGCTCGACCCCGTTGGTCCGCGCGAGCAGACCGGTCGAGCTCATCAGCACCCAGCACGGGTCGTCGGTGACCTCGAGCGGGACGGCGGCGGTCTTGGCCGCGCCGGACGACTCCAGCAGCACCGTACGGCGCGGGGTGCCGTAGGTCTTCGCGATGTCGGCGAGCTCGTCGCCGACGATCTTCTTCAGCAGCGGCTCGTTCTCGAGGATGGCGGTCAGCTTCTCGATCGTCGCCTCGAGCTCGGCCTTCTCGGTGTCCAGCTCGAGCTTGGAGAACTTGGTCAGCCGGCGCAGCGGCATGTCCAGGATGTAGTTGGTCTGCACCTCGGACAGGTCGTAGATGTCCATCAGCCGGGTCCGCGCGGCGGCCGCGTCGTCGCTGGTCCGGATGATCTGGATGACCTCGTCGATGTCGAGGATCGCGACCAGCAGACCGTCGACGATGTGCAGGCGGTCCTCCGCCTTCTTCTTGCGGAACTCGCTGCGCCGCCGGGTCACGTCGGAGCGGTGCTCCAGGTAGACCTCGAGCAGCTCCTTCAGGCCCAGCGTGCGCGGCTGGCCGTCGACCAGGCAGACCGCGTTGATCGAGAAGGAGTCCTCGAGCGGGGTCAGCTTGTAGAGCTGCTCCAGCACGGCCTCGGGGACGAACCCGTTCTTGACCTCGATCACCAGCTGAGTGCCGTGGCTGCGGTCGGTCAGGTCCTTGACGTCGGCGATGCCCTGCAGCTTCTTGGCCTGGACCAGCGTCTTGATCTTCTCGATCACCTTCTCCGGGCCGACCGTGTACGGCAGCTCGGTGACCACGATGCCCTTGCGTCGCGGGGTGACGTTCTCGATCCGGGCGGTGGCTCGCATCTTGAAGCTGCCGCGGCCCGCCGCATAGGCGTCCTTGATGCCTTCCAGGCCGACGATCTTGCCGCCGGTCGGCAGGTCCGGGCCGGGGATGAAGCGCATCAGGTCGTCGAGGTCGGCGGTCGGCGTCTTGATCAGGTGCCGCAGCGCCTGCACGACCTCGATCAGGTTGTGCGGGGCCATGTTCGTCGCCATGCCGACCGCGATCCCGGTGGCGCCGTTGACCAGCAGGTTCGGGAAGGCGGCCGGGAGCACCGACGGCTCTTCCTCGCGGCCGTCGTAGTTCGGCTTGAAGTCGACGACGTTCTCGTCCAGGCCGTCGGTCATCGCCAGCGAGGGCGGCGCCATCCGGCACTCGGTGTACCGCATGGCGGCGGGGCCGTCGTCGAGGGAGCCGAAGTTTCCGTGGCCGTCGATCAGCGGGACCCGCATCGACCAGGGCTGCGCGGTGCGGACCAGCGCGTCGTAGATCGCGCCGTCGCCGTGCGGGTGGTACTTACCCATCACTTCACCGACGACGCGGGCGCTCTTCACGTGGCCGCGGTCGGGGCGGATGTTGTTCTCCGCCATCGAGAACAGGATCCGCCGCTGCACCGGCTTGAGGCCGTCCCGGGCGTCCGGCAGCGCCCGGGAGTAGATCACCGAGTAGGCGTACTCCAGGAAGCTGGTGCGCATCTCGTCGGAGACGTCGACGTCGAGGATGCGCTCCTCGAAGTCCTCGGGTTCGGCGGTGGTGCTGGTACGGCGTGCCATGCGGGTCTGTGTACTCCTCGGTGGTGCCGGCTGTTACGCGCCGCGGCGGGCTGGCGGCAGCGCCATTGTCCCCGGTCACCCCCGCGATCCACGGCAGCGA
The DNA here is from genome assembly GCF_039529595.1 of Kribbella lupini. Lineage (NCBI taxonomy): Bacteria > Bacillati > Actinomycetota > Actinomycetes > Propionibacteriales > Kribbellaceae > Kribbella > Kribbella lupini. Next base: position 1,942,495 of record NZ_BAAANC010000001.1, on the reverse strand, counting down.
CCCGGCCCAATCGCGCCAACCCTACGACGCCCCACGGACAAGCCGCGCCGCCCGGCCCGATCTGCTCCGGGCGGCGCGGTGGTGACGGCTTGTTCACCACCGGTGCCGGTGGTGAACAAGCGATCAGCCGTTGCTGCCGGTGATCACCAGATCTTGTCGTCCGGGGTGGACGTGATCCGCACCGAGTCGGCGGTGATCCGGACGGAGTCGTCCGTGATGCGAACCGAGTCGTCGGTGATGCGGACCGAGTCCGGGGCGTCGCTGGTGATCCGGACGGAGTCGGCCAGGGCGGTGGCCGGGGTGGCGAGCAGTCCTGCGGTCAGCAGGGCGCCGGCGATGATGCGGGTGCGCATGGTGGTCCTTCCTGTTCGGCCGGTCTGCGGAGCGGGTGGGGGATCCATCGGCTCGGACCGGTGCTTCGATCGTCGGTACGCCGGGGGCCGGTGGCGGGTGGTTGTCGTGAGGTTCGAAGGGTTTGTGCCGGCGGTCGCCGGGTGTTACTCGGTCGCGGCCGAGGGGTGGGAGTTGCGGAGGATGAAGGCGGTCGGGGCCAGCGCCGAGCCGGCGGTGAGGATGAGGCAGATCGCGCCGATGCCGAGCAGGGTGCCCCAGGGGACCGTGGTCGGGACGTCGGTGAGGCCCTCGCTCATCGCGTGGCGGATGAGAGCGCCGACCGTGACCGTGATGACGGTGCCCAGGGTGAGGGCGACCGCGCCGACCAGCGTGGACTCCCACAGGACCATTCGGCGGATCTGCGCGGGCGTCGCGCCGAGCAGGCGCGAGGTGACGAACTCGCGGCCGCGCTGGAGGCTGCCCATCAGGAGCGTGTTGACGATCGCGATCGCGCTGTAGAGCGCGGCGGGGCCGAGCAGCAGCACCAGGCCGAGCTGGTTGCCGTCGCGGACCCCCTGGCTCTGTTCGGCTTCCCAGGTGGCAGCCGGTACGGCGTGCGCTCCGGGGATGGTGTTGAGCGTGACGATCAGCTGGTTGGTGTCGACGCCCGGCTCGGGCAGGACGAACCACCGATCCGGCTGGGCCTTCGGGGTGTGCGCTTGGGCGAACTCCCGCGACACGAGCATCGAGGCGTTGACCTCGGCCGCCGTACGGACGATCGCGACGACCTTCAGGTGGCCGGAGGTGCCGTCGAGGTAGGTGACCGGGATGTCGGAGCCGAGCTTGTAGCCCTCGTACCCGGCCAGTTCCTTGCTGATGGCAACGGTGTTGGCGCCGCCGAGGCCTGCGAGATCGCCGGAGAGCGCTTCCAGGCGGCGCGCCCGCGGCGCGATCGTGGTGTCGATGCCCTCGACGCTCTCCATTTCGGCGGAGTCGGCGTCCGTGCGGATCACGGTGAGAGGGATCGCCGCGTCGGCGGCAGCCACGCCGGGGGTCTCGAGGATCTGCTGCGTGGGATTGTCCGGACTGGTGACGACGATCGGCGCGACCAGGGTGTCCCGGATGCTCGCGGTGGACGCGTCCGCGGCGAAGCTCAGGGTGAGCACCATCGAGCCCGCGATCGCGGAGATGGCCAGGATCGGCGCCGCCAAGGACGCCGTACGCCGGGGTGCCGCGACGACGTTGCTCTTGGCGAGCCGGCCGGAGACGTTCGTCCAGGCGACGAGCGGGACCGCCAGCAGGCGGCCGACCGTCGGGACGACCAGCGGCGCGAGCAGCGTGAGCGCGACCACGAGCAGCATCGGCGTGAACATCGCCAGCGGGATCACTCCCTCACCCGTGCCCGGCCGAATCAGGGCCAGCAGCACGATCGAACCGGCCAGGACCAGTACGCCGAACACCACGCGCACGGGACCGATCCGCGGCGGCTCCAGCGCGGCCTCCCGCAACGCGTCGACCGCGCCGATCCGCCCCGCGCGCCGCGCGGCCGACCGGGCGCCGAGCATCGCGACGACGATCCCGATCCCCATCGCGATCGCCAGGGCGACCCACGGGCTGGCCGGTTCGAGCTTGACCGGCGCGAGTTCGGTGTACGACGCCTTCGCGAGCAGCAATGGCGTCGCCAGTTGCGCCAGGACGGCGCCGGTGACGGAGGCGGCGACCGCGACGACCAGCGCCTCGCCGAGGATCATCCGGCGGATCTGCTTCGGCGTCGCGCCGACCAGGCGGAGCAGTCCGATCTCGCGGCGGCGGGACGCCACCGCGAACGCGAACGTGCTCGCGATGACGAAGATCGTGATGAACCCGCTGATCGTCCCGACCATGCTGAGCACGACCTGCAGGCCGGACACGTCCTCACCCGTCGGGTTGACGTGCACGGTCTGCGGGGCGGTGCCGTCGCCGCCGGGCAGGTGGACGGCGATGGTCGTTCCGGGCGGCGCGTCGTACGCGATGGTGGCGGCGGTGGCCGTGGCGGCGAGGCCGAGCAGGAAGACGCCGACGGCGAGCGCGACGAACGAACCGGCGTACAGGGAGCGGTGCCGGCGGACGGTCTGCCGGCTGAGGAAGAACATCAGCGCTCCAGGTCGCTCATCGCGGCGGCGATCTGCTGCGGGGTGCCGCGGTCGAGCGACCCCGCGACGACGCCGTCGGACAGGAACAGCACGCGGTCGGCGTACGCGGCGGCGACCGGGTCGTGGGTGACCATGACGACGGTCTGGCCGCTGCGATCGGTTGCTGTGCGCAACAGTTCGAGGACCTGGCGGCTGGTGCTGCTGTCGAGCGCGCCGGTCGGTTCGTCGGCGAAGAACACGGCCGGCTGGGTGATCAGCGCGCGGGCGATCGCGACGCGCTGCTGCTGGCCGCCGGAGAGCTCGGCGGGGCGGCGCTTGGCCTTGTCCGCCAGGCCCACCTGACGGAGGACGTCGTCGACGTCGGTACGCCGGGGGCGCTTGCCGGTGAGGCGGAGCGGGAGGGCGACGTTGTCGTGGACCGTGAGCGAGGGGAGCAGGTTGTAGGCCTGGAACACGAAGCCCATCTGCTCGCGGCGGAGCTTGGTCAGCGCCACCTCGTTGAGCCCGTTCAGCGGGATGCCGTTGAGCACCACCGCGCCGGTGGTGGGCTTGTCGAGGCCCGCCGCGCACTGCAGCAGGGTCGACTTGCCGGAGCCGGAGGGGCCCATCACGGCGGTGTAGGAGCCGCGCTGGAAGTGGTAGGTGACACCGCGCAGGGCGTCGACGGCTCCGGCCTTGGACTTGTACGTCTTGGTGATCCCGTCGAGCAGCAGAGCGGGAGGGATCGCCCGGGGCCCAGGCGGCTGCTGAGCGGTGGCGGGATCTGGGTGCTGGCGCAGGCTGCTGGTCATGGTTCTAGCGAACCGTCCGGCAGGGCTCGGCGCGCTGGCTTGGGAGGTACTCCTGAGGTAGCGCGTGAGCTACCGTGCGGCGGCCTTGCGGGGACCTAGGGTTGCGGTGTGCAGCAACCGGGGTCGGCTTGGGCGGCGCTGACGATGCCGAGGTATCTCGTGTCGTCGTGGCCGTGGCGGAGCTATGCCTACCTGCTCAGCTCGGTGCCGGTCGGTCTGCTGACGATCGCGGTGCTGCTGGTCTCGGTCGCGGTGAGTGCGGTGCTGAGCCCGATCGTGATCGGGGTGCTGCTGCTCACCCTCTTCCCCCTGTACGGCGTCGTCATCGGGAACGTCGAGCGGTGGCGGGCGCGGCTGGTGCTGCCCGGCGGGATCGCGAGCCCGCACGCGAAGATGCCGCCCAACATGACCCGGCGCGAGCGGCTCAAGTTCCGCCGGCGCGAGCAGGCGTCGCTGCGGTCGCTCGGGTACGGCGTACTGCTCGGCACCTTCGTCTGGTTGTTCAGCGCCGCCTTCGCCGGGCTGAGCGCGGTGACGCTGGTGATCACGCTGATGGCGCCGATGATCGCGACCGACGACGAGATGGGCATGGGCCCGTGGATCCTGGACACGACCGGTGAGGGGGTCCTGTTCCTCTTCACCTTCGGGCCGTGCTTCTACGTCGTCTCGTCGTACCTGATCGGCGTACTGGCTGCGGCCGAGGCATCGCTGGCCAAGTCGCTGCTGGGGCCGCGGGAGGACGAACTGCGCCGCAACGTCGCCGAGCTGCGCAGGTCCCGGCTGGACCTGGTCGACGCGTTCGAGACCGAGCGGGCCCGGATCGAGCGGCACCTGCACGACGGTGTGCAGCAGCGCCTCGTCGGGCTCACCATGACGCTCGGCCTGGCGGAGCTGGACCTGCCGGATGGTGAGAGCAAGCGGCTGGTCGTCAAGGCGCACGGCGAGGCCGAGGCTGCGCTGGCAGACCTGCGGGAGGCCGTGCGGGGCATCCACCCGCGGGTGCTCGTCGACCTGGGGCTTGAGGCCGCCGTACGGGAGGTGGCTGACCGGATGCCGCTGCCGGTGTCGGTGCAGGTGTCGCTGCCGGACCGGCTGCCGGCGCCGATCGAGGCGGCGGCGTACTTCTTCGTCAGCGAGACGCTGGGCAACGTCGCCAAGCACGCGAACGCGACGAACTGCCACGTGCAGGCCTGGGTCAACCGCGACCGCCTGGTCGTGACGGTGACCGATGACGGTCAGGGCGGCGCCGACCCGGCGCAGGGGACCGGTCTGACCGGACTGGTGACCCGGCTGGACGCGCTGGGCGGCACACTCGACCTGTCCAGCCCACCGGGTGGGCCTACTCGACTACGGATGGAGTGCCCGTGCCGGCTCGACGACTGAGCATCGTGCTCGCCGAGGACTCGATGCTGCTGCGCGAGGGGCTGGCCAGCATTCTCGACCGCGCCGGGCACGAGGTTCGCGACGCCGTGGGGGACGGGGACGCGCTGCTGGCCGTCGTACGGAAGTCTCCGCCGGATGTCGTGATCACCGACGTGCGGATGCCGCCCGGGCACAGCGACGAGGGGCTGCGGGCGGCCGCGGCGATCCGGGCGGAGCTGCCGTCGATCGGGATTCTGGTGCTGTCGCAGTACGTCGCCGACGCGTACCTGTCGTCGTTGCTGGAGACAACGACTGGCGGGATCGGGTATCTGCTGAAGGACCGGGTCGGGCACGTGACGGAGTTCCTGGCGTCGCTCGACCGGGTCGCTGAGGGCGGGACGGTGGTCGATCCGGAGGTCGTGCGTCAGCTGCTGGCGCGGCGGCGGGACGACGGGCCGCTGGCGGCGCTGACGCCGCGCGAGCTGGAGGTGCTCGCGCTGATGGCGGAGGGCCGGGTCAACGCGTCGATCGCCGCGGAGCTGGTGGTCAGCGAGGCGGCGGTGCGGAAGCACGTCGGGAACATCTTCGCGAAGCTGCAGCTGGAGGACGGGCTGGATCGGCGGGTGTCCGCCGTACTGACTTATCTGCGTCGGCAGGCTTGAGGTTTGCCGGCCGAGGGAAGATTGCTGCATGGCGAACTGGGCTGACGAGAGCGATATCCGGAAGATCCTGGCCGACTGCCAGACGTGGGCCGTGGTGGGACTGTCGAACAACAGCAGCCGGGCGGCGTACGGCGTGGCGCGATTCCTGCAGCAGCACGGGAAGCGGATCGTGCCGGTGCATCCGTCGGCGGAGACGGTGCACGGGGAGCAGGGGTACGCGTCGCTGGCCGACATTCCCTTCCCGGTGGACTGCGTGGACGTGTTCGTGCGGTCGGAGCTGGCGGGGGCGATCGCGGACGAGGCGGTGGGAATCAACGCGCGGGCGGTCTGGTTCCAGCTGGATGTGGAGGACCCGGACGCCTACACCCGGACGACGGCCGCGGGACTGACGATGGTGATGAACCGCTGCCCGGCGATCGAGTGGGGACGCCTGGGCCCGAACTGACCGTTCCGTTCTGAGGGGTTCACATGTTCACGATCGACACGTCCACGGCGTTCGGCGCGCGGATCGCGAAGCAGTTGGCCGACGAGCAGGTGCTCTGGCTGACCACCGTCGGCAAGTCCGGCACACCGGCGCCGAACCCGGTGTGGTTCCACTGGAACGGGCGGGAGCTGCTGGTGTTCTCGCAGCCCGCGAAGGCGAAACTGCACAACATCGAGGCGCGGCCGCGGGTGTCCGTCCACTTCAACGCTACGTTCACCGGCGGTGACGTGGGTGTGCTCTCGGGGTCTGCTGTCGTCGATCCGTCGGGTCCGACGGAGGAGGAGAAGACGGTGTACGACGCCAAGTACGCCGAGGGGCTGGAGAGCTTGAGCATGACGCCGGCGGATTTCCACGCGGACTACTCGGTGCTGATCCGGATCACCCCGGACAAACTGCGGGGCTTCTGAGGCCTGCAATGCGGACGAGCACGTCGTCTGTGGCTGAGCTTGCACCGGCCGGAGGGCAGTTGGAAGCCTGAGCAGCGGGGGCGGGGCGTGGGTGACCTACCCCCGCTGCTGGTGTTCTAGTTGAGGTAGCCCTCGACGGTGTCGGCGGAGCGGGCTTGCGCCTCGTCGGGGTTGTCGCCGTACTCGCGCTTGGCGCGGCGTTGGCGCAGGAGGTCCCAGCACTGGTCGAGCTCGACCTCGAGGGCGCGCAGGCGGGCCTTCTCGTCGGCGTCGTCGACCTGGCCGGCGGCGTGCTTGGTGCGCAGGTCGTGCTCCTCGGCGACCAGGCCGTTGATGCGGTGGAGGATGCTGTTGTCGTCGGTCATGAGGAAACGGTACGCCCGTCCGGCAGCGGGGCGCGGGCAAGGAGCTCCGTGGTGACCAGGATGGCGAGCGCCTCGGCCGCGATCAGGCCGAGCAGGACCACGAGCTGGAGCGCCGCCGCGGCGGTCGGAGACGCCCCGCCGAGCACCATGCCGACGAAGGCGCCGGGCAGCGTGACGAGGCCGACCGTGCGGGTCTGGTCGAGCGCGGGCAGCAGCGCGTCGCCCGCGGTAGGCCCCGCGACGAGCTTGAACGCGTCCGCCGGCATCAGGCCGATCGACAGCCCGGCCTCGTACTCGCCGAAGCGCGCGCCGTACTCGTGCAGCAGCCGGCGGCCGGCGAGCGTGGTCGCGTTCATCGCGCCGCCGATGATGATGCCGCCCATCGGGAGGATCGTCTCCGGGTTGCGCGGGACGACGCCGGGGAGGATGAGCAGCAGCAGTACGACGCACGCGCTGCCGCCGATCGCGAACGCGCAGAACGCGAACTGACCGGGGACGCGTACGGTCGAACGGATCCTTCGGGTGCTCGTGATCGTCGCGACGGTCAGCATCACGCCCACGAACAGGAGCGCACCCCAGATCGTCTGCAGCGCGAACCCGACCACCGCGCCGACCAGCGCGAGCTGGAGGACGGCGCGGATCGCCGCGGTGACGATGCCCTTGTCGTGCCGCAGCTGCACGAACCGGGAGGCTGTGACTGCGATTGCCACCAGCAACGGCAGAACGACGAAGGCGGCAACTCCCAGGCCGGTGTCGGTGGACATCCGGCTATTTCACCACTTTCTACGGCGAGGTCGGCGGCAATGCGGCCGGTGAGCTTGGCGTGGGTTGAGGTTGCACCGGCCGGAAAGAGTAGGAGAGGGTCGGCAGCTGTCCCTGGCTCAGGTTGGCGCCCCGCTCAGCCTTCCTTGAAGTCGGACTCGTCGTAGGCGTGTTCGGTGGGGTTGCCGGTGGCGACCTTTTCCGCCTCGTCCGTGCGGAGCTCGACGCGGCGGATCTTGCCGGAGATCGTCTTCGGCAGTTCGGCGAACTCGATCCGGCGGATGCGTTTGTACGGCGCCAGGTGCTCGCGGCAGAACTGCAGGATCTCCGCCGCCAGCTCGCGGGACGGCTCCCGCCCGGCGGCCAGTACGACGTACGCCTTCGGCACCGCGAGCCGGACCGGGTCCGGCGATGGCACGACGGCGGCCTCGGCGACGGCCGGGTGCTCGATCAGGACCGACTCGAGCTCGAACGGCGAGATCCGGTAGTCGCTGGCCTTGAACACGTCGTCCGAGCGCCCGACGTACGTGATGTACCCGTCCTCGTCGCGGCTCGCGACGTCGCCGGTGTGGTAGAACCCGCCGCGCATCACCTCGTCGGTGAGCGCCTTGGCGTCGCGGTAGCCGCGCATCAGCGGTACCGGCGGGGGAGCGAGCTCGATGCAGATCTCGCCGTCGTCGCCGATCGCGTCCGTGCTCGGGTCGACCAGCGCGATCGAGTACCCGGGCAGCGGCCGGCCCATCGAGCCGAGCTTGACCGGCTGCCCCGGCGGGTTGCCGATCTGCGCGGTCGTTTCGGTCTGGCCGTACCCGTCGCGGATGGTGATGCCCCAGGCGTTGCGGACCTGCTCGATCACCTCCGGGTTCAGCGGCTCGCCGGCCGAGATGCACTCCCGGATCGCCACCTCGACCGCTGACAGGTCGGCCTGGATCAGCATCCGCCAGACCGTCGGCGGGGCGCAGAACGTCGTCACGCCGTACGTCTGCAGGACCTGCAGCATCTTCTCGGCGTCGAAGCGCACGTAGTTGTAGAGGAAGACGGTCGCGCCCGCGTTCCACGGCGCGAACACGTTGCTCCAGGAGTGCTTGGCCCAGCCGGGCGACGACACGTTGAGGTGCACGTCGCCGGGCTGCAGACCGATCCAGTACATGGTCGACAGGTGGCCGACGGGGTAGCTGACCTGGGTGTGCTCGACCAGCTTCGGCTCGCTGGTCGTGCCGGAGGTGAAGTAGAGCAGCAGCGAGTCGTCGGCCGCGGTGTCGACCTCGGGCATCGGCCCGTCGTACTGCCGGGTCTCCTCGTAGTCGAGCCAGCCGTCGACGGGCTCGCCGATGGCGACGCGCAGGCAGTGGTCGGCGACACCGTCGTACCGGGTCGCGTCCGCGCTGGCCGTGACCACAGCCCGTACGCCGCCGCGCGTGATCCGGTCGGCCAGGTCGGCGTCGGTGAGCAGGGTCGTTGCCGGGATCATCACCGCGCCGGCGCGGACGCAGCCGAGCATGACCTCCCACAGCGGCACGGTGTTGCCGAGCACGATCAGCACCCGGTCACCCGGCTGCAGCCCGTGCTCGGTGAGCCATCCGGCCACCTGCCGCGACCGCTCGGCCATCTCGGCGTACGTCAGCGAGTTGACCTCGCCGTCCTCCTCGACGATGGTCAGCGCGGCCACCTCGGGCTGCTCGACCGCGAGCGCGTCGAACCAGTCCCGCGCCCAGTTGAACCGGTCGAAGGCCGGCCAGCTGAAGTCCCGGTACGCCGTGTCGTAGTCCTCCCGGTGCGCGATCAGGAAGTCGCGCGCGTCACGAAAGGCCCGGGTGTTGTCCGAGGTGCTCTGTTCCTCGCTCATGCCCGCACTCTTCCGGACCCCGGTGCCGACGGCAATCCACCCGCGCGGTGAGTCCCGTCACCGGTACGACGGTTACCGCGGGAGGCCGAGGTCCAGGCGGTCGGCCAGTCCGGCGGCGGTGAAGGCGGCGACGAGTTCGTCGCGGCCCTCGGTGAAGTGGGCCCAGCTGTTGTAGTGGACCGGCACCACCCGGGTGGCGTCGAGGAGGCGGGCCGCCTCGGCGGCCTGGGTGCTGTCGAGCACCAGAGCCGCGCCGTCGAACACGGCAGGGATGCGAGGAGCACCGGCGAACAGGATGGCTGTGTCGATCGGAGCGAACTTGTCGGCGATCTCCTGCACGGCCACCAGCGAGGCGTTGTCGCCGCTGACGTAGACGGTCGGCAGGCCTTCGCCGGTCAGCACGAAGCCGACGACCTGGCCGGTGAACGGCTCGACCTCCTCGCGGGTCCCGGGCCCGTGGATCGCCGGGACGCCGGTGACCGTGATCGCGCCGTCGTTCAGCTGGATCGCCTCCCAGTTGGCGAGTCCTTTGGCGTTCTGGCCCAGCCGCTCGGCGCCACCAGTGGTGGTGAGGGTCAGCGGTACGTCGGCGAGCAGCGCGCGGCCGGAGAGGTCGAGGTTGTCGGGGTGCTCGTCGTGGGAGAGCAGGACGACGTCGACGCGGCCGAGGTCGGCCGGGCGCCCCGCGGAGGGTGCGGTCTTGCTCAGGACCCGCCCGCCGCGGTCGTAGTCGCGCGGCTCGTCGAACGTCGGGTCGGTGAGGAACCGCAGTCCGCCGTACTCGAAGACGGCGGTCGGGCCGCCCAGGGCGCGGACCTCGAAGTGCTCGGTGCTCATGATTCTTCCTCACGGATCAGTGATTGGTTATCCGTGAGAACGGTACGACTTTCTCACGGATGATGGCAAGCCGTACCATGAGAGTCATGAGTCCGACCGCCGAGTCCGTCCTGACGCCCGCGCCTGGCGCCGAGCAGTACCTCGCGCTCGATTTCGCCAACAGCGGCTACGCGCTGGCGAACGGCAACTTCGTGGACCTGCTCGGCACGCCGGAGGCGACGAACCGCTGGCTGACCGCGCACGACCTCGCGCCCGACGGCGCCAACCTGCGAGAGATGTGCGCGACGCAGCTGCGCTCGCTGCGCGAGCACGTCCGAGCGTTGTTCGCGGCCCGCGTCGAGGGCATCCCGGTGCTGCCCTCGGCCCTGACTGCCGTGAACGACGCCCTGCGAAGGGTGCCGACGGCCCCCTTGCTGCTGTGGGACGAGAAGTCCGGGCCGTACCGCGAGGCGGCGTGCGCCCCGAACGAGCTGCTCGACCGCGCTCTCGCGACCATCGCCGCCGACGCCGCCGATCTGCTCGCCGGACCGGACGCCGAGCGGCTGGCGGCCTGCGACTCGCCACCCTGCAACCGCTACCTGCTGCGCCACGGACGCCGTCAGTGGTGCTCGACGCGCTGTGGCGACCGGGTGCGCGCGGCGCGGGCGTACGCCCGGCGTACTGCCTGATCTACAACTGCAGGGCGAGGACTGTGCCGACGAGGACGAGCGGGGTCAGCACCAGGCCGCGCCACAGGAACGACCACCAGGAGATGTGCACGCCGGCCGCTACGCAGCGGTCGCGCCACAGCAGCGTCGCCAACGAGCCCCACAGGGTCAGCAGGCAGCCGCAGTTCACACCGATCAGCAGGAGCATCATCCGGTGTCCCTCCGCGGCGGCGACCGGCTCCATCGCCAGGTAGGCCGGGAGGTTGTCGAACAGGTTCGCCCCGGCGGCCGCCGTACCGGTGAGCCTGAGGTCGGAGCCGACACCGCTCGAAACCGTGCCGGCGATGTCGCCCAGCAGCTGCTCGAGTCCGTGCGCCGTGAGCGCGCCCACGACCAAAAACAGCCCGACGACCGTCACGACGAGTCGCCAGGGGACCAGTGACCACTTGAGCGCGGCCCGGCGTCGTCCGGCGAACAGCACCGCCAGCACCACAGCACCGATGCTCGCCGGGATCGCCACGTCGACACCGGACACGAACGCCGGCCCCAGCGCGAGGCAGACCCCGGCGGAGCTCCAGAAGAGGACCTTGTCGTCGACAGCGGGAGTTGCCGGTACGGCGTACTCGCGGCGCAGGTCGCGGTGGAACAGGGCCGCCAGCACAGCCACTGTGATGAGCACAGCGGCCACAGCCGGCCGCCAGCTCAGTCCGAGGTAGTCGGACAGTCCCAGACCGAGCTGGTCGAGGCGGTGCAGGGCCAGCAGGTTGGTGAGATTGGACACCGGCAGCAGCAGGGACGCCGTACCGGCCAGCCAGACGGTGGTGAAGGCGAACAGCTTCGGTGGGATCTCCAGCTGCCGGGCCATCGCCAGCACGACCGGAGTCAGCAGGACCGCGCACGTGTCGAGCGACAGGACGACGGTGAGCGCAGTGGCGAGTACGACGACCAGCAGCCACAGCCGCCAGGTCTTGCCGCGCGCCAGGTGAGCCGCCTCTCGGGCTGCGACCTCGAACACCTTGGCGGAGTCCGCCAGGCCCGCGATGACCGTCACAGCGACCAGAAACACCAGGACGGAGGCGATGCGCTCCAGCACCCCTACCGCGTCGTCCAGCCCAAGCAGACCTGAGACCAGCACGCTCAGTCCGCCGAGCGCGCTCAGCCACCACATGGGCTGAACCCTATGTGGCGGCCTTCCGTGGATCGGAATGGCGTCGTCCCCGCACCGGTCCGGTGAGTAGGCTGATCGGGTGACACCGCCGGAGGAGCCTGACACCGCCGGGCAGACCCTGGCCGGGCTGCCGCTGGCGGGACGGCCGCTGTCCGGGCGGCCCGACGGGTACCCGGCCGAGCTCGAGGCGGACGTCGTACTGCGCGACGGCGCCACCGCGCACCTGCGGCCGATCACGCCGGACGACGCGGACCTGTTGGTCGAGTTCTACGCGCGGGTGTCGGAGCAGTCGAAGTACTACCGGTTCTTCGCGCCGTACCCGCAACTGTCGGACCGGGACGTGGCGCGGTTCACCCAGGTCGACTACCACGACCGGCTGGCGCTGATCGTCACCGTCGCGGACGCGATGATCGGGGTCGGCCGCTACGAGCGGACCGGCCGACGGACCGCCGAGGTCGCCTTCCTGATCGAGGACGCGCACCAGGGTCGTGGGCTCGGGCAACTGTTCCTGGAGCACCTCGCGCAGGCGGCTCGGGAGAACGGCATCACCCGGTTCGTCGCCGAGGTGCTGCCGGACAACCGCAAGATGATCACCGTCTTCACCGAGGCCGGCTACACGGTCGCCCGGGAGTTCGAGGACGGCGTGATCATGGTCGAGTTCGACATCGCGCCGACCGACACGTCGTTCGGGGTGATGCAGGCCCGGGAGCAGCGGTCCGAGGCGCTGTCGATCGCGCGGCTGCTGACGCCCAGCAGCGTCGCGGTGATCGGCGCGTCGCGACGCGAGGGCACGATCGGGAACGCGCTGCTGCGCAACCTGCGCGACGGCGGCTTCCCCGGGCGGCTGTACGCCGTGAACACCGACACCAAGGCCGAGGCGATCGACGGCGTCACGGCGTACCCGACGATCCGCGACGTCGACGACACGGTCGACCTGGCGGTGGTCGCGGTTCCGGCCGAGGCGGTCGTCGACGTGGTGCTGGACTGTGCCGCGAAGGGTGTCCGGGGGCTCGTGGTGGTCTCCAGTGGGTTCGCTGAAGTAGGCGCGGAGGGCCGGCGTCGGCAGCGGCGGCTGGTCGGGCTGGCGCGCTCGTACGGGATGCGCGTGATCGGGCCGAACGCGCTGGGTGTGATCAACACGGCGCCGGGGGTGTCGCTGAACGCGACGCTGTCGCCGCTGATGCCGAGCCGCGGGCGCGTCGCGTTCTTCTGCCAGTCGGGCGCTCTGGGCGTGTCGATCCTGGCGGACATGGTCGGGCGCGGGCTGGGGCTGTCGAGCTTCGTGTCGGCCGGGAACCGGGCCGATGTCTCGGGCAACGATCTGATGCAGTACTGGTACTCGGACGAGTCGACCGAGGTGGTGCTGCTGTACCTGGAGTCGCTGGGCAATCCGCGCAAGTTCAGCCGGGTCGCGCGGCGGCTGGCGCGGCGCAAGCCGGTGATCGCGCTGAAGTCCGGGCGGGCGACGCAGGGTGTTCCGCTGGGACACACCGTACGGCGCAGCCATTTGCCGGCGGCAACGGTCGACTCGCTGTTCCGGCAGAGTGGGCTGATCGGGGTCGACACGACGGGTGAGCTGTTCGACGTGGCTCAGCTGGTCGCGCATCAGCCGTTGCCGAAGGGGCGACGGGTTGCGATCGTCAGCAACTCGGATGCGTTGACGTTGCTGGCGTTGGACACGATGGCCGGCTGCGGGCTGGAGGTGGCGGGGGAGCCGCACACCTTGAGTGCGGATGCTACGGCTGACGACTTCTGCGAGGCGTTGACTTCGGTCATCGCTGACGACGAGGTGCACTCGGTCGTGGTGATCTTCACGCCGCCGGTGCAGTCGAACGTCGCCGAGGTCGCGCAGGTGCTCGCCGCCGCGGCCGCGGGCTCGGACAAGCCGGTGCTGTCCACGTTCCTCGCCTCGCGCAGCGTGCCTGAGCAGCTACGGGTTTCCGACGAGCACGGGGGAGCGGCGCGCGGCTCGATCCCGTCGTTCCTGTCGCCGCAGTACGCCGTGGGCGCGCTCGCGAAGGCCACCCAGTACGCCGAGTGGCGGCGGCGCGCGGACGACCAGATCCCGTCGCTGCCGAACGTCGACTCGGCCGGCGCGGAGGACTTCGTCGCGGAGTTCCTGCAGCGGCACCCGTCCGGCGCGGACCTGGACGACGCGGACCGGCAGCGGCTGCTGAGCTTCTACGACATCAGCGTGCTGCAGGCGTTCCCGGTGCTGTCGGCCGACGAGGCGGTCGCGCGGGCCGCGGAGCTCGGGTTCGAGGTGATCCTCAAGGCGACCGCCGAGCAGTGGCGGATGCGCCCGGACCTGGCCGACATCTGGCGGCACATCCACGACGAGGACGACATGCGCGAGGCGTGGGCCGAGATGACACGGACCTTCGGGGTCGCCTCGGACCCTGGGCGCGCGCAGTTCGTCGTACAGAAGATGGCGCCGCCTGGTGTGCCCGTGGTCATCTCCGCGCAGGAAGACGTTGCCTTCGGCCCGGTCGTCTCCTTCGGCTTGTCGGGCGTGGCGACAGACCTGCTCGGCGACCGCTCGTACCGCATGCCGCCGCTGACGACGGCCGACGCGGCCGAGATGGTCCGTGAGGTCCGCGCGGCCCCGCTGCTCTACGGCTATCGCGGCTCGGACCCGGTCGACATCGCAGCCATCGAGAACTTGTTGCACCGGGTCTCGCGGTTGACGCTGGAGCTGGAGGAGGTCGTCCGCCTGGACCTGCGCTCCGTCCTGGTCGCCGCGACCGGCGCGACGGTCCTGGACACGTCGATCCGGATCGCCCCCAACGAAAAGCCCCGCCAGGACATGCCGGCCCGCCGCCTGACGTGACGGACACGGAATCGGCCGGGCGGAGCGCCGGTCTCCCGACCGCGGCGAGGCTGGCTCCCGCGTTCGGGCTGGGCGAGGTTACTGCTTTCACGCGGGTGGCCCGCGGTGCGATGGGCGCGGTCTGGCGGCTCGAGACACGTACCGGCGTGTACGCCGCCAAGGAGGCTTTCTGGCGGCAACCCGAGGAGGACCTGGTCCGGCGGGAGGTCGACTTCCAGGCGGCCTGCGGCGTTCGCAGCCCCGAACCGCTGACGACGCCTTCCGGCTCGTACGTCGTCGACGGTTGGCGCCTGTACGAGTGGGTCGACGGCGTCGTGCCGCCTCGCGACGACCTCGACGCGATGGTCTGGCTGGCCGAGCAGATGGCCGCGATCCACCGCGTCGCGTGGACCGACGGACCGATGGAGACGAACGCCTGGTACCACCGCGTCGACGTCGACTGGCCGGCGCTGGCAGCGCGAGCCCCGGAGCTGACCGAGTCGGTGCCGCGGCTCGTCGAGCTCACCGGGGTGGTGAACTCGACGAGCCCGGACGATCTCGTCCTGTGCCACCGCGACCTGACGCCGGCCAACGTGCTGATCGGTGCCGGCGGCCCGTATCTCGTGGACTGGGACAACGTCGGGCCGTTGCCGCCGGCGCAGGAGCTTGGCTTCCTGCTGATCAATCACCTCACCGACGAGTACGCCGTACGACGCATCGTCTCGGCGTACCGGAGAGCCGGAGGGCCCGGCGAGCTGACCGGCCCGGACGGTTTCGCGACCGGGCTGGCGATCATGTTGAACTACCTGCACGGGCAGACCAGCGCCGCGCTCGATCCGGAGCTCGCCGACGAGCACCGCGCGTTCGCCGCTAGGCAGCTCGGCGGCCTGATCCGGTCGGTGCCGGGGGTCGGCGTGCTGGAACGTGCGGTTCAGTTCGCGCGGGTGTAGATGCTGTCTGCTCGGTTCAGGTAGCGGTAGTCGACCAGTTGGCGGCGGAGCGTCGCGTAGTCGGCGTGCCAGCGGTGCAGGATTTCGTTGACTTCGCGTTCGGCGTACTGCCGGTTCGGTTCGAACGAGTCGGCCAGGTACTCCAGCACGATCTGGAACTTCGCCGGGACGGTCGGGAAGTGCGTCAGCTTGCCGTCGCGGATGAACGCGCGCAGCACGTTGTCGCGGTCCGGGTCGGCCGAGAGCGGCTCCCGCTCCGGCCGGCTCGTCCGTACGGCGTCCTTGAACGCGCCCTCGTCGGCGCGCAGACCGTTGCCCTCTGCAACGATCAGCTCGC
Source organism: Kribbella lupini (assembly GCF_039529595.1). Lineage (NCBI taxonomy): Bacteria > Bacillati > Actinomycetota > Actinomycetes > Propionibacteriales > Kribbellaceae > Kribbella > Kribbella lupini. Next base: position 1,926,603 of record NZ_BAAANC010000001.1, on the reverse strand, counting down.
TCTTGCCGAGCCGTTGCAGGGCCTTGGCCACCACCCCGGCCCCGAGGCCGGTCCGCTCCGCAACCTGCTCAGGACTTCCCGCCCCGAGCACGACCGCGGAGTACACCCGCAGGCGGGACGGTTCGGCCAGCAATCCACACAGCTGATCGGCGTTCATGCCATCCACGCTAATGACGGCGGCAACCGGATTTCCGCTCAGCGGCGGCGCATCGCCGCGCTCAGTGCCGGGGTGAACGACATGTTGTCCTCGGAGTTCAGCGTGACGCCCGGCGGGACGATCTCGTCGATGCGGTCGAGGACCTCGGTGGAGAGCGTGATGCCGGCGGCCGGCAGTTGCGACTCGAGGTGCTCCATCGTGCGCGGGCCGATGATCGCGGAGGTGACCGCCGGATGGCGGATCACGAAGGCGATCGCGAGCTCGATCAGCGTCATCCCGGCCTCCTCGGCGAGCTGGGCGAGGGCGTCCGCGGCCGCGAGCTTGCGCTGGTTGACCTCCAGGCTCAGGTCGAACCGCGCGGGGAAACGCCCGGCGCGCCCCGACGCGGGCGCCTCCGCGTCGATCCGGTAGCGGCCCGACAGCCAGCCCATCGCGAGCGGGCTGTACGTGAGCACACCCATGCCGTGCCGCAGGCAGGTCGGCAGTACGTCGTACTCGATCGCCCGGGCGAGCACCGAGTACGGCGGCTGCTCGGTGCGGAAACGCTCCCGGCCGCGGCGCTCCGCGGTCCACTGCGCCTCGACGATCTCCGACGCCGGCACGGTCGAGGCGCCGAACGCGCGGATCTTGCCCTGCGCCATCAGGTCCGAGAGCGCGCCGAGGGTCTCGTCGATGTCGGTCGTCGGGTCGAGGCGGTGGATCTGGTACAGGTCGATCCAGTCGGTCCCGAGCCGCCGCAGCGACCGCTCGACCGACTCGACGATCCAGCGCCGGGAGGCGCCGCGATGGTTCGGGTCGTCGTCGAACGGCAGCCCGACCTTGGTCGCGAGCACGACGTTGTCGCGGCGGCCGGCGAGCGCCTTGCCGACGATCTCCTCCGACTCGCCGGCCGAGTAGATGTCGGCGGTGTCGACGAAGTTGATCCCGGCGTCGAGCGCGCGGTGGATGATCCGGATCGAGGCGTCGTGGTCGGGGTTGCCGGCGCCGCCGAACATCATCGCGCCGAGGCAGAGCTCGCTGACGGTGATGCCGGTCTTGCCGAGTGGGCGGTAGTCCATGTGGGGTCCTTGACGTTGAGGTAGGCTCCGGACCATGACCGGAGAGGCTGTCCACTTAGACAGTAGCGGACAGGCTATCCACTTACAAGGAGGACCCGTGCCGACCAAGCGCGCCGACGCCCAGCGCAACCGCGACAAGATCCTCGCCGCCGCGCGCCAGGCGTTCAGCGAGGGGGGTGAGACGTCGATGGCCGAGATCTCCCGCCGCGCGGACGTCGGGATGGCGACGCTCTACCGCAACTTCCCCGGCCGCCGCGAACTGCTGGAGGCTGTGTACGCCGACGAGGTCACCGCGCTGTGCGAAGCCGCCGAGCGCGCGACAGGGGAGACGCCCGGCGCCGCCCTGCGGACCTGGCTGCTGCAGTTCGCCGCGTTCATCACCGCCAAGCGCGCCGTCGCCACCGAACTGCTGACCCAGCTCGGCACCGACGAGTCCGTGATGCACGAAGGTCGCACAGCCGGTCTGGCGGCCGGCCGGCCGCTGCTTGAGGCAGCCCTGAAGTCGGGCGAGGTCCGCAACGACCTCACCCTCGAGCAGATCTTCGACATGGTCGTCGCCATCGCCACGATCCACGCACCCGCGGACTACGTCGACCCGATCCTCCAGACAGCCCTCGACGGCCTGCTGAAGCCGTAAGTGCTAAGACAGACCCCATGCAGCCAGGTCCCCACAACGCGCTCACCGACGTCCCCGGCGTACTGGTCGGCCAGGTCGAACGCACCGACCCGCCGTACCTGACCGGTACGACGGTCGTCTACTTCCCCGGTACGGCGGTCGCCGGCGTCGACGTGCGTGGCGGCGCGCCCGGCACCCGCGAGACCGACCTGCTCGACCCGGTGAACTCCAACCCCGGCGTCAACGCGATCGTCCTGTCCGGCGGCAGCGCCTACGGCCTCGACACCGCCGCCGGCGTGATGGCGTGGCTGGAGGAACGCGGCGAAGGCGTCCGAGTCGGTGCGGGAGAGCGCGACGTGGTCCCCATCGTCCCCACCGCCGTCGTCTTCGACCTCGGCCGAGGCGGCGGCTTCACCGCCCGCCCGACCGCCGACTGGGGGCGAGACGCCATCAGCGCCGCGACCGACGGTCCAGTTGCCCAAGGCAACCACGGCGCCGGCGCCGGAGCCCGCGTCGGAGGTCTCAAGGGCGGCACCGGCACCGCCAGCGTCCGCCTGGCCGACGGCACCACGGTCGCCGCCCTCGCCATCGTCAACGCCGCCGGCTCAGCCGTCAGCCCCACCGGCCGCCTGTACGGCGAACCGTTCGCGTTGGCTGAAGAGCTCGGCGTACTGAACACCCCCACCGAACCCCCACCCGCACCGCCTGCCGGCCCCATTCCGGGCATGAACACGGTGATCGCCGTCATCGCCACCGACGCACCCCTCGACAAAGCAGCCGCCAAGCGTCTCGCGATGATCGCCCACGACGGCCTCGCCCGAGCCATCGATCCCGTCCACACCCTCGTCGACGGCGACTCCATCTTCGGCGTCTCCACCGCCGCCAAAGACGCCACACGTCTGAGCGTCACCGACCCCACAGCCCTGCTCCAGCTCGAAACAGTCTTCGCCGCCGGCGCCCGCTGCCTCACCCGAGCCGTCGTCCACGGCGTACTGGCCGCCCAAACGGCCGACACCCCGGGCGGCCGGCTCCCCAGCTACCGAGACACCTACCCCTCGGCCTTCACGAACGGCTAGGGCGGCGTACGACCTGGGGACTACGTCGGTGGTCGGTTGGACGACCTAAAGGCGATCTGAGGACAGGTCTTCAGGCCGACGAAACCGACGTCCGAACCCGACAGGGTTTGGGGTATGACTCAGACCGGTCCTCAGATGATGCAGGTGCCCTACCAGAACCAGCAGCCGGCGTTGGCTGGGCGGGGGTTGGTGAAGTACTACGGAGACGTGGTGGGACTCGCGGGGGTGGATGTCGCGGTCAGGCCGGGGGAGGCGCTGGCGGTGATGGGCCCTAGCGGGAACGGCAAGACGACCTTGCTGCACGTCCTGGCGGGGATCCTGACGCCGGACCAGGGGGAGGTGTGGCTGGGCGGCGAGCGGGTGGATCAGTTGAGTGACGCTCAGCGGACCGTACTGCGGCGCCGGCGGCTCGGATTCGTGTTCCAGGACGACCAGTTGCTGGCCGAGCTGCCCGCGGACGAGAACGTCGCGTTGCCGTTGATGGTGGACGGGGTGTCCAGGAGAGAAGCGGTGACGCGAGCGCGCGGGATGCTGGCCCAGGTGGGGCTGGCGAACGAGGCCACCAGACGGCCGGGGGAGTTGTCGGGCGGCCAGGCGCAGCGGGTGGCGATCGCGCGGGCGTTGGTCGGCGAGCCGCAGGCGGTGTTCGCGGACGAGCCGACGGGGGCGCTCGACGCGGCGACCGGTGCGCAGGTGATCGACCTGCTCGTGGGCGCGGCGACGCATCGCGGCGCGGCGGTGGTCGTGGTGACGCACGACGACGCGGTGGCCGCGCGGTGCCACCGCGTCGTACGGATCGTCGACGGCCGGGTGAGCGACCGATGAATCCGATGACCTCGCTCGGGCTGCGGTTCGTGCGCAGACCCGGGCCAGGCGGCCGGGCCGCGAACCTCGCCGCGTTCGGCGCGACCGCGGTCGTCGCACTGCTGATCACGTTCCTGATCGCCGGCACGCTCGGGCTGACCGAGCGCAACGACCGGATCGGCTGGCGGGTCAGCGACGAGGGCGACGCCGGTACGGCGGTCGGCGTGACCAAGGACGTCGACGACATGGTCGACGGCAAGCCGTTCCAGCGCCTCGACGTTGCCGTCGTCAACGATCAGCGCAACGCCGGGCTGCAGCCGCCGCCCGGCCTCCCGCACGCGCCGAAGCCGGGCGAGGTGTTCGTCTCGCCCGCGCTGGCCAAGCTGTGGGGCCCCGACCTCGCCAAGCGCTACCAGACGGCCCGACCGACCGGCACGATCTCCAGCGCCGGTCTGTCGTCCCCGGACGAGCTCGTCGCGATCCGCGGCCTCGCACCCGACGCGCCCGGCCTCCAAGCGAACAACCATCCGAACTACCTCGAGACCTGGCACGGTACGTCGACCGACGAGCGGATCGCGACCCTGCTCGCACTCGTTGCCTTCGGCATCGCTCTGGTCCTGTTCCCGGTGCTCAGCCTCGTCGGCCAGGCCGCCGGTGTCGCCGCCAAGCGGCGCGAACACCGCCTCGCCGCCCTGCGCCTCGCCGGCGCGACGCGCAGTCAGGTCCTCCTGCTCAGCGCGGTCGAGCAAGCCGTCCTCGGCTTCTTCGGCGCCGTCGCCGGCCTGATCGGCTACACGCTCCTCAGCCCGCTCATCGCGCGGATCCCGATCGGCGGCGGTCGCTGGTACGTCCAGGACCTCACCGTCAGCTGGTGGCTCGTGCTGCTCGTCCTGGTCGTCGTGCCGCTGCTCTCGGTGCTGAGCGCGCTGATCGGCCTCGGCCGCGTCAGCATCACGCCGCTCGGCGTCGTCCGCGGCCAGACCCGCAAGGGCATCACGCCGTTCCGGCTCGCGCTGCTGGTCGTCGGCCCGATCATCCTCGGCGTGATCGGCACCGGTGGCGCGCTGCTCCCGCTCGTGATCGGCGTCGGCTTCGGCGCGCTCGCGGTCCGGGTCGTCGGTCCGTTCGCCGTCCAGATCATCGGCCGGATCCTGGCCCGTACGGCGAAAGGCCCGGTCGCGCTGCTCGCCGGCCGCCGGCTCGTCGACGACCCGAAGGCCGCGTTCCGCCCGGTCGCCGCGCTCGTGCTCAGCGGGTTCGTCACCGGCTTCCTGGCGCTGTTCATGCCGTACGGCATCAACGGCGACGGCAAGGACACCGCGTTCGAGTTCTACACGACCCAGGCCACCACAGCCCAGGTCGCTCAGGACGCCAAGAACAGGCTCGCGAGCGCGGGCCTCAAGGGCCAGGTCACGACCGACGACCAGACCGTCGAGATCGTCGTCGCCAGCAACGACCGCGAAGGCGTCCGGACCGTGCTCTACGACCTCGTCCCCGGCAGGGTGCCGTTGACCGACGCCGAGAGGGACCAGCACCAGGCCGGGCTCTTCCTGGACATGCGGCTCGGAGTCGCCCTGCTGCTCGGGCTGGTGTTCGTCACCGGCGCCGCCTCGACCGCGGCCGGAGCAGTCGGTACGGCGCTGGACCAGGCCGGCCCGGCCAAGGCACTGCGCCGATCGGGCGTGCCCCTGCAGGTGATCGAGCGATCCTCCCGCCTGGCGGCCGTCGTACCGGTGATCGGAGTGGGACTGCCGGTGGTCGGTTTCGGAGCGGTCTGTGGTCTGCTGCTCAGCGGCGGGCAGGTGATCACCCAGGGCAACTGGGGAGTCCTGCTGCTGTTCGGTCAGGTCGCGGTCGGACTGATCCTGGTCGCGGTCGCCGGAGCGGCCGGCGCACCGGTGCTGCGCAAGGCCAGCGTGGGTTAACCGAAGTCCTGGGACCGGCGCATGCAAGGATGAGGGCATGCGTGACCTGAATGCGCCGGTCCCGGAGCTCACGGACGCCTCTGCCGCTCTGCGCGAGGCGATCGACCGGTGCGGCTACTACCCCGACGTGGTGACGGACTCGCTCGCGATCGCCGTCGCGAACGAACCGATCCGCGCCTTCGTCCTGCAGCACGAACCGACCTTCGACCGCGACGAGGTCCGCCGGCACATCACGATCCTGGCGCTCACCCCGACCCGGCTGATCGTCGGGCACACCGACGAGCACGCCGCCGACGACCTGATCCGGGCGCCGTACGCGTCCACCTCGACCGAGGCGATCCCGCTCAACCGGGTGAACGCCGTCGTCGTGAACCGCGTCGTCCCGAACCCGTCGGCCTACGCCTCGGGCAAGGCCGACCCGGCCTCGGCCGGCGGCGAGGTCGTGCTGACCATCGGCTGGGGCATGGTGAACCGGATCGACCTCGAGCCGGCCGTCTGCGCCGACCCGAACTGCGAGGCCGACCACGGCTACACCGGTTCCGTTGCCGCCGACGACATCTCGCTGCGGATCAGCGCGGCCGCTGACGGCCCGGCCGGGATCCAGCAGGTTCTCGACTTCGCCGCGGCGCTGTCCTTCGCGACGACGCGGTAGTTGCCGTGCCCGGCCCGACGCCGACACTGCCCGCGTACGGCGGCGGGTCGCTCGCCGACGTCCTGCCCTCGGTCGCGGGCGCGCTCTCGGTGCCGGGCGAGCAGAACCAGCTCGGCCTGCCCGAGGCAAGCCGGTACGCCGTACTGCTGCTCGACGGCCTCGGCTGGAACCTGCTACGCCGCCATCCCGAGCAAGCGCCGTACCTGAGCTCGCTGACCGCTCGCGCGCTGACGGCCGGCGTACCGTCGACGACCGCGGCGAGCCTGACCAGTCTCGGCACCGGCCTGCCGCCGGGCGCGCACGGGATCGTCGGCTACTCGTCGATCGTGCCCGAGACCGGTGCGCTGCTGAACGCGCTGGCCTGGGACGCGCCGGTGGATCCGCGGCGCTGGCAGCCGCACCCGACCGTGTTCGAGCGGGTCGCGGCCGCGGGTGTCGCCACGCGGAACGTCAGCAAGGCGCGGTTCGACAAGTCGGGCCTGACCGCGGCGGCGTTCCGGGGGAGTGCGCACCGCGGGGCGGACACGATCGAGGACCGGCTGGACGCGACCAGGTTCGCGAGCCGCGAAGGCAGCTCGTCGCTGGTGTACGTGTACGACTCCCAGCTCGACTACACCGGTCACATGCAGGGCTGCGAGTCCTGGCAGTGGCGCAAGGAGCTGACCGCGGCGGACTCGTTCGCGCAGCGCGTCAGGGCTTCGCTGCCGCGGGACGCCGTACTGGTGGTCGTGGCCGATCACGGGATGGTCGACGTCGCGCCGGAGGACCGGATCGACCTCGACGCCGATCCGACGTTGACCGACGGCGTGCGGCTGATCGGCGGGGAGTCGCGGTTCCGGCACCTGTACTGCGTCCCGGGGGCCGAGCCGTACGTCGCCGATCGCTACCGCGAGCTGCTGGGCGACCGCGGGCTCGTGCTGTCGCGGTCGGAGGCGGCCGAGCGGGGCTGGTTCGGTCCGGTCGAGGACCGGGTCGCGCCGCGGATCGGGGACGTCGTCGTGGCGGCGCTCGGTGACGTGGCGCTGGTGGCGGGGACGCGGTTCCCGCAGGAGGCCGGGCTGATCGGCATGCACGGCTCGCTCACCGAGGACGAGATGGCGATCCCCCTGCTGGTCGACGCGGGCTAGAAGCTCCAGACGTTCCAGAAGAACGTCGAGGTCGCGTCCCGGCCGTCACCGTCCTGCGCCCGGACGGTGACTTTGTAGCGTCCGGCGCCCGGCGTGAGGACGCCGGTGATCCAGCCGCGTTCCGAGTCGATCTTCAGGCCCGGCGGCAGGCCGGTCGCGGTGTAGCCGATGCCGCCCTTGCTGCTGAGGCCCTTGATCAGCAGCGGTACGGCGGGCAGCCCGCCGATCCCGAGCTGCTCGCCCGGCTTGGTGATCGTGACTCCGGACGTCGGCGCCTTCGTCGACGCGCCGACCGCCTCGGCGGCGTCGACCAGGCCTTCGCCGTAGTACGAGTTGTTCGCCTCCGAGCCGGTGCACTCGCCGCCGGACGCCGCCGGGCAGGGCAGGTCGTTGGCCTGGGCGGTGAGCCGATCGCGGACCTGCTCGGGGTTGAGCTTCGGGTTCGCGCTGCGGAGCAGGGCGACCACGCCGGCGACGTGCGGCGAGGCCATCGACGTACCGTCCATGGCTTGGTAGCCGCCGCCCGGGATGGTCGAGTAGACGTCCTCGCCGGGTGCCGCGACGGTGATCTTGCCGGTCCCGAAGTTGGAGAAGCCCGACTTCACGTTGCTGCCGTTCACCGAGGCGACCACGATGACGTTCGGCAGCTCGGTCGGCAGACTGAGGCAGTCGTCGCCGATCGTGCGCTGGGCCGGGGTCGAGTCGTTCGGGCTGGTGTCGTCGCCGGACTTGGCGGCCAGGTTGTACTTCTCGTTGCCGGCCGCGGCGACGTTGACGACGCCCTTGCTGTCGGCGTACGCGACGGAGCGGCGGACGGCCTCGGCGATCGCGTCCTGGTCCGGGTCGCTCGGGCAGGTGAACAGCCACGGGTCGGTGTAGTAGCTGTTGTTGGTGACCGACACGCCCTTGTCGGCGGCGAAGACGAACGCGCAGACGGTGTTCTCCGGGAAGAACAGCTGGCTGCTCGGCTCGGCGACCCGGATCGAGGAGATCCGGACGCCGGGAGCGACACCGACCATGCCCTTGCCGTCCTTGGCCGCCGCGATCGAGCCGGCGACGTGGGTGCCGTGCTCGCCGACCGGCCGCCAGGCACCGGGCCGGGTGTCGACCTTGCCGTACGCGCACGACGCCGAACGGGCCGCGTCGAAGTTCGCCTTGAGGTCCTGGTGCTGGTCGTCGACCCCGGTGTCCAGGACGCCGACCGTGATCGACTTCGAGCCAGGGTTGACCGCCCACGCCTGGTCCGCGCCGATCTGCGTCATGTCCGGGCGCGGGATCTCGGGGGACTCGTCCGGGGATTCGGTCGGAGCCGACGGGACCGCCGGGTTCGCGGCCTCGGCCGGGACGTCCGACGTACGGGTCGCTCCGACCTTCTGGACGCCGCTGACACCGCGCAGCTTGCCGGCGAAGTCGGCCGTGGCCGAGTGCACCACCAGGACGCCGATCGCGTCGTACGCCGCGAAGACGGTGCCGCCGGTGCCGGTGATCGCCGAGGTCACCGCGGCGGTCTGCTTCGGGGCGGTGAGCACGAAGTACGCACGCAGTCCCGCCTCGGCCCGGACCGGGACGGCGACGGCCGGACCGGCCACGGCGGTCGTCGTCAGGAAGAGGGCGAAGGAAAGGGCGGACAGGAGAGCTTTGCGCACGACCCAGTAGAACCTGGCGAGGGTCCAGAACAAAAGCCGACGCCCCCCGGCGTTACTGACCCGCAAGCGACTTTGGCAGGATGGGCGCCCGTGGCTGAGCTCCTTTACTTCACCGGGACCATGGACTGTGGCAAGTCCACGCTCGCGCTGCAGATGGATCACAACCATCGGGCACGCGGCCGGCGGGGGCGAATCTTCACCAGCCACGACCGGGCCGGCGACAACGTGCTGTCGTCGCGGCTCGGCCTGGCGGCCGAGGCGATCGAGGTGCGCCCGGACTTCGACTTCTGGGACTACGTCGTCGGCGAGCTGACCCACGGCGGCCGGATCGACTACGCGGTCTGCGACGAGGCGCAGTTCTACCAGCCCGAGCAGGTCGAGCAGCTGGCCCGGCTGGTCGACGAGCTGCAGGTCGACGTGTTCTGCTTCGGCATCCTGACCGACTTCCGGGCGCGGATGTTCCCCGGCTCGGCGCGGCTGGTCGAGCTGGCCGACCGGATGGAGCTGCTGCAGGTCGAGGCGCTGTGCTGGTGCGGTGAGCGGGCGACGCACAACGCCCGGACGGTCGGCGGCGAGATGGTGACCGAAGGCGACCAGTTGGTGGTCGGCGACATCGAGCAGGACGACCACGAGGTCGCGTACGAAGTACTCTGCCGTCGGCACCACCGGCGTCGGCTGACCACGGCCCGGGCCCGGGCCACGCTGTCTCCCGAGGTACTCCCGTTCGGAGGTTCTGCATCATGAGCCCGTTGATCACCGCGGCCGAGCTGCGCGCTGCGTCCGGCGTGGTCGTGCTGGACGCGACCTGGAACCTGGTGGGCCCGCCCGGTCGCGAGGCATACGACGCGGGGCACGTGCCGGGGGCGTACTTCGTGGACCTCGACACCGAGCTGGCCGGGCCGCCTGGTGAGGGCGGGCGGCATCCGTTGCCTGATGCAAGTGTCGTCGAGGCCTTGCTGCGGCGGACCGGGATCGACGCGGACTCCAAGGTGGTCGTGTACGACGCGGCCAACTCGATGGCGGCGGCGCGGGCGCGGTTCGTACTGCGGTACTTCGGGGTGGAGGACGTGCGGGTCCTCGACGGAGGCTTCGCCGCCTGGCAGGCCGCCGGGGGAGAGGTCAGCACGACGGTCCCGGCGGATGCCGAGGTCTCGGCGGCGAAGCCTGCCGTTGGGGGCGAGCCTGCCTTCACTCCCACCCCGGGGCATGTGCAAGTGCTCGACGCGGAGGGTGCGGCGGAGGTTGCTGCGTCCGGCGTACTGCTGGACGCCCGGGCGCCGGAGCGGTTCGCCGGTGAGGTCGAGCCGATGGACAAGGTCGCCGGGCACATCCCGGGTGCGGTGAACGCGCCGACGACCGGCAACGTCGCCGCCGACGGGCGGTTCCTCCCGGCCGGCGAGTTGCGTGAGCGTTTCGCCGCGCTCGGCGCGGACGGGTCGCAGCCGGTCGGGGCGTACTGCGGGTCCGGCGTGACCGCGGCGCACGAGGCGCTCGCGCTGGAGATCGCCGGCGTGGACGCGCCGGTGTACGTCGGCTCGTGGTCGGAGTGGATCACCGACCCCGACCGCCCGATCGCCACCGGCCGCGACTGAACGTCCGAAGAAGTCGCATGCGTCCGAGGAATCCGAGGCTATAGGCCTCAGCTCTTCGGACGCATCGCGGTTCTTCGGACGCAAGGGGTGTGGCGGGGCCTTTCGACGACGGTGGTAACGCCCGGGCGAGTCCTTGACTTGCTCGGCGTGCACCTTCAGGCTCGGGAGAAATCGATTTCCCCTTCCGCCCCTGGAGGAGTCGCCATGGACCGCAGGACCTTCCTGAAAGCCGCCGCCGGTACCGGCGCCCTGGCCGCCGTACCGGGAGCCGCTTCCGCCGCGGTGGCCGCGCCGCGTGGCGCGAGCGGCGTACAGGCCGTACTGACCACCAAGGTCGCCGACCTCACCGGTCCCGGGCTGACCGACCGGTTCCGGATGGCGGCGACCGACCTCGGGATCCCGGTGCGGACGCCGGACGGCCGGATGCTGTTCATGTTCGGCGACACCTTCGAGGAGGCCCGCGTCGGTGGCGGCTGGTGGCGTTCGCCGGTCGCGTTGTGGTCGACGACGACCGACCTGACCAGCGGCGTGAAGTGGTCGGGCGCGGTCGGTGGCGCGGCGGCTCAGCAGCTGTGGGACTACCCGCACGACAACCCGACGTTCTCGACCGTGCTGCCCTCGGACGTGATCACCATCGGCGGGTCGATGTACCTGCACGCGATGGTCAACAAGGGCCTCGGCAACGTGGTCTGGACCGAGATCTGGCGCAGCGACAACTCCGGTGCGAGCTGGTACCACACCGGAGCGAAGTTCGACCCGAACCTGGACGGCGGCATGTTCCAGTGCCTGACCTGGGGCGAGGGCAACGACGGCTACGTCTACGTGTACTCGACCGGCTTCCAGCGCAACAAGCCGATCATCCTGAAGCGGGTCCGCAGCACCCAGATCGCCAACCCCGCGGCGTACGAGCCCTGGGGGTTCCGCGACGGAGTGTGGGCCTGGGGCAACCCCGCCACCCCGATCCTGTCCGGCAGCTTCGGCGAGCTCTGCCTGCGCCCGCTCGGCGGCAAGTGGATCCTGACCTGGTTCAACGCCGGCGACTACCGCATCGACGGCATCATCATGGACACCCCGACGTCGAACCTCTACACCGCCAACCGCCAGACCCTCGTTTACGGCGGCGCCTGGGGCCAGGAGGACGGCAACCACGTCGCCCAGCTGTACGGCGGCTACGTCATCCCCGGATCCACGCTGAGCGACCTGCACCTCTCGGTGAGCCAGTGGAACACCTCAGCCGGCTGGCCCTACCGAGCGATGCAGTTCCGCGTCCGCGGCTTCGGCTAGTACGGAAGCGCCACGTAGTCCACGTGCTGGCCGGCGTTCGGGTCGCCGGCTACCTCGCGCGGGACGTCGCGGACGATCAGGCCGGCTTCGCTCGCGGCGGTGAGGGCGGCCTGGTCGTAGCGGGTCTTGCCCCAGATGTCGACCATGTACTTGCGGGTCTTCAGGTAGTCGACGTAGCGGGCCATGTGGGCGTCGTCGAGGCCGAGGGCGGCGAACAGGGCGATCCGGTCGCCGTCCTTGCTCGCGACGCGCCACTTCGGGTACTTGTCGTGCTCGTGCGGGAGCGGCGCCTTCGACTTCGGGAAGCGCAGCAGGGTGCCGTTGCCGCTGTGGGTGGTGCGCAGGCTCCAGACCGCGACGTCGCCGACCCGGGTGCGGACGTACACGTTGTTCCCGACGTTCAGGTCGGGGGTGTTGTGCGACTGGTGGCGCAGGTTCAGGCCGCCGGTGTGGCGGTAGTGGTCCTGCAGGTAGATGCCGAACCGCAGGATCGTGTACCGGCCGTTCCAGTCCGGCGCGTTCGGGTCGACCCGGTCGGCGTTGTCCTTGTGGAAGCCGCGCTGCACACCGTTGACCGTGAACGCGCTGTCGCCGGTGTAGACGATCTTGTCCTCACCGAGGATCTGCCGGGCGATCTTCACGAAGTTGCCGTCGGTCAGCACCTCGCGCAGCCGCGGGTTGGCGAGCAGGTCGCCCCCGAAGCTCTTCCGGGACCAGTGCGCGGCCTCGCGGAGCCGCTTGACGTCGCCCGCGGAGTACACCCCGCGCACGATCGTCCAGCCGTTCTCCCAGAATCCGTTCACGTCGACGTCGTTCACCGCTGACATGTCCCACCCTTCCGGTCCGCCGGGCCCGATCGCCCGATCTACCCGGCACGATGCGCACTGCGGCGAAAAGGTTGCGAACCCGTCCGCTGGGCGTGCGCAACGGTCGCCGCGGCGTCCTGGACGGCGTCGACGAAGGCGGCGACCGCCGGGTGCTTCCGGGCGCCGTCGCGGTAGGCGACGCCGGTACGACGGCGGATCGCGAGCGGGACGAGGGTGACGCCTTCCGGTGGTGAGCCGGCGGCGAGCTGGGGAACGAGGGAGACGCCCTGGCCGGCCGCGACCAACGCCAGGACGGCGTCGAAGTCGTCGGCGGTGTGGCGGATGCGTGGGGAGTAGCCGGCGGCCCGGCAGGCGTGCAGGGTGACCGCGTGGCACGCCGTACCGGTTGTGCCCGCGATCCAGGAGGAGTTCTCCGCGTCGGCGATCGACCTCTCGTCGCCGTGGACCGCCAGGTAGACCGTCTCGTCGAGCAGCGGCTGGGTCTCGCCGGCCTCGACGGCCGGCATCACGTCGTAATCGTTGACCAAGGCAACATCCAGCCGGCGTTCGCGGAGCTCGCGCGGTGCGTCGGCCGGGTCGAGCTCGGTGACGGTGAGGTCGAGGCGGGGATGGTCGCGGGCGAGGCGCACGAGGGTCGACGGGAGCAGCGTCCGTACGGCGGTGGGGAAGGCGCCGATGCGCAGCGGGCCGGCGAGTTCGGTGGTGGCCAGGTCGGCCTCGGCCTCCTCGAGGGCGACGAGGATTTTCTCGGCGTGCTGGACGAGCCGTTCGCCGGCGGGCGTGAGCGTGACACGGCGGCCGGTGCGTTCGAGCAGGCGGGTGCCGGCTTCGCGTTCCAGGACGGTGAGCTGCTGGGAGACCGCGGACGGTGTGTAGGTGTGTGCGTCGGCGACCGCGGTGATCGTGCCGAGCTGGGCGAGATCGCGGAGGAGCCGCAGGCGGCGGACGTCGAGCATAAGAGCAGCTTAAGCATTGAGTCAGAAACGTGAACTGGACCTGGGGGTGCGCGGGACCTGAGGGTGGTGAGCATGAAGCTCACTGGCGTGCTGGTCCCCCTGATCACTCCGTTCGACGCCGAGGGTGGTGTCGCGGTCGAGGCGCTCGAAAGGCTCGCGGAGCGAGTGCTGAGGGACGGCGCGAGTGGACTGGTCGCATTGGGGACAACTGGTGAGCCGGGCAGTCTGACCGCGGCCGAGCAGCAGGTGGTGGTCGAGGTCGCGACGCGGGTGTGCCGCGAGCACGGCGCGACCTTGATTGTCGGAGGGGATGGCGGTGACGCCCGCCTGAGCCTGGTGCCGCCGTTCGTGCGGCCAGGGGAGGCGGGCGTGCTGGAGTACTTCCGGCAGCTGGAGAGCCCGGTCCCGCTGGCGATCTACCACGTGCCGTACCGGACCGGGCAGGCGTTGAGCGCCAGGACCCTGCAGCAGATCGCCGAGCTGCCGAACGTGGCCGGGATCAAGTACGCCGCCGGCGGGATCGACGACGAGACGATGCTGTTCCTGAGTGGAGACCTGCCCGACGACTTCGCCGTACTCGGTGGGGACGATCCGTTCATCGCGCCGATGCTCGCGCTGGGCGCGCACGGCGGGATCCTCGCCTCGGCGCACCTCGAGACCGGCAAGTTCGTCGCGATGGTCGACGCCTGGCGGTCCGGCGACCTGGCGACGGGCCGACGGTTGGGGCGGGAGCTGGTGGGACTGTCGAAGGCGTTGTTCGCCGAGCCGAACCCCACGGTGATCAAGGCGGTGCTGCACGCGCGCGGTGAGATTCCGACGCCCGATGTCCGGTTGCCACTGCTTGCCGCGAAGATGGTGGAGCAGATGCCGGTGAGCTGAGAGGTGGTTGCGGTGGGCCAGTACGTCGAGGCCGGGGGAGTGCTGACCTACTTCGAGGTCGAGGGCGAAGGCGAGCCCGTGCTCCTGCTCCACGGTGGTGGGGTGAACGGCGAGACCTGGGTCGCTCAGGTGGACGCGCTGGCGAGGCACTACACCGTGATCGTCCCGGAGCGTCGCGGCCACGGCCGGACGCCGGACGTCGACGGCCCGGTCACGATGGACCTGATGACCGCCGATCTCGTCGCGTTCATCGAGCGGCTCGAGATCGGGCCGGCCCGGGTGATCGGCTGGAGCGACGGCGGCAAGCTCGGCGCCTGGCTCGCGCTCGCCCGGCCGGAGCTGGTCCGCAAGCTGGTGCTGATCGGCGCCGAGCTGACGAGAGCCGGCCAGACGCCCGCGGCCGCGCAGCTGATGACCGACGAGGGCCTCGAGCAACTGGCGGTGGCGTTCCGCGCGCAGTACGAGATGCTCGCGCCGGACGGGCCGGGGCACTTCGATGTCGTGTTCGCGAAGTGGGCCGAGATGTGGCGCACGATGCCTGACCTCGATCTGGGGGAGCTGGCCGAGCGGCTGACCATGCCGGTGCTGGTGATGCAGGGCGACGACGACGGCATACGGATCGAGCACAGCCTGGAGATCGCGAAGGCGCTGCCCGACGCGCAGCTGGCCGTCGTACCGGGGACTTCGCACGGGCTTCCGCTGGAGAAGCCCGGCCTCGTCAACCAGCTGCTGATCGACTTCCTGGCCGACGAGCAGACCCGCAAGTTCATGCCGATGGGCGCCCTCGACCACTGATCCGCCGTTGTGCCGAACCGTGACCGAGCCAGGCGTTGATAAAGTAACACGCATGGTTTAACTTACTCGGAACTTGACCTGCTGTGGCCCAGCCCACACCCCCTGAGGAGTTCCGATGACGAGAACGGCTAGGTGTGTCGCGACTTTGTCGTCCGCGGCCCTGCTGCTGAGCGCGGCCGCGTGCGCGGACGGTACGACGCCCGCCGCGGACAGCGGCGGCGGAATCGACCAGAGCGCACCGGTGACGATCACGGTGGGCAACAAGCCGAAACCCGACAAGCCGGCCGACGTGGCGTCGTTCGAGCGCAAGATCGAGGCGTTCACCGACAAGAACCCGAACATCACGATCAAGGCCACCGAGACCGAGTGGGACGCGCAGACCTTCCAGGCTCAGGTGGCAGGTGGCTCGCTCCCGACCGTGATGAGCATCAGCTTCACCGAGCCGCTGAACATGATCCCGAACAAGCAGCTGCCGGACATCACCGACGAGCTGAAGCTGGTCGACCTGACCAAGGACCTCAACCCGCAGACCCTGAAACTGGTGCAGGACGACGCGGGCCGGATCTACGGCGTTCCGTTCGAGGCGTTCTCGGTCGGGCTGGCCTACAACCGCGCGCTGTTCAAGCAGGCCGGGCTCGACCCGGACAAGCCGCCGACGACCTGGGACGAGGTCCGTCAGTACGCGAAGCAGATCCACGAGAAGACCGGCAAGGCCGGCTACGCGCAGCTGACCAAGGACAACACCGGCGGCTGGATGCTGACCACGATGACCTACAGCATGGGCGGCACGGTCCAGTCCGACGACGGCAAGAAGAGCACCTTCAACGACGCGCCGACCAAGAAGGCGCTGCAGCTGCTCAAGGACATGCGCTGGACCGACAACACGATGGGCAGCAACTTCCTGTACAACCAGGAGGAGGTCCGCCAGGACTTCGCGGCCGGCAAGATCGGCATGGTCATGCAGGCCTCGGACGCCTACGACATGTGCGTGAAGAACTTCGGCATGAAGCCGGCCGACTACGGCCACGGCGCGCTGCCGCAGGACGGCGGCCCGCACGGCACGCTGACCGGTGGCTCGATCAAGATGATCAACCCGAAGGCGTCCAAGAACGAGATCGTGGCCGCGCTGAAGTGGATCAAGGCGACCGAGTTCGACAAGTACACCAACGAGCAGCTCGCGGTCGAGGACGCCAAGACGGCGATCGCGGACAAGGGCTTCGTCGGCCGGCCGGGCGTGACGCCGCTGAGCCAGGAGACCTACGACCAGTACAACAAGTGGCGCGAGCCGTACAACAACGTGCCGGTCGCGCAGTTCGCCGGGTACATCGAGTCCACCAAGACGCTGAAGCTCCTGCCCGAGCCGTCCAACAAGGGCCAGGAGGTCTACGCCCTGCTCGACCCGGTCGTGCAGCAGGTGCTGACCAAGAAGGACGCGGACATCGACAAACTGCTCACCGACGCCGCCTCGAAGATCGACGCGCGCCTGTCCCGGTAGCCCACCATGGCCCTGTCGATCCGATCCGATGCCCAGTCCCGCCGGGGTTTGCTCACCTGGTACCGCTCCGGCGGGCTGAGCGCCATCCTCTTCGCACTGCCCCTGGTGCTGATCTTCCTGTACTTCTCCTGGGGCCCGATCGTGCGCGGGCTGGTGCTCAGTTTCCAGAAGAACAACCTGGTCACCACCCCCGAGTGGGTCGGGTGGTCCAACTTCACCTACGTCCTGACCGATCCCCAGCTGCCGCAGGCCACGCTGAACACCTTGTACTTCGCGGCGCTGGCACTGGTCTTCGGCTTCCCGGTGCCGCTGTTCCTCGCGGTCTTCATCAGTGAGCTGCGCAGTACCGGCTGGCTCTACAACGTGCTGTCCTACCTGCCGGCGGTGGTCCCGCCGGTGGCCGCGATCCTGCTCTGGAAGTTCTTCTACGACCCGAGCGGGACCGGCGTCTTCAACACGATCCTCGGCTGGTTCGGCATCGATCCACTGTCGTGGCTGAACTCGCCGAACCTGGCGATGCCGGCGATCGTGCTCGAGGCGACCTGGGCCGGCGCGGGCGCGACCGCGATCATCTACCTGGCCGCGCTGACCGGCGTCCGGACCGAGCTGTACGAGGCGGCCGAGCTCGACGGCGCGGGGATCTGGTCCCGGGTCTGGCACGTCACGCTGCCGCAGATCCGCGGAATCATCCTGATCATGATGCTGCTGCAGCTGATCGGGACGTTCCAGGTCTTCACCGAGCCGTTCCTGTTCACCGGCGGCGGTCCGGACAACGCGACCACCACGATCCTGCTGCTGATCTACCGCTACGCGTTCATCAACGGCGACTTCGGCGCCGCCACCGCGCTCAGCGTGCTGCTGGCCGGGGTGCTGTGCGTGCTGTCGGTCGTGTACCACTTCCTCACCCGGCGTTGGAGCACGACATGACCAGTCTCCCGATCACCGAGCAGGTCGCGACCGCGCCGGACGACGCGGCCCCGGCCAAGCGCAGCCCACGCCGTACGGCGGAAGCGCAGGAACGCGGCATCATCTCCACCGCGGACCGGCGGCGGCCGCTGATCCGCTACGGCCTGCCGACCGTCCAGGTGCTGCTGTTCGTCGGCGTACTGGTCGCCGGCGTCGGTCCGCTGCTGTGGCTGCTCAAGTCCGGGCTGTCGACCAGCCAGGACATCCTGCAGGGCCCGATGGAGCTGTGGCCGAGTGGGATCCAGTGGGCGAACGTGCCGAACGCGTGGACGAAGGTCCAGATCGGCTCGTACCTCGGCAACACCGCGATCATCGCGATCGGCTCGTTGCTGTCCACCCTGTTCGTCTGTACGACGGGTGCCTTCGTGCTCAGCGTGCTGCGGCCGAAGTGGGGTCCGATCGTCACCGGCGCGGTGCTGGCCACGCTGTTCCTGCCCGGGGTCATCTCGCTGGTCCCGCTCTACCTGACCATCCTGAAGATGCCGGTGCTCGGCGTGAACCTGCAGAACACCTTCTGGGCGGTCTGGCTGCCGCAGGCCGCGGGCGCGTTCAACATCCTGGTGATGAAGCGCTACTTCGACGCGATCCCGCGGGAGCTGATCGAGGCGGCCCGGATCGACGGTGCGAGCAACGTGCGGCTGTTCACCGCGCTGATCGTGCCGCTGTCGAAGCCGATTCTCGGCGTCGTCGCCCTGCTGACGGTGATCGGGTCGTGGAAGGACTACCTGTGGCCGCTGCTGGTGCTGCCCGACCCGAAGCTGCAGCCGATCTCGGTCGCGCTGCCGCGCGTCCAGGAGACGACGGAGATCTCGTTGCAGATGAGCGCGTTGTTCCTGGCGGTCCTGGTCCCCGTGGTGCTGTTCTTGGTGTTCCAGAAGCAGTTCCTCAGAGGAGTCGGGATGTCAGGAGGGATCAAGGAGTGAGTTCGTTGTTGAGTGGACGACGGGTGCTGGTGACCGGTGCGGCCGGCCGGATCGGGTCGGTCACCACCGAGCACCTGACCGGGCTGGGCGCGCTGGTCACGGCGCTCACCATCGTCGAGGACCCAGCGCTGAAGGCCGACCGGGTGGTCGTCGGTGACACCCGGTCGGAGGACGACGTCGCGACGGCGCTGGAGGGCGTGGACCTGGTCGTGCACCTGGCCGCGCTGGCGCACCGCGACTCCGGTACGCCGTACGACGTGTACACCGGCAACGTGATCTCGACCTTCAACGTGCTCGCCCAGGCGGGCGCGCTCGGGGTCGGGCGCGCGGTCGTTGCCAGCAGCATCAACGCGTTCGGCGTGCCGATGAACCATCACGACGTGCTGCCGGCGTACTACCCGCTGGACGAGAAGATCCCGGCGGATGTGGACGACTGGTACTCGCTGTCCAAGCAGAACGACGAGAACACCGCGCGGATGGCGTGGCGGCACTGGGGGATCGACGTCGTGTCGCTCCGCTTCCCGCACGTCAACAATCCCGAGGTTCTGCGCCGGCAGGCCGACGGGTTCCGGGAGAACCCGGGCGCCGGCGTCCGCGAGGGCTGGAGCTACCTGGACACCCGCGACGCGGCGTACGCGATCGAGCTCGGCCTGACCGCGTCGCTGTCCGGGCAGCACACGCTGTTCGTCGCGGCCGGTACGACGAACGCCCCGTTCGCGACCGAGGACCTGCTCGACGCGTTCGCACCGAAGGTGCCGAGGCTGCGCCGGTTCGCCGGCCGCGAGGTACCGATCGACCTGACCGCTGCCCGGACCGTGCTCGGCTTCCAGGCCCGGCACGAGCTGGACCTGCCCACCGACCGACTGGAGACCTGAATGCCGCAGGAGACGCCCGCCACCTTCGCCCAGCCCTGGCCGGTCCGCGACGACGTCCGGATCCGGGCGGTCAAGGCGATCGTGACGGCACCGCAAGGGATCCCGCTCGTGGTGGTCCGCATCGACACCACCGAGCCGGGCCTGTACGGGCTGGGCTGCGCGACCTTCACCCAGCGCTGGAAGGCGGTGCAGACGTTCGTCGACGAGCACCTCGCCCGCCTGCTCGTCGGACGCTACCCCGGCGACATCGGCGACCTGACCCGGCTGGCGGGCTTCTCCGGCTACTGGCGTGGCGGCCCGGTGACCAACAACGCGATCTCCGGGATCGACCAGGCGCTGTGGGACATCGCCGGGAAGCGCGCCGGGATGCCCGTGTACGAGCTGCTCGGCGGCAAGGTCCGGGCCGCGGCCGACACCTACATCCACGCCAGCGGCATCACCATCGACCAGTGCCTGGAGCACGCCAAGGAACTGGTCGCGCAGGGCTGGCGACACATCCGGCTCCAGGTGTCGACGCCGGGTGGCGGCGGGTACGGCGCGCCGCGGCTGGCCACGCTCTACCCGGACTCGCCGTACCACAACGGCTGGTCGGCGCGGGACTACCTGCGGACCACGCCGGAGCTGTTCGCGGCGGCCCGGCAGTCGTTGCCGGACAACATCGAGCTCCTGCACGACACGCACTCGCGGCTCACGCCGAAGGAGGCCGTGCTGCTCGCGCGGGCGCTGGAGCCGTACCGGCTGTTCTTCCTCGAGGACGTGCTGGCGCCGGAGCTCTGGGACCGGCTGCCCGAGGTCCGAGCCGCGTCGCCTGTGCCGCTGGCCGTGGGCGAGCTGACCACGTCGATGGGAGACGCCGTACGGCTGGTGCGTGACGGCGGGGTCGACTTCATCCGTTCGCACGTGTCCGACATCGGTGGCCTGACGCCCGCGCGGAAGCTGGCCGACCTGGCCGAGCTGTGCGGCGTGAAGACGGCGTGGCACGGTCCGGGCGACACGTCGCCGATCGGGGCCGCGGCCAACGTTGCCCTCGACGTCAGTTCGGTGGCCTTCGGCATCCAGGAAGGGCACCTCTACAACGACGCGACGTACGAGGTCTTCCCCGGCACGCTGCGGATCAAGGACGGCTGGCTGACCCCGAACGAGGCGCCCGGCTGGGGCATCGAGATCGACGAGGCCGCCGCCGCGCGGTATCCGGCGCAGCTGTCCGGGCACGACGAGTGGGCGGCCGGCGTACGGCGGATCGACGGGGCCCTGGAGGCTCCGTGAAGTTCTCCGTGTTCACCGCGTCGACGCCCGACTGGACCCCGGCCGAGGCGGCCAAGATCCTGGCCGAGCAGGGCTGGCACGGGATCGAGTGGCGGATCACCGACCAGGACCCTGAAGGATCCGGATTCTGGGCGGGCAACCGGGCGACCTGGCCGTTGACCGGCCTGGAGGACAGTCTGGGCGAGATCGCGGCGATCACCACCGGCGCGGGGCTGGAGTTCTCGGCGCTCGGCGGCTACGTGCCGCCGACGCGCCGGGCCGACGCCGAACGGATGCTCGCGGCAACGGCCACGCTCGGCGCGGGCCGGGTCCGGATCGCCGGGCTGAAGGTCGAGCCGGGCCAGACGTACCGGGAGGCGTTCGCCGCCTGCCGGGAGCACTGGGAGTGGGTCGAGGACAAGGCGCGGGAGTACGGCGTACAGGCGCTGGTCGAGTTGCACCACGAGACGCTGACGCCGAGCGCGTCGGCGGCCCGCCGGATGCTCGAAGGGCTCGACCCGGCCCACGTCGGCGTGATCCACGACGTCGGGAACCTGGTGATCGAGGGCTGGGAGGAGCACGGCCTGGACGTGCTGGGCGAGTACCTGGCCCACGTGCACGTGAAGAACTGCGCGTGGCACCTGGCGGCGGTGGAAAGCGACGGCTCGTTGCGCTGGGGGCCGAAATGGGTACCGCTGCGCGAAGGCCGGGCGTCGCTGCCGGAATTGTTCGCCCGGCTGGCCGCGGCCGGCTACGACGGGTGGGTCGCGGTGGAGGATTTCTCCACCGTGCTGCCTTTGCCGGAAAGGACGCGGAACAATCTCGAATACCTCACCGCCGTCGCGCGGGCGGCGGGGTACGATCTGCGCTGATCGATTCAGCCGGCGCCGAAAGAATTCGACATCAGCGGGGAAGAATGTGACAAGGGAGGTGGGCGATGGTCACGCCAGACAGTGACTCGGCGGTACTGGACGAACCGACCCGATCGGGCGCGAACCAGTACGACCTGGGCTCCTTCAACGAGGCCGTGATCATCGAGACGATCCGGGTGGCCGGCATCATCAGCCGCACCGAGATCTCCCGGCGGACCGGGCTGACCCAGCAGTCGGTCTCGCGGATCCTGCGGGTGCTGCTGCAGCAGGGGCTGCTGGTCGAGGAGGCGCAGGAACGCGCCGAACGGCTCGGCAAGCCCCGGACCCCGGTCCGGCTGCGGTCGAACGCGGCGCACGCGGTCGGCATCCACATCGACCCCGAACTGCTGACGGTCGCCGTCGTCGACCTCGACGGGACGATCGTGCGCCGCGAGACCGTCGACCTGGCCGCGGACCTCGACGCGCACCGCCTGGTCGATCTGGTCGCGGCCACGGTCACGGCGGCGATCAGCATCAGCCAGGTCGACACGGCGTCGCTGCTGGGCGTGGGCGTCGCCGTACCGGGCCCGATCAACGCCGACGGCACGCTGCTCGACCTGCCGCTGCAGCCGGCCTGGCGCGGGCTCGAGATCCGCCAGTTGCTGCAGCAGAAGCTGAACCACCCGGTCCTGGTCGAGAAGGACGGGTCGGCGGCCGCGATCGGCGAGCGCTGGATCGGCCGCTCGGCGCGGGCCCGCGACTTCGCCTACCTGTACCTCGGCACCGGCGTCGGGTCCGGCCTGATCCTGAACGGCTCGATCTACCGCGGCCTGACCGCGAACGCCGGCGAGTTCGGTCAGCTGGCCGCACTGCGGATGGGGGAGTGGGACGGCGAGGGCGGCCCGCGGATGATGGCCGAGTGCAACCCGACCGCGTCGCTGCCGGTGATCGCGGCCGGGTTCGGATATGTCGAGACCGACCCGGGCGCGACCGACGAGGCGAAACGCTACAAAGCGGTCTGCAAAGCCGCCGCCGAGGGCGACGTCGCGGCCCGCAAAGCGGTCACCCAGGTGGCCCGGGTGATTGCGCAGGGTGCGGTCGGGATGGTCGACCTGCTGGATATCGACCTGATCGTTCTCGGCGGCCCGGCGTACGAAAAGGAAATCGCCGCGACGCTGATTTCCGAAATCGACCGGGCGGTGAATTCGTTCCCGATCGCGAAAGGCACCCGGACGGTCGCGGTGGAGGAGTCGATGCTGCAGACCGACGCGGCCGCGGTCGGGGCCGCGTCGACGATCTTCCACGACGCGTTCACGCCGCGCGTCGGTGGGTCGAGCCAGGCCCGGCGGCTGCCCAAGTAGGGATCTAGGATGCCGGGGTGGATGCCGCCGCTCTGACTGTTTCCCTGACCGATTTCGTGCAGCTGCGGGTGGTGCGGCCGGAGGACGCCGCGTCGTTCGTCGAGGCTCAGTTGCGGAGCCGCGAGCAGGTCGCGCCGTGGGAGCCTCGGCGGGCCGAGTCGTGGTACGACCCGGCGCTTCATGCCGGCCGGTTCGCTGAGTTGCTGACGAAGGACAACGTCGTCCCGTGGGTGCTGGTCGAGGGCGACCGGGTGATCGGTACGGCGACGCTGTCGAACATCGTGCACGGCGCGTGGCGCAACGGGGACATCGGTTACTGGGTCGACGTCGCCGAGGTCGGCAAGGGACTCGCGACGTTGGCGCTGGACGCGGTGTGCCGGCTGGCCGACGAGGTGCTGCTGCTGCACCGGGTCGCGGCGAGCACGGCGCACGACAACTACCGGTCGCAGCGCGTGCTGGAGAAATGCGGGTTCGAGCAGTACGGCTTCGCGGCGAACTACCTGCACATCAACGGGGCTTGGCAGGACAGCAACCTCTACCACCGCATCCTGAACGACCGCGAGCCGGGTCAGCCGCCGGCCTGAACCGATCGCCCGCCCCTGCGGGGCGGGCGATCGGAGGTGAGAGGGGGCGGCGCCGGCGCCCGGCCTTCGCCTTCGGCTCAGGCGGGCGGGAGACCGCGTTCAGGCGGGCGAGAGACCGCGCTCAGGCAGGCGGGAGACCGATGCCGCGGGAGACGTCGACGTCGTCGTACTTGCCTTCCAGAACGTCCTCGAACTTGACCGGGCGCTCGAGGGTGGAGGCGATGTAGACGGCCCGGACGGCGGCGAGCGCTTCGAGCCCGTCCTGCACGCTGATGCCCGGCTGCTTACCGTTGCTGACGGCATCGAGGATGTCGTCGTACTGGCGGCTGTGGCCGTTCGTCGACAGTTGCTGGCTGCCGGCCTCGTCGGAGCCCTGCTGCTCGACCGGCAGGTCCTCTTTGTTGCCGTCGGCGTTGAAACGGCGCAGGACGTCGTCCTCGACCTCGGCGCCGCCCTCGGTGCCGTGGACCGAGATCCGGGTCCGGCCGCCGGGGAAGGCGGCAGTGGTCGCGTGCAGCGTGGCGACCGCGCCGTTCTCGAAGGAGAATGTCGCGACCAGCGTGTCCTCCACCTCGATCGCGTGGTGCGCCGCCCGGATCGCCTGGGCCTGGATGGTGACCGGCCGGCCCATGAACCACAGCAGCAGGTCGAGGGTGTGCACGCCCTGGTTCATCAGCGCGCCACCGCCGTCCTGCGCCCACGTCCCACGCCAACCGGCCGAGGCGTAGTACTCGTCGCTGCGCCACCAGGCCACCGTGGCGACCGCCGAGGTGAGCGTCCCGAAACGCCCGGCGCGGATGGCCTCCGCGACGATCGCGCTGCCCGGGTCGAACCGGTGCTGGCTGATCACCGAGCAGACCACGCCGTGGCTCGCCGCGCGGGAGGCCGCCGCCGCGAGGCGACGGCCCTTCGCGACGTCGACATCGAGCGGCTTCTCGATGACGACGTGCAACTTGTGCTCCAGTGCCTGCTCCGCGATCGCGGCGTGCGTGCCGCTCGGCACGCAGACCGCGACCAGCGAGATGTCCGACCCGGCGACGGCCGCGTCCAGATCGCCGTACACCTTCGGCTCCGGGTGCCCGGCCTCGGTCAGCTGGGCGGCCAGGGCCTTGGCCGCGGCCGGGTCCACGTCCACCAGGGCGGTGACCGTGGCGTCGGGCCGGGCGCTGACGGTGTCGGCGTGGGTGCGTCCGATGATGCCGCAGCCCACGATCGCGACCTGGTGCGGCGTCGTCGAGTCAGCCATCTCGCTCCTTGGTGCTATTGGGTGGTGAAGTGCGCGGTCAGTACCTGGTCCGCGGTCACGGTGAAGGTGTACGACGCGTCGGTCGAGACCACTTCACCGTTCACGGTCCAGTTCTGGAAAACGTTATCCGATGCGGGCGTCGCCGTCACGGTCACCTGCGCGCCGACTTCGTACGTTCCCGGCTCGGACTCGTTGCCGAGGATCTTCACGGTGCCGTTCCCGTCGGCCTGGACGGAGACCGCGCGCTGGACGACGTTGATCACCATCACGTTGTGCAGCGTGACCGGCCCGGTGCTGGTGGCGCCGTTGTAGCGGGCCAGGTTGGTCGCCTCGACGTCACCCTTGATCACCTTCACCGTGTAGCCGTCCGCGCCGAGGTTGTCGGTGCCCAGGTTGTAGGCGTCGACCTCCCCGTCGTCGACCACCAATCCGTCGTGGAACCCATAGGCGAAGACATTGAACAAGGTCAGCCTGGTTGCCCCTTCGACGGTGACGATCTTGGCCTGCTTGCGCATGTACTTGTCGATCACCAGCTCGAAGATGCTGCCCTCGTTCATCCAGTACGGCTGCTGGTAGCCGATCCGGGTGACCGCGTTGCCGTTGGACAGCACACCCTCGATCCGGCCGCCGGTACTGCGGCCCACGGCGATCGCGTGGTCGAAGAACGCCCCGGCGACCTTCCGGACGACGAAGCCGTCGTTGCGGTACGTGGTGAAGTCGATGCCGTTCCAGGCGTTCGGGAAGCCGGCGTTGATCACGTACGTCTGGCTCCCCTTGCCGCGGACGGCGTACGGATAGGCGACGATGCCCTCGGCGACGCCCGGGTTCTGTTCGGGGTAGAACACGCGCAGCCCGCGGACGCCGGACTTGCTGCCGTTGAGCGTGACCAGTGCGGTGGCCGTTTCCGGTGCGGTGGTGCCGCGGCCCTCGAAGGCGTGCAGCACCGTGCCGCCGCTCGCGCCGCCTTGATCGCGGTTCGGTACGGCGGACGCGC
Organism: Kribbella lupini; assembly: GCF_039529595.1. Taxonomy (NCBI): domain Bacteria; kingdom Bacillati; phylum Actinomycetota; class Actinomycetes; order Propionibacteriales; family Kribbellaceae; genus Kribbella; species Kribbella lupini. The sequence continues at coordinate 1,900,669 of NZ_BAAANC010000001.1, read as the reverse complement.
CGCGCAGTTCGACGTTGGCGGGCACGGTCAGATGGGTGCTGATCCGGTACCAGCCCGCGGGCAGGTAGACGATGCCGCCGCCTTGCCGGCCCGCCTGGTCGAGCGCCTTCTGGACCGCCTTGGTCGCGTCGGCCGTCGGGAGGTAGCCGACGCCGTGCGGCGCGTCGACGACCGTCAGACTCTTGCGCGCCGGTGCGGGCAGCGGCTTCTGCGTGTACGTCGGTGCGGCGCCGGACATCCGGTGGATGATCCCGGCCTGGGTGCCTTCGAGCGCCGTACCGGTGATCTTCACGTAGCCGCGGGAGTTGTTCTGGATCGCCTGAACGCCGTCGACGTGACCGCCGGCCAGCGTCATGCCCCAGCGGTCGTCCATCACGTCGACCAGGATCCCGGTGCCGGTCCGCCGGATGTCGGGCTCCAGGAAGCTGCCGGTGAACTGTGCGCGCTGACCGGCCACGACGTGGATGCCGACCTTGTAGTCCGACAGCGTGATCTTGTGGAACTGGTCCCACTCGAGGTCGCCGAGCACGAGTCCGGTCCCGTTGGCGCGGGTCCAGGTGTCGAGCGCGGCCCGGCTCGGCGGCTTGAAGGCGGCCGGGGCCTGCGACCAGTACGCGTTGCTGAAGGTCACGTTCTCCCAGGTGCCGACGTCGGCGCCGTTGTAGGCGCGGGCGCCTTCGAAGAGAGCGGTTCCGCGGATGTTCCGGATCGTGCTGGACTCGTGCACCTGGCCGGAGCTCGGCGCGTTGCCGCGGTCGTTGGGCATCGTGCTGATGCCGATGCCGCGGTAGGAGTTGAGCATGGTGACGTCCTGGACGGTCGCCATCATGTAGTTCTCGTTGCCGATCCAGGCGCCGCCGGGGATCTCGAAGGTGTAGTTGTACGGGACCGGCCGGGTCGCGCTCTGCCGCGGGTACCAGGTGGTCACGCCGATGACGCCGGCCGAACCGCCGACGCGGAACAGGCTGAGACCGTCGTCGCCCGAGGCCAGATCAGCGACCACCACGGTCCCGTAGTTCTTGCCTTCGGCCTTCTCGCCGCGCAGCGTGCAGAACGAGTGCACCTCGAGGGTGTCCTTCACCAGGTACTTGCCGCTCGGCAGCCAGACCGTGCCACCACCCGCGTCCTGACACGCGTAGAGCGCTCTCTGGATGTTCTTGGTCGCGTCGAGCCGACCGCTGCGGTCGGCGCCGTACCGGGTGGCGTCGAAGTCGGCGACCACGCCGTCCTCGGTCGGGTTCACCGTCTGCACCAGCTTCGGCTGCGGGACGACGACCGGCGACTCGCGCAGCTGCAGCTCCTTCACGACGTACGTCGGGGAGCCGGAGAGCGCGATCCGGACGTACCGGGCCTTCGTCGTCGCGAAGCGGGTCTTGCTGAACTGGTTCGCGCCCGGCGAGCCGGTGCGGCCGACCGTGCGGAACGTCCGGCCGTCGTTCGAGACCTGGACGGTGTAGTCGGGGGAGTAGGCCTGCGCCCACTCGACGCGGACGTCGTTGACGGTGCGCGGCTGGTGCAGGTCGACCTGCAGCCAAGCGTCGCCGTCCGCGCTGGTCCACGCGGTCTGGTGGTCGCCGTCGTTGACGTTCGCCGCGCCGGTGCCGTCGCTGGCGGACGCCGTACCGGACTCGGCGAAGTTCGTGTCGACCACGGATGCCGTGAGCGCGTCGAGCTTGCCCTGCAGACTCACGAGCGCGGCCTTCACCTGGACGTCGGTGACATCGGGCGTCGCCGCGACCTCGCGGGCGTCGTCGATCGCGGCGAGCAACGTCGCGCGGCTGCCGACCGGGTACTGACCGTCGCGGCTGCCTTCCCGGGCGGCCTTGTGCGTGCGGGCGGCCTCGTCGATCAGGTCGTTGAGGCCCTCGGTGACGTCGAGCGCGCCGGCGACCTTCGCGACCCGGACGGCCGCGACCTTGAGGTCGACCGCGCCGTCGCCGATATGGATCCGGAAGTCGCCGCCGTTCGAGCGGTTCGTCATCACCGCGTCGGACAGCGCGAACGTGTGGGTCTTCCAGGTCAGCGTGTTGCCGTACGTGACGACCTCGGAGTTCTTGAACCGCTCCGGGATGGTCTCGCCGGGGGAGTCGTAGTGCAGGCCGAACTGACCGTTGCCCTCGTCGAAGTAGTCGACACTCACGAGCACCAGGCCCCGGTTGTCGTACAGGTAGGTGTCGGACACGTTCATGTAGAAGAAGTTCGTGCCCGGCGCGGGCGCGGTCCGGTCGGTCTGCCAGTACGGGCGGCCGTCCTGGACGCCGGTCTTCAGGTTCTCCGGCCGGTCGCCGGCGCGCGGTGAGATCCCGCTCTCCAGCGGTGACGCACCGAGCGACACGGCGGCGCCCGCCGTACTGATCCGCAGTCCGGCGACGGTGATGTCGGCGGTTCCGGACAGCCGCAGGTCCGCGCCGCCGAGGCGGTCGGCGAACTCGATGTCGGCCAGCGCGAACGTGCCGGTCTGCCACTGGCCGGTGTTCTTCAGCGCGACGTCGTCGGCGCTGGTCTCGGGACCGGCCGCGGCGTCGTACTGCAGCTGCAGGGAACCGGTGCCGGAGTCGAGGTAGGTGACGGTGACGACGACGTCGTCGGTGGTCAGCTCGTCGACGTAGTCGCGGTCGACGTCGAACGAGAACCAGTCGGTGCCGGCGGCCTGGTTGGTGCGCCAGTACGTCCGGCCCTGCTCGGTCCCGGTCTGCAGACCGGCGGGATCGGCACCGGCGGCGGGTGCGACGCCGAGCGTGGTCGGGGTGGCGCCGAGGTCGGCGCCGACGCCGCTCGGGTACATCGTGGCCGCCGCGGCCGGTGCTGTGCTCAGCACTCCGGCCAGCAGCGTCGCGGGCAGCAGACCCGCGAGCAGACGTGTTCGTACGGACATGGGGGAGTCCTCCAGGTGGCGGGCCGGAAGCGAGGCCTGAAAGTTAAACCATGCGTGTTACTTATTCAAGAGGTGGTGCTTGCCGTGCTCGACGGGGCTGGATGGATAGGGTCGGACGGTGACCGAGCCTGGGGTGCCGCAGTGGTTGAAGCAGACGGCGTGGGCGCTGTCGAGCGTCGAGGCGGGAGCGCCGTACGACGACCTGGAGCCGCTGAAGAAGGTGCTGGCCGACGTGCGGGTGGTCGGGCTGGGCGAGGCCAACCACGGGACGCGCGAGTTCTTCCAGCTCAAGCACCGGCTGCTGGAGTTCCTGGTCACCGAGCTCGGGTGCCGGGTGCTGCTGATAGAGGCGAGCGAATCCGCGGCGGTGGCTGTCGACGCCTATGTTCGAGGCGGGCCGGGCGATGCGCCGACGGTGGTGAGCGACCTGGAGTTCTGGGTCTGGGCGACCGAAGAGGTCGTCGCGATGGTCCAGTGGATGCGGAAGTACAACGCGGGGCGGCCGGCCGACGAGCAGGTCGGCTTCGTGGGGATCGATCCGCAGAAGTGCTCGGCGGCGCTGCGGGTCATTCGCGAGTATCTGGTGGCTGACGCGCCGGAGCGGCTCGAGCTGTTCGACGAGGGGATCGCGGCGGAGGTCGACGCCGGTCCGGGCGCGAAGCCCGATCCGAAGCGGGCGCTGGTGCGGGAGACCGAGGCGCTGGTCGGGTTCCTGGAGAAGCACTCGGCGCCCGCCGAGGTTGTTGTGGCCGGGCGGCAGTTGGTGCGAGCGGCGGACGTGGTGTGCGCGGCCAAGGAGCACAAGGAAGCGGCGCGGACGGTGTTCGCCGTACGGGATCGGTTGATGGCCGAGGCGGTGGAGGCGGCGCTGGGTGACGAGTTGAAGGGTGCTGTCTGGGCCCACAACGGGCATCTCGCGGCGAGCCGGCCGAGCGCCGCCGTGCGGCCGATGGGCCGGGACCTTCGGGAGCGGTACGGGCCGGCGTACTACGCGATCGCGGTGCTCGGCGGATCGGGTGCTTTCCGGGCCCGGCGGACGTGGCCCGGGCCTTGGGCCGGCTCGCGAAGTGGGCCGGTCGAGGTGAACAAGCTGGATCGCGGCGGGTTCAACTCGCTGGAAGGTCTGCTCGAGTCGGCGAACCCGCACGACCACTTCCTGGATCTGCGGACGGTCGCGGACGCGCCGGCCGAGATCAAGGACTGGCTGGAGGAGCCGCAGATGTTCCGCAGCTTCGGCGCGTTCGTGGCGCGGTGGACGTACAAGCTGCAGTTCGCGCCGACCATGCTGGCCGAGGAGTTCGACGGGCTGGCGTACGTCGTGTCGACCAGCCCCTCGCGTCCACTCTGATCAGGACGAGATTTCTTTCCGGCCGTGTCGATCCGCGGGCTGCCCGTTCGACCAGGGGGTGCGCGGGCCGAGCGGCGGCCCGGCGGGACAAGGAGAACACGATGGCGAAGTACATGCTGATCATGCGGGGCACGGACGAGTCGAACGCCGCGATGACGGCCTCGATGGACGAGGCGATGGCGGCCACCCGAGAGTTCATCGAGGAGATGATCAAGGCCGGCGTGCTGCTCGCGGCCGAGGGCCTGGACGATCCGCGCCGGGGCGTGGTGGTCGACTTCGGCGCGGAGACCCCGGTGGTCACCGACGGGCCGTACGGGGAGACCAAGGAACTGTTCGGCGGCTACTTCATGGTCGACGTCGCCTCGCAGCAGGAGGCGGTCGAGTGGGCCCGGCGGGTGCCGGCGGTCCGCGGGTCCAAGATCGAGGTCCGCCGGGTGGCCGGCGAGGACGAGGTTCCGGAGCAGGGCGGGTCGGTCGCCGAGGAGCCGGGTCAGCGGGAGAGCTGATGGAACCGGCCGACGTCGAAGCCGTCTGGCGGATCGAGTCGGCGCGGATCGTTGCCGCGCTGACCCGGTACACCGGCGACTTCGGGCTGGCCGAAGACGCCACGCAGGAGGCGGTGGCCGAGGCGCTGGTGTCCTGGCCGCGCACGCCACCGGCCAGTCCGGCCGGCTGGCTGATGGCCACCGCCCGGCGGCGGGCGATCGACGCGATCCGCCGCCGGGCCGCTCTGCGTGACCGGTACTCCTTGCTGGCAGCCGAAGAGGTGTTGGACGACGAGGTCGACCCCGACCGGATCGATGACGACGTGCTGGCGCTGATGTTCATCAGTTGCCACCCGGTGCTCTCGCCGGACGCCCGGGTGGCGCTGACGCTGCGAGTGGTCGGCGGCCTGTCCACCGAGGAGATCGCCCGCGCGTTCCTCGTCTCGGTGCCGACCGTCCAGGCCCGCATCACCCGGGGCAAGAAGACGATCGCCGCGGCCGGCGTGCCGTTCGAGCTACCGGCCGCGGCCGAGCGCCGGGAGCGGCTGGGCGGCGTACTGAGTGTCCTGTACGTGATCTTCACCGAGGGGTCGACGGCTACATCGGGCGATCGGCTGGTGCGGCCCGACGTCGCGTACGAGGCGATCCGGCTGGCGCGGACGCTGGCCGCGTTGCAGCCGGACGAACCCGAGGTGCACGGGTTGGTCGCGTTGTGCGAGCTGACGGCGGCGCGCTTTCCGGCCCGGATCGGCGCGGACGGTGAGCCGGTCCTGCTCGAGAACCAGGACCGGCGGCTGTGGGATCGCTCGGCGATCAGCCGCGGCGTGGCCGCGCTGGCCAAGGCGTCGGCGGGCGGCCTCGGACCGTACGGGCTGCAGGCCGCGATCGCCGCAGCCCACGCGACGGCGCCATCGGTCGAGGCGACGGACTGGGACCGGATCGTGCTGCTGTACGAGGCGCTCGGCAGGGTCGCCCCGTCGCCGGTGGTCGAGCTCAACCGGGCCGTTGCCGTGGCGATGGCCTCGGGTCCGGCGCAGGCTCTGGCTCTGGTGGACGAGCTGGTTGCCTTGGACCGGCTTCCCGGTTCGCATCTCGTTCCGACCGTCCGTGGCGAACTGCTGGCTCGGCTCGGACGATCGCCGGAGGCGCGGGCCGAGTTCGAGCTTGCGGCTCGGCTGTGCGCCAACCAGCGTGAGCGCTCGGTGCTCCTGCGGAAGGCGGCTGCGCTCGGGTGATGGGCCGATGCTCCACCAGCCCGTCGCGACCGTTCTAGGCGACGCCGACCAGGGTGCGCTGCTCCTGGGGGAGGGCGGCGAGGAGGTCGAAGAAGTACGGTGCGGCGTCTGCCAGGCGGAGCAGGCCGGCTTCGTGGCCGGTCCAGCCGAAGACGAGCTCGCCGTCGATGAGGCGCTCGGCGAGCGGTACTGCGTACGCGCTGAGCGTGACGCGGTTCGGGCCGGTCTGCGGGTGGTGGTCGCCGCAGCCGCACTCGGTGGGGATCGTGATCGTGGTGAGCGCCTCGGCGGCGTACTGGCGCAGGCGCAGCGTGCGGCCGCGGGCGGTGAAGCGCGCGATTGTTGCGTCAGGCAACTGAACGAGCAGGTCGACCGGGACGGCGTGCGAGCCCGGCAGCAGCCGCAGTCCACGGGACGCGAGCAGGTCGGCGAAAGCGCTGAGGTTCATCGGGAAGGTATCCGGAATCCTGTGAGTGCTGGTGTCGGCGGGCGGGCCTGGAGATGGACAGGGCCTCGCGCGCCTCAGACGGCGCGCGTCAGCGACAACAACAGCGACAACACAGCGAGATACGCATGCCGAAGATGATGGCAGAGCTTGCCCGCCGAGCCAAACACCGACCGCAATCTGAGACGACTGTCCGTGAACAGCAGAAACGCCTTGCAACCTGTTGCGGGCTGCAAGGCGTTCGGGTGACTGCTGGTCAGTCGGCTTTCTTGCCGAACATGATCTCGTCCCAGCTGGGGACGCTGGCGCGCTTGGAGGCTCGGCGGGCCGGCTTCTTCTTCGGCTCCGGAGCGGGCTCGGCCGGAGTCTCGGCGTTGGCTGCCGGGGCCTCGGCCGCGGGCGGAGCGTCGGTTGCCGTCGGCTTGGGGGTCGGGAGAGTGGGCTGGGTGACCCGGTTCTCCTGGTTGCCGCGGCGGGGGTCGAAGGGCTTGGGGATCGCCGGGCGTGCGGGCTGCTGCAGCTCCGGGTGCCGCGGGTCGGCGGCCTTCGGCTCTGCCTCGAGCTCGGGGCGCCTCGGGTCGGCCGCAGCCGGCTCGGTACGACGAGCTTCCTCCGCGGCACGCTCGGGCTGTCGCGTCCGGAGGGCGAACTCGCTCAGTCGCTCAGGCTGCGTCGCGTCGACGGCCGGACGGTCGGACCGGCGCACCTGCTCGTGCGGAGCCAGGTCGCCCTGAGGCTGGGTCCGACCTACTTGCTCGTGCGGAGCGAGGTCGGGCTCGCGTGCTTCCACGGGGCGGTCGGCCTCGCGGGCCACGGTCGGACGCGACTCGGACTCGCGCGCCTCGGGCTCGTGGGCTTCCGCCTGGCGCTCGGGCTGACGCGCTTCGGCTGGGCGCTCGGACTGGCGGATCTCCGCCGGCGGCGTACGGCGTTCGGTGAAGCGGTTCTCCGGCGCGGCGGCGCGCTCCTCCGGCGGGGTCGCCTCGACCGGCGGCGGCGTCGGGCGCTCGACCGCACGCACGGTCGGCCGCAGGGCCGGCGGCGGCTCGAGCGGAACGTTGATCAGTGTCGGCTCTTCGTCCGGGCTCGGCACCGAGTGCACCCGGCGCGGACCGCGCTCGGGGTCGCGCCCGGTGAAGCTCTCCCGCACCGAGTCCCGTGAGAAGTCCCGCCCGCTGTCCCGGGCGACCTCGCGCCCGTTGTCCCGCGAGAAGTCGCGGCCGCTCGCCTCGCGGCTCGGCGCTTCACGGCCGGGCGCTTCGCGGTGGGGGGCTTCCCGCGGGTAAGAGTGGTTGGTCTCCCGCACCGGCGGCTGCGGGTCGCGCCCGAAGTCGCGGTCGATGTCCTGACCGAAGTCGCGCGGGTTGTTGTCCCGCGCGTACTGCTGACGGGCGCGCTGCAGGTTGACCGTGTCCTCGAAGCCGGCGGCTTCGTAGCTGTCCGCGCCGTGGTCGGGCGCCAGCGACAGGTCGATGTCGGCGACCGCGGTCAGCCGCCGCTCCGGCTGCTGCGGCGGCAGCACCTGTGCCTGCTCGCCGACCAGCCAGCGCGCCTCGTCGTCGTCCGGTACGGCGTACCGTCCGGGGGCGTCGTAGGCGAACATGGCGACCTTCTCGTCGTCCTCGGCCACCGGGTACGACACGCGGACCGCCCAGCGGCCGTCCTCGCGCCGCCAGGCGTCCCACTCGGCGGCGCCGGGGTCGACCCCACGGATCCGCAGCCGCTCGGTCACCCAGGCGCCGAGGTTGCGGGTCGGCGCGTCACCCCCACCACGGCGGCGGACCGAGGCCCGCTGCGCGAGGTTGGCCACGTGGTCGCGCTCGGCCAGGACCGGGCCGGCGAAGGCCATCACCCGGTCCATCGGCATCTGCGCGACCGCAGCGACCGCTTCAACACTTTCGCCCGCGCGGATACGAGCCTGGATGTCTCGTGGGCGCAGCGCGCTCTCCATTTGAATCTCCAGCTGGCCGAGTCGGGCACGGTCGCCGCGCAGGGCCGCACGCAACCGGTCGTCGACCGGGACGGCGAACTCCTCACCCGTCTCGCCCACGGCCAGGACCAGCTTGGTGCCGTCCTGGCTCAGACCGACGAGCCTCGCCTCGCGCATTGCCTATGTTCTCCTGTGCGGTTCTCGACAGTCTCTCCCGGGACGTGCTGCCTGACCAAGACCGGCGCGCCGTGCCGGGCGGTCATTGTGGAGGTTACGTCACGAAATCACATCGTGCCTGGTCAGCCGGGTCCTTCTGGTCACACGAGTCACACTAGTCACAACGCGTAGTGATCAGCCGACCGGGTACGCCGTGCGCACCGCGAGGGCCCGGTTCAGGTCGTCCGCGCGGTCCCCGACCGAGCGCCGGATCCCGGCCGAGACGGCCTCGTCCGCGACCAGTCCGGCGGCCAGCCGCGCGGTCGCCTCGTCGACCGCGTAGACCGGGAACGCGAGCGCCGCCGCGCGGGCCACGACCCACCCCGACCGCAGCTTCTCGGTGCCGGGGATCTCGGCGAAGAACCGCTCGACGTACGGCGCCGTCAGCTCGGCCTGCGCCGGGTGCCAGAACCCCTCGGCGGCGGCGTACAGCTCGTAGTTCGACACGTCGGCATCGGTGGTGAGCTGCGTCCAGGCGCGCTCCTTCGCCTCGGCCGTCGGCAGCGCCGCCCGGCACCGGGTCGCGTGCACGACACCCTCCGAGGAGGTGTCGCGGGCCAGTTCGGCGTCGATCCCGGCGTCGTCGATCGCACCGAGCCGCGCGAGCTGCAGCGTGATCAGCCAGCGCAGGTCCGCGTCGACGGTGATCCCGTCCGGCACGTCGGTCCCGGCGAGCCACCCGCGCAGCAGGTCCGCGTCGGCCGTCGTACGGATCGCCGCGCGCAGCACCATCAGCTGCACGCTGCTCCCGGCCTCGACCGTCGACAGCCGCTCGGTCAGTACGGCGGACAGCTGCGCCCGGTACTCCTCGTACGGCAGCACGAGTCCGATCAGGTGCGTCTGCACCCAGGAGACCATCGAGCCGACCGCGATGTCGCTCGTCTCGGTCGGGAGCGCCGCCAGCACCGCGGCGAACCCGATCCGCGGGTCCAGCTCGCCGTCGTTGGTCGCGTCGCGGAGGCTGTTCAGCACGACGGCCCGGGTCACGCCGTCCTCGATCTTCGGCAGTACGCCGGCCAGCTGCTCCAGCGTGTCCGCGTCGAGCCGGATCTTCGCCCAGGTGTCGTCGGCGCAGTCCGGCACGACGACGGCCGCGCCGGTCAGGTCGAGCTCGACCGTGACCTCGTCGGCGTCGAGCAGCACCGGCGCGGACGCGACGAGCTGCCCGGCGGCGTCGTACGCGCCGATCGTGAACTTGTGCGGCCGGTCGGCCGGGTACTGGGCCGGAGCGGTCCGCCGCAGTACGACGCCGGTCGCGGTGCGCTCGGCGCTGATGGTGTCGAGGCCCGGCGTCCGCAGCCAGGCCTGGGCCCAGCCGTCGAGCCCGGTCGCACCGGCCTCGGTCCACTTCGCGACCAGGTCGGCGAAGGTCGCGTTGCCGAACTCGTTGGACTCGATGTGCGCGTTGACGCCGGCCAGGAACACGTCGTCACCGAGGTAGGCGGCCAGCTGCTTCAGCACGGCGGCGCCCTTGGCGTACGAGATCCCGTCGAAGTCGTCGAGCGACGCGGCGGCGTCCTTGCCCGGGTCGGCGGCGACCGGGTGGGTCGACGGGCGCTGGTCGGCCTGCAGACCCCACCAGCGGCGGATGAACGCGAAGTCGATCCAGTTGTCGGCGTACTTGGTGGCGGTGGTCGAGACCCGGTGCGCCATGTACTCGGCGAACGACTCGTTCAGCCACAGGTCGTTCCACCACTTCATCGTGACCGTGTCGCCGAACCACTGGTGGGCCATCTCGTGCACGATCGTCCGGGCCCGGTTGGACCGCTCGGAGTCGGTCGCGGCCGAGCGGAACACCATCGAGTCGCGGAACGTCACGCAGCCCGGGTTCTCCATCGCGCCGGCGTTGAACTCCGGGACGAAGGCCTGGTGGTACTCGCCGAACGGGTAGCGGTAGCCGAACAGCCGGTGGAACTCGTCGAAGGCCTGCTTGGTCACCTCGAAGATGTCGGCGGCCTCGCGGTCGAGCGCGTCCTTCAGCGACTGCCGCGCGACGACGCCGAGCGGGATGCCGTCGTGGGAGTCCAGGAGCTGGTGGTACGGGCCGGCGACCAGCGTGACGAAGTACGTCGACAGCGGCTTGGTCTCGGCGAGCTCCCAGCGACCGGGGGAGACCTGCTTGGCGGCACCGTTGCCGAGGACGATCCACTCGGTCGGAGCGGTCACCTTCAGCCGGTACGGCGCCTTGAGGTCGGGCTGGTCGAAGCAGGCGAAGATCCGCGGCGCGGCCTCGAGGAACGACATCGCGTACAGGTAGACCAAGCCGTCGGCCGCGTCGACGCTGCGGTGCAGCCCCTCGCCGTCGTTGGAGTAGAGCATCGTGGCGTCCACGACCAGCTCGTTGTCCGCGGTCAGGCCGGTCAGCTCGAGCCGTCCGTCGTTCAGGCCGGCGACGTCGACCGGCGCACCGTTCAGCGTCACCTTCAGCAGCTCGTCGGGCCGGACGTCCAGCCAGGTGCTGTCGCCGGCCGCGCTGAACGCGATCCGGGTGGTGGACCCGAACACGCGGTCGCCGCGGGTCAGGTCGAGGTCGACGTCGTAGCTGTGGACGGTGAGTGCGGCGGCCCGGGTGAGGGCGCCGTCGACTGTGAGACTCGGCATGGTCGGCACTCTATGCCGACGACCCCAGCGGCATCGAGAGGGTTTGGACGTGACAAAGTTTTGACCATGACCGACATGGAGTACCGCCAGCTGGGTGACTCGGGCCTGACCGTGAGTGTGGTCGGACTGGGCTGCAACAACTTCGGCGGCCGGGTCGCCGCCGACCAGGCCGAGACGGTGGTGAACGCGGCGGTGGACGCCGGGATCACGCTGTTCGACACCGCCGACGTGTACCGCGGCGAGCTGGGTTTCTCCGAGCAGATCCTCGGCGACGCGCTCGGGTCGCGCCGCGACGAGGTGGTGATCGCCACCAAGTTCGGCGGTGACATGAAGGGCGAGAACGGGCCGGACTGGGGTGTCCGCGGATCGCGCCGCTACATCCGCAAGGCGGTCGAGGCGAGTCTTCGCCGGCTCGGCACGGACTGGATCGACCTGTACCAGCTGCACGTGCCGGACCTGGTCACGCCGATCGAGGAGACGCTGGCCGCGCTCACCGAGCTCGTTGCCGAAGGCAAGGTTCGCTACATCGGCAGCTCGCAGTTCGCGGGCTGGCAGGTCGTCGACGCCGACTGGGCCGCGCGGACCGGTGGCACCGAGCACTTCATCAGCGCGCAGAACAAGTACTCCCTGCTCGACCGCGACGTCGAGGACGAACTGGTGCCCGCCTGCGAGCACCTCGGGATCGGGATCCTGCCGTACTTCCCGCTCGAGTCCGGTCTGCTGACCGGCAAGTACAAGCGTGGCGCCGACGCGCCCGAGGGCACCCGGCTGGCCAAGATGCCCGAGCGGCTGGCCCGCGCCGACTTCGACAAGATCGAGGCGCTGGAGACGTTCGCCGCCGAGCGTGACCTCACGCTGCTCGACGTCGCGATCGGCGGTCTGGCCGCCCAGCCCGCCGTCGCCTCGGTGATCGCCGGCGCCACCCGGCCGGAGCAGATCGCGCAGAACGTCGCCGCCGGTCTGTGGGAGCCGACGCTCGACGACCTGGCCGTCCTGGACGAGCTGACGTGACCCTGATCCTTCTCCCGCCGTCGGAGGGCAAGACCGGTCGCGCTCGCGGCCGCTCGGTCGACCTGGAGTCGCTGTCGTTCCCGGAGCTCAACCCGACGCGGGAGGCCGTGCTCGACACCTTGGCCAAGGTGTCGGCGAGCGGCGACGCGTTCGGCGTACTGGGGGTGGGCCCGTCGCTGGCGCACGAGGTCGAGCGGAACATCCACTGGCGGACCGAGCCCGCGGTGCCGGCGTCCGAGCTGTACTCCGGTGTCCTGTACGACGCCCTCGGCTACGCAACCTTGTCGCCCGGCTCGAAGCGCCGGGCGAACAGCCGGCTCCTCGTCGTCTCGGGCGCGTGGGGCGCGCTGCGGATGGGCGACCGCGTACCGCCGTACCGGCTCTCGATGGCGACGACGCTGCCCGGGCTCGGCCCGCTCGCGTCGGTCTGGCGTGACCCGCTGCGCGCGAGTCTCGACGCCGCGGTCGGCAAGAGCGTGATCGTGGACTGCCGCTCCTCGACGTACGCCGCCGCCTGGCGCCCGGCCGACGAGCTGGCTGCCAAGTGGGTCGCGGTGTCGGTGGTCCGCGAGCGCGGTGGCGTCCGCTCGGTCGTGTCGCACAACGCGAAGCACACCCGCGGCCTGGTCGCGCGGTACCTGCTGGAGTCCGGCAAGGATCCCGGGACGCCGAAGGCGCTGCAGAAGCTGATCGGTGAGCAGTGGCACGCGGAGCTGGACCGGACCGGTGCCGGCTGGACGTTGACGGTCGTCGAGCACGACTGATTCACCGACGCTTCATCGGTCGGTGGTTTCCGGAAGGCCGCGTCCGGGGAAGGCTTGTGGACAGCTCGTCAGGGGGGATCCGCCCAACCCTCGGAGGACCTGACCGATGCGACGCAAGACCATCTTCGCCACCGCCGTGGCCATCACCTGGGTCGTCGGCGCCGGAACCGCCCTGGCCTACCCGCCCGACCCACCGCCCGCCAGTACGGCGCAGACGCAGCTCGCCGCGCTGACCGTGAAGACCGAAGGCTCGACCACGGGGTACAGCCGGGACCTGTTCCCGCACTGGATCACCGTGTCCGGCACCTGCGACACCCGCGACGAGGTGCTCAAGCGCGACGGCGTCGGCGTGACCGTCGACTCCCAGTGCGAACCGACCGCCGGCCGCTGGTACAGCGTGTACGACGCGACGTACGTCGAGGACGACTCCGCGATCGACATCGACCACATCGTCCCGCTCGCCGAGGCGTGGAAGTCGGGCGCGAACGGCTGGACGACCGCCAAGCGGCAGCAGTTCGCCAACGACCGGAGCATCGCGCAGCTGATCGCGGTGTCGGCGTCGAGCAACCGCTCGAAGGGCGACCGGGACCCGTCGGCGTGGAAGCCGACCAACACTTCGGTGCACTGCATCTACGCGCGCGAGTGGATCTGGGTGAAGTACACGTACGGCCTGTCGCTGCAGTCCGCCGAGAAGACCGCCCTCCAGAGCATGCTCGCCGCCTGCTGATCGCCCTGCAGCGTCCGAAGAACGGCGATGCGTCCGAAGAACTGAGCCCTATAACCTCGGGTTCTTCGGACGCATGCGATTTCTTCGGACGTTAGGAGTCCGGGTCGAGCAGCTGACGTCGCTGGGCGTGGATGCCGGCCTGGAAGCGGGTCCGGGCGCCGAGCGTCTCCATCAGCTCGGCGACCCGGCGCCCGACCGTCCGGCTGCTCAGCGCGAGCTGCCGGGCGATCGCGTCGTCCTTGAAGCCGGCCGCGAGCAGTGTCATCAGGCGTGCGTCGAGCGGGTCGCGGACGGCCGGAGCCATCGGCACGGCCTGGTCCCACAGCAGCCTGAACATCTCGATCAGCGCGTCCAGCAGCGCACACGGGTGAACCACGAGCGCGCTGTCGACCAGCTGGTCGACCGACAACGGCAGCAGCGCGGCAGTGGAGTCGAAGATCGCGAGCTTCATCGGCACCTGGGGATGCACCCGCGAGCTCTCGCCGGCGTCGGCCGCGCTGTACGCCTCGTCGACCCCGCCGACCTCGAGCGAGTCGGGGGAGTAGATGCCCCGCACGGTCACGCCCGCACTCAGCAGCCCGCGGACCGTGGTGTCGGACTGCTCCACCCCCGACGCGTACGGCGGCCGGTCGAGCACGAGCAGCTGGTCCTTCGTCTGTTTCAGCAGCTGCGCGAACCGCGCCGCGATCGCCTCCTGCCCGACGATCACCTCGACCAGGTTGTCCGGCCGGTGCTGCTCCTGCGCGCGCAGCTCCGACAACAGCTCGCGGGCCTCGGCCCTGACCCGATCCAGCTCAGCACGCCGTACGGCGACCAACGCGTCGACCGCGACGTCCGGCCTGGTCGGCAGCAGCCGCGGCGGATCGTCGGACGTCCGCGTGAGCAGGCCGAGCTCCTCGAGCCGGTCCACGGTGGCGTGCAGGTCGCCGGGGGAGCGGCCGACGCGGGGAGCGAGGTCGCTCAGGGAGCAGCCGGGCAGGGCCAGGAGCGCCCGGTACGCGGCTTCGTCCTCGGCGGAGACTCCGACGGACTCGAGCATGTGACCTCCTGACCAGTAGTGGACATGTCCGGCATCCGACACGCTATCTCGTGGCATGGACCACCCTGGATTCGATACCACAGGGAAAACGTTGTCGCTTCGAGCTGTTACGACCGATGCGGCCGGTGGCAGCATCGGCCGGACCGTGCTGAACGCGACCGGTGTCACCTGACTGCCGGGCGCGGGGGACCGGGCAGGGGACGCCTGGTCAAGCCTCAACCCCGCGCCCGGCTTCTCTTGCCGAACAGGTACTTCTTCCCGGGCAGCGTGCGTGTTCCGGAGGCGCGTCCGCCGATCCGGTGGGACGATGAGTCGACGATGCACCCGTCGGCGACGGCCGGTTCAGCTCACGCCGAAGCCTGTCGGGAAGCACCACGGCTGTGGTCGACTGCAAGCCGGCGATCCAGGGAGGCAGGATGAGCGAGAGCACCAGCGCGGCGACGACCGAGGCCGCGCCGGACCGTCCGGAACTGAAGCGGGTGATGGGGCCCGGGCTGCTGCTGCTGTTCGTGGTCGGTGACATCCTCGGCACCGGGGTGTACGCGCTGACCGGCAAGGTGGCGGGCGAGGTGGGCGGCGCGGTCTGGCTGCCGTTCCTGTGCGCGTTCGTCGTCGCGATGCTGACGGCAACGAGTTACCTCGAGCTGGTGACCAAGTACCCGAAGGCCGGCGGCGCCGCGGTCTACACGCACAAGGCGTTCGGCATCCACTTCCTCACCTTCCTGCTCACCTTCGCGGTGATGTGCTCCGGGCTGACCTCGGCCTCGAGCGCGTCGAAGGCGTTCGCGGCGAACTTCTTCTCCGCGGTCAAGATCGACCCCGACCGCGGCTCGCTGCTGATGATCACCGCGCTGGCGTTCATGGCGTTGATTGCCCTGGTCAACCTTCGGGGCGTCGGCGAGAGCGTCAAGGCGAACGTCGTGCTGACCCTGATCGAGCTGACCGGTCTGCTGATCGTGATCGGCGTCGGCGCGTGGGCGATCGCCGGTGGCGACGGTGACACGTCGCGGCTGACCGAGTTCCACACGCCCGAGGGTGACAACGCCTTCGGTGCGGTGACGGCGGCGACCGCGCTGGCGTTCTTCGCGATGGTCGGCTTCGAGGACTCGGTGAACATGGCCGAGGAGACCAAGGATCCGGTCAAGATCTTCCCCAAGATCATGCTGATCGGCCTGTCGGTGACCGGCGTGATCTACGTGCTGGTCGCGATCTCCGCGGTCACGCTGGTCTCGCCGGAGGACCTGAACAAGGGCTCGACGCCGCTGCTGAAAGTGATCGAGGCCGGCGCGCCGAACTTCCCGCTGCAGCTGTTCGCCTGGATCACGATGTTCGCCGTCGCCAACTCGGCGCTGATCAACATGCTGATGGCCAGCCGCCTGCTCTACGGGATGTCGCACGAGAAGGTCCTGCCCGGGCCGCTCGGCCGGGTGCTGCACAAGCGCCGTACGCCGTGGGTGGCGATCCTGTTCACCACGCTGCTCGCGTTCTTCCTGATCGGGTACGCCGACCTGACCGCGCTCGGCGGAACGACGGCGCTGCTGCTGCTGTGCGTGTTCGCGGTCGTCAACGTCGCCGTCCTGGTGCTGCGGCGTGACCCGGTCGAGCACAAGCACTTCAAGGCGCCGACCGCGCTGCCGGTCCTCGGCGTGATCCTGTGCGTCTATCTGGCCAGCCCGTTGTCGGGGCGGGCCAGCAACGACTACAAGATCGCCGGCTGGCTGATGGTGGTCGGCATCGGTCTGTGGGCGCTCACCTGGGTGCTGAACAAGTACGTGTTCCACCGCAAGTCGGACTTCGACCCGACCCACCTGGACCCCAGCGGCCCGGTCAACTGACCCGCCTCACCCTGTAGCGTCCGAACAACTGCTCAGCGTCCGAAGAACCGAGCCCTATAGCCTCGGCTTCTTCGGACGTTGGCGTTTTCTTCGGACGCTACGGCCTCGGGGACCGGCGATCTGCGGGGCCGGTCAGTTCGGCAGGTGCGTGGCCCGCACGCGGGCCTCCGCGCGCATCGACCGCAGCGGCAGCAGCGCCGCCAGGACTACGGTGCCCAGAGCAATGACCCCGAGCCCGACCGCGATCCACCCCAGCGACGGGTAGCCGGCGCCGGCGTCGAGCGCGCGCCCACCCAGCCACGGCCCGACCGTGATCCCGACGTTGAACGCGGAGAAGTTCACCGCGGTCGCCAGCGTCGGCGCCTGGTCGGCCAGGCTGAACACCCGCGCGTTGAGCGCCGGGTTGACCGCGAAGCCGAAACCGCCGAGCAGGAAGACCGCGCCGATCGCGATCACCGGTACGTCGGCCCGCACGGCGAGCACCGCCGACATCACGACCACGCCCGTGATCCCGACCAGCAGCGTCCGGAACGGCGTCGCGTCGGCGGTCCGGCCACCCAGCGTGATCCCGATCAGCGAGCCCACGCCGTACAGGGCCAGCACGCCGGGAATCGCGCCGGCCGGCAGACCGGTGTCGTCGGTGAGCAGGGGAGCGAGGTAGCTGAACACGACCAGGATCGCGGCCGTGACCAGCGCGGTGGTCGCGTACGACAGCCACAGCCGCGGGTTGGCCATCGCGCGGAACTCGGCGTCGATCCGCGGCGTGCAGGCCGGATCGGGCCGGCCGGCGGGAATGGTCCGGACGACGCCGATCATCGCCAGCGACGACATCAGCGCGACGGCCCAGAACGCGGCGCGCCAGCCGAGGTGCTGACCGATCAGCGTGCCGGCCGGCAGGCCGATGATCGTGGCGATGGTGAGCCCGCCGGTGACCACGCTCATCGCCTTCGCGCGGCTGCCGGGCGGAACCAGCCCGACCGCGGCGACGGCGGCGACCGCCCAGAACCCGGCGTACACGAACGCGCCGACGATGCGGGTCGCGAGCAAGACGCCGTAGTTCGGGGTCAGGGCGCCGGCGACGTGGCTGAGCGCGAAGATCGCGAGGAACACCAGCAGCGTCGTACGGCGCGGCCAGCGCAGGGTGACCACGGCCAGGACGGGAGCGCCGACGAGCATGCCGACGGCGAAGGCCGAGATCAGCAGCCCGGCCTGGGGGATCGAGACCTCGAGGTCGGTGGCCATCTCGGGCAGCAGGCCCGCGAGCATCAGCTCCGACGTGCCTTGGGCGAAGATCGCCAGCCCGATGATATAGACGGCCAACGGCACAGCGGTCCTCCTCCTGGACGTTCCGGGCGGACGGGCCCGGCGAACGGTCGGGGGACAGCACACAGCGGTGCGACTGACTTCAGGCCCCCACCCCATCGCACACAGCGACCTACGAGTTGCACATAGTGACACACATTCGGCACATCCCGCGCCCTGCCGTCCGCGATGTGGCGAACGTAACGCTTACGTCGTGCTCGGGCACCCTCTCGCGTGGCGCCGGCAGTTCCCTCCCGGTGCCCAGGAAGAAACGCGGGGTCGCCGGGTGGGGTTTGGCCGGATCGGGCATGGTTGGTGCATGAGTTACCTGAGTCCAGCGCGGCGGCCGAAGCCAGCCGTCGAGGCCGCCCGGATCGGCGGCGGGATCAAGCTGCTCGTCGTGCTCGTCGGCCTGATGTGGGTCAGCGAGCTCGTCGACACCGCGCTGCACGGCGCACTGGACCAGTACGGCATCGTCGCCCGCGACCCCGAGGGCCTGATCGGCGTCGTTACCGCGCCGTTCCTGCACCTGGGCTTCGGCCACCTGATCTCCAACACGCTGCCGCTGCTCACGCTGGGCGCGCTGATCGCGATCTCCGGCGCGGTCCGGCTGCTGTCGGTCACCGCGATCGTCACGGTGATCGGCGGGATCGGGACCTGGCTGATCTCACCGCCGCACACGATCACGATCGGCGCCAGCGGCGTCGTCTTCGGGTACGCCGCGTACCTGATCGCCCGGGGCATCTTCAACCGGCGCATCGGCCAGGTGCTGATCGGTGTGGTCGTCGTGCTCGTCTGGGGGAGCGCTCTGCTGGGTGGCCTGCTCCCGCAGGACGGCATCTCCTGGCAGGGGCATCTGTTCGGCGCGGTGGCCGGCGTACTTGCTGCCTGGTTCCTGACCGACGACAAGCGTAAGGTCAGCTGAGCGTCCCCAGATCTGTGTTCGCTCCACAGACGACAACGACGATCCGCTCGTCGGCCGCGGGCTGGTAGGCGCCCGAGGTCAGCGCGGCGTACGCCGTCGCGGCGCCGTGCTCGGTCGCCAGGCGGTACTCGCGCCAGAGCTCCTGCCGCGCCGCGACGATCGCGTCCTCGTCGACCAGGACCGACTTGATGTGCTCGTGCGTGGCGACCTCGAAGGCGATCTCACCGATGCGCCGGGCTCCGAGGGAGTCCGCGGCGACACCGCCGACCTGTACGTCGACCGGCTGCCCGGCCTCGAGCGCCCGGGCGAGCGTCGGCGCCCGCTCGGGCTCGACGCCGACGACCTGTGCCCGATCGCCGATCGCGGTCGCGATCCCCGCGACCAACCCGCCACCGCCCACGGCTACGAACACCGTGTCGAACCCGTCGAGCTGCTCGAGCAGCTCCAGCCCGAGCGTCCCCTGCCCGGCGACGACCTCCGGCTGGTCGTAGGCGTGCGCGAACAACGCCCCCGACTCCTCGGCGGCCACGACCGCTGCCGCGTACGCCTCGGCGTACTCGGACCCGACCTGCACGACGTCCGCGTCGAGCGTCTTCAGCCGCGCGACCTTCGCGGCGGGAGCGCTCTCCGGGACGAAGATCCGTGCCGGCACTCCCAGCTCCCGCGCCGCGTACGCGACCGCGAGGCCGGCGTTCCCGCCCGAGGCGGTGACCGCGCCGACGCCGGTCAGCGATCCGTCCTCCTTCGCCGCGAGCAGCCGGTTGAACATGCCGCGCGGCTTGAACGACCCGACGTGCTGCAGCAGCTCCAGCTTGAACGTCACCGTCTCCGACACCCGCAGCACCGGCGTACGGCGTACTCGCCCGTCGATCCGGACCGCTGCCTGCTCGACCTGCTCACGCGTCACTGTCACGTCTCCACCTAACCACGCGCCGGCCGAGGGGGCTGTTGCCGCCCGCACCGATGGGTAAGACTGCGAATGACTCCTGGGAGGCACGATGGGTGCGTACGACGAGAGCTACCGCCACAGCCTGACGGATCCGGAAGGGTTCTGGCTGGAGGCCGCCACGGCGATCAGCTGGACGCGGCCGCCGACGCGCGCGCTCGACGACTCGGCCGCGCCGATCTACCGGTGGTTTCCTGACGGTGAGCTGAACACGTCGTACAACGCCCTGGACCGGCACGTCGAAGCCGGCCACGGCGAGCGCACCGCGCTGATCTACGACTCCCCGGTCACCGGCACGAAACGCACGTACACGTACGCCGAGCTGCGCGACGAGGTCGCCACCTTCGCCGGGGCCCTGCGGTCGCTGGGCGTCGGCCAGGGCGACCGGGTGATCGTGTACCTGCCGATGATCCCCGAGGCCGTCATCACGATGCTGGCCTGCGCCCGGCTCGGCGCGGTCCACTCGGTCGTGTTCGGCGGCTTCGCGCCGCGCGAACTGGCGGCCCGGATCGACGACGCGACGCCGAAGGTGATCGTCGCCGCGTCCTGCGGGATCGAGCCGAACCGCGTCGTCGAGTACCTGCCGATTATCGATGAAGCGCTCTCTCTGTCGGCCCACCAGCCGGAGCGGACCGTCGTCGTCCAGCGGGAGATCGCGCCCGCGAAACTCGGAGAGCGCGATCTCGACTGGACCACGCTCGTCGCCGGCGCCGCACCCGCCGACCCGGTCCCGGTCGCCGCGACGGATCCGCTCTACGTGCTCTACACCTCCGGTACGACGGGCAAGCCAAAGGGCGTCGTCCGCGACAACGGCGGCCACGCGGTCGCCCTGGCCTGGTCGATGCGCGCGGTGTACGACATCGGGCCGGGCGACGTCTGGTGGACCGCCTCCGACGTCGGCTGGGTCGTCGGCCACTCGTACATCGTCTACGCGCCCCTGCTGATCGGCGCGACCACGATCCTGTACGAGGGCAAGCCGGTCGGTACGCCGGACGCCGGCGCGTTCTGGCGGGTGATCTCGCAGCACCACGCGAAAGCGCTCTTCACCGCGCCGACCGCGCTCCGAGCGATCAAGAAGGTCGACCCGAAAGGCGACGAGCTGGCCCGGTACAACCTGAGTCGCAGCTTCCGCAGCCTGTACCTGGCCGGTGAGCGGCTCGACCCGGAGACGTACCACTGGGCCTACGAGCGGCTCGGCGTACCGGTCGTCGATCACTGGTGGCAGACCGAGACCGGCTGGCCGATCGTCGCGAACCCACGCGGGCTCGAGGCGATGCCGGCCAAGCCGGGGTCGGCGACCGTGCCGCTGCCCGGGTGGGACGTGCGGATCCTCGACGCGGACGGCTCGCGGATGCCGGCCGGTGAGGAGGGTTCGATCGCGATCAAGCTGCCGCTGCCGCCGGGTGCGCTCCCGACGTTGTGGGGCGACGACGCGCGCTACATCGACAACTACCTGAGCACGTACGACGGCTTCTACCTGACCGGCGACTCCGGCTACATCGACGCGGACGGCTACGTGTTCGTGATGGGCCGGACCGACGACGTCATCAACGTCGCGGGCCACCGGCTGTCGACGGGCAGCATGGAAGCCGTCCTCGCCGCGCATCCGGCCGTCGCCGAGTGCGCGGTGATCGGCGTGCACGACGCGCTGAAGGGGCAGCTCCCGCGCGGCCTGGTCGTGCTCAAGTCCGGCGCCGAGATCACCGAGGACGTGTTGCGCGAGGAGCTGGTGGCCGCCGTACGGCGTGAGATCGGCCCGGTCGCCGCCTTCCGTGACGTCTCGATCGTCGACGCGCTGCCGAAGACGCGGTCGGGGAAGATCCTGCGCAAGACCATGCGCAACATCGCCGACGGCCGGCCGGACGCGATCCCTTCTACGATCGAGGACGCCACGGTGATCGAGGCTCTGCGGCCGATCCTCAGAACGCCGTGAGCGGCTCGGCCTTGTAGGCCTGGTGCAGCAGGTCGAGGAACTCGGGTGCTTCCGAGAACTCGACCGAGCCGATGCGGCTGACGGGGACTCCTGGGGTCCACGAGTTCATGACCACGGCACCAGTGAACGTGGACAGGTTTGCGGGAATGATCTCGGTGGTGCGCTGCGGGACCTCCAAGTGTCGGCGGACGATCCCCATCGTCGTACCGGTCAGGATCTCGGCCTGTGGCCAGACGACGCTGGTGCCGTCCCAGAAGGCCAGGTTCCAGATCGTGCCTTCGGTGAGGTGACCCTGCCGGTTGGTGAAGGCGGCGTCGTCGTACCCGGCCGCGATCGCCTGGCGCAGGGCGTACGTCTTGGCCGGCTCGCCGACGTGCTTCAGCGCCGGCAGGAAGCGCTCGTGCTCGAAGGTGGTCAGCGCCAGTGGCCCGGCGGGACCGGACGACGGGGGCCCGGTCCTGACGAGCAGTTCCAGCTTCGCGCTCGCGGCAGTGAACTCACCGGCGGGGGAGAAGACGGTCGCCGTCAGCGACACGTCCTCCGGCCCGGCCTCGACCGCCGTCCGCAGGTGATCGCGGACGAGATCGTCGGGGAGCGCGTTCCCGTACAGCTCCAGCGAGGCCTTCCGGAGCCGATCGAGGTGGAGGTCGAGGCCACGGACCAGCCGGCCGCGGACCTGCATCGCGGTGAAGTGGGCATACCCGGCGAAGGCGAGCGGCGCGAGATCGCCGGCCGGTCGGCCGTTACGGTGGACGACGTACGAAGTCATACCGCGACGCTAAACGTTGACACTGGTTGCAAGGTCAAGAAAGGAACGCCAGGTGCAGATCGGTGAGCTCGCGCAACGCACCGGGGTGAACCCGCGCCTGCTCCGGTACTACGAGGCGCAGGGTCTGCTCACCGCCGACCGCGGCCCGAACGGCTACCGCCGGTACGCCGACGACTCCGTGCTCACCGTCCGCAAGATCCGCATCCTGCTCGACGCCGGCCTGACCACCGAGGTGATCAAGCACGTGCTGCCCTGCACCCGCGAGATCCGCGACAACGAGACGGTCTTCGACTGGTGCCAGAGCCTGCGCGACCTGCTCGACCACGAGCTCGCCACCGTGGACCGCCGGCTCGACGGCCTGCAACGCACCCGCGACACCCTCGCCGCCTACCTCGGGCAGTCCTCTTGACCCTCACGTGACGTCAGGCCGCATAGTCGCTGCCATGGACGATCACCTCACGGTGGGACGCGTAGCCGAGCTGGCCGGTGTGAGCGTCCGCACGCTGCACCACTACGACGAGATCGGCCTCGTCCGGCCGTCCGCGCGGACCGCGGCCGGCTACCGGGCCTACTCGGCGAGCGACGTCGAGCGGCTGCGCGAGGTGCTCGTCTACCGGCGCCTGGGCATCGGGCTGCGCGAGATCGCGGACGTGGTGAACGACCCGTCCATGGACGCGGTCGCTCATCTGCACCGGCTGCACGCGCTGTTGCTGGAGCAGCGCGACCGGGCCGCGGCGCTGGTGACGGCGATCGACACCGAACTGAAGGAGCGGGCGATGGGGATCAAGGCGACGCCGGAGGCACAGCTCCAGGTGTTCGGAGCGCAGTTGTACGAGGCGATCGGGTCGGCGTACCCCGCGACCCGGCGTACCGATCCCCGGATCGCCGCGACGATCTGGGCCGCGCTCGGCGACGCCCGGACGGTGCTGAACGTCGGCGCGGGCTCGGGCTCGTACGAGCCGACGGACCGTGAGGTGACCGCGGTCGAGCCGTCGGCGGTGATGCGGGCGCAGCGTCCCGCCGGCGCGGCACGCTGCCTCGACGCGAGCGCGGAGAGCCTGCCGTTCGAGGACCAGTCGTTCGACGCCGCGATGGCGGTCAGCACGCTGCATCACTGGCACGACCCGATCGCCGGGCTGCGGGAGATGCGCCGAGTCGCGCGGCGGGTCGTGGTGTTCACGCACGACGCGAGCGATCCCGGGTGGCGTCATCGGTTCTGGCTCACGCGCGACTACCTGCCCGAGGTCGGCGGTCTGGTCGCCGGGCGGCCTTCGGTGGATCAGCTCACCAGCGCGATCGGCGCCCGGATGGAGCCGGTGCTGATCCCGTGGGACTGCGCCGACGGCTTCTTCGAGGCGTACTGGCGCCGGCCGGAGGCGTATCTGGACGAGCGCGTACGCCGGGCGGTGTCGGTCTGGACCCGGGTCGGGCCGGAGGCCGAGCAGCGCGCCGTCGACGGTCTCCGCGCGGACTTGTCCTCGGGGCGGTGGGCCGAGCGCAACAGCGAACTGGTCGCGCTCGAGGCCGCCGAGCTCGGCCTCCGGCTGCTGGTCGCCTAGAGCTGCGTCGTTCGGAGCCCGGCGAGGAAGTCGGTGACCAGCGGGCTCGCCGTACGGCGGAACTCGTGGAAGTACGCGTGCCGAGCGCCCGGGAGCAGCTCGGCCCGCGCGTTCGGGATGCGGTCGGCGAGGACCTGCGCGTTGGCCGCCGGGCTGAAGACGTCGTCGGTGCCGTGCAGGATCAGCGTCGGCGCCTGGATCGTGTCCAGGCCGTCCCAGGCGTCGTGGTTGTTGCTGGCGACCAGGTGCCGGCCTTTCGCGTACGCCGGCATGGACGTGTCGCCGAGGACCGGATAGGGCCCAGGGTTCTGGGCGACCCAGTCCGGCGTGTACATGAGGTCGATCAGCACGGCGTCCCGCTCCGCCTGATCCCGGACCGAGAGCGCTCTCCGGATCTCCTGACTGCGCTCGAACCCGTGCGACCGGCCTGGCGACGTACGGCCCAGCACCAGTCCGCGCACGCGTTCCGGATGCAGGATGGCCAGCCACTGCGCGGTCCGGCCGCCCATCGAGGTCCCGTACACGTCGACCCGATCCAGCCCGAGCTCGTCCAGTACGGCGACCGCGTCCTCCGCGAAGCCCGGCGTGCTGTAGACCTCGTCCGGCTTGTCGCTCTGGCCGGTACCGCGGTAGTCGAAGGTGACAGTCGTCCCGAAGTCCGCGCGGACCGGGTCCCACCAGTGGTGGTTGTTCGACTGCCCGGCGAGCAGCAGCACCGCCGGTCCGTTGCCGGAGGCGCCTTCCTGCACCTGGTACGCGATCCGGCACCCGTCGACAGCGTTCGCGAACATGGCAGCAGTCTGCCCTGCTGGGGTGAAGGGTTAGGCTCGAGGTATGCGAGTCGTGATAGCGGGTGGACACGGACAGATCGCGTTGCGCTTGACCAAGCTCCTCGCCGGTGGCGGGCACCAGGTCGTCGGCCTGGTCCGCAATCCGGCGCACGAGGCGGACGTCGCCGCGGCCGGCGGCGAGATCGCGCTGCTGGACCTCGAGCAGGCCGACGTGGACGCCGTCGCGAAGGTGCTCAGCGGCGCGGACGTCGCGATCTTCTCGGCCGGCGCCGGAGCGGGCAGCGGCAACGCGCGCAAGGACACCGTCGACCGCGGCGCGGCCGCGCTGTTCGCCGAGGCCTCCGAGCGGGCCGGCGTACGGCGGCACGTGCAGGTCGGGTCGATGGGCGTCGACAAGATCGCCGACCTGGACCCCGACGACGGGTTCACCATCTACCTGAAGGCCAAGCTCGCCGCCGAGGACGACCTGCGGGCGCGCGATCTCGACTGGACGATCCTGCGTCCCGGGCACCTGACCGACGACCCCGGGACGGATCGCGTGCAGCTCGCGGACCACACCGGCAACGGCAAGGTCACCCGCGACGACGTGGCCGCCGTGCTGGCCGGCCTCTGCGAGACCCCGGCCGCGATCGGCCGGACCCTGGAACTGATCGCCGGCGAGACCTCCGTCGCCGACGCGCTGCGTCAACTCTGAACCTGCCGCCGGCGGTACCCCCGCCGCCGGCCCGCCTCTGACGTTGCCAACGGCAACAGATTGCGACTGTCTGGAATGGGCGACGACACGCTCCGTTCGATCCACTTCGAGCGGACTCAGAACAGCAAGTACGTCGTGCACAACAAGCGCGGCGGCACCTTGTCGGTCGGTTCGGGCGGACCCGACGACACCGACTTCACTCCGGTCGAGCTGCTGCTCGCCGCGATCGGCGCCTGCTCGGCGATCGACGTCGACGTGGTCACCAGCCGGCGCGCCGAGCCGACCGAGTTCAGCGCGGTGGTCAGCGGCGACAAGATCCGCGACGCCGAGGAGGGCAACCGGCTCGAGAACCTCAAGGTCGAGTTCACCATCACCTTCCCCGACGGCGACGACGGCGACAAGGCCCGCGGCGCGCTCTCCCGCGCAGTGAAGATGTCCCACGACCGCCTCTGCACCGTCAGCCGCACCGTCGAGCTCGGCACCCCGATCGCCGTCGACCTGAACAACGGCGAACTGACAATCACCCCAGGTGCTGAACCGTCCTCCGACTGAAGTTAGTCAGTGGTGCATCGTGTGGCGTTGCAGGTGCCAGCCGGCTGTCCGGGTGGCGCGGAGGACCTCAGCCACCGTGCGGACCTTTCGCGGCGTCATCCAGGACTGGGACGGCTTGTGGAGGACCCAGCCTGACCCCAGGGTGACCGCCGCGTGCTGCACCGCTCGGTCGGCGGCTCGCCACACCAGCACAGTGCCCGGTACGCCGTCACGCCCGCCCCGGGTGGCCGACGCGTCGAGCCAGCGGTCGAACGGTTCGCGCTGCATCCACTCCGACTCAGCGCCCTCGATCCCGGCCGCGGCCATCACCGTGCCGAAGCAGTTCGGCCCGCTGCCGTCCGGGAACGTCCCGGCCAGCTCCTGAGCCCGGGGGAGCAGCTCCTCCGCCCCACGCCACACCCGCGCGGGCACCTCGCGATGCCGGCTCACGCCAAGGTCCTCGCCCACCAGCCGCGGCAGCACGTCGACCGGATGACGCAGCAACGACTTCCACCACACGAACCGATGCCCGTCCGCCTGCCCGCGGATCTCGTCCCCCAGCACGCCACGCCAAGCCCGTACCGTCGGCACCGCCCCGCGCTCGTGCACGACTTGGGCGCGCACCAACCCCGCACGCACCTTCTTCGGGTACGCCGAGAACGCGCTCTCCGACAACCACGAGCACCGCAGCCGCCCGTCGACGGCGTACGACAGGTACGTGTCGCGCAGCTGCCGATCCGGCTCCTCGTCGGACAACGGCAGCTCCCACTCCGCCGCCTGCCGCGCCGTCACGTAGAACGGCTGACGCTCGGGCGCCAACCACTCCACCCAGCGGTGCAGCAACTCGTCGGAGAGCGCGATCCCCGCGACCTCGATCACGACAACTCCGGTGGATGGATCGGTCCGCGGTACGGCTGGGTCTCGGTGTACACCAGGTTCGTGGTCGTCGAGCCGAACTCGGTGAGCTCGTTCACCAGCTGCTCCAGATGCGCCATCGACCCGGCCGCGACCTTCAGCAGGTAGCAGTCGTCACCGGTGGTCCGCAGGCACTCCAGGATCTCGTTGCGCTCCTTCAGCAGCTGGTGCAGCGGCGCGTGCTTGTTGCCGGGGTACTTCAGCCGGATCACCGCCAGTACGGCGTACCCGGTCTTCGGCAGGTCGACCCTCGCGCCGTACCCGCTGATCACGCCCGTCGACTCCAGCCGCTTGACTCGCTCGGTCGTCGCCGACGCGCTCAGGTTCACCCGCCGGCCCAGCTCGGTCAGCGGCATCCGCCCGTCCTGCTGCAGCTCGCCGAGGATGGCCCAGTCGGTCGCGTCGAGATCCACGGTCATCGCGCCAACATACCGGCGGATCCACGGCGGAGCAGCCGCTTTTCCGGGAGGAATCCGTTCAGAAGTACCCCTTGCCCTGGATAGCCTGGCCGGCATGCAACTCGGTGTGAACGTCCCCAACTTCGGCCCCGGCGCGACCCCGGACCGGCTGCTCGCGTGGGCCCGGACCGTCGAAGGGCTCGGCTACGACCTGCTGCTGACGTCCGACCACGTCGCGATCACCCCCGACGTCGCCGACCAGTACCCGGCGCCGTTCTACGAGCCGTTCACGCTGCTGTCCTGGCTGGCCGGGCAGACCGGCACGATCAAACTCGGCACGACCGTGCTGATCGCGCCGTACCGGCACCCGCTGCTCGTGGCACGGATGGCGGCGAACCTCCATCAGCTCAGCGGCGGCCGACTGGTGCTCGGTGTCGGCGTGGGCTGGGCGGCCCAGGAGTTCGCGGCTCTCGGCCTCGACGTCCGGCGCCGCGGGCGCGAGACCGACGAACTGCTCGACACTCTCACCACCGCCTGGCAGGACACCGACGACTACGGCAGCAACGACATCCCGATCTGGGTCGGCGGTACGACGGACGCCGGCCTGCGTCGCGCGATCCGGTACGGCGCGTCCTGGCACCCGCTGCGCCAGTCGATGGGCTGGTACCGCGACGGTGCCGCCCGGCTGCGGGCGACGGCCGACGAGCTCGGCAAGCCCGACCCCGGCTTCGCGCCGAGGATCGTGCTGAACCTGACCGGCACCCCGCGGCCCGACGAGACCCGCCTGGCCGGTGAGGGCTCGATCGGCCAGATCCGCCGCGATCTCGACGAGCTGCGGCTGCTCGGCGCCCACACCGTCGTCCTGGACCCCTTCGTCGGCGATCCTGCCGAGACCGAACACCCCGAGATCGCCTGGCAGGCCCTGGCGACCGTCCGGGCAGGAATGGAGAAACAGTGACCACCGAAGAACTCCTGCGACGCGCGATCGCGCTCTCCGCGGCCGCGATCGAGAGCGGCAACCCGCCGTTCGGCTCGCTGCTGGCCGATGCCGACGGCAACGTCCTGGCCGAGGACCACAACACCTCGATCACCGACCAGGACATCACCGCCCACCCCGAGCTGAAGCTCGCGCTGTGGGCCTCGCGGAACCTCACCCCGGAGGCCGCCGCGGCGACGACGATGTACACGAGCTGCCAGCCGTGCGGGATGTGCGGCGGTGCGCTCGAACGCTCCGGGCTCGGCCGCGTGGTGTACGCGATGAGCGGCGAGCAGGTGAACGCACTCAAGCCCGGCGGCGGGTTCCTGCCGGTCCCCGCGGAGGGGCCGCTGCTGCCGGACGAGGCGGCCGCGGTCGCGGCGGAGTACTACAACACCTGAAAACCCCGTGGGGTCCGGCTGTCGAACCGGACCCCACTGTCAGGTCACTTGGGCCCGAGGCAGAGCGTGTAGCCGGTCGAGCCGCGCTTCTCGGTGTAGGTCACCGTCGCGTCCTGGTACAGGTCGCAGGTTCTGGACACCGACGAGCTGACCCGGCCGAGCACCTTGTACTCCGCCTCGGCCGAGCTGCAGTCGACGACCTTCACGTCCGGGTCGGCGGCCGTGCCCGCGTTCTGCACGCAGTCGCCGGCCTTCGCCTCGGACGACGTGGTGGTGGTCAGGTTGCCGATCACGATCGCGGCGATCACCAGGACCGGCAGCAGCAGACCGAGGATCTCCGGCCGCTTGAACAGCGGCTTGCCCGGGTTCATCGGACGGCCGGGAGCCCCCGGCATCGGCTCGGGCAGCTCCTGGAACTTCTTCCACGGGCCGATGTTCGACAGCATCGTGAACGGGTTGACGATCGCCGAGCCGATACCCCACCAGCCCTGCCACAGGCTCTTCGCGGTCATGTCGCGCACGCTCGCGGTCCCGCAGGTCTTGCAGAACGGGCCTTCGAGCTTGAGGAAGCGCATCAGGATGATGAGACCCATGTGCCCGCGCACGGTCGCCTGCACCGCGGGGACGGCACCGCAGAAGCGGCACTGCAGGGCTCCGGCAGGAGGCATCTGCGGCTGGTACTGCGGCGCTGCGAACTGCTGGTTCTGATCGAACTGAGGCTGTCCGTACGGCGCCTGGTGCGGCGGCGGCCCCTGGTACTCGTGCGGCTGGCCCGTGAACTGACCCGGCATCGGCTGACCCGGCGGGACGGCGCCCGGCTGCGGCTGACCCGGCTGGGGCTGGCCGGCGTAGTTCGGGAACTGCTCCTGCGGCGGACCGTAGCCACCGGGCTGACCGGCGTACGGGTTCTGGGGCGGTTGCGGGGGAGTCGTGGTCACGAATACTTCCTGTTGCTCGCTCGGAACAGCTCTGGGACAGATGGACCTTACTCACCACTGACGGTCAACACCGCCCTGGCGGTTCCATCGGTTACGAAACCTTTTCTCCAGCTCCACGGCCGGTGACCGTCTCGCTCCGAGCCGTGTCCGCTCGGCCGTCGTACCGGCTCACCAGCTCCGCGCCGAGCCGGGCCAGCTCGGCCTGCACCGACGGCGGCTCCAGCACCTCGATCGACCCGCCCCAGCCGGCCAGGTGCTGCGCGATCATCAACGGCGTCGGCGCGGTGATCCGCGTCCGCACCCAGCCGTCCTCGGGAGGACCGAGCACCTCGCAGTGCCGCCCGAGCCGGTCCTGCATCACCCACAGGTGCCGTTCCTGCACCCGCACCGTCGCCGCGAGGAGCGACCGGTTGAGCTCCATCTCCTCGACCACCTTCGCCCACGCCGACGACAGGTCGAAGTCGTCGGGCCGCTCGGCCGGCTCGGCAGTGACCGTTGCCTCCAGCACCCGATCGACGCGGAACGTGCGCTGCCCCTTGTCCGTCCCCGCGATCAGGTACCAGACGTCGTCCTTGTCGATCAGCCCCAGTGGCGACACCAGCCGCTCCGTTGGCGCGGCGCCCCGGCGGCCGCCGTACACGAGCTGGACCTTCAGCCGCCGTACGACGGCATGCTGCAGGTCGTTGACCAGCACCGGCCGGGCCTTGTCGTTCTCGCCCCATCCGGCGGGATCGATCACCACCGCCTCGGCCGCCGCCTCCGCGTCGCTGCGGAAGGTCTCCGGGAGAGCGCGTACCAGCTTTCTCAGCGCGGCCTTGGCGTCGGGCGCGATCGCGGCCGCCGGCCCGACCAGCAGGAACAACGCCTGCGCCTCGGTCGCCGTCAGACCGCTCAGGTCCGTGCGCGATCCGCCGAGCAACGACCAGCCGCCGTTGCGCCCGCGCTCGGGGTAGACCGGGATCCCGGCGGTCGAGAGCGCTTCCAGATCGCGGCGGGCGGTCGCGACGGAGATCTCCAGCTCCGAAGCGAGCTCGGCGGCCGTCACGCGACCCCGGGCCTGCATCAGCAACAGGGTCGCCACCAGCCGATCAGCACGCATACCTGTCAGTGTCGCAGGCTAAGTGCTCAACGGCTGAGCACTTTACTTCGCGGGCAGCAACCGGGTGTCGACCGCGGGAAGGTGCTTCCACCAGTGGTCGTAGCGCCGGTAGACCCGCGGATCGCGCTCTCCGACCATCGCGAACAGATCGCGGGCCTCACCCTTCAGCGCCTTCCACACCCCGGCCGGCAGCTTGCGGAACGCGGTCGCCTCGATCCCGTCCTCAACCGGCCGCCACACTCCGGCGACGTACCCGTCGACGAGCAACGTCGGCAGCACGTCGCCGTTGGTCCGCGTGATCACCTGCTTGTACTCCGCCGGCACGACCCGCGCGCGGTCGTCGTACGCGAGCAGCACGCTGTCCCACATCGCCATCAGCCGCGGCGGCACCGGCAGGTCCTCGTCGGGCCGCGCTCCACCCGGTACGTCGTACAGGACCTGGCCGTCCGGCCCCTCGAGCTCCTCCAGGTCGAGTGCGGCGACGGCCGTCTTCACCCGGCCGCGCTGGATCTTGATGAACTGCGCGATGTCGGCGATCGACGCCGGCCCGAAGCCCTCCAGGTAGCGGCGGGTGTACACCTCGAGCCCACGCTCCGGCTCAACCGGTACGCCGGGCGCCCCGACGAACGCGGGCCGCTGCCCGAACGACCACGGCCCACCGGTCGGCGCGTGCAGCAACGGCGCGACCGCCCGCATCGCCCACCACAACTCCGTCGCGCCCTTCCCGAGCCGCTGGTCCAGCCAGGCCTCGAAGTCCGCGCCGCTACGAGGCTCCGACGCGTACGCCGCCAGCTCCACCGCCAGCTCGTGCGCCTCCGCGCTGGTCAGCCCGCCGGCTTTGAACGCCGCCTCGAACCGGGCGCCGGCCATCATCGGCATGATCGCGGCGCGGAAGTCCAGGTGCTCGTCGGCGTGCACCGCGTGCAGCGTGCCCCGCATCAGCGTCGCCTTCACCACGACCCCGGCCACGAACGCCGCGTCCAGCTCGTGCGGGTCGAACCCGACCACGCGGTTGAACAGCGCGACGTACGGCGACGCCGGGTGCTGCGCCTGCACCGCCACCATCCGCCGTACGGCGTCGGGCACCGCGATGGGCTCCCGCTCCACCAGCAGCTGCCGCGCCATGGACGCCCTGTTCAACCCCCGCGCGGTCATCGTCATCCGCAGATTCCACCACGAGCTGCGGGCCGTGGGGAGAGTTTGCCGTTTGACCCTGACGCGACGTCAGGCTGGAGCGTGGTCGGCATGAACTACATCAGCCCAGTCCCGATGCCCGGCCCCGACGCCGTCGCGCCGGAGATCTACCGCACCATCTACCCGATGCCGATGTTCACCATCGTGCCGACCGAGGACCTGGAGGCTTCGAAGGACTTCTGGATCCGCGGGCTCGGCTTCATCGACCTGTTCAGCGTGCCGGGTCAGGTCACGCACCTGCGCCGGTGGGCGTTCCAGGACGTGCTGCTCGTGCCGGGGGACGCGCCGGTCGAAGCGCCTGGCATGGCGACGAGCTTCTCGTGCGTCCTGAGCCAGATCGACGAGATCGCGCAGCGCTGCGAGGAGCTGGCACCGGGCTGCACGACCGGCCCGGAGATCAAGCTGTGGAACTCGCTCGAGCTGACCGTGATCACCCCGGAGAAGTCGCGCGTGGTGATGACGGCGGCCCGGCCGCACGACGAGCAGAGCCGGGAAAATCTGCGTGCGATCGGCATCGACGTACCAGACTGAGGCCATGACGGACAGCCTCACCATCGGGGGAGCGGCGTCGCTGGTCGGGATCAGCGTGCGCACGCTCCACCACTGGGACGCGATCGGCCTGGTCGTGCCGAGCGGGCGGACGCCGGCCGGGTACCGGGTGTACTCCGACGCCGACATCGCCCGGATCCATCGCGTCCTGGTCTACCGGGAACTCGGGATCGCGCTCTCCGACATCGCTGCCGTGCTCGACGACCCGGCCGCCGATCCGCAGGAGCACCTGCGCCGCCAGCGCGCCGAGCTCACCGACCGGATCGACCGCCTCCAGTCCATGCTGAAGGCGGTCGACCGCATGCTCGATGCCGGCGGCAAGGGAATCCGGCTCACCCCCGAGCAGCAGTCGGAGATCTTCGGCGCCACCTGGCGCACCGAGTGGGTCGACGAGGCCGAGCAGCGCTGGTCGGGCACGCCGCAGTGGACCCAGTACGCCGAACGCGTCGCCACCCGCACTCCCGCCGACTGGCAGGACCTCACCGCCGAGATCGAGGCCTTCAACACCGACCTCGCCACCGCCTTCCGCGCCGGCACCGAGCCCGGCTCACCGGCCGCGAACACCCTGGCCGAACGCCACCGAGCCACCATCGCCGAACACTTCGACTGCACCCACGCGATGCAGGTCTGCATGGTCCGCACCTTCACCCCCGAGTACTACGACCACCTCG
This sequence comes from Kribbella lupini, assembly GCF_039529595.1. Classification (NCBI taxonomy): domain Bacteria; kingdom Bacillati; phylum Actinomycetota; class Actinomycetes; order Propionibacteriales; family Kribbellaceae; genus Kribbella; species Kribbella lupini. The sequence continues at coordinate 1,867,567 of NZ_BAAANC010000001.1, read as the reverse complement.
AACCCGGCCTCACCGCCTACCTCCAAGCCGTCGTCAACGCCAACGCCACCACCCACGGCATCGATCCGGAGACCGCCCGATGGCAATGACCCTGCTCACCCGAGCAACCACGGACCTGATCGCCCGCACGGAGGCCGTCCCCACCGCCGCCTGGTCCAACGACACACCCTGCGGCATCACCGTCCAAGAGGTCGTGGACCACGTTGTCGCCGGCAACATCTTCGCCACCCGCCTCCTGGCCGGCGCCTCCGCGTCGGAGGCCACCGCCGACCTCGACACCCCACCGACCGACCGCCTCGAAGCACTCCGTACGACGTGCGCCGCTCAACTGGAGTCCTTCGCCCACGCCGATCGATCCCGCCTGCTGCACCACCCCAGCCGGGACATCGACTACCCGACCTTCGTCCGCTTCCGCCTCGGCGAACTGGTCATCCACGGCTGGGACCTCACCGTCGGCGCCGGCCTGAGCACCGCCCTCGACCCGACCCTGGCGGAAGGCCTCTGGACGCTGGTCGAGCCCCACCTGGAAGAGATGCGCGCCATGGGCACCTACGGCACCAGCACGAACACCGGCACCACCCTCGAAGCCCGCCTCCTCGACGCCTACGGCCGCGCATGACGACGCCACGCCAGCAGGAGTTGCTGGGGGAGTGGCTCCCAGGAGCCGAACTCGTCAAGGACCTCAGCTGGGGGCTGGTCGGCACGACCGTCCTGATGCTGGAGCACGACGGCACCCGCTACATCGTCAAGGCTGGCGACGAGGCCGACACCAACATCGCGCGCGAACTACGGGCCCACCGGGAGTGGCTCGAGCCGTGGACGTCTCGCGGGCTCGCACCCCGACTCGCATTCGGCGACGACGACGCGAAGTTGCTGGTCACCCACTACCTCCCCGGCGACCTCGTCGAGGGCACGCCTGACGAATACAACCCCGAGACCTATCACCAGGCCGGCGTACTGCTGGCTCTCCTGCACGGGCAGCTCACCGTCGAGGACAAGGACTTCGAGGCGAGCGAGAACGAGAAGTCCCTCGCCTGGCTCGACGGCCCGCACCGCATCGCGCCCGACGTGGTGAGCCGACTCCGCGACGAGATCAATTCCTGGCCCATTCCACCCAGCACCCTCGTCCCGACCCACGGCGACTGGCAGCCGCGCAATTGGCTCATCAACAACGGCACAGTCACCGCCATCGACTTCGGCCGCGCCGAACTCAGGCCGGCGTGGGGCGACTTCGGCCGCCTCGCCGCGCAGCAGTTCCGGCAGGATCGCAGGCTCGAAGCGGCCTTCCTGGACGGCTACGGCACCGACCCTCGAGACCCGGCCACCTGGCGCCGCAACAGCATCCGTGAGGCGATCGGTACGGCGTGCTGGGCCTTCCGAGTAGGCAGCGAAGACTACGAACAACAAGGGCACCGCATGATCGCGGAGGCCCTGGCCGCGGACTGACCGGAGCAGACCGACGAGGGGGCGGGCCTCAGCTGCCGCGCGTCAGGTGCTCGGTGATGCGGTAGGCGTTCGCGTACACCGTGAGCACCGGATTCACGCCCCCGTTCGTCACGTGCAGCGACGCGTCGCAGATGCGCAGGTTGTCGTGCCCCCACACGCGCCCCCACGGATCCGTGACCGAGGTCGCCGGGTCGTCGCCGATCCGGCACGTCCCCGCCTGATGCTGCCCACCGCTCGGCCCCCGACCATCACCTCGCGCCCCCGGTACGACGATCTCGGCACCAGCCGCCCGGAGCCACTCAGCGGCTCGCGCCGTCAGGAAATCCCACGCCCGCAGGTCCTCCGCGTGCGCCCCGCCCGCGAGCTTCACCACCGGTACGCCGAACCGATCCCGCACCGAACGATCAACAGTCACCCGCGAATCGGCGCTGGTCATCTCCTGGATCGGACCCGCCAGCCGCACCATCCGCGCCGGCAGATCCCCCATCCCGGCCTTCGCCGTGGCACCGTGCGGCGGGATCAACCCGGCCGCGCTCAGATACCCGTACGTCATGGACGGCGTCGGCACGAACTCGTTCGCGATGATCCCGCCGCCGACCACCCCCTCGTTGCCGAACCGGTAGTCCGCGGTCGCGATCGACGCACCCGGTCCAATCAGCTCCTCGACGACCTCCCCGAAGATCCCGAGCGCGCCGCCGTACCGATGTCCCTGCAGATGCCGGCCCACCTGATCCGCGTTGTTGCCGATCCCATCGGGCTCCCGCGAAGACGTGCTGTTCAGCAGCAACCGCGCCGTCTCGATCGCGCCCGCCGCCAGCACGACCTCCGACGCGGCGACCTCACACCGCCACACCACCCCGTCGCGCTCACCAACAACCGCAACACCCGTGACGCGGCCGGCCGCGTCCACCAGCAGCCGCTCCACCGTCGCGTGCAGCATGATCGAGCAGCGACCGGTCGCGAAGGCCCGCTGCAGCACGGTGTTGTGGCTACCGTTCTTGGCGTTCACCTGGCACGCGTACCCGACGCACATCGCGCACTGCACACACGCCGGCCGGCCCTGGTACGCCGTGGAGTTGACCAGCAGCGGCACGGCCAGCGTCGACAGCCCGATCCGGCGAGCGCCGGCGGCAAGCCGGTCCGCAGCGATCCCGGCCGGCAACGGCTTCATCGGGTACGGACGCGACCGAGGCCCCGCGAACCTGCCGTCGTGGTCGTCACCGCTGACACCGATCTCCCACTCGGCCCGCGCGTAGTACGGCTCCAACTCGTCGTACCCGAACGGCCAATCGGCGAGCGCACTGCCCTCCGGTACGCCGTACAAGCTCGCCATCCGGAAGTCGTCCGGCGCGAACCGCCACGCCTGCGCGCCGTACACCCGCGTCCCACCGCCGGCCGTCGTCGCGTTGCCGTTCCACGCGCCGTCGCCGGGCCGGAGCATCGACCGCTTCCCACCCAACTCCAGAATCCGTGGGCTGCCGGCGGGCGGACCGGTCACCGGGTCGAGCGCGAGAGGCGCGCGCGCACTGCGCAGGTGATCCGTGGCGAGTACGTCCGTGTCCGGCCAACCGCCCGCCTCGATCACCAGCACGTTGCGATCCGCCGTCGCGAGACCAGCGGCAGCAACCCCACCACCGGCACCCGAACCGACCACGATCGCGTCGTACCGCGAAGCCACCGTGCCAGGGTCGACGACGTTGTGTGCCCGAGGCTGCTCGACCACCGGCCGATCACCTGGCCACGGCCGCCAGCCCATCATCGACCACGACACCGCGCCGTCGTTGCCACCATTGCCCGGATCCGCGTAGTACCCCGCGTTGACGAGGTTGGCGAACCACCTGTACGACGAATCGCCGGCGAGAGTGTCGAGCACCTCAACCCGACGCGCACCGGACAACCGCTCGAACGACACCCCGAAGAGCGCCACCCCGGCGGCCTCGATCCGGTCCAGGACAGCCTGCACGGGCCCAACCCAGTCAGGCCGTTCGGCCAGCAATCGGTCCAGGTACCGCAGGCCACCGGCGGCACCTCCGGACGGGAACTCGTCGGCGGGGATGATCGTGTCGACCACGGCCTCGAGCAGGGCGGTGTTCATCGGACCGTCAGCCGGTCACGACCCGGAACTCGTTGCCGTCGGGATCGGTCAGCTCGAACCCACCGTCGACCTCGCCGACCAGCGTCGCTCCGAGAGCCGTCAACCGATCGGCCTCGGCCCGCGCGTCGCCGCCGGCCGGGGGAGCGAGGTGCAGGTGCAACCGGTTGCGGCCGAGCTTCTCGTTGAACGGAGGCCCGCCCCACGAGATCTTCGAGCCGCCCTGCGGGGACTGGATCGCGGTCTCCTCGTCCTGGTCCCACACCAGCGGCCAGTCCAGCGCCTTGCTCCAGAAGTACCCGACCGCCTGCGAGCCGTCGCTCGACAGCGCGCCGATGAACCCGGTGTTCGCGAGGAAGTTGTTCCCGGGCTCGATCACGCAGAACTCGTTGCCCTCCGGATCCTCGAGCACCACATGAGGCTCGTCGAAGTCCGGGCCCACGTCGTGAAGCCGCCCACCGAGCTCGAGCGCGCGAGCCACCGTCGCCTGCTGCTCCTCCTCCGTCGCACTCGTCAGGTCGAAGTGCATCTGGTTGTGCCCCCACTTCTCGTTGGGGACTGGGAGAAAGCGCAGCGGGAAACCGAGCTCGTCAGCCGGCAGCAGCACCTTGCCGCCACTCGGGTCGTCGGCGACCTCCAACCGCAGCACCCCGGCCCAGAACCGCGCGAGCAGCTCGGGATCGTTCGCGTCGAAGCACAGTGCCTGCAGCCGAGTCGTCATCCCGCCACGCTAGGCCGCCCGCCAACCCACCCGCAACGCGATTACGGCGTACGCCGCGCGAGGTCGGCGGCTGGCCCGGCGCCGACTTCTGAACCGGTTACTCGCCGAGCTGCTCGAGCGCATCCGCTGCGGCGCCAGCAGGCGGCAGAGATTCGGCTTCCTTCTGCAGCACACCCGCCGCCATCCGATAACCAGGCGTCGTCAGTACGTCGTCAACCGCTGCCGTGGCCTCGGCAGGGGAGGCCGTCAGGGGATCGAGCACCCGGCCCACACCAAGCTCCTCGCACCGGTCCGCGTTCCACGGCTGGTCGGCGCCCATCGGCAGCAGGACGAGCGGAACCCCGCACGCGAGCGCCGACACCACCGTCCCCGAACCGGCGTGCGACACGACCGCGGCAGCCCGGGGGAGCAGTGCCCGTTGCGGCACGAACCGCTCGACCAGCACGTTGTCGGCGCGCTCTCCGAGTTCCGCCGGATCCACTTCCCGGCCGACCGTCACGACGACGTTCGCGTCCAGCTCTTCGAGACCCGTGACCACCCGCGTGAACAGATCACCGGATTCCTGATGGAAGACCGTGCCGAGCGTGAAGTAGACCAACGGCCGACCGGGTCGACCGGCAAGCCACGCGTCGACGACAGGCTCCTCCGGCTGCTCGCGCTCTTCGAGGACATCCGGCTTGATGCACAAAGAACCGCCCGGCAACGGCACCGCACGGAACGACGGCATCACCGGCGCGATGGTCAGGAAGTCGTCAGCACCCGGCGCCACGCCCAGCTCAGCGCGCAGGCTCTCCAGCGGCTCGTCCACCAGCCCCGGCGCGATCATCCCGCCGGAAGCGAGCACGGTGACGGAAGCGTGCGGCACCCCCAGGCGCTGCGCGGCCACACCGGCGCCGAAGTCCACCTCGTCATGCACCACGACGTCGGCCCCGAAGTCGACGCCGACGTCCACGATCCTCGGCGCACGCTCCCGAGCCACCCGCCCGGCGAAGCCTTCGCGGATCGCCCGCACCTCCGCGCCGCGTTCCGTCGCGACCAGCGGACCGCGGTACGACGCGGACGTGAGCGTCGTACCGCCGCTGTCGACCGCGTCGAACCCGGCCGCACGCACCGTGTCGAGCATTGCAGGCTGACAGGTGAACAGCACCTCGTGACCCCGTACGGCGAGCGCCCGCGCGATCGGAATCAGCGGGAGCGCGTGGCCGTTGCCGCCCGCGAAGGAGAACAGAGCGCGCATGTCAGCCGTTGAACAGCTTCCACTGGCCCTCGGAGACCACCTCGACCGCGCCGTCGACCACCTTGAGGGCTGTCTCGTCGTCGATCGCGTACGTCGGCACCGGGATTCCGGACGCCCACTTCTCCATGTTCGCCAAGGTGGTGTCTTCCATGTCCGGGTGGTTGAGGTGCGGGTACAGCGTGAAGTCCACCAGCCCGAGCGACTTGTCGGCCGCCAGCGCCATCTCGTGCCCGTCGGGGACGAACTGCAGATCGAACTCGGCGTCACAGTTGTACGGCGTCAGCGCGATCGAGCCCGCACTCACCCCGACGTACACGGACTCCAGCGACGGCAGGAGATCGGCCAGGCCGGACTGACGCATCCAGTACGTCAGGTAGAGGACGTCGCCACCCCAGACCAACAAAGCGTCGGCCTCGCGGACCATCGGCACCCAGTTCTCCTCCCGGATGGTCGGCAGCGCGGTCAGCTCCAGCACGCCCAGCGACTTCCAGCCGAGGTCGACCACCCGATGGGCCCGGCTCCCGGTCATCGCGTCCCACGCGCTGACGGCACCGCCGGCGAACGGATAGATCCCGGTCGGCACGAACAACGCGTTCGACTCCGCGATCGGCTTGCCGAGCAGCTCGACAAGCGCGTCGGAGATGCTCCGGTTGGCGATCCCCGAGGACGTGAGAAGAAGTTTCATGCCGGCTCCCTCAGACTGACTTCCCGTGCCGGCAGCCTCTCACGTTCAGCCCTTCCACTCACGTCTGAGCAGGCCGTAGACGAACGAGTCGGAGACGTCGCCGTTCACCACACAGTCCTCGCGCAGCGTCCCCTCGTGCACGAACCCGAGCTTCTCCAGGACGCGGACGGACCCGCGGTTGCGGGTGTCGGCCTCCGCCTGGACGCGATTCAGGTCCAGGGTGTCGAACGCCCACTTCAGTACGGCGCCCGCGGCCTCGGTCGCGTACCCGTTGCCCCAGGACGCTTCGGTGTAGACGTAGCCCATCGACGCGCTGCGGAACTCCGGGTTGAACTGGCTCACGGTGCACCAGCCGATGAACGCGCCGTCGGACACCCGATCGACGGCCAGCCGTGCCCCGGTCCCGTCGACCTCCATCTGCCGGCAGGCCGCGATGAACTTCTCGGCGCGCGCCAGCTCGGTCCACGGCGGTGAGTCCCAGTACCGCAGTACGGCCGCATTGCTGTGCAACGCGAACAGCTCGCCCGCGTCGGCGTCGTCGAAGGGACGTAGCCGCAGCCGATCGGTGTGCAACGTGGGGGAGGGGAGTGCCATGCCCCAACCCAACACCGGCCGCGAAACGCCTGCAACGGCTTTCCTGGTGACCCCACGGTGATCTAGCGTCCGCGGCAACTTCGACACCTGGGGGATCGTCATGAAGGCCGACCACTACGACACGTTCGCCGAGAGCTACGCGCGGGAGAACGAGTCGAGTTTGTTCAACGCGTACTACGAGCGGCCCGCGGTCATCGGGCTCGCCGGAGACGTGGCCGGGCGCAACATTCTCGACGCCGGCTGCGGCGCGGGGCCGCTGTCGGCCGCGCTGCGCGAGCGAGGCGCACGAATCACCGCGTTCGACTCCAGCCAGGGGATGGTCGCGCTCGCCCAGGAGCGGCTGGGGCCGGACACCAGAGTGCTGCAGGCCGACCTGGCCGAGCCGTTGCCGTTCGGCACGGGGGAGTTCGACGACGTCGTGGCCTCCCTGGTGCTGCACTACCTCGAGGACTGGTCAGGCCCGCTGTCCGAGTTGCACCGCGTCCTGAAGCCGGGCGGCCGGCTGATCCTGTCGGTGAACCACCCGATCATCCGCGAAGTGGTCTACCCGCAGGACGACTACTTCGTGACGTCGCCGTACACGGAGGAGTACACCTTCGACGGCCACGCCGCCTCGCTGACGTTCTGGCACCGGCCGCTGCACGCGATGACCGACGCGTTCACCCGCGCGGGCTTCGCGATCTCGACGATCAGCGAGCCGCCGTTCGCGCCCGAGACGCCGCGCGAGCTGCTGCCGCCGGACCTGGGGGACCGGACGTCGTTCCTGTGCTTCCTCTTCTTCCTGCTCGAGGCGAAGCCGCTCACTCTCGCGTAAGCAGCGTTTCGAGGTGCGGCAGCCGAGCGAACAGCTCGGGAAGACCCCGTACGCCGTTGCGCACCGCCTCGTGCGACAGCTGGAGGTCGGGCCCGGTCTGCGCCTCGGCGCCGGCGAGACAGCGCAGCAAGTTCCACCGGGTGTGCCCGAGCCAGCCGCCGATCAGGTAGACGAACCAGCTGGGACCAGGCGGTGGGAGAGTCCCACCACCCGCGACGTACCCGTCGAGCACCGTGCGGAAGATCGCGGGCTCGACGTCGTCGAAGCCAGGTCCCTTCGCAAGACTCAGCGCGGTCGAGCCGAGCTCACCGGACAGGTCGAGCTTTCCGGACAGCTCCCAGTCGAGCAGGACCGGCCGGCCGTCGCGCGCGAGCAGGTTCCACGGCTGGATGTCCTTGTGGGTCAGGACCACGGGGCCGGGCCGCTCGCAGGTGTCGACGAACTGGGCGATCGCTTCGAACGTCTCCACGTGGGAAGCGAGTTCGGCGGCCCAGGGTTGCCCGGTCGTCGTCGCCCGGTCCGCGAGCTCGGGCCAGTCCCGCGCCACCGGTTCCTCGGTCGCGTCGTGGGGCCACTCGACGTCGAGCGCGTGGAGACGGGCGAGGATCTCACCGACCTCGAACGCGTACGCCGCCGACACCGGCGCCTCGGGGACCTTCTCGCCGTCGACCCACCGGTGGACGAGCGTCCGGTCGTCGTACAAGATCGGCTCGGGCATCGGGATACCGGCGGCGAAGGCGGTCTGTTCGAACCTGAACACGTCGTCGACGTGGTAGGTCCAGCGACGGTCGGCGAGATTCAGTTCCTTGATCGCGAACGACCCCAGGTCGGTGTCGAGCCGGTACATCCGGTTGGCGTAACCGCCGTGGACACGGACCATCGGCCCGACGGGCGTACCGAGCTGGGAGAGGGACACGGCAGACAACCTAACCAAGAACTCGATCGTTTCGTGCGCTCGAGGTCGATAGGTTGTTGCCTTGACTACCGATCCGGCACTGCTGAGAACGCTCGACGCCGCTGGTCTGCCGACCACCGGGCGTTTTCGTCCCAAGGCCGGCTGGGTCAGCCGCGTGTGGGTCGGCGACGAGTACGTCGTACGGCTGAGCAACGACAGACGGTTCCGCGACGCGTATCGCCACGAGGCCGCGGTCGTCGGCCTGCTCGCCGGTAGCGACGTGCCGCACGCCCGGCACCTCGCCCACGGCGACGGCCCGGACGGACCGTGGTACGTCTCCGAACGTCTGGCCGGTCGAAGCCTGCACGAAGCGTGGCCGGCGGGGGACCGGCGCACGCGCCAAGCAATCATCGAGAGCCTCGGCGCTGCGTTGCGCGCCCTGCACCAGGTACCTGTCCCGGCCGACCTGCTGCCGCCCTGGCTGGCCGACGCACTCGCCGGGGGGCCGTGGCCCGCGTTCCACCCACCGGTGGTGAGCGCGGCGCTCCAGCACGTCGAGGCTGTACGGCAGCTGCCCGGTCATGACGCGGGCCTGCTCGCGGAGGTCGCCGACTGGATCCAGGAGCGGCTACCGTTGTTCGCGGCCGACGAGCCCGCGCTCGTCCACGGTGATCTCCACGGATCCAACGTGATCGTCGACCAAGGACGCGTCACCGGTCTCATCGACTTCGCGGAGGCGTTGGCCCAGCCGGCGGATGCCGAGCTCGACACCATCCTGCGCTGGTGCGCGAGGGCACGAGAGTTCCCGCCGACACCCGATGGACGAGGGCTCGACGAGACGACACTGGCCGAAGTTCCCGGATGGCTGCACGGCGCGTATCCGGAGCTGTTCGAGCACGAGCAACTGCGCGAGCGGTTGAACTTCTACGACCTGTACGTGGAGCTCGCGCTGCACGCGCATCACCCCGAAGCCGCCGTCCGCGCAGCAGCGGAGCGCCGGATCATGCGTCTGCTGTCCGGCCACAACCACCTGGACGGCCTCCTCTGGTAGGGGGCCGGATCCGTGCTAGTTGACATAATGTCCATTATCGGCGCAATACGACGAGGCTCGGGAAGAGGCCTGCCAGGCTCAGCTGGTGTGCCGAACAGGTGTTCCAGGCGGGATGTTCGGTGAGTGTTGCGACCTGGTGCTGGTTGACGACGGCGACGACCGTGTCGGCGTGCTGCCAGGCGTTCAGGTACGGCGTCAGGTCGCCGATGGTCAGCCGGACGTTCCACGGCGGGTTCGTGAGGATTCTGTCAGCGGCGATCTGCGGGCGCTTGGCGTCGCCGAGTTGCCACTTGATGCCGGCGGCGTTTCTCTCAGCGGCTCTCAGAGAAGCCTCGGCGCGGTCGATGCCGACGTACTCGGCGTTCGGTTCGAGCTGCTGGGCCTCGATGAGTATCGTGCCGGCGCCGCAGAACGGATCCAGGACAACGTGGCTCGGTTCGATGCCGGCCAGATGAGCCATGGCGGCGGCTACTGGTGGGTGCAGGCTGCCTGGGACGGTGTGCTGTCGCCAGGGACGTCTGTGGAGTGGCGCCGGGAACGGCCGGACGCCGACGTGGACCGATTCGCCGTCGAGTACGACTCGCCAGTCGGTCCGGCGTTCTGGTGGCGTGCTCGTACGGCGTGAGTGATAGCGCGCGCCGGATCGTTCGCTGATGACGGCGCCCACGAGGTCTTCGACGTCGTACCGGTTGTAGGTGCGTTTTCCGGCGTACGACGCACTGACGGCAAATGGCGTTTGATGTGGCATTGGAATTTTGAGGTGTTTTCGGAGGTGTCCGGTGAGTGTTTTCAGAGCGGATTTCGTGTGGCCTGGATCGTCGACGGTCGCGCCGATCAGGAACAGGTCGTCGGCGAGTTTCGGAGGCTTGCTGACGATGGATTCGGCGGCTTCGACGACGAGTTGGCGCTTGGACAGGTTGATCACGCGGTGGCCGGCGGTGGTCAGTTCGGCGGCGGCCAGGTGCTCCAGACCCGTGACGGTGCGCACGAGAACCCTGGTGAAGGGCATGACGATTCTTCCCGGTAGCTGTCGGGATCGATCGAACGACCGGATCCCGCCTCGCTAGCCGCGGGCGACACGCCTCGAACTGGCCAGCGGAGAGCTAGCCCAGTCGGAAGAAACTGTACATACGGGCGATCCTGCCACAGGTGGTGCGGACGTCGCCCGGTATTTTCAGACGGTCCCCCAGGGGGTGGGTGGCACCCCTTCCGGACCTGTTCTGTCATGCATAATCACCATTATGCAGCAAATATAGTTGCTGAGAGCAAATAGTTGATCAGCTTGTCGCGTCTGTGACTCTTACCATTATTGTTCCGGCCCCGGGACTTTCTCCTCGGCGTGTAGTGAAAGTCCGGGGGCCGGTTGAGCAGCATGCACCTGATCTCCGGACTTGCCTCCTGCCTTTCCCGCTCCCCTCCCCCTGCCACCTGCGTGAAGTACGTTGAGCAGAAACCGCCGAAGCACCCGGAGGCACCGCGATGGACACGTCCGCCTACCTGAACACCGCCGTCGCGCAGACGCACACGTTCGCCGCGTGGGTGGACGGCCAGGACGCGGCCGCCCCGGTGCCGACCTGTCCGGAGTGGACGCTCGCAGATCTCGTCGACCACGTCGGCGCGACGCAGCGGATGGTGGCGGTGCTCGTCGCCGGCCAGTTGACCGATCCGAGCGAGGCCTTCGCCGCCTACGTGCCGGCGCCGACCGACTCGACGCAGTGGGGCGCCTGGCTGACCGGTACGGCGGCCGAGGCGAAGCAGGCGTTCGATGCGGCGGCCGAGGACACGCCGGTGTGGAATCCGAACGGCGGCGTCGACGGTGTGCCGTACTGGTCGCGCCGGCTGTTCGCTGAGGCCTGCGTGCATCGCGCGGACGCGGCCGCGGCGCTTGGTAGGTCGTACGAGTTGGCTCCCGAGCATGCTGCGGCGGCCGTCGAGGACTGGCTGGACACGATGACCTCGCCGACGTACTGGAAGGCGAAGCCGCACTACGCCGAGGCGATGCGCGGTGACGGCCAGACGCTGCACTTCCACACGACCGACGCGCCCGGGGAATGGGTGGCTCGCCGGGAGTCGGATCAGATCGTCCTGGAGCATGCCCACACGAAGGCGGACGTCGCCGTCCGCGGGCCGGCCGCTGATCTGCTGCTCGTGCTGAGCCGCCGTCGCCTGCTGGTGGATGCTCCTGCACTGGAGATCCACGGCGACCGGGCGTTGTTCGAGCACTGGGTCGAGCAGATGAACTGGACGACCGGCGCCTGAGCCGCAGCCCGGCATGTAGTTGCTTGCGGCAACTGAACGGAAAACTGTCGGTGGAGTCGGATAGAACTGGGCGCCATGAAGGTGCTCGAAGCTCAGGCCGCGTTCTTCGCCGCGCGGCGGCCGCGCAAGGACTCCCCGCACACCACTGACGCATACCGCCGCGACCTGGCCGGGATCACCGCGCTGCTGACCGACGACCCCGAACAGCTCGAAGTCGACGAACTGACAGCGTCGGCCCTGCGGACGGCGTTCGGAGCGTTCGCCGACGACCACGCGAAGAGTTCGGTACTGCGCGCGTGGTCGACGTGGAACCAGTTCCTCACCTTCTGCGTGTCCGACGGGCTGCTCGCGGGGAACCCGATGGGCGCGGTCGCGCGGCCGAAGACCCCTCCCCTGTCCCCCAAGCCGCTGCGCGGTGAGGACACTCCGGAGAGGCTGCTGAAGTCCGCCGCCGACGGCGACCGCCGCGCACGAGACCCGTGGCCGGAGCGGGACCTCCTGGTGATCGCCCTCGGCCTGGTCGCCGGCCTCCGCTCGGCCGAGATGCGCACGCTCACGGCGGACTCGTTGGCCGGACGCCCCGGCGAGATGCGCCTGCACGTCCACGGCAAAGGCAGCCGCGACCGATCCATCCCGGTCGAGCCGGTCATGGAACGCATCATCGAGGCCTACACCGACTCCTGCGAACGCCGCTTCCCCAGCCGCCGCATCACTCGCTCCACCAAGCTCCTGCTCAACCGCGCCGGCGACCCGATCGGCCGCGGCGGCCTCGAGTACCTGGTCAAGTCCTGCTACCGCTGGGCCGGCCTCCACGACCGGGTCCCCGTAGGCGCCAACCTCCACGCCCTCCGCCACACCTTCGCCACCCGCCTCGCCGAAGACGGCGCCACCGCCTCAGAAATCATGGCCCTCCTGGGCCACGCCAGCCTCGCCACCAGCCAGAACTACATAGAAGCCACCGGCCGAGAACGCCGAGCCGCCACCGCCAGCAACCGCACCTACCAAACCCTCGACAAAGTCCTCGACCCGTGAGACAGAATGCGTCTCATCGGCGACCTGACAGGACGCGGCGCCGGCAGTGACTGATCGATCTGGGACTTAGCCCCGGTCGTAGGGCTGGACCGCGTCCTTGCTGCCGCCGATCCGTACGTTCCGGAAGTCGGAGCGGAACGTCGCGCCCGGCTGGTAGTCCTTGTACATGCCGAACTTGACCCTGAACTCGTTCTTGAACGAGTCGTTCTTGCACCTGGAACGCGTCGCGTAGCCGAAGTACTCCTCGCGCTCGAAGAGCTTCTGCTCGCCGGTGGTAGCTCCCTTGTGCCAGACCGCGATACGCCCCTTCGGCGCGCCGGCGTGGTACGGCTCCACGTTGTACTTGATGACAAAGGAGTGCCACTCGCCGGCGACGATGGGCTGGGTCGCCATGGCCTTGTTGTACTCCTCTTCCATCCCCGGCTCCTCGCCCCGGCGCACGAACTGGAGGTTGTGCCCGTTGCCGGCACCGGACTGGATGCGGACGCCGCCGAACGGGTTCGCGGTGCACTGCCACAGCTGCAGCACGTACGCCCCGCTGCCCGTCACGTCGTCGACGCCCTCGGGGATGCGAATGTCGAACCCGACCCAGACGTTGGTGTGGAAGGGCAGGTCCCACCCCGTCGCCAACTCCGTGCGGTCCCGGAGGGTGTCACCGTTCGCGTCCTTCCAAGTGTTCTTGGCGGGGTCCTCGACGATGGCGCCGTCGTACTCGAAGTCCTTGTCCGTGCGGAACGTCAACGCCCGCGATTCCGCGGGCCCGGTGATCTGCGGTGCCTCGCCGGCTCCCTGACACTTGCCCTGGAAGAAGCCTGAGCCCTCCCTGAGGTTGCCGCCGGCGCCGATCTCCGGACTGCACCCGGCAGCGTTCTCGATCGTCCAGGTGCGGCCGGCGATCCCCGCCGAGTAGCTGGGGACCGCGGTTGCCGCAGCACTGGCGGGTTGCGGGTTCGTCACGGCGGCGAGACCCGCCGAGGCGCTCAGGGTCAATGCCGCGGTGAGGACCATCGTCTGTCGAGCACGTCGAGTTGGGGCGGGGATCTTCATGTGGGTCACTCCTTGGAGGTCGGGGTTCGTCGGATGGCTGCGATCGACGGAATTTCAGGGGCCGGGAGGTTTTGACTGCGCAGGGTTGCCGCGAGCGCTGTGAGACTCGGGGTCCGGTAGACGGCGGCGGCTTCGTCGGCCAGCCAGACAGCGGTTCGGTCGAGGTCCGAGGGCTGCCGGGGCCAGATCCATCGCCGGTCGTCGACGGCGTGGTCGGCCCAGAAGTGGAACGCTTCGCGGAGACTGCCGAAGCCAGGTTCGGCGGGCGCGTTCCACAGGTCGCGGCCTTCAGCAGCTGCGACCCGGCAGCAGACGGCGAAGGCTCGGAGACAGTAGATGGTGTAGAGCAGCGAGTCGGGACGAGCGAGTTCCTTCGGGAGCGCGCCGCCGGGAGCGATGTGACGCAGCCGGATGTCGAACCGGTCGAGGATCTTGGTGAGCGCGGTCCGGTCGTCGACGAACTGCAGGTAGCGCAGAACCTGCGCGTCCCACCAGACACCGTGGTTGTTGGTCATCTGTTGCTCCTGCCGGCCGAGTTCGCTGAGGCGCATCCAGTGGGTCAGCTCGGCGAACCAGTCCTGCAGGAGCGGGAGCCGTTCGGTGAATCGCCCGGCCTCCACCAGCAGGTCGACGTGATCCACGAGATCGGTCAGCAGTGTTGCCTCGATCTGCCCGATCGCCGCGCCGTCGTGACGGCCGGGCAGCGCGGCGGCGTGAGCGAAGTGGGGGCGCATCGCGGTCGCCGGGTCCAGGAACCAGCGGTCGAGACGTTCTTCCGCGGCGTCGGCGTAGCGTGCGTCGCCGGTGCGCAGGTGGGCCTGCACCAGTGTGTTGACGGCCGCGACCGTCTGCCGGAACCGCCGTTTGTCGTAGCGGTCGCTCCACGCGTCCGGGTTCCGCCGGCCGTCGATCCTGATGTACGGCAGACCGTCGGCCGACTTCGGATTCGGCCAGGAGTAGTTGCCGACCGAGTAGTAGTCGTGGGCGTCTCCGGCCCAGTCCGACGGCTCACGGTCGAGGATGGAGTACGGCCGTCCGGCCAGGAAGTAGTCGGCCTGGCGGACCAACTGACCACTCATTTGGGTGCCGCCTCGGAGAAGGCCTGCTGGTACTCGGCCCGGATCTTGTCGCCCCCGCCGTTGCGCCACTTGGTCACGGCCGCCTTCCAGCTCGACACGGGTGCGCGTCCGGCCAGGATGCCGTTGCGCGCATCGGTGAGGTCCTTGCCCAGCTGCAGACCCTTGGCCGCGTCGGTCTCGGAGTACAGGCCCTGGGTCGGGTCAGGGGCGAGGATCGGCAGCGCGGCCTCCTGGTAGTCGAACCGGGCCTGGGCGACATCGCGCCGGCCCGGGTCGTAGATCGCCAGGGTCGGTCCGCAGACGTACCCGAAGGGCACCAGTCGCACATTCTGCCCGCGCGAGTTCACGATCGGGTCGCTGCCCTTGAACTCGAACGTCTGCCCCTCGATCCCGAAGTTGCGCAGGAGGTACTCCGACGATCCGAACGGCGCGGCGAGCCAGTCGAGGACCCGGAGCACCTCGCGGACCCGGTCCGGTTCGGCCTGGGTGACCGCAGTGAACGCCTGAGCGGCACTCCCCCGAGGATGCACGGGCTTGCTCGCCGCGTCGTAGCCGAACATCGACACCGACCCGAGCTTGAAGCCGGGCACCTCGGCTCCCCACATCTCGTACTTGCTCCAGCCGGCGTACCCGCCGAAGACGATCGGGGTGGTCCCGTTGGTGAACCAGTCGTTGCGTTGGTTGTTGGACGCGACCAGGCCGTCCGGGTGGAAGACGCCGGCGTCGGCCAGCTCGCGGGTGTCGGCCAGTGCCTTCTCGTACTCCTCCAGTTCGATGTTGGAGGTGAACTTCCCGCCGTCCTCGATCCAGCTGCCGGGGATGCCCAGGGACGCGGCGATCATGGTCAGCGTGCTGCCCGGATCGCCGCAGGCCCAGCGGGACTTGCGCTCGTTGGTCAGCCCTTTCAGCAGCGCCTTGAACTCTGCGATGTCCTTGGGTTGCGCGGGCAGTCCGGTACCGGCGACCAGGTCGGCGCGGATCCAGGCGACCGACGGGATCGGTACCCGGGCGATCGGTACTCCCCAGAGGGCGTTGCCGTACACGGTCTTGCGCCACGAGTCGGTGGCCAGACCCGCCAGGTTCGGATAGTCCTTGACGGCATCGCCCGACAAGTACTCGGTCAAGTCGGTGAACTTTGCCTTCAGCAACGCGGGCAGCTGCTGCACCGAACCGTAGATCGACACCAGGTCGGGCAGATCCCCGCCGGCCACGGTCGTCGCGAACCGTTGGGCGTAGTCAGCCGCCGGTGCGTACGTGATGTCCAGCTTTCCACCCAGTCGCCGGTCGACCTCCTGCCACAGCGGATTGCCGGACTTGCCGGGTGCTACCGGGTCGAAGGTGTAGGTGAGTGCGGAGACCTGGCCACCCGACAGCGGAGGTGTACCGACCGCCGCAACCGGGTTCGGCGGGTACTCGAAGTACCCACTCATGCCGAGCGGGCTTGCGCTCTTCAACGCGGGTTCGGCGTTCCCGGCCCGGGCGAACGTCGGAAGGATGTCCGCTCCGATGCGGCCGGAGGTTCCCGTCGTCGTCTTGGCAGAGCATCCGAGAGCTGATCCGGCGGCACCGGCGACGGCCGCCGCGGACAGCCCTTTGAGCAACGTACGGCGCGACAACGCATCCATGGTCACGATTCCCTCCTCATGGCGGGCGTCCGGTCGATCAGCCTTTGACGGCACCGATCAGAAGTCCCTTGCTGAAGTGCTTCTGGATGAACGGGTAGATGATCAGGATCGGGATGACGGACATGACCAGAATCGCCATCTGGATCGAGGCCTGGGGTGGTAGCGACTCGGTCGACGCCGAGAGCTCGTCGGTACCGAGCGGTGTCTGGTTGACGACGAACGTTCGCAGGACCAGCTGCAGCGGCCACTTCTCCGGCGACGGCAGGTAGAGCAGGGCGGAGAAGAACGCGTTCCAGTAGGCGACGGCGTAGAACAAGCCGACCACCGCGACGACGGCCTTCGAGAGCGGCAGGACGATCAAGGTGAGAATCCGGAGTTCGCCGGCCCCGTCGATCTTCGCCGACTCCGTCAGCTCACCGGGAAGCTCGAGGAAGAAGGACCGCATCACGATCACGTTGAAGGCGTTGACCACCACCGGCAGGATCAACGCCGCCAGGTTGTCGATCAGGCCGAGCTGCTTGACGATCAGGTACATCGGGATCATGCCCGGGTTGAACAGAAGGGTGAACAGCGTCATCAGCAGGATGGGCTTGTGCAGCAGCGATCCCGGCCGCGACAGGGCGTACGCGAGCATGATGGTGCAGGCCAGGGACAGGACAGTGCCCACAGCGGTGACCGCGACCGACACGGTGAGGGCCCGCGTCACCACTCCTCCCGACAGAACGGCCCGGTACGCCGCGAGCGACGGCTCGCTGGTGAAGAGGACCAGTCCACCGCGCGCGCTGATGTCGCGTTGCGGCGCCAGACTCGTCATCACGACGGCGACGAACGGGACGATCACCGCGAGGCAGGCGACGGTCAGCAGTACGCCGCGCGCCGCGCTCGCCCAGCGCGGTTGCCGTCCCATCCAGGCGGGGCGATCGTCCGACGCCGGCTGCCGGTCGCGCCGGGCGCGGCGTTCCGCGGTGGTCTCGAGGAGTCCGGTCATTTCGAGTACACCCCCCGCTCCCCCATCGCGTGAGCGAGCCGGTTCGCCCCGAGGACGAGAACCACGCCGACGGCCCCCTTCACCAAGCCGACCGCGGCCGAGACACCCCAGTTCCCGCCGATGATCCCGTTGTTGTAGACGTAGGTGTCGAGCACTTCGGATGCCTGCGCGCCGACCGGACCCTGCTGCAGGAGGATCTGCTCGAAACCCACCGTGAGCGAATCACCCAGCCGCAGGATCAGCAGCAGCACGATCACGGGCCGGATCGCGGGCAGCGTGACGTGCCACAGCTGCCGTAGCGGGCCGGCCCGGTCGATCGCCGCCGCCTCGTACAGGTTCAGATCGACCTTGGAGAGCGCGGCCAGGAAGATGATGGTCGACCATCCGGTGTCCTTCCAGATCACCTGTGACGTGATCAGCAGTTTGAACAGCTCCGGTACGCCGATGATCTGGAAGGTTCCCAGGTCCGCGGACCGCAGCCACTCGTTCAGCATTCCGCCGTTGCCGAACATCTGCTGGAACAACGCCACGACGATGACCCAGGACAGGAAGTGCGGCAGGTAGAGGATCGACTGCGTCAGCCGCTTGGCCCGTTCGTTCAGCATCGAGTTGAGGACCAGAGCCAGCGCGATCGGGAGCGGGAACACGAACACCACCTGGACCATCGTGATGACCAGGGTGTTCACGAGCGCGTTGAGGAACTCCGGATCACCATTGAAGATGACCGAAAAGTTGCTCAGGCCAACGAAATCCGATCCGCTGATGCCGAGGAACGGCTGGTAGTCCTGGAAGGCGATCACGTTGCCCAGCAGCGGCAGGTAGTGGAACACCACCAGGACGACCACTCCCGGCACCGCGAGCACCAGCAGCACCCGGTCCCGGTGCCACCGGGTCGCGAGTTGCCCGCGGAGTCGAGGCTTGCGGGCGGCGGCAGGCGCGCCGGGATCCGTGCCGGCCGCCGACCGCACCTTGATCCCCGTCGACATCAGCGGTTCCTGCTGCCGACGGCAGCGATGGCGACCTCGACCATCCCCCGCACGCGTTCCTGCGCGCCGTCTCGTGTCTCGTGGGTGCGTTCGGCCGCGGCCGGCCGGTCGTCGACGATCTTCTGCAGGAGTTGCCCGGCCGCAGCGTCGGCCCCAGGTCCCAGCTCGATCAGCGGCAGGCCGAGATCGTTGTACATCTGGCCCTTGATCGTGTCGGTCGGCTGACGCAGGTAGAGCGACGGGACGCCTTCGGCCAACGCGATCAGCGGTGAGTGGCACTCCATGCTGACGACCGCGCCGGCTCGCCGGTACACCGCGGCCGCCTCGGTCAGGTCCCAGAACCGCGGCAGGATGTGGACCAGGCCGGCGACGTCGGCAGGGAACGTTCCTGCGAACTCGGCCTCGGCGACTTCCATCGCGTAGCTCATCTCCGGCACGACGAGCGCCGGTTCGCCAGTGGCTCGCACCCAGCCGATCACGGTCTGCCGCAGCACGTCCAGGTCGGACTTCAGATACCCCGCGTTGTAGGCCGACCGGCGGACGTCCTCGGCCGCGGGTGGGTAGTTCCGGATCTGGTGGTACGGCGTGAAACGCAGCCGCGGTACGACGCAGAGGAAGCGGCCGGGCCTCAAGCCGTACTCGGCGAAGACCGCTCGGCCGTCACTGTCGTCGACCACGTCGAACATCACGGTGGCGTCCGGACCGAACGCGATCGTCGGCGCGCCGAGTTCCTGGCCGGCCAGGAACCGCTCGGTCAACGAGTCCCGGCAGTAGACGAACGCGGCCGTGTCGAGCACCTCGCGCTCGAGTTCGGTGAGCAGGTCACCGTCGATCGCGCCGACCATGGTCGCCGCCCGGTCCAGCGTCGAGACGTACGGCCGGAGCGGATCCACTGTCACGCCGAAGATGCCGTGCGGCTTGCCGGTCCGTCGTCGCCACTCGGCGAGCTCCACCTTGGCGACGAGTGATGGTCCGGACCCGTGAACCAGTAGATCACCGTCGGCGAACAACCGTTCCAGCTCCGCAGTGAGCGGCTCGCCGGGCACGACCCGGTCCTCGACGATCTCGACGTCCGGGAAGTAGCGGTTGAGCATCTTCCGAACGTTCTCGTCGATGCTGCGGGCCCACAGCGTCAGCCTCGCCTCCGGTGCGTAGCGCTGAAAGGCCCGGAGCGCACCGGGCGTGTGCGCGACGTCTCCGATGTTGACGGTTTGCCAGCCGGAGACGAGAACGACGTGAACCATGTGGATTCCCTGTCCAGCCCATCCCGAGCAGTTGGTGGGCTTGCGGTCGATTCGGGGCTACGGCGAGCATCATGCCCGTGATTCATCGGTTAATCAAGACCCCAGGAAGCCGTCGGCAGTGTCCTCCGAGCAGCTGGAGGCTCAGCCGGCGTAGGGTGCCGTGGATCCTCGATCGATCAGTTTCGGCGCCGGCCGCGTCACCAGCGCCGACTGGACGCGGCGGCCGTCGATCATCCGGCGCAGGGTGGTGTAGGCGCGCATTCCGGCTTGCTGCACAGGCATGCGGACGGTGCTCGGCGCCGGTCGCAGGGCGTCGGCGATGGGCAGATCCTGGTACGCGACGATCGACAGGTCAGTGGGAATCCGCAGGCCGAGGTCGACGGCCGCCGCGATGGCTCCCGGTGCCGCGATGATGTTGTCGACGATCAGCGCCGACGGCGGCCGGGCCGAGCCGAGGAGCTCACGGGTGGCGGCCGCCAGATCCGGCGGCTCGTAGCCGACCTGCTTGATCAACGACTGGTCGAAGCCCACACCTGCGGCGCGCAACGCCGAGCGGTAGCCGTCGACCCGGGCACTGCTGGCGATCGGGACGACAGGGCCGCCGACCAGTGCGATGCGGCGGTGCCCGAGACCCAGCAGATGCCTCGTGGCCAGTCCGATCCCGGCCTCGTCGTCGATCCACACCGATACCGAGCCGTCAGGTCGCGGGTTCTGCAGAATCACGTACGGGATGGACCGCTTGGTGAGCTCCTCAGCGGTCTCGGTGCCCCATTGAGTGGACCGCAGCAACACCCCGTCGACCATGCCCGTGCCGACGATCCGGCTCATCAGGTGGCTGCCCGGCTCGATCCACAGCGCATCGGCCAGCAGCAGCACGTCACCGTGTTCCTCGGCGGCCGCGTGCATGCCACGAATCGCCAGTTCGAAGACCGGGTTCGCGATCTTCGGCACCACCGCTGCGATCACTCCCGATCGGGACAGTCGCAGCGACTGCGCGGCGTGGTTGACGCGATAGCCCGTGTCCTGGATCGCCTGCTCGACCCGCAGCCGGGTCGCCTCGCTCATCCGCACATTGCCGCGAGCCCCGGAGATCACCGCGGAGACCACGGCCGTGGACACCCCGGCCCGCTTCGCGACGTCCTTGATCGTGATCATGCGGTCAGCGTAACGAAATCCACTGTGGCCGGCTCCGGGCGCGAGGCCCAGGGAGAGAACACACCAGATCTCCCTGGGCCTCAGGTGATCACATCGTCGCCATCTGGCTCAGCCGGACAGCCTTCTTCACTGTGGACCTGCGCCGGGAACACCTGGACGGGCGCGCTTCGGCTCGCAGGAGCGCGCGACCGTGAGGTTCTCGAACGTGCTCTGCGTGGATGCGTAGAGCCCGACGCCGCCGTTGCGGACCACGCTGTCGCGAGCCTCCAGGACCTGAACACCGTTCACCGTGACGGTGATGCGGTCGCCATGGATCGCCGCACCAAGATCGATGGGACCTGTCAACGGGTTGCTGAGGGACACCGTGCCCACCGTCACCGGACCGGACGCGTGGGCCTCGCGGACGATGCTGGCGTACTGCGTTCTGCCGCTCGTCTTGCCGACGTGGATCCGATACCCGTAGGAGTCCGACGTGTCGCGCAGCGAGATGCCTGCGGTGCCGACGGATCCGTTGATCGTGACCCTGGCCTTCGCGGCGTAGTCACAGCTCTCGGAGAAGCGTGACGGCAGCGTCGAGCCGGCCAGCACGTGCGCCCTGCCATCGGTAGGGGTGAGCTTCAACTGCCCCGAGTTGACGGACACCTTTCCGGCGATCCCCCGCCAGGTGGCCTGGTCGAGCCCTTCGGTGATCGTGACGTTGTCGAAGGCCGCGGCCCGGCCCTGCGTGGAGGCGGCTGCACCACCGGTCGGCAGTTGCGTGTCGTCCGCGGAGATCGATGTGTTGCCCACGGTGGCGATCAGATGCTTCCCGACCGCGGAGACGGTCAGCGCGTGTGCGCTGTCCGCGTTGATGGGCAGCTCCGTCTGCGCGAGAAGCGTCGACGTCGCGTTGTAGACCTTCACGAGCTGCAGCTTGGCGCCTCCCGATGTACTGACGACATCGGCTCGGTAGTAGTTGCGGGAGTCGTGGTAGCGGAACGCGAGGCCGGTCGTCGCTGTTGTCTGGTTCCGTGTCCCGGGAACGATGTCGGCGGTCACGACCACGTCATCCGGTACGTCCTGCTGCACCGCCAACGACTGCGTGTCCGTGCTCGAGGTCTGCACCAGCTGCGTGCCGGGCTGCGCGCCACCCAGCGTCCAGGTGCCCTGCACCGGGGTCCAGCCGTCAAGGGAACCGTTGAAGTCGTAGAGGGTGCTGTCCAGGCTCGTGTCGGTGAACTCCTCGTTGAGCAACGGCTTCGGCGTGAAGGCTGCCTTGGCCGAGACGGTGACGAGGTTGCCGGTGCGGGTGAACGCGGCCGGGATGCCGTTGATCTTCACCGCACGCGCCTTCGGCGCAGTGATCGAAAGGGTGCCGGTGAAGGGGTCGCCGAGGGAGATCTGGGCGGTGGCGCCCTGCAGTTCCACGTGGACGTCGGACACCACTCCGGAGGCCTTGATGACGGTGTCCCCGTCGTCGACCAGCGACGATCCCTGGGTCAGCGCGTACCGGGTCAGACCGCGGCCCTTGTCGGCACGCTCGAGGTACGCGGTCTCGGCGTCGGTCGCGGCAGCTCCGAACTGCCTCGACGAGGGAATCGCCTCGCGCGACAGGTAGAAGCGGCCGGTCGCTTTCGGCAGGTCGATCTCCAGGGCGCTGGCTACGGTGTGATCCACGTGGGGCAGATCGATGCGCGACGCCTTCACCGAGGGCGCGGCGCCGGCCTTGCCGGGAACCACGACCGTGTCCACTCCGGTGGCGCCGGCCGCGGACCAGTCATACGACAGGTAGTCGACGTCGGTGAGAACCTGCTCGCCCACCCGCACGGCGCCGTTCTTGTGAACGCTCGACGTGAGGCCGGCGCCGTGCTGGGCCACGGGGACGAGCTGCACTCCGGCCACAGGTGTGGCGCCGGGCACCGTGTCGAACCCGACCGTGGCGACGTTCGTGGCCGGGTCGACGGTGACCGGATCGCCAGGGAAGTGCCAGAGCTGCCGGTAGTCGTGCGCGCCGGCGTCACCCCTGAGGTCGTCGGAGACCACCCAGAAGCCGGGCTTGACGAAGTAGACGACGCGATCGTGCGCGATCGGCCGGTAGGCCTGCGTTTGACCGCGGTAGAGGTCGAGGCCCGCGTTCGAGCGCCACAGCGACGTCGAGCGGGGCAGGCCGGCGGGCTGTGGTTGCCCGTCGACCTCGACGGTGTTGTGCGCCTCGGTCGTGCGCCGCATCCAGTCGTTCGTCGGGGTCGCGCTGTAGTCCCCTGCTCCCGGGTCGACGATCAGCGGACGCCCGTACGCCGCCATCACCAGGCTGAGGTCGTCGGGATGCCGGTGAGAGGCCGTGTAGCTGGAGTTCTGGTTGTTGATCAGCATGTACCGGGCGTCGGCGTCCCACCCGGACCGCTGGGCCGCATAGCTGATCGGGAACACCGTGGACGACAGCCTCGGGACGGTCCCCTCGGTGCGCCCGGAGGCGACCCAGGTGAAGTCGGACCAGGAGTTGCGCTCACCGGTTTTCCGGATCGCGCTCTCGCCCGCGTCCGTGTTCGGAGAATCACCGACGAGCGCTGTCTCCAGATTCGGCTGACGGGTCGCGAACAGCGCATCCGCGATCCAGTCCGCTGACTGAACGATCCCGTTGGGCAGGGTTCGCCCGTTGGCCTCCGCCACGTCGATCATCGTGTTGATCAGATCCGCCACGTAGGCCTGATAGTTGAACGTCGGCTCGCGGTACACGCCGTCGCCCTTCACCCAGGCGCGCAGGAACCGCTCGACCGAGCGCACCGCGAACGGCTCCTGCACGAAGGACGCCTTGAACTCCGGCAGATAGACCGCCGAGACGTAGATCGCGCGGGCCATCGAGACGTACCAGTTGTTTCCGACATGGATCTGCAGCACAGCCGCGAGGCGATCCGTCGTCGCGTGCACGCCGGACAGGTACGCCACGAGGTCGTCCGCGTCGATGCTGGGCTCAGTCCGGAACACGGAGAACGCGCTGACGAGCTGGGCCAGCCGCTTGCCGCCCGACAGGTTGCGGTTCTGTGGCCAGGTCGGATTGTCGGCGAAGAAGTCCAGGGAGATGTCCATCCACGCCGAGGCGTACGCCGCTCGCTTGTGCGGGTCGTTCTCCTTCAGATAGGCGCTCGTCAGCGTCGGCATAAACGTGAAGTCACTCATCAGAACCTGTGCGCTGCCTGGGATGGTCTCTGTCCCGTCCCAGAGGTTCGCCCAGTCCACGTCGATCCGCTGCGCGGCGTCGTCGTAGAAGTCACGGGTCACGGTGCCGAACCGGAAGATCCCCGCCGCCAGCTCGTCGGCGGTCGCGTCGCCGCCTCCTGCGCCGCCCAGCCCTGGGTACTCGATACCCGAGCGGCCCGCGTAGTAGACCTTGAGCTCGGTCGCGGCGCCGGCCTCGTTGCCGGCGGCAAGCTCCGCCGCCACAGCCGCGAGTCCCGGACGCGTCAGGTCGAGCAGCTCCCCGAGATCCGACATGTCGCTCGTGGCGGCCCGGGCCGGCGACAGACCTGTCGCCATCAGCGCGACGGCGACTGTCGTCGCGGCCCACGCACGGGCACGGCGGCGCGTGCTCCGCCGAAGAAGTCTTCGTTGCATCCCATCTCCTCATGACACGTGAGAGCGTTCGCCGGGTCCTTCGACTCCAGGTCTGTGCTGTCCAGCGGGCGGGTCACCGCGCCGATGTCCGTGCGGCCGAACGCTCGGTCCGGCCGGTCCCTGACATCGTCGAGAACGTTCGGCGGGAGCACGAGGCGGCCGGTTGACGTCGCGTGCTCGCGACTGATCTATCGTTTAATCACCGTAGGGTCGGTCGCGACGTTACGTCAACGGCTCGAGGAGGCCGACCAGCGTGACTCCGCCCGTACGGCGGCGACGTACTCGACCGTGAGGCAGAATGCCACCCGACCGTCGAGCGAGGAGCTGTCGTGGACCAGCGTCTGGTGATCAAGCTGTCGGGTGCGGCTATTGCCGGGGACGGTGAGTTCGGGTTCAGCAGTGAGCGGTTGACGCACCTGGCGACCGAGGTGCTGGCGGCGCGGGCGACCGGCGTACAGGTTGCTGTGGTGGTGGGTGGCGGGAACGTCTTCCGCGGGAACCGCGCCGAGGACTGGGGTATCGACCGGGTCGAGGCGGACAACATCGGCATGCTGGGCACGGTGATCAACGCCGTGCTGCTCCGTGGGCGGATCGCCGCGCTGGGAGGCGTCGACGTGCGGCTGATGACGGCGATTCCGATCAACAACCTGGCGGAGCCGTACATCCGGCTGCGGGCGATTCGGCACCTGGAGAAGGGCGCGATCGTGCTGCTCGGGTGCGGCAACGGGCAGCCGTTCACCACGACGGACTATCCGGCGGTGCAGCGGGCGGTGGAGCTGGGCGCGGACGGTTTGCTGGTGGCGAAGAACGGGGCCGACGGGATCTATGACGCGGATCCGAACGCGGTGGCGGGCGCTCGGCGGTTCGACCGGTTGAGCTATCAGGAGGTGATCGATCGGGAGTTGCGGGTGATGGACCAGTCGGCGTTCATCCTGGCGCGCGATCACCGGTTGCCGTTGCACGTGTTCGACATCGATGCCCCTGGCGCCGCGACGGCGATCTGCCGTGGTGAGCGGGTGGGGACGCTGGTCAGCTGAGGTAGGTGAGGTCGGCGGCGATGCGGTCGAGGTGGGGTTGGAACCAGTCGCCGTGGGCTTGTAGTTCTGCTTGGCAGGCGAGGGCGGACCAGAGGGCTCGGTAGAGGGCGAAGGTTCGGTGGAGGTCGGGGGTGAGGGTCAGGCCGTAGGCGGTCAAGAGGGCACTTGTGGGGCCGGCGATGGAGAAGCGGGCCAGGTCGTACAGAGGGTCGCCGTAGAGGGCGTCGCCCCAGTCGATGATGGCGGTGAGGGTGCCGGTGGTGGAGTAGAGGTGGCGGGGGTGGAGGTCGCCGTGGAGTAGGGCGGGGTGCTCGGGCTCGAGGGCAGAGGCTTCGGCGTGGACCAAGTTGATGAGTTGGTGGTGGTGGCTTTGCGGGAGGAGGCCGGCGGTGACCAGGTGGTGCAGGGATTTGACTTCCTGGAGCAGGTGGTCGGCCCACGTGGTGCGGAGGGGGCCGCTGAGGCGACCGAAGGCGTCGCCTTGGACTTGGTGCAGCTTGAGGAGCGCCTTGCCTGCGCTGGCTAGTGCAGTGGTGTCGGAGGGATCGGTGGGCGCTCCATCGGCCGCGCGCTGGATGAGGTACTCCCCCGTCTCGTGGGTGCCGACGGCAACGACCTCCGGTGCCGGGATGCCGGCTTCGGCGGCCAGTGTGCAGGCGCGCGCTTCGGCGACCAGGCCGGGGCCGGACTTGTAGTAGTAGGTCTCCTCCGCCGTGCGCACGCGGAACGTCTCGTTGCCGACGAAGCCCTGGACGGGCTCGATGGTCTCGTACGCACCGACGTACAGCTGCAGGTCGATCAAAGGCGGGTTCTCCGGGACAGTAGGTAGACGTAGGTGTGCGGGTCGTCCTCATCCGGCGGGCGGACGCCGCGGAAGACCGTGGTGAAGCCAGCGGCGGTGGCTCGGGCATCCATCTCGTCGGCGGGGAGCCAGTAACCGTCGTACTCGACGCCCAGGCCGGCGGCGCGGCCGCCGCGGCGGACTTTACCGTCGCCGGGCTTGAAAGCCGTCACGAAATACCCGCCGGGCCGGACGACCCGCGCCAGCTCGGCGAAGGCCGGCTCGCGCTCGGTCGGCGGGAGGAAGATCAGCGAGAACCAGCAGACGACACCGGCCAGCGACGCGTCCTCGAACGGGAGGTGCCGCAGGTCGCCGACCTCGAAGGTGAACCCTGGGTGGTCGCGTCGAGCGACCTCGACCATGCCTGGTGACAGGTCCACGCCGCGGGGTGACAGACCTTGTGAGGAGAGATACGGAGCGAGGCGGCCGGTGCCGCAGCCGATGTCACCGACCACCGGGCCGAGGCCTGCCGACAGGGTCAGTTCGCTGAACAGGTCGAGCACCGAGCGCTCGATCGGCATCCGGTCGAGCAGGCCTTCGACGTTCTCGACGTACCACTCGGCCAGTGCGTCGTGGGCGGATCTCAGCTCGTCGGTCTTGGCGTCCATGGCGGGAACCGTAGCCGCCACCGTCGACAAAACCTGTTGCCCCGCCGATGGCGGATTTGCTGTACTCGGGAAACACCTGTCCCAGCGGAGAAGGAGCGCCGAGAGATGCGAGCTCGTTTCATGTCCACCTCGTTCTGCCTCCTCCTCTGTGCAAGGGACATGAAGCTGCGTGAAAACACTGAACCTGGGGATTCTGGCGCATGTCGACGCCGGTAAGACCAGCCTGACCGAGCGGCTGCTGTACGCCGCCGGGGTCATCGACGCGGTCGGGAGCGT
Organism: Kribbella lupini; assembly: GCF_039529595.1. Taxonomy (NCBI): domain Bacteria; kingdom Bacillati; phylum Actinomycetota; class Actinomycetes; order Propionibacteriales; family Kribbellaceae; genus Kribbella; species Kribbella lupini. The sequence goes on along the minus strand of NZ_BAAANC010000001.1, from coordinate 1,840,264 downwards.
CGACGACGGCAGTACCCAGACCGACTCGCTCGCGCTCGAGCGGCAGCGTGGGATCACGATCAAGTCGGCCGTGGTCTCGTTCGCGCTCGGCGACGTCGGCGTGAACCTGATCGACACTCCCGGTCACCCGGACTTCATCGCCGAGGTGGAGCGGGTGCTCGGCGTGCTCGACGGGGCCGTGCTGGTGGTGTCGGCGGTCGAGGGCGTGCAGGCGCAGACGCGGATCCTGATGCGGACGCTGCAACGGTTGCGGATCCCGACGCTGATCTTCGTCAACAAGATCGACCGGGCGGGTGCGCGGTACGACTCGCTGCTCAAGGAGCTGGCGGCGAAGCTCTCGCCGGACGTGGTGGCGATGGGCACGACCGATGAACTCGGTACGGCGCGGGCAAGCTTCACGACGTACGGGCCGGGTGATGCGGGGTTCTCGCTGAGCCTGGTGGATGTGCTGGCCGAGCACGACGACCGGTTGCTGGCGACGTACGTCGAGGACGAGAACGCGCTCTCCGACGAGGCTCTTCGGGCCGGACTGGCCGAGCAGGCCCGGCGTGCGGTGGTGCATCCGGTGTACTTCGGGTCGGCCATCACGGGCGCCGGGACGGAGCCGCTGATCGCGGGGATCCGGGAGTTGCTGCCTGCGTCGGTCGGCGACAAGGAAGCGCCGGTGACGGGGTCGGTGTTCAAGGTCGAGCGAGGGCCGGCGGGCGAGAAGGTCGCGTACGTGCGGATGTTCAGTGGTGAGCTGCGCACGCGAGACCGGCTGCGCTTCCGCGGCGACCACGAGGCGAAGGTCACCGCGATCAGCGTCTTCGACTCCGGTACGACGGCCACCCGCGCGAGCGTTCACGCCGGTCAGATCGGCAAGCTCTGGGGGCTCTCCGAGGTCCGCATCGGCGACGAAATCACCGCTGGATGCATCGACGAGCCGGGCACGGGGTCGGGGGTGAACCGAAGAAGGGCGGGCGAGAGCCCGAGCGGAGCTGCTGATGCAGCGGGGGTCGACCGGGGCGGGGCGGGCGCTTCCGCGTTCTTCGCTCCCCCGACGCTCGAGACCGTCGTCCTGCCCGCCCGTGCGTCGGATCGCGGCAACCTGCAGAGCGCGCTCTCCCAGCTCGCCGAGCAGGACCCGTTGATCAACCTCCGTCAGGACGACGTACGCCAGGAAACGAGTGTCTCCCTGTACGGCGAGGTGCAGAAGGAGGTCATCCAGACCACCCTGGCCACGGAGTACGGCCTCGACGTCACCTTCCGGGAGACCACGACGATCCACATCGAGCGGATCGACGGCCCGGGCGAGGCGGTCGAGTTCAACAAGGTCGACCCGAACCCGTTCCTGGCGACCGTCGGCCTGCGCGTCGAGCCGGCGCCGCCGGGCTCGGGCGTGTCGTTCGCGCTGGAGGTCGAGCTCGGATCGATGCCGTACGCGTTCATCAAGGCGGTCGAGGAGACGGTCCGCGAGACGCTGCAGCAGGGGTTGTGCGGCTGGGAGATCCCGGACGCGCGGGTGATGATGACGCACTCGGGCTACTCGGCGCGGCAGAGTCACGCGCATGCGGTGTTCGACAAGAGCATGTCGAGCACGGCCGGGGACTTCCGGTTGCTGACGCCGCTCGTCCTGACGACTGCCTTACGCCGAGCGGGAACGACGGTGCACGAGCCGATGCACCGATTCCAGCTGGAGCTCCCGACCGACACCGTCCGCGGAGTGCTCGCGGCACTTGCCAAGCTGCGCGCGATCCCTCGCGTGCCGGCACTCGACACCGGTACGTCGGTGCTGGAGGGCGAGATCCCGGCGGCCGCGGTCTACCAGCTGGAGCAGCAGCTTCCCGCGCTCACTCGTGGCGAAGGCGTGCTGGAGTCGGCGTTCGAGCGGTACCAGCCGGTGACCGGTGCGGTCCCGCGCAGGGAGCGCACCGATCACGATCCGCTGAATCGAAGGGAGTACCTCTTGCACGTGCTGAGGCGGGTCTAGACGAACAGGCAGAAGGGATGGCCGGCCGGGTCGAGCAGCACGCGGACCGAGTCCTGCGGCTGGTACTGCGCGAGAACGGCGCCCTGGGCAACGGCATGCTGCGTGGCCACGTCCAGGTCGTCGACCGCGATGTCCAGGTGCTGGCTCGCGTTCTGCGCGCCCGGCTCGGCCGGCCAGCGGGGGCGTTTCCACTGCTCCTCGTACTCGAAGTTCAGTGTCACCTCGCCGGTGCCCTCGGCCGCGCGGATCTGCGCCCAGCCGTCGGCTGCCGGGTGTCCCTCGCGCGGTCCCTCGCTGGTCGTCACCGGCCGCCCGAGCAGCCGCGCGTAGAACTCCGCCAGCGCCCGCGGGTCGGGCGCCATGATGGTCACCGAGGTGACCTGAAGAGTCAGTCCGTCCATTGCCCTGACGCTACCAACGCCGACCGACAGTTCCGGCGGCCTCTCAATCGGTGGTCGTCAGCAGGAACCGCTGGACAAGATCCGCCGAGAGCTACTCGGATCGGGTCAGCAGGATCGAGTGCGGGCGGAAGCCGTGGCGTTCGTACACGCGCACCGCGGTTTCGTTGGCGGCGTACGCGCTGACCTCGAGCCGGGCGGCGCCGCGTTCTCGCGCCCAGGCGACGAACGCGTCGATGAGCCGGCCGGCGACTCCCCCGCCGCGGGCCTCGGGGCGGACGTACATGCTGACCAGCTCGGCGCGGGGCGCGATCCACATCTCCGAGGCCGGCAGGAACTTGCCGATCAGGTGGCCGACCACGCCGTCGGTCGTTGCCACAAGCACCAAGGACTCCGGGTCCGCGATCAGGCCGCTCGCCCACTCACCGCCGTACGTCGCCGGCCAGTTCTTGTTCCGGAGCGGGTCACGCGTTCCCGCGTCCTCGGCGAACAGCGCCGTGCAGGACGCCACGACTCCGTCGAGGTCCCCCGCGACCGCGGTTCGGACAGTCACATCGCTCATCGGTGCAGCCTCCTCGGACGACGACGAGGCGAGCGTACGGCGTACCGGGTGTCACGCCCGCGGACCGGGCGGTGTCTTGATGCCGACAACGCACCCGTACGAGGAGAACACGATGGCACTGCGCGTTCCCAAGGCCGAACTTCCGGCCGAGGTGGTCGAGACCATGACCGAGCGGTTCGGGACGGTGCCCGAGCCGCTGGAGGTGATGTCGCACAACCCGAAGGTCGCCGAGGACACCTTCGACTGGGGACAGATGGTGGAGGGCTGGTCGGTCGCCGACGCGAGCCTGAAGTCGTTCGCGCACATGGCGGTGGCGTCGCTGATCGGGTGCAGCTGGTGCCTCGACGTCAGCTACTTCCAGGCCCTCGACCAGGAACTCGATCTGGCCAAGGCGAGCCAGGTGCCGCGGTGGCGGGAGTCGAAGGTGTTCTCGCCGCTGGAGCGGGACGTGCTGGAGTACGCCGAGGCGATGACGACGACACCGCCGACGGTCACCGACGAGCTGGTGGCGCGGCTGCTCGCCGCGCTCGGTCCCGCCGCGCTGGTCGAGCTCACGAGCGTGATCGGCTTCGCCAACCTGTCGAGCCGGGGCAACGCCGCGCTGGGGATCACCTCGCAGGGCTACTCGTCAGCCTGCGAGATCCCGTTGGCCTCGCGTCCCGAGGCGGCGAAGAAAGGCGCCGCCTCGGCGGGATCGGCGGCGTGACCGAGTCCCCGGCTGAGGACGTCGTGCTGGTCACCGACGGCGGCGGCGGCGCGGGCGCCGATCCACGGTGCGGAGGTGGTGGCGAAGTTGCTGGCGCGCGTGTCCGAGGTGAGCGCGATCTCGACCGAGCCGCGCTCGTCAGACAGCGCCGATGACCGTGGTGCCGAAGTCGTCCTCGTCGGTGCTGATCGTGGTCGTCAGGTCGGCGGCGGACAGGATCTCCGCCGCGAGCGGAGCCTGTTCGGCGCTGGCCTCGGTGAAGAGGTAGCCGCCGGGAGCGAGCCAGTCCGCGGCTTCGGCGGCGACTCGACGGAGGAGTGCCAGGCCGTCGGGTCCGCCGTCGAGGGTGAGCCGGGGTTCGTGCAGCCGGGCCTCGCCGGGGAGGAACTGGACGTCGCCGGTCGGCACGTACGGGACGTTCGCGAGCAGGATGTCGACGCGTCCGCGCAGGTCGGTGGGTAGGGCGTTGTAGAGATCGCCTTCGAACACCTGCGCGGCCGGGAGGTTGCGGCGAGCATTCCGTACGGCGGCCGGGTGCAGGTCGGCCGCGTACAGCTCCACCCCAGGCACGGCGGTCAGAACGGCAAGCCCGAGGGCTCCGGATCCGCAGCACAGATCGACCACGACCGCATCAGCACGGCATCGCGCGATCGCCTCGTCGACCAGGTGCTCGGTCCGGCGACGGGGAACGAAGACGTCCGGGTCGATCAGCACCCGGACGCCGTGGAACGAGGCCCAGCCGAGCACCTGCTCCAACGGCAGTCCGGAGACCCGCTCCTCGACCATCCGATCCAGGTCCGAGGCGTCGGCGGCGGTCGCGAGGATGAGCTCGGCCTCCTCCTCGGCGAAGACACAACCGGCGGCGCGCAGCGTGGTGACGATCGAGTCGGAGGTGAGCACGAGGGCTATCTAATCCTCCAGCTGCGGGTGCACGCGAAGGGTTTCCGCCAGCCGCTGCAGCGCGGGGTTCGGGCTGTCCGGGCTCCAGCACGCGTGCAGGGTGACCGAGTGCGCGTCGGCCGCGTCGAGTTCGCGGTACCGGACGCCCTCGACGCCCATCGCCATGATCGAGCGCGGGATCAGCGCGCAGCCCAGGCCGGCCCGGACCAGCGCGAGCATCGTCGGGACCTGCGACGCGAGCTGGCTGACGGCGTACCGGTTCATGCCGATCATCGCCGCGCAGATGTCGTGCAGGTAGCGGGATCCTTCGGGGCTGTAGCCGATGTACTCGTCGGTGACGTCCGCCAAGGTCACCGGGGACGAGCCGCTTGCGAGCTTGTGATCGGCCGGGACGGCGAGAACCAGGTCCTCGGTGTGCACGAGCAGCGACTCGAACCCGTCCGGAATCGGCGGCCGGACCAGGCCGATGTCGATCTCCAGGTTCGCGAGCGCTTCGTACTGGTCGGGGCTGACCAGCTCGGTCAGCTCGACGCTGACGGCCGGGATCCGCCGGTTCACCATCGCCAGGAAGTCGGCCAGTACGGCGTACGCGCCGATCGCGGTGAACGCGAGCCGCAGCGTCCCGGTCTGGCCGTCGGCCGCGCGCCGCGTCGCTTCGGGCGCGACCTCCAGCAGCGCGAGCACCCGGTGGCTGTGCTCGAGGAAGACGCCGCCGGCCGCGGTGAGCCGCACTCCCCTACCGGTGCGGTCGAACAGGTTCACGCCCAGAGAGCGCTCCAGCGCCTGGATCTGCCGGGTCAGCGGTGGCTGGGTCATGTTCAGCTTCTGGGCGGCCCGGCCGAAGTGCTGCTCCTCGGCGACCGCGACGAAGCCGCGGAGTTGCTGCAGTGACAGGTCCATGCGCCCTCGGTATCGATCGATGCGGAATCGGGCTTGGACGAGCATAACGGAAAGCCCTTACCTTCGGACCAGTCGAAGACAGGTGAGGAGCCGAAGTGACCAAGCTGGCTGTGCTGATGACCGCCGAACGCGCCGCGGACGTGATCGACCCGCTGACCCGGGAGCTGATCGAGCAGCGGTTCGCGGTGACCTGGGCGCCGGACACGAACCCGGAGACGGTGATCGCGCTCTCGAAAGATGCCGACGCCGTGCTCACCAGCTGGGGTACGCCGCACCTGGACCAGTCGATCTGGGCGAACGGCGCCGGACCGAGGGTGGTCGCGCACGCGGCCGGTTCGGTGAAGAAGCTGGTCGACCCGGCGATCTTCGACCAGGGCGTCGCGGTGTTCACCGCCGGCGGCCGGATCGCGTGGTCGGTCGGCGAGTACTGCCTCGCCGCGATGCTGACGCTGGCCCGCCGGCTCCCCCGCTTCGACGGAGCGATCAGAAGCGGCGGCTGGAAGCAGACGGCGTACCGCGGGCACGAGCTGGCCGGCGCGAAGGTCGGCATCCTCGGCGCCAGCTCGACGGCGCGAGCGCTGATCACACTGCTGAAGCCGTTCGGTTGCGACGTCGTCGTCTACGACCCGTACCTGAGCGACGAGCGCGCGGCCGAGCTCGGCGTACGCCGGGCCGAGCTGGAGGAGACGCTGCAGTCGACGTTCGTCAGCCTGCACGTTCCCGACGTACCGGAGACCAAGGGCCTGGTCACGCGGAAGCTGATCGAGCAGCTGCCGGACGGCGCGGTCGTCGTGAACTCGTCACGCGGTCCCGCGATCGACCAGCAGGCGCTGCTGGAGCACGCGCTCGACGGACGGATCCACGCCGCCCTCGACGTGTACGACCCGGAGCCGCCGACGCTGGAGCAGAAGGTGCTCGAGGCACCGAACCTGCTGCTCACCCCGCACGTTGCCGGTGACACCGAAGAGGGTCACCTCGCGCTGGCCGGGTTCGTGATCGCCGACGTCCTGCAGTACCTCGACCACGGCACCCGCGGACCGAGCTCCGTCGACCCGGCGTCCTGGTCGATCCAGGCCTGAGGGAAGGAGAGACCCGATGTCGCGGATCAGATCGGTGGAGGTCTTCGCCGTCGCCGTGCCGTTCGCCCGGCCGTTCGTGCTGGGCAGCGGCGCGGTCGGGAGTCCCGAGCAGCGCCCGGACCAGGCCGGCGCGGTCGTGTTCGTGAAGCTGACCACCGAGGACGGCGTGGTCGGCTGGGGCGAGCAGAGAGCGCTCCCCAGCTGGAGCTACGAGACGGCCGAGACGATCGCGGTGGTGATCAACCGGCACCTGGCGCCGCTCCTGCTGGAGCTGACGCCGTTCGACGTCGAGCTGTTCCACCAGCAGGCGGCCAAGCGACTCAGTCCGGCGGTGTCCAACGGCTTCCCGTTCGCGCGGGCCGCGGTCGATCTCGCGATGCACGACGCGGCGGGCAAGCTGGCCGGCGTACCGGTGCACGCGTTGCTCGGCGGCAAGGTGCACGACGAGATCCCGCTCTGCTCGGCGATCGGCGTCGGTGCTCCGGAGACCGTGCGCGAGCACGCCCAGCAGTCGTCGGACTATGCGGCGTACAAGGTGAAGATCGGTGGCGATCCCGATCAGGACGCCGCGATCATCGAGGCGGTCGCCGAGGTCGCGGGCACCAAGCCGCTGTGGCTGGACGCGAACCAGTCGTACCGGCCGAGCGCGCTCAAGCAGCTGCTGGACCGCACCCGTCACATCCGGACCATCCACTGCGTCGAGCAGCCGGTGCCGAGCACCGACCTGCTGGCGATGCGCCGGCTGCGCGGCCTGATCGACCTGCCGGTCGCGATCGACGAGGGCAGCTTCACCGCGCAGGACCTGGCCCGGGCGATCCAGCTCGACGCCGCCGACCTGGTCGTGGTCAAGATCTGCAAGTCCGGCGGTCTGCGCAACGCGCTGAAGACCGCTCAGGTCGCGCTCTCCGGCGGTCTCGAGATCCTGTCCAGCGGCCTGACCGACTGCGGCATCGGCTTCGCGGCCGCGCTGCACGTGTTCAGCCAGCTGGAACTGGCACTGCCCGCCGAGCTGAACGGGCCGGAGCTGCTGTCCGACCTGTACGTCGAGGGCTTGACGATCACCAAGGCCGTCGCGACGGTCCCCACCGCCCCTGGCCTGGGCGTCGTGGTCGACGAGGAGCGGATCCGTGCCGAGTCGATCGACCTGCTCTTCACCTGAGGAGTCCCTGATGCAGACACAGCTGTCCCGCCGCAGCTTGCTCAAGCTGACCGGCCTGGCCGGACTGGGAGCCGCAGCCGCCGGCTGCTCCTCCGGTCCACCGAGTGGCGCCGCCGCCTGGTCGATGTGGTCCAGCAGCCCGGCCGAACGCAAGGTCTGGGACGCCTTCAGCGCGTACGTCGAACGCGAGCTGCAGGTGAAGTCCGTCCCCACCCTCACGCCGTCCGGCGGCTACCCGACCAAACTCGACCTCCAGCTGGTCAGCGGCACCGCGGGCCTGGTGACCGCGCTGAACGGCTGGCTGATCCCGACCTACGCCGCCCGCGGCGCGCACCGGCCGCTCGACGACCTGATCGCGGGCGATCAGGACTTCGACCTCGACGACTTCTACCGGCCGATCCGCGACATCAGCTCGTTCAACCACCAGACGTACGCGATCGGGTTCGACGTCGCGCCGACGGTGATCTACTACAACAAGACGCTGCTGGAGAAGAAGGGCATCCCGGCGCCCTCGCCGACGGTGCCGATGTCGTGGGCGACGTTCCGCGACCTGGCCAGGGAAATGACCGGACCGGATCAGTACGGGTTCACCTGCGCGCCGTCGATCGACGACCTGGTGTCGTGGATCTACTGCGCCGGCGGCAACGTGATGAACGAGGCCTGGGACCGGAGCGCGCTGAACGCGCCCGAGGCGATGGAGGCGGTCCAGTACGTCGTCGACCTGTTCGTGAAGGACAAGGTGACGCCGCCGATCGCCAACCTGGTCACCGAGAGCTCGCTGGCCAACTTCATGGAGGGCAACGTCGCCTTCATGCACAACGGCCCGTGGCAGGTGGTGAACGTGCGCAAGGCGAAGTTCGACTGGGACATCATGCCGTTCCCGGCGGGGGCCGCCGGCAGTACGCCGCGGGTGTCCGGTTCGAGTTTCGCGATCCCGGCCAAGGTCCGCGGTGACGATCTCGATCTGGCGTGGAAGCTGCTGAAGACGCTGACCAGCAAGGGGGCCCTGGACATCTATGCCGAGGCCGGCCGCAACAACCCGGCCCGGCTGTCGGCGGGCAGTGCGTTCAAGCCGCCGCCGGACAACCTCGGCATCGTGCAGGACATCCTGGCCGGCAAGATCGCCGGCGGTCACCCGTTCGACGTGACCACGAACTGGAACCAGGTCAAGCAGCTGCTCGGCCAGGACCTGCCGCGGACGTTCCTCGGGCAGGTCTCGGTCCGGGAGGCGATCGACGGACTGACGCCGCGGCTCGACATCTTGATGAAGCAGCACCAGGACAACGTCCGCCAGGCCTCGGCCAGGAAGGGGTGACTCCGATGGCCGTCGACACACTCCCTGTCGCAGCAACAACTCCGCGGCAGCAGCACCGTGCCGCGAAGAAGCCCAGGAACAAGGAGGCGCTCACCGCCTGGCTGTTCATCCTGCCCAGCCTGATCGGCTTCCTGATCTTCACCGCCGGACCGGTCGTCGCGGCGGGGGTGATCTCGCTGCTCAACTGGAACCTGTTCAGCTCGCCCACCTGGGCGGGCCTGAAGAACTTCGCCCGGCTCGGTCCCGACCCGACGTTCTGGTCGGCGCTCGGCAACACGGCGTACTTCACCTTCGTCAGCGTCCCGGTCACGATCGTGGTCAGCCTGGCGCTGGCTCTGCTGCTCAACCAGGGGCTGAAGAGGATCGCGGTCTTCCGCTCGCTGCTGCTCTTGCCGTACGCAACGATCACGGTGGCGGTCGCGTTCGTCTGGATCTGGCTCTACATCCCGCACGACGGCCTGGTGAACGCCGTGCTCGGCCTGGTCGGGATCGACGGGCCGCAGTGGCTGATCTCGGACGGCTGGGCGATGCCGGCGCTGATCGCGATGAGCGTGTGGAAGAGCTTCGGGTTCGGCATGGTGGTCTTCCTGGCCGGGCTGCAGGCGATCCCGCAGCAGCTGTACGAGGCGGCGAAGGTGGACGGCAGCAACGCGCTCCAGACCTTCCGCAACGTGACGCTGCCGATGCTGTCGCCGGCGCTGTTCTTCGTCGTGGTGACGTCGATCATCGGGTCGTTCCAGGTCTTCGACCAGGCCCTCATCATGACCAACGGCGGTCCGGGATCGCGAACGACCACGCTGGTCATGTACATCTACCGGACCGGCTTCGAGAACTACGACCAGGGGTACGCCGCGGCGCAGTCGCTGGTCCTGTTCGGCTTCATCGTGGTGATCACCGCGGCCCAGTTCCTGCTCCAGCGGAGGCTCGTCCACTATGACAACTAACGTGCTCGCACCCCTGCAGAAGAACCCCGTTGCCACTCGCAAGCTGGTGGTCTTCGCGTGCTTCGTGGTGACGGCGGTGACGCTGGTACCGGTCGTGATGATGGTGCTGGTGGCGTTCCAGTCCGACGCCGAGTCGATGGCCGCGCGGCCGTCGTTCTGGCCGAGCACCTGGCACCCGGAGAACCTGACCCGCGCCTTCGACCTGGTCCCGCTCGGCCGGTACCTGGTCAACACGGTCATCTTCGCCGCCGGTACGACGTTGCTGGAGACCGTCACGGCCGCACTTGCGGCGTACGCGTTCGCCCGGTTGCAGTTCCCCGGCCGGACCTGGCTGTTCGGCATCTACCTGGCGACGCTGATGATCCCGTCGCAGGTGACGCTGATCCCGCAGTTCGTGCTGGTCGCGAAGCTGCACGGGATCGACACCTGGCCCGGGATGATCCTGCCGCACGCGTTCACCGCGCTCGGCGTGTTCCTGCTGCGGCAGTTCTTCCTCGGCATCCCGCGCGACTACGAGGAAGCCGCGCGGCTGGACGGCGCCAACCGGTGGCAGGCGTTCATCCGGGTGATCGTGCCGCTGGCGGTGCCGGCGATCGCGACGCTGGCGGTGTTCAAGTTCATCGGCCAGTGGAACAACCTGCTCTGGCCGCTGGTCGTCTCCAACAGCGAGGCGACCCGTACGGCGGCCGTCGGCCTGCAGGTCTTCCAGGACACCAACGGTACCCAGTGGAACCTGTTGCTGATGGCAGCGACCATCACGACCGTGCCGCTGATCGTGCTGTTCTTCCTCACCCAACGCTGGTTCGTCAAGGGCATCACCATGAGTGGACTCGGAGGCCGCTGAACCCATGAACTACACCTGGTCCGTCTTCACCAAGCCGTGGGCCGAGCTGCCCGGCGACGAGCTGGGCGAGCTCGTCGCCGGGCTCGGGTTCGCCGGCGCGGAGATCCCCGTCCGGGACACGGCGTTCGTGACGCCGGCCACGGCCGAGAAGGTGTTGCCCGCGTTCACCGAGCAGCTCCGCGACGCGGGCGTGGCACCGATCAGCATCGCCAGTGGGCTGGAGGAGTCCACCTTCGCGGCGGCCGCCGAGGCCGGCGTACCGATGATCCGGATCATGGCCGAGCTCGGGCCGGACGGCTACGCGGCTTCGGTACGCCGGAACCGCGAGCAGCTCGAAGCGGCTGCCGGATTCGCGGCGCAGTACGGCGTACAGGTCGGGGTGCAGCCGCACCACGGCAAGTTCGTCGCGTCGACGCTGGGCGTGGTGCAGCTGCTCGACGGTCTGCCGGAGCAGTTCAAGGTCGTGTGGGACGCGGCGCACGACGTACTGGCCGGCGACGATCCGAAGATCACGCTCGAGCTGGCCAAGGACCGGCTCGGCATCGTGAACCTGAAGAACGTCACGTACGTCCCGACCGAGCCCGGCGCGGACGTCGGTGGCGCGTGGAAGCCGTGGTTCGTGCAGGGCGCCGACGGACTGGCGAACTGGTCGAGCGCGTTCGCGACGCTGGAGACGCTCGGCTGGAACGGGCCGATCTGCCTGACCGGTCAGTACTCCGACCCGTCGGTGCCGGTGGGTGACCGCCTGCGGATCGATCTGAAGGCAGCGCAGGCCGCCGCGCGGTAGAACGCCGAGGAGCCGGTGTCGAGCAGGTGGCACCGGCTCCGACGTAACCTCGAAACCCCATCGAGGAGGCCACGTGAAGTACATGCTGCTGATCTACGGCAACGACGAGACCTGGAAGGCCCTGGAGGCCGAGGGGATGGAGTCGGTCTTCGACGTGCACCGCGCCCTCCTGGCCGAGACGCGGGCCAGCGGTGAGTTCGTCGCGGCCGACGGACTGGCCACGGCCGACGCGCGGGTGGTCCAGGTCCGCGACAACGCGCCGGCGGTGACCGACGGCCCGTTCACCGAGGCCAAGGAGGTCCTGGCCGGGTACTACCTGCTCGAGTGCGACCTCGAGCGCGCGACCGAACTGGCCGGACGGCTGGTCGAGGCGAAGTACTCGCCGATCGAGGTGCGAGCACTCACGACTCCGTTCGAGGAGTGAAGTGTGTTCCAGCGACTTGCCGGGCTCAGCTCGGCGTTGACCTGAGACCGGCGAGTCACTGCAGCCGGGTGTTCTAGCTGGGGTACGCCGGCGCGAGAGTGACCCCACCTGTGGCGGGTTGATCACCCATCCCGCGGCCACCCCGGACGAACACCGTCGCGCCCGGGTCCGGAGCCTGGGCCCCGTCGTCGAGACGCAGCGTGGTGGTCAGACCGTTGCTCAAGGTCAGAACCGCCACGCGTCGCGGCTGCCCGGTGCGGATCGACGAGCTCACCTCGTGGATACCGGTGCAAACCGCTGGTTGGATCGAAGCCCTGCCGAGCGTTGTCGTGCCGTGACTCCTCACATCACGGCGCTGCTCGGCGAGCCGCCTCATGGCTGACACAGATCCCCCTCCTCATCGGGTCCCCCGAGGGACTAGTTGGGTTGTACGACAGGCGCCATCACTCCTCACAGTGACAGAGCCATCGCAGCAGCCTTGCTGACTGTGAGGAGGTTTTCAAGGGGATGTGAGGATTACTGGCCGCCGAAGCCGGTGGTGGCGATTCCCTTGATGATCTGGCGCTGGAAGAAGAGGAAGACCAGCACCAGTGGTAATGCGGCCAGGATCGCCGAGGCCATGTTCTGCGCGTATTGCAGGCCGTACGCGCTCTTCACCGTCTGCAGGCCGACCGGCAGCGTCATCAGATCGGCGTCGGTGGTGACGATGAACGGCCAGAGGAAGTTGTTCCACGCACCGATGAAGACGAAGATCGCGACCGCGGCGAGAATTGGCCGCGACAGCGGCAGCACGATCGACCAGAACACCCGCAGCCGGTTCGCGCCGTCGACCCGGGCGGCGTCTTCCAGCTCGACCGGAATCTGGTCGAAGAATCGCTTCAGGATCAGCACCATCGCGGGCGCAAACGCTTGCGGAAGAATGATTCCCCAATAGGTGTCGACCAGGTCGAAGGCGAGCATCTGACGAAACAGCGGAACGATCAGCAACTGCGGCGGAATGATGATGGCCGCGATGATCGCGGCGTACAGTCCGCGCCGGCCGCGGAAGCTGATCCGGGAGAACGCGTAACCGGCCAGCGCGGAGGTGGCGACCGTCACGAAGGTGATCAGCACCGAGGTGAACAGGCTGTTCCAGGCCCACAGCGGGATGTCCCCGGCCGAGAGCACCTTGCGGTAGGCGTCGAAGCTGAAACCGTCCGCCGGGGAGAGGCTCACCGTGGACGCGGCGGCGTCGGCCTCGCTCTTCAGCGAGGTCAGCACCGCCCACGCGAACGGGACCAGCCAGGTCGCGGCCAGGAACGCCAGGATCAGCAGCGCCACCATCCGCGACACGCTCCAGGGGTTCTCCCCCGGCTTGTGCCCCTGCCGGTACGCCGCCTTGCCGCGCTGGATCCCTCTCGACAACGTGTAGGTGCTCACTGGGCGCTCCTGCGGTTGATCAGCTTGTACTGCGCGATCGAGATCAGCACGATGATCGCGAAGAAGAGGTACGAGATCGCCGACGAGTAGCCGAACCTGTAGCCGGTGAAGCCGGCCTCGTAGATGTACTGGACGATCGAACGGGTGGACCCGGCCGGGCCGCCGTTGGTGAGCATGTAGATCTGGTCGAACACCTTCAGCGAGGCCAGCACCTGCAGCGTCAGGATCAGCGCGGTGGTCGGCGCGAGCTGCGGGACGACGATCGAGAACAGCTGCCGCCACTTGCCGGCACCGTCGATCGCGGCCGCCTCGAACTGCTGCTCGGGGATGTTCTGCAGCGCGGCCAGGTAGAGCAGGAAGTTGAACCCGATCGTCCACCACAGCGTGGTGATCACCACCGAGATCATCGCCACGTTCGGGTCCTGCAACCAAGCCACCGGCGCGATCCCGAACTCGGCCAGCACGCCGTTGATCAGCCCGAGCTTCGGGTTGTACATCCAGGACCAGAACAGCACGACCACGGTCGAGGCAAGCAGGTACGGCAGGAAGAACGACAGCCGCCACAGCCACCGGCCGGGCAGTCCGAGATTCACCAGCAGCGCGAACGCCAGCGACAGCACCACGAGCGGGACGGTGCTGAGCAGCGTGAACCACAAGGTGTTGCCGAACGACTTCCACAGGTCCGGGTCGCTGAGCGCCTCGGTGAAGTTGGCGAAACCGACCAGCTCGCCGTTCGCGCCGGTCAGGGTCTCGCCGGTGAAGCTCAGGTACAGGCCGTAGACGGCCGGGACCACTAGGAACAGGCCGAAGAGCACCGCGAACGGTGCCGCGAAGGCCCACCCGGTGAGCGACTCGCCGCGCTGCGCGCGGGCCCGGCCGGTACTGTTGCCCTCCGCAACCACCAGGTCCGCGGCGGGGGTGTCGACTGCTGTCGGCATGACGGTCTCCCTTCGTCGATCAGACCGGTTGCGGGCGGTCGAGCAGCTTGTTCAGCCGTTGCACGAATCCGTCGAAGCCGGCCGCCGGGTCCCCGCTGCCGAGGTAGACGTTCTGCACGTTCTCCGCGAAGTAGCTGGTGAAGTCGCTGCCGGCGCCGCTGAACCAGACGTCCGGGTCGTAGTTCACGTACGCCGGGATGCCGACGTAGTTCGACTGCGGTTTCAGCTCCAGGTACTCCGGGCTCTTCACCACCGGCTGGTACGCCGGGATGTGACCGGCCCCCGCCCACTTGACCGAACGCTTCAGGATTTCCGCGACGAGTCGGTACGTGGAACGGCGCCGGTCGGGGTCGGCCTTGGACTGCCGGGGCAGTACGAACGTGTGCGAGTCGGCGTACGCAGCCTGCTGCCCGAACAGCGTCGGGATCGGCATCGCGTCGAACGGCATCTTGGAGTCCTTCAGCACCGGCAGTTCCCAGACGCCGCCGAAGAGCAGGCCGCTCTCGCCGTGCAGGAACTCGCTGACCGCCGTACCGCCGTCGCCGCTGCGGGTGGCGATCGTGTCGTTCAGCAACGACTGCACGAACTCGAGCGCCTTCACCGCCGCGGCCTCGTCGACCTCGGCCTTGCTGCCGGGGACGAGCTTCAGCTCCGCGCCGGTCTGGCGGTAGAAGGTGTAGAACAGCCGCCACATCTGCGAGGGGTCGCCGAGGTAGCCGTACGACAGGCCGTGCTTGCCGGTCACCTTCTGCAGCTTGGACGCGACCTCGGTGAACGCCTCGGGGCTGTCCATCGAGGCGATCGCGTCGGTGACGCCGGCCTTCGTCGCGTGCTCGGTGTTGTAGTAGAGCACGAACGGGTGGGTGTCGAGCGCGATCGAGTAGAGCTTCCCGTCGTACAGGCCCTTTTGCCAGACCAACGGCGGGAAGTCGCTCTCCTTCAGGCCGACCTCGGCGAGCAGGTCGAGGTCCCACGGCTCCAGCAGGCCGCCGGGCGCGTAGCCCGCGATCCTGGAGGCGTGCATGATCGCGAGGTCCGGCGCACGGCCGCCGGCCGACGCCATCGCCAGCTTCGTGTAGTACGGCGGACCCCACGCGAGCACGGTCTGCTTGGCGTGGAACCCGGCGTTCAGGCCGTTCACGGCGTCGACCAGGCCGGCCATCACGATGCCGTCACCGCCGGTCATCAGGTGCCAGTAGTTGAGCTCGGTGCCGGTGCCGCCGCTGCCCGGCGAACAGCCGAGCAGCAGGCTTCCGCCGGCCAGCGCGGCCGCTCCGGAGAGCAGGCGGCGCCGGGAGAACTGACGATCGAACGATGTCATGAGGGCTGTCTCCTTCGCAGGCGGCACCGATCATTACATCGTTGCAATGCGCTGACAAGCCCTACCCGTCATGGTTTTTGTAGAAACGTGTTGGCTAACGTGCGGTACTGGCGCGCGGTACGACGCGGTGCGGTACGACGATCCGGCGCGGTGTCGCGGCCCGGTCGGCCATCCGTTCGCCGAGGAGGTCCAGCGCGGCCTGGACGAAGCTGCGGCGGTCGAAGTCGACCGTGGTCAGCGGCGGAACGGTGTACCGGCTCTCGAGGATGTTGTCGAAACCGGCCACCGCGCAGTCGCCGGGCACCGAGACGCCGGCCGACCAGAGCGCCGACAGGGTGCCGGTCGCGATCGTGTCGGTGAAGCAGAAGATCGCGTTTGGCGGATCGTGGTCCTCGAGGTAGCGGCCGACGACGGTCGCGGCGCCTTCCGGGCTCCAGCGGTCGAGGGCGATCTCGAGCGCGGGATCGTGCAGGCCGGCCGCGGTGAGGACCTCGCGGTAGCCGATCAGGCGGAGGCGGGCGGCCGCCGTACCGGCCGAGTCGGTGCGGCCACCGATCCGGGTCGGGCTCCCGGGGGCTTCAGGTGTGCCGACCGCGGCGATGCGGCGGTATCCCTGGTCGACCAGGTGCTGGGTCATGTCGCGGGCGGCACCGACGTTGTCGATGCAGACCTGGCTGACGACGTCCTGGTCGACGTCACCGATCAGTACGACGGGCGGCAGCGGACCGGCCGACATGACCGCGCTGTCGTCGAGGTTGACCGGGTTCAGGATCAGGCCGTCGATCTGGTGCGACCGCGCCTTGGAGAGCAGGTCGTACTCGCGGTCCGGCTCGGCGGCGGTCTGCTCGATCTGCACGCCCCAGCCGCGCTCGTGCGCGAGCTCGACGACCAGGTGCGTGATCTCGGCCGAGTACGGCCGGAGCAGGTCGGGCAGCGCGAGCCCGATCATCCCCGAGCGACCGTTGCGCAGTCCGCGCGCGCTCAGGTTGGGCACGTAGTCGAGCTCGCTGAGCGCCTGCTCCACCTTCGCGCGGGTCTCCGGCCGGACGAACACGACCCCGTTGATGACGTTCGACACCGTCTTCGGGGACACCCCGGCCAGCTTGGCGACGTCCTTGACGGTGGCACGCATGGGGCCATTGTCACCGACGCCCGCCTCACCTGGTGGTGAGCGCGCCGCCGTTCACGTGCAGCACCTGGCCGGTGAGGTGCCGGGCGCCGGGCGAGGCCAGGAAATGGATCAGCGCGGCGACGTCGTACGGCGTCCCCGCACGGCCGGTCAGCGTCGACTCCACCAGCCACCGGCGGCGCTCGTCGGACAGCTGGTCCTGGAAGAACTCGGTCTCGGCGGTGTAGCCGGGCGCGACGACGTTGGAGGTGATCCCGCGCGGCCCGAGCTCGGCGGCCAGGTCGAGACTCCAGGTCGCGAGCGCCGCCTTCGCCGCGCCGTACGAACCGCCGCCGCGCGTCCCGGCGATCGAGCCGAGATGGATCGCGGCCGTCGTGAGCCTCGGCGCCAACGCCGTCGTGGTCAGCACGGCCGACACCACGTTCGCCTTGTAGTTGGCGATCCATCGCTCGGCCAGATCACCTGAGTGGTTCAGCTCCGTATTGCCGCCGGCGTTGTTGACCAGTACGTCGACCCGCTCCGGCAGCGCCGCGGCCAGCTCGTCGACCTGCGCCGGATCTGTCGCGTCGCAGACCACCGCCTCGGCGCCGAGTCCTGCCGCCGCCGTCTTCAGCACGTCCGCGCGGCGGCCGGTGATCACCACCTGGTCGCCGTCGGCCCGGAACAACTCGGCCGCCGCACGGCCGATCCCGGTCGCTCCCCCGGTCACCACGATCGTTCTGGACACGCCGTCCCCTCTCGTTTAGGTCTAAATGTTTAGACCTAAACGTAACATGGCTCTCGTGCCCGACGACTTCGCTGACGCCTACCCGCTGGACGCGCCCAGCCCCTACCCCGCCGCCGAGATCGCGCGGGCCTGGCAGCGCGAGCGGCCCGGCGTGCCGACCGAGTCGATCGGGATCGTCACTCCCCTGTGGCGGCTGGCGAAGCTGTTCGCCGACGACCGGCGCCGGCTGCTGGCCGAGCTGGGCGTCGATCCGGCGACGCTCGACCTGCTGAGTGTGCTGCGGCGCAGCGGACCGCCGTACGAGCTGAGTACGCGGGAGCTGACCGCTCGGACCTTGGTGACGGCCGGCGCGATCTCGCAGCGGGTTCGGCGAGCTGAGGAATCCGGGCTGGTCACTCGTCGTACGGAGGACGGGCGGCTGGTGGTGGTCTCGCTGACGCCGGCCGGGCACGCCCTGATCGAGCGGACCGTGGACCGGGTGCTCAGCCGGGAGGCAGAACTGGTGGCGTCGCTCGGAGCCGAGGAACGCGAACAGCTCGGTGGTCAGCTCCAGGGGTTGCTGGACGCCGTCCGCCGGCAGGTGGGCTGAACCTCGAGCTTCACCACGACGTTGAAGGTTCTGCCCCGCTGCTCCGTGGGCCAGCCGCGGCGAAGTCTTTACGGGCGGTTCAATGTAAGAATTGAACGTATGCCTTTTGACCTGATCGAGGTTCGTGGAGCTCGCGAGAACAATCTCAAAGGTGTCTCGCTGGACATCCCCAAGCGCCGCCTGACCGTGTTCACCGGAGTCTCCGGATCCGGGAAGTCCTCCCTGGTGTTCGGGACGATCGCCGCGGAGTCGCAGCGGCTGATCAACGAGACCTACACCGCCTTCGTGCAGAACTTCATGCCCAGTCTGTCCCGCCCCGACGTCGACGCGCTGCGCGGCCTGAGTGCCGCGATCGTCGTCGACCAGGAACGGATCGGCGCCAACGCCCGCTCGACGGTCGGCACCGCGACCGACGCCCACACCATGCTGCGGATCCTCTTCAGCCGGATCGGTACGCCGTACGCCGGACCGCCATCGGCCTTCAGCTTCAACCGGGCCGAAGGCATGTGCCTGGTCTGCGAGGGACTCGGCAAGGCCACCGAGCTCGACCTCGACGAGCTGGTCGACCGGGACAGGTCGCTGAACCAGGACCCGATCAAGGCGCCCGGGTACGGCGTCGACACCTGGTACTGGCAGCTGTTCGCGCACTCCGGCCTGTTCGACCCGGACCTGCCGCTGCGCGATTACCCGGCCGAGCAGTGGGAGCAGTTCCTGTACTCACCGGTGACGAAGGTCAAGGTGGGCAAGAGCAACCTGACCTTCGAGGGCCTGGTGCCGAAGGTGAAGAAGCAGTACCTCGGCAAGGACCGCGACACGATGCAGAACGCGGCCCGGACCTTCGCCGATCGCGCGCTGAGGCTCGGGCCGTGCCCGGAGTGCGGCGGCGCCCGGCTGAACGCGGCCGCGCGCGCCGTCCGGATCGACGGCGTCGGGATCGCCGAGTGCTCGGCCATGCAGATCAGCGACCTGGCGCAGTTCGTCCGCGGGATCGACGACCCGTCGGTCGGGCCCATGCTCGAGGGGCTGCGGGACACGCTGGACTCGATGGTCGACATCGGGCTGGGATATCTGAGCCTGAATCGCGAGTCCGGAACGCTGTCCGGCGGTGAGGCGCAACGGGTGAAGCTGGTCCGGCACCTCGGATCCGCGCTCACCGACGTCACGTACGTCTTCGACGAACCGACCGTCGGCCTGCACCCGCACGACATCCAGCGGATGAACGAGCTGCTGATCCAGCTGAAGGACAAGGGCAACACCGTCCTCGTCGTCGAGCACAAGCCGGAGACCATCCGGATCGCCGACCACGTCGTCGACCTCGGCCCCGGCGCAGGGTTGTCCGGCGGCCGACTCTGCTACGCCGGCGACGTCAAAGGCCTGCTGAAGTCGGGCACGCTGACTGGGCGGTACCTCGATCACAAGGTCGGCCTGCGCGACGACGTCCGTACGCCGACCGGCAGCCTGCGGATCGAGGGCGCGAGCCTCCACAACCTGCAGGACGTGAGCGTCGACGTTCCGCTCGGCGTGCTGACCGTGGTCACCGGCGTGGCCGGGTCGGGCAAGAGCTCGCTGATTCACGGGTCGTTGGGCCACCGCGAGGGCGTGATCGTCGCCGGGCAGGATCCGATCCGTGGCTCGCGGCGCAGCAACCCGGCGACGTACACGGGTCTGCTGGACCCGATCCGAGCCGAGTTCGCGAAGGCGAACAAGGTGAAGCCGGGGCTGTTCAGCGCGAACTCGGTCGGCGCCTGCCAGACCTGCAAGGGTCTCGGGCTGGTCTACACCGACCTCGGGATGATGGCCGAGGTGTCGTCGGTGTGCGAGCAGTGCAACGGTGCTCGCTTCACTCCGGAGGTGCTGGAGCTGCAACTGCGCGGGAAGAACATCAGCGAAGTACTGCGGATGACCGTGACCGAGGCGCGCGAGTTCTTCGGTCAGGGACCGTCGCGGACGATCCTGGACCGGCTCGGGTCGGTCGGCCTGGGATATCTGAGCCTCGGGCAACCACTGACCACGCTGTCCGGCGGCGAGCGGCAGCGGATGAAGCTCGCGATCAACATGAGCAAGCGCGGCTCGATCTACATCCTCGACGAACCCACCACCGGGCTGCACCTGGCCGACGTCGACCAGCTCCTGAAGATGCTCGACGAGTTGGTTGACCACGGCAACACGGTGATCGTCATCGAGCACCACCAGGCCGTGATGGCCCACGCCGACTGGCTGATCGACCTCGGCCCCGGAGCCGGTCACGACGGTGGCCAGATCGTCTTCGAAGGCACCCCGGCCGACCTGGTCGAGTCGAGCGCGTCCCTGACCGCCGAACACCTGCGTCAGTACGTGACCGACTCCGCGGCGACCGACTCGATCAGCTCTCTCCAGCTTTCGTAGTCGCCGGCGGCGGGGTCGGTCTGGGTGAGCACCAGGCGGGCTCCGCCGTTGCCGTCGCGCAGGGTCAGCGTCGCGCTGCCCAGCCGCAGTTCGTTGCCCTCCGGCACGGCGACGTTCAGCTTCCCGGCGAGCCGGGGCCACACCTTCTCCTTGGGTGCGGTCAGTTGCCGCTCGAAGCGGATCGAACCGTCGGCCGCCTTCTCACCCGCGTCCAGGCCGTAGACCTTCACGAAGTGTTCGTGCAGGAGTTGGTAGCTCTCGCGCGGGATGCTGTTGCCGCCGAGCGACTGGTCGAGCGCGTCCAGGCAGAGGATCCAGCCGCTGGTGTAGCTCGCCGAGCCCGGGCGGTCGTCGTACGTCGACGTCAGCTTCAGCACGCAGCCGCTCGCGGTCGGCTCGACCTCCCAGCGCTGCACCTCGCTCCCCCAGGTGAACTCCAGCAGCCGCGGCGGCTCGTACGCCCGGATCACGCCGGTGTTGTCGGGATCCTCGACGAAGTCGTCCTCCCCCTCGGCGAAGGTGAACGAGATCCGCCCGTTCAACCGCAGGTCCGCCTCGACGAGCGCCGGGTACCAGTGCGCGAGCTCGGCCGGGTCGGTGATCGCCCGCCAGACCTTCTCCGGCGGGTGGGCGAGCTCACGCTCCATCCGCAGCACGGTCCGGCCGTCGACGCTGGTCAGTGATTCGCTCATGACCCCATATATACCGTTCCAGGCATATAAAGGGCAAGAACGAGGCCCGGCGGCGTGCCGTCCGCCGGGCCTCGCGTCAGCCCACTACTTCGAGCAGGTGTAGATCGTGGCGTTGTCGAGCCACCAGTTGCCCGGGATCAGGTCGGCGAAGTCCTTGCCGTGCCCGGTCCAGCGGAACTTCAGCTGCTTGCCGGTGAACTCCGACAGGTCCAGCCGGCTGGTCTCCCAGCCGCCGGAGTTGCCGTGCCAGGCGGCCGGCTCGTCGGCGAAGTTCGGATCCACCGACGGGCCGTTCTTCCAGTCCAGGCCGGCAGTGTCCTTCCAGGTCGCGCCTCCGTTGTCGGAGTACTCCAAGGTGGCCGCCCCGGTCCGGACGCCGAAGATGATGAACACGTTGTAGAAGTTGTACGCGTGCGTGAACCGCAGGTACGTCTTCGGGTTCTTGATCTTCGTCCCGTTCGCGGTCTGCAGGCTGATCGTGCCCTCGGGATCGGTCACGACGCCGAGCATCGAGTCGTCACCGTCCTGGGAGTACGACGTGTCGACCAGCGATCCCTCGAGGCCCTCGCCCTTGCCGAGCACCCAGCCCTCACCGCGGACGACCTTGCCGTCCGGGTACTCCGCGAAGCTGGTCCTGAACAGGTTCTTGGTCTTCGCGCCGGCGGTGTCGCAGACCGGCGCCTGGGCGGGCTTGCCGATGGCCGGCTCGAAGTCCATCTCGGTGGCCTTGATGCCCAGCTCGACCTGGGCGCAGTCGGCCTTGGTCATCCCGGACTTCTTCTTCTTGGCCAGCTTGGCGCAGGTCGAGCGCAGGCCCTCGGCGAGGTCGCCGTAGTCGGCGCCCGACGTCAACACCTTCTGGGTCTCGTGCCACAGCACCTCGGAGCGGGCCAGGCCGATGCCGAGCATCTTCTGGCCGTTGAAGGCGCCGCCGTCGGCGATCAGGTACGCCGCCTTGTTGCCGACGCCGGAGTTGAGGTGCACGCCGCCGTTGTCCTGGAAGAACTCGTCGTCGAACCAGTTCGCGCTGCGCATCCGGTCCGGGTCGTTGAACTGCGTCGGGTCGGACATGCTGCGGATCACGCCGAGGCTGGACCCCTCGCCGATCTGCCAGCGGTTGGCCGCGGTGTCGTCCGCGGAGCCGTTGGTCAGGTCGACGAACTCGCCGAGGATGTCGGAGAACGACTCGTTGATCGCGCCCGACTCCCACAGGTAGGCCAGGCCGGAGGTGTGCTGGGTGACGCCGTGGGTCAGCTCGTGGCCGGTCACGTCGTCGGTGCTGACGCCTTCGCCGAAGGCCATCTGCTCGCCGTTCCAGAACGCGTTGGCGAACGGGCAACCGCCGTCGACGCAGATCCGGACCGTGCCGCGCAGCGCCTTGCCCTTGCCGTCGCCGTAGTCGACGCCGATCAGCTCGGTCAGGTCGGTGCCCAGCGAGGCGTAGGTGTCGGAGGTGTCACCGAAGTACTCGTAGACCTGGTTGACGTCCTGCACCGCCGACGGGGCCTCGCCCTCGGCGCGCGTCGAGGCGAAGACGGTCCCGCAGCGGACGTCCTCGGCACCGGTCTGGATGATCGCGCGGTCGGCGTCGCAGATCACGCGGTTCAGGTGCTCGGACATGTCCCACGCGAGCAGCGTCTGGCCCGACGCGTGCACCATGGCCTGCCAGCGGACGTCGCCGGGACCGGTCACGTCGTACAGGTAGACCGGGACCGCGACCGAACCCGGCTGGCGGGTCATCAGGCCGAGGTCGAACCAGCGGGGCCCTTGCAGCTTGGCGGTCAGCTTGCCGGCGTCGAGCTTGCCGCGGGTGGCGACCGCCTGGACGGCCGCGTCCTGCGCGGTGGCCTTCGCGGCGTCGGCCTGGCCGGCGGCCGGGAAGGTCCCGTACGTCGCCAGCGCGACCTCGCCGTTCGCGGCTTCCAGCGCACCGGACTTGTCGAGGCTGGCGACGATCTCGCCGCCGTACACCTGGACACCGTCGACGACCTGCTGGAAGCGGGTCTGCGAGCCGTACTCCGACAAGGTGCTCGACTCCGCGACCAGGTCGGCCGGGCGCGCTCCGAAGTACGGCGCGACCGCGGTCACCTGGGCCTTGGCGACGGCTGCCGCGTCGGGCTTGCTGGTCGCGGACCTGGCGGCCTTCGCGCTGACCGCGGCCGGAGCCTTCAGCGGGGTGGCCGGACGGACCGAGTGGGCGCGACCGGTCGCGTCGCGCTTGGTCACCAGGCCGGCGCCGCCGGCCTTCGGGGTCTCGATCGTGCGGACCTCGGGACTCTTGGCGGCTCCCGGGTCGACGACCGGAGCGCTGCTGGCAACTCCTGGTGCCGCGAGCGTGAGTGATACTGCGCCGACCGCCAATCCGGTCAGCCAGGTGCGAGCTTTCACAGCATTTCCTCCCAGTACTGCGTGTCGCCAAGAGCCCACAAGCCCCCAAGCTCGCTCTCGACAGGCGGGTGACGGCTGCACCCTGTCATCCGCCGAATCCGGAACGCGACCGCACGTGACCCATCTCACACCAACGTGATGGCGACCTCACGCATCGTGATTGCTCAGCGGTGACTTCACGCTCGGAGGGCACTACCCAGAGTGCTGGCACAGGTGCGTCCGCGGCACAGAAAGGCCAACGGGAGAAGGGGATTCGCGGCACAGGGAGGCCGTCGCCGACCGGCCGGCGACACCGGCCACCCCTCCGGGGCCGGCCTCGCACACCGGTGCGGCACCCCTGCATCACACCACGAACAGGGGCGCCGCGCAGCCCGGTGGGTGTCAGGACAGGTGCGGTTGCACCAGATTGGCGTAGCTCGCCTGCCCGGTGACGTTGGGGTGGTACGACTCGCTGATCGGGTTCGACAGGCCGTTGATCCACTCCGGGCTGCCGCAGACGGCGTGCCCGACGAACGCGCTGGTCGGGTTCACGAACGTGTACCCGGCCGCACTCGCGGCCGCCGCGATCTTGCTGTTCAGCAGGTCGGCGGTCTGGTTCAGCCGGGTCATCTCCGCGGCGCTGAAGAACGTCCCGGCATTGCAGTCGGTGCCGTTGAACAGCCGCGGGTAGCCGACGATGATCACCTTCGCGGTCGTCGCCCGGCTGCGCACCGTCGCGTAGAGGGTGGTCAGCCGGCCCGGGATGGCGTTGTTGATGGTCGCCTGGGCGGTGTTGATCGCGCCGTCGCAGTTGGCCAGCCAGGCCGGCTTCGCGCACTCGGTGATCACCGAGGAGAAGCCCGCGTCGTTGCCGCCGACCTGAAGGGTGACGAAGTTGACGGCCGCGTTCAGCGGGCCGAGCTGGTTGGCGGTCACGTCGGCGACGCGGGCGCCGGAGCAGGCGACCGACGTCAGGGTCGCGCCGATCCGGGCCGCGTCGAGGTACGGGTAGGACTTGGTGGAGCGCTGGCACGCGCCGCTGTCGGCGAGGTAGGAGCGCGTCCCGACCCCGGAGGCGTAGGAGTCGCCGAGCGCGACGTACGAGGGGGCAGCGTGGGCGACGGTGGGGCTGACCAGCAGCGCGGTGCCGAGCACCGCGCTGCCGAGGATTCCGGTGAGGCGTTTCATGGGGGCGGACCGCCTTTGCACTGGGTAGGGAGTGCATGACTGACCGTCACCATCTCTCAGACCGGCAGTGACTGGCAAGACTTTGCGCGGCAATGGAAAGATAAAAACTCGAGAACATCCGCCGCCTCGGCCGGGTCGTCCTGATGGCCGTCGCGGTGCCGGACCGCCAGGTGGCCGGAGGCAACCTCCCGCTTCCCGACCACGAGCTGGTACGGCGCGTGCCGGTTCTCCCGGATCCGCGCGCCGAGGGTGCCCTCGTCGGCGTGCGCGACCTCGGCCCGCAACCCGCGGTCCATCGCGCGACGGGCGATCTCGGCGGCGTACTTCTCCTCCGCGTCCGACAGCGGCAGGACGACGACCTGGACCGGCGCGAGCCAGGCCGGCAGCGCGGCCCCGTGCTGCTCGACCAGTTGCGCGATCACCCGTTCCAGGCTGCCGATGATCGCCCGGTGCACCATCACCGGGCGGTGTTTGTTGCCGTCGGCACCGACGTACTCGAGCTCGAACCGGGCCGGCTGGTGGAAGTCGACCTGGATGGTGGACAGGGTGTACTCGCGCCCGGCCGCGTCCTCGAGCTGGATGTCGATCTTCGGGCCGTAGAACGCCGCCTCCCCCGGCGCATCCTCGTACCCGACGCCGGCGTCGTCGAGCACGGACCTGAGCAGCGCCGCCGAGCGGTCCCAGCTGTCCTGGTCGCCGACGTACTTGCTCTCCGGGTCGCCGATCCGCGCGTCCTCCGCGGGCAGCGAGAGCAGGAACCGCGACGGGTTCAGCCCGAGGTCGTCGTACGCGCGCAGGATCAGGTCCAGCGAGGCGCGGGCCTCGTCGGCGACCTGGTCGAGGGTGCAGAAGATGTGCCCGTCGTTCAGCTGGATCGCACGGACCCTGGTCAACCCACCCAGTACGCCGGACAGCTCGGAGCGGTACATGCCGCCGAGCTCGGCGTACCGGATCGGGAGCTCGCGATAGCTGTGGGCTCGCGATCTGTAGATCAGCGCGTGGTGCGGGCAGAGACTCGGGCGCAGCACCACCTCCTCCTCCCCCACCTTCATCGGTGGGTACATGTCGTCGCTGTAGTGCGACCAGTGCCCAGAGATCTCGTACAGCTCGCGTTTGCCGAGCACGGGCGAGTAGACGTGCTGGTAGCCCGCGCGGCGTTCCAGCTCGGCGACGTAACTCTCCAGCGCGTGCCGGATCGCGGCACCGGCCGGAAGCAGGTACGGCAGGCCCGCGCCGATCAGCGGGTCGGAGTCGAACAGGCCGAGCTCACGGCCGAGTTTGCGGTGGTCGAACATGATGGCTTTCCTCGCTCTGCGGTGAGGGGCGAGTCAGCCGTGGCACGCAAAAGCCCCGGGGCACTCGCCCCGGGGCTTTCGGAAGACTGCGTGAGTCAGCGCGCCGGGACAGGGTCCGGCGTCGTCGTCTGTACGGCGTACTGGTTCACGTCGATCAATGTAGCAGGCCGGCGGCCCGGATCACCGTCTGATTGATCGCGTTGCCCGCCGAGTCGCGCGCGCTCGCCCGCAAGGACACGAACGCCGCCTTCCGCGAAGCGTCGAGCCGGAACCGGCCGTCGCGTCCAGCCGCGCGCTGCCAGGTCTTGCCGTCGTCGTACGACAGTTCGAGCGTCACCGGCCCGGTCCGTCCCGCGCCGACCGCTCCGGGAAGGGTCTCGGCCTTCACCGTCAGCACGGCGTTCCTCGTTGCACGGCCAGTCGGGTCGGTGTCGAGGCCGTAGTCGAGCTGCAGCAGCGGGATCACCGCCTGCTCGTCATCGGCCGGGGCCTTCGACGTGAAGGTCCACTCAGTGCTGGTCGTCGACGAGTACGGGCTGAACGACGCGTCCCGGCTGTTGTCGATCACCAACCGGTACGGCAGGTTCGTGGCAGCCGGAGCGGTCGCCCCGACGACCGTACCGGTGCCCGTCGCCAGCTTCGTCCCACCCTGGTACAGGGTCAGACTCTGACTGCTGCGCTGGTAGTCCATCGACATCCCGACGTGATCGCCACCGCCGTACGCCGGGACGTCGAAGCTCAGCCAGCTCCCGCTGCGGCTCGGCAGCTTGTAGTTGTTGTTCAGGTACGGGCGCTCGATCGGCCGGAACCACTCCTGCGAGTGCCTGGTGCCCGCCCGGTACGACGTCTTCGGCTCGATCTGGTAGATCAGTCCGTCGACGTACGCCTCCTGACCCCACAGGTTCGAACCCGTCGTGGAGACCCAGTCGGTGCGCCGGCCGTTCACCGGCTCGCGCATGGTCAGGCCGATGCCCCAGTTCGAGTACGACGGCCAGTCGAAGCGGTACTCGCCACCGCCGCGCGTCGGGTCCGGACTGTCGAAGCTGACGTCCACGCGGGCCAGGTTCTTCGCGCTGCCGCGCACGAACAGGTCGGAGGGGATCTCCTGGTGCCAGGTCTGCATGAGGTCGTACAGGTAGGCGGCCGCCGGCTGCGAGTCGACCGAGAGCATCGCCTTGCCGCTACGGGCCTGCTGGATCAGCTTCTCGCCCTCGTCGGTGCTCAGCAGCGCCACGTCGATCGCCGCCGGCGTGAACGGATCGTTGCTGTAGGCCCGCAGTTGCCGTCCGCGCTGGTCGTTCTGCACGAGCAGCAGTTTCGCGCCGGCCTTCATCGCCGCGGCCGCCTGGTCGACGTCGCCGACCGTGCCGTTGCGCCGTACGACGACTGCCTTGCCGCGCGCGTTCAGGTGCGCGTAGTCCGCCGCACCGCCGTTGCCCGCGAAGACCAGCGGCAGGTTGAAATGCCCCTTGGGCAGCGGAGTCACCGAGTCCTGACGCAGTACGTCGGTGAAGTCGGTGCCGCGGGTGGAGACGGCCAGCGCCGGCTGTTCCTTGCGCCAGCGGGCGCCCAGGTGGAAGTCGCCGTGGGTGACCTGGTGCGCGGTGGGCTGCGCCCACAGGCTGTCGTAGCTGGTCTGCGTCTCCATGTAGTCGCGCCAGGAGCGGCCGCCCATCGAGCGGTTGTACTCCAGCCGCTGGTACGTCGTCTCCGTCCGCTGCGGAGCCGTCATCTCGACCTGGCGGATCTTCCGGACGTCGAGCATCACGGTGCGGTCGCGGTCCAGCGTGACGTCGGGATCGCCGAGCAGGGACATGCCCAGCGAGTGCGGGCCGTGCACGCCGGTCACGTCCTTGAACGACAGCACCGAGTAGACCGCGTTGGGCAGGTAGACCGACCCGGTGCCGGAGGCATCGATGAGGAAGAACATCGGGCTGTCGTCACCGGACTTCAGCACCTCGACCACGCCCGACATCGGCTTGCCCTGGGCGTCCACGAACTTCATCGTCAGCTGGTGGGCGGCGTCGCCGAGCGACAGCGCGGTGTGCGCGAGCACCGTACCGGCCGGGTCGGCGGCGACGAGCTGACCGGTGAAGCGACCGCTGCCCTTGGTGGGGTCGATGGTGACGGTGACCTGAGCAGTGCCGTGCGCCGGTACGACGACCTGGTTCGCCGACAGCACGAACACGCCCGCCGGGGCGTCCGGCGCGTCGACCGACAGCGCGAGCGTCACGGCCGCGCCGGTGAGGTTGGTGTAGGTCACCGGACGAGTGACCGGAGCCGGCTCGGTCGTCGCCGACTGCCCGGCGTACGCCGTCGCTGTCGCGAAGACGCCCGCCTGCGCGGCCGCGGCGACATCCACGCGACCGCTCCCGCCCTGGAAGGCGTTGTACGCCGGAGTCCGCTTCGAACTGCTCGCCAGCAGATCCTTCAGCTGGGCGCCGGTCAGTTCCGGGTGGGCCGCGGCCAGCAGGGCGGCCGCGCCCGCGACGTGCGGCGTGGCCATCGAGGTACCGCTCATCGTGCGGTAGTAGCCGTCACCCTCGACGTCGTACTGCGAACGCGCGGCCAGTACGTCGACGCCCGGAGCGGTCACCTCCGGCTTCAGCGCGCCGTCGCCGACCCGGGGACCCTGGCTGGAGAAGAACGCCACGTCGTCCGCGCCGTCGACCGCACCAACGGTCAGTGCCGCATCCGCCGCGCCGGGGGCGCCGATGGAGTCGGGCTGCCCCGTGTTGCCCGCGGCAACCACGAACAGGGCGCCGGTCTGGACACTGAGCCGGTTGACCGCCTGGCTGATCGGGTCGCTGCCGTCCGACGGGACGTCGGAGCCCAGGCTCATGTTGATCACCTTGGCGTGCTGGTCGACGGCGGCCCACTCCATGCCGGCCAGCACCCAGGAGTCCTGACCGGAGCCGTCGTCGCCGAGCACCTTGCCGATGTGGAGCTCGGCGCCGGGAGCGACGCCCTTCTCCTTGGCGTCGGAGGCCGCGCCGGTTCCGGCGATGGTCGAGGCGACGTGCGTGCCGTGCCCGGCGCGGTCCTGTCCGTCGTCGCCGGGGACGAAGCTCCGCAGCCCGGCGATCCGGCCCGCCAGGTCGGGGTGACCGGAGTCGACACCGCTGTCCAGGACGGCGACGTCCACGCCCTGGCCGGTGTCACCGCCCGCCCACACCTGCGGAGCGCCGATCTGGGCGGTCGTGTCGGCGAGGTCGGCCTTCACGACGCCGTCGAGCCAGATCGAGGCGATGCCGGCGCCGAAGGCCGGCCCGGCGGTCCGCGCCTGGGCCGCCGTACCGGTGACGGAGGTCCAGAACCGCCGGTCGCGATCCTCGAGCAGGGCGGCGCCGTGGATGCTGTCGAGGTCGCGCACCCGGGTGGTGCCCGGCTGCGCGCCCCGGGCGCGGAGGTTGGCGTCGGTGTAGGAAACGATCAGCGGTAGCCGGTCGCGGCTCGCGTCGTCGTACCCGTCGGCGATCAGGTCGCTGACGTTGAACAGGCGGCGGTCGAGAACGCCTCGGGCGACGTACGGCAGAGCCTCGTTCGGGTACACGTACAGGTCGCCGCCGGCCTCGACGACCCGGGCCTCGGCGGGTCCTCCGCCCGGTCCCCGGACGACGACGGTGCCGCCCGGTTCCGCACTCTGGCGGGTGGTGACGACATCGCCGGTGATCAACGTGACCGAGTGGGTGCCAGGCGGCACGGCAGTCCCGGCCGGGGACGGCGGAGGGGTGACGGCCGACGCGGTGAGCGGGCCGGTCAACGCGAGAACGCACGCGCCGGTCACGGCGTACACGCTCCAGCGTCGGGGGAATCTGTTCAACAGAGTTCTCCTGCTGTTTAGGTGGGCAGGAGATCACTGTGCGTGCGGGCTGGTTGACGGGTCAACGGCGCATCTGCGCCATGGCCCGTTCGGACAACCGCTACTGGTCGTCGAGGTCCAGGCCGACCGGGCGGATCAGGCCTTCCTGCGCGACCGACGCGGCCAGCCGACCGTCCTGGGTGAAGAGGCGACCGGTCGCGAAGCCGCGCGCGCCGGAGGCGGACGGCGAGGACTGGTCGTAGAGCAGCCACTCGTCGGCGCGGAACGAGCGGTGGAACCACAGCGCGTGGTCGATCGAGGCCGGCTGGATCCGCCGGTCGCCGATCACCAGGCCGTGCGGCAACAAGCTTGCCCCCAGCAACGTCAGGTCGCTGGCGTAGGCCAGCACGCAGGCGTGCAGCGCGGGATCGTCGGGAAGCTTGCCCGCGGCCCGGATCCAGAACTGGCGACCGCTCACGCCGGCCAGCCGCATGTCGAGCGCGGCCCACTCCTTGTTCCAGTCCTCGGCCTTGCGTCCGGTCGCGGCCTCGAGCACCGAGGCCAGCGTCGGCGCCTCCTCCGGCGGGACGACGTCGTCCGGCATCGGGTCGCTGTGGTCGAGGCCCGGCTCCGGGCGCTGGAAGGACGCGGACATGTAGAAGATCGGCTTGCCGTTCTGCGAGGCGACCACCCGGCGGCTGCTGAACGTCTTGCCGTCGCGGGTCGGCTCGGCCCGGTACACGATCGGTACGGCGGTGTCGC
Source organism: Kribbella lupini (assembly GCF_039529595.1). NCBI lineage: Bacteria > Bacillati > Actinomycetota > Actinomycetes > Propionibacteriales > Kribbellaceae > Kribbella > Kribbella lupini. The sequence goes on along the minus strand of NZ_BAAANC010000001.1, from coordinate 1,809,660 downwards.
CCGGGCGCAGGAAGTAGCCGTGCAGGGAGTGCACGATCCGTTCCGGCTCGACCGTGCGGGTGGCCGCGCCCAGCGCCTGGCCGAGCACCTGCCCGCCGAACACCCGCTGCGCGGCGGTCTGCGGCTGGCGGCCGCGGAACAGGTCGGCGTCGATCATCTCCAGGTCGAGCAGGTCGACCAGATCCTCCAGGGACTCGGGCATGAGTCTCATCCTGACAGGTCCACCGGCCCCGATCCGGCAACTGTGGTTCCCCTCACCCGGTCGTTTTCGGTGAGCTTTCGGTCGCCTTCCGTAGGCTGATGTTGAACGCGCAACCAAACAGTCGTTTCGACCGAAGGAGATCCTCGTGAGCCGCCTCCCCTCCGGCGCCACCACCCACGTCCGTGACCTCGTCCTGCTGATCGCCCGGGTCGGCGTCGGCGTCGTGTTCGTCGCGCACGGCTGGCAGAAGTTCCGTACCAACGGCCTGACCGCGACCGCGGAAGGCTTCGAGCAGATGGGCGTCCCGGCGCCCACGCTCTCGGCGTACTACGCCGCCGGCGCCGAACTGATCGCGGGCGCGGCGCTGATCCTCGGACTGCTGACCTCGGTCGCCGGGGTGCTGCTGGCGCTCGACATGGCCGGAGCGTTCCTGTTCGTGCACCTGTCCAACGGCGTGTTCGTCGCCGAGGGCGGCTGGGAGCTGGTCGTCGTTCTCGGCCTTGCAGCGCTGACGCTCGCGGCCGTCGGGCCGGGTCGCTACAGCGTCGACCGCATCCTCGTCCGGTCGACCGCGGACCGGGCGACGCTGTCGGTCTGACCCGGCAAACGAAAGGGGCCCCGGGAATCCCAGGGCCCCTTTCGTTCGATGGGTCAGTTGTCGTCGTCGCGGTTCAGCTCGGCGAGGAACTGCTCGACCTCGGCGCCCAGCTCGTCGGCCGACGGCGTCGCACCGGCCAGCAGGCTCCCGCGGCTGATCGAGCCGGCGGCGGCGTCGTACTGGGTCTCGAGCGCGTTCACCACGGCGGCCGCGTCGTCGGACTGCTCGACCTGCTCGTCGACCATCCGGCCGGTGATCGCGGCCTCGTCCAGCAGCGCCTTGCTCGGCAGCAGCAGACCGGTCGCGGCGGAGATCGCGTGGACCAGGGCCAGGGCCGCACCGGGGAAACGGTTCTCGGCCAGGTAGTGCGGGACGTGGACCGCGAAGCCCATCGCGTCCTTGCCGGCCTCGCCGAGACGGACCTGGAGCATCGTGCCGGCGCTCGCGGGCAGCCGCATCTCGCCGTCCCAGATGTTCGAACGGGTGACCAGCTCGGGCCGCGTCGCGTGCGCGGTCAGGCCGAGCGGGCGGGTGTGCGGCACGCCCATCGGGATGCCGTGCACGCCCACGGTCAGCGTCACGTTGTACTTCTCGATCAGCTGCCGGACCGCACCGGCGAACCGGTTCCAGTGGTTGTCGGGCTCGACGCCCTCGAGCAGCAGGAACTCCACACCGGCGTCGTCGGTCAGCAGGTGCAGGTTGAGCTGCGGGGGCGTGTAGTCGATGAAGCGGTCCTCGGCGAACGTCACCTCGGGGCGACGCGCCCGGTAGTCGTGCAGCAGGTCGACGTCGAAGCGCGCCAGCAGACGGTTGTCCAGTACGTCGAGGAGGTGGTCGGCGGTCACCCGGCCGGCCTGGCCCGCGTCCATGAACCCGTCGAGCGAATGCACCAGCACCTTGGGCGTCGCCGCCGGGCCGGTCGCCACCGACTCGTCGACGATCTCGTAGAGGTCGTCCGGTCGCAGCATGTAACTCGTCTCCTTCGTCGCGGCCAACAGGGCGGGTAGGCCCCTCTATCCTGCCTTCTCTGGTCACAACGCCCGCTCACCGGGCAGGAATTCCAGCAGCTGAGAAGTTTTTCACCGCCCACGACGCGGATCGGACCTGCGGAATTGGAAAGCGCTTGCTAGCGTGCTCCTGTGCGCACCGAATCCGAGTCGTCCCCGCCCGTCGCGTCCACAGCCGTCCCGCCGCCGCCGGACCCGGCGGTGCAGCCGTCGCGACCGACCGTTCTGCTGGCGATGAACGAGTCCAGCCGTGACCGGGTGCTGGTCCCGGCGGTGCGCGAGCGCCTCGACCGGGTGGCCGAGGTGCTGCCGATCCGCGCGGACGCGACGTTCCTCGACGACCCCGCGATCCGCGGCGTCCTGGCCGACGTCGACATCCTGCTCACCGGCTGGGGCTGCCCGCAGATCACCCCCGAGGTGCTCGACACCACGCCCCGCCTGCGCGCGATCGTGCACGCGGCCGGCTCGGTGAAGCACTTCGTCACGCCGGTCGCCTTCGACCGCGGGATCCAGGTCACCTCCGCCGTGGTCGCCAACGCGCTGCCGGTCGCGGAGTTCACCGTCGCGACGATCGTGCTCAGCGGCAAGCGCGCGTTCCGGCTCGGCGCGGAGTACCAGCGCACCAAGCACCGGCCCGACCCGAGCAACATCCCGGGGAACTACGGCACGACCGTCGGCCTGCTCGGCGCGTCCCGGATCGGCCGGATGGTCGCGGAACGGCTGCGGTCCTTCGACCTCGAAGTGCTGATCAGCGACCCGTACCTGTCAGCGGCCGAGTCCGCGGAGCTCGGCGCCGAGCTGGTGTCGCTCGACGACCTGTTCCGCCGCAGCGACATCCTGAGCGTGCACGCGCCGCTGCTGCCGGAGACGGTCGGACTGGTCGACGCCCGGCTGCTCGGGCTGCTGCGCGACGGCTCGGTCCTGATCAACACCGCCCGCGGCAAGATCGTCGACGCCGCCGCACTCGAAGCCGAGTGCGTCGCCGGCCGGCTGGACGCCGTACTGGATGTCACCGATCCCGAACCGCTGCCGCCGGACTCGCGGCTGCTCGACCTGCCGAACGTCTTCCTCACCCCGCACCTGGCCGGCGCCGTCGGCAACGAGGTCGCCCGCCTCGGCGAGCTCGCCGTCGGCGAGGTCGAACGCCTGGCCGTCGGCCTCCCGCTGCGGCACGCCATCAGCCCGACCGAACTCGGAAGGATCGCCTGAGCATGAGTCGCCTCATCCTGCCCGCCACCGATCGCGTCCTGTCACGTCAGACCGGCTGGGTCCGCGGTCACTGGGAGGCGCTGGCCGACCACCTGCTCGACTCGCTCGATCCCTACTTCTCCCCCGGCTCCGCGCTGGTCGAGCTGCCGGGACGCCCGAGCAGATCCGGTACGGCGTCCGACGCGCTCGAGGGATTCGCCCGGTCGTTCATGCTCGCCGCGTTCCGGATCGGGGGCGTTCGCGGCGAGGGGTGCGAGCAACTGATCGAGCGGTACGCGCGCGGTGTCGCGAACGGCGCGAACCCGGACCACCCGGAGTCCTGGCTGCGGCTGACACCGCGCTCGCAGCAGATGGTCGAGGCCGCCGCGATCGCCGTCGCGCTGCACGAGTCGCGCGAGTGGATCTGGGACCGGCTCGACACGCGCGCGCAGGAGCACGTCGCGGAGTGGCTCGGCGGGTTCATCGGGTCGACGACACACGACAACAACTGGCGCCTCTTCCAGGTGGTCAGCGAGCAGTTCCTGGCGTCGGTCGGTGCGCCGTACTCGCAGGACGACATCGACGGCGGACTGGACCGGATCGAGGACTGGTACGTCGGCGACGGCTGGTACTCCGACGGCGACGGGCAGAACTTCGACAACTACATCGGCTGGGCGATGCACCTGTACCCGGCGCTGTGGACGCGGATGGCGGCGGCGACGCCGGGCGCCGTGTACGACGACCGGCTGAAGGTCTACCGGGAGCGGCTCGCGCTGTTCCTCGAGGACGCGGTGCACCTGGTCGGGAACGACGGCGCGCCGGTGTACCAGGGGCGGTCGCTGACGTACCGGATGGCCGCGGCGGCGCCGTACTGGATGGGCGCGTTGATGGACTCGACGCCGCTGTCGCCCGGGCAGACGCGGCGGTTGTGCTCGGGGATCGCGCGGCACTTCGTCCAGCACGGGGTGCCGGACGAGCGTGGGCTGCTGACGCTGGGGTGGTACGACACGTTCCTGCCCACGACGCAGCAGTACTCCGGGCCTGGTTCGCCGTACTGGGCTTCGAAGGGGTTCGTCGGGTTGCTGCTACCGCCGGAGCACCCGGTGTGGTCGGACCCCGAGGACTCGATCCCGCTCGACGACGAGGACCAGGTCCGCGCGATGCCGGCGCCGGGCTGGATCGTCCACAACAGCCGCCACGACCAGCTCGTCCGCCTGATCAACCACGGCGCCGACCACGCACCGCCCGCCGAGCCCGAAGGCGTCGAGCCGCCGGTCGACTCGCACTACGACCGCCTCGCCTACTCCAACCACGCCGGCCCGGAGCTCGCCGACAACGCCCCGCGGATCGACAACCTGATCGCCCTGGTCGACCAGCAGGGCCGCTCCAGCACCCGAGGCCGCATCCGCCGCCTGGGCGTAGGAGCCCGTACGGCGTCCTCCTGGCACAAGGCCTGGCTCGGCTCCGAAGGCCCCTGGGCCATCGAAACCACGTCAATCGTCCACGGCAGCCTCGAAATCAGAGTCACCCTGGCCGAAGGCCCCGCCGGCTCCCTCATCCGCAGCGGCGGCTACGCGGTCGCGGCAGACTCATTGCCCGCAGCAACTGCTGATGGTGTGTGGGCTTCGGCGCGGACGGCCGAAGGACTTCAGTCGTCGGTGGCCGGCCTGTACGGCTACACCTCCGCAGGAGTCCACCGAGGACTCGGCGTGAACGCCTTCGGTCCGCACTCGGCGACCCCGTACCTGACCGCACCGCACACCGGCGAGCCCACCGTGCTGGTTCACGCTGTGTTGCTGACCCGTGACGAGCTGGCTCCGCAAGCGCTTGCCGACGGCATCGACGTGCAGGTGGACGGCCGCGAGATCACGATCACACTCCCCGGCGGCGACACGGAGTTCGTCGTGCTCGGGAACCGCTGACGACGTACGGTCGGGGGATGCACGAAGCATCCCCCACCGACGTCCTCGCCGAAGCCGTCGGCGCCGACCCGAGCACCACCAACCAGGAGAAGTTGTGGTCAGCAACCTTCTCCCTCGAGCGCTGGTGGTTCGTCCAGCGCGGCGAACCGGGCAACCCGCAACCGTTCGTCGGCGTCAACAACGACCAGCCGTTCCTGATGGCCTTCACCACCGCCCAGCGCGCCAGGGGTTTCGCGGTCGCCAACGGCCTCGCCTCGGCTGACGACGAGGTCCAGGTCCTCGCGCTCACCCCCGCGGACGCCGTCGCGCAGGCACCGGTCTGGCTGCAGCAGGGCATCGCGGCGATCACCTTCGACCACGGGATCAGCGGCTACTTCGCTCCGCTGGGCAACCTTCCCGCGATCCGGTCGCACGTCACCGGGACCAGCTGACACGCCGTTAGGCCAGCCTCGCCAACGGTGAGAAATCACCCCGGCACCACTACCTTGGTGACCATGAGCACGTACGCGAAACTCCTGCAGGAACAGATCCGCAACGAATTCACGGCGTCACAGCAGTACACGGCGGTGGCTGTCTGGTACGACGACCAGGATCTCCCGCAACTGGCCGCGCACTTCTACAAGCAGTCCCTGGAAGAGCGCAACCACGCGATGATGATGGTCAAGTACCTGCTCGACCTCGACATCCGCCCCCAGATCCCCGGCGTCGGCGAGGTCGTCAACGACTTCAAGACCGCGCTCGACCCGCTGGAGCTCGCGCTGCAGCAGGAGATCACGGTCACCAAGCAGATCGAGACGCTGGCCCGGACCGCGCGCGACGACGGCGACTACCTCGGCGAGCAGTTCATGCAGTGGTTCCTCAAGGAGCAGGTCGAGGAGGTCGCCGCGATGACGACGCTGGTCAACGTCGCCAAGCGCGCCGGTGACAACCTGTTCCACCTCGAGGACTACCTGGCGCGCGAGACCGTCGGCGACGAAGGTGCCGACCCGACCGCCCCCGCCGTGGCCGGCGGCAAGGTCTGACCCGCACGTCTGTTTCGCCTGGGAGTTTCAGGGCCGCCGTACGTCGTACGGCGGCCCGGTCCCCCGGTCAGGCCTCTGCGTGCCTGACTCCCGCGCGGCCGTTACCAGGAACCGCCGCCCCCACCGCCTCCGCCGCCACCGGAGGAACCTCCGCTGAAGCCGGAGGAGCTGCCGCCCCCACCACCGCTGCCCGCGGGTGCCGGCGGCGGGTCGAAGGTGTGCGCCACGGTCTGGCTGATGCTGCCGGCCGCGAAACCTGACGTGTAGTACGACGGCCCCGAGTACCAGTACGGGTCGGCCGGGATGCGTCCGGCCGCGACGAGCTGCGAGCAGACCCGCTGCCAGCGGTCGGCCAGGTCGAACGCGATCGCCCAGGGCAGGTACTTGCTGAAGATGTCCTCGCCCTCCTCGAACCGGAGCTGGTCCGCCTCGGCCGTGGACAGGTACAGCCGGAAGCCGATCAGCTGGTCGGTCACCGCGCGGCCGGCGGGGTTGCGTTGGCCCTTCGCCCGCTGGGTGACAACGGTGCCGATGGCAACGATCACCGCGAGCACCGGCAGCCCGATCACGATCGCGCGACCCAGCCCGCCGGTCGCGGCGCCGATCGCCGTACCGATGATGCCGGCGCCGAAGACCCAGATCCCGATCATCGCGATGCACGCGCACGGGAAGACGCCGGACAGCTGCTTGCCGCGCGCCGCCCACGGCATCCGGGTGTACCAGTCGCGCGCCTTCACCTGCTGGCGCAGCGCGTCGATCATCCCGTCGTGCGCCAGGCGCATCGAGTTGTCGCCGGTCGGGCGACGCTTGAGCGTGAGCTCGTCGCCGGGTCGCAGGCCGGGGTAGAGGTTCTGCAGCAGGACCTGCTCGTGCGGCGCGGTCGCCAGGGCGGGGTTGAGCAGAACGGCCTTCTGCTCGTCGCCGGTGTTGTCGATCCGTAGGGCGCCACGCACGGCGAGGTCGATCAGGGTCGCGGCGGTCTCGGTGGTGTTGGCCTTCGCGTCGATCAGCAGGCCGCCTTCGCCGACCGGGATCGGCGGCGGCGAGAACGCGACCGGGATCTGGTCGGTGGTCAGGGTGTCCTTGACCGCGGCAACGGTCGCGCCGGTCGGTGGGAACGTGCCGGGCGGCATCCCGGCGTACCGGAGGTCGCGGTTTCCGCGCTTGCCGTACAGGATCGCCGCGCCCAGGCCGGCGAGCGTGACGAGTCCGGCGGTGACGAGGCCGGGGACGTTGATGCCGTTGCGCTCGAGCCAGGCGGGCGGGTCGACGACGATCGGGGTGTCGTTGGCGACCACGCCGGGCTTGATGCCGGCGACGATCGTCAGGCCCTCGGCACGGTCCAGGCCGGAAGCGGTGAAGACTCCCTTGCCACCGGCCACGGTCTTGCTGTCGCAGTTCGTCGTACTGCCCTGGACGCCGACGAAGCAGTCGACCCGCTGCACGCCCTCGGGCACGTCGACGTTGACTGCGATCTGGCGGAAGGTCGCGTCCCAGCCGGTGCCGGTGGCGTCCCAGTAGAGCTCGCTGCGCTCGTCGAAGTGCCGCAGCGCGCCGCGGACGTCGTACTCGATGACGTACGTCGCCTGGCGCCCGGTGATCGTCTTGTCCGCCGAGCCGATCTTGATCTGGATCGACTGGTCGCGCTGGCTGTCGCTCTTCTCGGTCGTCGTCTCGAACTCGTCCGGCGCGTCGTCACTGCGCACCGAGATGTTCGAGATCTGGTACTCCTGGTCCTTGGAGTCGTCGTCCTTCCAGGGCTCCCGGGTGACCAGGTTGCGGTAGATCCCGTGCCGCCCCGAACTACCGAACTCGTAGTCGATCGTCTCCTTGACGTGCAGAACGCCGTCGGCGTTGACCGCGTAGTCGATCTGCATCCGGTTGACGACGTCACCGATGTCGGCCGGGCGGGCGTTGGCCGGCAGCGCCCACCCGGCGACAACAAGCCCGGTGAGCAGCGTGACCACGGCGGTCCAGAGTCCCCTTCGCATGCCGCGACAGTACCGAGATCTCAGTCCACCGGGCGCTCCCCCGCCGGGTCCTCGCCCGGAGCGCGCTCTCCCGCAGGCTCTGCTCCCGCGGCGCGGATTGCGGCCTCGACCAGATCGGCCGCTGTGGTGTCCCGGGTCCGTCGTCCTCGGTCGTAGTACTGCGTGGTCGCGATGCTCGCGTGGCCGACGTCGGCCTGGACGTGCTGGATCCGCGCGTCCTGCTCCAGCGCGATCGTCACGTACGCGTGCCGCAACGCGTGTGGATGCACCTTGTCCGCCACGTCCTCCAGCGCCGGACCGGCCTGTACGGCGACCCGCCGCAGCAACGCGTTCACGTCGAACCGCGAGCACCGGGCACCGTCCCGCGTGGCGATCAGCGGGCTCGTCGCCTTGCCGTTGGTGCGCCCACGCAGCGCCGGCGTACTGGTTTCCTGCAGCAGATCGCGCTCTCTGAGGTACCGCTCGAGCGCCTCGGCCGCGAGCGTCGTCAGGTAGACCTCACGGTGGACGCCACCCTTACCGAGCAGCCGCAGCATCGGCTCGCCGCCGGAGACGACCAGATGCTGACGGTCGAGCCCGACCAGCTCCGACACCCGCAACCCCAGGGTGAGGAGGGCGACCACCGCCACCGCGCGGGCGGCGTACAGATCCTTGAAGCGCGTCTTGTTCGGCAGCTTCCCGGCGGCGTCGAGCAGCGCGTGCAGCTGCGCCGCCGTCAGCCGGATCGTCGGCGAGGCGTCCCGCGAACTGCGGTTGAGCCCGAGCCGCGCCCGGTTGAGGGCCGCGGGGTTCGCGGGGACGACGCCGGTCTCGGTCAGATGCCCGTAGAACGCCGACAAGGTACTCAGCATCCGCTGCCGGGTCCGCTTCTCCGCGCCGGCCGCATCCAGCAGATGCAGCCACGCCTTCACGTCCCGCCCGGTCGCCGCCCGGGGATCCATCCCTCGCCCAGCACACCACCGGAACCAGGCGAGATCGTGCAGGGGCCCTTCTCTTCGGGGTGCTGATGAGGCTTTTGCTGGAGCTTCTTCCTCACCAAGGACCAACACATCCACCCAGGCGATCGGCAGGCCCAGCGCGTAGCCGTACGTCCTTCTCGTTCCCGCGTTCGCGTACTGGCTGAGCCAGTCGGCGACCTGTTCTCTCAGGGTCTCCGGGTCGTCTACTCCCGGCCAGATCCCTTCCGAAGCAACGATCTGGTGGTTATCCCCCGCCTCTTCTCGTGCTCTTCGGGCGGCTTCCAGCACGACCAGATTCGCGTCCATGGCTCATCTTCAGCCCTAACCCAGTCCGCTCCGGCTTCCCACTCCGCAGTCTCGCCGAGACACTCACAAAACGCTGGTTTCGTGGTGGTTAGGTTTGGTTTTGGAAACGCCGAACCGGTTTCTCAGTTTTCGAACCTCGAACATCTAGGGTCTGACGCATGATCGTGGACGCTGGAAGATGCGGGTACAGCAAGTGCCGGGCCGAGTTGCCCGCTCCAGGACTCCAGGGCGGACGCCCGCGGACTTTCTGCCGGGAGACGCGCTGGGAGGGCGGCCGGACGTGCGCCCAGATGGCTCGTGCGGAGAAGGAAGCCCTCGGCGCGCTGGGACTGGATGCCGGCAGCAGCACCTTCCGCCTGGACGCCGAGCGCCTGCGCGACCAGCTCGACGCCGTACGAGGTCCGGTGGAAGCCCTCACTGCCGCACTCGAATCGGTGACGAACCGGCTGGACGAGGTTGAGGCGGCTGCCGTTGCCGCCGTGGAGACCGCCAACGCGCAGGTCGCCGAGGCAGAGCAGGCCCGCTTGACCGCGGAACAGGCTCGTGAGCAGGCCGAGAACAAGACCCGCCAGAGCCAGGCCGCCGCCGAGCGCGCCGTCAAGGAACGCACCGAGGCAGTGGAGCGCGCTTCCGCCGCCGCCCGCCAAGCTCTCGACGCGACCGAGGCGCTGGGGGCCGCCCGTCAGCAGGCCGAAGAAGCGGTCAACGCGCGCCGGGCCGCTCAGGCGCAGGCGGCCAAAGAAGCAGAGCGCGCTGCCGGCACCGACCGGCAGCTCCGCGAGATCGCCGTGGCGGCCGAGCGCCTGCTCGCCGAACGCGACGCTGCCCGCCTGGAACTCGACAACCTGCAGGCCGACCGCGAAGCACTCAGAGCCGACCGCGAGACGCTTCGAGGCGAACGAGACACCGCTCGCGAGGCCGAGGCAGCACGCCGTACGGAGTTGGAAGCGGCACGAGCCGAAGCCCGATCCCTCCAGAACGCGCTCTCCGAGCAGCAGCAGAAGACCCAGCAAGCCGAAGCAGCCCGCTCAGCTCAAGCCGAGGCCTTCCAGCAACTCACGATCACTCAGGAGCAGACCCGCGCCGATTTGGAAGCCCTCCGCACCCGCACCGAGCAACTCCAACTGCAGGCGACCCAGGCAACCACCGAGCTCGAGACAGTCCGAGCTCAACTCACCACCACGCGCCTCCACCCCGAAGACTTGCAAACCTTGCTGACAGCCCTCGGCAAGGCTTAGTCACCTGCCGCCGCGCTAGTGCTCGGGTGCGCGGCGGTAGACGCCGTGCCACCAGATTCGGGCTAGTTCGGCGGCGAAAGCCGCGTCCGTGGCGGCGGGGCGGGTGTTGACGTGTTCGACGATGGCGCGTTCGCCGCCGAGGACGATGATTTCCGTCGCGCTCGGGACGTCGAGGTCGGCGGGCGTGCGGCCGGCGTCTTGCTCGATGCGCAGGAGCCGGTCGGTGAACTCGCTGAACTGGTCCAGCTCGCGCGCCCAGTACTCCCGCACGGTGTCGTCGTACGCCGCGGCCTCCGACAGCGCCCGCCGGACGGCGGCGTGCTCGCGGAACGTCGCCACGATGTTCACGAAGGTCTCGGTCAGGCCGTCGACACCGTCGGCCGGCCGCCAGGCCGACGCGGTGTCGAAGTTCGGAACCGTCAACTGAGTGGCCAGGCGGATCAGCAGGTCGACCTTGTCGCGGAAGTGGACGTAGAAGCTCGACCGTGCGACCCCGGCCTCGGTGGCGATGCGCTGCGCGTTCAGCTCGGTGAACTTCACCCCACCGGCCAGCAACCGTCCGGTGGCCGCGAACAGGTCGGCCTCGGCCGAGGCCGGTCGCCCGACGGACGCGGGGGCTGAGTTCGAAGGCAACAGGATCTCCGGAAGGTCGCTGACTCCCCCGCACCCTACCTCCCTTGGGCAGCCCTGTAGCCTTTTTTTAGACACAGTGTCCATTTAAAGGAGAACCGATGAAGTACCGTCAGCTCGGCCGGACCGGCGTCTGGGTCTCGGAGATCGGCCTCGGCGCGATGTCGTTCGGTGGCGCGGACCATCCGGTCTTCAGCGCGATCGGCGGTCTGGGCCAGGCCGACACCGACCGGCTGGTCGGTACGGCGCTCGACGCCGGGGTCAACTTCATCGACACCGCCGACGTGTACGCCGACGGTGAGAGCGAGGAACTGCTCGGCCGCGCGCTGGGCAAGCGTCGCCGCGACGTCGTTCTCGGCACCAAGCTGCTGGCGCCGGTGGGACCGGGACCGAACGACCAGGGCCTGACCCGGCTGCACATCATGCGCTCGCTCGAGGACAGCCTGCGCCGGCTCGGCACCGACCACATCGACCTGTACCAGATCCACAACTGGGACCACGTCACCCCGCTGGAGGAGACCCTCGCCGCGCTCGACGACGCCGTACGGCAGGGCAAGGTCCGCTACCTCGGCGCGTCCAACCTCGCCGCGTGGCAGATCAGCAAAGCCCTCGGTCTGTCCGCGCTGAACCACCAGTCCAAGTTCGTCGCCAACCAGATCAACTACTCGCTGCTGTCCCGGCAGGCCGAGGGCGACCTGGTGCCGATGGCGCTCGAGGAGGGCGTCAGCCTGACCGTCTGGCAGGGCCTGATGGGCGGCTTCCTCACCGGCAAGTACGAGCGCGGCGGCAAGACCACCGAGCAGGAGGCGCGCCGGGTCCAGACGGGCGGCGACTTCGTCCCGTTCGACGAGGAGCACGGGTACGACGTGGTCGACGTACTCCGGGTCGTCGCCGACCGGCACGGCGTGAGCCCGGCCCGGGTCGCGCTCGCCTGGTTGCTCGCCCAGCCCGCGGTGACGAGCGTGATCGTCGGCGCGCGCAAGCCGGCCCAGCTCACCGACAACCTCCAGGCCGCCGACCTGACCCTCACCGAGAAGGACCTGGCCGAGCTCGACGAGGTCAGCCGGCCGGCACCGGCGTACCCGAAGTGGATCCAGGACCAGTTCAACCCGGCACGCATCCCAGCGGGCAACCGGGCCTGACCGAATCAGACAACCTGGTGGAAGGCTCTGCCGAGCCGGTGGACGCCTTCCTCCAGCTGCGCCGGCCCGGAGGCAGCGACGTAGCTGAGACGAAGATGCGGCGCCGGGGCTTCGGCGGTGAAGTAAGCGGCCCCGGCGGCGACCGCTACCCCGTGGCGCAGAGCGGCGGTGGAGAGAGCGCGCTCGTCCGTTCTCTCGGGGAGGCCGAGCCACAGGTGGTAGCCGCCGGGCCGCGGGCTGATCGGGGCCAGCTCAGGCAGGGACGTGGCGAGTGCCGACAGGAGCGTCGTACGGCGGTCGCGAAGTGCGGCGGCGAGCGTGCGCAAGTGCCGGGACCAGGCGGGTGAACCGACCAGCTCGAGCGCCGTCTCCTGCAAAGGCCGCGGGACGAACATGGTGTCGACGGCGTTGATCGCCCGCAGTCGTTCGAACGCGGGACCGCGGGCGGTCAGCCCGGCGATCCGCAGGCTCGGCGACGCCGGCTTGGTCAGCGAACGGACGTGGACGACGACACCATCGGGATCGTCGGCCGCCATCGCCGGCGGCAAAGCCGCGGAGTCGGCATGGACGAGCCGCCGCGCGAAGTCGTCCTCGACGACGAACGCCCCCGCGGCGCGCGCGAGCTCGACCACCGCCGTACGGCGCTCAGCGCTCAGGCAGCTCCCGGTCGGGTTCTGGAAGAGCGGCTGACACACGAACAACCGCGCCCGCGTCGCTTCGAAAGCATCGGCCAGCAGATCGGTCCGTACGCCGTCCGCATCCACCGGCACCGGAACCGGACGCAAGCCCGCGGCCCGGGCCGCCGCGAGCATCCCCGGATACGTCGGCGACTCCACGAGCACCGGCGAACCAGGCGCGGCCAGTCCCCGGAGAGCAACGGAGAGCGCGCTCTGGCCGCCCGCCGTGATCAGCACGTCCGACGCGTCCAGCGAACCTCCCGGCCCGCCGATGTCCCGCGCGAACCACTCCCGCAACTCGGTCAGTCCCTCGACCGGCGGCCGCGCCCACGTCCCAGGACGACGGCCGGCTCGCGCCAGCGCCGCCGCCAGTGCCCGCTCGGGTTGAAGCGCCGGGTGCAGATAGCCGCCGTTCAGGTCGATCACCTCCGAAGGAGGCGGTACCAGCGTCGCCAGCAGTCCCGCCGCATCCGCCGCCCGCGGACCGACGTCGACCGTCGCCGCCGGCGGATCGGCGCTGAGCGCGACCTCCTGCCACGACAAATCCCCCGGTACGACGGCCGCCCGCCGAGCGGCCTTGAACACCCCGGCCCCGGGACGGGCCACGACCAGCCCTTCGGCGACCAGCGTGGAGATCGCTCGCGACACCGTCACCGGGCTCACCTGGTACTGCGTGACCAGCGCCCGACTCGGCGGAAGCTTCTGCCCTTCGGAGTAGCGCTCGAGCTCCGCGCGCAGCCGCAGCACCAGCCGGGCCCCGCTGCTACCGTCGTTCATGACAGCACAAGATAGCGCTACCCACTCCCCCGCGATATCAGTTCGGACCGGTACTTTCCTGGCCGCCGCGGCCGTGGTCGCCTTCTCGCTCAGCTTCCCCGCGACTGTCTGGGCACTCGACGGGTTCGGCCCGTGGACCGCGACCGGCGTTCGCGCCCTGCTCGCCGGAGTCCTCGCCGCCGGCTGTCTGTACGCCGCCCGCGTGCCACCGCCCGACCGCCGTCACTGGGCGGGACTGCTCACCGTCGCCGGCGGTTGCGTCATCGGATTCCCGTTGCTCACCACCCTCGCGTTGCAGACCTCGACGACCGCGCACTCGGCGGTCGTCATCGGCGTCCTCCCGCTCGCGACCGTCGTGATCTCGTCGCTCCTCGCCGGCGGACGCGATCGTCGCGAGCGCGCGGTCGGCCTCGCCGCCGCGGACTCCGTCCCGACGACCCGCCCGTCGCCCGTCTTCTGGACGGCAGCAATCCTCGGCGCCGTCACCGTCGCCGCGTTCACCCTCCAGCAGAGCCACGGCCAGCCGACGGTCGCCGACGTCTACCTGTTCGGCGCGCTGATCGTCTGCGGCGCCGGCTACGCCCAAGGCGGCCGGCTCGCCGCGGCGATGCCCGGCTGGCAGGTGATCGCCTGGGGTGTCGTCGCAGCCCTTCCGGTCTCGGCTGTCGTCACCGCACTGGCCGTCCCGCACGAGCCGATCCACCTGACCACCAAAGCCGTGATCGGCATGGGCTACCTCGCCGCGATCTCCCAGTTCGGCGCGTTCGTCGCCTGGTACCGCGGGATGGCTGCCATCGGCGTACCGAAAGCCAGTCAGCTGCAGCTCGCCCAACCGCTGATCACCTTGGTCTGGTCGGTCCTGCTGATGGGCGAGCACCTGCCCGTCCTCGCGCCGGTCGCGGCGGTCGTCGTACTGGCGTGCATCGCCGTCACCCAACGCACCCGGACCTGACCGCCGGGGAGGTCTTGTGCAGAGCGGGTGCTTGGGGGAATGGTGGGCCAACAGGAGGAACGTCATGGCAGACAAGGCGAACACTTCCCAGGGCGCGCCGGGTGCGGACACCCCCGCCGCCATTCGCAACGTCGTGCTCGTCGGCCCGTCCGGCGCGGGCAAGACCACCCTCGTCGAGGCGCTGCTGGTCGCCTCCGGAGTACTGAACAGACCCGGCAACGTCCTCGACGGGACCACCGTGTGCGACTGCGACGACGCCGAGATCCGGCAGCAACGCTCGGTCGGTCTCGCGCTCGCCCCGCTCCTGCACGAGGGCGTGAAGCTGAACCTGATCGACACCCCCGGGTACGCCGACTTCGTGGGCGAGCTCCGGGCCGGGCTGCGAGCCGCGGACTGCGCGCTGTTCGTGATCCCGGCCAACGAGGGCGTCGACGAACCGACCAAGGCGCTGTGGCAGGAGTGCGACCAGGTCGGCATGCCGCGCGCGGTCGTCGTCACCAAGCTCGACCACGCCCGCGCGAACTACGAGAACGCGCTCTCCGCCGCGCAGAACGCGTTCGGCGACAAGGTCCTGCCGCTCTACCTCCCCGCCGGCCAAGGCGTGATCGGGCTGCTGTCGAAGACCCACTACGAGTACGCCGACGGCAAGCGCACCACGCATCCGCCGGAGGCGTCGTACGAGGAGCTGATCGAGGAGCACCGCGGCACGCTGATCGAGGGCATCATCGAGGAGTCCGAGGACGAGTCGCTGATGGAGCGCTATCTCGGCGGCGAGGAGATCGGCCAGGACGTGCTGGTCGAGGACCTCGAACGCGCGGTCGCCCGCGGCTCGTTCTTCCCCGCCATCCCGGTCTGCAGCGGCACCGGCGTCGGCACGCTGGAGCTGCTGGAGATCGCGACCAGCGGGTTCCCGTCGCCGCTGGAGCACCCGCTCCCCGAGGTGTTCACCCCGCACGGCGTCGCGCGCGGCAAGCTGACCTGCGATCCCGACGGACCGCTGCTCGCGGAGGTGGTGAAGACGACGTCGGACCCGTACGTCGGCAGGGTCAGCCTGGTGCGGGTGTTCTCCGGCACCATCAGGCCCGACACGACGGTTCACGTGTCGGGCCATTTCACGTCCTTCTTCGGCGAGGCCAACAGCCACGCCGACCACGACGAGGACGAGCGGATCGGCACGCTGTCGTTCCCGCTCGGCAAGCAGCAGCGCCCGGCCTCGGCCGTCATCGCCGGTGACCTGTGCGCGATCGGCCGGCTGACCCGCGCCGAAACCGGGGACACGCTTTCCGACAAGAGCGACCCGCTGGTGCTGAAGCCCTGGACGATGCCCGAACCGCTGCTGCCGATCGCGGTCCAGGCGCGGGCCAAGACCGACGAGGACAAGTTGTCGGGCGGGCTGCAGCGGCTCGCGGCCGAGGACCCGACGCTGCGGATCGAGCAGAACCCGGAGACTCACCAGATCGTGCTGTGGTGCATGGGCGAGGCGCACGCGGACGTCGTACTGGATGCTCTGGCCAACCGGTACGGCGTCACGGTGGACACCGTCGAGCTGCGCGTCCCGCTGCGGGAGACGTTCGGCGGGAAGGCGAAGGGGCACGGCCGGCACGTCAAGCAGTCCGGCGGGCACGGCCAGTACGCCGTCTGCGACATCGAGGTCGAGCCGCATCCCGAGGGCACCGACTTCGAGTTCGTCGACAAGGTCGTCGGCGGCGCCGTGCCCCGGCAGTTCATCCCGAGCGTGGAGAAGGGCATCCGGGCGCAGATGGAGAAGGGCGTCGGTGCCGGCTACCCGATGGTCGGCATCCGCGTGACGCTGCTCGACGGGAAGGCACACAGCGTCGACTCGTCCGACATGGCGTTCCAGATGGCCGGCGGGCTGGCGCTGCGCGAGGCCGCGAACGCGACGAAGGTGAACCTGCTCGAGCCGGTCGACCTGGTGTCGGTGCTGGTGCCGGACGAGCTGGTCGGTGCGGTGATGAGCGACCTGTCCGGCCGGCGCGGGAAGCTGCTGGGGACCGACAAGGTCGGCGACGACCGCACGCTGGTCAAGGCCGAGGTGCCGCAGGTGGAGATCACCCGGTACGCGATCGACCTGCGCTCGCTGTCGCACGGCGCGGCGTCGTTCACCCGCTCGTTCGCCCGGTACGAGGCGATGCCGGACTCCGCCGCGTCGAAGGTGAAGGTCTAGGAGAGCCGGCGGCGTACGTCCTTGGACTTCAGGTACGCCGCGGCGTCGTCGTACCGCTCGGACTGATTGGCGAACTCGATGTACGAGCGCACCCGGTGCAGCCAGTCCAGCGTCGACGGCTTCACCGCGGGGAGCGCGGTCTCGAGGTGCTGCATCGCCAGCGGCGGCTCACCGCCCGTCGCGAGCGCCTCGTCGATCACCGCGTCCACGCCACGCTCGACGAGCGCCCGCAGATCCGCGCCGCTGAACATCGGTGTCCGCGCGGCCAGCGACTTCAGGTCCAGCCCCGCCGACGGCACGTCCTTCAGTACGACGGACAAGATGTCGGCCCGGGCCGGCTCGTCCGGCGGCGGAACGAAGATCACCCGGTCGAACCGCCCCGGCCGCAGCATCGCCTCGTCGACGTCCCACGGCGCGTTCGTCGCGGCCATCACCAGCAGCCCGCTGTTGTCCGAGCCGATCGCGTCCAGCTCCTGCAGCAGTACGTCGACGAGCCGGCGCGCCTCGGACCCGCCGTGCTTGTGCCGCGCGAACGCCAGCGCGTCGAGCTCGTCCAGGAACAGCACGCACGGCGAGTTCGCCCGGGCGCGCTCGAAGGCCGCGTGCAGGTTGCGCTCGGAGACGCCGAGGTAGGGGTCCATCACGTCCTCGATCCGGACGTTGACGAACGGCAGCCCGCACTCCCCCGCCGTCGCCCGCGCGAGCAGCGTCTTGCCGCAGCCGGGTGGACCGTAGAGCATCACGCCGCCGCCGGACCGCCGGCCGTACTTCTCGTACAGCTCGGGGCGGCTCAGCGGCAGGATCACCATCCGGTGGATCACCCGCTTGATGTCGTCCATCCCGCCGACCTGGTCGAAGGTCGTCGTCTCCTTCGCGGTGTCACCGACGAAGTCGTCACCGGTCTCCTCCGGCCCGACCTTCACCTTCACGCCGGTCCGGGCCGCGATCATGTCGTCGACCAGTTGCTGCAGCCGGCCGGTGCCTTCGACGACCCCCGCCTGGCGTGCGGCTTCGAGGCAGTTGCGCAGCAGCGCGAGCCGACCGTTCGCGGCGGCGAGCTCGCCGACCGCGACCAGCTGGTCCTCGGGGAGACCTTGCTGATCCAGCAGTACGACGTACTGGTCGAGCGCGGCCTCGGTCTCCTCGGCGGCGACCAGCGTCTCGGCCAGGACGAGCCGCAGGAGGAGGTCGTCGGGGTTGGCCTCGACCGCCTTGCGCAGGGCGGAGATCCGGTCGTTCGTCATGTCACCAGTTCCGGTTGAGCCAGCGGCGCAGCAACGGCGGCGCCACCCACGAGTAGATGCAGAAGCCGAACCAGGCGATCGCCGCGACCGCGGCCAGCGGCCGGAGACCGGCCAGGCGAAGGCCGTAGATGACCGCGACGGCCGCGATCCAGATGACCAGCGGGTTGAACCGCTGGAACGGGCGGAGCGGACGCATCAGCGGGTGGTTCGCGAGCCGGGCCTCGCGCGCGGCGGCGCCCAGGTCGGCGTCGCCGGGATTCGCCGCGGCCGCGGACGCGAGCGAGCGGTACCCGGTGGTCGCGTCACCGGTCAGCATCGCGGATGTTCCGTGCAGCGCGCGGGCGCCCGGGTCGTCGGGATCGTGCGAGAGCGCTTTCTGCGAGTGCCGGTGCATGTCGCGATCCTTGCCCAGGGCAAACGCCACCTGCGCGCGGGCGGCCGAGATCTGCGGGCTCTCGGGCGCCTGGGACGCGGCGCGCTCGACGAGGGCGCTCGCCTTCTCCGCCTGACCGGCGGACAGGCACACCATCGCGTAGCCGAGCAGCAGGTCGGGATCGTTCGGGTCGAGGCTGAGGCCCTGGAGAAGCGCGGCCTCGGCCTCGGGAAGCCGACCCTCCGCGCGGAGCGCAGCGGCCAGGACCTGGAGGAGCGGCAGGAACGGGCCGTGCTGGCTGAGACCGTCCCGCAGTACGTCGATCGCCTCGCTGTTGCGGTCGAGCGAGTGCAGGGCCGCGCCACGGAACAGGTAGGCGCGGTAGTCGAGCGCGGCGTCGCCCCACAGTCCTTGGAGCTCGTCGAGAGCGCGTTCCGGGTGGCCGATCTGGAGCCAGTGGCCGGCCATCTGCAGGCGGGCCTCGGTCGGTTCGCTCACAGCGCCACCGCCAGTACGGCGAGCAGGACGAGCTCCACCAGACCGAGCCCGATCACCGCCGCGATCCCCGGTCCCCACAGCGACTTGTGGCCGGTGCCGCGGAGCTGGAAGGCGCGATCCATCGGCTGCTGGATCCGCAGCTGGACCAGGCAGCACACGACAGCGACGACCCGGGTGACGATCCGCAGCCCGCTGCTCGCGTCGTCCTCGGTGAGGAGCACGACAACCACCGCCGACACGACCAGCCCGACCAGACCGACCGCGAGGATCTGCCGCTGCCGGGCCGCGTCGACCCCCAGCCGGCGCGCGTTCAGGAAGGCGATCAGCGTCACCGCCAGCACGCCGCCGAAGAACGCGACGTACGCCTGCGACATCAACCGCCACGGGCGCACCGACAGATCCACGTTCGCCGTGATCGTCGGCCGCAGCAGCTCGTCCGCCATCCCGTCCCCTCCTAGGCCTCACACCACCAGGTCAGCCCGGCCCGCGCAGTCTAAGCCAGCCCCCGTTCGCCTGTCCCGCACGCTCTAGGGTGGTGACCATGACCGAGAACTGTCTTTTCTGCGGGATCGTCGCGGGATCGATCCCGTCGCAGCAGGTGGCCGAGAACGAGCGGGCGATCGCGTTCATGGACATCAACCCGGCAACCCGCGGGCACCTGCTGGTCGTGCCGCGGGCGCACTCGACCGACCTGCGCGAGGCCTCCGCCGAGGACCTCACCGCCGCGACCCTGCTCGCGCAGTCGTTGGTGGGCCGGGTGATCGAGCGGCTCGACGCCGACGGCGCGAACCTGCTGAGCTGCATCGGCGCCGACGCGTGGCAGAGCGTGTTCCACACCCACCTGCACGTCGTACCGCGGTACAAGGACGACCCGCTGCAGCTCCCGTGGCACCCGACGCCGGGTGACGTGAACGTGATCGCGGAGACGGCGGCCGAGCTGCGCTGAGCCGGCTGTAACGCTTCCGGGGGCTGCTGACACTGACCGGGTGACAGGAACTCCCGAGCACCCCTGGAGGGCGTCATGGCGACCGCGGTCAGTGTCAGGCCGGCGCGAGTCCGGCAACGGTTGATCCCGCTGCGCTGGACGGCGTTCCTGCAGGGCATCGCGTTCTGGGTCCCGGTCGAGAAGCTGTTCATGACCGAGATCGGGTTCGAGGCGGCGACGATCGGCGTGATGGCCGCCGCGTACGCCGCGCTGGTGCCGGTCGCCGAGGTGCTGTCCGGCGTACTGGCCGATCGGTGGTCGCGGCGCGGCGTGCTCGTCCTGGCGGCGATCGCGCTGCTCGTCGCCGTGCTGATCGGCGCCCTGAGCCAGAACGTGATCACATACATCGTCGCGGCCCTGGTCCTCGGCCTGTACTTCGCGCTCTACTCGGGCACCGTCGAGGCGATCGTGTACGACACCGTGCTCGAGGAGACCGGCAGCAGTACGGCGTACGAGCGGGAGATCGGCCGGATCCGTCTGCTCGAGAGTGCCGCTCTCGTCACCAGTGCGCTGGCGGGCGGCTGGATCGCGGCCGCGACGTCGACCCGGCTCACGTACGTCGTCACGCTGCCGTTCGTGATCGCTTCGCTGATCGCGCTCTCCCGGTTCCGCGAACCGCGGCTGCACGAGGCGGGTGAGCGCTCTCCACTGCGCGAACACCTCCGGACGACAGTCCGCGCGATCCTGCATCGCGGCCGGCTGGTTCCGATCGCGGCGGCCGCGGTGACGGCGGCGTTGATCCTGCAGGCGATGTACGAGTTCGGGCCACTGTGGCTGATCGAGCTCTCGGCGCCCGCCGGGTTCTACGGGCCGTTCTGGGCCGGAGTCGTCGGCGCGCTCGGGCTGGGCGGGCTGCTGGCCGGGCGGCTGCACCTGCACCGGCGCTTGCCGGTGGCAACCGTCGTACTGGTGATGCTGGGCTGCGCCGCCGTCCTGCTGACGAGCGGGAGTCTCGCGGTGCTGACCATCGCGATCGTCGTGCTGACGCTGCTCGTGGTCGTGATCGGAATCCACGTCAGCCACCTCGTGCACGACGCCGTCGACTCGACCGTCCGCACCGGCGTCGCATCGGGGATCAGTGCGGTGTCGTGGATCCTGTTCACGCCGTTCGCGCTCGGGTTCGGGGCGGTCACGCAGCAGGCCGACGTGTACGCCGCCGGCTGGTTGCTCGCGGGTGCGGTGGTCTTCTCGGGAGCCGCGCTGCTGTGGGTCGTCGGTTCTCGTCCCGCCGGCCGGTCACTAGCCTGAGCCGATGGACGACCTGCCCGGGGACGACGTGCTGGTACGCCGGCTGTGCGACCGCGACGAGAGCGCTTTCGCCCTCGTCCTGGATCGCTGGTCCGGCGGCATGCTGCGCGTTGCCCGGTCCTACGTCTCGACCGAGGAGTCGGCTGCCGAGGTCGTCCAGGAGACCTGGCTCGCGGTCATCGAAGGCATCGACCGCTTCGAAGGACGCTCGTCGTTGCGGACGTGGATCTACCGGATCCTCACCAACACGGCCCAGCGCCGAGGCAGCCGGGAACACCGGATGGTTCCGAGCGACGAGCTGGCGAGCGATCTCGGCCCCACAGTCGACCCGCGGCGGTTCCAGTCGGAAGGTCAGCCGTTCCCCGGGCACTGGTGGGAGCCTCCGCCGGTCTGGCCCGAGCCGGAGGGCGGCGTACTGAAGGACGAGGTGCGCACGCTCCTGGTCGCCGCGCTGGAGGAGCTGCCGGAGCGGCAGCGAGTGGTGATCGCGTTGCGGGACGCCGAGGGCTGGCCGTCCGACGAGGTCTGCGCGCTGCTCGACATCACCGCGGCGAACCAGCGCGTCCTGCTGCACCGCGCCCGCGCGTTCGTCCGCGCGAAGTTGGAGACGTACTACACCCAGGAGGAAACCTCGTGAACGAACTCGAGTGCCGGCAGTTCGTCGAGCAGGTGACGGCGTACCTGGAACGCGCGCTGACGCCCGCGGAGGAGCAGGCCTTCGTCGACCACCTCACCGACTGCGACGGCTGCGGCCGCTATCTCGACCAAGTCCGGCAGACCACCCAGGCGCTGGACAGCCTCCCTGCCGACACCCTCTCCCCCGAGTCCCGCGCGACGCTCCTGAACACCTTCCGGCTGGATGTCGAGAAGGGCGGACCGGTTTCGTCCTAGGGTCGTCAACAGTCACTGAACGATCTGAGGAGAACCACCTTGACGCTCCAGCGGATGGACAACGTCGGCATCGTCGTCGACGACCTGAAGGCCGCGATCGCCTTCTTCACCGAGCTCGGCCTGGAACTGGAGGGCGAGGGCCGGGTCGAAGGCACCTTCGCCGACCAGTGCGTCGGCCTCGACGGCGTCAGCTGCGACATCGCGATGATGCGGGTCCCGGACGGCCCCGGCCGGCTCGAGCTGGCCAAGTACCTGTCCCCGGCGGCCGGCCCGATGACGCCGCAGCGCCCGCCGCACAACCTCGTCGGCATGCACCGCGTGATGTTCACGGTCACCGGCATCGAGGACGTCGTCGACAGCCTCCGCCCGTACGGCGGTGAGCTCGTCGGCGAGATCGCCCGGTACGGCGACACCACCAAGGTCTGCTACGTGCGCGGCCCCGGGGAGATCTTCGTCGGGCTCGCCGAGTACCTCACCTGACCAGCTATCTCGCGACCAGCTCGTACACGGCCAGGATCTCGTCGGTGAGCGTCGACCAGTCGTAGCGCCGTACGGCGGTCAGGCCGGCGTCGCGGAGCTTGTCGCGTTCGTCGCGCGACGCGAGCAGCCGCAGGCAGGCGGCGACGAGCGCGTCCGGCGACCCCGGCTCGAAGAGCTCACCCAGGCGGCCGCCGTCCAGGACCTGGTGGAAGGCGGTGAAGTCACTCGCGACGACCGGCGCGCCCGCGGCCATCGCCTCCAGCAGGACGATGCCGAAGCTCTCACCGCCCAGGTGCGGCGCGACGAACAGGTCCGACCCGGCCAGCATGTCGGCGCGGGCCTCGTCGTCGATCGCGCCGAGGAACAGCACGTTCTCGCGGCAGTACGGCGGCAGCGAGCGCCGCGCCTCCTCGCCCTGACCGGTCCCGGCGACCAGAACCTTCAGCCCGCGCCGCTGCGTGACGAGCGCGGGGACGGCGGCGAGCAGGACCGCGAGGCCTTTGCGCGGTTCGTCCATCCGGCCGATGAAGCTGATCGTGCCGTCCTCGCCGCGCCACTCCGGCCGGACGCGGCCCGCGAAGCGGTCGACGTACAGGCCGTTGGGGATCACGACCGCCTCGCCGCCGATGTGCTGGACCATCATCGAGCGGGCGTTCTCGGAGACCGCGATCCGGGCGTCGATCTTTTCCAGCGCCGGGCGCAGCAACCCAGAGGCCGCGCTCATCGCGCGGGAGCGGACCTGCCAGGTGTGGAAGGTCGCGACGAACGGGCCGTCGCCGGCCCACAGGGCGAGGATCGACGCGCTCGGAGTGGTCGGTTCGTGGACGTGGACGACGTCGAAGTGCCCGTCGGCGAGCCAGTTCCTGACGCGTGCCGCCGTTCGCGGGCCGAACGTGACGCGGGCGACCGATCCGTTGTACGGGACGCCGACGGCGTGGCCCGCGGAGACGACGTAGGGCGGTGCCTGGTCGTCGTCGACCGGGGCGAGCACCGAGACCTGGTGGCCGCGGGCGAGCAGGGCTTCGGCGAGATCGCGGACGTGGTTCTGCACGCCGCCGGGGGTGCCGAGGGAGTACGGGCAGACGATGCCGATCTTCACTGCAGGTCCTTGGAACCGTTGGCAGGCGGGGTGACCATCGTGCGAGCTCCGGTCAGTCCACGAAGATGCGTTGCAGCATGTGCCAGTCCTGCGGGTGGGCGGCGATGCCCTCGGCGAACGCGTCGGCGCAGCGCTGGGTCATCGCGGCCGGGCCGCCGTCGCGCGGGATCGGCGGGTGGAAGGTGATCACCAGGTCCGGCCCGTCGTAGTGCAGCGTCGCCGGGATCAGCGGTGCGCCGGTCCGCACGCTCAGCGCCGCCGGTCCCGCGGGCATCCGGGACTTGCGTCCGAAGAACTCGACCGGAACACCACGCTCGGACAGGTCCCGATCGGCGACCAGGCACACGAATCCGCCGGCGCGCAGACGCTCGGCCAGTGCGCCGAACACGTGCTCGTCGCTGCCCGTCAGCGGCAGCACCTCCATGCCGAGCTTCGCGCGGTACGCGACGAACCGGTCGAACAGCGACTCCGGCTTCAGCCGCTCGGCGACCGTCGACACCGGCATGCCGGTCCGGCCCGCCCAGGCACCGGCGTGGTCGTAGTTCGCGAGGTGCGGGAGCGCGCAGATCACGCCCCTGCCGGCGGCGTGCGCGTCGCGGAGCCGTTCCTCGTTGACCGTCCGGACCCGGCCGACGATCCGCTCGTCGGACCACTCGGGCAGCCGGAACGCCTCCTGCCAGTAGCGCAGGTAGGACCGCATGCCGGCCCGGACGAGCCCGTCGAGCTGCTCGGCCGACGCGTCCGGACGCACCACGGCGAGGTTGCCGCGCAGCCGGCGTACGCCCTTGCCGTCACGCCGTACGACGAAGTCGGCGACGCGCGTGAACACCCACGTCACCACCGGCTCGGGCAGGCGACGGACCAAGGCCCATGCCAGCGCGAAAGCCAGGTCGACCGCCCGCTGGCGCAGCCCGTCCACGACTCAGCTGCTCGACGACGTACCGGGCTGCTCGGGCGACTCCGGCCCAGCCTGCGCACCCGGTCCGTCTCCCGGCGCGCCCTTCGCCGTTCCCGGCGCGTTGCCCGAGGCACCAGCACTCGTAGCTCCACCCGCCGGCGCGCCCGGCGTACCGAGTCCTGCGTTGGCCGGGTCGGCGAGGACCTGCTTGCGGACCGAGAGCGTGCGCTGGACGACCGTGATCGTGCTGGCGACGGCCAGCAGCCACAGGACGATCTTCAGCAGGATCGGCAGGTTCAGCGCGTCCGAGAAGAAGCCGATGACGAGCACCGCGACCAGCCGGTCGGAGCGCTCGGCGAGCCCGCCGCTGGCGTGCAGGCCGAGGCTCTCGGCCTTGGCCCGCGCGTACGACGTGGTCGCACCCATCACCAGCGCCCACAGCGTCACCGCCGCCATCAGCGTCGAGTCGCCGGCCTCGGAGTTGGCGTAGAACAGCACCAATCCACCGAAGATGGCGCCGTCGCCGAGCCGGTCCAGGGTGGAGTCCAGGTAGGAGCCCCACTTGGACGACGTGCCCGAGGTGCGGGCCATGTAGCCGTCGATCAGGTCGGAGAACACGAACAGCGTGATCACCACGGCGCCCAGCCAGATGTGGCCGCGCGGGAAGAAGACCAGCGCGCCCGCGCACACGCCGATCGTGCCGACCAGGGTGACCGCGTCCGGGCTCACCCCGAGCCGCAGCAGAAGGTTGGCGATCGGGGAGATCACCTTGGTCCAGAACTGACGAAATCTGTTAAGCATGGCGACGCGATCGTAGTCCAGCCGGGTCACCATCGGGTGACAGGAACACCCCGCGACCGCTTTCGGCCGCTCCGGCAGCACTGGCGAACCCCCACCGCCGAGGCGCACCATGGGCTCAGCCGGCCTCGCTCCCCGGCTGCGGAGGCCTCCATGCCCACAGCCCGACCGGTACGCCGACCCGCCCGCCCCCGGCGTTCCGTCAACGCGCCGGTCCGCGGCGGTGGTGGGGTCCAGGTGGAGCGGCTGATCAGCCTTGGCTTGGCCGCCGTACTGCTCGCCGGATGCTCGGTCGCCCACCGGGCCAACGAGCGACCACCCGAACCACCCCGACCGGTCGTCCCGGTCCCGACGGTCATCGCTCCACCGCAGCCCCAAGGCGTCGACGGCAGAGTCGGCCAGTCCGGCCACCACGCCTGTACGGCGGTCGCCGCGCCCGACAACCTGGTCAAGCGGCCGAGCAGCAAGTGGGTCGCGAAGCCGTTCGGCTGGAACGACGGCGGTCTGCCCGCCTTCGACCTGTGCACGCTCGTGGTCGGCGGCCTGCCCGCCGTCATCGGCGTCAGCTCACTCGCGGCGCCGCCCGGCGCCCTCGAACGCGTCGCCAACACGCTCGGCATGTTCGAACCGGCAGACAAGCTCGGTGGCGCCGCCCGCGACCTCGGACCCGGCGCGCGGACCAGCGGCCGCGGGATCGTGTTCGAGACCACCAACCGGATCGTCCGCATCACCACGGCCTCGGGCCTGCCCGACGGCGAACTGCTGCGCGTCGCCGTCTCGGTCCGCAACGCCGTACCGAAGGTCCTCCGCCCGGCCCGCCAGTCCGACGCCGCCTGCCAACTCTCGAACGCGATGGCCGAACGCTTCATCGGCGTCCTGGTCCAACTCCGCCGCGACTACCGGGTCAACGGCGCGCTCACCTGCATCTGGGGCACCACCGAGGCCACGGTCGCCATCGTCGAGTCCCTCCACACCGACTCGATCCCGGAAGCGAGCCAGACTCCCCCGCCGCGCTCCGCCCCGATCGGTCGCCCCGGCTACTACCTGCCCGACCAAGGCGAACTCGTCTTCCGCAACGGCCGCCGGGTCGTCCGCGTCAGCGCCCTCACCGATCCACCCCGAGAGATCCCGCTCGAGTCCCTCCTCGACATCGTCGAGCCTCTGCTGCCGCTGTTCCTCCGCTGAAGCGTCAGGCCGCGCGAACGGCGGTCGTGGCCAGAGTCGTGTACGGCATCGTGAAGCGTCCGCCCAGCGAGTCGATCGCCTTCCCGACCGCGTCCAGTACGTCGGTCAACTGGTCGGGCCGAAGCTGGGTGAGCCCGCCGGTCGTCGGAATCAACTCGAGCCACTCGTCGCGCGTGTACGACCGCTCCCAGTCGAACCGCCACTGCTCCGGCTCGTCGAACCGTCCGGTCTCACGCAGCTGATCGGCGATCTTCCCGTACGCCGCCTGGTAGACCTCGACCGGCCGCCGGGCCGGTTGCCCGTTGAACGGAGAGTCGGGCACCGCTCGTTGGAAGGCGGCCGCGAACGCCTCAGCCACCTCGATCGGCGGCTCGTACACATGCCCGAAGATCGCCAGTCGTCCCCCAGGCCGCAGCACCTCTGCCGCCTTCACCGCGCCGGCCACCGGATCCACCCAGTGCCAAGCCTGCGCCGCGATCACCACGTCAAAGCGTCGGCCCGCCGGCTCCCACTCCTCGAACGAAGCCACCTCCACCTGCAGCCCCCGCCCCCGAGCGAAGTCCGCCATCCGCGCATCCGGCTCGACCCCCAGCACCGAACACCCAGCCGCCTGAAACTGCCGCCCGGCAATCCCCGTCCCACACCCGACATCCAGCACGTCGAGGCCCGATCTCCCAGTGACAATCTGGTCCACCAGAGCATCTGGATAGGTAGGTCGAGCTCGGTCGTACCGCTCCGCGTTCACGCCGAACGACTCGGCCATCCGCCGGGCCTCGTACGGCTTCTCTGCAGCTGTTCCCGGTTCTTCGCGCGGTAATGTGGGCATGCGCCCACCTTAGTGGGCACTCGCCCACTCAAGCAACGGGCCCAGAGAATGAGAGGATCTGCGCGTGCCGACTGGAGTGCATCTTCGCGACGCGCGGCAGCAGTTGTTCGACGCCGCCGAACGCGTACTCCTGCGCGACGGACCCAACGCACTGACCAGCCGAGCCGTCACCGACGAAGCCGGTTGCGCGAAGGGCGTCCTGCACCGGCACTTCGCCGACTTCGACGCGTTCCTCGCCGACCTCGTCCTCGACCGCGCCGCCCAGCTCGAAGCTCAGGCGACCGCACTCCGCGACTCCGCCGGCACCGGGACGGTCGCCGACAACCTCACCACCGCACTGACCGCCCTCTTCGGCCCGGTCCCGGTCGCGATCATCCCGCTCATCACCTTCCGCGACGAGCTGCGCGCCCGCCTGCGCCAAGCCACCCCCGGAGGAGGCATCGCCATCCTTGCCCAGGCGACGACCGCGATCTCCGCCTACCTGACCGCCGAACGCGACCTCGGCCGCATCGCCCCCGACGCCGACATCGACTCGATCACCCTGTCCCTGGTCGGCGGCGGCCACCTCCTGCACGCCGACCGCGACCCCGGCCCACCCTCAACCGCAGCAGTCAACAACCTCGTCACAGCAGCCATCGCCAACGCAGTCCAACGCCGCCCGGTGTAAAGCAGCAGTCGTTTTCAACCGACATCAGGCTGCGCCGGAAGTTGAGTGCGAGCCGACTGACGTCGCCGTGCTCGACCTCAGGTTGGGTTGGACGTAGAAACCGTCAACCCAACCGCACACTCCAGCAACTAGCTGCTCGGCCAGTTCTTTGCCAGCAGCGACCGGGTGTCGGCCAGCAACTGCGGCAACACCTTCGTCTGCCCGATCACCGGCATGAAGTTGGTGTCGCCGCCCCAGCGTGGGACCACGTGCTGGTGCAGGTGGGCGGCGATCCCCGCCCCGGCGATCTCGCCCTGGTTCATGCCGATGTTGAAGCCGTGGGCCGCCGACACCGCGCGGACCGCGACCATCGCTTCCTGCGTGAGCCGGGCGACGTCGGCGACCTCCGCCGGCGTCAGCTCGGTGTAGTCCGCGACGTGCCGGTACGGCACGACCATCAAATGCCCGGGGTTGTACGGGTACAGGTTCAGTACGGCGTACGCCGCCTCGCCGCGCTGCGCGATCAGCCCGTCCGCGTCCGGCAGCGACGGGATCCGGCAGAACGGACAGCCGGATCCGGCCTGGTCGCTGGTCGGCTTGTTCTCACCGGCGATGTAGGCCATCCGGTGCGGCGTCCACAGCCGCAGGAACGGGTCGGCGTCGCCGACCCCCTCCTGCTGCACTGTGTTCTCGGGCTCGTACGGCGAACCGGGCGGCTGGTCCGTCATACCTGGATGCGCTTCTGGACCGACTCGACGATCTCGGTGATCGCGTCGGCGATCGGGATGCCGTTCTTCTGGGAGCCGTCGCGGTAGCGGAACGAGACCGACCCGGCGGCCATGTCCTCGTCGCCGGCGATCAGCATGTACGGGACCTTGGCCTTCTGGGCGTTGCGGATCTTCTTCTGCATCCGGTCGTCGGAGGCGTCGACCTCGATCCGGATCCCCTGCGCCTTGAGCTGCTGGGCGATCTCGAACAGGTAGTCGACGTGCCCGTCGGTGATCGGGATGCCGATCACCTGGACCGGCGCCAGCCACGGCGGGAACACCCCGGCGTAGTGCTCGGTCAGGACCGCGACGAACCGCTCGATGGATCCGAACAGCGCGCGGTGGATCATCACCGGCCGCTGCCGGGACCCGTCGGACGCGGTGTACTCCAGCTCGAACCGCTCCGGCAGGTTGAAGTCCAGCTGGATCGTCGACATCTGCCAGGTCCGGCCGATCGCGTCGCGGGCCTGGACCGAGATCTTCGGCCCGTAGAACGCCGCGCCACCCGGGTCCGGCACCAGCTCGAGACCGGACGACTCGGCGACCTCGCGCAGCGTCTCGGTCGCCTCGTCCCAGACCTCGTCGGACCCGACGAACTTCTCCGGGTTCTTCGTCGACAGCTCGAGGTAGAAGTCGTCCAGGCCGTAGTCGGCCAGCAGCCCGAGCACGAAGGTGAGCAGGTTCTTCAGCTCGTCGCGCATCTGCTCGCGGGTGCAGTAGATGTGCGCGTCGTCCTGGGTGAAGCCGCGGGCCCGGGTCATCCCGTGGATCACGCCGGACTTCTCCAGCCGGTACACCGTGCCGAACTCGAACAGCCGCATCGGCAGCTCGCGGTACGACCGGCCGCGGGCGTCGAAGATCAGGTTGTGCATCGGGCAGTTCATCGGCTTCAGGTAGTAGTCCTGGCCCTGCTTGCGGATCTCACCGTCCGGCCCGCGCTCCTCGTCCAGGTGCATGGGCGGGTACATGCCGTCGGCGTACCAGTCCAGGTGGCCCGAGGTCTGGAACAGCTGCGCCTTGGTGATGTGCGGCGAGTAGACGAACTCGTACCCGTCCTCGACGTGACGCTGGCGGGAGTAGTCCTCCATCACCTTGCGCAGCACGCCACCCTTGGGGTGGAAGACCGCCAGTCCGGAGCCGATCTCGTCGGGGAAGCTGAACAGGTCCAGCTCCGTGCCGAGCTTGCGGTGGTCGCGCTTGGCGGCCTCCTCCAGACGGTTCAGGTACGCCTTCAGCTCGTCGCGGGACTCCCACGCCGTGCCGTAGATGCGCTGCAGCTGCGGGTTCTTCTCACTCCCCCGCCAGTACGCCGCCGCCGTCCGCATCAGCTTGAAGTTGCCCAGGTACCCCGTCGCCGGCACGTGCGGCCCGCGGCACAGGTCCTTCCAGGCGACGCTGTCGTCGCGCCGGACGTTGTCGTAGATCGTCAGCTCGCCGCCACCGACCTCGACCGAGGCGCCCTCGGCGGCGTCGGCCGCCGACCCCTTGATCCCGATCAGCTCGAGCTTGTACGGCTCGGCCGCCAGCTCGGCGCGCGCGTCGTCGTCGGAGACCACCCGGCGGGCGAACCGCTGCCGCTCCTTGATGATCTGCTGCATCTTCTTCTCCAGCGCCCCCAGGTCCTCGGGGGTGAACGGAGTCGGCACGTCGAAGTCGTAGTAGAACCCGTTCTCGACCGGCGGGCCGATGCCCAGCTTGGCCTGCGGGAACAGCTCCTGCACCGCCTGCGCCAGCACGTGGGCGGTGGAGTGCCGGATGATCGCGCGGCCGTCCTCCGACCCGGCCTTGACCGGCTCGATCTCGTCACCGTCGGCGACGACCCGGGACAGGTCCCGCAGCTCACCGTTGACCCGCGCGGCGATGGCGGAGCGGTCCTGGCCGAACAGCTCGGCGAACAGCTCCCCGATCGTCGTCGTCTCGGTCACGCTCCGCTCAGCCTCGCCCTCGACGCCGATCAGATGGACCTTGACTTCCGACACGTTGCTCTCCTCGGGTCTGCGCGATCGGCCGGGATGCCGGTCACGCAGTGATGGTATCGACATCGCCGCCGGCGCCTCACCCGCCGTCCACAGGCCCCGCCGCGATCCCCCGGTCGTAGCCGTCACCTGACGAAAGTCGGGGGTCCCTCCAGCCGTTGGTCCGATGTGCCGGACCCCTGCCGATTCCTAGGTTCGAAGCACACTCCAGGAACCGGAAGGGCATCCGTGATCACCCTCGCAGGACTCACCAAGCGGTACGGCGGAACGACCGCCGTGGACGCGCTCGACCTGACCATCTCGCCGGGCCGGGTGACGGGCTTCCTCGGCCCGAACGGCGCCGGCAAGTCCACCACGATGCGGATGATCCTCGGACTCGACCGACCCACCGCGGGCCAGGCCCTGGTCGACGGCCGTCCGTACGCCGACTGGCCGGTCCCGCTCGCGAAGGTCGGCGCGCTGCTCGACGCCAAGGCGCTGCACCCGCGACGGTCCGCGCGCAACCACCTGGTCGCGATGGCCCGCAGCAACGGCGTACCGGTCAGCCGCGTCGACGAGGTGCTGCGGATCGTCGGGGTCGACGAGGTGGGCGGCAAGCACGCCGGCCAGTTCTCGCTCGGCATGGGCCAGCGGCTCGGCATCGCCGGCGCCCTGCTCGGTGACCCGGAGATCCTGATGTTCGACGAGCCGGTGAACGGGCTCGACCCGGACGGCGTGCGCTGGGTCCGTCAGTTGATGCGCTCGCTGTCGGCAGAGGGCCGGACCGTGTTCGTGTCCAGCCACCTGATGAGCGAGATGCAGCTGACCGCGGACCAGCTCGTGGTGATCGGCCGCGGCAAGCTCATCGCCGACGCACCGATCGCCGAGGTGATCGCCGGGTCGTCGCAGACCACCGTGCACGTCAGGGTCCCCGACGCCGCGGCCAGAGCGGCACTCCGCGAACGGCTGACCAGTGAGGCCGAGCAGGTCGAGTCCACGGCCGACCAGCTGATCGTCAGCGGCGTACCGGTCGAGCGGGTCGGCGACCTGGCCTACGAGCTCGGCGTACGGGTGCACGAGCTGTCCACCAAGCAGGCCTCGCTGGAAGAGGCCTACATGGAGCTCACGGCCGACAGCGTCCAGTACGGCGTCGCTGCCGAGGTGGCGTGATGGCTGACGCGATCCTGCACTTCACCGAGGAGCTGATGTCCTCCTGGTGGATCTACGCGGCCCTGTTCGGCTTCGCGGCGCTCGACGGGTTCTTCCCGGCCATCCCCAGCGAGACTCTCGTCGTGACGGCCGGAGTGTTCGCCGCCACCGGCGAGCCCAACCTGTACGGCGTGATCGCGATCGCCGCGGCCGGTGCGTTCCTCGGCGACCACGTCTCCTACTTCCTCGGTCGGGGCGCAGGAGGCCGGCTGATCGACCGGACCAAGCCCGGCACCAAACGGCACGCCATGACCCAGTGGGCACGCACCGCACTGGCCGAACGCGGCGGCCTGGTTCTGGTGGTCGCCCGCTACGTCCCCGGCGGCCGCACCGCGGTGACGCTGACCATGGGCGCCGTCCGCTACCCGGCCCGCCAGTTCACCTTCTTCGCCGGGCTCGCCGCGATCAGCTGGGGCATCTACTGCTCCCTGGTCGGCTACATCGGCGGCAAGGCCTTCGAGGACAACCCGCTGAAGGGTGTGCTCCTCGGCATCGGCCTGGCCCTCGCGGTGACCCTGCTGGTCGAGGTCGTCCGGCACCAGCGCCGCAAACGGCGTACCCCTGAACCTGAGGTCGAGGTCGAGCTCACAACCGTAGGAGAACGATGAGTACGGCAACCATCACCGTCCACCAGAGGTCGACGGCCGCCGGTCTGCGCGGCTCGGTGGCCGCGGAGTGGACCAAGCTCTGGTCGGTCCGCTCCACCTGGCTCAACCTGGTCGGCGCCGTCCTGCTGACCGGCCTGCTGGGACTCCAGCTCGGCTTCAGCGCGGCGTACGAGCGCGACAACCCGGCGCCGGATCAGGTCGGCGTGCCGGCCGAGGTCGGCGGCATGGCCATCGGCGCGCTGATGATCGTGCAGGTGGTCATCGCGGCCTTCGCGATGGTTACGGTGACGTCGGAGTACGCGACCGGCAGCATCCGCAGCACGTTGCAGTGGACACCGGTACGCCGTGACGTCGTACTGGGCAAGGCACTCGTCCTGGCACCCGTGCTCTTCCTGTACGGCGCACTGCTCGGCCTGGTCGCGGCAGTCGGAGCCGGCCTCGCCGCTGGTCGCTGGGCGGACTGGACCGCGTCGGCGCTGGTCATGGACCTGCTGCAGATCGGTGTGTACGCGATGCTCGCCGGACTGTTCACGGCAGGCATCGCGTTCCTCATCAGGAACACGGCAGGAACTCTGACCGCCGCGTTCCTGCTCCTGCTCGTCGTACCGATGATGCTGGGGCAGAGCAGCATCCGGGCGCTGCAGTGGCTGGCTGCACTGCTGCCCGGTGGTGCCGGCAACGGCTTCCTCAGCGGCGCGACCGACCCGATGTCGCCGACGCTCAGCCTCGTCGTCCTGGTGGTGTGGGCCGTTGCGGGACTGGCTGTGGGACTCCGGGTCCTGCGACGCCGCGACGCCTGACAAGCAGAAGGGGCTCCCGACCAACTGGTCGGGAGCCCCTGTCCGTCAGCTCAGCGCGGGACGTTCAGCGCGATGATGATCTGCTCGGCGACCTTCGCGGCCAGCTCCAGGCCGGCCCGCCGGGTAGCCGGCTGCAAGGCGGAGTGGTCCAGCGGACCTTCGGCGGCGATGTGCGGGTCGGTCGGGATGTCGACGACGGCGGCGGCGCGCGACTCGAAGTACGGGCGCAGCTGCTTCTCGACCTCCTTGTTGACGTCGCCGGGGCCGTTGCTGACGGCGATCACCGCGCGGCGGATCAGCCGCTGCGCCTCGGGACCCTGGTTGTCCAGCTCCTCCAGCATCTGCACGGCGGCCGCGCAGGACAGGCTCTTCCACTTGATCGGGATGACGAGCGCGTCCGACGCCCGCATCGCCTCGCGCCAGTTGCTGGAGCCCTCGTTGTTGCCGGTGTCGATCACCAGCACCTTGTAGAAGCGGCTCAGCAGCCGGTGGATCTGGTCGAAGTCCTTGGCCTCGATCTGCGAGTACGTCGTGGTCGCGGACGTCAGCACGTCGTACTGGCCGGCCACCTGGTGCCGCAGGTACGCCGCGACGTCACCGAGCCGGGCGTCCGGCTGGGTCAGCATCGGCATCGCCTGCAGCAGGTCGGTGACGGTGGAGCGGGCGTTGGTGTCGTGGGTGCGCAGGTGCATGTTGCCGCGCAGCTCGTTGTTGTCCCAGGCCACCACACCGCCGCCCCGCGCCTGACCGAGCGCACCGGCCAGCAGCAGGGTGGTCGGCGTCTTGCCCGAGCCGCCCTTGGGGTTGGCGATGGTGATCGTGACCGGACGGCGGAACGCGGTCGCCGCTGTGGCGCGGGCGATCCGCTCGATCCGCTCGGCGCTGCCGGGACGCAGCCGCAGCACGCTGCGGACACCGCGCTCGGCCGGAGCCTCCCGGGGCAGCGGCAGCGCCTGCATCAGCTCTTCGGCACGGTACGAGACCTCGCGCGGAGGCTGCGGGGGGTGCTGGTTCGGGACGCCCTGCGGGAAGAACTGCTGGGCGGTCTGCGAGAGCTGCGGCGCCTGCTGGGTCGGCTGCTCGGCCGGCTGCGTCCAGGGGTCGACGGCGGGCGCAGGGGTCCCGGTGGGAGTGCCGGTGGCTGAGCCCGGGTTGGCGATGCTCCACGAGCTGGCCTCGCCGGTGCTCGGCTTGCTGGAACCCCACGGGTTGGCCTCAGGCTCGGACGCGCTGTGAGCGCCCGGCGTACCGGAGCTGCTGCTGGGAGCGGCGCTGTGGGCGCCCGGCGTACTGGCGGGGGCCGGGTCCGGCTGTCCGCTGTACGGCGTGGCCTGGCCCGGGGTGGACCACGAGTCGCCCGTGAGCGCGTCCTGCGTCTCCTCGGCCGGCTCGGTCTCCTCGGGCTCGGCCTGGGCGCCGGGGTCCGGCTGGCTCCAGGACGGCGTGGGCTGCCACATCCTCCGGACCTCGGCCGCCGCCGCTTCCCGGTCCTTGTGCTGTCCGGAGTTGTGCGAGTCGGTCACGACCTGGATCCCCTGATTCTCTCAACGAGGCGGTGCCGCCGCCCCGGCTCTGCTGGTCCGTCCCGGCCACCGTCCCGCCGGGAGGTCCCACTATCCCATGACCAAGTGTCTACCGGGTGTCACCCGCCGGAGCGTCGGCGGCCCTTCCGGTCAAGACCGCTCTGTACCCACTGCCGTAACAGGCAACAGCCGGGCTAGCTGACCAGACCGGCTTCGTAGGCGATGATCGCGGCCTGCACCCGGTTCTTCACGTCGAGCCGGGTCAGTACGGCGCTGACGTAGGCCTTGACCGTCCCCTCGACCAGGAACAGCCGGGCCGCGATCTCCGCGTTCGAGAGCCCGGCACCGACCAGCGCCAGCACCTCGCGCTCGCGCGGAGTCAGTACGCCGACCTGCTCCTTCGCCTCCGCGGCCCGGGCCATCCGGCCGCCGCCGGTCCCGCCACCGAGCTCGGCGATCACCCGCTGCGCGACCTTCGGCGACAGGTACGCCGCTCCGTCCGCGACCGCTTTCAGCCCGGCGATCAGCTCGCGCGGATCTCCTGACTTCAGCAGGAACCCGCTCGCGCCGTCGCCCAGCGCCTTCGCGATGTAGGCGTCCTCGGAGAACGTCGTCAGGATCACCACCGCGGTCTCCGGCGCCGTGCGGCGGATCTCGGCCCCGGCCGCCAGCCCGTCCAGCCGCGGCATCCGGATGTCCAGGACGGCGACGTCCGGCCGGTGCTTGTGCACCAGCGCGACCGCCTCCGCGCCGTCACCGGCCTCGGCCACGACGTCGATCTCGTCGTCGGAGGCAAGGATCGCCCGGACCCCCGCCCGGACCATCGCCTCGTCGTCGGCCAGCAAGACCCGGATCATCGTGTCCCTTCAGGTTGGGGTCCCGGCGTGTAGCCCTCCACGGTCGGCCGGACCGAGCCGGTCTGCACCATCTCCTTGGCGACCAGCCGGTCGTGCTCGAAGCACAGCCGGTACGCGTAGTTGATCGAGAACGGCCCGTCGGGACGGTAGTAGCGGCAGGTCCAGCCGTCGTGCTCGACCACGCGCTCCTTCGGCGGGTCGATCATCTGCATCCGCGGCAGCACGGCCTCGACCTCGGCGAAGCTCTGCCCGATGCGCAGCGCGTCGTACCGGTCCGGCGGGAGCACCGAGTTGTACCCGGCCACCAAGTAGTAGCCCAGGGCAATGGCTCCGATCCCTACCGACAGTCCTGCCGGGACCAGCAGCGCGGTGATCAGACCGCGCCGCGCGCGTCGCCGTACGACGTCCCGCTCGTCGGCAGTGGCCGACCGGACGTCGGCGACCGGCTCCGGGCGGCCGCCGCTGCGAGGAACCCGAGCCACCACCTCGAAGCCACCGACCGGCATCCGCTCACCGGTTCCCGCGCTCCCCCGGTCACGCGGACCTGCGGTCAGGCTGCCGCCGACCAAGCGAACGCGTTCGGCCAGGCCGGCGAGACCCGTGCCGCTCGAGGGAACCTCCGGCACGGCACGCGTGGCACCTGTGTCGGCGATCCGCACGACGACCTCGTCCTCGGCGCGGGTCAGCGTGACGACGACCTCGGCGCCGGGCGCGTGCTTGCTGGCGTTGGTCAACGACTCCTGGACCACGCGGTGGATCGCGCGATCCACCATCGGCGACGGCTCGGCCGCGCCCTCCTGCACCAACCGCACCGCCAGACCGGAGGCCGCGGCGCGGTCGACCAGCTCGGCCACCGACTCGTCACTCGGTACGACGGGCGCCTGCGCGTCGGCGTCCCGCAGGACGCCGATGATCTCGCCGAGCCGCTCGGTCGCCGTCGCGGCGGCCTCCCGCAGCTCGGTCGCGGCCCGGCGGTGCCGCTCGGGCAGCTCGGCGTCCACCTCGAGCGCGGCCGCGCGGAGCGCGATCAGGCTCAGCTCGTGGCCGACCGAGTCGTGCATGTCCTCGGCGATCCGAGAGCGCTCCCTGAGCCGGACCTGGTCGATCTCCAGCCGCTGCTCGCGCTCGATCCGCTCGGCGCGTTCCCACCCGGCGGTCGCGAGCAGCGCCTGCTGGGCGCGGTACCGGCCGATCAGCCACGGCATCACGCACAGCACCAGGACGAGCAGCACGACCGCGAGCCAGCTCAGTACCGTGTCAGCGATCCCGACGTCGCGGAACAGGATCAGCCGCAGCGCGAGCAGCAACGTCAGCGATCCACTGGTCAGCGCGACGAAGTACTTGAGCTGCGTCTCCCGCCGCCCGGCCAGATAGGCGAGCGTCGCGGTCGCCGGGACGAACGCGATCGGCGTACCGGTCGTGGTGTTCATCGTGAGGCCGATGATCACGGCCTCCGGCACGATCACCACGGCCAGCGCGACCAGCGGCCGGCTCCGCCGCAGCAGTACGGCGGCCGCCAGCAGCGCGACGCACCCGCCCATCAACCAGTACGGATCGCTGCGGGAACCGCTCTCGGCAATGACCAGGAACGACAGGCCGGCCCACAGCCCGAAGTCACCCGCCCGCCGCCACGTCACCCTCCGACGCTACAGACCGACGGCGTCACCGCAGTACTGCCGAAAGTCAGTTGTCGTCGGCATCGACGATCCGGAACGGCACCAGGGAGAGGTTCGGTACGGGCTCGCCGCGCAGCCGGGCCAGCAGGAGGTCGACGGCCTGGCGGCCCATCTCCTCCTGGTCCTGGCGTACGTGCAGGTACGGCGCACCGGAGATCGGGTCCCCGGGCGAGTCGAAGCAGGCGATCACCGGTTGGCGCTGGTCCAGCGGGTTGCGGGGGCTCGGCGGCGGTCCTGCCGTCGCATCCGCCCTGGGCGAGCCCGTCCCCGTCGCATCCGCCGCCGGCGGCGTGAACGCCCGGTCGAGCATCCGGGCGAGGTTGTACTCGCAGGCGACGTACGCCGTCACCTCCGGCGCCTCGGCGCGGAACGCGCGGATCGTCGCGACGTCCGAGCTCACGTGCTCCGGGGTGAAGGAGCCAGGCAGCGTCGCGCGCAGCGTGGTGAGCTGGTGCGCCTTGTACCCGCCGGCCTCGTGCTTGGCGAAGGCGGCGTGGAAGCCCTTCAGGCGTTCCTCGATGCTCGACGTGTTCTGCGGCGGCGGCGAGACGAACGCGAGGTGCCGGTGCCCGAGCTCGAGCAGCCGCTCGGTCAGCGCGCGGGCGGCCGCGACGTTGTCGGTGTGCACGGCCGACACCGGGATCCCGGACAGGTGGCGGTCGACGAGCACGATCGGGTACCCGTCGAGCACCTGCCGCAGCAGGCTCGCGTTGTAGAAGTCGCCGTGCACCGGGAACACGATCATCCCGTCCACCTCGCCCGAGGCGACGAACGCGTCGACGGCCTTCTCCTCGTCCGGCTGGCGACCGCGCGTCCGTCGTACCAGCAGGTGGACGCCGTGGTCGGCGCAGCGCTCCTCGATCGCGCGCAGCAGCTCGAGCCCGTACGCCTCGGAGACGTCGGGGATCACCAGCCCGATCGTCCCCGGCCGCTGGCGGAACGGCGTCGGCCCACTCCCGATCCGGCCGCGCAGCGGCGTCGTCACGCCGTTCAGATCGGGCAGGTCCTGGACGACGAACGATCCCTTGCCGCGAACGCGCTCGATCAGACCGGCCTCGCGCAGCACCTCCAGCGCCCGCTTCGACGTGATCCGGCTGACCTCGAACTGCGCCGCCAGCTCCATCTCCGACGCGACCCGGTCCCCCGGCCCGAGCGCGCCGCTGCGGATCTGCTCCAGCACGTACGTACTGATCCGCTCGTAGAGCAGCGTCATCCGAACCTCCTGTCGGCGGGCAGGTTGACATACCAAATCACCTGGCCGCACTCCAGACAAGTGCCCTCACGCAGGCCGAGACATACCAACCCGGTTTCTGTCGGTGGCGGCAGGCACTGTGGTCCGCATGGAGATTTTCGGCAAGCGAGCGGTGGTCACCGGCGCCGCGGTCGGCACCGGCCGCGCCATCGCTTCCCGCCTGGCCGCGGAAGGCGCCGAGGTCGTCCTGGTCGACATCGACGACGAGGCCGGCCACCGGGCCGCCGAAGCGATCAACGCTGCGTCGGGCAGTACGACGGCCGCATCGCTCGGCTCGGGCGCTCCTCGCTTCCGGCCCGTGGCTCGCTACGAGCACGTCGACCTGCTCGACGACCAAGCCCTCACGAGGCTCCTCGACGAGACCCGCCCCGACATCCTGGTCAACAACGCCGGCGGCGGCGCGGTCCTCCGCCCGTGCTTCCCCGACGCCGACGCGGCCCGCTGGTCGGCCTCGCTCGACCTCAACCTGCGCGCCCCGATGCTCGCCACCCAGCTCGTCCTCGAGCCCATGCGTGAGGCCGGCGGGGGCGCGGTCGTCAACCTCGGCTCGACCGCCGGCCGAGGCCTGGGCCCGCACGTGTCGCCGGAGTACAGCGCGTCGAAAGCCGGCCTGATCCGCTTCACCGCGACTCTCGCGCCGCTGCGGGAAAGCCATCAGGTCCGCGTCAACTGCGTCGTACCGGACTGGGTGGCGACCGAGCGCGGCATCGCCGAACGCGAAGACCTGCCCGCCGAGGAGCGTGGGCCCGAGCAGATCCCGCTGCAGACCCTCACCGACGCCGTCGTGCGGCTGATCAAGGACGACTCGCTCGCCGGCCGCGTGATCCTGCTGGAGAGAGAGCGCTCACCCGAGCTGCTCGACCTCTAGCTGTGGCCCTCGGTGACTGGCAGCATTCCGCCATGACGCGCCCGTCGGTACCTGCCTTCGCCACCGTCCCCGTCACTCTCATCGCCGTCGCGGTCGCCGCCGTGCTCACCGCGCTGTCCGGCCGGTACGGCTACCACCGCGACGAGCTGTACTTCCGCGTCGCCGCCGACCACCTCGCCTGGGGCTATACCGACCAGCCGCCGCTCACCCCACTCCTCGCCAAGATCTCCATGACGCTGTTCGGCGACACCCCGATGGGCCTGCGCGTCGTCGCAACACTGAGTGCCGCGTGCACGGTCGTCGTCGTGGCCCTGATCGCCCGCGAGCTGGGCGCCGAACGCAACGCCCAGATCCTCGCCGCCGCCTGTACGGCGCTGGCCGGCTTCGTCCTCGGCACCGGCCACCTGGTCTCCACCGCGACCTTCGACCTGCTGGCCTGGATGGTGATCGCCTTCTTCGCCCTCCGCCTGCTCCGCACGGACGACCCGCGCTGGTGGATCCCGCTGGGCCTCACTACCGGCATCGCCTTGGAGAACAAGTACCTGGTGGTCCTGCCCCTCGCGGCCCTGCTGATCGCCGTACTGATCACCGGTCCGCGCAGCATCCTCAAGACCTGGTACCTCCCCGCCGGCATCGCGGTCGCCGCGGTCATCGCCGCTCCGAACGTGATCTGGCAGGCCACTCACGACTGGCCCCAGCTGACCGTTGCCGGCGGCATCAGCGAGGACGACGGCACCGAGAACCGGATCATGTTCGTCCCGCTCCAGCTCGCCCAGCTCTCGCCGTTCCTGGTCCCGGTCTGGATCGCCGGCTTCCGCCGCCTCTGGCGCACCCCGGCGCTGCGCTGGTCCCGCCCGGTCGCGCTCTCCTACCCGATCCTCTGCATCATCGTCCTGGCCACCGGGGGCAAGTCCTACTACGCCCTTCCACTCCTCCTGGTGCTCGTTGCCGCAGGCACCCAACCCACCCTCGACTGGCTGTCCCGAGGCCGCCAGGCCGTACGCCGTACCGTCTTCGCCGCCGCAGCCGTCCTCACCGCTGTCACCTCGGCAGCCTTCACCCTGCCGGTCCTCCCGGAGTCGGCCGTCAACCTCGTCCTCCCCGTCAACGCCGAACAAGGCGAACAGATCGGCTGGCCCGAGCTCACCGCCACTGTCACGTCCGTCTGGCACCAACTCCCGGCCGAAGACCGCGACCGAGCCGTCGTCTTCGCCGGCAACTACGGCCAAGCGGGCGCCTTGGCGAAGTACGGCGGCGATCTCCCCACTGTGTACTCGGGCCACATGAGCTACGCCGACTGGCCGCCACCCACCGACGCCCACACCGGCCCGGTCGTCTTCGTCACGCAGGAACGGGTCCCGCAGTACGAGTCACACTTCGGCACCTGCACCGACGCAGCCCGCGTGGACAACGGCCAACGCGTCGACAACGAGGAGCGAGGCACCCACGTCCTCCTCTGCACCGGTCCGACCAAGCCGTGGTCCGCCCTCTGGCCGGACCTTCGTCGCTACTACTGATCGATCGGGCACCACGGTTTGGTCAAGGTGCTCTCGCGGTCCGCGGGAGCACCGCAGACCAGGTTGTCCTTGGCCGTCGCCCGGCCCTTCTCGAACGTCACGATGTAGACCGGCTTGTTCACCGGCACCCGCTGGTCGATCCGGCCGCCGAAGTCGATCGTGCCGGTCACCCCTTCGTAGCGCCTCTGCTGCCCGGCGTCGTCGGTGATCGACAGCAGCGCCGGCCACAGTGTGGCGCTGCTGATCGCGATGTTGTTCTCGGCCAGGAACCGCACCGCCAGCACGGCGCTGTAGCCGGCGTCGTAGCTCAGCGCCGCGTGACCGTCGAGCGTGCGGGACCGCTCCGGATCGCCCTCGTAGTCGAACAGGGTCGTCAGCCGCTGGTAGAAGTTCGCCGCCGCGGGCGACGCCGCGCCGCCGAGCTCGGGGGCGATCGCCAGCGACAGGTACTGGTACGGGACCGCGCGGTTGGCCGCGCTGACCGAGCGCTCCGCGACGTGCTTGGTGACGTCGTCCCCGGCCAGGATGTACGGCGGCTGCTTCGGACAACGATCGGTGATCCCGTCCAGGAACGCCTGGAAGTCGACCAGCCCGCGGGCGGCGTACAGGACGGCCTCCCCTCGGGCGTCGCAGGCGTCCCGGCCCGCGCGCTCGGGGTCGAGCCCGCCGCTGTCCAGCCCGCCCGCGTCCTGGCCGTCTGGCCGGATCGAGGTCGTCGTCACCGCGACTCCGCGCCGCGCGAGACTCTCCGCGAGGTCGGCGGCCAGGTTCTGGCTGTAGGTGTCCTTCGGGTCGGCCGACTTGTAGAGCCGCGCCCGGCGCGTCAAGCGGTGCCCGAACGCGTCCTTGCCCTTGGCTATCAACTGGTCCAGGTACGCCGCGGCGACGGCGGCCTCGCGCCGATTCTGCGGCGAGATCTGGAAGTACAGCCGCGACGTGTCGACCATCGAGTCGGCCGTCAGCGTCGCCGCGATCGACGGGATGCCGGCCGCGGCCAGCTCCTTCACCATCGTCCGGGTCGACTCGCGGCTCTCGTGCAGCCCGGTCGCCGCGACGATGCTCGGGTCGTCCTTCATCAGGACCCGCAGCCGGTCGACCACGAACCGCGTGTGCTGCAGCTGCGGGCCAGCGTTGGCGATCAGCACCCGCAACAGCGGCTCGGCGCCGCGGTTCCGGTCCAGCTGGCGCGCCTGAACGACGGCCATTCCGGCGAGCTGCTCGCGCTGCGCGGCCAGCGCCTTGTCGACGCCTGCCTGGTCAGCGACCGCCGCCACGAACACCAGCGTCATCAATGGACGACCGGTCTCGGCGTGCACCCGGCGTACCTGCTCGTTCTGGGCGAAGATCAGCCCGCGCACGTCGTCGAACTGCGCACTGGGCAGCAGCAGGCTGTTCGACCCGTCGGACACCCCGACGCAGGTCCCGCCGATCCGCGCCACCGAGTCCGCGATCGGGTCCGACAGGATCCAGCTCGTCCCGTCCCGCCACTGGAACCCGTCACCGCACCGGCGTTCGTCGTCCACCATCCCGTACGCCGTGTAGCCGCCGCCCACCACCGCCAGCGTCGCCAGGACGGCCACGCCCCTCGCGACCCGCGTACGACGCCACGGCGTCGGCGGCCGACTCAGGTGCCGCGCCGGCACATGCGGCTCACCCGCGGCCCGCGGATGCACGGTGATCGGGATGATCCAGGCGATGATCTCGCGCCGCCGGCTGAGGGCCTCGTTGCGCTGGTGCCACCCCTGCACGAGTTCCGCCGGGGTCTTGCTCTCCAGCGACGAGTCCTCGGCCGGCGGCAGCGCCAGCGGCGGCACCAGCCGGCTGGTTGTCATCAGCAACAACGGGTCGAACGTCCGCGTCTCGTTCCGCACGTCGGCGACCGTCCGGATCAGCGCGTACCCGCCGTTGGCCCGCGTGATCCCGTCCAGCAGCACGATCGGGAACGTCGTCCGGTACCGCCGGAAGAACCCACGCCGCGGGTAGGCACCGCGCAGATCGCTCAGGAACGCCCCGACCAGCAGCCTGGCGATCTGCGCCGGATCCTGCTTCTGCCACTGGTCGGCGGTGATCCGGTAGGCGAGCTCGGCGAAGGTGTCGTCACCGCGCGGCAGGAAGTCCTGGTTCCGGAACCACCGGTATCCCTTGCCGGGCCCGGGCACCCGCCCACTGTGCAGCACTCGCAGGAACCCGGTCACCGCCAGCAGCACGCCGGTCGCCAGCACCCGCGGCAAGCTCTCCAACGCGTACCGGGCCGCGGTCGCCCCGTCGTCCCCCGCGGTCGCCAGCGCCCGCCGGAACATCTTCCCGCTGATCGCCGGCGGCCCACCGTCCGGCTCCGGCACGGAGATCTTCATCAGCCAGTTCACCAGGAAGAACCGCCGGAACCGGTACTTGCCCCCGTTCCCGAGCCCCAACTGCCCCGTGATCGCCGACAGCACCTTCCGCAGCTCGACCACGTCGTCGACGTCGATCGGCGCCAGGTCGTGATCGGGCCCGGCCTGCACACTGCGAGTGCCACCGAGGTCGACGTACGCGTAAGGCACCGGCTTCGCCCGCCGATCCCCCGGCCGCAACTGCTCCGCGACCGCCGCCAGCAACCCCGGCTCCTCGTGCAACGACGGCTGCACACACGCCAGGATCGGCGGCGTGTCCTCCCGCCCCAACCGCCGCCGCAACCGCCGAAACCGCAACCGCACCAGCTCGACCAACGCGTCGAACCCCTCGAACCCACCCGCCACCATGCCCCCCAGAAGTCAGCAGCCGGCCCGACGACCCTCACCGATCACCAAGCGGAACCCATCCTGCCCAAAGAGTGACGACCCTAAGCCAAGCCACCAACAGAAGAGGAGCCCCGACAACAACTGCCCCCGGGCAACCACAGCGCAGCCGAAGGACGGCAGCCCGTTTGCGCACCACCCGAGGCACTCCGAAGACGCCGGCCTGCATCCACCGCGATGGTGATCAAGGTGTCGACACAGCCGGAAGCCCACTCGAGTGAAGGCCGCGGCTACAGAGAAGGACCCTTCGGCAGGATGCGCCTCTGTGCCCGTCGATCAGCAGCACCGGCTAAGCCAAGCCGGGAAGGGCTGCCCGGC
Source organism: Kribbella lupini (assembly GCF_039529595.1). NCBI lineage: Bacteria > Bacillati > Actinomycetota > Actinomycetes > Propionibacteriales > Kribbellaceae > Kribbella > Kribbella lupini. The sequence goes on along the minus strand of NZ_BAAANC010000001.1, from coordinate 1,765,566 downwards.
GGCGCCGAACCGAGCGCGAGCCCGCGAGCGCTCCCGGAACCGCCGCAGATCCTGGTCCGGACGACGTACGAGACCGACTATCAGCAGTGCGAAGAACGTCGGCGCGTCTGGCTAACTGCTGAAGGACGCACACCCGAGGACCTGTTCCGCGCGATCCGCGGCACCGCAAGTAACCCGAATACATCAGCCGAGCGAACGAAGGCACCCCGGCCAGCCGCTGCAACGCGAAGCCGCGAGCAAGCGCTCTGGCAGGCGTGATTCACCCACAACGCCGTACCACACCAAACCCAGGCGCATCAGCCGAGCGAGGTACCCCCAGCCGCAGCAAAGCGGTTGCAATCCCGTCAGCCAACCTCAGCGCCCGACAGCCGAGCGAAGCGAAGGCGGCCAGCATGCGCTCCAGCAGGCGTGATGCGCCACAACGCCGTACCGCAGACAACTCCACCACGCCAGCCGAGCGAAGCGAAGGCGCACCCGGCAACCAACCCCAGCCACAACAGCCGAGCGAAGCGAAGGCCCCGCGACACGGATCCCACGACCAAAGATGGTGCACACGACGCCGCACCACAAAGAACCCCAGCCACAGCAGCCGAGCGAAGCGAAGGCGCAAGGGGGTGCGGGTGGCGAAGCCCCCGCAACGCGGCAAGCGAAGCGCAGCCGCACAAAACGACGTAGGCGACCCGGTCCGCGCTCTCCGCGGACACGAGTCGCCCATCGACTACGTGGACGATACTGGGATCGAACCAGTGACCTCTTCCGTGTCAGGGAAGCGCGCTACCGCTGCGCCAATCGTCCAGGTGTTGAGTTGTACGAGCAGGGGTTGTTCAGAGGTGGAGACGGGATTCGAACCCGTGTACACGGCTTTGCAGGCCGTTGCCTCGCCTCTCGGCCACTCCACCAGGTGAGAAAGCGGCCTGCCGGATACCCTCTCCGAGCGGACGACCGGGTTCGAACCGGCGACCTCAACCTTGGCAAGGTTGCGCTCTACCAACTGAGCTACGTCCGCGTTGCGACCGGTGTTTCGTTCCCCCGGCGCGAGAAGAACATTAGCCCATCCAGGCGGGAGAACAAAAATCGGGGTACCCCTTCGTCACCCTGCGTTCACCCCCCGATCACGCCTCAGGAGGCGAAATCCCAACGGTGTAAGACGAAACGCCGTACCGAGAGCTACTGTGTGGGCCGTTGGAAGGAGCAGGAATGATCGTCTGGCTCAACGGGGCCGTACTGCCGGACCCGTCGTCCGCGGGGTTGTCGGTGCTGGATCACGGGCTGACCACGGGTGACGGTGTCTTCGAGACGCTGAAGATCGTCGACGGGCAGCCGTTCGCGGTGACCAAGCATCTGGAGCGGCTGGTCCGCTCGGCGACCGGGCTGGGGCTGCCGGCGCCGGACGTCGCCCAGGTCGAGGACGCGATCGCGACGGTCGTGAAGGCGGACCCGGACATCGCGTTCGGCCGGCTGCGGATCACGTACACCGGCGGCGTCTCGCCGTTGTCCTCGGATCGCGGTACGACGGGCCCGACACTGATCGTCGCGTCGCAGGCGATCAAAGCCCCGGCGCCGACGTCCGCGATCGTCACGGTCCCGTGGGTCCGCAACGAGCGCAGCGCGGTCGCCGGCCTCAAGACCACGTCGTACGCCGAGAACGTCCGCGCCCTGGCCTACGCCAAGGAACGCGGCGCCAGCGAGGCGATCTTCGCCAACACGATCGGCAACCTGTGCGAGGGCACCGGGTCGAACATCTTCTGCGTGTACGACGGTGAGCTCGTCACCCCGACCCTCGAGTCCGGCGCCCTGGCCGGCGTCACCCGCGGCCTGGTGATCGCCTGGTTCGGCGCCGTCGAACGCGACGTACCCCTCGCGAAGCTGGCCGACGCCGACGAGATCTTCCTCACCTCCACCACCCGCGACGTCCAAGCCATCCACCGAGCCGACGACCGCGACCTGACCACGCCCGGCGAAGTCACCGCCGCCGTAGCCAAGGTCTTCGCCGAACGCTCCGCCGAGGACATCGACCCGTAACCCAGTTGGTGGGTCACCCCACGCCACCAACCGACAACCCGAGGAATCCCGCCGGATCCACATCCGATCTGGTGGGTCGCTCGGACGGCCCGTCCGACCCACAGCCAATTTGATGGGCTGACCCATGAACGCACCCGTTGGCCCACCGAAATCCGGTGGGCCAACGGCGCAGCTCACGGGTTGACCCACCAAATCGCCGCGCGCCTGCGCGAGTTCGCCGCACTCATAGCCGCGCTTTGATGGAGCCGCAGGGCCGGGTGTAGGAGCCCAGCCGCCGTGGACGGGCAGCGGCGACGCCCAGGCCCGACGCGGATCTCGACCGCCTGCGACGTCGCTGCTCGGCGCGCTGCAGGGCGGCGTACGGCTCATTCAGAGGCACGTAACCGGCGATCCGGGTGCGGCCGAACACGGCAGGGCCCGTTCGAAGTCGGTTTGCTCCTCAGCCGCCGAAGCCAGAGCTGGAACGCGTCCGGCGCAACGACAAGCCGCGCCGGTGCTCTCACCGGCGCGGCTCACGTCGTACGGGGGCTGCTACTCCCCCGAGGCCTTGCGGCGTTCGCGGTACGCCGCGACATGCAGGCGGTTGCCGCAGGTGCGTGCGTCGCAGTAGCGCTTCGAGCGGTTCCGCGACAGGTCGATCAGTGCGTCGTCGCAGTCCGGTGCCTCGCAGCGGCGGAGGCGTTCGCGTTCCCCGGCCGAGATCACCTGGGCGAGCGCGATCCCGCACTCGACCGTGATCCGGCAAGTCAGCGAGGCGCCGTCGCGCGAGTAGTGGATGTGCCACGGGTGACCGTCGTGGTTGGTCAGCCGCGGCGTCGTCGTACCGCGGGCGACGATCGCGTTGATCATCGCCGCCGCTTCCGCGTCCGAACCCGTCGTGAACACCGGCGAGAACAACGGCCGCAGATCCCGGACCTCCTGCAGATCCGTCTCGGTGAGCGTCCCGACCGCGCTGAACTCCCGCTCCTGGACGAACTTCTCCAGATCCTCGAGCGAGTCCATCGTGTCGACCTGGCTGTTCGGCCCGGGCAGCGTGTTGACCAGCCGGACCAGCGTGCCGAGCGCGTGCTCGGTGTCGTGCGAGAAAGTCACAATCACGTCTCCAACGCGACGGGGTCTCCGTCCTGCAGCAAGAGTAGCCCGGCCGGTTTCGTACGTCGCCGTTCCATGCGCTATGGTTTCTCCCGAGCAACACCAGCAACACCCCGAACGGGCGATTGGCGCAGTGGTAGCGCGCTTCGTTCACACCGAAGAGGTCACTGGTTCGAACCCAGTATCGCCCACGTCATCGGCGGCGGTCTGTGTCCACGGAAAGCGTGGACCGGGCCGCTTCCGTCATTCTGTGCGGCTGCGCTTCGCTTGCCGCGGGCGGGGGCTTCGCCACCCGCACCCCCTGGGGCCTTCGCTTCGCTCGGCCCGCTGGGGCTGGGGTTGTCTGTTGTGCGGCGTTGTGGCGCGACACGCTCGGTCGAGCACTCCGTTCTGGCCTTCGCTTCGCTCGGCTGCTGGGGCTGGGGTTGTCTGACGGGGACGCCTTCGCTTCGCTCGGCTGCTGTGGCTGAGGTGATTGCGGTACGGCGTTGTGGCGCGACGGGTGCTGGAGCGTTTCCTCCTCGCCTTCGCTTTGTCAGCTCGGTGGGCGGATGATGCGTTGCTCGATCGCTCGCGGCACCGCCGCGGCGCGAGTGTCGACCTCGAGCTTGGTGTAGATGTGCGAGAGGTGCGACTTCACCGTCGCCTCGCTGACGAACAGGCTGCGGGCGATCTCGCGGTTGGAACCGCCTGTGGCGAGCAGGCCGAGGATCTCGACCTCTCGTTCGGTGAGCAACGGCCCTGTACGGCGCATCAGGCGCGCCGCCACGGCGGGGGCCAGGATGGTTTCGCCGCGGGCGGTGCCGCGGATTGCGCGGAACAGGTCCTCGGGGGGCGCGTCCTTCAGGAGGTAGCCGGAGGCGCCGGCGTCAATCGCGCTGCTGATGTCGGCCTCGGTGTCGTACGTCGTCAGGACCAGGATGTGCGGCGGTTCCGGGAGTGACCGCAGGCTCGCGGTCGCTTCGGCGCCGCCGGGGCCTGCGCCCAGGTTGAGATCCATCAGTACGACGTCCGGCCGGAGTGCGGCGACGAGTTGTACGGCGCTGTGGGCGTCGGAGGCCTCGCCCACGACGGACAGGTCGTCCTGGCCCTCGAGCAGAGCACGCATACCGGCTCGGACGACCGGGTGGTCGTCGACCAGCGCGACCCGGATCACGACACTCCCCCCGCGTCTGCCTTCAGTGGGATCGACGCCGCGAGCGCCGTACCTTCGCCTGGCTCGCTCTCCAGTACCAGCGTGCCGCCGAGGTGGCTCAGGCGCTCACGGATGCCCGCGAGTCCCCGCCCGCGATCCGGGTCAGCCGGCGCGCGGTCGGTCAGGCCCTGCCCGTCGTCGCGGACGTCGAGCACCACGGAATCTGGCTGATAGGTCAGCGTGACAACGGCCGTCGTAGCCGCGGAGTGCTCGAGCACATTCGCCAGAGCACCACGCGTAGTCCGCAGCAGAGCCGTCTCCACCTCAGAGCCGAGTGACACCGGCGTCCCGTGCACCTGGACCCGTACGTCGACCCCGCTCACCGCCGCAAGGCGTTCACACGTCTGTCGCAGCACGTCCGGCAGCGCAGGCCGTCCAGAGGCAGCCAACTCGGCTGGAGCCAAGTCCCGGACCACCCGTCGCACCTCGTCCAACCCGTCCCGCGCGGTGGCGGCAGCCTGGCCCGCGTGCTCGCGAGCTGAGGACGGCCGGGAGTCCCACTCCCGTTCGGCGGCCTGCAGCAGCAGGTTGATGCTCGACAACCCCTGGGCCACGCTGTCGTGGATCTCCCGCGACAGCCGCGCCCGCTCGGCGAGTGCGCCGGCCTGGTGCTGCGCGTCGGCCAGGTCCCCCTGCGCCGCGTGCAGGTCGTCCAGCAGCGCCTGTCGCGCGACCGCATCCCGCTCCAGCGCTCGGTAGGCCCCAACAGCCAGTACGGCGATGCAGACCGGTCCCAGTACGATCGTCGGGTCGAGCCGGTCGGCCATCCGGGTCCACTGCACCACCACAACCGCCACCATCCCGGCAACCACCGCGCAGGCCGGCCAGAACGCCAGCACCCGCAGTGCCACGAACGACAGCGGCACGGCGCACCACGCGAACGACGGCGCGAGCAGCACCAGCCCGAACCACACCACCACCAGCAACGCTAGCCACACCCGGCCAGGCAGGACCGGCCCCGCGGCGTACGTCGCCAGCAGGGCCAGAGCGCCCGCGATCATCCAGGGCGCCTGATCGCCGAACCCGTGACCGGTCAGGTAGCGGACCGCGGAGGCGAGCACGAGGACGACGAACGTCGTGTGCAACGCCTTCAGCAGCCCGCCGGCTTGACCGAGCACGGCGGCCGGTGCGTGTGAAGTCGTCATGTCCTGCCGATGGTAGGCCCGGCAGACCGGCTTCCGAATCATCCGATCGGCTATCCGGCGGTGGCCGAACTCCCGTCGTCCGCGAGGCTGAGACCGACCACGCTGGAGGCATCCCGTTCCAGCGATGAGAGGTCCCCGATGTCCGTCCGTTCCCTCTGCACCACGCTCGTCCTGTCCGTCGCGCTCACCGGCGTCGTCGTTCCCACCGCGTCCGCCCGGCCGCTGACCTACGAACTGCCGGGCGACCTCCGCGGGTCGAAGTTCGAGGGCATCGGGTACGACGCTCGCGCGCAGCGCTTCTACGTCTCCGAGACCACCGGCGGCGAGATCCACCGCGGTCGGCTGGGGGCCGCGGCCGCGTCCGAATGGCTCGCCGGCGACGGCACCGACGGCCGTTGGACGGCGCGCGGCGTGACCGTCGACTCGCGCGGCCGGGTGTACGTCGCGGGCGGCCCGAACCGGATCGACCACCCGGGCGCGCCGGACCTGTGGGTCTACGACCGCGACGGCAAACTGCTCGCCGCGCTGCGCACCGGCGTACCGAACGCATTCCTGAACGACCTGGTGATCGGGCCCGACGGCGCGGCGTACGTGACGAACTCGAACGCACCGCAGGTGTTCCGGGTCGCCGAGCAGCACGGCCTCTGGACGATCCGGACCTGGGCGGACGCGACCGGGACGATCCCGACGCAGACCGGCTTCAACCTCGGCGGCATCGTCCTGTCCCCGGACCGGACCGCGCTGATCGTGGCCCAGGGCAACGTCGGCAAGCTCTGGCGGTTCGCGCTGCGGACCGGCGCGGTGTCAGCCGTTGACACCGGTACGGCGGACCTCGTGAACGCCGACGGTCTCGTGCAGGACGGCCGCACGCTGTGGGTGGTGCGCAACTTCTCGAAGGTGCTGACCACGCTCCGGCTGGCGCAGGACGGCCGGACCGCGCGACTCGTCGCCGCGACTCCGACCGACCCGGAGCGGGTGCTCACGACCGCGAAGCTCGTGCAGGGCAGGCTGCTGCTCGTGGACAGCAAGTTCGACGAGCCGACCGCGACGCCGCCGTACCAGGTCGTCGCACTGACCCCGCCGCGCCGATGAGCCCGTCTCGCGCGCTGTCGGTGGCCGCCGTCATCCTGGTGACGGCGGCCGGCGCCTGCTCGGCGCCCGAAGCCGTGCCGTCGTCACCGACGACATCCCCATCCACCCCAGCCCAGCCGCCGACACCCACCCAAGCCCAGCCGCCGACATCGACGACCCCGAGGCCCACCATGCCGTCAGCGACCGACCTGGACCACCAACTCATCGCCGCCGCCTGGAAGAACGACGTGGCCACCGCTCGCCGGCTGATCACCTCCGGCGCGAATGTCAACGCGGTCGACGACACCGTGCAGAGCGCGTTCCTGATCGCCGCCAGCGAGGGGTACGTCGAACTGCTCGACCTCACGCTGCAGCACGGCGCCAACGTCCGGAGCCTCGACAGCTACCGCGGCACCGCGCTGATCCGCGCCGCCGAGCGCGGCCACGCGGCTGTGGTCGGGCGGCTGATCCAGGCCGGCGTGACGGTTGACCACGTCAACAACCTCGGCTGGACCGCGCTGCACGAGGCCGTCCTGCTCGGCAAGGGCACCCCGCAGTACGTCGACACCGTGCGGCTGCTGGTTGCAGCGGGAGCCGACCGCGCCAAGCCGGCCGAGCGCGACGGGATCACGCCGGTGCAGGGCGCTGAGAAGCGCGGCCAGGCTGCCGTGAGTGCCGTGCTCAAGACTGAACGCCCGAAGGCCCCGGCCACCGCACTGCTGGCGGCGGCCACTTCCGGCGACGCGAACCAGGCCGCTGCCGCGTTGGCCGCGGGTGCGGCGATCGAGTCGACCGACAGCAACCGCCGTACGCCGCTGCTCCTGGCGTCGCTGAACGACCGCGTCGAGGTCGCCCGCTTGCTGGTCGGGCTCGGCGCGAATCCCGACGCGCAGGACGACCGGCAGGACTCGGCCTGGCTCGTCACCGGAGTCACCGGGAGCGTCGCCATGCTCGAAACGCTGCTCCCGGCTCGCCCGGACCTCACGCTGCGAAACCGGTTCGGTGGCGTCTCGGTGATTCCGGCCAGCGAACGTGGCCACGTCGACTACGTCCGTCGCGTCGTGAAGACCAGGATCGACGTCGATCACGTGAACGATCTCGGCTGGACCGCGCTGCTCGAAGCCGTGATCCTCGGCAAGGGCACCGAGCCGTGGCAGCAGATCGTCCGGGTTCTCCTCGCCGCCGGCGCGGACCCGTCGCTCGCCGACAGTGACGGCGTCACTCCGTTGCAGCACGCCCAGAAGCGTGGGTACGACGAGATCGCGACGATCCTGCGCGAGGCGAAGGCGCGGTAGGCCGGCGTGCATGACACGACTGCGGCGCTCAGATGAGCCCGCGGCCTGCTCGAAACACGGGCGGTCTCAGACGAGCCAGGCGCCCTCGAGCATCAGGTCCCGGCCCTCGAGCTCGTTGGGCTCGCGCCAGGCCTGGATCCGGATCGGCGTGACCTCGAAGTACGGGTACGTCGCCTCGAGGGCCCGGGGGTCGAAGCCGGTCTTCTCGGCGAACGTGTCGCCCTGCTCCTGGGTGGGCGTGAACCTCTGCGCCGTACCGGTGACGAGAACGACGTCGCGGGTGCCGCCGATCGCGAGGTGGACGTGCCCGTTGGCCTGGAGGTTGAGGCTGGTGGGGTTGCGGGAGGCGGTGGACAGGATCAGGGTCGCGCCGGTCCAGATGAACGAGAGCGGGACCAGGTACGGGACGCCGTCCGGTGAGGCGGTGGAGACCCAGGCGTCGACGTCGGTGGTCAGGCGCTCTAGTGCATCCGCTTTGCGGGTGGCAAGGGGACGCGCGGGAGGGGGCATGTTGGTCTCCGTCACATCGGAAGTGTGCCAAATCAGGGGGTTCAGGAGCGGGAGATACCGATTTTTCTTGGCCCCGAAAGTGCGCTACTGTTCTGCTCTCGCAGGGAGCGGAAACGCCCCCGGCGAGAGTGCGAACGTAGCTCAGTTGGTAGAGCGCAACCTTGCCAAGGTTGAGGTCGCCGGTTCGAACCCGGTCGTTCGCTCGGAAGAGGTCAGCAGGCTGAGACTCTGTGGTGGAGTGGCCGAGAGGCGAGGCAACGGACTGCAAATCCGTGTACACGGGTTCGAATCCCGTCTCCACCTCGCAAAACCTTTAAGTTCACACGGACGATTGGCGCAGCGGTAGCGCGCTTCCCTGACACGGAAGAGGTCACTGGTTCGATCCCAGTATCGTCCACGGAAGATCGAAGGCGACGTGCTCTGCACGTCGCCTTCTTCTGTTTCAAACCCATGGCTCTTGGTCCTCGGGCCTGTTTGAATCCTTGGCCATGACGTCTCTGTGGGTCGGTGAGCGGGTTCGGTTGCGGGCGATCGAGCCCGAGGACTGGGCGGACTTCCTGCGGTTCGACCAGGACAGCGAGATGCAGCGGAACGTCGACATGGTGCACGCACCCCGGTCGGCGTTCGCGACGCAGGCGTGGGCCGAGGAGCAGGCGACGCACGGGGAGGACAACGACCGGCTGCAGCTCGCGATCGAGGCGCTCGAGACCGGCACCGTGGTCGGTGCGTGCTCCACCAACGACACCAGCCGGCGGTGCGGCCGGTTCAGCTACGGGATCGCGGTCGGGCGCGAGCACCAGCGGCGCGGGTACGCGAGCGACGCGGTCAAGATCCTGCTGCGGTTCATGTTCCAGGAGCGCCGGTACCACAAGGCCGAAGCCGGTGTGTACGCCTACAACGACGCCTCGATCGCGCTGCAGGAGCGGCTCGGCTTCCAGCGCGAAGGGCACTTGAGGGACCACGAGTTCCTCGCCGGCGCCTACCAGGACGTGATCGTGTTCGGGATGACCGCGGAGGAGTTCGCCGCGCTTCACATCCGCAGGTGAGACCCGCCGTTGAAGTCGAGCACGGTCCCGGTGGCGAACTCGGCGGCCGGTGACGCCAGGTACAGGATCGCGGCAGCGACCTCGTCAGGTGAGGCAACACGTTCCAGCGGGCTCTCCAGGCGACGACGGTCGTAGCCCTCGCCGGCCAGTGCGTCCGCAGCCATGTCGGTGGTGGTCCAGCCCGGCGCGATCGCGGTGACCGCGATGCCCTCCGGACCCAGAGCCCGGGCCAGCGACTGCGACAGCGAGACGAGCCCGGCCTTGCTCACGCCGTACGCCGGCTGGTTCGGCTCGCCGCGAAAGGCGCCGCGCGACGACACGTTGACGATGCGGCCGCCGCGGCTCATGTGCTGGACGGCGCACCAGCACGCGTTCGCGGCGCCGACCAGGTTCACGCCGAGCGTGTCGGCCCAGGCCTGCTGCCACTCCTCGTACGACGTACGCCGGATCGGATGCGCCGAGTAGACCGCAGCGTTGTTGACCAGGACATCGATCCCGCCGAGCCCGGCCGCGGCCTCGTCGACCATCGTGCGGATCGCGTCGGCGTCGGCCAGGTCGGCCTGGACGACGACGTGCCCCTCCCCCGGCAGGTCCTTCACGACCTCCGCGGCGGCCGAGGCGGAGGCGCCGTAGTGCACGGCCACGCGATCTCCCGCCGCGGCGAAGGCCTTCGCCGTCGCCGCGCCGATTCCTCGTGAAGCTCCTGTCACCAGTACAGATCGACTCATGCCCCGAGTCTTTCACCGCGCCCGATCGCTCGCCCGGGCCGGTTCTTCACTGCCGCGGAGTGATGTCCTTGCGGTAGTTCTTCGTCTGGCGGGCCCACTCCTTCTTCGCCTCGGCCCGCAGCCTGGCATCCGTCCGCCGGGCCATGAACGCGGCCTCGCGCTGCAGCTTGATCCAGCTCTCGTACCGGCGGACCGGAAGGGTGCCGTCAGCAAGGGCTTCCTGCACCGCACAGCCCGGCTCGGTTTGATGCGCACAGTCCCCGAACTTGCAGTGCTTGGCCAGCCCGCTGACATCCGGGAACGCCGCAGCCAGCCCTTCGCCGAACTCCTGCAGCCCGATCCCCCGCAGCCCCGGCGTGTCGATCACGACCCCGCCGAGCGGCAGCGGGATCAGCTCACGCCGTACGGACGTGTGACGGCCCTTGCCGTCCTCGCGGATCGCCTGCACGTCGAGCAGCTCGACCCCGGCCAGCGCGTTCACGAGCGACGACTTGCCGGCGCCACTGACACCCAGCAGCGCCATCGTCGCGTTGCCCGCCAGAAGCTCCCGGACCCCAGAGATCCCGTCGCCCGTGGTCGCGCTGCACACCAGTACGTCGGCGCCCGGCGCGGCCGTGGCGACATCCTCGGCGATCGCGTCGGCGTCACCGACCAGGTCGGACTTGGTCAGGACGACGACCGGGTGCGCGCCGCTCTCCCAGGCCAGGGCGAGGAAGCGTTCGATCCGGCCGATGTTGGGTTCGGGGATCAGGCCGACGACGATGGCGATCACGTCGACGTTGGCGGCGAGCACCTGGCCGCGGGACGAGCCGCCGACCTCGGCGCGGACGATCGACGTACGGCGGGGAGCGATCGCCTCGAGCGTGATCCGGTCGTCGGGCCAGCACCGCAGGGCGACCCAGTCGCCGGTGCACGGGGACGACTGGGCGTCCTCGGCGACGGCGGCGAGCAGGCCGCCGGACCAGCTGGCCCGGACCGGACCGTCCGCGGTGAGAACGGTGGACAGGCCTTTGTCGACGCGGATGACGCGACCCTGGATCAGGCCGCCGGCGCCGGGAAGTGCGGAGAGGTAGTCGGCCGTGGACGGGTCCAGGCCGAGGGATTCCAGCGTTGCTGACATGGTGCGACGAACCTTTCGGGAGGCCCGGCCGCGGAGATCAGCTCGGCGGCCGGACGGTGTGGGAGTGAGCAGGCCCGTCGGCTCGTTGGTCCTCGTGGGCCAGATCGGAGTTCATGGTCGTCTCAACTCCCTTCGGTGGTCCTTGCCGCCGGATCCGGCGGACTGTCGCGATACGGCAAGCGTAGGTCGACTTGCGACCCGCCGCACCGGAATTACGACGGGGTGGTTTCGGACCGGTTCGCCTGGACGACCTTGTCCGCGTCGGCGTGCGCCACGACGTCCTCGGACCGGCCGGCCGGCGCCGGCTCGGCCTTCGCCTGAGCGGGCTTCTCGGCCCGGGCAGCAGGCTTGGCAGCGGCCGGCTTCTCGGCGCGGGCATCCGGCTTGACGGCGGCAAGTTTCGCGACCGTCGGGTTGGCCGCAGCCGGCTCCTCCGGGACTAACGGCTGCTTCTGCGGAGCCTCGTTCGAGGGGTACCCGACCGCGTGCCCCGGCGGATCCACCGGCGATCCAGGCGACATCGCCTCCACAACCCGCGCGAGCTTCACCTCAGGCCGCAGCTCGCCAGGCGTGAGCGGGTGGTCCTCGTGGCTCGGATCGGGCTCCGCCTTCATCACCGGCTCGGCGGCGTCACGGCGTGCCTTGTGCGGCCACAGCCGGTCGACCACCGCGTTCAGCGCCGCACCGATCAGTACGGCGATCGCGGACATGTACAGCCACATCAGGACGGCGATCGGCGCCGCCAGCGGCCCGTAGATCGACGTCCCCCCGACCGTGCTCTGCAGGATCCAGCGCAGCACGAAGCTGCCGAGGATCCAGATCGACAGCGCCAGGAACGAGCCCGGCAGGTCCGAGACCCACGGCGTACGGACCGGCACGGACAGGTGGTATAGCGTGTTCAGGAAGCCCGCCGACAAGATCGTGACGACCGGCCAGTACAGCTGGTTCAGGAAGTCGAGCCGGTGCGGCAGCAGCGCGTCGACCGCGTCCGGGCCGGCCAGCACCAGCGGCAGCACGATCACGCCGATGACCAGCGCCGCGCAGTACAGGCTGAACGACAGCGCGCGGGTCCGGACGATGCCGCGCTTGCCGCCCATCCCGTACATGATCGTGATGGTGTCGACGAACACGTTGAGCGCGCGGCTGCCGGACCACAGCGCGAGCACGAAACCGATCGAGATCACGTCGGGTCGGCCGCCGTTGAGGACCTGGTTCAACGTCGGCACGATGACGGTCTTGACCGAGTCGTCGGTCAGCGCGCGGGCCGCCAGGTCGGCGATCTGGATCTTGATGTCCTCGATCGTCTCGACCTCGAAGTACCGGCTGGCGATGAAACCGATCGAGCCGGCCAGCCCGAAGATCAGCGGCGGCAGCGAGAGGATCGCGAAGAACGCTCCCTCGGCGGCCAGGCCGGTGACCCGGTAGCGCAGACAGGTGCCGACGGTCTGGGTGATCAACTTCCAGGTCGTCGCGGGGATACGTCGCACCCAGGCGAGTGAGACCGACGTCCCACCGCCTCGCGCTGACCCAGAGCGTGCCATACCGCTTACCGTACTGACATGGCGGACCCAAACGGGGTAACGAATCAGGCTCCCCCACTTCAGGGAGTGAACTTCTTCACCCAGGACTCGTCCCTCGGTGACGCTCTGCGCCCGCACGGGGACCTGGCGAAGGACCCGGCGCTGGCGGCGGTCGGAGAACTCGCGGGAACGCAGGAAGCGCTCTCCCACGCGCTCCCGGCCAACCAGAACTCGCCCGTCCTGAAGACGCACGACCGGTACGGCAACCGGATCGACGAGGTCGACTTCCACCCGTCGTGGCACTGGCTGATGGAGAAGGCCATCGGTTTCGGCCTGCAGGCCTCGCCGTGGACGAGCGACCAACCGTCGCCGCACCTGACGCGCGCGGCGGGCTTCTACGTCTGGTCGCAGGTCGAGCCGGGGCACGGCTGCCCGATCTCCATGACGTACGCCGCCGTCCCCGCGCTCCGTGCGTCCGACTCGCTCGGCAGCGAGTGGATCCCCAAGCTCGCCTCCACCCAGTACGACGTACGCCGGCTGCCCGTTGCCGAGAAGACCGGTGTGCTCGCCGGCATGGGGATGACCGAGAAGCAGGGCGGCTCGGACGTCCGCGCGAACCAAACGACGGCGACTCCGACCGGCAGCGGTGACGAGTACCTCCTGACCGGGCACAAGTGGTTCTGCTCGGCGCCGCAGGCCGACGTGTTCCTCGTCCTCGCGCAGGCGCCGGAAGGCCTGAGCTGCTTCGTCGTGCCGAGGGTCCTTGCTGACGGCAACCGCAACGTGTTCGCGCTGCAGCGCCTCAAGGACAAGCTCGGCAACCGTTCCAACGCGTCCAGCGAGGTCGAGTTCCACGGCACGGTCGGGTACCGGCTCGGCGACGAAGGGGCCGGGGTCCGCACGATCATCGAGATGGTGGCGGCGACCCGGCTCGACTGCGTGCTCGGGTCGGCGGCGCTGATGCGGCGCGCGCTGGTCGAGGCGACCTGGCACACGTCGTACCGCAGTGCCTTCGGGGACCTGCTCCGCGACAAGCCCGCGATGCGCAACGTGCTGGCCGACCTGGCGATCGAGAGCGAGGCGGCAACCGCTCTCGCGATGCGGCTCGCGGCCGCGGTCGACGCGTCCGAGGCCGGCGACGAGCAGGCGAAGGCGTTCCGCCGGATCGCGCTCCCGCTGGCCAAGTTCTGGGTCTGCAAGCGGACGCCGATGATGGTCGCCGAGGCGCTGGAGTGCCTGGGCGGCAACGGGTACGTCGAGGAGTCGGGACTGCCGCTGCTGTTCCGCGAGTCGCCGCTCAACTCGATCTGGGAAGGCTCCGGCACGGTCAACGCGCTCGACGTACTGCGCGCGCTGCGCCGGCCGGAGTCGCTGCAGGCGTGGCTGACCGAGGTCGGCGCGGCCCAGGGCGCCGATCATCGGCTCGACGCGGCCGTGACCGACGTACTGGAAGCGCTCTCCGACGTCTCCGAGGCCGAGGCCGGTGCGCGCCGGCTGGCGGCGCGGATGGCCGCTTGCCTGCAGGCCTCCTTGCTGGTCCGCTACTCGACGGCCGAGGTGGCTGACGCTTTCGTGGCGTCCCGACTGGCCGGCGACTGGGGTGGAGTGTTCGGCACCCTGCCCCGGACGACGCCCTTCGGTGCCGTCGTCGACCGGATCTTCTGACAGCGCAGGGAGTTGTCCTCCCCGGCGCCGTCACACGCTAGGGTTACCGCGTCGCGACTGGCGCGTGAGGTGGAGAACCACCGGGGAGCGAGAAGACGTCGGCACCGTGCGCCTGGGTGCCGCGACCGAGTGCAACCGCAGGAGAGACGACGATGACTCAACCCTTCGACGCGACGGCCGCGTCAGCCGCCTACCGCAACGCTCTCGAGGTCATCGGCGCGGTCGAACCGACCGTCGCCGGCGCCATCCGCTCCGAGCTGGAAGACCAGCGCTCCTCGCTGAAGCTGATCGCGAGCGAGAACTACGCCTCCCCCGCCACCTTGCTCACGATGGGCAACTGGCTGTCCGACAAGTACGCCGAGGGCACGGTCGGCCACCGCTTCTACGCCGGCTGCCAGAACGTCGACACCGTCGAGCAGGCCGCGGCCGACCACGCGAAGGCGCTGTTCAACGCACCGCACGCCTACGTCCAGCCGCACTCCGGCATCGACGCGAACCTGGTCGCCTTCTGGGCCATCCTGGCCAACCGGATCGAGTCGCCGACCCTCGCCGAGGCGAGCGCCAAGCACGTCAACGACCTGTCCGACGAGGACTGGACCAAGCTGCGCAAGGCCCTCGGCGACCAGAAGATGCTGGGCATGTCGCTGGACGCCGGCGGCCACCTCACCCACGGTTTCCGCCCGAACATCTCCGGCAAGATGTTCCACCAGAGCTCGTACGGCACCGACCCGGAGACCGGGCTGCTGGACTACGACAAGGTCGCCGCGACCGCGCGTGAGTTCAAGCCGCTGATCCTGATCGCGGGCTACTCGGCGTACCCGCGTAAGGTCGACTTCGCCAAGATGCGCGAGATCGCCGACGAGGTCGGCGCGACGCTGATGGTCGACATGGCGCACTTCGCCGGCCTGGTCGCGGGCAAGGTCTTCACCGGCGACTTCGACCCGGTTCCGCATGCGCACGTCACCACCACCACGACGCACAAGTCGCTGCGCGGCCCGCGCGGTGGCATGGTGCTGTGCCAGCCCGAGTACGCCGACGCCGTCGACCGCGGGTGCCCGATGGTGCTCGGCGGCCCGCTCAGCCAGGTGATGGCGGCCAAGGCCGTCGCGCTGGCCGAGGCGCGCCGGCCGGAGTTCCAGACCTACGCGCAGAACGTCGCCGACAACGCGGTCACGCTGGCCGAGGGCCTGATGAAGCGTGGCGTGAAGCTGGTGACCGACGGCACCGAGAACCACCTGGTCCTGCTCGACGTCTCGTCGTACGGGATCACCGGCCGGCAGGCCGAGTCGGCGCTGCTCGACGCCGGCATCGTCACCAACCGCAACGCGGTCCCGCGGGACCCGAACGGCGCCTGGTACACCTCGGGCGTCCGGATCGGTACGCCGGCGCTGACCACCCGCGGCTTCGGCGGCGACGAGTTCGACCGCGTCGCCGAGCTCATGGTGGATGTCCTGTCCAGCGTCACCCCGACCACCACGTCGGCCGGGGCGCCGTCGAAGGCGAAGTACGTCCTCGCCGACGGCGTCGCCGACAAGGTCCGCGCGGCCTCCGCCGAACTGCTCGACAAGCACCCGCTGTACCCGGGCCTCGACCTGAACTGACGCAGTCCGCAAGGAGCGCCCATCACGTCGACCTTCGAGTCGAGGCGATGGGCGCTGCTCTTGGCGTCCTTCAGTGGCTGGGCAGGAAGCGTGGGAGCCCGAACCAGGGCAGGACGCTGTTGTCGAAGCGGGTCACGGCGCAGATCCGGTCGTCGGTCAGGGTGAGGACGAGGAGCCCGGTTCCGTGCCGGATGCCGTCGGTGGGCGCGCGCAGGTAGGTGCCGAAGGCCGGTTGGCCGTTGGCGCGCGTGGGCACCAGGTGGTACTGGCGGTTGGCGCTCATGATCGCGGCGTAGAAACCGGCGACGGCGTCACGGCCGAGGTACTCGAGCGGCACCGGCGGCATCGAGACCCGGACGTCGTCGGTGAGCAGGGCAACGATGGCGTCGACGTCGTTGGACTCGTACGCGCGGGTGAACCTCGCCACGAGTGCCTGTTCGGCCGGTGAGGCGGGCGCGGGCGGTGCCTCGACGTTTCTGTTCGGCGGGACGCGCCGGTGCAGCGTGGCGCGGGCCCGTTTGAGCGCGCTGTTGACCGATTCGACCGACGAGTCGAGCATGTCGGCGACCTGGGCTGCCGGGAACCCCAGCACCTCGCGCAGGATCAGGACGGCCCGCTGGCGGGCGGGCAGGAGCTGCAGTGCGGTGACGAAGGCCAGCGAGACGGACTCCTTCTGCTCGTAGCGTGCTTCCGGCCCCGGTGGCGTGGCGATCGCGCCGTCGAGGAGCGCGTCGGGGTACGGCTCCAGCCAGGCGACTTCACCGAGCCGGCTCGGCGCTGGTGGTTGGATCTCGGGCACGTCCCACTCCTTCGCCGGACGGCGGCTTGCCGCGCGCATCGCGTTGAGGCACTGGTTGGTCGCGATCCGGTACAGCCAGGTCCGGATCGAGGCACGCCCTTCGAACCGGTCGAGACCGCGCCATGCGGCGAGCAGCGTGTCCTGCAGAACGTCCTCGGCGTCCTGGAACGAGCCGAGCATCCGGTAGCAGTGCATGTGCAACTCCCGGCGATGTCGCTCGGTCAGTTGCCGGAACGCCTGATCGTCCCCCGCCCGCGCCTTCGCGATCAGCTCGCTCGCACACACGTGTCATCACCTCGTCCGCTGTCCGGTTCGCCAGTCTTCCTCAGTGGTGACACCGGCCGGGCCGAGAACTGGGCGATCCTCGCGCCGCCCGATCTCCCGACCGTGTGGTGTCTGCACTCTCGACAGTTCGATTTCCCCCTGACGAGGAGTACAGATGACACTCGCGGACAAGACGATCCTGGTGACCGGAGCCGGCCGCGGCATCGGGAAGGCGCTGGTCGACGAGGCGCTGAGCCGGGGCGCCAAGCGGGTCTACGCCGGTACCCGACGGCCCCTGACCCACGCGGACGAGCGCGTCACGCCACTGACCCTCGACGTGACCGATGCCGAACAGATCGCCGCCGCCGCGGAAACGGTGGGTTCGCTCGACATCCTGATCAACAACGCGGGCAGCTACGGCTACGAAGACCTGGCCGACCGAGCCGGCCTGGAGCGGCATCTGGGAGTCAACCTGTTCGGGCCCATCGGCGTCATCCAGGCGCTCTTGCCCCGACTTCTCGAGTCGAAGGGCGCGATCGTCAACGTGCTGTCGGTGGCCGCGGTGGCCGCGGTGCCGATCAGTCCGGCGTACTCGATCTCGAAGGCGGCCGCGTTCTCGCTGACGCAGTCCCTGCGTGCCGTCCTGGCCGCGCAGGGCGTCGCCGTTCATGCCGTGCTGCCCGGTCCCGTGGACACCGACATGGTGCGTGACCTCGACATCCCGAAGGCGTCACCGCAGTCGGTAGCTCGGGCCATCCTCGACGGGCTGACCAAGGGAGATGACGAGATCTTCCCCGATCCCTTCTCACAGTCGCTCGCCGGCACCTGGAACAGCGGGGCGGTCAAGACGCTCGAGCGCCAGAACGCGATGCTCGTCTGATCCACCTGCGACCAGGGACCGGGTGCAGCGGCTGCTACGAACCGTCGCCGTTCAGCACCTTCTCGAGGTGCCCGGGCGGCCACTCGACCAGCTCGATCCGATACCCGTCCGGATCGAGCAGCCACGCGGTCTTGGGGCCGTCCGGACCGGCCGGAAACTCCGGCTCGCCCGGCGTCAGGCCGGCGGCCTTCAGGCGGTCGAGCGTCGGACCGAGCGTGCCCACGTCGATCGCCAGGTGCTCGAAGCCGCCGATCACGACCGGGCCGTCGGCCGGTCGATGCACCAGCTCCAGTGACACGCTGCGCTCGTCGGGCAGCTTCAGCCAGACCAGGCTCGAGTCGCCGCCCCCGACGACGTCGCCGATCTGGGTGTAGCCGAGTGCTCGGTAGAAGGTCAGGGAGCGTTCGAGGTCACTCACCCGGTACGCGAACAGGATCGTCTTCATGCCGCTCGATTCAACTGGCCCGCTCAGATCAGGTCAACCGGGTGGCCGACCAGATCATCAGGGCGGCGAAGAGTGTGCCGAGAAGGGCGCAGGCGAAGGGGATTCCGGCGCCGGAGATCAGGAGACCGAAGCCGGTCATCGCCACCGGCATCAGGGCCTCGTCGGACAGGCTGACGATGCTGCTGGTCCGGCCCAGGTACGCCGGGGCGATGGTCTGCTGAAACGCCGCCGACAACTGCGCCGACGCGAGGCCGGCCGTGAAGCCGATGACGCCCATCGCGACGAACACGCCCGCGCGGGGTGCGATGCCGATCGCCGCGCAGCCGGCGGCCTGGAAGACGAGGGCGAGCAAGCCGGCGCGGGCCAGGTTCGTCGGCTTCCAGCGCATGGCCAGTACGGCGCCTGCCGCGGCGAGGATGCCTGAGCACGCCTGGAACAGCCCGAGCGAACCGGCGCCCCAGCCGGCCGCCGACGTCCGCTGCACCAGGCCGACCGCGAGCACCGGACCGACGCAGAGGTTGAGCCCGAAGAACGCGATCACGAGAGTGCGCGCCGGCAGATCTCGGCGCAGATAACCGAACCCCGCTTGGAGATCGGCGCGGATCGACGAGCCGGCGGAGGACACCTGCGGGAGCCGCGGCCGCACGACCCAGGCCAGCGCGATCGCGATCACCCCGAAGGAGATCGCGTCCACGACCATCACCGCGGCGAGCCCTCCGTGCGCGACCAGGAACCCGCCGAGCGGTGCACCGACGAACACCGCGAGCCGGTTCGCCAACTGGGTGCTCGCGGCAAGCTTCACCAGATCGTCGGCGCGCACCATCCGCCGCGGCATCGTCCCCGCCGCCGGCGTGTAGAGCGCGTCCACCAGCCCGAACAGCACCGCCACGACCAGCAGGAGCGCCAGCGAAACCCCGGACATCGCGACCACCCCCGCGGCGAGGGCCAGCACGAGGATCCGCCCGAGGTTGGCCAGGATCATCGTCCGCCGCGCATCCAGCCGGTCAGCCAGCGCACCACCCCACAACAGCACCAACGCCCGAGGCAACGCGCCGATCCCCATCACCAGACCGGCCCCAGCGGGCGAGGTCACCTGCGTCGCACTCCACGCCAACCCGACGTACCAGGCCACGTCCCCCGCCTGCGAAACCCCAGCGGAGAAGATCCACCCCTGCACCCGCCGGTCCCGCCGCAACGGCGGAAAGCTCGGTGCTTCCAGCACGGTGCTCATGGCCGGGCCGGTACGGCGTGGGCGAAGACGAAGACCGGGTGGGCGTCCTCGCCCTCGGACGGCTCGTCGACGTACTCCTGGATCAAGGCCCCGAGGCGCGCCCCGAGCTCTTCCAGCCGCTCAGGGGTCAGCGTCACCCAGCTCTCCGTCGAGAACGCCGCGCGAACCCACGGCTCGTCGTACTCCGACCTCAGCCCGAACCACTGACGGACCTTCGTCGTGTGGTGTGTGAGGTTCGCCTCCTCGGCGGTCTCCGCGACCAGCTCGCCGGCCGGGTCACCGCCGGCGTCCGCGATCGACCACGAGTACGACGCCTTGGCCGACCGCCACCAGCGTTCGCGCCGGGTCTTGGCCAGTTCCGGCGCCTCCTCGATCACCCCCGCGGCCGCCAGCACCTTCAGGTGGTGACTGATGTTGCCCACCAGCTCCCCCGTCGCCTCCGCCAGCCGTGACGCGGTCGACGGCCCGTTCACGCCGAGCAGGTCGATCAGCCGCCGCCGCAGCGGGTGGTGGATCGCGGCGATCACGGACGGGTCGGCGGTACGCCGGTTCGCGGGGCTCATGAACACCACCGTAGCGAAGACAAGAACTCTTGCGCAAGAGTTCTTGCAGATCACGAGCTGAGCGCGAAACAATCACGAGTGAGTCGGTGTACTTATCCACATGATGAGAACGCATCTCGCGATGCAGGATAGGGAGTTGATTTGTCAGCCGCCTGACCTGATCGTTGTGAGCATGCTCGCTGCCCGGTCCACCCACCTCGTAGGTCGGATTCACGTCGACCTCGGGCGGATGCGCAGCGCCATCTGTTGTCCTTCGACGATCTGACAGCCACCCTGCCCGGGCCCCTCACGGCCCCCTGATCACCTGATCACCGCTGGGTGCGCACCGCGCAGACCGGGTCGAACCGACGACGTTTCGAGCCTCCATCGCGAGAGCGCACCTGTCTGGACAGACAAGGACACGCCCCCAGATGACTGGCGTCACCTCTGCTCCCCGCACCGATCCTCCCCGCAAGGCGGCCCGCCCCCGCAAGGGCAAGGGCGAAGGCCAGTGGGCGCTCGGCTACCGCGAGCCGCTGAACAAGAACGAGGAGAACAAGAAGAACGACGACGGCCTGAACGTCCGGGCCCGGATCGAGAACGTCTACGCGCACGGCGGGTTCGACTCGATCGACCCGGCCGACCTGCGGGGCCGCTTCCGCTGGTGGGGTCTCTACACCCAGCGCAAGCCCGGCATCGACGGCGGCAAGACCGCGACGCTGGAGCCCGAGGAGCTCGACGACAAGTTCTTCATGCTCCGGGTCCGGATCGAGGGCGGTCAGCTGACCACCGAGCAACTCGCCGTGATCGCCGAGATCTCCAGCACCTACGCCCGCGACACCGCCGACATCACCGACCGGCAGAACATCCAGCTGCACTGGATCCGGGTCGAGGACGTGCCCGCGATCTGGGAGAAGCTCGAGGCGGTCGGCCTGTACACGACCGAGGCCTGCGGCGACGTACCGCGGGTGATCATCTCCAGCCCGGTCGCCGGCATCGCCGCGGACGAGATCATCGACCCGACGCCGGCCATCGACGAGATCGTCGAGAAGTACATCGGCAGCACCGAGTTCTCCAACCTGCCGCGCAAGTTCAAGACCGCGATGACCGGCCACCCGTCGCACGACGTGGTCCCCGAGGTCAACGACATCAGCTTCGTCGGGGTCGTCCACCCCGAGCACGGCCCCGGCTTCGACCTGTGGGTCGGCGGCGGGCTGTCCACCACGCCGATGCTCGCTCAGCGCGTCGGCGCGTGGATCCCGCTCGACGAGGTGCACCTGGCCTGGAAGGGCGTCGTCAGCATCTTCCGCGACTACGGGTACCGCCGGCTGCGCAACCGCGCACGGCTGAAGTACCTGGTCGCCGACTGGGGCATGGACAAGTTCCGCGAGGTGCTGGAGAGCGACAAGTACCTCGGCCGGAAGCTGATCGACGGGCCCGCGCCCGAGATCCCCGCCGTACAGGGTGATCACGTCGGCGTGCACCGGCAGAAGGACGGCCTGTACTACGTGGGCGTCGCGCCGGTGGTCGGCCGGGTGTCCGGCGCCAAGCTGGCCCAGCTGGCCAAGGTCGTCGCCGCGCACGGCTCGGACCGGATCCGGACCACCGCGCAGCAGAAGCTGATCGTGCTGGACGTCGAGGAGTCGCAGGTCGAGTCGCTGGTCGCCCAGCTCGCCGACCTCGGCTTCCAGGCCCGGCCGTCGGCCTGGCGGCGCAACACGATGGCCTGCACCGGGATCGAGTTCTGCAAGCTGGCGATCGTCGAGACCAAGGCCCGCGCGGCCCAGCTGATCGACGACCTGGAGGAGCGGATCCCCGACCTCGACGTCCCGATCACGGTCAACGTGAACGGCTGCCCGAACTCCTGCGCCCGGATCCAGGTCGCCGACATCGGCCTCAAGGGCCAGCTGGTGATGGACGGCGACGGCAAGCAGGTTCCCGGCTACCAGGTGCACCTCGGTGGCGGGCTCGGCCTCGACGCCGGGTTCGGCCGCAAGCTGCGCGGCCACAAGGTCACCTCCGACGGGCTCACCGACTACATCGAACGCGTCACCCAGAACTACCTGAAAGAGCGGTCCGAGGGCGAGCGCTTCGCCCAGTGGGTCGTCCGTGCCGACGAGGAGGCTTTGCAATGAGTGAACGCGCAGCACCTCTCTACTGCCCGTACTGCGGGGACGAGGACCTTCGTCCGTCGGAGGAAGGGCACGGCGCCTGGGAGTGCCGGCCGTGTGCACGGGTGTTCCAGCTCAAGATGATCGGACTGCGGGTGACGGTGGAATGAGTACAGACCTGAAGACGCTCGCCGAGGAGGCGAACGAACGACTGGCCGACGCCTCGGCGCAGGAAGTGCTGGCCTGGGCGCACGAGACCTTCGGTCCCGAGCTCGTGGTGACCGCGTCGATGGCCGACGGCGCACTCCCGCACCTGGCCGCTGAGGTTGCCCCAGGCATCGATGTGCTGTTCCTCGACACCGGCTACCACTTCGCCGAGACGATCGGGACCCGGGACGCGGTCGCCGCGACGTTGCCGATCAACCTGATCAACGCGACGCCGCGGCAGACGGTCGCCGAGCAGGACGCGACGTACGGCAAGGACCTGTTCGCGACGCAGCCGGACAAGTGCTGCGCGCTGCGCAAGGTCGAGCCGCTGAACCGGGTGCTGTCCGGTTACAAGGCGTGGGTCACCGGCGTACGGCGGGAAGAAGCGCCGACCCGGGCCAACACCCAGGTCGTCGAGTACGACGAGAAGCGCGACATGGTGAAGCTGAACCCGCTCGCCCCCTGGACCCAGGACGACCTCGACGGCTACATCAACGACAACGGCGTCCTGGTCAACCTGCTCCAGTACGACGGTTACCCGTCGATCGGCTGCCAGCCGTGCACGAAGCAGGTCGCCCCGGGCGAGGACCCGCGCAGCGGCCGCTGGGCCGGCCAGGGCAAGATCGAATGCGGGCTGCACACGTGACCGCCGTGAGCTTGCCCCCGGCAACAGTCACCGAGCTGGACGCGCTGGAGAGCGAATCGATCCACGTCTTCCGGGAGGTGGCGGCGGAGTTCGAGCGGCCGGTGATCCTGTTCTCCGGCGGCAAGGACTCGATCGTGATGCTGCACCTGGCCCGCAAGGCGTTCGCGCCGGCCGGGGTGCCGTTCACGCTGCTGCACGTCGACACCGGGCACAACTTCCAAGAGGTCCTCGACTACCGCGACGTTACCGTCGGCGCACTCGGGCTGCGGCTCGAGGTCGCCCGGGTGGAGGACTACCTGGCCGACGGCCGGCTGCGTGAGCGGGCCGACGGCACGCGGAACCCGCTGCAGACGGTCCCGTTGCTGGACGCGATCAACGCGCACCGGTTCGACGCCGTGTTCGGCGGCGGGCGGCGTGACGAGGAGCGGGCCCGGGCCAAGGAACGGATCTTCAGCCTGCGCGACGAGTTCGGCCAGTGGGACCCGCGCAACCAGCGGCCCGAGCTGTGGTCGCTCTACAACGGCAAGCACAAGCCGGGTGAGCACGTCCGGGTGTTCCCGCTGTCGAACTGGACCGAGCTCGACATCTGGAACTACATCGACCGGGAGGAGATCCCGCTCCCGAGCATCTACTACGCCCACGAGCGGGACGTGTTCGAGCGCGACGGCATGCTGCTGGCCGTCGGACCCTACTCTCAGCCGCGCGCCGGCGAGGACGTGACCCGTCGCGTGGTCCGGTACCGGACGGTCGGCGACATGTCCTGCACCGGCGCCGTCGCCTCGACGGCATCGTCCCCGGCCGAGGTGGTCGTCGAGGTCGCCGCCAGCGAACTGACCGAGCGCGGCGCCACCCGCGCCGACGACCGGGTCAGCGAAGCCGCCATGGAAGACCGCAAGCGAGAGGGGTACTTCTGATGAGCACCGCTCACGCCACCGCCGAACTGCCCGACCTGACCCAGCTGGCCCAGCGCCGGTTGTTGCGGCTGGCAACGGCCGGCTCGGTCGACGACGGCAAGTCCACGCTGGTCGGCCGGTTGCTGCACGACTGCAAGGCGATCCTCGCCGACCAGATCGCGCACGTGCAGACCGTCTCCGAGGCCCGCGGCGGCGACTTCGACTTCGCACTGCTCACCGACGGCCTGCGCGCCGAGCGCGAGCAGGGCATCACGATCGACGTCGCCTACCGGTACTTCGCGACCGACAAGCGCTCGTTCATCCTGGCCGACTGCCCCGGACACGTGCAGTACACCCGGAACACGGTCACCGGTGCGTCGACCGCGGACGTCGTGATCATCCTGGTCGACGCGCGGCACGGCGTACTGGAGCAGACCCGTCGGCACCTCGCCGTCGCCGGCCTGCTCCGCGTCCCGCACGTCGTCCTGGCCGTGAACAAGATCGACCTCGTCGGCTACGACGAGCAGGTCTTCCGCGGGATCAGCAAGGACGTCAGCGAGCTGGCCGACCAGCTCGGCATCGCCGACGTCCAGGCCATCCCGGTCTCGGCGCTGGTCGGCGACAACGTGGTCGACCACTCCGCGTCGACCTCCTGGTACGACGGCCCGACGCTGCTGGAGTTCCTGGAGAGCGCTTCCGGGCGTTCCGACGCCTCCGGGCAGCCGCTGCGCTTCCCGGTCCAGTACGTGATCCGCCCGCAGACCGACGACCAGTACCGCGACTACCGCGGCTACACCGGAACAGTTGCCTCCGGCACCGTCTCGGTCGGCGACCCGGTCATCGTGCTCCCGGCCGGACGCCGTACGTCGGTGGCCGGCATCGACCGCGCCGTGGTCAGCGCCACCTCGACCGCCGTCGCCGAACGCGCCTCCGCCGTCGCCGGCGAGGCCGTCACGCTGCGGCTGGCCGACGACCTCGACGTGGCCCGTGGCTCGGTCATCGTCGCGGCCGACTCCTCCCCCGGCACCCGCCGCGAGTTGTCGGCCACCGTGTGCTGGCTGTCGGACCGCCCGCTGTCGGTGGGCGCCCGGCTGCTGATCAAGCACACCACCACGACCGCCCAGGCGATCGTGACCAAGATCAACGGGGTGCTGGACCTCGACACGCTCGGAGTCATCGACGCCGCCGGGCTCGACCTGAACGACATCGGCAAGGTGCAGCTCAAGATCGCCGCACCGCTGGCCGCCGATCCGTACTCCAGCAACAACATCACCGGATCGTTCCTGCTGATCGACGCCCACGACGGGTGGACGTTGGCCGCCGGCATGATCGACGAAGAAGAAGGGGAACTGCTGTGACCGCACCCGCGCTCGTAGTCCTCGCCCACGGCAGCCGCGATCCGCGATCGGCCGCCACCGTCCACTCGCTGGTCAAGTGCCTGCGCGAGATGCGGGACGACCTGCGGATCGAAGCCTCCTTCCTCGACCACTGCCCGCCCACGCCGTACCAGGTGCTCGGCAAGCTCGCCGCCGAAGGTGTCGAGGAGGTCGTGGTTCTGCCGCTGCTGCTCTCGACCGCCTTCCACGCCCGGGTCGACATCCCGGCCGTGATCGACGAGGCCCGGAGCCGGTTCCCTGGTGTGAGGATCATTGCCTCCGACGTGCTCGGGTACGACGAGACGCTGCTCGACGTGCTCGACCGCCGGATGCGCGCCGAGCTCAAGGACGGCCGGGTGCGTGAGCTCGACGCGCTCGTGCTCGCCTGCGCCGGGTCCAGCGACACCCAGGCGAACGCGGCCGTCACCCGGCTGGCCCGCCTCTGGGGTCAGCGGCACAAGCTCCCGGTCACCGCGGCCTTCACCACGGCGGCGTCACCGAGCCCGGCCGAGGCCGTCCTGCAGTGGCGACTGGAGGGTCGCCGGCACGTCGCCGTCGGATCCTTCTTCCTCGCTCCCGGCGTCCTGCCGGACCGCGCGGAAACCACGGCCCGCAAGGCCGGCGCGGTCGCGGTCTCCCAGCCGCTCGGCGTCAGCGCCGAGGTCGCCCGCCTGGTGATGCTCCGGTACGGCGTCGCCGGCCTGGACCTGCTCACGCTGGCCGCTCCGGCGCCGCGCCCGCAGCTGGTCCGCACCGCCTGAGCTGTCCCGAGAACGGCCCGGAGAACGCTCTCTGGGCCGTTCTCGGCTGTTCAGGTCTTCTGGACCAGCTGGATGGGGTTGCCGTCGGGGTCCGCGATCCAAGCGATCCGAAGGACTTCGAGCCAGTCGTGCGGGGCGGACAAGGACGCGCAGCCCGCCGCCGTCAGCCGGGCGTACTCGCCGTCGGTGTCGTCGCACCACAGCACGAGCTCGGCCGCCCGGCCGGTCAGCGACGGTGTCAGCCCGTGGTCCTGCCGGGCCGACTCCACGTCGGCGATGCCGAGGTTGAACCCGTCGAGCACCAGCTCGACGTGCACCGGCGGTCCGTCATCGGGGTACTGGAAGCGCTGCTCGAACCCGAGTCCGAGGTAGAACTCGCGCAGCCGCGCCAGGTCGTCGGAGTAGAAGGTCAGTTGCGGGCTTCGGAACATGCCCTCATCCTCGACCGGCGAACCGCCTCGGGTCCAGGAACCCGGTGTCGCAGTACGGGGTCTCGCCGACGGTGATCTGGGCCAGCAGCTCGCCGAGGCCGCCGGCGTGCTTGAAGCCGTGGCCGGAGTCGCCGCCGGCGATGACGAGCCGGCCGGTGTCGTCGGGGTGGCCGATCAGGAACTGGCCGTCGGGTGAGTCGGTGACGATGCAGGGCAGGAGTTTCACCGGGACCGGGTCGAGGCCCGGGAACGCCTCGGCGACGGCAGCCGAGATCTCGTCGACGTCGCCGCGCGGGTGCATGTAGCGATCGATCTCGTCGGCGTCCGCGAACGGCGTACCGGCGACGCGGCCGTCGTGCTCGAGGCCGAGCTTCACGCCGTACCCGTCGCCGGAGCCGTGGCCCCAGAAGCCGATCCCGCCGGCGCGCTGCCAGATGAACGCGGGAAAGCGCTCCAGCGTGAACTCGTCCGATGCCGGATCCTTCGGCTCGAACCAGTACAACGGCGTACGCCGTGGCACCAGCGGCAGGCCGGGCACGACCTTGCCGAGCCAAGCCCCGGTCGCGACCACAACGCGCTCGGCGCGGATCTCGATCGTCGGCGTCCTCACCAGCACGCCGTCGCTCTCGACCTCCACGGCGGTGACGAGGGTGTGAGCGAACACCTGCGCGCCCAGCTGCCGCGCGGCCTCGACCTGCGCGCGGACGATCGGCTCCGGGAAGCACAGGCCGGCGCCGGGATCCCAGACGCCGACGTCGTCCGCGCCGAGAGCGCCGTACTGCGGTTGGCGGGCGACCAACTGCGAGTGGTCGAGCTGTTCGAACGGGATGCCCGCTTGAGCTGCGGCCGCCAGAGCACCGGCGACGGGTTCGCTGGCCGGCGGACCGGCGTTGAGCGAACCGGTCTGCTCGATCAGCACCTCACCGGTCTGCGCTCCGAGCGCGGTCCACAGCTCGAGCGACTTCTGCGCGATCGGCGGCAGGCCGGGGTGTTCCATGCAGGCGATCCGGAACAGGCGGGTGATCCCGTGCGACGAGCCCAGCGCGTGGCCGATCGCCTGCCGCTCGACGCCGATCACCTTTCACGCCTCGCGCGGCCAGCCGCCAGAGCGCGGCCGACCCGAACGCGCCGAGGCCGACCACCACGACATCCGTGCGCAACGTCTCCATGCCAGCCTCCATGCCAGCCGCCAGGGGTCAGCCCCAGGTGAGCGGATCGAGCAACAGGTAGAAGTCGAGCCGGCGCTGGTCCGGCTCCCCCAGACCGTACTCGCGCAGGAAAGCCTCGGTCGGGAGATCCCACTCGTCGAGCAGCTGGGCGGTCATCAACGCCAGGTCGGTGTAGCGGTCGGCGAGCCCGAGCCGGCCCACGTCGATGAACCCGGTCAGCTCGAGCGTTTCCGGGTCGAGCAGGACGTTCGGCAGGCACGCGTCGCCGTGGCAGACCACCAGGTCCGCGACCTTCTCGGCGTACGGCTGCTCGGCCTTGACCCGCTCCAGCAGCGTCTCGGGCCGTTCCTTGCGCCACTCGTCGTTGAGGAAGTCCGGGTTCACGGCACCACGCCGTACGACGTCCGCCGCCTGGTCGACGACCTCGCCGAGCGGCCGGGAGAACGGGCAGTCGGTCAGCGCGTGCAGCGCCCGGAACGCCGCCGCGAGAGCAGGGAGCGCTCTCTGGCGTTTCTCCAGCGGGAGATCGGCCGCCGCGACGCCCGGGACGGCCGAGGTCACCAAACATGCACCGTCAGCGTCTTCGATCCAGTCCAGGACCTCAGCCCCAGGAAC
Organism: Kribbella lupini; assembly: GCF_039529595.1. Taxonomy (NCBI): domain Bacteria; kingdom Bacillati; phylum Actinomycetota; class Actinomycetes; order Propionibacteriales; family Kribbellaceae; genus Kribbella; species Kribbella lupini. The sequence continues at coordinate 1,737,186 of NZ_BAAANC010000001.1, read as the reverse complement.
GTCCGTCGAGGCCAGCCAACTCACCCGCGCGCGTTCTTCCCGCAGCTCTTCGATGCCTCGTTCCGGCGCGCACTTTGCGTACGCCGTACCGTCCGAGCGCCGGTACACGTCGGTATCGGACTCTCCCGACGCAACCGGCACCCACTCGCCAGCCGGAAGCATCAGGTGGTCGCCAGCCGGGCCTTCTCGGCTTCCACGTCGAACTCGGCGGCCGGCCACTGCGGGTCCATGTCGCGCAGGGTCTCCAGCAGGAGGGTGGTGACGGCCCAGTTGCGGTACCACTTGCGGTCGCTGGGGATCACGTACCAGGGCGCGGACGGGCCGTTGCAGTTCTCCAGCGCCGCCTCGTACGCCTCGGCGTACGCCGGCCAGAACTCGCGCTCGTCGATGTCGCCCGGGTTGTACTTCCAGTACTTGGTCGGGTCGTCCAGCCGGGCCTCGAGGCGTTCCTTCTGCTCGTCGGCGGAGGTGTGCAGGAAGCACTTCAGCACCGTCACGCCGCTCTCGGCCAGCTCCGCCTCGAACTCGTTGATCTGCTCGTAGCGCCGGTTCCAGACCGGCGGGGCGACCAGGTTCCGCACGCGGGCGATCAGCACGTCCTCGTAGTGCGAGCGGTCGAAGATCCCGATCATGCCCGGCCCCGGCAGCGCCTGCCGGATCCGCCAGAGGAACCCGCGCCGCTTCTCGGCCGGAGTCGGCGCCTTGAACGACGTGATCCGCAGCCCCTGCGGGTCCATCAGCCCCGCGCCGTGCCGGATGACGCCGCCCTTGCCGGACGTGTCCATCCCCTGCAGGACCAGCAGCACGGACCGGTTGCCGCCCTTGCGGCCCTCGGCGAACAGCCGCTCCTGCCAGTCCGACACCTCGGCCCCGAGAGCCTCGAGCGCGACCTTGCCGTCGTCCTTCGAGCCATCGAATCCGGTCGTCGCGCGCGTGTCGTAAGCGCTCAGCTCAACCGGCCCCACCGGCACCCGCAACGCGTCCAGCAACTTGTCGCCGGGTGCACTCCCGTCAGCCTTCTTCTTCGCCATGACGACATCCTGCCCCATCCCCACCGGCAAACCGGTGAGGACAGGGCAGGATCAGTACGACGTCAGCGCGTGGTGACCGCGCTGCCGAGGTCCCAGCTGATCGAGGTCGAGTACAGCGAGAACCGGTAGTCCCGGACCTTGCTGTACTTGTACGAAAGGCTGACCTCACCCTTCGAGTTCGTCCACAGGCCACCCTTGAGGGTCTGCCAGGTGGTCGAGCCCTTTTCACGGAACTGGAAGACACCGGCGGCGGACCGCTTGAAGTAGCTGTTGTTCGACACCGAGTACAGCAGCGAGGTGCCCTTCAGCGTGACGACGTCACCGGTCCGCGACGAGGAGATCCACGCACCAGCGGCAAGCTTCACCGTGACGGCGACCTTGTTCTGGGTGTTGGTGGTCTCGTCGGGGTTGTAGCTACCGACGCCGTAGAACTCCTGGACGCCGATCGGGTGGTTCGACGGGACGTACCACGAGCCGTCGCCGAACTCGTACTCCTTGTCGAAGATCACCTCGTTGACGATGCCCTTGCTCGGGTGCCGCAGGTACCAGCCCGAGTCCGGGTCCGCGTTGGCCGTGCAGGTGCCGCTCAGCTTGCCGAACAGCGTCAGCTCCGGCCGGCCGATGGCGACCCGGGTCGGCACCGACAGGTTGCAGGTGCCGGCCGCGTCCCGCGCGGACGACGAAGCCTTCGGCGCCCAGTGGGCACCCGGCTCAGGCCGAGCAGCCGACGCGGAGAGCGGGGCTACTGCGGCGAGGCCGACAACTGCGACGGCAGCCGTCAGCGTACGACGAATCATTCGATGTGCTCCTTGGTGTCATGCGTGGATGGCACTGGGACCCCCCTCAGCACCGACGATGCCCGGAGCGTAGTGGCCGGGAGGGGTCCTCCCGGCCGTCGCACCGCCGAATGAGACAGGGCTCACCGGCGGATTGCAGCTTGTTGCAATCAGCGGGTGGTGACGGCGCTGCCGAGGTCCCAGCTGATCGGGGTCGAGTACAGCGCGAAGCGGTAGTCGCGGACCTTGCTGTACCGGTACGAGAGCGTGACCTCGCCCTTGGAGTTCGTCCACAGTCCACCCTTGAGCGTCTGCCAGACCGTGGAGCCCTTCTCGCGGAACTGGAAGACGCCGGCCGCCGACCGCTTGAAGTAGCTGTTCGTGGTGACCGAGTACAGCAGCGACGTGCCCTTCAGTGTGACGACGTCGGCCGTGCGCGACGACGAGATCCACGCGCCGGCCGCCAGCTTCACCGTGACCGGGACGTTGTTCTGGGTGAACTCGGTGCCGTCGCCGTTGATGCTGCCGATGCCGTACCAGGTCTGGGTACCGATCGGGTGGGTGTCCGGCACGGCCCACTGGCCCTTGCCGAGCGGGTCGACCGGGTCGAACAGGATCCCGTTGACGTCGCCGAGGCTCGGGTGGTGCAGCAGCCAGCCCGAGGTGTTGTCCGCGACGTTGCAGCCGCCGGACCGCTTGCCGTACAGCGTGATCTCCGGCTTGCCGATCGCGACGCGGGTGGGCACCGACAGCGTGCACTCACCGGCGGCCTCGGCCTTGACGGCCGGGCCTTTCAGGCTCGGCGGCATCACCGGGCCGGGGCGCGCGGCCGAAGCCGACAGCGGCGCGATGGCCGCCAGGCCGACGACCGCCACTGCGGCCGTCAGAGTACGACGAATCATGCGATGTGCTCCTAGGTGTCAAACGCGGATGGCACTGGGACCCCCCTCAGCACCGCTGTCGGTCGCACGTTAGTCACCCAGGGGTTCTCCGGCCGGAGCTGTTGCGCACCGGCCGAATGGTCAGTCCATTCCGGCGTGGGCCAGGGCGATCAGGCGGGAGAGCGCGCGCAGGTACTTCTTGCGGTAACCGCCCTTGAGCATCGGGGCCGGGAAGAGGCGGTCCAAGGGCAGGCCGCTGTGGATCAGGGGGATGTCGCGGTCGTACATGCGGTCGGCGAGGACGACCAGGCGCAGCGCGATGTTCTCGTCGGTGAGTTCGCGCAGGTCCGTGATGCCGATGGTCTCCACGCCGTCGAGGAAGGCGCCGTACTTGCTCGGGTGGAGCTCGCCGAGGTGGTGGTACAGGTCGACGAAGTGGTCGCAGGAGGTGTTCGGGCGAGCGGCCGCGGCCTGTTCGACGGCGGCGTCGGTCCACGGTTCGGGGGCGACCGGGAGGCCACGGTGGCGGTAGTCGGGGCCGTCGATCCGGCGTACGTCGAAGTGCCCGGCCAGGGCCTGGATCTCGCGGAGGAAGTCGACGGCCTGGAACCGGCCCTCGCCGAGCTTGTCCGGCAGCGTGTTGGAGGTCGCGGCGAGCTGGACGCCGGCGTCGACGAGCTGGCGGAGCAGCCGGGAGATCAGCACGGTGTCGCCGGGGTCGTCGAGCTCGAACTCGTCGATGCAGATCAGCCGGTACGCCGACAGCGCCTCGACCGCGTTCCGCATCCCGAGCGCGCCGACGAGGTTGGTCAGCTCGACGAACGTGCAGTACATCTTCGGCCCGGCCGAGACGTGCCACAGCGAGGCGAGCAGGTGCGTCTTGCCGACGCCGAAACCGCCGTCGAGGTAGATCCCGGGCTTGAGCGTCTCCGCCGGCGCCTTCCGCCGCCACCACGACTTCTCCCGCCGCGGCTCGGCGAGCACCTTCCCGCGCTCGACCAGGACGCCGAGCACCTCCGCCTGACTCGGCTCCCCCGCCGCCGGACGGTACGTCGCGAACCGTACGTCGGCGAACCGGGGTGGCGGCACGCACTCCGAGAGCAACCGGTCCGGACTCACGTCAGGCTGCCGCCCGACCAACCTGATCGCCATACCGGCAACCCTACGATTCCCCACCCATCCGTAATCCGGAACACCCCCATCCGCCTCCACCGCATTCCCCCCGATCCCTCACCGACTACCGGCCCTCGACCAGCTTCGCGCCTCCCGCCCCGTCCCTCACCCCACACAACGCCTCCCGAAGCCCGCACAAAAGCAACCCCACACCGGCCGCCGCCGGCCTGCCGTCCTCCATCGGCCCTTCCCGAACTCTTGACTGCTTTCTTACTTTTAGTTAGGAAGTTGTCAACGGGGACCGCAGCCGAGCTGAACGAGCGAGGAGTCAGCATGCAGGGTGATCGGCAACTCCCATCCACACCGTTTCGACGACGGACCCTGCTCAAGGGCGCGCTCGGCGGGGCCGCCGCGCTCGGGCTCGGGTCCTCGCTGGCCGCCTGCAGTGACGACGGCGGGTCGAGCAGCAGCGGCGGCAAGGCCGTCGTCCGGGTCTGGTCCTGGTACAGCGACCAGGAGGACCAGTTCCCGAAGCTGATCGAGAAGTTCCAGGCCGCGCACAGCAACATCACCATCGAGAACCGGATCTTCGGCACGCCCGACCAGTACCTGCCGGCCCTGCAGGCCGCGGTCGCCGGCGGCGACGTCCCGGAGATCTTCGCCCCGCACACCCGGGCGCTGACCTACGGCACCGGCGGTGTCTCGGCCGACCTGAAGAAGGACCTCGGCGACGACTTCCTGAAGGACTTCTTCGACTCCGCGAACCAGGAGTACACCCTCGACGGCAAGCAGTACGCCGTCGGCTGGATGGCTCAGACCTTCGGACTGTTCTACAACCCGGACCTGCTGAAGAAGGCGGGCGTCGGCGAGGACGAGATCGAGACCTGGGACGACCTGATCGCGGCCGCGGCCAAGATCCGGGCCATCGGCAAGCATCCGGTCGCGCTCAGCTGCAACCCGACGACCAGCTCGCTGGACTTCTTCCTGCCGCTGCTCACCCAGGTCGCCGACGACCCGACGTTCTACCTCAAGCTCGACCAGCTCCAAGACGGCCTCACCTACGAGGACCCGAAGGTGGTCCAGGCGCTCGAGCTGAACCAGAAGATCGTCAAGGGCGGCGTCTTCCAGCCCGGTACGACGGGCACCAGCGGCGACCAGGTCCCCCAGATCTTCTACACCGAGAAGTCGGCGATGCTGTTCAACGGCTCGTGGTCGCCGCAAGGGCTGTCCAAGGACGCTCCCCCGGCGTTCGCGAAGAAGTACAAGGTGATGAAGACTCCGGCGATCGCGCCGGGCAAGCGGCACTGGTGCGCGAACCAGGCGGGCGCCGGCTGGGCGGTCTCGGAGACCAGCAAGAACAAGGACGCCGCGCTGGAGTTCCTGCGCTTCCTGTACTCCGCCGACCAGTACTCCCCGACCATGAACGACTCGAACTCGATGCCCGCGACCAAGAGCGCCGCGGCCCGGATCGAGCTGCCGATCATGAAGCAGATGACGTCCTGGCTGCTCGACGGCGACGGCTGCCCGCACATCCCGTTCGGGCCGGGGTCGGTGGCCGCCGGAGATCCGCTTTCCAAGATCTTCGACGGCACCGGCGAACCGGCCGCGGTCGCCAAGGAGATGCAGCAGGCGGTGCAGAACGCCAAGGGCGGCTGATCGGTGGCGACCGCAACTGCTGCCCGGCCGGAGAACGCCTTCGCCGAGACACGTCCCCGCAGAAGCCGCTTCGGTTCGCCGCTGCGCAAGTCCCAGCGCGTCGCGGGCTACCTGTTCGTGCTGCCCACGTTCGCGCTGTTCCTCGGCTTCGTGCTGTGGCCGATCCTCCGGACGACGTACCTGAGCCTCACGCGCTGGGGCGGGTTCGGATCACCACAGTTCATCGGGCTGGACAACTACAGCCGGATGCTCGGCGACCCGGTCGCGCGGCGCGCGCTGGTCGTGACGCTGGTGCTGACCGCGGTGACGACGGTGATCCTGACCTTCCTTGGTCTGCTCACCGGCGTCCTGGTGAACGTCGTGTGGAAGCACGTCGGAGTGCTGGTCCGGACCATCCTGTTCATCCCGGGCATCGTCTCGTTCGTGGTGTCCGGGGTGCTCTGGAAGCTGATCTACGACCCGAACATCGGCACCCTCAACCAGTTGCTCGGGGCAATCGGTCTCGACTCGCTGCAGCATCCCTGGCTGGCCGACTCCCGGACGGTGCTGCCGGCCATCATCGTGGTGACGGTGTGGGGTGGCCTCGGCTTCACCATGCTGATCTTCTTCGCCGGCATCCAGGGCATCGATCCCAGCCTGTACGAGGCTGCCGCGGTCGACGGCGCGAACTCGGTCCAGCAGTTCTGGAACGTCACCGTGCCGAGCCTGCGCGTCGTCACCGGCCTGGTCGTCAGCCTCGGCCTGCTGAACGGGTTCAAGGCCTTCGACATCATCTACGTGATGACGGGCGGCGGCCCGAACCACGGCAGCGAGGTCCTCGGGACGTACCTGTACTCGCTCGCCTTCGGCTCGACGTCCGGGTCGATCCCGCAGCTCGGGTACGCGAGCGCGTTCAGCGTCGTGACGATGATCCTGTGCACGATCGCGGTGATCGCCCAGCTGTGGCTGACCAGGAGGACGGACCGATGAGCGCATCCACCGTCGAGCAGGACCGGCGTACGGCGGAACAGCACGTGCCGTTCCGGTTCCCGCTCGGGAAGAGCTTCGCGGCGTTCGTGCTGGCGCCGTTCTGCGTGCTGATGGCGTTCCCGTTCGTCTGGATGCTGCTGACCTCGCTGCGCGAGCCGAGCACGATCTTCGGCGGGCCGATCATCCCCGACAAGCTGACCTTCGCGGGCTACTCGACGGCGTGGACCAAGATCGAGTTCCCGCTGCACTTCTGGAACAGCGTCTGGATCACGTCCGTCACGGTGGTCGGCGTACTGGTCTTCGCGACGCTCAGCGGCTACGCGTTCGCCAAGCTCGACTTCCCGTTCCGCAACACGCTGTTCGTGCTGCTGCTGACCACGCTGATGATGCCGTCGACGGCGCTGATCATCCCGCTCTACCTGCAGCTCAAGACGCTCGGGCTGCTGGACACCCAGACCGGGTTGCTGGTGCTCTACATCTCCGGGTCCGCGCCGTTCGCCATGTTCCTGATGCGGGCGTTCTTCCAGACCCTGCCGGACGAGCTGATCGAGGCCGCGCGGGTCGACGGCGGCTCGGAGCTGGTGATCTTCTGGCGGGTGATCCTCCCCCTGACCCGGCCCGGGATCGCGACCGTGGTGATCTTCCAGTTCCTGCAGACCTGGAACGAGTTCCTGATCGCGAACACCGTGCTGCGCGACACCGACGCGCTGCCGCTGCAGCCGGTGCTGTTCACGCTGATGGGCCAGTACTCGACCAACTGGCCGGCGCTGACCGCCGGCCTCACCCTGTCGGTCGTCCCGGTCGTGCTCGTCTACGTCCGGATGCAGCGGCAGTTCGTTGCCGGGATGATGCTCGGCGCCGTCAAGAACTGACTCCCCCCACCGAAGGAGATCCATGCCGATCAAGAACGTCGTCGTCAACTGCACCGACGTGCAGCGCTCGGTCGAGTACTACGGGAAGTTCCTGGAGCTGCCGCTGATCGGTGAGGCCACCGCGGACCGGGCGGTCCTGGACGCGGTGACCGCGACCGTCGAGCTGCGCCTGGTGGAGCGCGGGCGGGAGGCGAGCACGTGGGTCGGCGACGACCTGCAGAAGGGGTTCCGGCACGTCGGTTTCAAGGTCGACCGGCTCGACGAGCGGGCCGCCGTCCTGAAGGCCGCCGGGGTCGAGTTCAAGCTCGACCCACTGGACGCCGAGGGCGCCGTCCGGATCTGCTTCTTCTTCGACCCCGACGGGACGCTGCTGGAGATGATCCAGGGGGATCTCCAGTACGCCGCCGTGCTCGACGAGGACGGGGTCGCGAAGGAGCGCGCGCTCGGCGTACCGGCGCGGCCGCGGTTCGACCACGTCGCGGTGACGGTCGAGGACCGGGAGCGGACGCACGAGTACTACCGGGACCACCACGGCTTCTCGTTCATCGGCACGATCGAGCAGCCGCACGACCCGCGGGGGTTCAGCATCGGTTACCTCAAGGGCGGTGACACGGTGATCGAGGTGTTCACCTACGACCGGGAGAAGTCGGAGCGGGAACCGCAGCTCGACGTGGCCGGCTTCTCGTACGCCGTACTGGCCGGTGACGCCGCCGAAGGGCTGCGCGCGACGACCGCCCCGGACGGAACCCGGGTCCACGTGGATCCGGACGGTTTCGCGTTCGCCACACGGTGACTTAACCGGTTAGGCTACGCACCACGGACCTCGTCGCCCTCTCCCCCGAAAGCTGGTCCTCGTGACTGATCCCTCGACCGACGACTGGCTCCGGCCGCTCGGGTCCACCGGACTGACCGTGTCCGCCGTCTGCGCCGGTGGCGCCCTGCTCGCGAGCATGCCCGAGGTCTTCGGGTACGAGGTGAGCCGGGACGAGGCCGTCGCCGTGATCGACCGGGTCTTCGACGGGCCGCTGCGCTGGATCGACACCTCGAACGGGTACGGCGCCGGCGAGAGCGAGCTGCGGATCGGCCAGGCGATCGCGGCCCGCGGTGGACTGCCGGACGGCTTCCTGGTCGCCACCAAGGTCGACGCGCTCGGCGACGACTACTCGGGCGACCGCGTCCGGGCGAGCGTCGCCGAGAGCAAGGAGCGGCTCGGGCTGGAGCAGCTGCCGCTGGTGTACCTGCACGACCCGGAGTTCCACGACTTCGCGAGCATGCGGGACGCGGTCGACACGTTGATGAAGCTCCGGGCCGAGGGCGAGATCGGGCACGTCGGCCTGGCCGGCGGATCCGTGCACGAGCTGTCCCGGTACCTCGACCTCGGCGGCTTCGAGGTGCTGCTCGTGCACAACCGCTGGAGCCTGCTCGACCACAGCGCGGAGGCGCTGATCGAGCAAGCACTCGCCGGCGGTCTCGCGGTGATCAACGCCGCGATCTACGGCGGCGGGATCCTGGCGAACCCGCAGGGCGGCCTGCGGAAGTACGGGTACCGCCACGCTCCGGCGGAGGTGCTCGACGCGGTCGCGCGGATGGACCAGGCCTGCCGTGAGTTCGGGATCGACCTGTCCACGGCCGCTCTGCAGCACTCGGTGAACGACCCGAAGATCACCGGCACCGTCGTCGGCTTCAGCAAGCCCGCGCGCGTGGACCAGCTGGTCGCGGCGCTGGAGACCGAGATCCCGGCCGAGCTCACCGCTCGCCTGGCCGAACTGATGCCCGACCGTACGCACTGGCTGGAAGGAACCCGATGAGCAACTCCGCAGGCGGCCGATCCGCGTTTCCGAGCGACTTCGTCTGGGGAGCGGCGACCGCGTCGTACCAGGTCGAGGGAGCGATTCGCGAGGACGGGCGGGGGCCGAGCATCTGGGACACCTTCGCGGCGACGCCGGGCAAGATCGCGGACGGCGAGACCGGCGAGGTCGCCGACGACCACTACCACCGGTACGCCGACGACATCCGGCTGCTGGCGGACCTCGGGCTGAAGGCGTACCGGTTCTCGGTGGCGTGGCCGCGGGTGGTGCCGGCCGGGAGCGGCGCGGCCAACCAGGCGGGGCTCGACTTCTACCGGCGGATCGCCGAGACGTGCCTGGCGAACGGCGTCACGCCGTACGCGACGCTCTACCACTGGGACCTCCCCCAGCCGCTCGAGGACGCCGGCGGCTGGCTCGTCCGCGACACGGCCGAGCGGTTCCGGGACTACGCGGCGATCACGCAGGACGCGCTCTCCGACGTGGTCTCGCACTGGATGACGCTGAACGAGCCGTGGTGCTCGGCGTTCCTCGGGTACGGCAACGGCGAGCACGCGCCGGGCCGCGTCGAGGGGGCCGATGCACTGAAGGCGGTGCACCACCTGCTGCTCGGGCACGGTCTGGCGGTGCAGGCGATCAAGACGCCGTCGAACACCGTCGGGATCGCGCTCAACCCCGCGCCGGTGTACGCCGCGTCGTCGTCGGACGCCGACCGGGACGCACAACGCCGGGTCGACGGGCTGCGGAACCGGATGTTCCTCGACCCGCTGCTGCTCGGGAAGTACCCGGCCGATGTCCTGGAGGACACCGGCACGGCCGAGTGGTTCAGCCGGTTCGACGCCGACCTGCCGCTGATCTCGGCGCCGCTGGACTTCATGGGCGTCAACTACTACTGCCCGTCGACGGTCGCCGCGCCGGCCGACGGTGAGTTCGCCGCCCCGGGTGAACCGACCACCCAGCCCGGCAGCGAGAAGGTCGTTGCCGTCGACACCGGTCTCGACACGACCCAGATGGGCTGGGGCATCGACCCGAACGGCCTGCGCGACATCCTCGTGCAGATCAACACGATGGCGCCGGAGCTCCCGCTCTACGTCACCGAGAACGGCGCGGCCTACCCCGACGAGGTCACCGTCGACGGCACGATCGAGGACGCCGAACGCCAGTCGTACTTCGAGAAGCACCTGGCCACGGCTGCCGAGGTGGTCGCCGACGGCGTGCCGCTGAAGGGCTACTTCGCCTGGACCCTGCTGGACAACTTCGAGTGGTCGTGGGGCTACACGCGGCGGTTCGGGCTGGTGCACGTCGACTACAAGACGCAGCAGCGCACCGTCAAGAACAGCGGGCTGTGGCTGAAGGAGTTCTTAGCTCGTTAGCGCGCGGTTCGACGTCTGGTGCGGCGTCAGCTGGCTGTGCAGGACCAGCGATGCCGCACCGAGCGCTGCCGCACTCGGACCCAGCTTGGACAACTCCACGCGGGTCGGGTGGATTGCGCGAACGAAGGAGAGGCGGTTGATCTCCTCCGTCGCGGCCTGCACGTACAGGTCGCCGGCCTCACTGAAGCCGGGGCCGGCGAGGATGATCTGGGACAGGTCCAGCAGGTTGGTGATCGACAGCAAGGCCTTCGCCAGGTAGCGCGCCGACTGCTGGATCAGCTCCAGGCAGCGTGGATCGCCTTCGGTGGCCCGGCGGGCGATGCGGGCGAAGTCGGTCCGGACCGAGGAGCGCTTTCCGCGCAGGTCCTTGGCGAGGGTCGGGTCCTGCTGGGCCAGCTCGACGACACGGGCGGGCGCGGCCAGCGCCTCGAGGCAACCGCGTCCTCCGCACCAGCACTCCGGCCCGTCGACGTCCAGGACCATGTGTCCGATCTCGCCGACGTTCGAGGACGAGCCGCGGTAGACGTCCCCGTTGGTGACCAGGCCGAGGCCGAAGCCGGCGGCCAGGTACAGGGTCGCGAAGTCGTTGGCCGACGGGATGCGGCCGGCCCAGAACTCGCCGATCGCCGCGCAGGTCGAGTCGTTCTCGACGACGACCGGGTGCTCGATCGCCTGGCTGAGCTGGCCTTGGACCGCGAACGGCTCCCACGCGTAGCGCTCGCGGTCGGCCCGGAGCAGCGACGATCCACTCCCCTGCCGGCCGGCCAGCGCGACCCCGACGCCGACCAGCGTCGTGGGCTCGACACCGGTCCGCTTGATCAGGTCCTCGAGCTCGTCGACCAGGCGGGTGATGACCGTGGCGGGCGTGTCGCGGCCGATGCCCTTCGACGCGAGCTGCTCGATGACGCGGCCGTTCATGTCGGTCACCACGTACGTCGTACTGAGCGTGTCGACCGAGATCCCGACCGCGTGCCGGGCCCGCGGGTTGAACTGCAGCAGCGTCGCGCGCTTGCCGCCGGTCGGGTCGCCCAGACCGGTCTCGACGATCAGCCCCTCGGCCAGCAGCTGCTTCACCACGCGCGAGATCGACGCGCCGGTCAGCCCGGAGCGGTCGGCCAGCGCGACCCGGGTCACGGTGCCGCTGGAACGGATCAGGTCCAGGATCGCACTGTGCGTCTCCTGGGCCGTCGCACCCTTCAAGATCTTCGCCACGTCGCTCCCTCCCTGCCCGCACTTTAATACAGAAGGTAACGAAGTGGTGGGAGTTGACCTCAACCGAAGTTCAGCTCCTAGCGTCGGGAGCACAGTCCAGACAGGCAGCACAGTTCAGAGAGGGAGTGCGCCGATGCGGGCGATCCGCTTGTACGAGTTCGGTCCGGCCGAGAACCTGATCTTCGAGGAGGTGCCCGACCCGGTCCCCGCGGCCGGTGAGGTGCTGATCGCGGTCGAGGCGGCCGGAGTGCATCTGCTGGATACCGCCCTCCGGAAAGGTACGGCGGCCGGCGGGCCGGTCGCTCCCCCGACGCTGCCGACGATCCCCGGACGGGAGGTCGCGGGGCGGGTCGAGGCCGTCGGCGCGGACGTCGACGCGTGCTGGGTCGGGAAGCGCGTCGTGGTGCATCTCGGCCCGGTGCCCGGTGGGTACGCCGAGAGAGCGGTTGCTCGGGCCGAGTCCCTGCACGAGATCCCCAGGCACGTGAGTGCTGCTCACGCGGTCGCGACGATCGGTACCGGCCGGACGGCGATGGGGATCCTGGAGCAGGCGGCGATCACCGCGGACGACGTCGTACTGGTGACGGCGGCGGCCGGTGGGATGGGGAGTCTGTTCGTCCAGAGCGCGCGCAACGCCGGCGCGACGATCGTGGGTCTGGCCGGCGGGCCGGAGAAGACCCGGCAGGTGCGAGAGCTGGGTGCGCAGCTCGTTGTCGACTACCGGCAGCCGGGCTGGGCGGAGCAGGTGCGGGAGAGCATCGATCCGGGCGAGAGCGCGGGCCGGGGAGTGACCGTGGTCCTGGACGGCGTCGGTGGCGAGGTCGGTCAGCAGGCGTTCGAGCTGCTGGGGATCGGCGGGCGGATCCTGATGTTCGGCTGGTCCGGTGGCGGGCCGGTGGAGCTCACCACCGCCGACCTGATGCAGCGAGGGCTCAGCGCGACCTGGGCGATCGGCCCCAAGCTGATGCACCGGCTGCGGGAGCTGGAGACCAAGGCGCTGGAGGAAACGGCCGAAGGGCGCTGGCTGCCGCTGGTCACCAGCTTCCCGCTGGCCAAGGCCGCCGACGCCCACCGTGCGCTGGAGAACCGTGAGACCGCCGGCAAGGTGGTCCTGGGCACCTAGACCAGGAATCCCCCTGCGCCTCAATGCCGGGGAGTCCGGATCTTCGCCGGCGGCCTCACGGGGTGCGGGCTCCGGGCCGCCTGGTGTGCGGTCCGGAGCCCGTCAGCCGCGGCTTACCAGATCGAGTAACCGAAGGTGGCACTACCAGACGCCCCACCACTGTCGGTCGCCGTCACCGTTGCCGAGTAAGACCCGCGGCTGGTCGGTGTCCCCGAGATCACTCCGCTGGAGCTGATCGACAGGCCCGGGGGCAGCCCTGTCGCGCGGAAGGTGACCGGCTGGCCAGAGCTGGCCGTTGCCCGGATCTGCAACGGGAAGCTCTGGAAGCCGACGAACCCGTACTGGCCGCCCGGGTTCTGCACCGTCACCGTGCCGGTCGACGTACCGGTCACCGTGAGGCTGAAGGTCACCTCGTGGCTGACCGCGCCGGTGCCCTTGACCGTCACCTGGTACGTCCCGGCCGGCGTTGTGGCCGACGTCGCCAGGGTGAGGGCTGAGGTGCTCCCGGACGTCACCGAGGACGGCGAGAAGGAGGCCGTCGTACCGGAGGGCAGTCCGCTCGCCGCGAGCTGCACGGTCTGCGCGTCACCGCTCGTGGTCGCCGTCCGGACCGTCGTCTGCGCCGAGCCACCCGCCGCCACCGACCGCGAGGCCGGGTCGAGCGACAACGAGAAGTCGTTGCCGGCCGGCGGGGTCTCCCCTACCGCGAGCTTCCACAGCCCGTACGCCGCGGCGTCGGCACTGCGATCGAGCACGGTCGCGTTGATGTTCGACGGGTACTTGTCGCAGGCGCTGTGGTAGCAGGGGTCGTACGCCGAGCCCGACGTACCGCCCCACTTCTGCGCCTGCGCCGTGGTCTTGCGCGCACTCGCCCCGGCGGCCACGCCGCTGGTCGGGATCCCGGCGTTCTTGAACGACGCGTCGTCGGAACGCCCGGCGCCCTCGGTGTTCTCCTCCGGCGCCAGGTTCAGCCCGGCGTAGAACTCCTTCAGCACGCTGCCGGTCGCCGTGGTGATGTTGTTGACGAAGTACCCGGCGTTGGTCGAGGCGACCATGTCGAAGTTCAGGTACGCCTTGATCTTCGAGCGCTCGGTCGAGGACAGCTGGCCGACGTAGAACTCGGAGCCGTTCAGGCCCTGCTCCTCGTCGGTCCACCAGCCGAACCGGACGTGCTTGGCCAGCGTCGGGTTCTTCGCCGCCAGTGTCAGCGCGGTCTCCAGCACGACGGCCGAGCCGGACCCGTTGTCGTTGCTGCCGGCCCCGGCACTCACGCTGTCCAGGTGCGCGCCGAGCATGACGACCTGGTTCGCGTCCCCACCGGGGAAGTCGGCGATCAGGTTGTCCGACGGGTACGTGCAGTTCGTGCACCGCTGCTTGGCGACGGTGAACCCGGCGGCCCGCAGCTTCTGCTCGATGTAGTTCACCGAGGCCGTGTAGCCGGCCGAACCGGCGCGCCGGTTGCCGCCGTTGTTGTCGGCTGCCTGCTGCAGCGCGACCAGGTGCGCCTTCACCTTCTCCACGTCGACGTCCGGCACGCCGGCGGGCGGGGCGGTCCCGCCGACGGTCAACCGGTACGTCGCCGTCCGGTCGACAGCCGTTCCGTCACCGGTGACGGTCACGGTGTAGCTGCCCTCCGGCGTACTGGACGACGTGCTGATGGTGAGCGTCGACGAGTTGCCCGACTGGACCGACGCCGGCGAGAACGACGCGGTGGCGCCGCTCGGCAGGCCGGACGCGCTCAGCTGCACGGTCTGCGCCGAGCCGCTGCCGATCACGGTGTTGATCGTCGCGGTCGCGGACTCGCCGGGCTTGACCGACCCGCTGGCCGGGGAGACCGACAGCGTGAAGTCGTTGCCGCTCGGTGTACAGGTCGCCTCGCCCGACTGGGTGCCCAGGGCAACGGCATCCCAGGCGGCCTTCACCTTGGCGTGCAGCGCGCAGCTGGCGTCCAGGTTCTTGGCCGCCGCCAGCGTCGCCACCCGCCACTTGGGGTAGCTCATCCCGGAGGTCTTGGCGAGCATCGTGTTGTAGAAGACCTTGCCCGCCTCCTTGTGCCCGATGCCGGTCAGCGTGCTGTTGTTGCAGGTCGGGCTGGTCGGCTTGCCGTTGCCAGGGTTGCTGCCTTCGGCCAGGAGGTAGAACCAGTGGTTCATCGGGCCGGCCGCGGCGTGCACCGACGACGGCAGGCTGGTCGAGTAGCAGTTCGGGTGGCCCGAGATCTTGGCCGGCTCGTACATGTACCGGATCGGCCCGGCGCCCTGCAGGTTGATCTCCTCGCCGACCTCGTAGTCCGGCGGGTCGTTCGGGTTGTTCAGGAAGTGCTCGGTCAGCGTGCCCCAGATGTCCGCGACCGCTTCCTGCGACGGGTGGCCGGAGATGCCGCCCGGCGTCTTGGCGTCCAGGCCGTGCCCGTACTCGTGGGCGACGACGTCGGTGCCGGTGATCCACTGCCGGTTGTTGTTGTAGCCGAAGACCACACCGTCGGGGTTGCTCTGGTGACCCCAGTACGCGTTGACGTCGCCCAGCCCGACCAGCGCGTCGGCCCACTTGCCCTGGCCGTCGAGGCCGTTGCGGCCGTACCAGTCCTTCAGCATGTTCCACTCACCGGTGGCGACGTACATGACGTCGACGCAGCCGGCCTCCTTGTCGGTCTTGGAGGTGCTCCCCCAGACGTCGTCGGAGCCGGAGTAGACCGTGCCGGTGCTGTAGTCGGCGCAGCGCAGATTCGGCCGGCCCGGGTCGGCCATCGTGTACGACGAACCGCTCTGCGTCGTACCGAACGACAGGTTGCCGCCGTTCCAGACGCCGGTCCCGGTGCCGGAGGCGGTCTGCTCGATCGCGTGCACGACCTTGCCCGTGCGCGCGTCGACGTACACCTTCTGCCGGCTGTCCTCGCCGTGGTCACGGCCCTGGACGATCGACTCCCAGGCCAGCACCGGCTTCGCGCCGCCGGCGTACACGACCAGTGTCGGGTCACCAGGGACGGCCTTGGCCTGGTCGAGCGCCTTCAGCGCGGCCTTCTCGGCCGCCGCCTTGCTGACGACCGGGTGACGGTTCACGTCGATCGGGCGCTGCTGGGCGACGGAGATGCCCCGGGTGTTGCCCTGGGCATCCGTCGTGACGACGAAGTCGCCGCCGATCACCGGGAGGTCGTAGTACGTGCGCTGGTAGGCGACGTACTGCAGACCCCACGGCGTACTGATGTCCTGCTGGCGGACGAACTGGTCGCCGGGGCTCGCCTTGAGCTCGGCGGCGCGACCCTCGACCAGCCGGTCGGCGGTCGCCAGGGCGGCGGCGCGCGGATTGACCGGTGGGTCGGCCTGGGCGTCGGCTGCGGGGAGCCTGGTCGCGACCACCGCTGTGGCGGCGGCCGCGAGACTCAGCACGCAGCCGGCTGCGACAGTGCGCAGGGCTGTGCGTTTCACGGGGACACTTCGTTTCTTCATGTGTACGGCCTCACTGAAAGGGGCGGGACCCCAGCGCCGGCCGGGGGGCTGCAGGGCCGTCCGGCCGGCGGCGGGGGAAGAGGAACCGGGGGTCCGGACTGGGCAGGTGAACGCCCGGGGTCCTCTGTGCAAAGAGATTGGCACCCGCGAGTTGTGGCTGTGATATCCCAGCAGGGCATAACCTCGCCGCTATGGAGCTCGAGCTGAGGCATCTGCGGGTCGTCTGCCGCCTGTCCGAGAGCGGCAGCGTCTCCAAGGCCGCCGCCGCACTGGGCATCTCCCAGCCGTCGCTGACCGCGCAGCTGCAGCGCATCGAGGAGGCGATCGGCGGACCGCTGTTCAAACGCGGCCCGTACGGCGTGGAGGCGACCCCGCTCGGCAAGCACGTGCTGGGCCGCGCCCGCTCGATGCTGGCCGACATGGACGACCTGGTCGGCAGCAGCCGCCGGTACACGATCGGGACCGGACCTCTCCGCCTCGGCGCCATGCGGACCGTGATGTACGGCGCCTGGCTGTCCCGGCTCGAGGAGGTGCTGCCCGGGCGCGAGATCGTCACGCAGGTGGACTCGTCGTGCGCCGTACTGACCGATCTGCTCGCGGCGGACATCGTCGACGTCGTCATGCTGGGCCGCTGTGACGACGTGCACGCGCCGCCGTGCCCGAACGGCGTCCGCGAGCAGACGATGGTCTATCCGGAGCCGTTCGCGGTCGCGCTCCCGGCGTCGCACCGGCTCGCGGATCGCGCGGAGATCGCGCTGGGCGACCTGGCCGGCGACATCTGGATCTGTCCGCCGGCCGGCAAGGAGGACGGCGATCTGGCCTACCTGCGGACGACTTGCGAGTCCGTCGGCGGCTTCACGCCGCAGTTCCGGTACGCCAACCTCGACACCCCCGACATCGAGCAGCTGATCGGCGCCGGCCGCGGGATCAGCCTGTGCGCGCCGACCGTCCGCGAGATCCCCAACACGGTGGTCCGGCCGCTGCGCGACCACCCACTCGTGTGGCGCCGTACTTTGCGCTGGCGGACCGACCACACCACGCAGGAAGACGTCGACCTCGTGCACCAGGCCTTCGTCGACACCTACCGGGCGACGATCGCCGAGAACGCGACCCGACGCCCGTGGTGGACCACGCACCCCGGCTCCCACCCGACCGTGCTCGACCCCGGCGAATAGACACCGACTTGTGACTTCCGGAGCCGGGCGGTCGAGCCGCCCGTTCCCCTAGGCTCCCCGCCATGAACGTGCCCAGCCAGTCCGAGATCTTCATGATCTCCGGCGAGGAGCGCCGGCTGGTGCCCGACGGCCCGGCGATCGTCGACTCCACGGGCCACCGCCGCGACGTACCACCGAAGGCGCTCGAAGCACTGCACTACGTCGAGACCGCGCTGCGCGAGGGGTACGCCGTACAGGTCTCGCTGCTGCGCCACGAACTGCCGCTCCGGGAGGCTGCGCTTGCCGTCGACCTGCCGGAAGAAGAACTGCGCGCCAGCCTGCCGAGTGCCGGGGTGCCGATCGGGCCGGACGACTCCGATGAATGGGTCCAGCTGGACCAGGTCCTGCAGCTGCAACGCCGGGTCCGGGCCTCCCGCCGCGAGGCCGAGATCGAGGCATACGAGGAAGAGCTCGAAGCCGACAAGTGGTAGGCCTTTCCGGAAGCTTCCGGTCACGTAAGCTTCCGGGCATGGAGGTCCTGCCGAGTCAGTCCGAGGTGTTCCTGCTGTCCGACGCCGAGCGCACGCTGGTGCCCGCCGGGCCGGCCATCATCGATGCCGAGGGCAACCGGTACGACGTACCGCCGAAGGCGCTCGAGGCCCTCCTGTTCGTCGAGACCGCCTTGCGCGAAGGCCTCGCCGTCCAGGTGACCGCGCTGCGGCACGAGCTGCCGATCCGTGAGGCGGCAGCCGCGATCGGGATGGCCGAGGACGAGTTGCGCTCGTACGCCGCGTCCGGCGCGCTGCCGTTCCGGTCCGACGAGTCGGTCGACTGGGTGCGGCTGGAGCACGCCCTGGCGTTCCGGCAGCAGCTGAAGGCGCGACAGCGCGCGATCCTGGACGAGATGCTCGCCGAGTCGGACTACGACGGAACTGGTCGCTAGGACCGGCCTATAGCCGCCTCCGCCGCGCCTTTCGGCTGTCGAAGTGCCAGATCCGTAAGCCGCCGGAGCGTGAGCGGTAGGACCGGCGTACGAGGGACTGGTACGGCGTACTGCTTGCCGGCTCAGCGGAAGTCGGACCAGGTGAGGGTGTAGAGGACCGAGCCGAACTGGAGGATGTCGCCGGCGCGGACGGCGGTCGGTGAGGTGATGCGGGAGCCGTTGAGGTGGGTGCCGTTCATCGAGTTGAGGTCGCGCACCATCCAGCCGTTGCCGACGTGCCGGAGCTCGGCGTGCCGGCGCGACACCGAGGCGTCCGCGATCCGCAGCGTCGCACCCGGCCCCCGCCCGATCCGGATCGTCGGCGACCCGGGCGGCGGCAGCGCCAGCCCCGGGAGCGACGCCCGCTTCGCCCGCGGAGTGAGCGTGACATGCGGGATCTTCGAGATCAGCTCGCGCAACCACTCCACCGCACGCGGCTCACGCCCCGGCAGATCGTGCGTGGCGTCCCGCAGTTCGCTCCGGCTCTGAGCGCCGAGCACGAAGTTCATCCGCCGGACGAAGGTGTCCTGCGACAGCCTCCCGGTCCCGGCGCCCTCGCGCAGGATCTCCAGCGCGCGGTCCCGCTCACGGTCCGAGGGACGCGTGAGTTCCAGGCCGGAGGTCATGCCCGAATTGTCCGCTGACCAGCGGTTCACTGTCCAGCACACCCACCTCACGGCCAGAGGTGGTTAGCTGGGCCGATGGTTGACGAGGCGACGATCTTGGGACAGCTGACGGTCGAGGAGAAGGCGGCGCTTTGCCTGGGGTCGGACTTCTGGCATACCGCGCCGGTCGAGCGGCTCGGCGTACCGGCGGTGATGCTCGCGGACGGACCGCACGGCTTGCGCCGGCAGCCCGACGAAGGTGACCACGTCGGGATCGGCGGCAGCCTGCCGGCGACCTGCTTCCCGACTGCGAGCGCGCTCGGCTCGTCGTGGGACGTCGACCTCGTACGGCGAGTCGGCGCGGCGATCGGTGTCGAGGCGCGCGCTCAGGGGGTCGCGGTGGTGCTCGGCCCCGGCATCAACATCAAGCGGTCGCCGCTGTGCGGGCGGAACTTCGAGTACCTGTCCGAGGATCCGCTGGTCTCCGGCGTACTCGGCGCTGCGCTGGTCGACGGGCTGCAGAGCCAGGGCGTCGGTGCCTCGGTCAAGCACTTCGCGGCGAACAACCAGGAAACCGATCGGTTGCGAGTCAGCGCCGAGGTCGACGAGCGGACGCTGCGGGAGATCTACCTGGCCGGCTTCGAGCGGGTGGTGCGCACTGCTCGGCCGTGGACGGTGATGTGTTCGTACAACCGCCTCAACGGCGTCCACGCGTCGCAGAACCACTGGCTCTTGACCGACGTACTGCGTGACGAGTGGGGTTTCGACGGACTCGTGATGTCGGACTGGGGCGCGGTCCACGACCGCGTGGCGTCACTGGCGGCCGGGCTCGACCTCGAGATGCCGCCCAAGCTGGGAATCAGCGACGCGGCCATCGTCGCCGCCGTGGCATCGGGCGAGCTGGATGAAGCCGTTCTGGACCGAGCAGTCGAGCGAGTACTCCGCCTGGCGGCACGTGCGACGACCCCGACGGAATCCTTCGAGGTCGACGAGCACCACGCGCTGGCTCGGGAGGCCGCGGCCGACAGCATCGTGTTGCTGAAGAACGACGGTGTTCTGCCCTTGAAGCCGGGAGCGGGTGAACTGGTCGCGGTGATCGGTGAGTTCGCGCGGACTGCGCGCTACCAGGGCGCGGGCAGCTCGCAAGTGAATCCGACGCGAGTGGAGAACGCGTTCGACGAGCTCCGTACGGCGCTGCCGCCGGAGGTCCAGCTGGAGTTCGCCGCGGGGTTCACCATCGAGAGCGCCAGTAGCGACGGGGACGAGGTCACCGATCCCGGCGATCGTCAGGAGGTAACCGGCGATGGCCGGGGCGATCGGCTGGATCCGGATCGCGCCGATGCCGGGCTGGCAGACGAGGCCGTCGCGCTTGCCGCGCGGTCGGCTCACGTGCTCGTCTTCCTCGGTCTGCCGGCGGCAGAGGAGTCCGAGGGCTTCGACCGCACCCACATCGACCTGCCCGCCAATCAGCTCGCCCTGGTCGAACGCCTGGCGGCGGTGAACCCGCGCCTGATCGTCGTACTGAGCAACGGCTCGGCCGTCCGGCTGGCGCCCTGGGAGCAGCACGCGGCGGCAGTCGTCGAGTGCTGGCTGGCGGGCCAGGCCTCTGGCGGCGCGGTGGCCGACGTACTGCTGGGCAAGGTCAATCCGTCCGGCCGGCTCGCCGAGTCCCTGCCGCTGCGGATCGAGGACACCCCGGCGTACCTCAACTTCCCCGGCGAGCACGGGCAGGTGCGGTACGGCGAGGGCGTGTTCGTCGGGTACCGCGGGTACGACGCGGTCGGGTGCGCGGTCAGCTACCCGTTCGGCCACGGACTCTCGTACACGACCTTCGCGTACGCCGATCTGACCGTGACGGTTGAGGACGACCTTGGGGTCAACCTCAACTGCAGGGTGACCAACACCGGCGACCGTGCCGGCCAGGAGGTCGTGCAGCTGTATGTCGGCGATCCGGTCGCGCAGGTCCGGCGTCCGGTTCGCGAGCTGAAGGGCTTCGCGAAGGTCGCTCTCGAGCCCAGCGAAAGTATCGACGTCAACTTCACCCTTACGGCTCGCGACCTCTCCTACTGGTCGACGCAGCAGGGCCGCTGGGTCGTCGAGGGCGGTGAGTTCGAGTTCGCCGTCGGCGCGTCTTCGCGCGACCTGCGCCTCACGACCACGGTCGACATCGACGCACCGCCGCTGCTCCCCCGGCTCGACGAATGGGCGACGCTCGAGGAATGGCTCGACCACCCAACCGGCGCCGCGGCGCTGCGGGAGCTCATCGGAGTAGATGCCAACGGCAACCCACGAGGCATTCTCGCCAGCCCGGACCTGCTGAAGCTGATCGGCAACTTCCCGATCAGCAGCATCGCAACGTTCCCCGGCCTCGGCCTGACCCCCGAGAGCGTCAACCGCCTGATCGCGGAGGTCGCAGACTGACGGCCCGGGAGGGTCCGGCCTGCGGGACTACCCCAGCACGTCGTCCAGGGCGAACTTCACCGGCTCTTCCAGCTGTTCGTACGTGCACGACTCCGGCGTACGGTCGTCGCGCCAGCGGACGAACTGGGCGGTGTGGCGGAAGCGGACGCCTTCCATGTGGTCGTAGCGGACCTCGACGACGCGCTCGGGGCGGAGCGGGACGAAACTGAGGTCCTTGCCGGCCTGCCAGCGGCTGCCCTCGGCGTTGCGGGGAGTTCGGTTGCCCTCCTCCTGCTTGGCCCACGCCCACGGGTGGTCGTCGAAGTCGGTGACGAGCGGCTGCAGTTCCTCGAACAGTTCCTCGCGCCGGGCCATTGGGAACGCGCCGATCACGCCGACGCTGGCGAGCACGCCCTCGTCGTTGAACAGGCCGAGCAACAACGAGCCGATGCGGTTCGGTCCGCTCTTGTGCACGCGGTAACCCGCGACGACGCAGTCGGCGGTCCGCTCGTGCTTGATCTTGAACATCGTCCGCTTGTCCGGTTCGTACAGCCCGTCCAGCGGCTTTGCGATCACGCCGTCCAGCCCGGCGCCCTCGAACTGGTGGAACCACTCGGTCGCCAGCGCCTTGTCGGTCGTCGTCCGGGTCAGGTGGATCGGCGTCTTCGCCGGGGCGAGCGCCTTCTCCAACGCCGTACGGCGCTCGGCGAACGGTCGCTGCGTGTAGTCCTCGTCACCGAGCGCGAGCAGGTCGAACGCGACGAACCGCGCCGGCGTGGTCTCCGACAGCATCTTCACCCGGGACGCCGCGGGGTGGATCCGCTGCTGCAGCACCTCGAAGTCGAGCCGGTCCCCCGAACCGCCGACGACCACGATCTCGCCGTCGATCACGCAGCGCTCGGGCAGGTTGGCCTTGATCGCCTCGACCAGCTCCGGGAAGTACCGGGTCATCGGCTTCTCGTTGCGGCTGCCGATCTCGACCTCGTCGCCGTCGCGGAAGATGATGGAACGGAACCCGTCCCACTTCGGCTCGAAGCTCACCTCGCCGTCCGGCATCTGCTTGACCGCCTTGGCGAGCATCGGCTTGACCGGAGGAACCACGGGTAGCTGCATGCGGCCATTCTGCCCACGAACGGGGCATGATGGAGGGATACCGCACGGTAGGGACCGGAGGTACCGCGATGTACGACGTCGTACTGCTTGTCGAGCAGGAGTTGTCGCAGGAGGACGCCCGCCGGGTCGTCGAACTGCACCAGGACATGCCCGAGCCGGTCACGTACCACGTGCTCGTACCGTGCCACAACGCCGAGGCGGGCGTGGAGGCGTCGATCAGTGCGCTCGGAACCGCCGACCTGTACGGGACCGGTCTGATCGATCAGCGCGAGGAACTGGCCGAGGCCCAGAAGGCGATCGACAGTGAGGCCCGCGACTGCACCGGCCGTAGCGTCCAGCGGCTTCGGGACCTCGGACACGACGCCGTCGGCGGGATCTCGCACGACCGCCCGATCGACGCCCTCACGGCGACGGTCGACAAGGTGAACGGTCAGGAGGTCATCATCCTGACCCGCCCGCACATCGTCGCCGAGTTCTTCCACCTCGACTGGACCAACACCGCCCGCCGGCACCTCGGCGTACCGGTCCTGCATCTGCTGGAGCACGACCCCGAGAAAGCGAAGAAGTAGAAGTCCGCCTGCAGCATCACGGCGGCGTGCGAGAGGCGGATGCTGCAGGCGAGCCCGGAGGTCAGGCCTGCAGCCGGGCTGGACCGCCTCAGCTCAGTGCAGCATCACGGCGGCGTAGGTGAGGCCGGCGGCGAGGGCGGCGAAGAAGAGGGACATTCCTCGGCGCAACGCCTGGTCGCCGACCTTGCCGTAGTGGACGCCGTCCTCGGAGTTGTAGGCCAGCCTGAAACCGGTGTAGCCCGCGCCCAGGACCAGTGCGCACTTGATCATCCCGAAGTCCTTCCCTCACGTCAGGACAATGCCGTTCCCTATCAACAGTATGGCCGCTGATAGGTCTGTGCCTCGGCAGGTACCCGGAGGGTGGACGGCTACACGGCTGCCGGCGACTCCGCGAACTGCGTGCGGTGGAGGTCGGCGTACTCACCGTTCAGCGCCAGCAGCTGCTCGTGGGTCCCGCGCTCGACGATCGTGCCCTGGTCGACGACCAGGATCTCGTCGGCGTTGCGGACCGTGGAGAGCCGGTGTGCGATGACCAGCGACGTCCGGCCTTCCAGCGCGGTGTCGAGGGCCCGCTGCACAGCGACCTCGGACTCGGAGTCCAGGTGAGCCGTCGCTTCGTCCAGTACGACGATGTGCGGCGCCTTCAGCAGCAGCCGGGCGATCGCCAGCCGCTGCCGCTCACCACCGGACAACCGGTGGCCGCGGTCGCCGACGACCGTGTCGAGACCGTCGGGCAGCGAGGACACCAGGTCCCACACCTGCGCCGAGGTCAGCGCCTCGATCATCTCGTCCTCGGTCGCGTCCGGCTTGGCGTAGACCAGGTTCGCCCGGATCGTGTCGTGGAACATGTGCGCGTCTTGCGTGACGTACCCGATCGCGTCGTGCAGCGATTCGAGCGTCACCTCGCGGACATCGTGCCCGCCGATCCGAACCGCTCCCCCGGTCACGTCGTACAGGCGGGCGACCAGGTTGGTGATGGTCGTCTTGCCGGCGCCGGACGGGCCGACCAGCGCGACCATGCGTCCCGGCTCGACCGTGAAGCTGACGTCGTGCAGCACCTGGGAGGACGCGCGCTTGTCGAGCACCGCGACCGACTCCAGGCTCGCCAGCGAGACCTGGTCGGCGGTCGGGTACGCGAAGGCGACCTCGTCGAACGTCACCGAGGCGGCCACGTCGTCCGGCAGCGGCTTCGCGTCCGGCCGGTCCTGGATCATCGGCTCGAGATCGAGCACCTCGAAGACCCGCTCGAACGAGACCAGCGCGGTCATCACGTCGACCCGCACGTTGGACAGCGCGGTCAGCGGTCCGTACAGCCGGCCGAGCAGCGCGACCAGCGCCAGCAGCGTGCCGACGGTCAGCGTGTCCCGGACGGCGAGGTTGCCACCGACGCCGTACACCAGGGCTGTCGCCAGCGAGGCGACCAGCGTGAGTGCGGTGAAGAAGACCCGCCCGAGCATCGCGGTCCGGATCCCCAGGTCGCGGACCCGTCCGGCGCGCTCGCCGAACTCCGCGTTCTCCGAGGACTGCCGGCCGAACAGCGTCACCAGCAGGGCGCCGCCGACGCTGAAGCGCTCGGTCATCGCCGTCGACATGTCCGCGTTGAGCTGCATCTGCTCACGCGTCATCGCGGCCAGGCGTCGCCCGAGCACCCGGGCCGGGACCAGGAAGACCGGCAGCAGCAGGATCGCGACCAGCGTCAGCTGCCAGCTCAGCAGGAGCATCGCGCCGACCACGAGGATCAGGCTGATGATGTTCGAGACGACGCCGGACAGCGTCGAGGTGAAAGCCTGCTGGGCACCGATCACGTCGGTGTTGAGCCGGGACACCAGCGCGCCGGTCTGCGTGCGGGTGAAGAACGCCACCGGCATCTTCTGCACGTGCGCGAACACCTTGGTCCGCAGGTCGAAGATCAGCCCCTCACCGATCTGCGCCGAGTACCAGCGCTGGACCAGACCGAGACCGGCCTCCACGATCGCGAGCAGCGCGACCAGCAGCGCCAGGCCGGTCACCAGGCCGGCGTTGCCCTTGCTGATGCCGTCGTCGACGATCTTCTTGAACAGCAGCGGCGAGGCGATCACCAGGAACGCCGACACCACAACGAGCAGCAGGAACACCGTGATCTGCCACCGGAACGGCCGCGCGAACCGCACGATCCGCTTGACCGTGCCCTTCGCGAGCTTCTGGTTCACGACCGAGGCGTCCTGCCGACGCCAACTCCCCGCGCCGCCGCGGCCCCCTTGCATCATCATCCCTGTCGACATCCGGCTCCTCCCCGTAGTTAACCCGTCAACCTCAACAACACTCCAGGTCAGCCGTTTCTTCCCGGGCCTCTCAGCCGAGGTACCACGCCAGCGCTGCCAGTCGCCGCTGCTGAGCCTCGCGCTCGGCCTTCAACTGCTCCTGGTAGGTGCGGTCGGCAGCCCCTAGCAGCAGCGCCTTGGTCTCCCGGATCGCGTCGACGAGCGGGGTCAGCAGCGCATCGGTCAGGTCCTTCACCGTGCCTTCCAGCTCCTCAGCCGGTACGACGATGTTGGCCAGCCCCATCTCCTTGGCCTCGGCCGCCTCGACCCACCGACTGGTCGCGCAGATCTCCAGCGCTCGCGAGTACCCCACGAGTTGGACCAGCGGCTGCGTCCCACCGAGGTCCGGGACCAGCCCAAGCGCCGGCTCCCGCATGCTGAACTTCGCGTCAGGCGCCAGCACCCGCAGGTCGCAGGCCAGCGCCAGCTGGAACCCGGCGCCGACGGCATGCCCCTGGACCGCCGCGATGCTGATGAACTCCGGCCTGCGCAGCCAGGAGAACCCAGCCTGAATCTCGGCGATCGTCCGGTGCACCTCGTCGACCGGCTTGGTGCCGAGCGCGAGCAACGGCTCGTCGCCCTCGACCGGCTCGGCCGTCATCAGCGCCCGGTCGAGGCCCGCCGAGAACGACGGCCCCTCCCCCGACACCACGACGACCCGCACGTCCGCGGGCACAGCCGCGCCGAACTCCGCCAGCGCCCGCCACATCCGGGGCGTCTGCGCGTTCCGCACCTCCGGCCGGTCGAGCACCACCCGCGCGACCGGTCCGTCCACCGTCAACCGCAGTCCACTGTTCTCCATGCCCAAGAACATACGGGACCGGACCCCCGTTTTCGGGGCGTCCTGACCGGCTGTGGAAAACGTCTCAGACCCGCGAGACCACGTCGTCCCGGACCAACGACTGCAGGTCGCTCAGGCCAGCGACACCAGGTCGGCGTACTCGTTGGTCCAGAGGTCCTCGACACCGTCCGGGAGCAGCAGGACGCGCTCGGGCTCGAGCGCCTCGACCGCGCCCTCGTCGTGGGTCACCAGCACGATCGCGCCTGTGTAGGAACGGATCGCGTTCAGCACCTCGGCGCGCGACGCGGGGTCCAGGTTGTTGGTCGGTTCGTCCAGCAGCAGCACGTTCGCGGCCGAGACGACCAGCGTCGCCAGCGCGAGCCGGGTCTTCTCACCACCCGACAGCACGCGCGCCGGCTTGTCGGCGTCGTCCCCGCTGAACAGGAAGGAACCGAGCACCGAGCGCGCCTGGGTCTCGTTGAGGTCCGGCGCCGCGGACTTCATGTTCTCCAGGACCGTCCGGTTGACGTCGAGCGTCTCGTGCTCCTGCGCGTAGTACCCGAGCTTGAGCCCGTGCCCGTCGATCACCTCGCCGGTGTCCGACTTCTCGATCCCGGACAGCACCCGCAGCAGGGTCGTCTTGCCGGCGCCGTTCAGCCCCAGGACGACGACGCGCGAACCGCGGTCGATCGCGAGGTCGACGTCGGTGAAGATCTCCAGCGACCCGTACGACTTGGACAGCTCCTTGGCCATCAACGGGGTCTTGCCGCACGGCGCCGGGGTCGGGAACGCGATCTTCGCGACGCGGTCCGACGCGCGCACGTCCTCGAGCCCGGCCATCAGCTTCTCGGCCCGCTTCAGCATGCCCTGGGCCGCGGTCGCCTTGGTCGCCTTCGCGCGCATCTTGTTGGCCTGGTCGACCAGCTGCGAGGCCTTCTTCTCCGCGTTCGCCCGCTCGCGCTTGCGGCGGCGCTCGTCGGTCTCGCGCTGGGTCAGGTACGCCTTCCAGCCGACGTTGTAGACGTCGATCTCGGCCCGGTTCGCGTCCAGGTGGAAGACCCGGGTGACGGTCTCCTCGAGCAGGTTCACGTCGTGGCTGATCATGATCACGCCACCGGGGTACTGCTTGAGGAAGTCGCGCAGCCAGACGATCGAGTCGGCGTCCAGGTGGTTGGTCGGCTCGTCGAGCAGCAGCGTCTCGGCCTGCGCGAACAGGATCCGGGCCAGCTCGACCCGGCGGCGCTGACCACCTGACAGCGTGCTCAGCGGCTGGCCGAGGACACGGTCCGGCAGCCCGAGGTTCGCCGCGATCCGGGCGGCCTCGGACTCCGCGGCGTACCCGCCGGCCGCGTGCAGGTCGGCCTCGGCGCGCTCGTACCGGCGCATGCCCTTCTCGCGGGTCTTGTCGTCGGAGCTGGCCATCTGCTTCTCGGCGTTGCGCATCCGCCGTACGACCTCGTCGAGGCCGCGCGCGGACAGGATCCGGTCGCGGGCCAGGACGGCCAGGTCACCGGTGCGCGGGTCCTGCGGGAGGTAGCCGATCTCGCCCGAGGAACTGACCGAACCGCTGGCCGGCAAACCCTCTCCGGCCAGGATCTTGGTCAGCGTCGTCTTGCCGGCGCCGTTGCGCCCGACCAGACCGACCTTGTCGCCGGGACCGACCCGGAAGGACGCCGGCGCGAGCAACTGCCGGGCCCCGACGCGGACCTCGACGTCTGTGGCGGTGATCATGGCGGCGCAGGGGTCCTCAAAGTCGGGTGGCAAGGGGGGACACGGGTCGGCGACGCCACGTTTCGAGGCGGCCTCTACTCCCGGTCCGGGTCTAGTGTAGTTGCTGTGAAATTCAATCCGGACGCCGACTTGGACACCAGCGGTGTGGAGGACACCCGCGGCAGCGGGGGCGGTGGCGGCGGTCTGCTGCCCGGCGGGATGGGGATCCCGGTCGGCGGCGGTATCGGCGGCCTGATCCTGCTCGTGGTGGTCCTCCTGCTGAACGGTGGCATCCCCGGCGTGGGCGGTGGCGGCTCCGAGGAGCCCACCGTGCGCAACACCGCCGCGGGGAACCTCGACACCTGCAAGAAGGGCACCGACCTCGAGAAGAACGAGGACTGCCGCTTCGTCTTCTACCAGAACTCGATCGAGGGTTTCTGGGCCGCCGAGCTGCCGCGCCGCGGCAAGAAGTACGTCAAGGCGCCGATGCGCGTCTTCGGCGGCCAGGTGAACACCGGCTGCGGCGCCGCCTCAAGCGCTGTCGGCCCGTTCTACTGCCCGCCGGACAAGCGGGTCTACCTTGACCTCGGCTTCTTCCAGACGCTGCAGACCGAGCTCGGCGCCAAGGGCGGCAACTTCGCCGAGGCGTACGTGGTCGCGCACGAGTACGGCCACCACATCCAGAACCTGTACGGCTACCTGGACCGGATCAAGTCCCGGACCGGCCCGACCTCGGACTCGGTCCGCTCCGAGCTCCAGGCCGACTGCCTGGCCGGCATCTGGACCAACCACGCGACCACCGCCAAGGACGCGCAGGGCGACACGTTCATCGAGGGCCTGACCGACGACGACATCGACCGTGGCCTCGACGCCGCGGCGGCCGTCGGCGACGACCGCATCCAGCAGCAGACCCAGGGCCGGGTCACCCCGGAGAACTTCAGCCACGGCACCGCCGAGCAGCGCCAGCGCTGGTTCCGCGTCGGCATGGACTCCGGCGACATGAGCGCGTGCGACACCTGGGGCGCGCAGAGCCTCTGACCCGCCTGTACGACGAAGGGCCCGCTCCCCGAGGGAAGCAGGCCCTTCGCGTCGTCAGCTAGGCGACGGCCGCCTGGCGGCGGTAGCCCGGGAGGAGCTCGTCGACCAGGGCGTCGGTCTCGGCCTCGGCGCCGCGGGGGCCGCCGTGCTTGGACAGGGCCGTGTACATCTGGCCGGCGATCACCGTGACGTCGTCCGTCGTACCGAAGTGGGACGCCAGGCGCAGAGTCGCGCGCCACAGCTCCTCGGAGGCCGGGGCGAAGCTCAGGCCGGTCTGCAGCGCGGTGCGGGCCAGGTTGCCGTCGTTGTGGCGCAGGCTGGCCTCGGCCAGCTTGAGCGCCGCGTCGACGACCGACTCGGCCATCCGCCGCTCGATGCCGGCCGCGGCGAGCCACGAGTACCGGCCGGCAGGCAGCCCCGACCAGGCCTGGCCGTGCACCAGGCTGAGCGCGGTCGACAGCGGCTGACGCGGGTCGTCCATCAGCTCGGCCTGCTTGGTCAGCGTGCGGAACACGTCCCAGTCGACCCGTACGACGCTGCGGTTCAGCATCCAGCGGCCCGACTCGTCGGCGTACATGGCGTCGACGCCGACCCACTGGCGGGTGTGCTCGAGCGCCGCGTTGCGCAGCTCGTCGCTGATCCCGCGCGGCCAGATCGACCCGGCCAGCACGTTCGGGTGGACGCCGTAGTCCTGGCTGGCCAGGAACGCGACGATCTCGGTCGCCAGCGCCACGCGACCCGGGTCGATCGGCCCGCGCGCGTCGACCTCGACCGGGCCGAGCAGGTCGACCTCGACCGGCGCCGCCTGGCTCAGGTCCATCGAGGAGTACTCGTACGCCGGCATGTCCTGCTCCGTACGACGCTTGTCCCTGGCCTCGGACTCGGCCGTCTCGAACAGCGCGACCAGGTCCGCGAACTGGGCCGGGTTGATGCTGTGGGCATCGACCTCGAGGCCGAGCAACCGGCAGACCGCCTGGTTCTTCTCGTCCACGACGAACCGCCACGGAGCGTCCAGCACGTCACCGACGACGACCACGGCGACGCAGCGCTTCGGGTCGGCCGCCAGCCGGCCCAGCCGCTGCTGCTCCTCCAGCGAGGGCGGCGCGGACACGAAGATGATCTCCGCGCCCCACAGCATCGGGTCGGGGTAGGCCATCCGGGCCGAGGCCACGGAGTCCGCGTCGCGACGGGCACAGGCCTGGACCTGGTTGTCGGTACGCCGGGTGACCTCCTGCAGCGCGTCCTCCAGCCTGGTCCAGTAGCTCAGCCGGGCCGGGGCCAGCGACGACAGGTCGTCACCGAAGCCGACCATGCTCACGTGCGCACCCTCGGACCACAGGTTGGTGGCCAGCTCGGCCGCCAGCGAGCCGACGACGTCGCGGGACGCGTTGGTGACCCCGCCGAAGCTGACCACCCCACGCGCGGCGTCCAGGTCGACCAGCACGGTGGCGCCGTCGGCGTTCCGGCCGATCGTCACCAGCGTCGGGTACGGCGAAGGCGCGGTCACCTCGCTCGTCGGCGCGTACGCCCGGCGCAGCACCCAGCGGCGCCCGTCGGCGATGACCTGCCACGGCGCCGGCGGCGGGGCCTGGTTCTCCCCCGGCTCCAGCACCAGCGTCAGCGCGCGGTCGGTGACGAGTGCGGCCACGACGACCGGCATCATCCGGTTCGCCTCGGTCATGCTCGCGCCCAGCTGGCGCAGCGAGTTGTCGACGAACTGCGCGGTCGGTACGTCGGCCGCCAGCCGCAGGTTGACCTCGGTCTGCCGGTTCGACGCCGACTTCGGGCCCGGCCCGAGGGCCCAGCCGCGCCGGCGCTTCAGGGCCACCGCAAGACCGGCCGCGAGCAGCGTCGCCCCGAAGCCGTAGATCCCGGCCTCGGTCGCGCTGATCCCGTTGTCCGACTCGACCACCACGTCCGGCACCTTCGTGCCGCCCGCGGCCGGGTCGCCGGGCTGAGCTTCCGTCGTACCGGGTCCGTGGGGCTGGGTGACGTCGATGCTCGGCTCGGCCGGCTTGGTGTCCTTGACGGCCGCGTCGCTGCCGATCGCGATCGACGACGGCTTCTCGGTGCCCTGCTCCTCGAACCAGCGGCTGCCGGTCCCGGGCTTGGCCTCGGTCGTCGTCTTCACCGTCGGCTTGGAGACCTTCTCCTTGGTGTCCTTGGTGTTCGGCGACAGCTTGTCGTCCTGCTGGACCGGCGTCGGGGTGTCGATCGCGACCCGGACCGTGTGCACGCCCGGACCCTTCGCGTCGGCGGGCAGGCGGACCTGCCAACCCGGCATGATCAGGTCCGGGTTGGTCAGCCGGCGGCCGTCGGGCTGCAGCTTGTTCTTGTTGAGGTCGTAGATCTCCTTGTAGCGACGCCCCTCGCCCAGGTACCGCTCGGCAATGTCCCACAGGCAGTCGTAGTTGCGCCCCTCGGGCGGCCGGACCTCGGTGTACTTGACCACCTGACCGGACTGGTCGTTGTTGGTCCGTACGCCGGTGTGCCCGCCGCTCAGCACCGTGCTGCGCTTCTCGGTCTGCCGGTACGTCGAGACGGAGTCGTCACCGCCCTGCGTCACGCTGATCGAGGTCGGCGCGACGCCGCTCGTGGTGACCGCGTTGGCGACCGGCAGCGTCACGCTCGCCGTACCGGCGATCAGCACCACGCCGGCCACCAGCCGCCGAGCCAGGGTCTGCGACCCGCCACCCAGCGGAATCCGCGGCGACAACCCGTGCCCCCGCACCTCGGCCACGACCTCCGCGGCCAGACACACCACGAAGTGCGCCCAGGCCAGCCAGATGAAGAACCCGATGATGCCCAGCACCGTCTCGATGCTCAGCTCACTGAACAGCACGTCCCGCGAGGGCATCTCGTCGGGCCAGGGCTTGCCGAAGAACGTCAGCAGCACGTACGGCACACCACCGACGATCGCCAGCACCGCCAGCAACGACACGAACCCCTTCACCCGGTCCGCCGCCGCACTCCCCGACCCCCGCTGCGGCAACCGCGCCGCCCGCACCGGATCAGTCGTCTTCACCATCGTCGTCCCTCCATCGCGCCACCGTCACCCACCGATAGCCTGAACTTCCTGCACAGGCAACCGCTGCACCGCGTCGACCCAGGCGGAGTCGACGAACTCCCAGGTCCCGTCATTGGTGTGCCAGTACGAGACGTCCCAGCGGATCCGCAGCTTGACCGTGTACATGCCGTCCGGCTGGGTCGCGCTCGACCGTTTGTACACGTGCTTGCAGTTGCTCATCTGCTGGTCCGGATCCTTGGTCTTGTCGTAGCTGTCCTTGCCCAGCGGCGCAACACCACCGATGCAGTCGATCGGCTTCGACCCGTCCCCCGGGTCGACGATGATCTCGCCCACCACGCCGCGCATCGTCAAGGAGTCCTGGTCGATGCCGTACACAGCCAGGGACGATTCCTTCTTGATGTACGCGCTGTCCGGCGTCAGGTCGAAGTAGGCCGGGATGTTGACCCGCGGCGTGAAGGTCGGGTTGACCTGCAGCACCGGCGGTGGGTAGCCCTCGTCGAAGGTCGACCAGAACCGCTCCATGTACTGAAGGACCGGGCACTGGTTCCGCTCACCCGGTCCGACGGGAATGATCGCGCGCTCGATGTGCGCCTTGGCACCGCCCGGGGGTGACACCGACTGCAGGTCGTAGTCGACGATCGTCAGCCGGAGCTTCCACTCCTTGCCATCCGGCGCGGCAGGCAGAGTCACGCCTGGCGGGACGTCGAAGTCACGGCACGGGACGAAAGGCAGTCCGCCGAGAAGCTGGTGCCAGTTGCTCGCGGCCGTGCCCAGCCAGCCGGAGCCGCAGAACGCACCGAAGCCGCTCGAGTTCACGTACAGATTGCAGGTTCCAGCGCCGATGTGTTTGGTGTCGGCACTGGCCATACCTGCCGGGACCACCAGCAGCAAGGCCAGCACGGTGCTCAGGGCAATGAAGCCTCGGGCCACCCGGTTGCGCATCCTGTCTCCTGAGTCTTGTCCTGCTGGCAGGTTATCGCCGCCCGGGAGCATCATGCCCGCCCGAGCGAGCGTGACACCACCACGACGGCCCGATCATTGTGCGGTCTAGGCCGGAAAAGGCACCTTTGCGCAGCTGAACGGCTTGGCCGGCCGCATCTCGCGGTACATCGACCAGCCCAGTCCGGTCTTCACCATCTGGATCACCTGCGGAAGTCCTTGCGGCGCCGGTTTCACCCACTTCTTCGCACCGGGATTCCAGTACTGCGTCCGCTGCGACAGACAGAGGTTGAGCTGGACCAGCCCGTGCGGGATGTTCACGGCGCTCATCACGACCACGCTGCCCGGCGGGCGCATCACGTACCCACGGGTCTTGGCGGTCTTGATGTTGTCGGTGACGTCCAGGTAGAAATACGCCGGGAACGTCTCACGGATCACGCTGTCGTTCCGGTCGACCCGGGCCTTGTAGTAGATCGGGTACTTCGCCACGAGGCCTTGGACGGCGGGGTTGTTCGCGAAGTTCCCGGGGACGACGATCACCTGGGCCTTGGCGGCGGGCGGGGTTTTCACCGGTTCACTCGGTTCGGTGGTCGTGCCCGGTGTCGACGGATCCCCCGTGCCCGGGGTGCCGCCCGTGCTCGTCGAACCGGGGTCGTCGACGCCCTCGGGGAGGGAGCCCTTGTTGGTGTCGCCACCACCGCAGCCGGTCAGCAGGAGGGCAACCACCAGTACGGCAGCAGGAAGCGTCGGTCGTCGCACGACGGAGACTCCTTCGGGGCGGGTTGGCAGCACAGTCATCAGCCGGCTGTCGGGGGCACGGAGTTGCGCGGGAACGCGGTGGGCTCGGGGCCGCCCCCACCGGGTGGATCGGAGGGCGGAGTCTTCGTGGGCGGGGTTCCCGGCGGCTTGTCGGTCGGAGGACTGTCCGAGGGGCTGTCGGTCGGGTCCGGCGTCACGTTGGGGGTGCAGCTGTCCGGGAGCGGGATCGGAATGGTCAACGTCGGCTTCGGGCTGCCGACCGTCCAGGTCGGGCAGCTGACGCTGATCGTGGGTGGTTCGGCCGGTTCCGTCGGAGCGCCCGGTCCTTCGGGACTGGTGATCACAGAGATCGGTGGGATCTGCTGGGTCTCGTCCGGTTTGGTGACCCCCTGCTCCGCGTGGGCCTCGCCGGTGCCGTGGGCGTCGAGGTTGGCGATGCCGACCATGCCGAGGAACGTCGTCTTGTTGCTGATCGTCACGTCGACGGCGAGGTCCTTGTCGGTGAGCTTCGACGTACCGCAGGCGGTGACGGCCGGGTCGTTCGCGGTGACCTGGGCACAGAACGCACTGACCGCCGTGTCGGCTTTGGTGGCGTCGATCCTGGCTTCGGCGACCTTCAGGTCGATCGTCGCGGCGCCGACGCGCGCGGCTTCCTGGGCGTAGCCGACCGCTCTCGAGCGGGCGCCCAACTGACGGCCGCCGTCGATGACGAGGCCGGCGAGGGTGAAGATCATCAGGGCGAGGATCACCACCGCGGGGCTGAGGGCGCCGCGGTCGTTGCTGCGGGCATCGATGCGGAACCATCCGGTGAGGCGGGCCGCGGGGTTGCGGCGGCGCGTCGTACGGGGAGAGCCAGCCGGCGTACGGCGGGCGGCGGGCGTTGAGCCCGCCGGCTTACGGGTTCTCGCCATCTCGGACTCCGCGGTAGGGGTCGAGGGAGCTGGAGAACTTCTTGGTGATCGTGGTGTCGCCGCCGATGCCGAGCAAGCCGAGGTCTCGGTAGTCGATGGTGCAGGTGACCTCGACCGACAGCGGGGTGCCAGCGACGAAGCCGGTGGTGATGCTGCCGGAGGCGGTGGTCTTGCAGGACTCGACGGCCTGGTCCATCGTGCGGGCGACCGCTTGGTCGACGCGGGCCTGGGCGTCGGACAGTTGCCGGGCCTGGCTGGCCGAGCGGGCGCCGTCGCGGGCGGCGTTCTCCAGCAGTGAAGACGTCTGGAAGTAGCGGCCGCAGGCGAGCAGGAAGAAGAACAGGATCAAGAGGATGGGGGCGAGGATGACCATCTCCAGGGCCATGGTTCCGCGTTCTGTACGACGACTGCGCCGCCGCCCGGCGCGGGCAGAAATCGGCTTGCGCGCGCTCATTCGCCGTCGTCCGCTTCGAACTGTTCGATCGGGCCGGTGGCGGTGCGGGAGACCTTCAGCGTCAGGCCGGGGACCAGCGAGATGGTCTCGCCGGTGACGGTGAAGGACACCTGGCCTTCAGGGTCGTTGTACGCCGGGGACTCGACCTTCGCGTCGCCGAGAGAGTTGCCCGCGAGCTGTTGGGCGTACGCCTCGATGTCGACGCGGACCTTCTCGCCGATCGCCGGTGAGTACTGCGTCGGCTGGACCATCCGCAGCCGCGAGACGCCTTCCTGGGCGGCGTTCAGGGCCACCGAGCGCCCGTACAGCCACAGCGCGCTCTGGATCGAGACGAAGATCAGCGCCAGGATCGTCGGTGCGAGGATGGCCAGCTCCAGGGAGCTGGCGCCTCGTTCCGAGCGGCGGCGGGAGGGTACGCCGAAGCGCCGCCTGGACCGGCCGGCTCCGCCGGTCCGGGCGAGGCGGTGCCCGGTGGTGGCGGTGGTGCGCCGGCGTCCCTGCGGCAAGGCGTCAGCCCTTCTGGATCTCGCCGGTGCGCTTGTCGATGACGCCCTTGACCACGGCGCCGATGGCGATCGCGGCGGCGACCAGGATGGCCGAGATGATCGCCCACTCCAGCGCCGAGGCCCCGAGCTCGCTCTCACCCCGCCGGGCCTTGGCCCGTTGGTTGTGGGCCCGCGCCAGCGCGTACCCGACCATCGCGCGCACGAACTGCACTTCCAGGTTCATCCGATTGCCTTTCCCACTCGTGAGCCCGAACCGGGCCTCAGTATGCCCGGTACGACGACCGAACTGCCTCGACGGATCCCTTGCCCGATCCGCCGCACCACTAACTTCCCAGGATCGCGGCTCCTGCCGGGTAGCCGAGGAAGAGCATGAAGGCGGCGCACATGACGAGCTGGGCCACCAGCATGGACTGGGAGCGCTCGCCGGCCTTGCCTTCGACGTCGGCGAGTTCCTTGCGGCGCAGGGAGGCCGCGCGGGACAACAGGGAGGCGCGGATCTTGGCGCCTTCGTCGCCGGCCAGGGCCAGGGCGGAGGCGAGGTCGCGGAGCTCCTCGACGCCGAGGTCCTCGCCGAGGCGGGCCATCGCGTCCCACGGGGTGATGCCGATCAGGCGGGCGTTGGCCAGCGCCTGGCGGATCCTGGCCATCGCCCAGTGGTCGCCGATCGTCGAGGCGGTCATCAGCGCCTCGGGCAGACCGCGGCCGCCGGCCAGGTTCATCGCGACCAGGTCGAGGAAGCTGCCGACCACGTGCCGGAAGTCGCGGCGGCGTTCCTCGGCCTCCTGGCGCAGCGCCAGGTCGGGCAGGAAGAACGCGAAGGTCATCGCGGCCAGCGTGACCACGGCCGGGGCCGCGCCCGGGGCCGGGAAGCCCAGGTACGACGCGGCGAACAGCACCACCGGGATGAAGATCAGCGCGCCGAGCGCGAAGAACACCTTGGTGGCGAGCATCGTCGCGAACGGCTGGTTCATCACCGCGAGGTCGCGGCGCAGCCGGCCGAAGGCCCAGCCGCGCGCGTTCGCCTCGGCCTCGAGCCGCCGGCCGAGGGTCTCGCGGGCCTTGTCGACCCCGCCGAGCACCTTCTCCCCCGCCGCGCTCGCGGTCGAGCCGCTGGTGTAGCCGGACCGCCCGGCGTCGATCCGGGCGATCGTCGACAGCACGTTCGGCGCCGGCCGGACGAGCATCCGGACCAGCAGGAACACACCGACGCCGACCAGGCCGCCACAGATGAAGGCCCAGGTCATCCGCCCACCACCTCCATCCGTTCGTCGCCGGCCCGGGCGGACCGCTTGTCGTCGGCCCGGATCAGGAACCGCTCGGGCACCTCGATCTTGGCCAGCTTGCGCAGCCAGACCAGCCCCACGGCGTACAGGGCGATCACCAGGAACAGCACGAACTGGCCGACGAAGCTCGTGTACGGCTCGACGTACTGCGGGTTGAACAGCACCAGCGCGGCCGCGACCAGCAGGGTGATCGCGACGACGACCTGGACCGAGCGCCGGGTTGAGCGCCGTTCGGCGGCGACCTTACGGCGTACGTCGAGCTCTTCGCGGGCCGAGTCGGCCAGGGCCGTCAGCACCTCGCGCAGACCGGGGCCGCGCAGCCGCGCGTTGAGCACCAGGGCCGCGACGATCAGGTCGGCCGACGGGTCGTCCAGGTCGTCGGCGAACCGCATCAGGGCCGAGGGCAACGGTTCGCGGATCCGCAGCCGGTCGACCAGCAAGTTCAGGCCGGGCTTGATCGCGGGGGCCGCGTTGACGGCGGTCGCCGGGATCGCCTGCTCCAGGCCGACCGCGCCCGCGATCGTGTCGCGCAGCGCCTCGGTCCAGGTGGCCAGGGCTTCCAGCCGCTCGATCGCACGGCGTTCCTCGCCCGTACCGCCGAAGAACCGGTCGGCCATCGCGGCCAGCAAGCCGAGCGCGACGGCGAGCACGAGCCAGCGCGTCACCACCAGCACGAGCAGGCCGACGACGACACCGGCGCCGAGCCGGGTCAACTGCCGTCGGCTGTCCGCGCTGCGGCTGCGCTTGAACAGCGACGGCGTC
Source organism: Kribbella lupini (assembly GCF_039529595.1). Taxonomy (NCBI): domain Bacteria; kingdom Bacillati; phylum Actinomycetota; class Actinomycetes; order Propionibacteriales; family Kribbellaceae; genus Kribbella; species Kribbella lupini. Next base: position 1,699,635 of record NZ_BAAANC010000001.1, on the reverse strand, counting down.
TCGTCGCGCGGTTCGGTGCCGCGCAGGGCGATGATCAGCAGCAGGATCCCGCCGCCGACCACAGCACCGCACAGCAGCGCGATCAGGGTCCTGTCATTCATCGGCGCACCTCACGCCCACCGGCCGTGCACCATCGGCTGGTAGCCGAAGTGCTCGAGCTCGTCCATGCAGGAGATCGGCGCGTGCGCCGCCGCGCGGCCGTCGGGTCCGGGCGCGAACACCTCGCCGGACAGCACGCGGCCGTCCCAGCCGGTGACCTCGCGGATGCTCTCGACGTACCGGGTGAGCGTGCCGCCGTGCTGGTAGTCGTTGTGCTTGCGGACGAACACGACGAAGTCGAGCGCGCCGGAGATCAGCATCTGGGTGGCTTCCATCGGGAGCCGCTCGGTCGCCTGGATGGCGTAGGTGCTGATCCGGTTGAACACCTCCATCGAGCTGTTCGAGTGGATCGTCGACAGCGACCCGTCGTTGCCCTGGCTCATCGCGTTCAGCATGGTGACGATCTCGTCGCCGAGCACCTCACCGACGATGACGCGGCTGGGGTTCATGCGCAGCGAGCGGCGGACCAGGTCGGCCATGCTGACCTCGCCGACGCCCTCGGAGTTCGGCAGCCGCTCCTCGAACGCGACGACGTTCGGGTGCAGGTCCTTGAACTCGCCGAGCCCGAGCTCCAGCGAGCGCTCGACCGTGATCAGCCGCTCGTGCGGCTGGATCTCGTTGGCCAGCGCGCGCAGCAGCGTGGTCTTCCCGGAGTTGGTGGCGCCCGCGATCATGATGTTCTTGCGGGCCGCGACGGCCGCCTTCAGGAACGAGCCGATCTCGTCGGAGAACGTCCCGTTGGCGACCAGGTCCTTCAGGAAGACTCGACCGAGTCGGGACCGCCGGATCGAGACCGCGGGGCGCGACGTCACGCCCATCACGGCCGACAGACGCGAGCCGTCGGGCAGCCGCAGGTCGAGCTGCGGGTTGGCCGAGTCGAACGGGCGGCTGGTCAGACCGGCGTGCGCGGCCAGGACCTGGATCAGCTCGACCAGTTCCTCGTCGGACTCCGCGACCGGCCCGGGGCGCTCCTCGCGGCCGTCGCCGTACTGGACGAAGACCTGGTCGCAGCCGTTGATGTCGATGTTCTCGACCTCGGGGTCGTCGATCAGCGGCTGCAGCCGGCCGACGCCGAACAGCGCGGAGTGGATCGCGCCGGCGATCTGCGCGTCGTCCTCGGGCGTCGGCGGCGTCCGGCCCTCGGCCAGCTCGTAGCGGGCGTGGTCCTCGAGCACCTGCACGATCAGCGAGCGGGCGTACTCACGCTCGTCCTCGGCACTCATCGGCGGTACGCCGTTGACCTGGTCGCGGCGGCGTTGCTCGTTCAGCCGCTCGGCGACCTGGACCCGCAGCTTGCGGACCAGCTCCTGGTCGGTGATCACCTGCGCACCTCCCCTTCGGGGAAGGCGGCCTGCGCCATGTCGTACTCGTACTGCGAAGGCATCCCGACGATCGACGCCATGTCGGCGGCGATCTCGCTGCCGGTCCGGATCAGCGCGGTCTTCTCCAGCCGGCCGTGTCCGCGGCCGTCGAAGAACGACGCACCGACCGGGTCGTACGCGAGGTGCCAGCGGTGGTGGATCTGGATCGACATCGCGTCCAGCACCGACCAGACCTGCTTGACCCCGTCACGACGCTTCGGGTCGGCCACGACCATCACCGCGAGCCGTGCGTCGACGTGGTGCACCAGCGACGACAGGCGCTCCCGCAGGTGCGCCACGGACGAGCCGGTCGCCGTACAGACCAGTACGACGAGCCGAGCAGCCTGTACGACGGGCAACTGCGGCGACGCCGGCCCGATACGCCCGCAGTCGGCCAGGACGTCGGCGCTGTGCATCTGGTTGAAGGTAAGGCCCAGCGGCGCCCACAGCCCGGCGATGCCGCCGATCTGCTCGGGCGAACGGACTCCGAGCATCACGTCCAGCCCGCCGTCGAGCTGCTGGCTGTGCGCCATGATGACCTCGTCGCCGAGGCCCTTACGGCCCGCCGCGGCCAGGCTGAGCAGTCCGCGGTCCGAGTTCAGCGGCTGTCCGCCCGGTGCGGTCATCCGGATCGCGACGTCGCTACCGGCCGGATCGCACTCGGCCAGCAGGACCTGGCGCGGCCAGAGCGCGCCCAGGACCAGGCTGGCCGTCGTCACGCCCGGCGAGCCCTTGGCGCTCGCCAAAGCGACCAGTGCCATCAGCGGGCTCCGGGGTCGTTCGAGATGTCCGGCTTGACCGAGTCGGCCAGCTTGACCAGGACCAGCGTCTTCGCCGCCGCGGCGGCCGCCACGTTGGTGACCTTGTCGTCTTTGATCAGCACGGTGACGTTGGCCGTCGTGCTCGCGCCGGTCTTGCCGTCGGTGAGCGAGCCGCTGGTGTTGGTCACCCGCGCCGCCTGCACGATGACCTGCGCGCCACCGCCTTCCTGGTTGGCGGCCGGGACCCGGACCAGGCGGACGATGTCGCCGACACCGACCGACTCGGCCGGCGCCCGGCCGCTGTCCACACTGATGCCGATCAGTGCGCCGTCCTCGGGGACTGGGTCGGCGATGAAGTTCTTCTCCGAGACGAACTGGCCCGCGTAGATCCACCCGGTGGCGTACTTGCCCTTGATCGAGTCCCGGTCGGACCACAGCAGGAGCTGCTTGGTCGCGCCGGCGAGGTCGCCGCGGCTGAGGTCGTCGTCGGTGATCTGCTGGCCTGGGGCCACGTTCTTCTTGACCACCACGAAGTACTGGCGGTCGCCGCTGCGCAGGGCGATCAGCGTAGAGCCGGCGGCGCCGAGCAGGATCAGGATCACCGCCAGGGCGGCCAGCGCAGGGCGGCGCTCGCGGCTGCCGGGCAGACGCCTGCCGCTGCCGCTGGGCTTGGCCGCGCGGGCGCCGGCGGCCTGGGGACGGTTGGAGGAGGAGAAACTCACGCGCCTACCGTAATGGCCAGTAGGGACCAACTCCGCCCCTAGGTCCACAGCGTGGCGAGGCTGTTACCCCGCGGACACTTCCACGACCTCTTCGGGCGTCAGCAGCTCGGTGAACGCGCCGGGCCCGCCGTACAAGTGGTCTAGATAGCTGTACAGCGCCTGCAGGCAGCGGCCGAGCTCGCCCTGCCACTCCGGCGCCGCGGCCAGTTCGGCGGCGAGCTCCCGCCCCTCGGCCAGCGTCACGGCCGCGTTGACCGGCTGGTCGAGCCGCGCGTCCGCTTCTGTAGTTGAAAGATCCACCGGTACGCCGGGCCCGCGGGCCTTCCGGATCCGCCCGGCCAGGGCCGCGCGCTCCGGCTCGGGCAGCAGCCGGTCGAAGCCGGCGCCGCCGTACAGCTCGTCCAGGTAGCCGGTCAGGGCGCCGAACAGCTCCAGGCCGTCGTACTCGGGGCCGGTGAGATTGGTGTGCCGCAGCCGGGCGGTCAGGCTGCGGGCTTCGGCGACGGTCCACGACGAGGGCGACAGAACAGTGCTCACCGAGCCAGCCTGGCACACCCAGGTTGATGCATCAGGCAACGAAAGTGGACAGCGGATGTCAATCACCCACCGTTCTCCGATCGAGATCGGAAGTCGGTTGCCTGAGGGAACCGCACCGGTTACTTTGCGGTCACACTCGCGTCACGATGAGGTGATACGGAGGGGGACTGAGCGGCGATGACCGAAGCACCTGGAGTCACTTCGACGGGCGGTCGCACCCGGCTGCGGTTCACACCGGCCGAGCGGGCGCGGGCGGCGCTGGGAGTAGCGCTCGGTGTGGTGTCGCCGGAGGCGGTCGCGCTCGACGACGGCCGGGTCCGGCTCGGCGGCCGCGGTGAGCTGCTGGAGCTGGCGGCGATGGACCGGCTGGACACCCGGCTGGCCGCGATGGCCGCGCGGGACGACGTCACCGACCAGCGGCTGCTGGTGGAGGCGGTGGCCGCGCTGGGGGCGGAGGTCGACCACAGCCGCGGCGGTTCGTCTCCGGTCGACGGAGCGACGATCGCACTGGACCAGTTGCTCGATCTGCCCGACGCGGCCGAGGACGTCCGAGACGAGGCCCGGACCGTGCTCCGCAACGTGCTCGAGAGCAACCAGCTCAGCACCGACTCCGCCGTACGGCGTCTGGCCGCGGAGCGGGCTGCTGAGCGTGCTCCCCTGTTGGCTGACACCGGCCGGGCGGCGTACGCGATCCAGCGCGAGGCCGAGCTGCTCGGCCGGCCCAGCACTCCCCCAGCAGTCGTCCGGCCGGCGACCAGGACCGGACAGCACCGCCGTCAGGTCGGTGCGCGACACCACAAAGCCACTGCACCCCGCACAGCCAGTACGCCGGCGGCAGGTGGTCTCACCGCGACCGGACGCCCGGAGTCCGAACCGAAGCTGACGCCGGCCGAGGCACTCGAAGCGCTGAAGCTTGTCGAGCCCAGCGACCTGCCTGGTGCGATCACCACTCCGAACGACGTCACCAGCCGGGGCCTTGGGCTCGTCACCACAGCCGAGCACGGGCGGCAGTACTTCCGGGTGCTCGACGAGGAGCCGCCGCACGGGCTGGTCGCTCACACCACAGTCCGCGCGGGCAGCCTGACCGATCCGCACCTGGTCCGGATCGCCGGACGGGTGCCGGCCCAGCAGCTCCCTCGGGTCTGGACCAGCCAGATCGGCGGGGCGCTGCGGGAGGTCGGCTCCAAGGCGCCCACCAGTCTGATCGGCAAGCTCCGGGCCCATTTCCCGAGGTTCCAGGGCCGCGAACGGCAGGCGGCGGCGCAGTACGACCAGTTCCGGCTGGTGAGTCGCAACTGGCGTGAGGAGCAGCTCCAGGCCACGCCTGACCAGGCCAAGCTGACCCAACTGCGCGGTGAGCTCGAGCAGCTGGCCAGGGCGATCGAGCGGACCGGCCAGCCGGCTCCTGCACTCCCTGACTCGGCCCGCGCCCTGATCGTGGTCCCCCAGACCCAGCCCGCGCCGACTCCCGCCCAGCCGAACACGCCGGACCATCTGCGCGAGCAGGTGGTCCAGGAGATGGCCGGTCTCGAGAAGGCCGCGGACGGGCTCGACGACCGTGCGAAGTCGCACCGCACGACGGCTGAGGACGCCACGAAGGCGGCCACCGAGTCGAAGGCCAAGGCGGTCGTCGAGGAGGGCCGTAACGACTCGGCAGGCAGTGTGCGAGGCCGCAAGCTCCGGAACGCCGCACAGTCCTCGACCCGCAAGGCCATCCGGCACGAGACCATCGCGGGGACCTGTGACGTCGCGGCCACCAAGGCACGAGAGGCCGGTCAGGCGTACGGCGACCTGCTCACCAAGCTGGACGAGTTGGAGGCGTCAGGGGGCAAGCCAGGCCCGGAGATCCGGCAGCTGGCCCAGGTTGCGACCGAGAAGGTGTCGGCGTACCGGACCGCTGCGGCAGCGACCATGCCGTCGCAGGAGGTCCAGCACACCGCGATCACGTCCGGCCGCTTCCCGCACCTGACCAAGCTGACCCGTGAGCTCAACCAGGAGCTCGCCCGGCGGCAGAGCACGTTCCGCTACACGCCGGAGGTGCTGCACCGACGGCTCCGGTCGGCCACCCGGCGGGTGCTCTCGCCGGACGGCGTACTGCTGACTGTCGGCAACAATCCGCGCGCGGACGCCGGCAGCGTGATCCAGTTCAAGGTGAAGCTGAGCCCCGGCGAGCTGCGCGAGGTCCTGTCTTCGCCACTCACCTTCGACGAAGGTGCGCTGGCCCAGCTGCGGCAGGGCGGCTTCAGCGTCGCCACGACCACGGTCGAGTCACTCGGCTACAACGGCGGTGCCAGCCTCAAGACGCTCACCGCCGCCTTCCCCGACTCCAGTGCGCTGAAGGGCATCTCGCACGTCATCACCCCCGGCTTCGAGCACGCGGTCGGCCAGAGTCACTCCGTCACCGGCAGCGCCCAGGAGAACGGCCTGTCCGGCGCGGTCGAGGTCCTGAACGGCGAGATCCTGCGCTACGCCGCCGACGCACCGGAGTGGCGCTGGCAGGTTCGCGGTGGCGTCAGCGAGCCGTGGTCGCAGACCAACGTCATCGACTCGGGCGATCCGCAGGACGCCGGCCAGCTGGTGCTGGGGATCAGCCACAGCTACACGGTCGCGCCGCCGGAGGACACGGTCCGGCTGGACGACCTCGAGTTCGGCCCGGACGTCGACCCCGCCGTCGACCTGGAACGGGCCGAGGAACTGCCCGAGCACGTCGCCTCCCGGGTCGACGGGATGGACGACCTGGCCGACAAGGGGATCCGCGGGCTGCAGACCAGGCTCGGCAAGCTCGACCGGACCGCGGCCGACCAGATCCGCACGATGTGCGTCGAGGACGCTCCGGCGGCGCTGACCGAGGCGACCCGCCCGGGCGGGTTCGGCCGGATCATCTACAACGGCGGCCGTGCGGTGGCGTACGCGCAACTGGAGACGACCGTCGTCCGTGAGTCCGCGGAGCTGCTCAGCGACAGTTCACCCGAGCACAAGATCGAGCGGATCCGGGTCGGCTTCTCCGGCGCGAGCGGCAGCCAGTCCTTCGGGACGTCGTCCTCGACCGCGGCCACCCTCGAGTACGGCGGCAAGGCGCTGTCCGATCTCGGCAGCGGCACGACCGACTTCGGCCCGACCGTGCGCGGCGCCCGCAACGTCTCCCGCGGCGACAGCCTCAGCGTCAGCGACGTCGCCATCCATCCGAGCGTCCAGCGCACCGAGGAGACCGTCGGGGTCAAGGTGCGGCTGGAGCACAAGCTCACCTTCCACCGGCTCGACCGCGAGGAGGCGTTCGACGTCGAGAACGCCGGCGACGCGGTCCTGCGGCTGCCGGAGAAGGAGGCGGCCGACTACGACCTGCCGTTCCCGAAGGCCGCGCTCGTCCTCGACGAGAACGGGAAGGCGCAGCTCAGCGCGGACGGCGGCGTCCTGACCCGCGGCTGCGCCCAGCCCGGTGAGGAGCTGAAGGTCCCGGTCTGGATGGGCGACGAGCCGGGCCAGCTCCGCGGCGCGGGGGCGGCGCTGGTGCAGAAGCTGCGCGGTGCTGATCCGGCGTACAAGGCTTTCGTCCGGCACCTCAGCGACGAGGGGATGGTGCCGAAGCTCGACCACAAGTTCCAGCCGATCCTCAAGGGCCTGGACCTCCAGGATCCGGTGGTGGTCAGTCAGCTGGCCAACCTCGAGCGCGTCGGGCAGCAGCTGTCGCGGCACCGGCTGGAGACCGGGTACGACCAGGCCTGCCAGGGCGGGTTCGTCTTCGCGCTGACCCAGCACCGGGTCAGGGACACGCCGCAGGAGCGGACCTACCGGGTCGCGATCGCCCAGAGCTTCAAGAACCCGAAGCCTCGCTGGCTCGGACTGAACCGCTCGCAGACCGCCGCCAACCTGCACATCGGTTCCAACACGACCAGCCGCTCCCGCAGCCGGTCGAAGGGACTCCCCTGGCTGGCCAAGCTCGGCTTCAGCGACCGGCCGGCCGAAGGCCAGGCAGGCAGTACGCCGAACGGCGGTCCGTCGTACGGGCGGTCGGCGATGGGCCGCTTCTTCTCCTGGGTGACCGGTACGACGGTCAACGGCGTGACGCTGACCGAGAGCTCGGGCCCGTTGGCCGACTTCCGGATCGAGCACAAGTTGACCGTCACCGAGGTCCTGCCCGACGGCGACTCCGACCCGATCGTCGAGGTCAACGGCAGCGCGAAGATCTCGATCGACAGCGAGTTCTGCGACCGCGGTGAGCCGCAGTGCCTCGCGATCGACGGCGAGGTCGACCCACAGCTGCTGCAGACCGCGACCTGGCAGCACCTGGACGCCGGCGACGTCGCGGCCCGGCTGTCGGCCGCGCTGCCGGCGGTCGCGCGGACGGACTCCGCGGCCCTGCACCACCTGGCGGCCTTCGTGAGCGTGCGCAACCTCAACGCGCACCCCGAGATGCTCACGACGGAGTACCGGACCGACTTCGCCGTCAGCCCGGCGCCCTCGGACGCGGTGCAGGCGCTCGCCCAGCGCGGTCTCACCCCGCGCCGCGGCAGCATCGCGCTGAAAACGACGATCGAGAACCTCCGGTACGTCGGCAGCGGGCACCCGATCATCGGCGACATCAACCTGACGCTGGACAGCGCCGGCTTCACCACCGGCAGCTCGACCGGGAACACCGCCGGCGTCGGCGCCGGCACCGGGGCGACGGACGCCGTCGGCGACGGCTGGAACGGCTCGGTCGGGGTGAACCGGTCGGGCAACATCTCCAGCTCCAGCAACGAGCTGGCGATCCGCGGCGTCGAGCGGCTGAACATCAAGGACGGCCAGCACTACCAGTTCGTCGGTGACCTCAAGCTCGAGGCGACGATCAAGGCGGCCGGGCTGGCCGCGCCGCAGAAGGTCGAGCTGGACACCGGCACGGTGATGCTCACGATCCCCGAGCGCGACGCGCTGCGGATGTACGGCAACAAGGACGTCGACCTGCCGCTGGAGAAGGTCGCGGACGCGGTCGAGCGGCTGCAGGACGGCAACCTCAGCCTCGACCGGCGGACCGCCACGGCGATGATCCGGCGCTACCAGCTCGACAAGCAGGGCGTCACGACCGGGCTGGCGGGCACGCACACCGACGAGCAGCTGAAGGTCCTGCTGCGCCGTACGGCGAAGGTCACCAAGCCGCGATCCCAGCCGGAGACCTTCGAGCAGGTCGCGGCCGACGCCGAGAAGGTCGCCGCGACGCGGGCCGAGGCGCAGCTGCCGGACCACTACCGCACCACGATGGGGGCCGGGCTGATCGACCGCGAGCAGTTCCGCGACGGCGAAGGCAACGTCACCATGATGGAGCGCGAGGTGACCGCCGCGGTCGCCGAGGCGGTGCCGGACGCGCTGGACGACCCCGCGGTCGGCGCGGCGATCCGCAGCCAGCTGGCCGGAATCCGCTGGCGCGGGCACGCGGAGAAGGTCAAGGACCCGACCGGCTTCAACCTGGAGCTGCCGTTCGGCGGCGCGGAACCCGGGACGACGGCGGCGCGCAACCTGCGGATCCGCATTCGGATGGTGCGCACCGGGCCGATCACGATCGACGAGGCGCCGGGCGAGGGAACTCCCCCGCAGCCGGCCGCGGGCGCGGCGCCCGCCGGCTCGGGCGAGGGCTCGACGCCCGCCGGCTCGGGCGCGGGCGCCGAGGCCGAGCAGAGTGAGAACGCGCTGATCATCGTGCAGGGCTACGACTACACCGAGGCCGGCCGCGGCGTCACCCGCAGTGTCGGGTACGGCGCCGACCTAGGCGGCGGCCTCACCGACGGCGACGCGGGATCGGCCGGGCTCAGCACCGAGCTGACCACGTCCGAGTCCGTGCAGGTCGTCGACCAGAACACGCACCTGAGCCGCGCGCTGTGGTCCAAGACCAAGCGGGTCGAGCACGACTTCCGGCTCGTCGTCGAGGTCGAGGAGACGCCGGGCGCGGGTGCCGAGACCAAGGGCAAGCTGCGCCAGACCGCCGACCGGCTGCGCAACGACGAGAAGCGGCCGGCGCCGCACCGGCGTGAGGCGAGCGGTCGCCTGACGCTGCTCGTACCGGCTTCGGACGTCAACCAGGTGCCGCTGCCGCCACCGGCGTACACCGATCACCGGCCCGTCGTACTGTCCACGCAGAAGTTTCTGCGCGGCATCCAGCTGCACGACCGGAACGGCGAGCTGCCGAACGAGCAGGAGACGATCGACGACCCGGACTTCGACGACGCGCTCGTGACGCGGGTGACGAGCGAGCTCGGCAGCCGGCGCTGGCTGACGCGGGCCGGCGTCCAGCTGCACAAGGGCATCATTCGCGCGGAGCTCAACGGCAGCGCCCGGCGGATCGCGTTCGAGCGCTCCGACGGGACGGGCAGTCCGTGGACGCCAGGCCTGCCGGTGCCTGGGCACGGCTCGCGCCAGGTCCGGCTGCGGCTGCGTGCCGACCTGTCCGGCCTGCAGCTCGTCTCCGACAGCTCGGAGCACGCGCAGCTCGGTGAGGCGCATCGTCACCAGGTCGCCGTCAACACCAGCCAGGAGAGCACCCGGCTGGCTCCCACCAGCCAGAACGTCGGGACCTCCGACCCGACCACCGGGTTGAAGGTCGGTGCGTCGTTCGGCGAGCAGGCGAAGGAGAAGAGCTCCGACACCTCCGGCAACCGCGACGAGACCAACTCCAACGAGTCCGGTGAGCTGGTCACCGTGCAGCTCCTGGTCACGTTCCACGTCGACGCCCGGCGGCAGCGCACGACCCGCGACCACCAGACGAAGGTCACCCACGAGGCGACGTTCGAGAACGCCGCGACCGGCGTGGTCACGCTGAGCATGTTCCGGCACGAGTTCGAGGCGATGCAGGCCCGGATGGAGGCCGGCCAGGCGCCGATGCAGCACTGGAACCCCGACGAGCTCGCCAAGCTGGCCAAGCGCGTTCCGGTACGCCGGGTGAACGCGAGCGAGGTCGTCACCGGGCCGGACGGGTCGAAGACCGTCACGCCGTACAAGCCGCTGGTCGAGGCGCTCGCGCAGGCCCGCAAGGAGCAGGTCGAGGTCGTCGTCACGATGAAGCAGCAGGACGGCGGCAAGCAGGTCTACCGCGCGCTGCCGAACGGGACGATGATCGGCGTCGGGAAGGACGACAACGGGTACGGCGCGGCGTTCGGCGCACTGCACCCGTCGCTGGCGATGCTGGCCGAGGGCAACAAGGTCGACCTGCGGGCCCTGTACGACGCCAAGGGCGCCGGCGAGCGGTTCAGCGGGACGGTCGTCCAGGCGCTGGAGGCGAAGGGAGTGCCGGCCTCGGCCCTGACCGGGCTCGACCACACCCGGTCGAGTCCGCACAACGCACCGGAAGAGGCGCAGGGCGCGAAGGCGCACGCCGCCAAGCACGTGGAGATGGCCCGCGGCAAGCGTGGCAGCGGGATGGGAGTCCAGTGAGCCGGCACCGCGGTGAGAGGGGAGTCCGATGAGCGACCACGACCCGACGTACGCGATCGCCAGGACCGGCGACGAGACGCTGCTGTACCTGGAGCTGAACCCGTGCCCCGACTGCGGCTCGATCGAGACGCCGTGGGAGCACGGGCTGGCCGACGAGGACGGCGAGTTGGTGATCAAGTACTTCGGCGTCTGCTCCGGGTGCGGCGCTGCGCGCGAGTACCTGTTCGGGCTGCCGGAGAGCGAGGCGACCGGGCCGTTCCCGACCTTCGGCGGGCCCGAGCCGTCGGAGCTGCTGGACGCCGGGCAGTGGATGTCGGTCGCCGACAACGCCGCCGCTTCCGTGCCGTCGGACGCCCCGGCCGACGACGAGCAGGCCGCGACCGTGATGGCGGTCGCGCGGGCGGCGGTGGAGGAAGTGATCAAGTTCGTCCCGCCGGACGCCGACGCCGTACCGGACGACGCCTTCTGGACCGACCAGGGGCGTGCGCTCCGCGACGCCGAACCGGGTAGGTTCCGGGTGGAACGACTGCTCGTCGTCCGTGACAGCTACAGCGATCCGGGAGTTGTTTGATGCTGACCGCGAGGACCTTGGCCGAGGCAGAGGTCTACCTGAGCGTGCTGGCCACCGCCGTCGAAGCGCCGCGGGTGACCGCGACGCCCGAGGTGACGCGGACCGAGGGCGAGGAGGGCTGGACGGTCAGCTCGCCGGCCGGAGAGGTGCAGGTGCTGTACCGGACCGAGGAGGCCGCACGACTGAGCGAGGCCCGGTTCGGGCTGGGCAACTCGCTGCTCCTCGACGCGGGCGACTGGGTGCAGCTGGCGTCGGTGTGGGCGCAGCGGGCGCAGGACGCCGACCTGGAGTACACCGGGCAGCCTGGTCAGGACCGGGCTGCTGTCGAGCTGAACTGGGAGTTCGCGCGCGACGCGATGGCCGAGGCGCTGAAGTTCCTGCCCGAGGGCGCTGACGAGGTGCCTGACGAGGGGTTCTGGTCCGAGCTCGGGCTGCGGACGCACGAGCTGGACCGTGAGCTGTTCACGCGCGCCAAGCTGACCGAGGACTACGAGTTCTACCGGGACACGCTGATCGACTTCCGGAAGCTCTACGGCGAAGCCTGACTCTCGGGGTCCGTCAGTTCGATCCGGATCGCCCGGGCGTCGGCGCCGGCCTGCTCGAGCACCTTCTGCTTGGGATCGGCCACCCCCAGAAAGGGTGGCCGGACCAGGCCCCTCAGCTCCTTGAGCCGCGGATCCTCCAGCACGGTCTCGATCGCCTTCCGGTCTCCCCCGGTCACCAGCGCGTCCAGCTTCGCCGGCGCCAGGATCCGTACGGCGACCTCCGTCGCCGCGTTGAACGCCTCCCGCGCCTGGTTGTCCCGCCGCCGGGCGAACCGCTGCTGCGACCAGCCGCCGGCCTTCGTCGTCCCCTGCACGTGCCGCGACCCGACCTTCGAGTCGGTCAACTTGCCGCCGACGAACACACCCGCGCCGTAGCCACCCCGCCGTACCAGCAACAGCCCCAGCCGATGGTCGGCAAGTACATGCGCGACGAGGCCTTCGCGGGTCAGCTCGACCAGCGGCCCGAAGGGCACCACGATCTCCGCCACCGAGCCGTCCTCGGACGACACCGTCACCCGCTCCGGCCCCACGTCGTACGACGGACTGCCGTGCCGCTCCTCGAAACCGGTCAGCCAGCGGTCGAGGCGCTCGGGTGCGACCGAGACGACACGCGTCACCTGCGGAAGTCCTCGATGTTGACGGTGGGGATGCCGCCGCCGGCGCGGGCGATGATCGCGACGGACGGCTCGTCGGTCGGATTGGACTCGCGGTGGATGGTGAAGGCGGGGACGTGGATGAAGTCGCCGGCCTCCGCGTCGAGGTAACCCTCTCCGCCGTCGAACTCCAGCCGCAGGATCCCGGAGACGACGTACAGGCTGGTCTCGTTGCGGTCGTGGTGGTGCCAGCCGGAGATCGCGCCGGGCGCGGTCTCGACCCGGCCGGCCCACAGGATCGGCAGTTCGAAGGCCTTCTTCCGGAGCATGCCGCTGGTCGGGTCGGACTCGATCAGGTCGACCTCGCGGATCACGCGCACCGGTTCGCTCATCCGTCCATTGTCGTGGACCCGGAGCCGGGCATGCGAAAGCCCGGGCCACCTGACCCGGGCTAGCGCAGTACTGGACGTGCGGCTCAGACGTTGAAGCCCAGCGCGCGGAGCTGCTCGCGGCCGTCGTCGGTGATCTTCTCCGGGCCCCACGGCGGCATCCAGACCCAGTTGATCCGGAAGTCGTTGACCAGGCCGTCGAGCGCCATCCGGGTCTGGTCCTCGATGACGTCGGTCAGCGGGCAGGCCGCCGAGGTCAGGGTCATGTCGATGATCGCCGTGGTGGTGTCGTCGACGGTGACGCCGTAGATCAGGCCGAGGTCGACGACGTTGATGCCGAGCTCGGGGTCGACGACGTCCTTCAGCGCCTCCGTCACGTCCTCGACGGCGACACTGCCGCCGGCCGGGGCCGCGGCGGCTGCTTCGAGGTCCACCTCGGGCAGCTCGATCTTCTCTTCGGTCTGGTCAGGCATTGCTCACTCCCTCAGTCTTGGCCAGCGCCTGAGCGGTGGCATCGCGCCAGGCCGACCAGCCCAGCAGCGCACACTTCACCCGGGCCGGGAACTGCGCGACGCCCGCGAAGGCGACACCGTCCTCGAGGACGTCCTCGTCCGGTTCGACGTTCCCGCGGCCCTGCATGAGCTCCAGGAACTTCTCGTACGTCGCCATGCCCTCGGCGACCGGCTTGCCGATCACCAGGTCGCTCATCACCGAGGTGGCCGCCTGGCTGATCGAGCAGCCGACCGACTGGTGCGTCACGCCGGTCACGGTCTCGCCGTCGAGCTCGACCCGGAGGGTGACCTCGTCCCCGCAGGACGGGTTCACGTGGTGCACCTCCACGTCGTACGGCTCCGCGAGACCCGCGTGGTGCGGGCTGCGGTAGTGGTCCAGGATGATCTCCTGGTACAGGCTGTCCAGCTGCATATCTCAGTCCACCTTGAAGAACGATCGGACGAATCCGAGTCCGTCGACGAGCGCGTCGATCTCCTCGGGTGTCGTGTACAGGTAGAAAGACGCTCTGGTCGACGATTGCATTCCGAACCGCTCGTGCACCGGCCGCGCGCAGTGGTGCCCGGCGCGGACCGCGATCCCCCGGGTGTCCAGCACGGTCGACACGTCGTGCGGGTGGACGCCGTCCAGCTCGAAGCTGATCGCTCCCCCGCGGTCGACCGGGTCGGTCGGCCCGAGGATCTTCAGCCCCGGCACGGTCTGCAGGCCCTCCAGCGCGTACGCCGTGATGGCCTGCTCGTGGGCGGCGACCTTGTCCATCCCGATCCCGGACAGGTAGTCCAGCGCGGCGCCGAGCCCGACCGCCTGCGCGATCGGCGGCGTACCGGCCTCGAAGCGGGCCGGCGGCGGCGCGTACGTCGAACCGGTCATCCGGACGACCTCGATCATCTCGCCACCCCCGAGGAACGGCGGCAGCGAGGCGAGCAGGTCGTACCGGCCCCAGAGCACGCCGATGCCGGTCGGGCCGACCACCTTGTGACCGGTGAAGGCCAGCAGATCGGCGCCGAGCGTCGAGACGTCGACCGGGAACTGCGGCACGGCCTGCGACGCGTCGACGACCATCACCGCGCCGACCGCGTGCGCCTTGGCGGCGATCTCGCGGATCGGGTTGATCGTGCCGAGCGCGTTCGACACCCAGGTCAGCGAGACCACCTTGGTGCGCTCGTTGATCAGCTCGTCGGCGGTACTCAGGTCGAGGCGGCCCTCGTCGGTGACGCCGAACCACTTCAGCGTCGCGCCGGTCCGCTCGCAGGCGAGCTGCCACGGGACGATGTTGCTGTGGTGCTCCATCTCGGAGATCACCACCTCGTCGCCCGGCTTCAGCGAGGCACCGAGCGTGTACGCCGCCAGGTTGAGCGCCTCGGAGGCGTTCTTGGTGAAGACGATCTCGTCGCGGTTGGCCGCGCCGATGAACGCGGCCACCTTGTCGCGGCCGCCTTCGTACGCCGCGGTCGCCTCGGCGCCCAGCTGGTGCATGGCGCGCGCGACGTTCGCGTTGTGCTGGAGGTAGTGCTCCTCGAGCGCGGCGACGACCTGCCGGGGCTTCTGCGAGGAGTTGGCCGAGTCCAGGTAGACCAGCGGGAACCCGCCCGCGAGCTCGCGGGACAGGATCGGGAAGTCCGCCCGGACCGACTGCAGGTCCAGCGGACTGCTGAAGGTCCGGGCGTCGGTCATGCCTTGGCGCCGGTCTTCAGGAAGCGCTCGTAGCCGTTGGCCTCGAGCTCGTCGGCCAGCTCCGGGCCGCCCTCCTCGGCGACGCGGCCGTCGACGAACACGTGCACGAAGTCCGGCTTGATGTAGCGCAGGATCCGCGTGTAGTGGGTGATCAGCAGCACGCCCTTGTCGCCGGCCTCGGCGAACCGGTTGACGCCGGTGGAGACGATCTTCAGCGCGTCGATGTCGAGGCCGGAGTCGGTCTCGTCGAGGATCGCGATCTTCGGGTTCAGCAGCTCCAGCTGGACGATCTCGTGGCGCTTCTTCTCACCACCGGAGAAGCCCTCGTTGACGTTGCGCTGACCGAAGTCGGCGTCCATGTCCAGGTCGGCGAGCGCCTTGTTGACGTCCTTGACCCAGGTGCGCAGCTTCGGCGCCTCGCCGTCGATCGCGGTCTTGGCGGTGCGCAGGAAGTTCGACACCGACACGCCGGGGACCTCGACCGGGTACTGCATGGCCAGGAACAGGCCGGCCCGGGCGCGCTCGTCGACGGCCATGTCCAGCACGTCCTCGCCGTCCAGCGTCACGGTGCCGCCGGTGACGTTGTACTTCGGGTGGCCGGCGATCGAGTACGCCAGCGTGGACTTGCCGGAACCGTTCGGGCCCATGATCGCGTGCGTCTGACCACCGGCAATGGTCAGGTCGACGCCGCGCAGGATCTCCTTCGGGCCGTTCTCGGTGTCGACCGACACGTGCAGGTCGCGGATCTCGAGTGTCGCCATGGGTTTTCTTCTATCTCCGTCTGCTCAGGATGCTTGGTTCAGGGGGTTCTTGACGTCGACCAGCACGTCGTCTCCGTCGAGCCGGACCGGGTAGACCGGGACCGGGTCGTAGGCCGGCAGGCTGGTCGGCTCACCGGTGCGCAGGTCGAACCGGGAGCCGTGCAGCCAGCACTCGAT
This sequence comes from Kribbella lupini, assembly GCF_039529595.1. NCBI lineage: Bacteria > Bacillati > Actinomycetota > Actinomycetes > Propionibacteriales > Kribbellaceae > Kribbella > Kribbella lupini. The sequence goes on along the minus strand of NZ_BAAANC010000001.1, from coordinate 1,683,537 downwards.
CTCGCAGTTGCCGACGTCACCCTCGGACAGCTGGATCTGCGCGTGCGAGCACTCGTCGCGGACGGCGAAGACCTGGCCCTCGCTCTTCACGACGGCCACCTCCACGCCACCGACCTCGGTGGCCAGCACTCCCTCGTCGGGGAGGTCGGCCAGCGCGCAGGCGCGTTCGAACGAGTCGCTCATGCTCAGGCCTTGACCGCCGCGCTCAGCTCGGCCGTGCGGGCCAGCTTCTGCTCGATCACCTCGTGCAGGTGCTCGACGACCTCCGGTACGCCGATCCGCCCGATGATGTCGTTGAAGAAGCCCGACACCACCAGCCGGCGCGCCACGTCCTCGGGGATGCCGCGGGCCTGCAGGTAGAACAGCTGCTCGTCGTCGAACCGGCCGGTCGCCGAGGCGTGCCCGGCGCCCTCGATCTCGCCGGTCTCGATCTCCAGGTTCGGCACCGAGTCGGCGCGGGCGCCGTCGGTGAGCACCAGGTTCCGGTTCAGCTCGAAGGTGTTGGTGCCCTCGGCCGCGGCCCGGATCAGCACGTCGCCGATCCACACCGAGCGGGCGTGGTCACCGGCCAGCGCGCCCTTGTACAGCACGTTGGACTTGCAGTTGACCGCTTCGTGGTCGACGAAGAGCCGGTTCTCGTGGTGCTGACCGGACTCGGCGAAGTAGACGCCCAGCAGCTCGGCGTCGCCCCCCGGACCGGCGTACCGGACGTTGGTGGACAGGCGGACGATCTTGCCGCCGAGGGTCACCGCGACGTGGTTGAGCTTGGCGTCGCGGCCGACGACGGCGTCGTGCTGGCCGACGTGGATCGACTCGTGGTCGCCCTGCTGGATGCTGACGACCCGCAGCTCGGCGCCGTCACCGACGACGATCTCCACGTTGGCGGCGTACTCGCCGGAGCCGGTGTGGTCGATGATCACGGTCGCGCGGCTGTGCCGCCCGGCCTCGATCACCAGGTGGCCGTAGCCACGACCGCCCAGGCTCGCGACGTTCACGTGCACCGGCTCGGTCAGCTCGGCCTCGACCGGAATGCGGACCGCGAGCGCGTCGGCGGCGTGGTTCCACGCGACGGCGGCGATCCGGTCCTGCGGGGTGAGCGCCTTGACCGCGTCGATCGCGACGGTCTCGACCACGACGCCCTCGGGGCCGCGGGCCTCGAGCTTCGGCGACTCGGTGCCGGCCTCGTCGGCGTACAGGCCCTTGAGCGCCTTGACCGGGGTGAAACGCCACTCCTCCTCGCGGCCGTTCGGCACCGGGAAGTCGGCCACGTCGTACGACGTGGTCCGCTCGCTCCGGGCCTGCAACGGCACCGGGGAGCCCGGTCCGTGGGAGTGGCCCTGGTTACCGGTGGCAACCAGGGTTTCGGTGGCGGTCATCAGCCGACGGCCCCTTCCATCTGCAGCTCGATCAGTCGGTTCAGTTCCAGCGCGTACTCCATCGGGAGCTCGCGGGCGATCGGCTCGATGAAGCCGCGGACGATCATCGCCATCGCCTCGTCCTCGGCCATGCCCCGGCTCATCAGGTAGAAGAGCTGGTCGTCACTGACCTTGGACACGGTCGCCTCGTGCCCCATCGCGACGTCGTCCTCGCGGACGTCGACGTACGGGTAGGTGTCGGAGCGGCTGATCGTGTCGACCAGCAGCGCGTCGCAGCGCACCGTGGACTTGCTGTGGTGCGCGCCCGGCGCCACCTCGACCAGACCGCGGTACGACGTCCGGCCGCCACCGCGGGCGACGGACTTCGAGACGATCGAGCTGGAGGTGTACGGCGCGTTGTGCACCATCTTGGAGCCGGCGTCCTGGTGCTGGCCCTCGCCCGCGAACGCGACCGACAGGGTCTCGCCCTTGGCGTGCTCGCCCATCAGGTACACGGCCGGGTACTTCATCGTCACCTTGGAGCCGATGTTGCCGTCGATCCACTCCATCGTCGCGCCCTCTTCGCAGGTGGCGCGCTTGGTGACCAGGTTGTAGACGTTGTTCGACCAGTTCTGGATCGTCGTGTAGCGGCAGCGGGCGCCCTTCTTCACGATGATCTCGACGACGGCCGAGTGCAGCGAGTCCGACTTGTAGATCGGCGCGGTGCAGCCCTCGACGTAGTGGACGTAGGCGTCCTCGTCGACGATGATCAGCGTCCGCTCGAACTGGCCCATGTTCTCGGTGTTGATCCGGAAGTAGGCCTGCAGCGGGATGTCCACCTTGACGCCCTTGGGCACGTAGATGAACGAGCCGCCGGACCAGACCGCGGTGTTCAGCGAGGCGAACTTGTTGTCGCCGACCGGGATGACCGAGCCGAAGTACTCCTGGAACAGCTCCGGGTACTCCTTCAGGCCGGTGTCGGTGTCGAGGAAGATGACACCCTGCTCCTCCAGGTCCTCGCGGATCTGGTGGTAGACGACCTCGGACTCGTACTGCGCGGCGACGCCGGCGACCAGGCGCTGCTTCTCCGCCTCCGGGATGCCGAGCTTGTCGTAGGTGTTCTTGATGTCCTCGGGAAGCTCTTCCCAGCTGGTCGCCTGCTTCTCGGTCGACCGGACGAAGTACTTGATGTTGTCGAAGTCGATGCCGGACAGGTCGGCACCCCACGACGGCATCGGCTTGCGGTCGAACAGCTTCAGGCCCTTGAGGCGCAGGTCGAGCATCCACTCGGGCTCGTTCTTCAGCGCCGAGATCCCACGCACCACGTCGGCACTGATGCCGCGCTGGGCGACCGCGCCGGCGGCGTCGGAGTCGGACCAGCCGTACTGGTAGTTCCCGAGGCCTTCCAGTTCGGGGTGAGCGGTTTGCGTCATCGTGCAGTCCTCGCAGATTCGCCGTCGGATACAGGAGAAACCGGCTGGGAGCCGGGGATGTGCGTCGTGCAGACACCGTCGCCGTGGGCGATGGTGGCCAGTCTCTGGACGTGCTTGCCGAGCAACCGGGAGAAGACCTCGGTCTCGGCCTCGCACAACTGGGGGAACTGCTCGGCCACGTGCGCGACCGGGCAGTGGTGTTGGCACAGCTGCTCGCCGACACCAGCCTGCTGGGTGGAGGCGGCGTACCCGTCGCTGCTCAGCGCCTGGGCCAGCACCTCCGCCTTCTCGCCCTCGGGAGCCGCGTCCAGCAGTTCGCGGTACCGGTCCTCGACCTCGGCGACCCGCTGCCGGGCGAACTCCGCCACGGCCTGGTCACCGCCGGCCTCGGCGATGAACCGCAGCGCAGTCGCGGCCAGGTCGTCGTAGGCCTGGTGGAACGCGTGCCGGCCGGAGTCGGTCAGCACGAACACCTTGGCCGGACGACCCCGTCCGCGCGGTCCGTAGACCCGCTCCTCGCGGGACTCGACGAGCCCCTCGCCCAGCAGGTGGTCGAGGTGCCGGCGGACCGCGGCCGGGGTCAGCTCGAGCCGTTCGGCCAGCACCGCGGCGCTGGACGGCCCGTTGGTCAGGATCGAGCGGGCGACCCGGTCCCGGGTGGACTCGTCGCGCGCCCGAGCACTGCCCTGGGGCAGGTCAGAAGGAACGTCGCGAGTTTTCACAACATCAGTGTCGCGTAATTGCCGGGGCCCTTCAAATAAGGCTGCCCTAACCGGTTCACGCCGTTCCGCCTCAGCCCAACCAGGACCGTGAGCAGCGTCACGTCGACGGGTTTCCTACACTGCACACGTGCCAGTCGCGGTGGAGATCGACAACCTAGTCGTCCGGTACGGCGAGAAGACCGCTGTCGACGGCCTCACTCTCACCGTAACCGGCGGAACAGTCACGTCCGTGCTCGGCCCCAACGGGGCGGGCAAGACGACCACGGTGGAGACCCTGGAGGGCTTCCGCCGGCCGGACTCCGGCGCGGTCCGGGTGCTCGGGCTCGACCCGATCGCCGACCACGACGAGCTGATGCCGCGGATCGGCGTGATGCTGCAGGAGGGCGGCGCGTGGTCCGGCGTCCGGGCGCTCGAGATGCTCCGTTACGTCGCCTCGCTGCACGCCCACCCGCTCGATCTGCCGGCGCTGGTCGAGCGGCTCGACCTCGGGACGTGCGGCAAGACGCCGTACCGGCGGCTGTCGGGTGGGCAGAAGCAGCGGCTGTCGCTGGCCCTGGCGATCGTCGGGCGGCCGGAGATCGCGTTCCTGGACGAGCCGACCACGGGGCTGGACCCGCACGGGCGCCGGGAGATCTGGCAGCTGATCCGCGACCTGCGCGAGGACGGCGTTACCGTCGTACTGACCACGCATGCGATGGACGAGGCCGAGCAGCTGTCCGACCAGGTGCACGTGCTCTCGGCAGGCAAGGTGATCGCCTCCGGCAGCCCGGACGCCCTGACCGACCACGGCACCAAAACGCTCGAGGACGTCTACTTGGCGTTGACTGCACCACCCGCGCGGGAGACGAAGTGAGCAGGACTGTGGACACCCCGGTGAGCACGTACACCCCGCGGCCCGGCTCGGCGCCCTGGCCGCGGAAGGTGCTGTCCCACGCGCGGATGGAGTTCCGGCTGCTGCTGCGGAACGGCGAGCAACTGCTGCTGGCTCTGGTGATTCCCCTCGGGCTGCTCCTCCTGCTCGGCGGGACCGGGCTCGGGGACCGACTCCCCCTGGGTGACGGTCCGGCGATCGACCAGGCGGTCCCCCGCGTGCTCGCGCTCGCCGTACTGTCCACGTCGTTCACGTCACTGGCGATCGCCACTGGCTTCGAGCGCCGGTACGGCGTGATCAAGCGACTCGGCGCCTCACCGCTGTCGCGGACCGGGCTGCTGGCCGGCAAGATCGGCTCGGTGCTGGCTGTCCAGCTGATCCAGCTGGTCGTCCTGATCGGCGCGGGCCTCGCCCTGGGGTGGAAGCCGGTCGGCGGAGCCGACGCGGTGATCGGTGTCGTGCTGATGGTCCTGTGCGGTACGGCGGCGTTCGCGTCGCTCGGACTGCTGATGGCCGGCATCCTGCGCGCCGAGGCGACGCTGGCCGCCGCCAACCTGCTCTACCTGCTGCTCCTGGTCGGCGGCGCGATCATGACGCCGGTCGACGAGTACCCCGAGAGCATGCAGGGCGTGGTCCGGCTGCTGCCCAGTGCCGCACTGGCCAACGGCTTCGCCCACTCCACCGTCCAGGGCGTGATTCCCTGGGCCGCCGTACTCTCGCTGACGCTGTGGGCGGCGATCCTCGGATACCTGGTCTCCCGTACCTTCCGCTGGGACTGAAACGCCGCACATTAGGCTGTGCCGGTGATGAGCACCGAGACCCCGGCCCCCGCCACCGAGCCGCCCGTCACCGGACTCTGGCGCCTGGTGCCCGAACCGAGCCTGGACGTCGTACGCCGCTGGGGCTGGGCGTCCGTGATCGTCAACATCGGCATCGTGGTGACCGGCGGACTGGTCCGGCTGACCGGCTCCGGTCTGGGCTGCCCGACCTGGCCGCAGTGCACCGACTCGTCGTACGTGCCGCACAGCGCCCTGGGCATCCACGGCGCGATCGAGTTCGGCAACCGGCTGCTCGGGTTCGTGGTCGCGATCGTCGCGATCGGCACCTGGCTGGCGGTGATGCGGTACCGCCCGAAGCGCAAGGACCTGCGCCGGCTCGCGACCGCCGCCGCGCTGGGCGTCCCGCTGCAGGCGGTGATCGGCGGCATCAGCGTGCTCACCGGGCTGAACCCGTGGATCGTGTCGGCGCACTTCCTGGTCTCGCCGATCATCATCACGCTGACCGTGTCCATGATGCGCCGGTCGCGGACGAGTCCCTACCCGCACACTCCCCCGGTGGTCCGCGCGCTCGCGACCGCCTCGGTGGTGGCGGTCTGGCTGGCCGTTGCCCTCGGCACCCTTGTCACCGGCGCCGGCCCGCACTCGGGTGATCCCGAGACCGGGCGCAACGGTTTCGACGAGGAGCTGATCAGCCAGCTGCACGCCGACGTGGTGTTCGCGCTGCTCGGCGTCTCGATCGCGCTGGTGATCGCGACCCGGGTCACCGCGACCTCGCGGACGCTGCGCAAGCTGGCCGCCTGGCTGCTGGCGATGGAGCTGCTGCAGGGCGCCGTCGGCTTCACGCAGTACTTCACCGGCCTGCCCTGGGTGCTCGTGCTGATCCACATGTTCTTCGCCGCCGTACTGATCGCGCTCGTCACCGCCGTGTACGCCGAACGCGGTACGCCGGCCACGTAGGACGGAACAGCACCCGGGGCGTCCGATCGGGTGAGACGACCGGACGCCCCGGGCTGTTTCGGGGAGTGCTACCTCACGCGGTAGATCGCTCCTGGACCGAAGACGGGCGCCGAGACGTACAGGTGCCCCCATCTGCTCCACGCGGCGCCACCGGGCAGCTGCAACTGACCGCGGGCCACCTCCTTGCGCGGACCACCCTTGTGCCACCTGTTGGGCCACTGGACGATCAGTGATCCGACAGCGGTCGGCTGGCCACTGACCTCCCACCTGAGCCAGCTGTCGCGGGCCAGCTGGACGACGGCGATCGCACCGCGCGGACCACCGGCCAGGTCGACGATCGACGTGTAGCCGTCGGCCCAGCGCTGGCAGTTGCCCTTGTGCGGCTTGTACGGATCACAGACCGCGCCCACCGAGCCCGGCTTGATCCGCCAGATCTGCGACGTGCCCGGCGTGGCCGGGAACCCGCGCAGCTCGCCGACGTACCAGTAACCGTCCGAGCCGACCGTGACCGACGTGGCGACGGCCTCGCTGTTGATCGGCGTACCGGCGGGTGGGAAGGCCGGCGGCGGCGGATAGCCCGTCGGGACCTTGACCATCCGTGGCTTCAGCCGGGCCACGGTCTTGATGTGCCCGTTCGGCCAGACCCGGAGCAGGTCGTTGTTCGCGGCGTCGCTGACCAGCACCGTGCCGTCCCGCAGCGCGGCCACGCCGAACGGGTTCGACTCGGTCGGGCTGTCGGCCTGGTTGTACGGGTCCGGGTCCTTCATCTGGTACTTGCCGATGTCCGCGATCTTCAGCGGCGCGTGCCCCGGCCGCATCCTGTACAGCGTCGCGGCCCCGGGCGTGAGCGGCGCTCCCGGCTCACCTCCGGCCCCGGTCAGCGCGTACGTCCTGCCCCAGACGTCGGTGTCGATGGCGGGTGCGAAACCGCCGGGCACCGTACCGAGCTTGCGGATCTTCTTGCCGCTGGACCAGGCCTCCCAGACCGAGCCGTCGCCGGTCGAGTAGATGATCTTCGACCAGAACGTCGCCACGCCGCGCGGCGAGTTCACGCCGGTGACGACCGGCTTGAGACTGCCCCCTCCGTGTGCTTCGGCCGGAGCGGCCACCAGAACCGATCCGACCAGCACGGCCGCTGAAACAGCGGCCAGACGTGCCTTGGTAACCCCCACTAGTTCCCCCTAGTGTCCTGCCTCCCCAGGGTGGAGTTCGGCTCCACAGACCACCCCATGGCAGCACTGCGGAGCGGGCAGGTCAACGGGAGGACTCTGCGCTTCCGAACGGGTGCCGACAGCAACCAGTGGATCAGTGCAGCAGGGGGTCGATCGCGGCCGCGATGAACAGCAGCGCCAGGTAGATGTTGGAGAAGTGGAACAGCCGCATCGGCCGCAGCGCGGCGCCGTCGGCGCCGGTGTGGGCCCGCGCCAGCAGCGCGAACGCCTCCCGCAGGAAGACCACGCCGAGCACGACCGCCGCCAGCGGGTAGACGAAACCGGTGTCCGCGACCGGCCACAGCGCCAGCGAGGTGATCACCATCAGGATGCTGTAGACGAGGATCTGCCGCGCGGTGGCGACCGGGGTCGCGACCACCGGCAGCATCGGGACGTCGACCGAGGCGTAGTCCTCGCGGTACCGCATCGCCAGCGCCCAGGTGTGCGGCGGCGTCCAGAGGAACACCACGCCGAACAGCACCAGCGGCGTCCAGGCCAGGTCGTTGGTGACCGCGGTCCAGCCGATCAGGGTCGGGAAGCAGCCGGCGATCCCGCCCCAGACGATGTTCTGCACGGTCCGGCGCTTGAGCACCATCGTGTAGACGAACACGTAGAACAGGTTCGCCACCAGTGCCAGCACCGACGACAGCCAGTTGACGAAGAAGCCGAGCTCCAGCGTGGCCAGCACGCCGAGCGCGATCCCGAACACCATCGCCGAGCGCGGGCTGACCGCGTGCCTCGGCAGCGGGCGGCGGCGCGTCCGGCGCATCTGCTCGTCGATGTCGCGGTCGAGCACGCAGTTGATCGTGTTCGCGCTGCCGGAGGCCAGGATGCCGCCGACCAGGGTGGCGGCCACGACACCGAGCCCGGGGACTCCCCCGGCGGCCAGGAACATCACCGGGATCGTCGTGACCAGCAGGAGCTCGATGATGCGCGGCTTGGTCAGACCGACGTACGCCTTGATCACGTCGCGTACCGACGGGCCGGCCACCTCGTGGGGAGCCGGTTCGGTCGGTCGCGGCGCCGGGTACGACGTCGTCGCGGCTGGACGCGGGTCGACGGCCGTCACGAACACCTCGAACTATTGGGGTTGACGCTGGGGACCAGCGCTGACGTTCACAGAGTCTACGACGGCCCGTAGGAGGTACCGAACCACCCCCTGCCGCAGTCAACTGGCGGGTGCTGGTGAGTTAACAGACACCGACACTGGTTACAGACTTGGGAACAACAGTTACGACATCCGGGTTGCCAGGGATGAAGGGTGATCAGGAGGCTGGCGAGTAGGCTCGCAGCGACCATCTGTGCCCCAGAACTGTGCCCCAGAAAACGTGCCATCGAGAGGAGCGCCGCCGGCGTGACGGAGAAGACCAGCAGCAAGCTTGAATGGACCGATGTCGACCGACGCGCGGTCGACACCGTGCGGGTCCTCGCGCTGGACGCCGTGGAGAAGGTCGGCAACGGCCACCCCGGAACGGCGATGAGCCTCGCACCGGCCGCGTACCTGCTGTTCCAGAAGGTGATGCGGCACAACCCCACCGACCCGCACTGGGCCGGCCGGGACCGTTTCGTCCTGTCGGCCGGGCACTCCAGCCTGACCCTCTACATCCAGCTGTACCTGGCCGGTTTCGGCCTCGAGCTGGACGACCTGAAGTCGCTGCGGACCTGGGGCAGCGCGACTCCCGGCCACCCGGAGTACAGCCACACCCCCGGCGTCGAGACGACCACCGGCCCGCTGGGCCAGGGCGTCGGCAACGCGGTCGGCATGGCGATGGCGGCCCGCCGCGAGCGCGGCCTGCTCGACCCCGACACGGCCAAGGGCGAGAGCCTGTTCGACCACCAGATCTACGTGATCGCCTCGGACGGCGACCTGGAGGAGGGCGTTTCCTCCGAGGCCTCGTCGCTGGCCGGGCACCAGAAGCTCGGCAACCTGACGGTGATCTACGACGCGAACAAGATCTCCATCGAGGACGACACCAACATCGCGTTCTCCGAGGACGTCGCCGCCCGCTACGCGGCGTACGGCTGGGACGTGCACGACGTCGACTGGACCCAGGGCGGCACCGGGTACGAGGAGAACGTCCAGGCCCTGTACGACGCGATCGAGGCCGGTCGCGCCGTCACCGACAAGCCGACCTTCATCCGCCTGCACACCATCATCGGCTGGCCGGCTCCGAACGCGCAGAACACCGGCAAGATCCACGGCTCGGCCGCCGGTGCCGCGGAGGTCGCCGCGACCAAGGAGATCCTGGGCTTCGACCCGGAGCAGTCGTTCCAGGTCGCCGACGACGTGATCGCGCACACGCGCCAGGCGGTCGAGCGCGGCAAGGCGCTGCAGGAGGAGTGGACCGGGAAGTTCGAGGCGTGGCGCGAAGCGTCCCCCGAGCGGGCCGAGCTGCTGGACCGGCTCGACAAGCACGAGCTGACGCCGGGCTGGAAGGACGAGCTGCCGACCTGGGACGCCGACGCCAAGGGTGTCGCCACCCGGGCCGCGTCCGGTGAGGTGCTGACCAAGCTCACGGCGGTCCTGCCCGAGCTCTGGGGCGGATCGGCCGACCTGGCCGGCTCGAACAACACCACCCCCAAGAACCAGCCGTCGTTCGTCCCGTCCGAGCACGCCACCAAGGCGTTCCCGGGCAACGAGTACGGCCGGGTGCTGCACTTCGGCATCCGCGAGCACGGCATGGGCTCGGTGCTGAACGGCATCGCCCTGCACGGCGGGACCCGCCCGTACGGCGGCACGTTCCTGGTCTTCAGCGACTACATGCGCCCGGCCGTCCGGCTGGCCGCGCTGATGAAGCTGCCGGTCACCTACGTGTGGACGCACGACTCGATCGGCCTCGGCGAGGACGGCCCGACCCACCAGCCGGTCGAGCACCTGGCCGCGCTGCGCGCGATCCCGGGCCTCGATGTGGTTCGCCCGGCCGACGCGAACGAGACCGCCGCCGCGTGGGCGACGATCCTCGAGCACACCGACCGCCCGGCCGGCCTGGTGCTGACCCGGCAGAACGTGCCGACCTTCCCGCGCGGGACCGACGGCTACGCCACCACCGAGAACGTGCACAAGGGCGGGTACACGCTGCTCGACACCGACGGCACGCCCGACGTGGTCCTGATCGGCACCGGCTCCGAGCTGCAGCTGGCCGTCGAGGCCCGCGAGACGCTGGCCGCCGAGGGCATCAAGGCCCGGGTCGTCTCGCTGGTCTCCCGCGAGTGGTTCGACGAGCAGGACGACGCCTACCGCGACTCGGTCATCCCGCCCGCGGTCAAGGCGCGGGTCTCGGTCGAGGCCGGCATCAAGCTCGGCTGGCGCGACATCGTCGGCGACGCCGGGCGCAGCGTCAGCCTGGAGCACTACGGCGCTTCGGCCGACTACAAGCGGCTGTACTCGGAGTTCGGCATCACCGCCGACGCCGTCGTACAGGCCGCGAAGGACAGCATTGCCGCGGCAGCCGAGCTCGGTGGCAGCGGTGTACCGGCAGGACGTGCCGCGGCCGGACCGGTCGGTCCGGCGGACACCTACGCCGCCAACTGACAACCAAGAACATCGGAGGCTTCGGACAATGAACGACCGTTTGAAAGACCTCGCCGACGCCGGCGTCTCGATCTGGCTCGACGATCTCTCCCGTCAGCGACTGACCAGCGGCAGCCTGGCCACCCTGATCCACGACCAGCACGTCAGCGGGGTGACCACCAACCCGACGATCTTCGCCAAGGCGATCTCGGACAAGAACGCCTACGCCGAGCAGGTCGAGCGGCTGGCCGCCGAGGGCGTGTCGACCGACCAGGCGATCCGGGTGATCACCACCGACGACGTCCGGAACGCGGCCGACCTCTTCAAGCCCGTGTACGACGACACCGACGGTGTCGACGGCCGGGTCTCGATCGAGGTCGAGCCCGGGCTGGCCCGCGACACCGCCAAGACGATCGCCCAGGCCAAGGAGCTGTGGGAGACCGTCGGCCGCGAGAACGTCTTCGTGAAGATCCCGGCCACCAAGGAAGGCATCCCGGCGATCGCCGAGACGCTGGCCGCCGGGATCAGCGTGAACGTGACGCTGATCTTCTCCCTGGAGCGGTACAAGGCCGTCGCCGACGCGTTCCTGACCGGCCTGGAGAAGGCGCTCGACAACGGGCACGACGTGACCAAGCTGGCCAGCGTCGCCTCGTTCTTCGTCAGCCGGGTCGACACCGAGGTGGACAAGCGCCTCGACGCCATCGGCACCGACGAGGCGAAGGCCCTGAAGGGCAAGGCCGCGATCGCCAACGCGCGGCTCGCCTTCGAGGCGTACGAGGAGATCTTCGCCTCGGACCGCTGGCGCGAGATCGAGACCGCCGGCGCCAAGCCGCAGCGTCCGCTGTGGGCCTCGACCGGCGTCAAGGACCCGGCGTACAAGAGCACCATGTACGTCGAGGAGCTGGTCGTCCAGGGCGTGGTCAACACGATGCCTCAGGCAACGATCGACGCGGTGGCCGCCGAGGGCGAGATCACCGGCGACACGGTGCACGGCACCTACGACGCGTCCCGCCAGGTGATCGCGGACCTGGAGAAGCTCGGCATCTCCTACGACGAGGTCGTCCAGGTGCTCGAGGACGAGGGCGTCAGCAAGTTCGACGCCTCCTGGTCGGAGCTGCAGGACACCGTCACCGCGGCGCTGAAGGCGGCGGCCAAGTGAGCGAGAAGACCACCGCGACCGCGTACGGCGAGGGCTGGCAGGCCGTCGTCGACCGGCTGGTCAGCGAGAAGATCGCTTCCCGGATCGCCGCGAAGGACTCCACGGTCTGGGGTCCGGAGGCCGAGTCCGAGTCCGCGATCCGGCTCAGCTGGGTCGACCTGTACGACTCGTCCCGGCCGTTGCTGGCCGAGATCGAGGCGCTGCAGGCCGACCTGCGGGCCGAGGGCCTGGACCGGATCGTCCTGGCCGGCATGGGCGGCTCGTCGCTCGCGCCCGAGGTGATCACCCGGACGGCCGGCGTCGACCTGGTCGTGCTCGACTCGACCAACCCGAGCGTGATCGCCCGGGCCCTGGCCGGCGACCTGCAGCGCACGGTGCTGGTCGTCTCCAGCAAGTCCGGCGGCACGGTCGAGACCGACAGCCAGCGCCGGGCCTTCGTCAAGGCGTTCACCGACGCCGGCATCGACGCCGCCTCGCGGATCGTCGTCGTCACCGACCCGGGCTCGCCGTTCGAGAAGCTCGCGGCCGACGAGGGTTACCGCAAGACCTTCCTGGCCGACCCGCACGTCGGCGGCCGCTACAGCGCGCTGACCGCCTTCGGCCTGGTGCCGTCGGCCCTGGCCGGCGCCGACGTCGCGGAACTGCTGGACCAGGCCGCCGAGGCGGCCCCGGCCCTGCAGGCCGACAGCCCGGACAACCCCGCACTCGTGCTGGCCGCCGTACTGGCCGGCAGCCCGGGCCGGGACAAGGCGATCATCGCCGCCGGTGGCTCGTCGATCGTCGGCTTCCCGGACTGGGCCGAGCAGCTGATCGCCGAGAGCACCGGGAAGAACGGCACCGGCGTCCTGCCGGTCGCCGTCCAGAGCCTGAAGGCGCCCGAGCTGCACAGCGGCGCGGGCGACCTGGTGCACGCGCTGCTCGCGGCGGACACCAGCTCGGCCTCGGTCGCGTCCGGTACGCCGACCGTCGTCACGACCGGCTCCCTCGGCGCGCAGATGCTGCTCTGGGAGACCGCGACCGCCGCGGCCGGGTACCTGCTGGGGATCAACCCGTTCGACCAGCCGGACGTGGAGAGCGCCAAGAAGGCCGCACGCGGTCTGCTCGACGCGCAGCCCGAGCCGGAGCCGGCCGCGTTCACCGACGGTGCCGTGGAGGTTCGCGGGACCGACGGTCTGCTCGACGGTGTCGACACCGCCAAGGGCGCGCTCGACGCGCTGCTCGGCCAGCTCGCCGACGACGGGTACCTGGCCGTCATGGCCTACCTCGACTCCGAGCGCGACGAGAACCTGATGGCGATCCGGCCCGCGCTCGCGGAGAAGACCGGCCGCCCGGTGACCTTCGGCTGGGGCCCGCGGTTCCTGCACTCGACCGGCCAGTACCACAAGGGCGGCCACCCGCAGGGCGTGTTCCTGCAGATCACCACCTCGGAGTCCACCGACGTGGAGATCCCGGACCGGCCGTTCAGCTTCGGCACGCTGATCTCGGCGCAGGCCGCGGGTGACGCCGGCGTCCTGGCCGAGCGCGGCCGGCCGGTGCTGCGGCTGCACCTGACCGACCCGCAGGCCGGCGTACAGCAGCTCATCTCCCTACTCGACGCACACGACAAGTCGGAGGCAAGCGGCAAATGACCGCTGAACTCGAAGAAGAGCCGACCGGCCCGGTGAACCCCCTGCGGGATCCCCAGGACCGGCGGCTCCCCCGGATCGCCGGGCCTTCCAGCCTGGTGATCTTCGGTGTCACGGGCGACCTGGCCCGCAAGAAGCTGATGCCGGCCATCTACGACCTGGCCAACCGCGGGCTGCTGCCCCCGGGCTTCGCCCTGGTCGGGTTCGCGCGGCGTGACTTCACCAACCAGGACTTCGCGCAGATCGTGCACGACTCCGTCAAGGAGCACGCGCGGACGCCGTTCCGCGAGGAGGTCTGGCAGCAGCTGGCCGAGGGGTTCCGGTTCGTCCCGGGCGACCTCACCGACGACGAGGCGTTCAAGCGGCTGCGGGAGACCGTGGACGAGCTGGACGTCAACCGCGGTACCGGCGGCAACCACGCGTTCTACCTGTCGATCCCGCCGGGCCTGTTCCCGCAGGTGGTGGAGAAGCTCAAGCAGCACGGCCTCGCCGACGAGACCCCCGGGTCCTGGCGGCGGGTCGTGATCGAGAAGCCGTTCGGCCACGACCTGCAGAGCGCCCGTGAGCTCAACCACGTGGTCGAGTCGGTCTTCCCGCCCGAGGCGGTCTTCCGGATCGACCACTACCTGGGCAAGGAGACCGTCCAGAACATGCTGGCGCTGCGGTTCGCCAACGCCATGTTCGAGCCGGTCTGGAACAGCCACTACGTCGACCACGTGCAGATCACGATGGCCGAGGACATCGGCATCGGCGGCCGGGCCGGGTACTACGACGGCATCGGCGCGGCCCGCGACGTGATCCAAAACCACCTGCTCCAGCTGCTCGCGCTGGTCGCGATGGAGGAGCCGGTCAGCTTCGACGCCTGGTCGCTGCGGCAGGAGAAGAAGAAGGTGCTCGCGGCGGTCAAGCTGCCCGAACGCCTCGACCTGCACACCGCCCGAGGCCAGTACGCCGCCGGCTGGGCTGGTGGCACCAAGGTCAAGGGCTACCTGCAGGAGGACGGTATCCCGAAGTCCTCCGCGACCGAGACCTTCGCGGCGATGCGCGTCGACGTGGACACTCGCCGCTGGGCCGGCGTCCCGTTCTACCTGCGCACCGGCAAGCGGCTGGGCCGCCGGGTGACCGAGGTCGCGGTGATGTTCAAGCGCGCCCCGCACCTGCCGTTCACGGCGACCGAGACCGAGGAGCTGGGGCAGAACGCCCTGGTGATGCGGATCCAGCCGGACGAGGGCATCACGATGCGCTTCGGCGCGAAGGTGCCGGGCACGATGATGGAGATCCGCGACGTGAACATGGACTTCGCCTACGGCGGGTCGTTCACCGAGTCCTCCCCGGAGGCCTACGAGCGGCTGATCCTCGACGTGCTGCTCGGTGACCCGCCGCTGTTCCCGCAGCACACCGAGGTCGAGCTGGGCTGGAAGATCCTCGACCCGGTGATCAACTTCTGGGCCGAGCACGGTCAGCCGGAGCAGTACGACTCCGGTGGCTGGGGCCCCGACTCCGCCCACGAGATGCTCGCCCGCGACGGACGCGCCTGGAGGCGGCCATGATCATCGACCTGACCGGTACGACGTCGAGCGAGATCGCGTCGGCGCTGCTGCGGGCTCGCCGCAACGCGGGCTCGCCGGCCATGGGCATGGTTGGCACCATCGTGGTGGTCGTCGACGAGGCGTCCCACCACGACGCGATGAAGGCCGCGAACGAGGCCGGCCGCGAGCACCCGTCCCGGGTCCTGGTGGCGATCCTGCGCCCGGGCCGCGGCGAGGGCGGGCTGGACGCGGAGGTCCGCGTCGGCGAGGGCGTTCCGGGCGAGGCGGTGCTGCTGCGGCTGCACGGCGAGCTCGCGAAGGTGCCCGAGTCGGTCGTCACCCCGCTGCTGCTGCCGGACTCCCCCGTCATCGTCTGGTGGCCGGGCGGTGGGCCGAAGGTGCCCGCCACCGACCCGCTGGGCAAGCTCGGCCGGCGCCGGGTCACCGACGCCGCGGCGACGCGACGGGCCTCGGTGGACTTCACCGCCCGCGCCGAGGGCTACCGGCCGGGCGACACCGACTTCGCGTGGGCACGGCTGACGCCGTGGCGCGCGCTGATGGCGGCCGCCCTGGACCAGTACCCGGCGCACGTCACGGGCGCGGAGGTCGTGTCGGCGAAGGGCAACCCGAGCGCCGACCTGATGGCCGCGTGGCTGCAGTGCAAGCTCGGTGTCGCCGTGGAGCAGAAGACGTCGCGCGGGCCGGGCCTGACCGCCGTACGGATGTTCACGCCGGCTGGTCCGATCGAGCTGAGCCGGCCCGACGGGTCGATCGCGACGTTCAGCGTTCCCGGTCAGCCTGACCGGCCGGTGGCGTTGAAGCGTCGTACGCCGTCCGAGCTGCTGAGCGAGGAGCTGCGACGGCTCGACCCCGACGACGTGTACGCGCAGACCCTGGCGTGCATGGTCGAGCGGGAGAAGATGCCGGCCGAGGCGAAGAAGGTCAGCGCGATCGACCGGCGTTCGGCACAGTCCGCGGCGGAGAAGGCCGCGGTCCGGACGTCCGGCGTGGACGGCAAGGCGGCCTCGTCGGCGCTGGAGGCTCACGCGGCCGACGCGCAGAAGGACGCGCCGTCGAAGGCAGCGGTGAAGAAGACCGCCGCCGCCAAGAAGACCGCTGCGGCCAAGAAGACGAGTGCAGCAGCGAAGTCGGCGCGGAAGAAGACCGCCGCACCGGCCGCGAAGAAGACCGCGGCCAAGCAGGCGACCACCAAGAAGGCCGCGGCCAAGAAGTCCACCGGCAAGCGGGTGGCCGGTCGCTCATGAGTGCAGACGGCAACGCGGGAGGAACGGCCTCCCGCGAGCAGGGGTCGAACGTGCTGGTCGCGCCGGATGCTGACGCGCTGGCGGCCGCGGTGGCCGCTCGGTTCGTCACGCGGCTGATCGACGCGCAGAGCGGCGGCCGGGTGGCGCACGTCGTACTGACCGGTGGTCGGGTGGCGTCCGCGGTCTACCGGGCGGTGGCCGAGTCCCCCGCCCGGACGGCGATCGACTGGGGTCGTGTCGAGTTCTGGTGGGGCGACGAGCGCTTCCTGCCCGAGGGCGACGCCGAGCGCAACGCCACTCAGGCCTGGGACGCGTTGCTGTCCAAGGTCGACGTGGACCGCGCCAAGGTCCACGAGATGGCCGCGGACACCGGCCAGGGCGCGGAAGCGGCTGCTGCGGCGTACGCGGAGGAGCTGAAGGCCGTTCCGGCGTTCGATCTCCTGATGCTCGGCGTCGGACCGGACGGGCACGTGGCTTCGCTGTTCCCCGGCTTCCCGCAGCTGGCGGTCGACGACACGTCGGCCGTGGCCGTGCACGACTCCCCCAAGCCCCCGCCGACGCGCGTCTCATTGACGTTCCCGGCGCTGGCCAAGGCGGCGGAGGTCTGGTTCGTGGTGGCCGGCGAGGACAAGGCGGACGCCGTACAGACCGCGCTGGCGGGCGGCGACGTCCCGGCCTCGACCCCGAAGGGCACCGAGCGGACCTTGTGGCTGCTCGACAACGCTGCTGCCTCGAAGATCCACTGAAGCACCGACCGACAGCGACGCCGACCAGGAGACTCTGGTCGGCGTCGTCTGCTGTCTAGCTGCCGACCTCGGCCGGCTCGGCGTCGGTTTCGCGGGGAACAGCCCGGCCTTCGGCGCGGGCCTCGATCGCCTTCTGGATCTGGTAGCGAGCCACGAACGAGACCACCAGCGCGACGAACAGCAGCACCATCGCCAGCGCGACGCCGCCGGTCGGCGGCGGGTCCGCCTCGAGTCCGACCTCCTCACGCGACGAGCCGTTCAGGAACGGCATCACCGCCAGTACGCCGAGGCCGAGCACCGACTCGATCAGCACCACCTTGGGGAAGTGCCCGAGCACCAGGTGGAACAGGCCGCGCCGATCACCGGCCGCCCGCACCCGGGCGATCTTCGGCAGCAGGACGGTCTCGTTGAACGCGCCGAGCCCGAGGATCGAGAACACCAGCAGCACCTTCAGCAGCAGGTACTTGCCGTACGTCGTGGACAGGATGTCGCCGACCGACACCGACCCGACCGCCATCCACGCCTCGAGCAGGCCCGACACCAGCAGCAGCGTCACGCAGACCTGCGCCATGATGCTGAACCGCTGCCACACCGACGCCCAGATCAGGCCGCCGCTGTCCCGACCCAGCTGCTTGCGGCTGAGCGCCAGTCCCGACAGCACCAGCAGCGAGCCGATCCAGAAGCCTCCGGCGTACGGGTGGATCGTGGTGACCAGATGCGTGGCGAAGTACGCCGCCTCGAGGTCGGCGGGACGGCTCGGAACCATCAGGAACACCGCGGCGACCATGAGCACGACCACGCCGATCCCGGCGATCTTGTCGACGTGCCGTCGTACCGGCCGCAGGAACAGGCTCATCAGCAGCAGTGCGCCGAGGCTGTAGATCAGCGCCTGCAGACCGGCTGTGACGCCGGAGAACCACCACGCGTTCTTGGGGGCCGCGGTCTGCAGGTACTCCCAGATCGCCGCGGGCTGCAGGCCCTCGGAGAAGTCCATGCCCTTGGTCGCCCGGGTGACCTTGCCGGCGAACTGCGGGTACGTCGCGAGCAGCAGCGCGGTCCCGGCGACGGCCAGCAGCACGGCCGACCGGTTTCTCAGCACGCGCCGGTCGGACTCGCTGTCGGTCCGGTCGAGCACCGGCCGCAGGACGAAGCTGTGGAACAGGACGCTGCCGCCGGCCAGACCGGTACTGAGGAAGTAACAGGACTTGGTCAGGATCCGCCAAAGCTGGGGGTAGGCGTACGCCGCCTCGACCACGATCGCCACGAGGGCCTCCTTCGGTACTGCACAGGTGAGGTACCGAAAGTTACAAGCAGAGCCGTCTTGTAGCCACTATTACATCCATACTGTGGACACCTGCTTCGGCAGAGGCCGAACCGATGGTGCGGGAAGATCGTGGAATGACTGAGTTCGCTGAACTGCACAAGGCGTCCTTCGTGATGCCGAACGCATGGGACGCCGGGAGCGCGATCGTGCTGGCCGAGGCCGGCTTCGCGGCCCTGGCGACCACGAGCGCGGGCATCGCGTTCTCGCTCGGCGCGGGCGACCACACGCTGCCCGACGGCGCGCCGTCGGTGCCGGTCGACGTGATGTTCGAGCGGATCCAGCAGATCACCGACGCGGTCGGCGTCCCGGTGAACGGCGATCTGGAGGACGGGTACGGCGCACCGCCGGAGGCCGTCGCCAAGACGATCCGGCAGGCCCGGGACGCCGGTCTGGCCGGCGGCAACATCGAGGACTACGACGGCCGCGCGCTGTACGCCGAGGAGCTGTCGGTCGAGCGCATCGTCGCCGCGCGGGAGGCGGCCGGGCCGGACTTCGTGCTGACGGCTCGCACGGACGGCCAACTGCTCGAGGAGCCCACTCCCCTGGCGGACTCGATCCGCCGGGCGAACCTCTTCCGCGAGGCGGGCGCGGACTGCCTGTACGTGCCAGGCGTCAACGACCTGGATCAGCTCCGCACGCTGGTGCGGGAGATCGACGGGCCGCTGAACGTGGTGATGGGACTGGGCAGCTCGGCACTGACGGTGGCCGACGTGACCGCCGCAGGAGTGACCCGGATCAGTCTCGGCGGGAGCATCGCGCGGGCGGCGCTGGGCTTCGTACGCCGAGCCGCCGAGGAACTGCGGACCCACGGCACGATGAGCTTCGCCGAGGACCAGATCCCGCAGGGAGAACTGAACCAGCTCTTCGCCAGGTACGCCGCACGGCGCTGAGCAGGCGTGCGGACCGGTGGATTCCGGCGGCAACGCGAACACCCGGGCGGTCCGGTGAGGACTGCCCGGGTGTTCGACGGACCGGCTAGAAGATGATCTCGCCCTTGGACCGGCGGGCGCGCAGACGCTCCAGGGCCTCTTCGAGGATCTGGGCGGCCTCCTGCTCGCTGCGCCGTTCCTTCACGTACGCCAGGTGCGTCTTGTACGGCTCGATCTTCGGGGGCGGGGGCGGGTTGTTCACGTCGGTGCTGGTCGGCAGACCGCACCGCGGACAGTCCCACGCCTCCGGGATGGCCGCCTCGACCGCGAACACCGTCGCGGTCTCGTGACCGTTGGCGCAGAAGAACACGATGCGCTGCCGGGGCGCGGACTCGCCGCGCTCCGCCTCGCCCATCGGGCCCGCTCCGACCCTGCTGCCACGAATCGCACCACCACTGCCAGCCACGGCTACGCCTCTCAGCCGAGCTTGTACAGCAGGCCGAGAGCGACGATGGCCGCGAACCAGATCAGACCGACACCGATCGTGATCCGGTCGAGGTTCCGCTCGGCGACCGACGAGCCGCCCAGGCTGGACGACACCCCACCACCGAACAGGTCGGAAAGGCCACCACCGCGGCCTTTGTGCAGCAGCACGAGCAGCGTCAGGATCAGGCTGCAGATGACGACAACGATCTGAAAAGCGAGAATCACGAGGAGTAGCCTAACTGAAGGTCCAGGTAACGGCAGATACCGGCGAACTCGTCCACCTTGAGGCTCGCACCCCCGACCAGGCAGCCGTCGATGTCCGGCTGGGCCATGATGCCACCTGCGCTGCTCATCTTCACCGACCCCCCGTACAGAATCCGCACCGAGTCGGCCACGGCGGGTGAGAAGGCGCTCTCCAGCCGCGACCGGATCTCCCCGCAGACCTCCTGCGCGTCTTCGGGGGTGGCCACCTCGCCGGTGCCGATCGCCCAGACCGGCTCGTAGGCGATGACGAGCTTGCGCACCTCGTCGGCCTTCAGCCCGTCGAGCGCGCCGTCGATCTGCTCGACGCAGTGCGCGACGTGACCGTCGGCCTTGCGGATCTCCAACCCCTCGCCGACGCAGACGATCGGGGTCAGCCCGGCGGCCAGCGCCTTGCGCGTCTTGGCGTTGACGAGCGCGTCGTCCTCGCCGTGGTACTGGCGGCGCTCGGAGTGCCCGGCCAGCACGTAGGTGCAGCCCAGCTTGGTCAGCATCGCGGCCGAGATCTCGCCGGTGTAGGCGCCCTCGTCGTGCTGCGACACGTCCTGCGCGCCGTACACGATCTTCATCCGGTCACCGTCGACGAGCGTCTGCACGCTGCGGATGTCGGTGAACGGCGGCAGCACCGCCACCTCGACCCGCTCGAAGTCGTGCTTCTTGTCCTGCAGCGTCCAGCTCAGCTTCTGCAGCAGGTGCACGGCCTCGACGTGGTTGACGTTCATCTTCCAGTTGCCCGCCATCAACGGCGTACGGGCAGCGTTGTCAGCCATATCGGTGTCAGTCCTCTTCCAGTACGGCCAGACCCGGGAGCTCCTTGCCCTCCAGGTATTCCAGTGACGCGCCACCTCCGGTGGAGATGTGCCCGAACTGGTCGTCGGCGAAGCCCAGCTGCCGTACGGCGGCGGCCGAGTCGCCACCTCCGACGACACTGAGTCCGTCCACCTCGGTCAACGCGCTCGCCACGGCCTTGGTTCCACCGGCGAACGCCTCCATCTCGAAGACACCCATCGGGCCGTTCCAGAACACCGTCTTCGCCCCGGCGACCTCGGCGGCGAACGCCTTGCCGGAGTCCGGGCCGATGTCCAGGCCGAGCTGGTCGGCCGGGATCGCGTCGGCGGCGACCACGGTCGCGGGCGCGTCGGCCTTGAACTCGGGCGCGACCACGATGTCGGTCGGCAGCACGATCTCGACGCCCTTGCTCTTCGCGGTCTCCAGGTAGCCCTTGACCGTGTCGAGCTGGTCCTCCTCGAGCAGGCTCTTGCCGACCTCGTGGCCCTGGGCCTTGAGGAAGGTGAACACCATGCCGCCACCGATCAGCAGCTTGTCGGCCTTGCCCAGCAGGTTGTCGATCACCGCGAGCTTGTCCGACACCTTCGCGCCGCCGAGGACGACGACGTACGGGCGGGCCGGGTCCTCGGTGAGCTTCTTCAGCACCTCGACCTCGGCCAGCACCAGACCGCCGGCCGCGTGCGGCAGCTTGCGGGCCACGTCGTACACGCTGGCCTGCTTGCGGTGCACGACACCGAAGCCGTCGCTGACGAACACGTCGGCCAGACCGGCCAGCTCGTCGGCGAGCGCGCCACGCTCGGCCTCGTCCTTGCTCTCCTCGCGCGGGTCGTACCGCACGTTCTCGAGCAGCAGGACCTCGCCCTCGTCCAGCTCCTGGACGGCTTCCTGGGCGCTCTCGCCGGTCACGTCGGTGGCGAAGTGCACCTTCACGCCCTCGGGCTGCAGCAGCTCACCGAGCCGCTTGGCCACCGGGGCGAGGGTGAACTCGGGGTTCGGCGTGCCCTTCGGGCGGCCCAGGTGCGCGGTGACGATCACCTTGGCGCCGGCCTTGGCCAGCTTCAGCAGCGTCGGCACCGAGGCGCGGATGCGGCCGTCGTCGCCGATCTGGTCGCCCTTGATCGGCACGTTCAGGTCGGAGCGGACCAGCACCCGCAGGCCGGCCACGTCCCCGAGGTCATCGATGGTCTTCACAGTTCAGCTGTCCTCTGAAGCAGGCTTGCGCCCGGGAGGAAGCACCAGGGCTTCTCCGGACGCAAGCTGTGGGTGGTGGAACGTCAGAGCGAGGCGCCGACGTAGTTGACCAGGTCGACGAGGCGGTTGGAGTAGCCCCACTCGTTGTCGTACCAGCCGACGACCTTGACCTGGTTGCCGAGCACCTTGGTGAGGCCGGCGTCGAAGATGCAGGAGGCCGGGTCGGTGACGATGTCGGTGGAGACGATCTCGTCCTCGGTGTAGCGCAGGTAGCCCTTGAGCGGGCCCTCGGCGGCGGCCTTGACGGCGGCGTTGACCTCTTCGGCGGTGGTCTCCCGGCCGACGTTCACGGTCAGGTCGGTGGCCGAGCCGGTCGGGACCGGGACGCGCAGCGCGTAGCCGTCCAGCTTGCCCTTGAGCTCCGGCATGACCAGGCCGATCGCCTTGGCGGCACCGGTCGACGTCGGGACGACGTTCAGCGCGGCGGCGCGGGCGCGACGCAGGTCCTTGTGCGGACCGTCCTGCAGGTTCTGGTCCTGGGTGTAGGCGTGGATCGTGGTCATCAGGCCCTGCTGGATCTCGAACGCGTCGTGGATGGCCTTGGCCATCGGGGCGAGGCAGTTCGTGGTGCAGGAGGCGTTGGAGATGACGGTGTGCTTGTCGGCGTCGTACAGCTCGTGGTTGACGCCCATCACCACGGTCAGGTCCTCGTTCTTCGCCGGGGCGGAGATGATGACCTTCTTGGCGCCGTTGTCGGCGTGGGTCTTGGCCTTGGTGGCGTCGGTGAAGAAGCCGGTCGACTCGATCACGATGTCGGCGCCGACGTCGGACCACTTCAGGTTGGCGGGGTCGCGCTCGGCGAACGCCTTGAAGGTGTGGCCGGCGGCGGTGATGTCGTCGTCGGTCGCGGTGACGTCGCCCGGGAAGCGGCCCAGGATCGAGTCGTACTTCAGCAGGTGGGCCAGGGTCTGGTTGTCGGTCAAGTCGTTGACGGCGACGACCTCGATGTCGGCACCGGACGCCTGCACGGCGCGGAAGAAGTTACGGCCGATGCGGCCGAAGCCGTTGATACCTACGCGTACGGTCACGGGACTACGTCTCCTTGAACTAGCTGTCGAGCACTGCCGCTACAGCCGAAACACTAGCCCAACAGCCCACTTGATCCACTGGTAGCGTCCACATGAGACCACCCCGGCACGGGATGGACCACCGGACCAGACCACCCCACGCACGACGGCCCCGGGGTTCTCCCCGGGGGCCGCCACGTGAATACCACTGGTCCTGCTGGTGAATCCGCTCAGCGCTCGACAGCGGGCGTCGACGGGCGGGTCAACGCCCGGGAGGTTCGTGCGCGGGGCGCCGTCACCGGCGGCCGCAGAACAGGAACGATCAGGCCGGGTCGAGCATCTCCGGGGTCAGGTTGGCCTCGGTGTTGGGGATGCCGAGGTCGGAGGCGCGCTTGTCGGCCATCGCCAGCAGTCGGCGGATCCGGCCGGCCACCGCGTCCTTGGTGAGCGCCGGCTCGTGCAGCTGGCCCAGCTCCTCCAGGCTCGCCTGCTTGTGCTCCAGCCGCAGCTTGCCCGCGATCTGCAGGTGATCCGGTACGTCGTTGCCGAGGATCTCCAGCGCCCGCTCCACCCGCGCTCCGGCCGCGACGGCCGCGCGGGCCGAGCGGCGCAGGTTCGCGTCGTCGAAGTTGGCCAGCCGGTTCGCCGTCGCGCGGACCTCGCGGCGCATCCGGCGTTCCTCCCAGGCCAGGACCGACTCGTGCGCACCGAGTCGGGTCAGCAGCGCGCCGATCGCGTCGCCGTCGCGGATCACCACGCGGTCGACGTTGCGCACCTCACGTGCCTTCGAGCCGATCCCGAGCCGCCGCGCCGCACCGACCAGCGCGAGCGCCGCCTCGGGCCCCGGGCAGGTCACCTCGAGCGACGAGGAGCGCCCGGGCTCGGTCAGCGAGCCGTGCGCCAGGAACGCGCCGCGCCAGGCCGCCACGGCGTCGCAGGACGCCCCGGAGACAACGGCGGGCGGCAGGCCCCGGACGGGACGGCCGCGGTTGTCCACCAGGCCGGTCTGCCGGGCCAGCGCGTCGCCGTCGCGAACCACGCGCACGACGTACTTGGTCTGCTTGCGGATCCCGGACGGGGAGATCACCACCACCTCGGACGGGTGGCCGAAGATCTCGGCGATGTCCTTGCGCAGCCGGCGGGCGGCCCGGGCGCTGTCCAGCTCGGCCTCCACGACGATCCGGCCGGACACGAGGTGCAGCCCACCCGCGAAGCGCAGGACCGAGGAGACCTCGGCCTTGCGGCAGCAGGGTTTGGTGACCTGGATGCTGGTCAGCTCGGACTTCACCTGTGCTGTCATCGCCATGAACGAAATCCTCCCACTGCTGTCAAAGACCCTCGCCCGATATCCGGACCAGCCCCGCCGCCTGCGGTCCCAGGGTCCAACTCCCCCAACGCAGCCAGTGTTACGCGTCTTCCCAACCTTCGTGGCAACCTTTTGGGGTCCGGCTGTCGTTCCTCTTCCGACAGCCACGGGAGGAGCACGATGCGACGACGCAGTGAGGCGGACTTCACGGAGTTCGCCGAAGCGGCCCTGCGCCGCCTGCGCCGTACGGCGTACCTGATGTGCGGTGACTGGCACCGCGCCGAGGATGCGGCCCAGGACGCCCTGGTCCGGATCTACCGCGCGTGGGACCGGTTGGACCACGAGGCCGGGTTGACCACCTACGCCCACCGCGCGGTGGTGTCGGTGGTGCTCGACCAGGCCAAGCGGCCCTGGCGCCGCGAGTTCTCCGACGACGCGGTGCCGGACCAGTTGCTGGCCGACCACTCCGGCGCCGTCGACGAGCGGCTCGCGGTGGTCCAGGCGCTGACCGGGCTGCCGGCCCGGCAGCGGGCCTGCGTGGTCCTGCGGCACTACGCCGATCTCAGCATCGAGGAGACCGCACAGGCGCTGGGGATCAGCACCGGCGCGGTCAAGAGCCAGACCTCCCGTGGTCTCTCCGCTCTGCGCGAGCAGCTCAACCGACCGGCGCCCGATCAGGCCGACCAGGCCGACGCCACGGCTGTCCCGGTCACCACCAACGAAGGGGTTCTGTCATGAGCAGCGACATCGAGGACCTGCTGGTCGACGCGGCCGACGACTCGGCCGAGCCGATGCGGCACACCGTCGACGACGTCGTACGGCGGGGCCGCCGGAGCCAGCGACTGCGTCGGCTCGGCGCCGTGGCCGGCAGCGCCCTGGCCGTCGCCGGGGTCGCCACCGCGATCTCGGTCTGGCCGAGCCAGGGCGACGACGCCCCGGTGGCCGGACTCGGCCTGCCGGGCACCACGGTCGCCGTGGACGCGAAGACCGGCGAGGTGAACACGGGCAAGGTCGCGCTGACCGATGCCGAGGTCCTGGCCCGCTGCGCGCCCGGCGACGCCCAGTACCGGCAGAGCGCGGCGAAGAACGGCGGCGGCTCCGAGGCGATCAGCAGCTGGAAGGTCGCGGTCGCCCAGGGCTCCGGCACCTGGTTCCAGGCCGTCCTGGTCTCGCCGGACCGCCAGCGGTACGCCTACTGCCTCGACAACGCCGGCACCAGCGGTCCCAAGGACGACTACCTGCGTCAGTCGGTGACCGCCGACAAGCCGTACGTCGTCTGGGCGGACGCCAACGGGTCCAAGGGCGTCGTCCCGGCGGGCGTCGCGAAGGTCGACTTCAAGACCGACGACGGCGCGGTGACGCCGGCCGTGGTGAAGGACGGCTTCTTCGTCTGGTCCTCCCCCAAGGCCACCGCCGGCAACCCGATGGCACCGGTCTGGGCGATCTTCTCCGACGCCCAGGGCCGCGAGATCGCCCGCTTCAACGCCAACCCGTTCCAGAACGACCAGGTCGGCGTGCCCGGCAGCAAGCAGGTCGAGCGCACGCCGATCTTCGCCAAGCGCTGAACTGGTCTCTCCCAACGGCTGACCCCGGTCGGCCCCGATCTGAGGGGGTCGGGGCCGACCGGGTCAGGCGAACAGCTCGCGGTAGACCTTGGCCAGCTTGGCCGGGTCGTGGTGCAGCAACTGGTGGTCGTCGGCGATGTCGGCGATCACCAGTTCGGCGCCGAGGGAGGCCGCCGTACGACGTAAGGACGCCGGATCGGGGACATGCTCCTCGTCGGCCAGCACCACGTCGATCCGCAGCTCGGGAGCGTGTGCGGCGAGCACCTCGAGATGGGTCTCGGGCGAGAACCCGTCGGTCTCACCTTTCTGCTCCCCCAGGTTCAGCGTGACCAGGCGTCGCGCGCTCGTCTGCTCCAGCCCGCGACACAGCGCCGGCACCAGCAGGTTCGGGATCACCGAGGTGAACCACGACCCCGGCCCGACGACGACCCAGTCCGCCTCGGCGACGGCGACCAGCGCCTCCGGGCAGGCCGGCGGGTCAGCAGGGTCGAGCGCGACGTCGACGACGTGCCCCTCGGTCGTCGCGACCTCGGTCTGCCCGCGGATCTCGGTAACCGCCTCGGGATGCAGCGGATCCAGCCCGATCACCCGGGCCGTGATGTCCAGCGGTACGGCGGACATCGGCAGCACCCGCCCCTGGGCTCCGAGCAACCGACCGACCCAGTCGAGTCCGTCGACGGCTTCGCCCAGCAGTTCCCACAGCGCGACGATCAGCAGGTTCCCGACCGCGTGGTCGTGCAGGGCGCCGTCGCTGCGGAACCGGTGTTGCAGCACGTCGGCCCACGTCCGGCCCCACTCGTCGTCGCGGCACAGCGCGGCCAACGCCATCCGCAGATCGCCGGGCGGCAGCACGCCGAGCTCCTTGCGCAACCGCCCCGACGACCCGCCGTTGTCAGCGACCGTGACGACGGCGGTCAGCTGGTCGGTGACCTGCCGGAGGGCAGACAGAGATGCGGCGAGGCCGTGCCCGCCACCCAGTGCGACGACTCGGGGAGTCCTCGTCACTCCCGCCCCAGATCTCTGTGCACCACCAACGTCGGTGACCCCTTCTCCCGCAGCCGGCGCCCGATCTCCTCGGCCATCGCGACGCTCCGGTGCTTCCCACCGGTGCAGCCGATCGCGACCGTGACGAACCGTTTGCCCTCGTTCAGATAACCGGTCCGCAGGGTGTCCAGCACGTCCACGTAGTTCTGCAGGAACTGCTGGGCCAGCGGATGACCGAGGACGAAGTCTGACACAGGTTTGTCCTGCCCGGTCATCGGCCGCAGGTCGGGCTGCCAGTACGGGTTCGGGACGAACCGCATGTCGGCCACCACGTCGGCGTCGACCGGGATGCCGTACTTGAATCCGAACGAGACCACGGTGGCCCGCAGCTCGGCGTTCTCCTCGTCGCCGAAGGCGTTCACGACCTTCGCGGCGAGCTGGTGGATGTTCAGGTTGGAGGTGTCGATGACCAGGTCGGCGCCGGCCCGGATGTCGCCGAGCAGCGCGCGCTCGCGCTGGATCCCGGTCAGCAGCCGGCCCTCGCCCTGCAGCGGGTGCGGGCGCCGGACGCTCTCCTGGCGGCGCACGATCACGTCGTCGGAGGCCTCCAGGAACAGCACCTGCGGGCGGTACCCCTTGGTCCGCAGGTCCTCCAGCGCCGAGCCGAGCTCGTCGAAGAACATCCCGGTCCGGACGTCGACCACGACGGCCAGCCGCGGCGACGCCCCGGTGCCGACCACCTGCTCGACGATCGTGGTCAGGAACATCGGCGGCAGGTTGTCGACGACGAACCAGCCGAGGTCCTCCAGCACGTCCGCGACCGAGCTCCGGCCGGCGCCGGACATCCCGGACACGATGATCAGGTTGCCGTTGGACTCGTCCATCAGATTCAGTTCTCCCCGTTCGGCGGACCGGCGGGCCCCGGTCCGTCGTCGTCCAGTATCTCGCCTGTGGCGGTGTTCACCGATGGCGCCCGGCCGGAGTCAGCCTTCGTTGCCGCGGCGTTCACCGCAAGGACCACCGACTCCGCCGTACGGCGGCCGAACCCGGGCAGCTCGGCGACCTCGTCGATCGTCGCGCCGCGGAGCTTGCGCAGTGAACCGAAGTGCCGCAGCAGCGTCTTGCGGCGGACCTCGCCAAGACCCGGTACGTCGTCCAGCACGCTTTCCACCATCGACTTGGACCGCCGGTTGCGGTGGTGGGTGATGGCGAACCGGTGCGCCTCGTCGCGCAGCCGCTGGAGCAGGTAGAGCCCCTCGGAGGTCCGGGAGAAGATCACCGGGTCCTCCTCGTCGGGCAGCCAGACCTCCTCCAGCCGCTTGGCCAGGCCGCAGACCGGGATGTCGCCGAGGCCGAGCTCGTCCATCGCCTGCCGCGCGGCCGCCACCTGTGGTGGACCACCGTCGACGACGACCAGGCCCGGCGCGTACGAGAACTTCTTCGCCCGTCCGGTCTCGGGGTCGATCAGCGCTGCGGCCGCGTCCCGCTCGTCGTCGCCGAACGCGCGCGGCGCATCTGCCGAACCATCACCGGCGTCGCCTCCCGAGTCGTCCCCCGCGGCGGTCCCGCCGAGCGTGGCCCGCTCGTCCAGCAGCCGCTTGAACCGCCGGGTCAGCACCTCGGCGATCGAGGCGACGTCGTTCTGCCCCTCGACGCCCTTGATCACGAACCGCCGGTACTCGCTCTTGCGCGGCAGGCCGTCCTCGAAGACCACCATCGAGGCGACCACCTCGGTGCCCTGCAGGTTCGAGACGTCGTAGCACTCCAGCCGCAGCGGCGCCTCGGGCAGGTCGAGCGCGGTCTGGATCTCCTCGAGCGCCTGGTTGCGGGTGGTCAGGTCGCTGGCCCGCTTGGTCTTGTGCATGGTGAGCGTCTGCAGCGCGTTGCGCGCGACGGTCTCCATCAGGTCCTTCTTGTCGCCGCGCTGCGGCACCCGGATCGCGACCCGGGACCCGCGCCGCTCGGACAGCCAGTCGGTCAGCGCCGTCTCGTCGTCCGGTACGACGGGCACCAGGATCTCCCGCGGGATCGCGTCGGCGCTCTCGGTGGCGTACATCTGCTGGATGAACCGCGAGACCAGGTCGCCGGTGGTGGCCGTACCGTCGGCCTTGTCGGCGATGAACCCGCGCTGACCGCGGATCCGGCCGCCGCGGACGTAGAAGATCTGGACCGCGACCTCGAGCGGGTCCTCGCTGAGCGCGACCACGTCGGTGTCGGTGCCGTCGCCGAGCACCACCGCGTTCTTGGCCAGGGCCTTGTCCAGCGCGGACAGGTCGTCGCGGATCTTCGCGGCCCGCTCGTACTCCAGCTCGGCCGCGGCCGCCTTCATCTCCTTCTCCAAGCGCCGCACGTACGTCGCGGTCTGCCCGGACAGGAACGCGGAGAAGTCCTCGACGATCTTGAGGTGCTCCTCCTGGCTGACCTGGCCGGTGCACGGCGCCGCGCACTTGCCGATGTAGCCGAGCAGGCAGGGCCGGCCGATCTGGCGGTGCCGGTTGAAGACGCCCTTGCTGCACGAGCGCATCGGGAAGACCCGCAGCAGCAGGTCGACGGTCTCCCGGATCGCCCAGGCGTGGCTGTACGGGCCGAAGTACCGCACGCCCTTCTTCTTCGGGCCCCGGCCGACCATCACCCGCGGGTACTCCTCGTTGAGGGTGATCGCCAGCCACGGGTAGGACTTGTCGTCCCGGTACTTCACGTTGAACCTCGGGTCGTACTCCTTGATCCAGGAGTACTCCAGCTGCAGCGACTCGACCTCGGTCGAGACCACCGTCCAGTCGACCTTCGCCGCGGTCGTCACCATCGACTGGGTCCGCGGGTGCAGGTTCGCCAGATCCTGGAAGTACGACGACAGCCGGGCGCGCAGGTTCTTCGCCTTGCCGACGTAGATCACCCGGCCGGCGGCGTCGCTGAAGCGGTACACCCCGGGCGAGTCGGGGATGGAGCCCGGAGCGGGGCGGTAGGACGATGGATCAGCCACCGCACCACCCTAGTTCGCCCCGCCGACAACGCTCGCCGGTCCTGCCGGTACCGCGCAAAAGTCTCTACTGCAGCTTCAATGAGACGCTTGAAGGCATGAACTTCGACCAGTACCTCGACCGGCCCGGCGTCCGGACCCTGACCGCGAACGGCGACACCTTCTGGATCTACGACCCGGCCGGCGATCTCCCGCCGGAACGGCAGATGCCATGGGCCACGCTCGTCACCTCCGACGCCTACGACTCCGCCTCGAACCTCGACCGCCCAGGGGTCGAGCGGCTCAACCTCGGCCTGCCGAAGGCCGACTACCTCGAGCTCTTCCCGGCCGTCCCGGACGACGTCGACCACACGGCGCTCGACGTCGTGATGCCGCACCCGGTCTACGCCCCGCAGTACTGGATCTGCGTGGTCTCGCCGTCGGAGGCGACGCTGAAGGAGCTCGAGCCGCTGACCGACCTGGCCTACCGGTTCGCCGTCCGCAAGTACGAGAACTTCCGGCGGCGTTGATCCTCGAGAGCTGAAATCTCGGCCGGGCTGAGATCGTGTTACGGCTTCCGCTCTGCTCCCGGTCGGTGGCGCCGCCGTCCGGGTGGGCGGATCTAGCGTCGACGGTGACCCGCTGTGTGCCGAGTCAGGGAGTCACCGATGAAGCCGTTCACCACCTCGCGCGCGCTGACCGGCGCGCTCACCGCAGTCCTGGTCTGCGCCTCGGCCCTGCCCGCGGCCGCACGGGTTGCCCCGGAGACCGACCGCTTCGCGCCGCTGATCCTGGAGGCGAACTCACCGACAGCGGTGCCCGGCAGCTACATCGTCGTCCTCAGCGGGACGCCGTCGGCCGACATGACCCGGGCCACGAACCGCAGCCTCGCCTCGACGTACGACGTGACGGTACGCCGCGAGTTCCACGCGTCGGTCCGTGGCTTCTCGGCGGCGATGAGCGAGGAGAAGGCCCAGCAGGTCGCCGCCGATCCCCGCGTCGGCTTCGTCCAGCAGAACCAGGTGCTGAAGGCGACCCAGGACGATCCGCCGTGGGGTCTGGACCGCAGCGACCAGCGCACGCTGCCGCTGGACGAGAAGTTCGTGTCCGACACGACGGCCGGCACGGTGCACGCGTACGTGATCGACACCGGCATCTACGCCGAGCACAAGGACTTCGGCGACCGCGCCTCGGTCGGCACCGACACCCTCGGCGACGGCCAGAACGGCGTCGACTGCATCGGGCACGGCAGCCACGTCGCGGGCACCATCGCCGGGACCAAGTACGGCGTCGCGAAGGCGGCGAAGGTCGTCGGCGTCCGGGTCCTCGACTGCTCGGGCAACGGGACGACCGAGTCCGTGGTGGCCGGCGTCGACTGGGTCACCGCGAACGCGGTCAAGCCCGCCGTCGCGAACATGAGCCTCGGCGGCGGCAGCGACCCGGCCCTGGACGCGGCGGTCAAGGCGTCGGTGGCCTCCGGCATCAGCTACGCCGTTGCCGCTGGCAACGAAAGCGCGGACGCCTGCGGGGTGTCGCCGTCCCGCGAGCCGTCGGCGGTCACGGTCGGCGCGACGGACCGCAGCGACACCCGGGCGAACTTCTCCAACTACGGCGCCTGCGTCGACCTGTTCGGTCCCGGCGTCGACATCGAGTCGGTCGGCATCGCCGGGCCGGAGGCCACCGAGCTCAAGAGCGGCACCTCGATGGCCACGCCGCACGTCGCGGGGGCGATCGCGCTCTACCTGGCCGACAACCCGACCGCGACGCCCGAGCAGGTGACGAAGGCCCTGCTGGACGCGGCGACCTCGGACGCGGTGAAGGACGCCGGGACCGGTTCGCCGAACAAGCTGCTTTACCTGGTGCCGCCGACCCCGGTGACCCCGCCCGTCACTCCCCCGGTCACGCCGACTCCCACACCGACCCCCACCCCGACACCGACGCCCACGCCGAGCGAGACGCCCGTGGTCACCCCGAGCACCACCCCGGTCGGCACGCCGAGCCACACGTTGCGGTCCCCCGACGGTTCTGTTGCGGATGGCCCCATACCTCGGAACTGATCACCGGTTGGGATGAGCGGCGAGCACGGTCTGTCACCCAGGGTGTACGGCAGGACCGAGCGTGAGGCATCGGGCCACACGCACTTGCAGAGGGAGATACCGCCCATGTCCCCAGTCACCCCATCCCGTCGTACCAGAGCAGTGCTCGGTGCGGCCGCCGCTTCCGCGCTGGCCGTGTCGGGGCTGGTCGCCACCGGCGTCGCGAGCAACGCCGACGAGCCGAGCGCCGCGACCGTCCGCGGCGCCGGCAGCGCCACCGCGATTCCCGGGAGCTACCTGGTCGTCCTCAAGGGCGAGCGGTCGGTCGCGGCGACCAAGGCCACCACGCAGAGCCTGGCGGCGTCGTACGACGCGACCGTGCGCAAGCAGTTCAGCGCGTCGATCCAGGGCTTCTCCGCCGCGATGAGTGAGGACCAGGCGCAGAAGCTGGCCGGCGACGAGCGGGTCGCGTTCGTGCAGCAGAACCAGCGGATGAAGTCCAGCCAGGACAACCCGCCGTGGGGCCTGGACCGGTCCGACCAGCGCGACCTGCCGCTGGACAAGAAGTACACCGGCTCGTCGACCGCGGAGAACGTGAACGTCTACGTGATCGACACCGGGATCTATCCCGACCACAAGGACTTCGGCGGCCGCGCCTCGGTCGGCACCGACACCGTCGGCGACGGCAAGGAAGGCATCGACTGCGCCGGGCACGGCAGCCACGTCGCGGGCACGATCGCCGGGGAGACCTACGGTCTGGCCAAGGGCGCGAAGGTGTTCGGCGTCCGCGTGCTCGACTGCGCGGGCTCCGGCTCGACCGAGTCCGTGGTGGCCGGGATCGAGTGGGTGACCGCCAACGCGAAGAAGCCGGCCGTGGCCAACATGAGCCTGGGCGGCGGCGCCGACGCGGCGCTCGACGCCGCGGTGAAGGCGTCGGTCGACTCCGGGGTGACCTACGCCGTTGCTGCCGGCAACGACACCGCGGACGCCTGCGGCACCTCGCCGGCCAAGGAGCCGTCGGCGATCACCGTCGGCGCGACCGACGACGCCGACGCGAAGGCGTCGTTCTCGAACTTCGGCCAGTGCGTCGACCTGTTCGCGCCGGGCGTGGACGTCGAGTCGGTCGGGATCACGGGGCCGGACGCGACCGACACGATGAGCGGTACGTCGATGGCCACGCCGCACGTCGCCGGCGGGGTCGCGCTGTACCTGGCCGACCACCCGGACGCCACGCCGGCCGACGTCGCGACCGCGCTGCTCGGGGCCTCGACGCCGGACAAGGTCGGTGAGCCCGGCGCCGGTTCGCCGAACAAGCTGCTGTACGTCGGCGCCGTCGACCCGGCAGCCCAGAAGTAGCCGCGTCGCCCGATCGACTTTGTGCACCCGCCAACCAGCCGAACCCCGCGTTCTCGGCCGACCGGTGCACAAAGTCGATCGTCGGCGCCAACCCCTTCCGACTTTGTGCACCGGCCAGCCGTCCGAACGCGTGATTCGTGGCTGACCGGTGCACAAAGTCGAAGGTGCGTGGGCGGGAGGTCAGGCCGAGCCGACGATGTTCCCGCCCTGCACCGAGACGGTGACCGCGGCGAGCGGCTCCGTGGCCGGGCCGCTCTTCACGCTGCCGTCGGTCGCGCTGAACTTGCTGCCGTGGCAGTTGCAGTCGATCTCGCCGTTCTCGACCTTCGCCACGATGCAGCCCATGTGGGTGCAGACCGCGGTGAAGCCCTTGTACTGCCCGGCGGTCGGCTGGGTGACGACCACCTTCGCGTCCTTGAACACCGCGCCGCCGCCGACCGGGACGTCCGAGACCGGGCCGAGCACCGGGCCGCCCGCGCCGGACGGCGCCGACGACGGTGCCGAGGAGGGCGCGTCCGAGGGGGCGGAGCTGGTCTGGGTACTGCTCGGCGTACCGCCGGCGTCGCCGTCGTCACCGCACGCCGCGAGCAACGGCACGCTCACGCCCGCCAGCCCCACCACGGCGGCACCGCGCAGCACCGATCGGCGGTCCCGCACGTCTGCGATCACCCGGTCGAGCTTGGCCGTTCTGTCGTCGCTCATGAATCTGGACCTCCGTGAGCTGGATGTAGTTGAACGCTCTGCTACCTGCTGTTCTACCCGACCCGGCCAAACCTGGTCGTACCAGGAGGAACGGCCGGACCAGCGGATCGGTTCAAGTCCGGCGGAAAACTTGTTCAACGGCGGGCGCACCCTTCAGCAGGCCGTGCGCTCGATGGCCGGCGCGCCTTCCACCCGTGCGGCGCGCTGTCAACGGGTCGCGCGCTCGACCAGCCGGGCGGCCATCTCCAGCGCCGCGCGCCGGGTGGCCGGCTCGAGCATCTCCGGGCGCAGCGGCCAGGCGTGCTGGAAGTGCGCGTCGTACGGGAGCACGACGTACCCGAGACCGCGGTCGGAGACGGCCGACTGCAGCCAGCGGACCGGTTCCGGGTCGTCCGGCCGGTTCTCCGCGATGATCACCAGGCCCTTCTGGACCAGCATCTGCTGGCCCTCCGGGGTGAGCTGGTCGAGCTGGGCGATGCTGGCCGGCGCGTCCTCCCGCGCCGACGGGATCACCACGGCGACCGCGTGCGACGAGCCGGCGACGTACGCCGTGGCCTCGTCGAACAGGCCGGCCGGGCAGTCGACCAGCGAGATCGGGATCTGGTTCGCGCCGCCGACGTTCCGCGACGCCAGCACGTCGCTGATCGCGTCCGCGGTCGACTCGGCGCGGGCCAGCTGGACCCGCGAGTTCGGCGTGTTCGCGATGCCCTGGTCGAGCCGGTGGGTCAGCTTGCCCTCGAGCGGGAACGCGTCGACCGCCAGCACGATGTCGCTGCGCTGCGAGGCGATCGTGTCGGCCAGCAGCGCGGTCACCGTCGACGTCCCGCTCTGCGGAACCGGGCCGAGCACGCCGATCATCCGGCCGATGCCGATCGGGCGGCGGATCACCGCGATGTTCTCGACGTCGCGCTGCATCCGGCCGGAAGCGCCGGCGATGAAGGCCGCCTCGGCCGCGAACCGGCCGACCTTGCGCAGGAACCCGCCCGGCTTCTCCTCGTGCTGCAGGCCGACCGTGTTCGTTGCCATCGGCAACGCACCGCCGAGCGGGTCCTGGTACTGCGGCGTGTACGCCTGGCGTCCGGGACCACCGTCGGGCATCGGGTTGTCCCAGCCGCTCGACCCCTGCGGCTGCGGCGTGTTCCAGCTGCCGTCGCCCTGGGGCTGCTGCGGTGGGTACTGCTGCTGCTGTGGCTGGTACGGCGGCTGCTCGTACTGCTGCACCGGCGGCTGCTGGTACTGCGGGTACGGCGGCTGCTGGTACTGCTGCTGTTGAGGCGGCGGCGCGTATTGCTGCTGAGGGGGCGGCGGTGCGTACTGCTGCTGCGGTGGCGGCGGGTAGTACGGCGCCTGCTGCTGGTACGGCTGCTGCTGCGGAGGAGGAGGCGGTTGCTGCCACTGCTGCTGGTACTGGGGGTTCGGATACTGCTGCTGAGGCGGCGGACCAGGCTGCTGCTGAGGGTGCTGCGGCGGGTACTGCTGCTGCTCGTACTGCGGGACCTGCTGCTGCGGAGGCACAGGTGCACCCCACCCACCGCCGGTCGGCGCGGGCGGAGGCGTCATCGTCTGCTCCACCGGCGCCTGCGCCTGGTGAGGGGTGGGCTGCTGCTGCGGCGCGGCCGGTGGACCGGCCGCCGCCGGCTTGTTGTCGAGGCGGTCCATCATGTCCGCCTGCCAGTTCGGCCCGGTCATACCATCCGATCAGAAGACATCGAGCAGATCGCTGAACACCCCGAAGGCTCCGAGCACCAACGGGACCAGCGCCACCACAGCCAGCACCTGGATCTGGTCCAGGACCTGACCGAGCCGGACCTGCACGTGGTCCTGCGGCGTCCAGGAGAGACCGAAGCCTCCGACCATGGCCACCACCACGAGTAGTCCGACTGCTACCAGTGTGCCACCCACCGACTGCTGGGACAGATCCTGGACCAGCGCGGCGATCACCACTCCGGCCGCGGCGAACAGCCCGAGCACCTCCGCGGCCAGCGGGTACAGCCGCGACCGGGAGCACAGCAGCAGCGCCAGCAGGGCCGCGATGCTCACGGTCCAGGCCGAACCGTGCAGCGCGAGCACCAGCCCCGCGGCGGCCGACCAGAGCGCGATCGCCGTGGCGGACAGCGCCAGGCCGACGTGCGCCGCGTTCAGCGCCGCCTCGACGTCCGGGCGGGCGATCTCGTTGCCACGGGCCCGTACGTCGTCCAGCGCGGTCAGCCCGGACAGTGACAGCGCCAGCCGGGGCAGTACGCCGAGCAGCAGGACCGCGACCACCGCGATCAGTGCGCTCAGCTTGTCCGCGGAGACGCCGGCGCCGACACCGATGATCCAGATCACCGCGAAGATCATCGCCGTACCGCCGCCGACCAGACCGCCACCGGCCAGACCGGCCATCGCGAACAGCAGCGGTCCGACGCCCAGGGCGAGAGCGACGATGCCGCCGCGCATCGGCACCGACCAGTCCTCGGACATCCCGAGCGACCAGGCGACGATGGCGAGCAGGACCGGCGTGACCACCAGCAGCGTGATCGCGGTCGCCCGCTGGTCGGCCCGGCCCAGCACGACGCCGCCGAGACCGGTGATGATCGCGACGACCAGCAGCACGAAGGCGGCGACGTCCGGCTCGGTGGCCCGGACCAGGGCGATCGCCCCGGCCAGCAGGGCGAAGATCAGCGCGGCGCCCGCGGCCCACTGGCGGTGCTTGCGCTGGAAGGTGGTCCCCCGTCGTTCGAGGTCGTCCACCGCCTCCTCGGCCACGTCGTACACGGTCGGCGGTGGCGGGACCTCGCCCTCGGCGGCCAGCCGGAGCACCGCGCCGTCACCGATCTGGGCCGAGCCCAGCGTCAGCTCCAGCGAGACCGTCTGGCCGGTCGGGGTGGTCAGGTACCGGCGCCGCGGCGACGGATCGACCGGTTCGCCGAGCATCCGGAGCAGGTCCGGCATCAACCGGCCCAACGGCTCGTCGACCGGCAGTACGGCGTCCATCTGACGCTGCCTGCCGATGATGGTCACCCGGCTGTAGACCGCAGCCACCCGTCACACCTCTCTGATCGTCACAACTACTGAGCTACTACTGCTGAACGGTTCAGGCGCCGACCGGCGCACCCGGCGGGACCAGCCGGCCGAGCAGCGCGCTGTAGACGTTCCAGTCCAGCTGGTTCTTGCCGTCGCCGATCGGGTACCAGACCGCCGGCGTACCGGACGGGCCGATCTTCACCGGGGTGATGTCGGCGACGCCGGTCAGGTCGAGCGCCTTCTCCGCGCCGGTGCCCTGCAGGGCCTCGTTGCCGACCGCCATCGCCATCGGAGCCGGTACGCCGGTCCAGTGCGGGATCGCGTTGGTGTCCTTGCCGTTGCCGCGCGCGCCCTGGGCGAAGAACGAGACCAGGGTGAACGAGTTCGCCAGCCGTTCCGCGACCTTGCGCACGGCGTCCTGCGACGGCAGGCCGTCCGGCGTGGAGACGGCCATCGTGATGACCTCCTCCAGCCCGGCCGGGCGGCGGTGGATCTCGACGGCACCGGCCGCGCTCAGTCCGTCCTTGCCGCCGCTGAGCGACAGCCAGGTCGGCTTCGGCGCCCGGCGGCGGCAGTACGCCGTGAGCTGGTTGACGTTCCAGGGCTGGGTGACCGGCTCGGCCGTCCCCCAGCCCGCCGGCGCGGCGCCGGTCAGGTCCTTGAACAGCTGCTCGGCGGCCTTGCCGACCACCGTCGTCTCCAGCGCCTGGTACCGGAACCGGGCGGTGATCATCAGCTGCCAGGGCAGCTCCAGCTCGACCGCCGCGAAGGTCGGGCTCATGTCGACCTTGTCCTGCTCACCGGCTGCGACGGCCGAGAACATCTGGCCGTCCCACTGCAGCTTCGAGCCGCCCTGCCCGTCGTACGCGCCCTCGCCGTTCGGCTCGGTCACCACCCAGCGCGACTCGCGGCCCCTGAACAGCGTGGTCCGGGCGTTGAAGGTGAGCTGCGTGGTCGCCGGGGTGACCAGCTGCAGCCCGAGGCCGTCCGCCTCCGCGGCGGCGAGCGCGTCGACCATCCACGCGGACATGCCGACGACCGGGCGGTCCTGCATGATCACGACGACCTTGTCGGTCCGGACGTCGATCGCCGGGCTGAGCTCGACCGGGTTAGGCATGCTGGCCTCCAGCAGCGTTCTGCGCGGTTACGGCAGAGGTGGGCGGGTTGAAGGGCGGCGGCACGGGCTTCCACACCCGTCCGCCGAGGCGCTCGACGAGCTTCTCGGCGTACCGGTCGGCGAGCGCGGGACCGCCCTCCTGCGGGTTGGCCCGGACCTCCATCCACCACACCGGCGTTTCGATACCGGCCAGCTCGGCGCCGAGCAGCCGCTCGACCTCACCGGGCACCTGGATCAGGATCGGCGCCTCCAACGAGGCCAGCGGGGTCCCGTCCGGCGTGCACAGCTGCAGTACGGCGCCGTCGGAGACCTCACGCACCAGCCAGTCCGGTCCCGCGGCCATCATGCCGGCGAGCACGTCCTGGTACGACGGCCTGCCGTCGATCAGCGCCACCACGTCGTAGCTCACTTCACTCCGCCTTCTGGTCGGCAGCGGACGTCGTACCGTCCGCCAGTGCGGTCTGGATCAGAGAGGGCCGCTCACCGCGCCGGACGAACAGCCCGCGGCCCGGCGGGTAGTTGCCCGGGGCGGCACCGGTGAACAGCGCGCCCTCGGCCTTGTCGCCCGACAGCACCAGGCCCGCGGTGCCGGACTCCATGACCGTGGTCAGGAACGGCTCGTACAGCGCGCGGCCCGCACCGGCGGCCCGGCGGGCGATCACGAAGTGCAGGCTGATGTCGCGGCCGGAGGCGATGTACGGCAGGAACGGGTCCATCGGCGCCTGCCCACCGCTGGTCAGCAGGTCGTAGTCGTCGGCGACGACGATCACCTTCGGGCCGTCGACCGGCGGCGGCGCCGCGTCGCTCAGGTCGTCCGGCAGCCGCTTCTCCAGCTCGCCGGCGACACCGGCGGCCAGACCGGCGCCGACCCGGCCGCTGGTCGCGTAGCCGCCCAGGTACGCGTCCGGCAGGAAGCCGCGCAGACCACGCCGCGGGTCCATCACCGCGAACACGACCTCGTCCGAGCTGTACCGGTCGGTGAGCTGCTCCATGATCAGCTTGAGCAGGTTGGTCTTGCCGGACGCGGTGTCGCCGAAGATCACCAGGTTGCCGTCGCGCTCGAACAGGTCGAGCAGGACCGGGGCCATCGCCGTCTCGTCCAGACCGATCGGCACCCGGACCGGCTCCTGCTGCGGACCGGGCATCGTCGACCGCTCCAGCTTGTGCGGCAGCACCCGGACCCGCGGCGCGACCGGACCCTGCCAGGCCGAGCTCAGCGCCAGCGCCTGGCCCTGGATCGCCTCGCTGAGGTCGTCGTCCTGCAGCAGGCTGTCCGTCCGCGGCAGCGCCAGCTGACCGAACAGCTTGCCGCGCGGGGTGAGCACCCGGCCCGGACCGGCGTTGCGCATCGTCTCCTGCAGCCGGCGGTCGATGTTGGAGTCCGACGGGTCGTTCAGGCGCAGCTCCAGCACCGTGCCGAACAAGGTCTGGGTCGCCATCCGGACGTCGCTCCAGCGCAGCATCGCGGTGACCATGTGGATCCCGTAGCTGCTGCCGCGCTGGACGAGGTCCGCGATCGGCTCCTCCAGCTCGTCGAACGTGGTCTTGATCGCGCCGTAGTTGTCCAGCACCAGCACGACGTCGGCGACCGGCAGCTCCGGCACCTCGCCCGCGGCGTGCATCGCGCGCAGCCGTTCCATCGTGTCGATGCCCCGGTCGCGGAAGACGATCTCGCGCTGGTCGAGCATGCCGCGGACCTCTTCCAGCGTCCGGCGGATCTTCTCCCGGTCGGTCCGGATCGCGACGCCGCCCACGTGCGGCAGGTCGGCCAGCGGCTGCAGACCACCACCGGCCAGGTCGATCGCGTAGATCGCGACCTCCTGCGGCGTGTAGCTGTGCGCCAGCGACGTGACCAGCGTGCGCAGGAACGTCGTCTTGCCCGACGACGGGCCGCCGACCAGCGCGCAGTGCCCACCGGTGTGGGTCAGGTCGAGCCGGAACACGCTCTGGCTCTGCTTGCGCGGGTCGTCGAGCACACCGATCGCCGGTGCCATCGGCGGCGCCGGTACGGCGTACTGGAGACCACGCGCCGCGGTCATGTCGACCGGGCCGCCGACCTGGTCCAGCGTGCAGACCTTCGGCAGCGGCGGCAGCCACACCTGCGGCACCGGCGTCGCGGCCGGCTTCACCTGGTCGACGAACACGCCGAGCACCGTCGGTCCGGTGGTGCGTTCGGTCGAGTCGTCCTTGTCGTCCTTCTTCTCGTCCTCGGCCGCGAGCTTGGCCAGGTCGGGCTGCTGGTACGGCGTGACCAGGTACGGCCGGACGGCGGGACCGTCCTTGGCCTTCTCCGCCTCGGGCACCACGCGGCCCTTGTACGGCCCGGACACGTACGCCGCGCGGAACCGCTGGTACACGCTGGTGTCGACCTTCAGGTACCCGAAGCCAGGCAGCGGCGGCAGGTGGAACGCGTCCTCGGTGTCGAGCACCGTGCGGCTCTCCTCCTCGGAGAACGTCCGCAGACCGAGCCGGTAGGACAAGTAGGTCTCCAGGCCGCGCAGCTTGCCGCCCTCGACCCGCTGGCTGGCCAGCAGCAGGTGCACACCGATCGACCGGCCGATCCGGCCGATCGACAGGAACAGGTCGATGAAGTCCGGCCGCGCGGTGAGCAGCTCGCCGAACTCGTCGATCAGCACGAACAGGTGCGGGTACGGCGGCAGCTCCGGCCGCTGCTGGCGCAGCAGGCGGTAGTCGGTGATGTTGGCGACGTTGCCGGCGTCCTTGAGCATCTGCTGCCGGCGCTGCACCTCACCGGCAAGGCTGGCGTACGCCCGCTCGGTGAGGCTCGGGTCGTCGACCAGGTTGGTGATGATGCCGGCCACGTGCGGGACGCCGTCGAACGGCGCGAAGGTCGCACCACCCTTGTAGTCGATCAGCACCATCGCCAGGTCCTCCGGCGAGTGCGTCGCGAGCAGGCCCATCACGAGCGTCCGCAGTACCTCGGACTTGCCGGAACCGGTCGCACCGATGCACAGGCCGTGCGGCCCCATGCCCAGCTGGGCCGACTCCTTCAGGTCCAGTACGACAGGCTGGCCGTGGCTGTCCACGCCCAGCGGCACGCGCAGGAAGGCCCGCTCGTGCCGCGGGACCCACATCCGCTCCAGGTCGAGGTCACCGGGGTCCTGGATCTGCAGCAGCCCCATGAAGTCGACGGTCTTCAGCGACGCGTCCTCCTCCAGCGACTCCTCCGACAGCCGCAGCGGGGCCAGCGAGCGCGCCAGGCCCTCCGCCGTCGCCAGTGGGGTGTCGTCGAGCTGACCCTCGGCGGTCAGGTAGCCACCGCCGCGCAGGTCCTCGACCAGGACGCGCCCTTCCTGGACGGTGATCCGGATGGCGACGTTGCTCGGCTCCTGCATCCGGTCCTGGACCAGGTGGAGCACGGTCACGCCCAGCTCGCCGATGCCAAGCGTCGGGTCCGCCGGGGTGACCTCGGTCGCCACGTCGCCGTACGTGTCGTGCAGGACGAGCATCCGCTGGATCATCCGGCGCTGGTCGCTGCCGAGCGAGCCGCGGCGGGCCTCGCTGGCCAGGGTGACGCGGGAGGCGATGTCCTCGCGGATCAGCTCGGCCAGGTCACCCGGCTTCGCCGCCACTCGGCGGAACGGGTGCGGGCCTTCGCGACGCTCCGGGTCGACGGTGTGCGGGAGCCAGCCGACCCACTGCCACTGGTCGAGCGCGCTGGCCGGGAAGCTCGCGGCGACCTCGAGATCCTCGGGCGCGTGGAACACGGCCGCCTGCAGCATCAGGGCCCGCGCGATCCGTACGACGCCGTCGCGGTCGCCGACGATGCTGACGTTGCCCGCGAGGTCCAGCGGGATCGTCAGCGGCATGTCCGGCATCAGCGCGAACCTGCGGGCCAGTGCCTCGGCCTCGGCCATCATGAACGGGTCCGGCGGGTCCATCATCGAGCCGCTCTGCGCGAGCGTCGCCGGGACCACAGGCATCCGCCCGGTCGCGCAGCGGACCAGCAGGAAGTCGGGGTCGCTACGGCGGCGTTCCCACAACCGGGCCGGGTCGCGGACGCAGTCCACCAGGGCGTCGGCCGGCGGGTTCAGCGCGAGCGCGGTCTTGCGGTTCTGCCGCTCCATCTTGCCGAACTCCTCGCGCAGCCGCTCGAGGTAGTCCAGGTACCGGTTGCGCTGGTCCCGGCTCTCCTTGCCGGACCGGCCGCGCTGGGAGAACATCATCCCGAACGTGCCGACCACGGTCAGCGCCAGAACGCCGACGCCGATCACCGCGGACGTCCCGGTCCGCATCGTGCTCATCATCCCGACCGAGCCGAGGACACCGACGGCCGGCATCAGGGCCTGCATCGCGTTCCCGCCGGCCTTGCCTCGCGCGCCGGGCGGCGGGGTCTCGATCACCCGCGGCTGCCCGGTGTCGATACTCCGGGTGCTCCGCGCCGGGCGGTGCACGAGTCGTGTCGACACTGTCTCTCCTCAGCTGGGCCCGACCGGCCCCTCGACTGCACGACATGAACGCCTCAGATGGCATGCTGCACCGGACTCTAGTGGAGGGGCGGCTCACACC
The DNA here is from genome assembly GCF_039529595.1 of Kribbella lupini. Taxonomy (NCBI): domain Bacteria; kingdom Bacillati; phylum Actinomycetota; class Actinomycetes; order Propionibacteriales; family Kribbellaceae; genus Kribbella; species Kribbella lupini. The sequence continues at coordinate 1,640,829 of NZ_BAAANC010000001.1, read as the reverse complement.
GATGACCGAGACACCGTTCGACCCGCGGCAGGTGCTGGACCTCGTTGCCGACCTGCTGCCGGTACTCCTGCCGGACGCCGAGCTCGACCCGGCCGGGCCGATCGTCAAGCTGCGCTGGAGTCGCGGGGGTCTGGTCTCCAGTGCGGAGGTCGGACTGACCGAGCTCTTCGATCGATGCCGTCAGCAACCGAACCACCTGTGGCCGCGGACCGTCGACGACTGGCTGCGCGCCGTCGTCGCCGAGATCGGCGTCGCCACCGACGAGCACCTGTACGGCGCGGTCGCCGACCGCCAGCGGGTCACGCTGCGGCCGCAGGGCTGGACGGCGTCGTACGACAGCGTCCTGGCGGGCATGAGCGTCCCGTTCGGCCGGTACTTCGAGATCGTCTTCGGCATCCAGAGCGGACCGGACTGGCACCGGCTGACGCAAGTTCGCCGCGTCATGCACGGACTGCACCTGCCGGGCAGTCCGTCCGGTCTCGAGCTCACCCTGAACTGGCTGGATGGCCTGGTGCTGCAGGCGGTGCCCGGTACGCCGTACCAGCGCTTCACGCGCCCCGGCGACCAGACCATCGGCCTCGCGCTGGTCGACCACGAGAAGCTCCTGCCCGACGGCGGCAAAGGCCGTGGATCCGTGCTGGCGCTGCCCTCGACCGACCAGCTCGTCGTCTGCCCGGTGGACCGCACGCAGGACATGCAGGCCCGCGTCGACGAGTTCGCCCGCTGGGTCGCGAAGGAGCACGCCGATGCGGCGGACCCCTGCTCCCCCGGCGTCTACTGGCTGGTCGGCGAACTGCTCGCCGAGCTGCCGGTCGACCTGGACCGCTCCCCCGCCGTCACGCTCCCGAAGGCGCTGAAGACCCCGGCCTGGCGGCGGTTCCTCAACCGCTGAAGGCGGTCAGCGCGTCCTCCTCGGCCGGTCGGCCAGCTGCTCCGCGGCCGCCAGCCCGTCACCGACGTCGTACCGGACTCACCGGCCGATGAAGTCGTTCCACTCGTCCAGCGTGATCGCCGGACCCGGCGGCTCCGGCGGCTCCAGCCCGTCCCGCTCGGCGCGCGTGGCCTCCACGGCGTACTCCTGGGTCTCGCTGGAGTACGAGAACGGGCGCACCACGCCCTCGCCGACCAGGTACAGCTGGTTCGTGAAGCCGCCCGGCGAGCTGAAGGCCAGGAACTCCTCCACCGGGTAGACCTGCCACCCCTCCAGCGACTCGGCGTCGATCAGCTGGTCGACGTCCTCCTCGTCCTCCTGCGCGTTCATCCACTCGGCCAGCGCCTGCCGCGCGCGAGCCAGGACCGCCGGGTCGATCTCTTCCGCCATCCTCAGTCCTCTCCTCGGGCCGGGGTCATCCGGACACCACCCAACCGCGCCAGGCATCGGCATGGCGCGCGTAGACGGTCACGTGGTCCGGGAACTCGTGCACGCCCTGACCCGGCAGGTACGCCGCCACCAGGTCACTCAGATCATGGCAGAGCAGCATCGGCACGTCGGGGCGCGCCTGGACGAGCTGGTCGAACAGCAGCCGCGCCTCCTGCGCCTGGGTGCCCCCGTCCTGGCCGAGCCAGAGGTCGATCTCGACCGGGTAGGCGTCGAACGCCTGCACCTCGTCCGGCTCCGGCTCGTGGACGGGGTAGATGTTGTACTGCACCTCGTACCCGACCGTGGCGTCCGCCGTACGGGCCGGCCCGCGCAGACCGATCTCGTCCTCGTCGTCGCTCCCGTTCGGGATCGGCTCCAGCGCGAACTGCTTCTGGATCCACTCGGCGACTGCCTGCACCGACTCGCTGGTGTGCAGGAAGAGGTACTCCCGGTCCTGCATCAGGCCTCCTTCACGTAGGTGATCATCCGGCCGTCGGCCACGATGATGTGGACGGTGTCGACCATCTTCCCGCGGCCGGCCCTCGCCTGCCCGGCGGCCCGCTTGAACCCGCGCAGCGCGTCGTCCTCACTGAGGCCGATGTTCCGTCCGTCGATCACGACCTCACCGCCTTCGGGCACCTGCTTGGTGGCCCGCATGATGTTCGACTTCACCGCGATGCTGGGCTCCTCGGCGTCCTTGGCCTCCAGCGTCTTGTACTCCGTCACGACCCCCTCGTCGTCCGGCCCCTTGCGGGTCATCGCCTCGGGGTTCTTCTGGTTCTCGACGGTGTGGTCCGCCGTCCGCGCGTCGACGCGCCAGCCACGCTGCTCCACCACCGTGTCGGCGATCGCCCGCTCCTTCGGCACGAACGACCCGTCCACGTCGTTGACCACCGGCGCGAAGTCGTCGCCGAGCGCCTTGTGGTGGAAGGCCGGGTCGAAGCCCTCCTTCTTACTCACCCCGTACTTCGGGTCGGTAGGCGTCCAGTCCGGCTCCGCCGACGAACCGCCCGGCGAACTGCTTCCCCACGCGTCGTCCCGCGGAGGCTGAACCTGCGGAGAGTCGTGCGTGGGCGTGCCGGGCTGGTCGCCGTGGTGAGGCGTACCCGGCTGATCGCCGTGCGGCGGGCGATCCGGTCCCCCGTGGTGCGGAGGAGTCTCCGGGCGCTGCACGAAGTCCTCACGCGGGTCCCGCCCGGAAGCCGGCCGCTCGGGATTGAGCCGGTCGGCGATCCGGTTCGGATCACGCGGCGCCGGCGGACCGTCCGGGTGTAGCGCGTTGTCGATCCGGTTCGGATCACGCGGCGCGGGCGGACCATCCGGATTCAGCCGGTCGGCGATCCGGTTCGGATCATGCGGCGGCGCATCAGCAGGCCGCGTACGAGGACCGTCCGGATTCAGCCGGTCGGCGATCCGGTTCGGATCACGCGGCGCAGGCGGACCGTCCGGGTGCAACGTGTTGTCGATCCGGTTCGGATCACGCGGCGCCGGCGGACCATCCGGGTTCAGCCGGTCGGCGATCCGGTTCGGGTCGTGCGGCGGCGCATCAGCAGGCCGCGTGTGAGGACCGTCCGGATTCAGCCGGTCGGCAATCCGATTCGGGTCGTGCGGCGGCGCATCAGCAGGCCGCGTGTGAGGACCGTCCGGGTTCAGCCGGTCGGCGATCCGGTTCGGATCACGCGGCGCCGGCGGACCATCCGGGTTCAACCGTTCCGGAATCGACCGACCCTCTCCTGGCCGCTGCATGAAGTCTTCCCGCGGATCGCGCGGCCGCTCGGGCGCACGGTCATGCGTCGCCGGATCCCGCCGATCCATGAAGTCCTCCCGCGGATCGCGCGGCTGCTCCGGCGCACGGTCATGCGTCGCCGGATCCCGCCGATCCATGAAGTCTTCGCGCGGGTCGCGCGGCCGGTCGCCCCCAGGCGTGCGGTCGTGCGCTCCTGGCACCCGGTCCCCCGGATGCTCCGGCGTCGCGGGCCGCTCAGGCTGCTCAGGCTGCCTGGCCGGAGCCGGCTCCTGGTGCCCATCCGGCCTGCTCGCCGGCTGCTCCGGCTGCCGAGCCTGAGGCGGCTCCGGCGCATGCTGCGGCTGAGCCGGGTGCTGCGGCGCATGCGGCTGGACCGGCTGCTGCGGGTGCTGCGGGTGCTGCTGAGCCGGGTGCTGCTGCGGCGCGTGCGGCTGCACTGGTTGCTGCGGCTGAGCTGGGTGTTGTTGCGGAGCATGCGGCTGCTGCGGCGCGTGCGGCTGCGTCGGCTGCTGCGGTGCATGCGGCTGCTGCGGGTGCGGCTGGGTCGGCTGCTGCGGGTGCGGTTGTACCGGCTGCTGCGGATGCGTGGGCTGCTGCGGATGCGTGGGCTGCTGCGGCGCATGCGGCTGCTGCGGATGCGTCGGCTGCTGCGGCGCGTGCGGCTGCACTGGTTGCTGCGGCTGAGCCGGGTGTTGTTGCGGAGCATGCTGCTGCTGCGGCGCGTGCGGCTGGACCGGTTGCTGCGGGTGCTGCTGAGCCGGGTACTGCTGCGGATGCGTCGGCTGCTGCTGCGGGTGCGGCTGGGTCGGCTGCTGCGGTGCATGCGGCTGCTGCGGGTGCGGTTGTACCGGCTGCTGCGGATGCGTGGGCTGCTGCGGGTGTGGCTGCACCGGCTGCTGCGGATGCGTCGGCTGCTGCGGCGCATGCGGCTGCTGCGGGTGTGGCTGGACCGGCTGCTGCGGATGCGGCTGCATCGGCTGCTGCGGGTGTGGCTGTTGTGGGTTGTGCGGCGCCGGTGGGTGCTGCGGCATGGGCGGGTGCTGCGGCATCGGCGGGACGTGCGGCTGGGCCGGCTGGACCCAGTGAGGCTGGTGCGGGTGGTTGGCGGGCCAGGGGTTCGGCTGGAAGTGCGGGCCGTCGACCTTCAGGCTCGGGGCGAGCGGGGACTGCCAGTCGCCACCCGGGCGACGGGTCATCACCTCGAGCTCGTCGAACAGATCGGCGTACGGCGGGCCGTCGGTGATCTTGCCGGACTGCATGTCCGCCCACTTCACCTTGCCGGCGTCGTCGACGAACGCGTTGAACCAGTGACCGCTGACCTCGCCGGCCGGGCCGCGCCGGGCCCACGTACCGCCGACGATGGCGACGGTGCCGGGCGGCTGGTTGCGCAGGTCGTCGTAGATCCGCTTGTAGGCACCCATGGTGTAGGCCTTGGGGTCCTGCTTCGGGTTGACCGGGTTGCCGTGCGCGTCCCGGACCTGGATGGACTCCGGCCGGACCCCGGTGTACTCGTACATCTCCGAACGCTCACCGGGGACCGGGACCTTCTTGCCGTTCGGCGTGGTCCCGGTGCGCAGGTCGTTGTTCGCCAGGCGCGGCTCGCCACCCTGCAGGTTGTCGGCGAACGCCCGCGAGTTGTCACCACAGTTGTTGGTGGCACTGCGTGGACCACGGCCGTCGCGGAACCGCGGGTTGCCTTCCTTGATCCACTCGCCGACGTTCTTCAGCGGGTTGTCGCCGATCTTGGCCTTCAGCTTGCGCAGCCCGCGGCCGAACGGGTCCTTCGGGCTGTACCGGCGTGGCTCCACGTCGTGCCGCTGCTGCCCGGGCCGGCCGTGTGCGTGCGGCTCCACCCGCAACGGCGGCGGCTGGTTCGGCGCCTGCGGCGCGTTCGGCTGGTGGGGCGCGTTCGGCTGATGCGGCGCGTTCGGCTGATGCGGCGCGTTCGGCTGATGCGGCGCGTTCGGCTGATGCGGCGCGTTCGGCTGATGCGGCGCGTTCGGCTGATGCGGCGCGTT
>NZ_BAAANC010000001.1:1510625-1635607 GCF_039529595.1 Kribbella lupini | reverse complement strand
GTTCGGCTGGTGCGGTGTCGTCCCGTGGGGAGCATCAGCTCCGTGCGGCCCCCGACCACCGACGTGCGGGGCCACGACCGGCGGTACGACGTCGCCGGTGTGCGGCGCGTCCGGCGTCCGGGTCGGGGCTTCCGGCGTGTGCCGGGCCGCAGGCGCGTCCGGGGTGTGGGGCGCGTCCGGCGTACGGGTGTTCGGGGAGTCCGGCGTGTGGTGCGCCGCCGGGGCGTCCGGCTGGGACCTGGGCGCGTCCGGCGTCCGGGGAGCGTCGGGCGTGTGGTGCGCGTCCGGGGTTCGCGGTACGTCGGGCGTGTGGGTACTCGGCGAATCCGGCGTGTGCGTCCGCGGCGCGTCCGGAGTCCGCGGCGCATCGGGCGTCCGCGGGGCGTCGGGCGTGTGCGGCGCGTCAGGCGTGTGCGTCCGCGGCGCATCCGGAGTCCGCGGCGCGTCAGGCGTGTGCGTCCGCGGGGAGTCGGGCGTGTGGGTCCGCGGAGTGTCCGGGCTGTGCGTGCTCGGCGAGTCCGGCGTGTGCCGGGCAGCCGGGGCTTCGGGCGTGTGCGTCCGCGGGGAGTCCGGGGTGTGGTGCGCGGGAGCGTCCGGCGTACGCGGCGCATCCGGCGTGTTCGTCCGCGGCGAATCCGGCGTGTGGTGCGCCGCCGGAGCGTCGGGCGTGTTGGTCCGCGGGCTGTCGGGCGAGTGGTGGCTCGGCGCGTCCGGGGTGTGCGTGGGGGAATCCGGCGTCCGGGTGCCCGGCGTGGTCTGCCCGTCGGCGTGGCTCGTCGGCGACGAGTCGCCGTGCGACGTGCTCGGGCTGTCCCCGTGCGAAGTGCTCGGCGAGTCCCCACGGGAGGTCGGAGCGTCGCTGTGCGAGCTGCTCGGCGAGTCCCCGCGCGACGCCGGAGCGTCGCTGTGCGAGGTACTCGGCGAATCCCCGCGCGAAGCCGGGCTGTCCGAGTGCGACGCAGGCGAGTCGGAGCGCGAGGCCGGGCTGTCGCCGTGGGAGGCCGGGCTGTCGCCGTGCGATGTCGGCGCGTCCGACTGCGACCCCGAGCCGTCGGAGCGTGACCCCGGCGCATCGCTGCGCGAAGCTGGCGCGTCCGAGTGCGACGCCGGGCTGTCGGCCGCGGACGAGTTGTCCGTCCGGGCCGGTCCGTCCTGCCGGGCAGGAGCGTCGTTGTGCGCGGCTGGCGCATCGCTGTGCGACGCGGGCGAGTCCGACGCCGGGCTGTCCGAACGCGACGCAGGCGAGTCCGAGCGCGAAGCCGGAGCGTCCGAGTGGGACGCCGGCGAGTCCGAGTGCGATGCCGGGCTGTCCCCACCGGTCGGCGAGCTCGGGGTGTCCGAGCGGCCGGACGGGAAGTCCGATCCGCTCGACGGGCTGCTCGGGCTGTCGACGTGGACCGGCGACGACGTCGTGCTCGAGGTGTGCGAACCGACCGAGACCGGCGTGTGGTCCACATTCGGTACGTCGACCGCGCCGGCGTGCGTGACGCCGCCCTTCGACGTCGGGATGTCCAGGCCGCCGAACTTCGCCAGGCCGCCGATCACCGGGGCGTTGCCGACCTTGATCACCAGGTCGGAGACCTTCGGCAGCTTCAGCGCGGTGTTGATCGCGAGCTGGCCGGGGCGCAGCTTGCCGGCGACGTTCATCGCGACGTCGGCGCCCTTGGCAACCTTCGCGGCGGCGGCGCCGTACTTGCCGCCGATCGCGGCCGCACGCACACCACCCGCGGCACCACCGGTACCGATGGTGGTGATCACGTTGAAGCCGACCTGGCCGAGCGCGCGCCCGGGGTCCTCGCCCCACATGTCCCAGGCGACCATGCCCTTGAGCACGGTGATGCCGACGGTGTCCAGGTACGCCGCGGTCTCGGGGAAGGCGACGTGCATGAAGACCGCCGCGCCGGGGATCGCGTACATCGCCGCGGACGCGAGCGTCAGACCGACGCCCTTCCAGGCCTCACCGGCCTTGTCCCAGCCGGCCAGCTCGTGGCCGAAGATGCTCTCCACGCCGATCGACTTGAGCAGCGGCTGGATCGGGATCAGCGTGGTGAGCGCGTCCAGCGTGCCGAGCAGGCCGTCGACGAACACGCCCTTGAGCACTCCGCCGACGAAGTCGACCGCGTCCTCGTACCAGGGGGCGTCGTACTCGAGCGGCTTGCCCCACGGCGGGTCCTTCTCCTCCTCGCCCTTGTCCTCCGGCGGCTTCTCGCCCTCGCGGAGGCCGCTGTCCTCCCACTTCTTGCCGCCGTACAGGTCGGCGATCGCGTTCGCGCACTTGCGCTCGGCGGCGTTGATCGCGTCGAGGTGACCCTGCAGGTCCTTGTGGAGCTGGTTCTCCTCCTTGACCCAGTCCTCGTTGTCGTCGATCTCGTCCTCGGGGGTGTCGCCGACCTTGCGCTTCCAGGCGTCGGCGCGTTCGCGGACCGTGGCCAGGCCCTGCTTGTCGTCGGCGACCTCCGACACGAAGACGTGCAGCGCCGCACCGATCTTGCCGAGGTTCGGGCCGAACAGCTCGCCCTCCTGCTTCACCGGCAGCATCGCGGCGGCCAGCAGGTGGGTCTCGGGGCCCTTGGCGTAGTTGGTCTCGATGTTGTTCCGGAACTTCTTCTCCAGGTTCACACCGATCGACTTGATCTCTTCGCCGACCGCCGAGAGGTCGTTGGCCGCCTTGGTGACCTGCTCCAGGTTGCCTTCGAACTTCGGGATGCCCTCGGGCTTGATCATCGGTTCGTCTCCCCCGGGTCAGACGGCGCGGTAGTTGGACGGCGGCTGCTGCTGCGCCTGCTCGGCGCGGGCCGCGGCGGCGGCGTTGCGGATCACCTGGCGAGGGTCGACGCCTTCGGCCAGCTGGACACCGCGCTGGGCGGCCAGCGCCATCTCCTGGTGGCCGTTGGCCAGGGCGGTCAGCGCGTTGACGGTGCCCTTCATGACGTCACCGGTGTGCTTGACCATGCCGGGCAGCGAGTCCTTCCACTTCTCCACGAACTCGCCGATCGCGACCCCGATCAGGCCGCCCTTGCCGCTCATCGAGGCCTGGGTGGCGGCGGTCTCCAGCCCGCTGCTGAGCTTCGTGCCGATCGCCTCGAACCCCGCGGCATCGGTCTGCATGCCCTGCAGCCCCTGCATCGCCGCCGTCGCCTCGACAGTCCAGTTGACCATGCCTCTACCTCTCGCCGCCCCGCGCAGGGCTCACCCGTGAAGTTCGTCGTACGTACTGCGTGCCGTCGCCGTCGACGGCACCCCCGCGGCGGCGCGCGAGAGCGCGCGCCGGCCTGCGGCGTGGCGGGGAGCCGCCCGGGCTCCCCCGCGGATCAGGTGTTGCCGATGTCCGTGACGGCCTTGGAGGCGGCCTTGAACGCGGTGTCCGCGTGCGTGTCGAACTCGGCCAGCGTGCTCGCCAGCGACTTGATGATGCCCTGCACCTCGGTCGCGGCGGCGTTGAACTTCTCCTCGACGGCGCCGTAGTCGTCCATCACCTTGGTCATCGTCGCGTCGCCGCGCATCGCCTTCACGTTCGCCTGGTGCTGGGCGATCAGCGTCTCGATCTGCGCCGAGAGGCTCTTGATCGCGGCCTGCGTCTCGCCGCTGGCACCGCTGTCGTAGCTGTTGCGTCCACCCATGAGTCTGTCTCTCCCCGTCTCAGCGCTTGTTGAACTTGGCGCCGTCGAAGTTCGCCGCGCCTTCGCTCTTCTTGGCGGCCTGGGCCATGTCGCTCATACCGGTCTGGGTCGCGGCGTCCATGCCCTGCTGACCCTTGTTGATCGCGGCGAGCCCGGCGTTCAGGTCGGCGGCGATGCCGTCGACGCGGCCTTTGAAGCTCATGAAGGCGTCGTGGCCACTGCCCTGCAGCTTGCCCTCCAGCGGCTGTGCGGCCGCGGCCAGGCGCTTGACCAGACCACCGAGGTCCTGGGTCTTGCCACCCGTCTTCTTGGCCAGGGTGCTCAGGGTGTCCTTACCCATGTCCCAACGCTGTCCACCCACGATTGCTGTCCCTCCGAAGTGATCTGCCGGCTGCCTTCCTGCCCACCATAGACGCGGCCGGGGTCGCGTCCGGTTCCCGGCCGAGCGGCCGGGATCCTTGCTGTGGCAGGGTGTTTCAGGACCGCGGCGGCGTGGGCGGCCGCGGTGTGCCGCTGGGCGGCGGGGTCCCCGTCGGGTCCGGCGTGCTGCTCTCGCCGGGGGTCGCCGGAGAACTGGGGCTCGGGGCAACGGGTCCGTTCGGCCCCTTGCTCTTGGAGTCCTGGATGAACGAGTAGCCGACGCAGCCCGCGCACACGACCGCGGCGACCGCCGCGCTGGCGAACAGCTTGGTGATGCCCTCGTCGAGCGTGTTCCGCGACCGGGCCGAACCGAACAGCCAGGCTTCCCGCAACCGCCGGCGCCGTACGGCCACCGACTCGATCAGCTGGGTGTCGTACTGCCGCGACACATGCACCCCTTCGGTCCGCTACCTCGTCCGCGCCCAATCTAAACGCTCGAAGGGTTACCGCTGCCCACCACCCCGACCGTTCCACCAGAACGAAAAAGGTGGGCGGACCGAACCGGTCCGCCCACCTGTGAAGCTCATCCCGCAGCCCGCTCCGCAGGTCAATCCGCCTGCAGGCAGCTCGTACCGCAGGTCAGCCCGCGGCGCGCTTGGCCGCGGCCTTCCGCGCCGGAGCCTTCTTCGTGGTGGTGATCTTCGCCGTGGCTGTGGCCTTCTTCACAGCCACCGCCTTCTTCGCCGGAGCCTTCTTGGCCGCCGTCTTCTTCACCGGCGCCTTCTTCACGGGCGCCTTGACCGTGGCCTCGGCCGCCTTCTTCGCGCTCGGCTTGGCGGCCCGCCCGTGCAGGATCTCAGCCAGGAACTGTCCGGTGTACGACGCGGGGTTGGCCGCGACCTCCTCCGGCGTACCCTCCGCGACCAGCGTGCCGCCGCGGCGACCGCCCTCGGGTCCGAGGTCGATGATCCAGTCGGCGGTCTTGATCACGTCCAGGTTGTGCTCGATCACCAGCACCGAGTTGCCCTTGTCCACCAGTCCGCCGAGGACGCCGAGCAGCTTGCGGATGTCCTCGAAGTGCAGACCTGTGGTCGGCTCGTCGAGCACGTACACCGTCCGGCCGGTCGACCGCTTCTGCAGCTCCGAGGCCAGCTTCACGCGCTGCGCCTCACCGCCGGACAGCGTCGGGGCCGGCTGACCGAGCCGGACGTAGCCCAGGCCGACCTCGTTCAGCGTCTTCAGGTGCCGGGAGATCGCCGGGATGGCGGCGAAGAACTCGGCCGCCTCCTCGATCGGCATGTCCAGGATGTCGGACACGGTCTTGTTCTTGTAGTGCACCTCGAGCGTCTCGCGGTTGTACCGCGCGCCGTGGCAGACCTCGCACGGCACGTAGACGTCGGGCAGGAAGTTCATCTCGATCTTCAGCGTGCCGTCACCGGAGCAGGCCTCGCACCGGCCGCCCTTGACGTTGAACGAGAACCGGCCCTGCTGGTACCCGCGGACCTTCGCCTCGGGCGTCTCCGCGAACAGCTTGCGGACGTGGTCCCAGACCCCGGTGTACGTCGCCGGGTTGGACCGCGGGGTGCGGCCGATCGGCGACTGGTCGACGTGGATCACCTTGTCGACCTGGTCCAGGCCGGAGATCTTGGTGTGCCGGCCGGGGACCGCGCGGGCGCCGTAGATCTGGCGGGCCAGGGACGTGTAGAGGATGTCGTTGACCAGCGTCGACTTGCCCGAGCCGGACACGCCGGTGACCGCGACGAACACCCCGAGCGGGATGGTCACGTCGATGTCCTGCAGGTTGTGCTCGCGCGCGCCGTACACGGTCAGCTCGCGGCCCTCGGTGAGCGGACGGCGGACCGGCGGGATCGGGATCTCGCGGCGGCCCGACACGTACGCGCCGGTGATCGAGTCGGGGTGGTTGCGCAGGTCCTCGACGGTGCCGGAGACGACGACCTGGCCGCCGTGCTCACCGGCGCCCGGGCCGATGTCGACCACCCAGTCGGCGTGGTCGATGGTGTCCTCGTCGTGCTCGACGACGATCAGCGTGTTGCCCAGGTCCTTCAGCCGGACCAGGGTGTCGATCAGCCGCCGGTTGTCGCGCTGGTGCAGACCGATCGACGGCTCGTCCAGCACGTACAGCACGCCGACCAGGCCGGAGCCGATCTGCGTCGCGAGCCGGATCCGCTGGGCCTCGCCGCCGGACAGCGAGCCGGCCGGCCGGTTCAGCGCCAGGTAGTCCAGGCCGACGTCGAGCAGGAACCGCAGCCGCTCGCCGATCTCTTTGGTGACCCGCTCCGCGATCTGCTTCTCCCGCGGGGTCAGGTCCAGGTCGACCAGGAAGCCGTGCACCTCGTCGATCGACATCGCGCTGATCTCGGCGATGTTCTTGCCGCCGAGCGTGACCGCGAGCGAGATCGGCTTCAGCCGGGCGCCGTTGCAGGTCAGGCACGGGACCTCGCGCATGTACTCCTCGAAGCGCTCCCGGCTGGTGTCGCTGGACGCCTCGGCGTGCCGGCGCTCGACGTACGGGATGACGCCTTCGAAGGTCGTGTAGTACGAGCGCTCGCGGCCGTACCGGTTCTTGTACGAGACGTGGACCTGGCGGTCGTGCCCGCTCAGCAGCGCCTTCTGCGCCTTGGCCGGCAGCTCGCCGAACGGCGTGCTCGACTTGATCTTGAGGTCCTTGGCGAGCGCGCTCAGCAGGCGCTCGAAGTACTGCGAGACGTTCGCGCCGGACCACGGCTGGATCGCGCCCTCGTCGAGCGACTTCGACGGGTCCGGGACCAGCAGCTCGGGGTCGACCTCCATCCGGGTGCCCAGGCCGGAGCAGGCCGGGCAGGCGCCGTACGGCGAGTTGAACGAGAACGAGCGCGGCTCGAGCTCGTCCAGCTGCAGGGGGTGGTCGTTCGGGCAGGCGAGCTTCTCGCTGAAGCGACGCTCCCGGTACGGGTCGTTCTCCTCGAGGTCGACGAAGTCCAGCGTGACGATGCCGCCGGACAGGCCGAGCGCGGTCTCGACGGAGTCGGTCAGTCGCTGCTTGGCCGAGGCCTTGACCGCGAGCCGGTCGACGACGACGTCGATGGTGTGCTTCTTCTGCTTGTCGAGCTTCGGCGGCTCGGTCAGCTGGATCGTCTCGCCGTCGACCCGGGCCCGGGAGAAGCCCTGGCCGGTCAGCTGGCGGAAGAGGTCGAGGTACTCCCCCTTGCGGCCGCGGATCACCGGTGCGAGCACCTGGAAGCGGGTGCCCTCGTCGAGCTCCAGCACCCGGTCGACGATCTGCTGCGGGGTCTGCTTCGCGATCGGCTCGCCGCACTCCGGGCAGTGCGGCCGCCCGGCACGGGCGAACAGCAGCCGCAGGTAGTCGTAGACCTCGGTGATCGTGCCGACGGTCGAGCGCGGGTTGCGCGAGGTGGACTTCTGGTCGATCGAGACGGCCGGGGACAGGCCCTCGATGAAGTCGACGTCGGGCTTGTCCATCTGGCCGAGGAACTGCCGGGCGTACGCGGACAGCGACTCCACGTAGCGCCGCTGGCCCTCGGCGAAGATCGTGTCGAACGCGAGGCTCGACTTGCCGGAACCGGACAGACCGGTGAAAACGATCATGGCGTCGCGCGGCAGGTCGAGCGAGACGTCCTTCAGGTTGTGCTCACGCGCTCCACGCACGATCAGACGGTCAGACACAAGCTCACTCTCAGCCGTTCGAAGGGTTCAGGGACAGGCCCGATACAGGCTAACGAGGCCCACCGACAAAAACTTCCGGGCCGGATCCCGGGGCTCCGCCTTCGAAAGTATATTCGATCGCCTCACCCTCGACGAACGAGCGGTACCCGCCCCGGGTCACGGCCACACCGGTGCTTGTCGCACCGCTCGTCGCGCGGGGTGCGAGGATCGTCACATGAGTGACTACCACGGCAACGTCCACGTGGGCGGGCCCGCGCAGACGCACGAGCTGGCCCAGCTGATGATCTCCAAGGTCGCCGTCGGGCCGATGAACAACAACGCGTACCTGCTGCGCTGCCGGCAGACCGACGAGCAGGTGCTGATCGACGCCGCCAACGACGCGAGCACCCTGCTCACGCTGATCGGCGCCGGCGGGATCAGCCGGGTGATCACCACGCACCGCCACGGCGACCACTGGCAGGCGCTCGCCGAGGTCGTCGCGAAGACCGGCGCGACCACGATCGCCGGCCGGTACGACGCGGAGGGCATCGACGTACCGACCGCCGTCGAGGTCGAGGACGGCGACGAGATCAGCTTCGGCGTCGTCGGCCTCCGCGTGATCCACCTGGTCGGCCACACCCCCGGCTCCATCGCCCTCCTGTACGACGACCCGAAGGGCGCCCCGCACCTGTTCACCGGCGACTCCTTGTTCCCCGGCGGCGTCGGCAACACCCAGGGCGACGCCGAGCGCTTCACGTCCCTCGTCAACGACGTCGAGTCCAAGCTGTTCGCCCAGCTCCCCGACGAGACCTGGGTCTACCCGGGCCACGGCGCCGACACCACCCTCGGTACCGAACGCCCCCACCTCCCCGCATGGCGCGAGCGCGGCTGGTGAATCCGGCAACGCGAAAGGGCACCGGCGTGATGCCGGTGCCCTTTGCGCTGTGTCGGGCTGGCCAGACTTGAACTGGCGACCCCCGGTCCCCCAGACCGGTGCGCTACCAACTGCGCCACAGCCCGAACCGCCTGCTCCGAAGAGCGAGCGGGTAAACCTTACCCCATCATCGGGAGTGCTTTCGCACCGGGCCGATCAGCGTTTCGCCTTCTTCTGACGGGCCCGGATCTGAACGTGCACGGGGCTGCCGACGAAGCCGAAGTCCTCGCGCAGACGGCGTTCGATGAACCGCTGGTACGACGGCTCGATCTGTCCCGACGTGAAGATCGCGAAGGTCGGCGGCATCGTCGTGGCCTGGGTACCGAACAGGATCTTCGGCTGCTTGCCCGACCGGACCGGATGGGGGTGCGCGGCAACCAACCGGCCGAGGAACGCGTTCAGCTGGCCGGTCGGGACACGGGTCTGCCAGCCGTCCAGCGCGGCCTCGATGGCCGGCACCAGCTTCTCCATGTGCCGGCCGGTCAGGGCGCTGATGTTCACCCGGGGGGCCCAGCGCAGCTGGACGAGATCGCGGTCGATCTCCTTCTCCAGGTAATAGCGCCGGTCCTCGTCGACCATGTCCCACTTGTTGTAGGCGATCACGAGGGCCTTGCCGGCCTCCTCGACCATGTCCATGATCCGCAGGTCCTGCTCGGTCATCGGCTCGGAGGCGTCGACGACCACGACGACGACCTCGGCGCGCTCGATCGCGCTGTTGGTCCGCAGGCTCGCGTAGTACTCGTGGCCCTGGACGTTCTTCACCTTGCGCCGGATGCCGGCGGTGTCGATGAACCGGTACTGCTTGTCGCCCAGCGTGATCAGCTCGTCGACCGGGTCGACGGTGGTGCCGGACACGTCGCTGACCACGACCCGGTCCTCCTTGGCGACCTTGTTCAGCAGCGAGGACTTGCCCACGTTCGGCTTGCCGACGATCGCGACCCGGCGCGGTCCCCCGGACTCGGGGTCGCGCTCCGGCGGCGCCTCCGGCAGTGCGGCCAGTACGGCGTCCAGCATGTCGCCGGTCCCCCGGCCGTGCATCGCCGAGATCGGGAACGGCTCGCCGATCCCGAGGCTCCACAGGTTCATCGCCTCGGACTCGACCCGCTGGTCGTCGACCTTGTTCGCGGCCAGGACGACCGGCTTGCCGGACTTGCGCAGCACCCGGACGACGGCCTCGTCGGCGTCGGTGATGCCGACGGTCGCGTCGACCACGAACAGCACCGCGTCGGCGGCGTTGATCGCGACCTCGGCCTGGGCGGCGACCAGCGCGGCCATCCCGACCGCGTCCGGGTCCCAGCCGCCGGTGTCGACCACCGTGAAGGACCGGCCGGCCCAGTCCGCGTCGTACGAGACACGGTCCCGGGTGACGCCCGGGGTGTCCTCCACGACCGCCTCGCGGCGGCCGATGATCCGGTTGACCAGCGTCGACTTGCCGACGTTGGGGCGGCCTACGATCGCCAGGACGGGCACGGGGCCGGT
Organism: Kribbella lupini; assembly: GCF_039529595.1. Lineage (NCBI taxonomy): Bacteria > Bacillati > Actinomycetota > Actinomycetes > Propionibacteriales > Kribbellaceae > Kribbella > Kribbella lupini. The sequence continues at coordinate 1,625,551 of NZ_BAAANC010000001.1, read as the reverse complement.
GTCGTCGTCGCGCGACGGCTCGGCGTCGTACTCGTAGCCGGTGGGCAGGTCACTCATCAGGATCCTTCTGGTCTGGCTTGCCCGGAAGCGGGTGGCCGGTGGCTGCGACGGCGGCCTGAACATGCGCCCGCAGCACGTCGCCGATCTGGTCGGCCACCGCCCGTACGTCGGTGTGCCTCCGGGGAAAGGATACGCGGTCCACGGTGAAAGGCTCGCCGTACACGACGTGGACCCGGCTCCCGCGGGGTGGGTAGCGCTCGACGTCCCCGCCCGGCAGCCGGGTGCCGAGCAGCGCCACCGGGAGGATCGGGGCGCCGGTCACCATCGCCAGGTAGGCGACGCCGGTGCGGACCTTGCGGAAGTCGCCGGCGCCCCGGGTGCCCTCGGGGTAGATGCTCATCACCTGCCCGTCGCGGAGCACCTTGATCGCCTTCCGGACCGCCAGCGTGTCGTACGTCGAACGGTCGACCGGGATCTGCCCGGCCAGGTGCAGGAGCTTGCCCTGCAGCCCGTCGAACGCCTCGATCTTGCCGAGCTGGTGCAGCATCCTCGGCGCGGTCGCACCCAGCAGCGGCCCGTCCAGCAGCCCCAGGTGGTTGGGCGCCAGCAGCACCGGGCCGGTCCGCGGGAAGCGCTCCTCGTGGTGCACGGTCAGGTCGTAGCGCCACCGCAGGTACGGCGCGACCAGGTGCCGGACCACGTTGCCGACCCGGTACGGAAGCGTCGGCAGGTCGTCGGTCCGGGGCAGCTCCTGGTGCCTGGTCAGCTCGGCTGTCATGACTCCCGCGGGTCGCGTGGCGGCGCGGCCTCGGCCTCCTTCGCGAGCCGGCTGATCACGTCGACGACCTCCTCCAGGGACAGGTGGGTGGAGTCGATCGTCACCGCGCCGTCCGAGGCGACCTCGAACTGCGACACGGTGGCGTCGTCGGCGTCACGGCGGACGATCTGGTCGCGCAGCTGCTCCGCGGTCAGCGCGCCCTCGGCCAGCTCGGCCTTGCGGCGGGCCATCCGGGCGTCCTGGTCGGCGGTCAGCAGCACCTTGAGCTCGGCGTCGGTGGCCACCACGGTCGCGATGTCGCGGCCCTCGACCACGATCCCGCCGCCGGGCTGGGCGTCGTCGATGATCTCGCGCTGCCGCCGGATCAGCTCCTTGCGGACGTCGAGGTTGGTGGCGACCTTCGACACGTTCTCGCTGATCCGCGGGTCGCGGATCGCCTCGGTGACGTCGGTGCCGTCGGCGGTGAAGTGGGCCAGCTGCGGGTCGGTGCTGATGCCCAGCTCGACCGCGCGGGCCCGCTCGGCGACGGTGGCGGTGTCGGTCAGGTCGAGCCCGGCCTCCAGCGCCGACCAGGTCACCGCCCGGTACATCGCGCCGGTGTCGAGGTACTTCAGCCCCAGCCTGGTGGCCACTCCGCGGGCCGTGCTCGATTTACCGGAACCGCTCGGGCCGTCGACAGCGATGATCATGGGCGGAAGGTTACCGGTGCACGGACCACCCGCGCTCGGTCAGTACGTCGACCAGCTGCTCGACCGAGGCCGGTTTGACCGCCAGCTCGACCTCACCGACCGGGCGGCCCGGGCTGTGGTCGATCCGCAGGTCCTCGACGTTGGCGCCGGAGGCGGCCGCGTCGGCGAACAACCGGGCCAGCTGGCCCGGGCGGTCGGGGATCGTGACGAGGACCGGGACGAGCTCGATGTGCGGCGAACCGTGCTTGCCCGGGACGCGCACCGCGCCGGAAACGCCACGGCGAAGCACCGCGGTCACCTCGTCGTCGGAGCTCTGGGAGCCGGGCTGTTCCTTGCTCAGGGCAATCAACAGCCGGTCGAGCTCGTCGCGGATCTGCTCCAGCAGGCCGCTCAGCGCGGGCGAGTTGGCGGCGACGATCTGGGTCCACATCCCCGGGTCGCTCGCGGCGATCCGGGTGACGTCGCGGACGCCCTGGCCGGACAGCTCGAGGTGCTCGGTGGGTGCGTCGACGAGGGTGCCGGCGGCCAGCGACGACATCAGCTGCGGCAGGTGCGAGACCCGGGCGACGGCCAGGTCGTGGTCCGGGACGGACAGCTCGACGGTCCGCGCGCCGCAGGCCTCGGCGAGCCGTCGTACGAGCTCGACGGCGGCCGGGTCGCTGGTCTCGTGCGGGGTGATCGCCCAGGTCGCGCCCTCGAACAGGTCGGCGCGACCGGCCAGCGGGCCGTTGCGCTCCGAGCCGGCCATCGGGTGGCTGCCGACGTACCGGCTCAGGTCGCTCGCGCGGCCGGCCGCCTCGGTGAGCGCCTTGGCGTCGGCGAGCGGCTTGCCCTTCACGCTGGCCGCGTCGGTGACGACGGCGTCGGTCTGCTCCAGCTGCTCGGCGATCACCGTGCCGACGTGGTCCGGCGGTACGGCGACGACGACGAGCTGCGGCTCCAGCTGGACCAGCCGCGAGCCGGCGCCGATCCGCTCGGCCATCAGGGCGTTGTCCGGATCGCCGTCGACCAGCTCGACCACCACGCCGAGGCGGGCGAGCGCGAGGCCGATCGAGGTACCGATCAGGCCGGTGCCGACGATGCGGACCGGGCCGCGAAGGGCGGTGTCACTCACTGGGCGCCCGTCAGGTCGGGGCGCAGCGCGGTGGCGCCGTGCAGGTAGACGTGCTGGATCTTCTCCCGCGAGCGCGGCGACTCGGTGTGCAGCATCATCCGGACCACCCGCGGCAGCGCGTGCGGGACGGCGATCTCCTGCATGCACATCAGCGGTACGTCGGTGAGGCCGATCTGCCGGCCGGCCACCGCGGGGAACTCCGAGCTCAGGTCCGGCGTGACGGTGAACAGGATGCTGATCAGGTCCTCGGAGCTGAGATCGTTCGCCTCCAGCACCGCCCGGACCAGCTCGGCCGTCCGCTCGAGCAGGTGCTCCCGCTCGTCCGCGTCCAGCTGGGTGGCACCCCGGATCGCCCGTACCGCCACTGTCCTGCCTCCTAGCTCACCACGTCCCGCACCGCTCCTCAGCGCTGGACACCAGTCTCAACATTAGGTCAGACCGCCCACGCGGTGCGCACCCGTCTCGCCACCGGCCCCCGACGTCCCTCAGCGGTTCGCGGTCTGAGCTTCCGCCGCGTCGACGGTCTGCTCCAGCAGCAGCGCGATCGTCATCGGGCCGACGCCGCCGGGCACGGGCGTGAGCAGGCTCGCGACCCGCGCGACCTCCTCCGCGTGCACGTCACCGACGTTGCCTTCGTTGTACCCGGCATCGATCACGACCGCGCCCGGCTTCAGCCACTCGCCGCGGACGAAGTTCGGCTTGCCGACCGCGGCGACCACGATGTCGGCCTGACGTACCAGCGCGGGCAGGTCCTGCGTCCGCGAGTGCGTGTAGGTGACGGTCGCGTTCGATGCCAGCAGCAACATCCCGGCCGGCTTGCCGAGGATCGGGCTGCGGCCGATGACGACCGCGTGCGCGCCGGACAGCGGTACGTCGTACGCCTGCAACAGCCGCAGGATGCCGCCGGGCGTGCAGGACCGGAAGCCCGGCTCCCCGAACGCCATCGCGGCGAACGAGTGCATGGTGACGCCGTCGACGTCCTTGGCCGGCGCGATCGCCTCGAATGCGGCCCGCTCGTCGATCTGCTCCGGCACCGGGTGCTGCAGCAGGATCCCGTGCACGGTCGGGTCGTTCGAGAGCCTGGTCAGCTCGGCCACGAGTTCGTCGGTGGTCGTCTCGGCCGGCAGCACGACGCTGACCGAGCCGATACCGGCCTTCTTGCTCCGGTTCTGCTTCATCCGCACGTACGTCGCGGAGGCCGGGTCGTCACCGACCAGCACGGTCGCGAGGCACGGCTGCACGCCGGTCTCGTCCTGCAGCTTCTTGGCGCGGACGGCGGCCTGGGCCACCATGTCGGCGGCGAGGTCGGTGCCGATCATCGGCCGGGCAGTGGTGTCTGAGGTCATACGGCGCGCTCCTTCGGGCGTCGGCGAACATTCGTCGTTGCCCAGGCGCGCGGCTGCAGCCGGAGATCCGGCGGGCCGTTCCCCGGTGGTGACCCACCTGAACGCCAGTAGCGGCCCGCCGGACAGTTTACCCAGCCGATCGACGCAGGATCACTTCGGCGACCTGTGGCGCCGTCGCCCCGGCCGCCCACCGAACACGCACGGCATCGACCGTTTCGGTCACCCGCAGCGCGGTATATGCCGAACGCACCACACCGATCTCCCGCCAACCCGCAGCGGTATGGACGTCAACCCGACCGGCCGCGACCGAACCAGCCCGCTGCAGCACAGTCACCCGATCCACCGCGGCCGGAGTCGAGGCCGTCACGGTCAACGCGTCACCGCTCACCGGACCCGCGGCCGCCGCGTACGCCGTACCGACATCTCCGTCGACAGCGCGGGACAACGCCGATCCCTCGGCCGGCGCCGGTCCGCCCGAGGCGGTCAGCACCAGCTCCGACCCGTCGGTGACCTGCACGGAGAACTCCCTGACCACCAACCAGTTCGACGCGTTCGCCGCCACCGCGCGGTAGCGCACGTACCGCGCCTTCGTCCCGGCCGGAGCCGTCGCGCGCACCTCGGCGGTCGTCGCGCGGGTCACCTCGGTCCAGGTCTCACCGTCCGCCGACCACTCCAGCGCCCCCGACTGGATGAAGTCGGCCGGGCTCCCGTCCTTGCCCATCAGTACGGCGATCGCGCCGATCTCCCGCGGTGTCCCGAGATCGACCCGGATCTCGTCGTTCGCCGCCGGAGCGCGGTTGCTCCAGTAGAACGTCGACTCGTCCCCGTCGACCATCCGCGCCGGCCCGTTCTCCGCGTACGTCGGAACGCTCGCCGTCGCCGTCCGCCGTGGCACCAGTCCGATCCACGCGTCGTGCAGCCGGCCGACCCGCGCGAGGAACGTGTCCACCACGCCCTCGCCGATCCGCGGGTACGTTCCGGAGTGCGGCGCGCGAACGTCCCGGATCGCCTTCGCCTGACCAGTCAACTTGTCGACTTGCTGACGCTTCAGCCAGGCCGTCGCGCCGTCACCGTCGTCGAGCGCCTCGAGCAGGCCGAGCGACTCCTCCAGCGCCTGCCCCCACAGGACGGTCGCATCGAGCCACGCCTTCGCCTCGTCGCTGAACGCCGGATCGACCACGCCGGCCCGGATCTGCGCCGGAGCCCGAGTCACCGCCCGGAAGAACGGCCGAAGCCCCTGGATCGCGCGGGCCATGGCATCCGCCGAGGCGGCGCCCGCCGGTGGGATCGCGCTCTCCGCCGACGCGCCGCTCCCGTCGTAAGCCGTCCAGAACGCCTCGATCCGGGCGGCGAGCTCCGGTGCGGACTCCGGGTGCAGCGTCGTGTCGTAGGTGTTCAGGTCCGCGAACACCTTCAGCGCCTCGATCGTGCGCCGGTCACCGCCGGCCCGCTCCGACAGCGCGCGCTCCCACGCCGCGCGCTCGTCGTACGTCGCCGGCTTCCAGCCCAGCTCGCCGAACGCGAAGAGCGCGATCTTGCTGACCGCGGCCTGGTTCATCGGGTTCGAGATCACGCCGACGACCTGGTCGGCGATCCCGCGGTCGCGGCCGCTGTAGTCGGCCAGCGGAAGCCGCCCGGCGAGGTAGTCGTTGACCGGGTAGTTGTCCCAGATCAGGATGTCGTGCCCGAACACCGCCTTCGCCTGCGCGGCCTGCGCGGCGGTGATGGTCCGCGGGATCACCCCGATCCCGGTCCAGTGCACGACGACCGCCGCGTCCAGCTGCTCGCGCAGCGCCTTCTTGTACGGCGTCTCGGAGACGTTGTAGTACTCGGTCGGCACCATCTGCAGCGGCGCGACACCGGGCTTCGTCGCGACCCACTCGCGCTGGATCCGGTTGAGCAGCTCGCTCTGCGCCTGACCCGCCGCACCACCGCCCGTGCCGTACTTGGCCCGGTCGGCGTCGCAGTGCCAGGTGTTGTAGTCGATGTCGTCGAGCGGCACGTTGAACGACCGGGCACCGAGCGCGTACAGCGCCTCGAACTTCGCGATCAGCGCCTGGTAGTCCGCGTCGGCGGTGTAGCAGATCGACAGCCCCGGCGAGAGCGCGAAGGTGAAGTCGACCTTGTTGCCTCGGGCCCGGTTCACCAGCTCCCCCAGCTGGGCGAGCTTGTCGGCGGGGTACGGGTCGCGCCACTGCTCACGGTGGTACGGGTCGTCCTTCGGCGCGTACTCGTAGGTGTTCATCCGGTGCGCCCCGAGGTAGTCCAGGTGGTCGAGCCGGTCAGCGTGCGACCACGGCGTCCCGTAGAACCCTTCGATCGAGCCGCGGTACCGCATCGTCGGCCAGTCCCGGATCGCGGTGCCGTCGATCCGCCGGCCCCGGAGCAGTTGATCGAACGTCCGGGCCGCGTAGTAGGTCCCGTCGGTGTCGACGCCTGCGAGCACCAGGTGGTGGCGCGAGCGATAGGTGCCTGCAGCAAGGACATAGCCCTCGGCGGGCAGACCGGCCGGCGGGGCCACGTCGAGATCGTCGAGTACGTCGTCGTTGCCACCCAGCCAGATGGTGACGCCCGGCCGGGCGTCGGCACGAGCCGGGTCGATCACTCGGACCGTGCTGACGCCGGCCCGTTCGAGTCCGGCTCGGAGAACGCGCTCGGCGTCGGCGTCCGCGGTGGGTCCGCGGACCAGGTCGACGCTTCGGCCGAGCGTGAACCCGTCGGGACGAGAGGTGAACTGCTGCGGTTCGGGCGTCACTGCTGGGGCTGTCGTCCCGGCCTGCGCCGAGAGGGTCAAGGGGCTGACGGCGAGGGCGAGGGCGAGGGCGAGGGCGGCGACGACTGCCACCGGCGGACCGAAGCGGCGCATGGGCGACTCCTTGGGGCGGAAGGTGTGCACCAACAGTCATTCATTGCGCACAACTGCTCGTCAAGACCATGCGCTGCCCAGATCCGGACACTTCAGGATCACTCACGGATGCTGATCGCGTCCACCGGCCGGTGGCGCAACACCCGTCGGGTGGGCAGCATGATCGCCAGCAGCCCGAGCAGAACCACTCCGCCCGCGGTCAGCGCGGTGGTGACCGGCGAGAACGCCGGGATCACCGTCGCCCCCTCGCTCAGCCCGACCGTGACGCCGACCATCGGCGGCAGGCAGAGCAACGCGCTCACCACCAGCGCGACTCCGATCACCACGACCGACTCGACCAGCATCATCCGGCGGACCTGCCGCTTGCCGATGCCGACCAGCCGGAGCAGCGCGAACTCACGCCGCCGGGCCGTCGTACTCATCACCAGGCTGTTGGCGACGTTGATCGCGACGTAGCCGAACAGCACGGCCAGCAGGATCAGGTTCATCCATCGGTTGAGGTCCAAGCCGGCCTGCTGCGCCTCCGCCATCGTCTTGCGGTCGGCGAGCACCACCCCGACGTCGCCCGCGAACTGCTTGGTCAGCGTGCCGGCCAGTGCGCTCGCATCGACGCCGGATTCGGCCCGGACGAGTACCGAGTCGTCCAGCCGCGTGGACAGGTGGTCGAGCAGTACGCCGCGCGGCAGCGTCACGTCTCCGAAGCCCATGCCGTTGTGGTAGATCGCCACCACGACAGGCGTCAGGCGCGTGCCGTCGCCGAGGAACAACTCCACCTGACGCCCCAAGCCGGTCCTGGTCTGCTGCGCGGCGGACTCGCTGAGCGCAACGGTCCCCGCATCCTCGAGCCCGCCGAGGTCACCTTCGCGAACATCCAGGTCGAGCGTGCTGGCCAGATCCGTCGCTACCACGCCCTGCGCCGCGAACCCCATGACGGACTGCGTCGAACCGTCACCGAGGTCGGTGTACTTGATCGTCGCCGGTCCCCTCGTCACCGCGGTCGCCGTCCGTACGCCGGGCGTCGCGCGGATCTCGTCGACCAGGTCGGGCGAGAGCCCCGCGCCCGAGCTGACCACCACCAGATCGGCGACCACGCCCTGGTCAGCCTGCCGGCCGGCCTCCTTCACCTGCGCGGCACCGACCGAGACCTGAACGATCATGATCGTGATCGCCAGCACGAGCGGTACGACGGCGCCGGCCACTCGGCGCGAGTTCTGGGTCAGGTTGGCCGCGGCCAGGTAGCCCGACGCACCGCCGGAACGGCGCAGGACCGGGCCGACCAGCGTCAGCGCGCCCTGCACGATCCGCGGCCCGAGCAGCGCCACGGCGATCACCAGGATCAGCGACGAGCTCGCCGCGACGATCGTGCCGACCTCACCGGCGACGAACACCGGGACCGCGCACATCACAAGGCCTCCCGCCAGCAGGACGAGTCCGATCAGCGTCCGGACCGGACCGAGCTGCGGCGTCTCCACACTCGACTCCCCCAGCGCCTCGACCGGGCGGATCTTGACCGCGCGCCGGGCGGACATCCACCCTGCCAGCCGGGCCGTCAGGACCGACAGCACGACCGCGACCACGATCGGGACCGGCCACAGCGAGAGGCCGTAGTCGGCCGGGATCACGCCGATCCTGACGAACGCCGCACGCACCAACCACACGAGCCCGTAGCCGAGCATCGCGCCCGGCACCGAAGCGGCCAGCGCGACGATCAGGATCTCGGCGCCGATCATCCGGTGCACCTGCCGCGGCGTGGCGGCGACCGCGCGGAGCAGCGCGAACTCGCGCCGCCGTTGCTGGATCGACAACCCGAGCGTGCCGGCCACCACGAACATCGCGACGATCGCCGCGATCCCACCGAACGAGCCCGCCACCGCCATCAGCAGACCGGAGGCGGTCGAGGAGTCCTGGAACTCGAGCTTGCCTTTGTCGTCGCCGGTTGCCGTGGTCACCGAGTCGCCCAGCCGTTGCTCGATCGCGTCGGCCAGGTCGTCCTGGTCGACGCCCGGTGCGGCCAGCACGCCCACGGTGTACAGCTGGTCGGGCTTGCCGGACAGTTGCTTGGCCACGTCATCGGTGAACAGGACGACCGGTTCGCGGAAGGAACCGGCCGGCGGGTCGACGATGCCGGTCAGCCGGTACGACGCCGGCCGCGATCCCACCGCGAGCCTGACCTGGTCGCCGATCGCGTAGCCGCCGGCCGCCGCGGCGTCGCGGTCGAGCGCGACGTCGGACCGGCCGGTGGGCAGTGCGCCGGCCCCGACCGACAAGGGGCCGAGGGCAACGGAACTGCGGCCGTGCCCGTACGGCGTACTGCCTTGCTCGCCGTGCACCAGGCCGCCGGACTTGCCGGCCAGCGTGAGGCGGAACGAGTAGTCGGGTACGGCCTGCGCGACGCCGGGGACCGCCGCGATCTCGGCGAGCCGGTTCGCGTCCAGCGGGACGTGGTCGCCGAAGTCGGAGTCGGGCGACTCGGCAACGGCGAGCCGCTGGTTGGCCGCGACGACCACCGACGCTCCGGCGTACCGCTCGGGGCTGATCCCGGCGAGCAGACCGGACTGCAGGAGGAAGCCGCACGCGGACAGCAGCGCGGCACCGCAGAACAGGGCGATGAAGGCACCCGCGAAACCGGTCCAGCGGGACTTGACCGTGCTCCAGGCGAAGGCGAACACGATCACCACTCCCCGAGGTGCGTCAGGTGCGCGGCGACGGTCTCGGCGGTCGGGTCGGCGAGTTCGCCGGCCAGCTTGCCGTCGGCCAGGAACACCACCCGGTCGGCCCACGACGCCGCGATCGGGTCGTGCGTCACCATCAGGATCGTCTGACCGAGCGAGTCGACCAGCGAACGCATCAGCTGCAGGACCTGCTTGCCCGTCCGCGAGTCGAGCGCTCCGGTCGGCTCGTCGGCGAACACCGCCTCCGGCCGGGTGATCAGCGCCCGCGCGATCGCAACCCGCTGCTGCTGACCACCGGACAGCTCGCTGGGCCGGTGGGTGAGCCGGTCGGTCAGGCCCACCTCCCGCACGACCTGGGCCAGCCACGCCTCGTCCACCGGTACGTCGGAGAAGCGCAGCGGCAACGTGATGTTGTCGCGCACCGACAGCGACGGGATCAGGTTGTAGGCCTGGAAGACGAACCCGATCCGCGTCCGGCGCTGCACGGTCAGCTGCTTCTCGTCGAGCCGGGTCAGCTCGGTGTCGCCGAGCCACACGGTGCCGGACGTCGGCTGGTCGAGCCCGGCCGCGCAGTGCAGGAACGTGCTCTTGCCCGAGCCCGAAGGCCCCATCACCGCGGTGAAACTCCCCCGCCGCAGCCCGAGCGAGACGCCGTCGAGCGCCTGCACCCGGGTCGTCCCGGTCTGGTAGGTCTTCGTCACCGAGTCCAGCGTGACCGCGTACGCCGGGGCGTCCGCGACCAGGACGGCGGTGCCGCCGGTCTGCTTGTCGCGCCCTCTGCGTGCCTTGAACATGTGCCCAACCTTCCGAACCGTGCGAGACGTACCAGGACGCCTCTCACGCTAGAAAGATCGGGCCTTCGGCACAGGCCAGCCAGAACCCGGCTTCGGGGTACAGCCAGCTCTACCATCGGGTCTTTCGGCGGCACTCAGTTCGCGCCGACGAACCAGTCCCGGCACGCGTCGAGCCCGGTGATCTCGACCTTCGGGCGCTCGACGCCGGCCCAGTCCTCGCGAGTCAGGCGCAGGCGGTTCGACACCACGGGCTCGCCGTTCAGGACGTCTCGCGAGATCCCGTCCGGCTGGTAGCCGAGCTTGCGGGAGACGCCCTGGGAACCGACGTTGTCCTCGAAGACCTCCGTGCGCGCCGCCACGGCGTCCAGCCCCTCGAAGGCGAGGTGCAGCAAGGCGGTCCGCGCCTCCGTCCCGTATCCCTTCCGCTGATGTTCGAGCCCCAGCCACGACCAGGTCTTCACCTCACGCAGTACCCGGAACTCACTGCCCATCAGTCCGACCAGGCCCAGCGGAGTGCCGTCACGGAAGACACCGAGATCCAGGTCCCACTCGTCGGGAGTCCACGACCCGAGGTGGCTCCAGTGCTGCTGCAGCACTCGCCGCGCCCGCAGGAGCGGCTCGTCGGGCCACGCCATCAGGAAGGGATGCTCGCCCGGACGGCTGATCCCACCGGCCGCCACCTCGGCGATCGCCGCCAGCTCCTCGTCGTTCGGTGGACGCAGCACCAGCCGCTCGGTCGTCAACCGAAGATTCCCCAGGGGCCAGTGAGTCGTCAGCACGCCCGTCATCCTGTGCGCAGCACGTCAACTGCGCAAACAGTTTTGCGGAGACTCAGAGCAGGCCGGCGTGGTCCAGAGCCAGGTAGGCGGCGTCGGTGCCGGTCATCGCGCCGGGGGTGCGGAGTTCCTGGCGGAGCTCGTCGACGGTGAGCTCGATCGGGACGATGTCCTCGAAGTCGTCGAGCGCCTGCGCGCCGGTCGGACGGCAGTCACGGGCGACGGCGACGAACTTCGGGTACGTCGAGGAGGCGGCGGTCCACAACCAGCCGACCACCTCGATCGAGCCGCAGGTGTAGCCGGTCTCTTCGAGCAGCTCGCGGCGGCCGGCGTCGGCGGGGTCCTCTCCCGGGTCGATCAGTCCGCCGGGCAGATTGGTGACGACCTGGTCCGGGCCGGCGCGAAAGAGGCGGATGGCAACGACCCGGCCTTCCGGTGTCAACGGGAGCACGGTGATCCCACCGGCCACCCCGGCAGTCTGCCGGGGACCGAACACGTCCCAGTCGGCTTCCCGCCCGTCGGGCAACCGGTACCGGCGAAGGTTCACGGTGAGGAAGCCGTCGTAGACGTTCTTCTCAGCCAGCAGTTCCCACGGCGCGGGATCCCCCGGCCGGGGAGGGAGAGGAGCCGAGCCGGGCGTTCCCGGCGCAGCCGGGCTGGCCGCCCCCGGCGTTCCCGGCGCAGCCGCGCTGGACGCGGGCGCGGCGCCGCCTGGACCGACGTCCGCCGCCGGAGACTCTCCGGCGGCGGACGAGGTCGGGTGCTGCTCGCTCACAGCGGCTTGGTGTCTTCCGGGTCCTCGGGCGGCGCGATCGGGGCGTCGTCGTCGGCGGTGCTCTCGTACGTGCCGCCGTTGACCGTTTCGGCGCCCTCGGTGTGGGTCGACGGCTCGGACGGCGCCGTGTCGGGACGTGACTCGGACAGGATCCGGGCCAGCGTCTCCTCCGAGATGCGCTTGAACTTGCGGACCTGGGTGCGGGTCCGGTCCAGGATGGCGACCTCGATCTGGTCCGGCTCCAGCTGGCGGACCTCGCTGGAGTCGTGCCCGAGCGCGTCCACGGCGAGCCGCAGCGCGCCGGCCAGCGAGATGCCGTCGGAGTAGTGCTCACCGACGTACTCGGCGACCTGCTCGGCCGGGCCACCCATCACGGCGTACCCCCGGACGTCGGCGATCGAGCCGTCGTAGGTGAGCCGGTAGATCTGGTCCTCGGCCGAGGAGTTGCCGACCTCGGCGACCAGGATCTCGACCTCGAGCGGCTTCTCACCGCCGGAGGAGAAGATCGCGCCGAGCGTCTGCGCGTACGCGTTGGCCAGCGCGCGGCCGGTGACGTCGCGACGGTCGTAGGAGTACCCGCGCATGTCGGCCAGGCGCACGCCGGCGATCCGCAGGTTCTCGAACTCGTTGTACCGCCCGACGGCCGCGAAGGCCATCCGGTCGTAGATCTCGGCCACCTTGTGCAGGGCGGGCGACCGGTTCTCGGCCACGAACAGGATGCCGTCGGCGTACTGCAGCGCGATCGCGCTGCGGCCCTTGGCGATGCCCTTGCGGGCGAAGTCCGCCCGGTCCCGCATCAGCTGCTCGGGTGAGACGTAGAACGGAGTGCTCATGTGGATCCTCTACTCGTCGACCGGGCTCAGGAGAGCGGAGCGGCTGGGCCGTCAGGACGCTGCAGCCGGGCGCCGACCACGGTGTCGACGATCTCGCCGACCTCCGCCTCGGCCAGCCGCTGGTAGCCGTCGGCCGTGACCACGCCGATCACCGGGAAGATCCGCCGGGCCATGTCCGGGCCGCCGGTCGCGGAGTCGTCGTCGGCCGCGTCGTACAGCGCCTGGATGGTCGCCGTGACGCACTCGGTCGCCGTCATCCCGTCCCGGTAGAGCTTCTTCAGCGAGCCGCGGGCGAACAGCGAGCCCGAGCCGACGCTGTGGAAGGCCTGCTCCTCGTACCGGCCGCCGGTCGGGTCGTAGGAGAAGATCCGGCCGCCGGAGATGTCGTGGTCGTAGCCCGCGAACAGCGGCACGACCGCGAGGCCCTGCATCGCCATCGGCAGGTTGCCGCGGATCAGCGCGCTGAGCCGGTTCGCCTTGCCGTCGAGCGACAGCGTGGTCCCCTCGAGCTTCTCGTAGTGCTCGAGCTCGACCTGGAACAGCCGGACCATCTCGATCGCGAGCCCGGCCGAGCCGGCGATGCCGACGCAGCTGTACTCGTCGGCGGGGAACACCTTCTCGATGTCACGCTGGGCGATGATGTTGCCCATCGTGGCGCGCCGGTCGCCGGCCATCACGACACCACCGTCGAAGGTGGCCGCGACGATCGTCGTACCGTGCGGGACGTCTTTGGACAGGTCACCTGTCCCCAGGGACCGCCGTCCGGGCAGCAGGTCGGGCGCGTGCCCGGCCAGGAAGTCCATGAACGACGAGCCACCTGGGGTCAGGAAGGCTTCCGGCAACCGGCCGGAGGCATCGAATGTCATCTAGCGGTTCACTCCCCACCCTTTTGCACGAAGCCGCGGACGAACTCCTCCGCGTTCTCCTCGAGCACCTCGTCGATCTCGTCGAGGATCGAGTCGACGTCCTCGTCGAGCCGTTCCTTGCGCTCGGCGACGTCCTCCGACGCCTCGACCTGCTCGACCTCTTCCTCGGTGGTCGAACGCTTGGGCTGCTTGTGCTGCTGCCCACCGCCGTCTTTCGCCATGGCACACCTCCTAGAACCGCGCGGGAGAACCGCCCAACCGATTCTCCTAGTGCGACCCTACCCGGCCGCGCCCCCAGTAATGGTGCGAACCAGGTCACTCGCGGTGTCGCACTGGTCGAGAAGCGCTCCGACGTGCGCTTTGGTGCCCCGCAACGGATCCAGCGTCGGGATCCGCTGCAGCGATTCACGGCCCGGAAGATCGAAGATCACCGAGTCCCACGACGCGGCGGCGACCTGCCCGGCGTACTGCTGCATGCAGCGGCCGCGGAAGTACGCGCGCGTGTCGGTCGGCGGGTGCGAGACCGCCATCCGGATCTCCTCGTCGGTGACCAGGCGCTGCATCCGGCCGGCCTTGACCAGCTTGAAGTAGAGACCCTTGTCCGGGCGCAGGTCGGCGTACTGCAGGTCGACGAGGGCCAGCTTGGAGTCGTCCCAGGCCAGGTCGTCGCGGTCGCGGTACGACTGGAGCAGCTTCAGCTTGGCGACCCAGTCGAGCTGGTCGGCCAGGCGCATCGGGTCGATCGCGAGCTGGTCGAGCACGTGCTCCCAGCGGTGCAGCACGTCCTTGGTCTGCCGGTCCGCGTCGTCGCCGTACTTGTCCTCGACGTACTTGCGGGCCTGCTCCAGGTACTCCGTCTGGAGCTGGACGGCGGTCAGCTTGCGGCCGTCCTTGAGCGTCATCAGGTGCGTGCAGCTCGGGTCGTGGCTGATCTCGTGCAGCGCGGTGACCGGCCGGTCGACGCTCAGGTCGTCGGTCAGCCAGCCGTCCTCGATCATCGACAGCACCAGCGACGTCGTCCCGACCTTCAGGTACGTCGAGATCTCGGACAGGTTCGCGTCGCCGATGATCACGTGCAGGCGCCGGTACCGGTCCGGGTTGGCGTGCGGCTCGTCGCGGGTGTTGATGATCGGCCGCTTGAGCGTGGTCTCCAGGCCGACCTCGACCTCGAAGTAGTCGGCCCGCTGGCTGATCTGGAAGCCGTGCCCGGCGCCGTCCTGGCCGATCCCGACGCGGCCCGCGCCGGTGACCACCTGACGGCTCACGAAGAACGGCGTCAGGTGCCGCACGATCGACGCGAACGGCGTCGACCGGCGCATCAGGTAGTTCTCGTGCGACCCGTACGACGCGCCCTTGTTGTCGGTGTTGTTCTTGTACAGGTTCAGCGGCGGCGCCCCCGGGATCTGGCGGGCCTGCCGCGCGCCCTCCATGATCACCAGCTCGCCGGCCTTGTCCCACACCACGACGTCGCGCGGGTTGGTGCACTCCGGCGCGGAGTACTCCGGGTGGGCGTGGTCGACGTACAGCCGGGCGCCGTTGGTCAGGATGACGTTGGCCAGGCCGGTCTCCTCGTCGGTGAGCTGGCTCGAGTCCGCCACCTCCCGGCTCAGGTCGAAGCCGCGCGCGTCCCGCAGCGGGTGCTCCTCGTCGAAGTCCCACCGCGTCTTCCGCGCCAGCGGCTGCGTCTGCGCGTAGCCGTTCACCACCTGGCTCGAGGTCAGCATCGGGTTCGCCCCGGGCTGGCCTGGCACCGAGATCCCGAACTCGGTCTCGGTCCCCATGATCCGCCGCACACTCATGTTCACGAGCCTACGCGGTCCCGCCGACCAAAGCCGCCGTACGAGCCGGTGCCCGCGTCACCTGGTCCACCGAAAACCCCTGGCCCCGACCCCGGTGTCACGGTCTACCGTCTCGATGACGAGTGACAAACCATGTGAGGGAGCAGGCATGCCGGGAGCAGTGGTGATCGGAGCCGGACCAGGGATTGGACTGTCGGTGGGCCGCCGGTTCGCGAGGGAAGGCCTGCCGGTCGCGTTGATCGCCCGGAACCGGCCGTCGCCGGACCTGGCCGATCTCACCGTCGCCGCGGACTGCACCGATGAGACGGAGTTGCGGGCCGCCCTGGACAAGGTCGTCGCCGAGTTCGGAACGCCGGACGTCGTGGTCTACAACGCGGCGAAGATCGCCGCGGACCGGATCGGCGACCTGTCGTTGCGTGAGCACCAGGAGGCCTGGGCGGTCAATGTCGGCGGAGCCATCAGCGCGGCCGCTCATCTCGCACCGGCGATGGTCGCGAACGGCGGCGGCTCGTTCCTGATCACCGGCGGCATGCCCGAGACCAAGCCCGACTACGTGAGCCTCTCACTCGGCAAGGCCGGGGTCAGGGCTCTCGTGAGCCTGCTGGACCAGACGTACGGCGCAGGCGGCCTGCACGCCGCCACAGTGACCGTCTACGGCCCGGTGGCACCCGGTACGGCGTACGACCCGGGGGAGATCGCCGAGGAGTACTGGGCGCTCCACCAGCAGCCGCGAGGCGAGTGGATCCACGAACTGGACTACACCGGCGCCGTGTGAGACTGCGGGCATGGACGAACTCGTTGCCCTGGTGGACGCCGACGGCGTGGTCTGCGGGTCGGCGCCGCGGTCGGTGATGCGCCGCGACAACCTGCGGCACTCCGCGACCGGCGTACTGGTCCGCAACGCGGCCGGTGACGTCTACGTGCACCGCCGTACGCCGACCAAGGACGTCTACCCGGCTCGCTACGACTTCATGGCCGGTGGGGTCGTCGCGGCCGGCGAGGACCCGTACGACGCGGTGGTGCGCGAGCTGACCGAGGAGCTCGGGATCAGTGGGGTCGAGCTGGAGAAGCTGCCCGAAGGCGACTACGCCGACGAGTTCACCAACTACCACGCCTACCTCTACGCGTGCCGCTGGGACGGACCGGTCCAGCACCAGCCGGAGGAGGTCGACTGGGGCGCCTGGATGCCGCTGCCCGAGCTGATCGCCCGGCTGGACGACCCAGCGTGGCCCTTCGTACCGGACACGACCGCACTGCTCGGCGACTACCTGCGGACGCTGTAGGCAACCCTTTCGGGGCCGGGCGGTCATTGACTGGTGTGAAGATCATCCTGACCGACGAGACGGAGTACTCGATGGCGGCCGGGCCACCAGGCGACACCGTGCTCTGGGACCGGCTGCGCGACGGCGACCGGGAAGCGCTCGGCCTGCTGTTCGACCGGTACGCCGACGACGTGCACGCGTTCGCGTTCCGGCGTACGGCGTCGTGGGCGGCGGCCGAGGACGTGGTGCAGACGACGTTCCTCAGCACCTGGCGCCGCTTCCAGCGGAACCCGCCGGGCCCGCTCACCGCGCCATCGGCCCGCGGCTGGCTGCTGGTCGTCGCGGCGAACGAATGCCGAACGCTGCACCGCACGACCCGCAGGCTCCGCGGCCTGGTCGACCGGCTGCCCGAGCCCGTCAACCAGCCCGACCACGCGGCCGCCGTCGCCCAGCGGCTCGACGACGAGAGCCGGATGTCCGCCGTACGCCGTGCGCTCGCCAAACTCCCCCGGCACGAGCAGGAGACGCTCGAACTCGTCGTCTGGGCCGGCCTCACCATCGCCGAGACCGCGGCCGCCCTCGGCGTCCCCGAAGGCACCGTCAAGGCCCGCCTGCACCGCACCCGCCGCCGCTTCCCCGACCTGCTGTCGCGGGTCGCCCTCAACGAGGAGCTCTCGTGAACACCCAGCTCGAACCGCCGAAGGTCCCGCCGCTCGCCCCAGACAGCCGAGCGCGGCTGCGTGCGCGGGTGCTCGACCAGGCCTCGCTGATCGACCACCCGCAGTCACGGCGCCGGTGGGTCGGCCCTGCAGTGGCCGTGGCGGCCGTCGGTGCCGTCGTCGCCGGCAGCGTCGCGGTCGCCGGCCGACCGGACGAGGTCGTGCCCGCTCCGCAGGTCGCGGCCTCACCTACGCCGTCGATCGACAAGTCGAAGATCGTCAAGGTGCAGAAGGACTACACGTCCAAGATCGGACTCGCCGCGATGAGCATCGACCTAGGTCCAGTGCCGGCTGCTGAGGCCGCCGCCCTGGCCAAGAACTGCACCCTGGTGCGCCCGGCGACGTCCACCGACGTCCTGTGGAGCAGGCGCGTCCAGGCCCCACCGCCGAGCCATCTGGGCGCCGGCGTCGTCCTGCTCGTCAAGTCGTCCCCCGGACAGCCCGGGACGGTCTACCGCCAGGGCGTCACGGCCTGTCTGGGCAGCAGCAGTGCGGCCGTCCGAGACACGGACTGGAAGCGGCAGCCGACGCGCTCCTACGCGCTGGTCACCCTGGCGGGGACCGGAGCCGCAGCCTCCGCCGACGCCGGTCGTCCGGCCTTCGCCGACTACCGGAGCCTGTACCGAGCGCGTGCGGACGTCGTACGGATCAAGTCGCGCCTGGTCTGGCGGAAGGGCAGTGGCGAGTGGTTCGAGGGCGTGGTCAAGGACGGGTACGCGGTCACGCACAGCCAGGGTGAGGTTCCGAAGGGCACCCCGGCCACGGCCGGGCTGGACGTCGAGGTCAAGGCGTACGACGCCAGGGGACGCGAGCTGCCGGTCAAGTAGCCGCCGGGCGCCCGCCGTACCGGCTGCTCACGCGTCAGCGGTTGCTGAAGCGGGCGACCGCGCGGGCCAGGTTCACGCCGACCAGGCCGCCCCAGCAGATGATCACCGCGATCGTGCCTTCCTGGTTGGCCGCGATCGCGGTGATCGGGATGCCGGCGACGACCGACACGATCGCCAGCGCGAGCCCACCGCCGTCGGAGTCCTTCTTCCCGTCCGCCGGCGCGTGCACAGGCAGCTGCGGCGCCTGCCCGTACCGGGCCAGAGCGCGCTGGTCGAGCTTGTCCAGGAACCCGTCGATGATCTCGGGCTCGTACTCCGCCCCCAGATCCTGCCGCGCCGCCACCGCTGCCCGCAGGTCCTTGCGCATCTCGTCCGTCGCCATACGCCGACCGTACGGCGGCCGGCCCCGACCGGGAATCGGGGGAAACCCCGGCCCGCCCCTTGCGCCAACCAGGGGCCGAGGTGGTGCCAGGCCCCTTGCGCCCGAGCCGCTCCGGTGCAGGAGGCGACCATCACGACCCAGGCCAACGGAAGCAGGTCCCGCTCCCCTGGGCCGGACCACTGCAGGCGGCCGCGGGCAGCGTCCTCGTGCCAGCTCGGCCCGACGACGAACCGCCTCGGACCCAGTGGGCTCCGAGGCGGTTCGCGCAACGCTTTCTACAGGTACTGACCCGTGTTCGTGGCCGTGTCGATCGACCGGCCCGGCTCGGTGCCCTGCTTGCCGGAGATGAGCGTGCGGATGTAGACGATCCGCTCGCCCTTCTTGCCGGAGATCCGGGCCCAGTCGTCCGGGTTGGTGGTGTTCGGCAGGTCCTCGTTCTCCTTGAACTCGTCGACGCAGGCCTGCAGCAGGTGCTGCACCCGCAGGCCCTTCTGCTGGTCGTCGAGGAACGCCTTGATGGCCATCTTCTTGGCCCGGTCGACGATGTTCTGGATCATCGCGCCGGAGTTGAAGTCCTTGAAGTACAGGACCTCCTTGTCACCGTTGGCGTAGGTGACCTCGAGGAACCGGTTCTCGTCGGCCTCGGTGTACATCCGCTCGACCGTGCGCTGGATCATCCCGCTCACGCACTCGTTGCGGTCCCCGCCGAACTCGCTCAGGTCCTCGGGGTGCAGCGGCAGCGTGGGCGTCAGGTACTTCGAGAAGATGTCCCGGGCCGCCTCGGCGTCCGGACGCTCGATCTTGATCTTCACGTCCAGCCGGCCCGGCCGCAGGATCGCCGGGTCGATCATGTCCTCACGGTTCGAGGCACCGATGACGAGCACGTTCTCCAGGCCCTCGACGCCGTCGATCTCGCTCAGCAGCTGCGGGACGATGGTGTTCTCCACGTCGGAGGACACCCCCGAGCCGCGGGTGCGGAACAGCGAGTCCATCTCGTCGAAGAACACGATCACCGGCATGCCCTCGGAGGCCTTCTCCCGGGCGCGCTGGAAGACCAGGCGGATGTGCCGCTCGGTCTCGCCGACGTACTTGTTCAGCAGCTCCGGACCCTTGATGTTGAGGAAGAACGACCTGCCCTCGACACCGGTCCGCTCGGCCACCTTCTTGGCCAGCGAGTTCGCGACCGCCTTGGCGATCAGCGTCTTGCCGCAGCCGGGCGGCCCGTACAGCAGGACGCCCTTCGGCGGCTTCAGCTCGTGCTCCAGGAACAGGTCCTTGTGCAGGTACGGCATCTCGACCGCGTCGCGGATCTGCTCGATCTGGCCGAACAGGCCACCGATCTGGGTGTAGTCGATGTCCGGGACCTCTTCGAGCACCAGCTCCTCGACCTCGGACTTCGGGATCTTCTCGTACACATAGCCGGAGCGCGGCTCCAGCAGCAGCGAGTCGCCGGCCCGCAACGGCTGGTCGAGCAGCGGCGACGCGAGCCGGACGATACGTTCCTCGTCGGCCTGCGCGATCACCAGCGCCCGCTCGCCGTCGGCCAGCAGCTCCTTCAGCATCACCACGTCGCCGACGACCTCGAAGTCGCAGGCCTCGACCACGTTCAGCGCCTCGTTCAGCATCAGTTCCTGGCCGAGCTTGAGCGCGTCCAGGTCAACCGACGGGCTCGCCGCGACCCGGAGCTTGCGGCCTCCGGTGAACACGTCCAGCGTGTCGTCGTCGTTGCGGCCGAGGAAGGTCCCGAAACCGGACGGCGGTTGCGCCAGCCGGTCGACCTCCTCCTTCAAAGCGATGATCTTCTCTCGGGCCTCGCGCAGCGTGTCCGCCAACCGCTCGTTCTGCGCGGTCACGCTCGCCAAGGACGCCTGGGTTTCGGACAGCCTGCTCTCGAGCGACCGGCTGTCAGCCGGGTGCTCCAGCAACCGACGCCGCAACGCTGCGACCTCGGCCTCCAGGTAACGGACCTGGTTACGCAGCTCTGCCGCGGTAGGACTCTCGTCTCCAGCCACGATCATCACCTCACCATGTGGGGCTCGACCCTATGGACCTTACCCAGAAAACCTCGCCGGGCAAGCTGAATCCCATCACGTGTCGGTTGCGGATAGAACCGTTGCCTGGTCGAGCCTGTTGCGCCTTAATACAGCACGGCGCGGACAGTTTGGCGCGACGTCAGGGCGTGTCCTGGGCCGATTCGGATTTGCGCGGTCCGGAATAGTCGTCGCCGTACGCGCCCGGCGCCGGCCGGCGCTTCTTCATCGGGGCCTGTACGCCGGGCGCCATCCGCCGCGCGGTGACCAGGAACGCGGTGTGTCCCTGCATCCGGTGGCCGGGCCGGACCGCGAGTCCCTCGACGTGCCAGTCGCGCACGAGCGACTCCCAGGCCCGCGGCTCGGTGAACTCGCCGTGCGCGCGCAGCGTCTCCACGAAACGGCTCAGCTGGGTCGTGGTGGCGACGTACGCGCAGAACACCCCGCCCGGGGCCAGGGCACCCGCGACGGCGTCAACGCACTCCCAGGGGGCCAGCATGTCCAGTACGACGCGGTCGACGTCGGTCTCGTCGAGCTTCTCGACCAGGTCGCCGACCTCGAGCCGCCAGGCCGGGTGCTCGGCGCCGAAGAAGCCGGTGACGTTCTTGCGGGCGACCTCGGCGAAGTCCTCGCGGCGCTCGAACGAGATCAGCTCGCCGTGGATCCCGACCGCCCGCAGCAGCGCGGTGGTCAGCGCGCCGGACCCGGCGCCCGCCTCGACCACCTTCGCGCCCGGGAAGATGTCGGCCATCGTCACGATCTGCGCGGTGTCCTTGGGGTAGATCACCTGCGCGCCGCGCGGCATCGACACGGAGTAGTCGGCCATCAGCGGCCGCAGCGCCAGGTACTCCACGCCGCCCTTGGACCGGATCGTCACCGCGTCCGGCCCGTCGATCAGCGCGTCGTGCTCGATCCCGCCCTTGGTGGTGTGGAAGACCTTGCCGCGCTCGAGGAACACCGAGTGCCGCCGCCCCTTGGAGTCGGACAACGTGATCCACTCCCCCGGCTGCAACGGCCCATGATGAACCCCGGAAAACGCCGCATCAGGAAAATCGCGCAGATCAGACATAAGGCGCACACCTTACTTCGGCGTACCGCCGCGGCCCGAATCGTGGGGTCGAACCCGTACGGCGTACCGCGCCGCCGACGGCGCGCTCCAACGTCCGAACAACCCGCATGCGTCCGAACAACCCGAGGCTGTAGCGCTCGCTTCTTCGGACGCCTGCGAGATCTTCGGACGCTACCGGCTCCGCACCCGCTTCTTCGGACGCGTGCGAGATCTTCGGACGCTACCGGCTCCGCACCCGCTACTTCGGACGCTCAGCGGCGGCGGAAGGCTCGTTCCACGTCGGCGGTGGCGAGGACGCCGTAGACCTGGCCGTGGGTGTCCAGGACCAGGTACTCCGAGGCGGGGTTCTTCCGGAGAGTGGCGAGGATCTCCTCGCCGGTGTCGTTGACGCCGATGATGTGGCCCGCGCTGATCCGGGTGGCGACCTCGCCGATGGTGGTCCACGGGCGCTGGTTGGGGGCGACCGCGGTGACGGCGGCCTCCTGGACCAGGGCGTGCGGCTTGCCGTCGCCGTCGATGACCACGACGGCACCCGCCTGGCCCTGCGCGGCGAGGCGGACGGCCTCGGAGATCGGCGTACTGGCATGGACCGCGATCGCGCGGCGCGCCAGCGAGCGCACCTGGAGCGCCGGCAGCTTCTGCTTGAGGCGCGCCTGCATCAGCGACGCCGTCGACCCCATCCACAGGAAGAACCCGACCGCCAGCGCGATCACGAAGTCGATCAGCGTCGGGTTCCGGTCGAACACCTCTTCCAGGATCACCGGCGCGGCCAGTACGGCGATCGCGATGACCCGGCCGGCCCACGCGGCCACGATCGTGCCGGTGTGCATGTTCCCGGTCGCCTTCCAGACCGCGGCCCGCAGCACCCAGCCGCCGTCCAGCGGCAGACCCGGGAGCAAGTTGGTGACGCCGACGATCAGGTTGGCCACCGCGAGCTGCATCACGACGGCGTACGCGACGCCCTCGTCGAGGGCCCGCGAACCGGCGTACGCGAGACCGCCGACCAGCAGCGAGGCGATCGGCCCGACGACCGAGATCGCGAACTCCTCCAGCGGCGACTTGCGCTCGCCCTCGATGTGCGTGCCGGCCGCGAAGAAGCCCAGGTTGATCTCGGTGACGGAGATCTTGAACCGCAACGCCATCAGCGCGTGCGCGAGCTCGTGCAGCAGCACCGACAGCGTGAACGCGACCACGAAGGCGAACGACGCGAAGTACCGCCAGCCGCCGGACAGGTACGGGAACTGCTGCGCGATGACCGCCGAGAAGCCGACCGCCAGGAGGATCGCCACCGGCAGCCAGGTGAACCGCATGGTCAGCTGGATCCCGCGGACACGACCGAGCACCCATGTACCGGGCGTCGGCGCACCGGCCGGCTGGGCGGGGTTCTGAGGTTCACGCGGCTCTGACATCGGCCTAAACCTACTGGGCGCCCGGTAACCGCGCGCTACACGCCCACGGTGAGCCGCGCCCGGTAGCCCGCGTCGACGCTTCCGCTGACCGTCGCGAGCTGGTGCTCGGCGCCGTCGTCGCGGAACACGTTGTCGTTCGCGATGGACGTGCGGGACATGTTCTGGGTGCTTCCGTCGTACCCGCTGGTGGCGTAGACCGCGTTGCAGGCGTCCTCCGGCAGGGCAAGCTGGGAGGTCGCGCTGATCTTCCCGGCGGCGGTCGCCTCGGTCAGGGACGCGTAGACCTCGAAGTGGATGTGCGGCCAGCGTCCGTCGTACGCCGCGGGGAAGATCGTGGTGAAGGTGACCTTGCCGTTCGCGTCGGCGGCCTGGACGCCGCGGCAATAGTTCTCGTTCTCTGCGCCCTCGGAGTAGAGGGAATAGCGGCCTTGGGCGTCGCAGTGCCAGAGGTAGACCGCCGCGCCTGCCAGCGGGGCGCACTTGTCGGCGTCCTGGATGGTGAGCTCGACAGTCAGCGGTACGCCGGTGGCGACGCCTGTCGACGAGCCGAACGACTTGGTGAGGTCGCTGCGGACGATGCCGGACTCGGTGAGGACATTCGGCCCGTTGGAGCCGTCGCCCGGGTAGGGGCCGTCGGTCTCCTCGGGGATCTCGTCCACGCAGTCTGCTGTGGTTGTCGGGGTGCTGCTGGTGGTCGTTGGAGTCGTACTGGTGCTCGTCGTACCGGTGCTGGTGCTGTCGTCGGTCGCGCAGCCGGTGACGACTGCCAGGCCGGCGCCGGCCAGCAGGCGCAGGACGTTGCGGCGGCGCAGTGTGCCGAGGTCGTGGACCAGTCCCAGATCGTGTTCGTGCGGTGTCATCGTGTGCCCCTTGCCGTCGCTCGAGGTCTCCAGCGTGCCGAGTGGAGCCGATGGTTCGCCGAAAGTCCGCTGGGAGGTTGCTGTGAACGTTGTCCACAGCCTGTCGCGGTGCGTACGCGGGATGTCGGTGGCAGCGCCTAGGGTTTTGCCATGAGCGTCGCAGCAGCAGTCGTGCACAGCGGCAGCCACCCGAACGGTGCGCTGTCCCCCTCCCGCGCGGCCGATTTCATGAGCTGCCCGCTGAAGTACCGCTTCCGCGTCGTCGACCGCCTGCCCGAGAAGCCGTCGTCCGCCGCCGTCCGCGGCACGGTCGTGCACGCCGTACTGGAACGTCTGTACGACCTGCCCCGCGGCCAGCGCACGCTGGAGCAGGCCGCCGGGATGCTGGAGCCCGAGTGGCAGCGCATCCTCGAAGCCGAGCCCGAGGTCGCCGAGCTGTTCGCCGACGACGCCGAGGGCGAGGAGCTGGCCAAGTGGCTGGCCGAGGCGCACAAGCTGCTCGGCAAGTACTTCACCCTCGAGGACCCGAACGCGCTGGAGCCGGCCGAGCGCGAGCTGTACGTCGAGACCGAGCTGGAGTCGGGTCTCACCTTGCGCGGGTACGTCGACCGCCTGGACGTCGCGCCGACCGGCGAGATCCGCGTGGTCGACTACAAGACCGGCCGCTCCCCGTCGGAGTTCTTCGAGGCGAAGGCGCTGTTCCAGATGAAGTTCTACGCGCTGGTGCTGTGGCGCCTGCGCGGCGTCGTCCCGACGATGCTCCAACTCGTCTACCTCGGCAACGGCGAGATCGTTCGGTACGAGCCCGACGAGGACGACCTCCGAGCCTGCGAGCGCAAGGTCACCGCCCTCTGGGCCGCCATCACCCTCGCCCTCGAGTCCGGCGACTGGCGCCCCAGCCGCGGCCCGCTGTGCGAGTGGTGCGACCACAAGGCACTCTGCCCCGCCTGGGGCGGCACACCACCGCCGCTTCCTGCGCGTTCGGTCGAGGAGGTCGCGGAAGAGTCCGCCGGTGTGGACCTGGTCGGCCTCGACGGCTGAGGGCAGTTGGGTTTCGCCCACCCCCTGTTGGTGGTTGCCGTGGACTTGGCCCGCCCGCCCACCACTGCGGTGAGCCGGTGGATGCGCTGACGGGAGTGCAGGGCGCTCGGCCGATCGGAGTCGCCCTCACCCGGATGGTGGTTCCCGTGGACTCGTCCCACCCGCCCACCACTGTGGAGAGCTGGCGGATGCGCTGACGAGAGTGCCGGATGCTCGGCCGATCGGACGCGCCCTCACCCGGATGGTGGTTCCCGTGGACTCGTCCCACCCGCCCACCACTGTGGAGAGCTGGCGGATGCGCTGACCAGAGTGCCGGATGCTCGGCCGATCAGACGCGCCCTCACCCGGATGGTGGTTCCCGTGGACTCGTCCCACCCGCCCACCACTGTGGAGAGCTGGCGGATGCGCTGACGAGAGTGCCGGATGCTCGGCCGATCGGACGCGCCCTCACCCGGATGGTGGTTCCCGTGGACTCGTCCCACCCACCCACCACTGTGGGCGCCAGGTGGATGCGCTGGCGGTTGAAGATGGTGACCGACAAGCTGTTCTCGCCCTCACGCGGATGATGGTCGGTGCGAGCTCTGCTCCACCGCCGGACCGGGGCCGAGAGCAACTCCACACCCGCCTGTCCGGGGCCGACCGCACTCGATCAGTGAGGCGGCAGTGTTTCGACGTCGGTCGGTTCCAGGTCGGTGCGGTGTCGGACCAGGCGTAGCGGGTGGCGGTAGTGGCCGGCCTGCAGGGCGGCGTCGGCGGCGACCTCGACCACCACTGTCGGGCGGACCTTCACGATCGGGGTCTTGCTTCCGCGGCCCCAGTGCGTCGCGATCTGGTCCGGCCACGGATGCCAGACACCGGCCGGCTTCAGCAGCTTCCCGATCGTCGCGGACTGGGACTCGGTCAGTTTGACCGTCCGGCCGACGACCTCCAGGTCCTTGCCGCGGTACCGGCCGACGACCAGCACCTCGGGGCGCCGCAGCGACCCCGTCACCGCGCCGACGATCGCCTCGACGGTGTCGCGGGTCTTCCACTTCACCCACTCGCGGCGGCCCGGCTGGTACCGGCTGGTCGCGCCCTTGACGACCAGCCCCTCGACCCCGGAGACCTTGAACGCCTCCAGCCACTCGCGCGCCTCGGCGACATCGCCGGTGACCGGAGAAAGTTGCAGCGGCGGACGCCACGCCTTCGCCAGAGACTCGAGCCGGTTGCGACGGGCCGTCCATCGCATCGGCCGCACGTCGACGCCGCCGACGGCGAGCACGTCGAACACCACCAGCGAAGCAGGCTGCGCCGGAACCAGGCGGCGCCGTACCGTCGCCGCAGTGTTCACCATCCGCGCCTGCAGCGCGTCGAAGTCCATCCGCTCGCCGGTCCACACCACGAGTTCGCCGTCGAGCACGCAGTCTGTGTCCACCTGCTCGGCGAGGGCTGCCTGGATGTCGGGGAACTTCGCGGTGAAGTCCGTGCCGTTGCGCGACCACAGCTGTACGGCGCCGGCCCGGCAGACCGCGCCGACCCTGAAGCCGTCCCACTTCAGCTCGAAGCGCGAACCTCCCGGCATGGCGTGGGGCCCGGGGAGGTGTTCTTCGGCCCGGGCCAGTTCCAGTGCTACCGGCCCGAGGAGATCGGGACCAAGCTCGGCCACACCTCAGTGTTGCTCTAGGCAAGCGTTCGGTCCATCACGCGAGCATGTCAGGCCGACGACGATGACGGCCCCACACCAGTCGGCAGGCATCGCGACGTTGTGCCGTTTCGTCCGTCGGTCCGGTCAGCCTCGAAACGTTCAGTGAAGCGGCAAGCGCTGTGCGCGGTGGCGAGCGGCTGGCTCGGCTAGTTGCAGCAGCCGTCTGTGCAGGTGCCACCGCTGCAGCCGCAGGCGACCGGGTCACCTGCCGTCGCGCCGCCTGCGATGGGTGAGCAGCAGCCTTCGCCGCGCCAGGCTTCTCGGCCTTCTCGGATTGCTACCGCGGCGATGACCAGGCCGGCGATGGGATCGGCCCAACCCCAGCCGAGGGTTGCGTTGAGGAGGAGGCCGACCAGCAGGACGGCGGACAGGTAGGTGCAGAGCAGCGTCTGGGTCGAATCGGCGACTACGGCGTTGGAACCGAGGGCTTTGCCGGTACGGCGTTGGGCCCACGACAGGAACGGCATGACGATCAGCGACGCGATCGCCAGGCCGATGCCGACCGGTGAGGTCTCGGGGTCGGCGCCGGTGATCAGGGAGCGGATCGATTCGAAGCCGACGTACGCGGCCAAGCCGAAGAACGAGAAGGCGAGCAGGCGTAGCGCCTGCTTCTCGCGGGTCTCGGGCAGGCGGTGGCGGAACTGCCACAGGATGATCAGCCCACTGGAGACCTCGACAACCGAATCCAGGCCAAAGCCGACCAGCGCGACGGAACCGGCGACGAGCCCGGCGCTGATGGCGATCGCGGCTTCGATGACGTTGTACGTGACCGAGGCGCCGGCGAGGAGCTGCGCGCGGCGGCTGAGCTTGCGGCAGAGTTCGGGGTCGGTGGTCCAGGTGCTGGGTGTGGGCGTGAGCTGCACGGGCTCGAGTGATAGCTCTGCCCGAGAGCCTGGGGCCGGCGTACTGGCCTGGTCGGAGTTGCTCATGCTGTGTTCGCCGCCTCGCCGTAGTTCGGGCAGAGGGCGACCGCGTCGCCGGTCAGCCGGAGCAGGCGCTCGGCGGCTGTG
The DNA here is from genome assembly GCF_039529595.1 of Kribbella lupini. Taxonomy (NCBI): domain Bacteria; kingdom Bacillati; phylum Actinomycetota; class Actinomycetes; order Propionibacteriales; family Kribbellaceae; genus Kribbella; species Kribbella lupini. The sequence goes on along the minus strand of NZ_BAAANC010000001.1, from coordinate 1,597,950 downwards.
AGCAGGTCGAGCGTGGCTTCGGGGTGGGTCAGCGTGAACATCGACGCGCGGCCGACCGGGCGGGATTCGACCAAGCCGCAGTCGCGGAGGCAGGCCAGGTGCTTGGAGACGGTGGACTGAGCCAGGCCGAGGTGTTCGGTCAGGTCGACCACGCGCTGCTCGCCCAGGGCCAGGTGCCGCACGATCGCGAGCCGGGAGGCGTCGCTGAAGCCGTTGAACAGGCAGGCCGCGACGGACAGCGCGGCTGTCTCGTCAATCTCGCCGGGTCCTGCTTGCAAGTCAACGCCAACTCGTGTCGTCATCGCCATGCGGCGATGTTATCGACAGCGGGGCGGTTTGTGAAGCGCGTCCGCAGCCCGCCGGCCTCCTCGCGAGTCCTGATCCGTACGCGAGGTCAGCGACTACGCCTACTGGTCACCGCACTCGTCGTCTCTGGTGAGGCCGACGCCGCGGTGGCTCAACAGGAAGCGCGGGCTCAGTGAAAGGCGAGTTCAGGCCCCGCTCACGATCACCAACTCGTTGCCCTCGGGGTCGGCGACTCGCCAGCGATCCGTCGACTCGTCGAGGAGCCGGCCGCCGGCTGCGATGGCTGCGGCGAGGCGGGGCTGCGCGAGGTCCGGCGGTACGGCGAGCTCGAAGTGGATGCGGTTGCGCTGGCGGCGGCGTTCGGTGTCCGAGGCGTCGAGCTCTTGGAAAAGCAGTACGGGGTTGAGCCACCGCGGATCGTGGATGTCGCGCAGCCCGGTTCGCCGGTCGGGGGCGTAGCCGAGTACGGCGAGCCAGAACGCGCGGACCGCTTCGACATCAGCGGCGTCGAGGAAGAGCTGAACGAAGCGCGGCAGCCCCGGCTCCGGGGTCGCGCCGAGTTCGCGGGCGGCAGTCTGGATCTTTTCGGCGAGGTCGGTGAAGTCGAGATCGAGGCCGTGGGCGTCGGCTTCCCACCGGTCCTTGCCGGTGTCGAGGATGACGAGGCCGGGGCGCAGGTCGATCAGCAGCGGGAAGCCGGCGGCATCCGCGAGTGCCGCGGCCGCGGCGGTCAGGTCGCGTTGCTGCGTCGGCGAGGTGACGCGGTAGCAGGCAACGGCGCTGAACACGGCCTGCCAGTCGGCAGTCTCGGGCGTCTCACCGAGCGGATCGCCCGGTACGAGGTCGACCTCGTTGCCGTCGGGGTCGGAGTGACAGACGCCGTACGGTCCCGAGCCTTCGCCGAGGCCCACTTGCTCGACTGCTGCGGTTGGCCGTACGACGTCGAGGTGAATGCGGTGCCGCAAGGGCCGCGGCTCGGTCGACTGCCGGATCCGCAGGGCAGGGTCGCGGCGTAGGGGGTCCACCAAACCGCCGTCCTCCCCCGGTGCGTAGTCCAGTACGCGCTGCCAGAACTGCCGCACCTCGGGTGGGTTTGCGGATTCGAGTACGACGCTCAGGTGCTGGAGCGCGGCGGGATCGGCGGTCAGGCCGAGTTCGCGCGCGGCGGCCGATACCGCCTCGGCGTGCTCGCCCGAGTCGAGGCGTACCCGCACGCCTGTAGCCCGCACGTCGACCGCGATGTCGGCCGACAACTCCACGATGCGCTCTGCCAGCCCGGCCGCCTCGGTGAGCGACGTCGCGCCGAACCAAGCCGTCGCTACGCCGTCGAGGAGCCGCCAATCCGTTCCGCTGTCTGCCATGCCCGGCACTGTAGGGCCGATCCCGGACGATCGCCTTCCTGTTGGTTGGTCGGTCCGGGCGAGGGATGACGCTCAGGTACCCATCGAACCGTCCCGGGGGAAGGCAGGGATCAGGCGCCCGAAGCAAGAGGCGGCCTGACCCACCGCGGCGCACTCCACCCGCGCGCCAACGCAGTCCCCTTCTCCACAGAGGTGGGCCGGGACCAACCCGCCGCGCCACCGCCCGGGGTGGGGCCAAAGCCAATCGGCCATGCACCCACACCACCCACCAACCCATCCCCCACGCTCCACAGAGGTGGGCGGGCGGGCTCTCCCAGGAGCACCACCGACAGGGTGGGGGCCCACCAAATCCCCCAGAACGAACCTCCCGCAGTACCGCCCGAAGTTTGTTCTGAGGTGCTGGTCACACGCGTGGAAGTGAGGTCGGTGCCACGGGGTGACAGGGGGCTCGGATAACGTCCAGGCTATGAGTCATCCGCATCCCGATCTTGGTCAGCCGCCCCGCCTCCCCGATGACGCCCTGCGCGTGGTCGCTCTGGGCGGTCTGGGTGAGATCGGCCGGAACATGACCGTGTTCGAGCACCGGGGCAAGTTGCTGGTGGTCGACTGCGGTGTCTTGTTCCCCGAGGAGCACCAGCCCGGCGTCGACGTGATCCTGCCCGACTTCGGGTGGATCCGGGAGCGGCTGGACAAGATCGAGGCGATCGTTCTCACCCACGGGCACGAGGACCACATCGGCGGGGTGCCGTACCTGCTGAAGGAGCGCGGGGACATCCCCGTGGTCGGCTCGAAGCTGACGCTGGCGTTCATCACCTCCAAGCTGAAGGAGCACCGGATCAAGCCGGTGACGGTGGAGGTGAAGGAGGACGAGAAGCGGCGGTTCGGTCCGTTCGAGTGCGAGTTCCTCGCGGTGAACCACTCGATCCCGGACGGCCTGGCGGTCGCGATCCGGACCACGGCCGGTCTGGTGCTGCACACCGGCGACTTCAAGATGGACCAGTTCCCGCTGGACCGCCGGCTCACCGACCTGCGCGGGTTCGCCCGGCTGGGTGAGGAGGGCGTCGACCTGTTCCTGACGGACTCGACGAACGCCGACGTCCCGGGCTTCACCACCGCCGAGAAGGACCTCGGTCCGGCGATCGACCAGGTCTTCCGGACCGCGCCCGGCCGGATCATCGTGTCGAGCTTCGCCAGCCACGTGCACCGGATCCAGCAGGTGCTGGACGCGGCGAAGGCGGGCGGCCGCAAGGTCGCGTTCGTCGGCCGCTCGATGGTGCGCAACATGGGCATCGCGCGCGACCTGGGCTACCTGAACGTGCCGAAGGGCCTGATCGTCGACCTGAAGGAGCTCGAGCAGCTGCCGGACCGCAAGGTCACGCTGGTCTGCACCGGGTCGCAGGGCGAGCCGATGGCCGCGCTGGCCCGGATGGCCAACCGTGACCACATGATCCGGATCGGCGACGGAGACACCGTCCTGATGGCCAGCTCGCTGATCCCGGGCAACGAGAACGCGATCTACGGGCTGATCAACGGGCTGATCCGCTGGGGCGCGAACGTCGTGCACAAGGGCAACGCCAAGGTGCACGTCTCCGGCCATGCCAGCGCCGGCGAACTCGTCTACTGCTACAACCTGGTCGAGCCGCGCAACGTGATGCCGGTGCACGGCGAGTTCCGGCACCTGAAGGCCAACGCGGCACTTGCCGTCAGTACCGGCGTACCGGCCGACCGGGTGATCATTGCCGAGGACGGCGTGGTGGTCGACCTGCACAAGGGCCGGGCCAAGATCACCGGCAAGGTCGAGGCCGGGTACGTGTACGTCGACGCGATGACCGTCGGCGGCGTGACCGAGGCGAACCTGAAGGACCGCCGGACGCTCGGCGAGGAGGGCGTCGTCACCGTCGTCCTGCTGGTCGATGCCAACACCGGCAAGCTGGCCGAGCCGCCGGACTTCCTGGCGCGTGGATTCGTCCACGACGACACGACGTTCAAGCCGGTGATCCCGGTGATCGAGGAGGCGCTCGCGCGGGCCGCCTCGGAGGCGATCGGCGACGCGAGCCAGCTCGAGCAGCTGGTCGGCCGCGCGGTCGGCAACTGGACCTACCGCCACTGGCGCCGGCGCCCGGTCGTCATCCCGGTGGTCATCGACGCCTGACCCGCCACAGCTCGCGCCGCCGCAGCTCTGCGCATTTGGAGGGTTAACCCCCGAAATGGTGGGTTCGCTGGTCGTATGCAGACCTTGAACCCACAAGTTGAGGGGTTAACCCACCAAATGGCGACGGCCGGGACCACGGGCATCGGACAGCGAGCGAGGCCTGTACGCCGCTGAGGAACCCTCGCACGTTAGCGTTCCCCCATGACCGCGGAAACCGTCGCGCAGGCTGCTGCGATCACCACCTCCGGGCTCGGCCGGAGCTACGGCAGCGGTGAGACCCGCATCGACGCGCTGGCCGACGTCAGCGTGCAGTTCGGGCAGGGCCGGTTCACCGCGATCATGGGCCCCTCGGGATCGGGCAAATCAACGCTGCTGCACTGTCTCGCGGGCCTGGATCGGCCGACCAGCGGGCAGGTCTTCCTCGGCGACGTCGAGCTGACCCGGCTCACCGAGAAGGCCCTCACGCATCTCAGAAGAGACCGCGTCGGCTTCGTCTTCCAGGCGTTCAACCTGGTCCCGACGCTGACCGCGCTCGAGAACATCACGCTCCCGCTGACCCTCGCCAACCGCAAGCCCGATCAGGCCTGGCTCGACCTGATCGTCGAGACCGTCGGCCTGAAGGACCGCCTGCAGCACAAGCCCAACGAGCTGTCCGGCGGTCAGCAGCAGCGCGTCGCCTGTGCTCGCGCTCTGGCCTCACGCCCGCACGTGGTCTTCGCCGACGAACCGACCGGCAACCTCGACTCCCGCGCCTCGGCCGACGTCCTTGCCTTCCTGCACCGCTCGGTCCGCGAGTTCGGCCAGACCGTCGTGATGGTGACGCACGACCCGACCGCCGCCGCGTACGCCGACCGCGTGCTGTTCCTCGCCGACGGCCGGCTGCGCGAGGAGCTCGTCGACCCGACCGCCGAGTCCGTCCTCGACACGATGAAACGCCTCGAATCCCCCCAGGCGACCGTGAGCACCGACGGCCCCACCCAGGCCCAGGCCGGCTGATGCTCAAGCTCGGCCTCCGGTCGGTGCTCGCGCACCGGCTGCGGTTCGTCCTGTGCACGATCGCCGTCCTGCTCGGCATCGGGTTCGTCAGCGGCGCGATGGTCTTCAGCGACACCCTCGCCGCCGCCCTCAAGAAGAACTTCGCCGGCACGACCGCCGACCTCACCGTCACTCCGGTCTCCACACTCAAAACCGGTACGCCGACGCTCCCGATCGAGGTCGCCGACCGCATCGCGGCCGTGCCAGGCGTCGCCGCGACCGACGCCCAGCTGCTCGTCCCGGACGTCGAGATCCTGGCCAAGGACGGCCGGCCGATCGACACCTACAGCCTCGCCACGTTCGGCGCGAGCTGGCCGCACGACGACCGGACGGCGCCGTTCAAGCTCGTCCAGGGCACCGCGCCGTGGGGCCCTGAGCAGCTCACCCTCGACCGCAACACCGCCGACCGCGAGGGCTACGAGGTCGGCCAGAAGGTCAAGGTCGTCACCCCCGCCCGCGCCGTCACGGCGACGTTGACCGGGCTCACGACCCCAGGCCTGTCCGGTACGTCGGCCGGCGCACCCCTCGTCGCCTTCGACAGCGCCACCGCCCAGCTCCTGCTCCTCGGCAAGCCCGGCTGGACCTCGATCGGCGTCGCCCTGCAACCCGGCCAGAACCCCGACACCGTCCGCGGCGCGATCCAGAACGCGGTCGGCAGCACCGTCGAGGTCCGCACCGCGGCCCAGGTCTCGGCCGACGGCGAGAGCGCCCTCGACGACACCTTCGGCGGCCTCACCGCGGCGCTCCTGCTGTTCGCCGGCCTGGCGCTGTTCGTCAGCACGTTCCTGATCGTCAACACCTTCGCGATGGTCGTCGCCCAACGCAGCCGCGAGCTCGCCCTCCTCCGCGCGGTCGGCGCCTCCGGCGGCCAGGTCACCGGCACGGTCCTCGCCGAGGCGCTCGTGATCGGTGTCATCGGCTCGACGCTCGGACTCCTGCTCGGGGTCGGCGTCGCGGCCGCCATCCAGTACATGTACCAACGCCTCGACCTCGCGATCCCGTCGGCAGCACTCCAGGTCAGCCCCGCCACCATCATCGCGTCGTACCTGCTCGGCATCGGCATCACCACCGCCGCTGCCTATCCCGCCGCCCGGAGAGCCGGCAAGCTCCCGCCGGTCGTTGCCCTGCGCGCCGACACCACCATCCCGGAACGCAGCCTGGTCGTCCGCGTCGCCCTCGGCGCCTTCCTCCTGCTGATGGCGATCATCCTGCTCCTGGTCTCACTGAGGGCCACCGGCCTGCCCGGCGCGATCCTCGTCGGCCTCACCACCGCCCTGGTCCTGCTCGGCCTGGTCATGACGCTCCCGCTCATCAGCCAGTACGCCGTACGCGCGCTGATGCTTCCGCTCGGCCGTCAGGCCGCCGTCGTCCTCGGCCGCCGCAACGCCGAGCGCAACCCGCGCCGTACGTCGGCCACCGCGTCGGCGTTGATGATCTCGCTCGCGCTGGTCAGCGGGCTGTTCGTGATCGCCGCGTCGGCGAAGGCTTCGGTCGACCAGGGCATCGCCGACGCGATCGGCAGCTCCGAGCTCGTGGTGACCGGCGAGCGCCCGTTCAGTACGGCGGTCGGCGACCAGCTCGCGAAGGTGCAGGGCATCTCGGCCGTCCATCGCGTCCGCCAGTCCGGCGGCGAGGTCGACGACCGGCCGATCACGCTGGCCGGCGTCTCCGACGGCACGCTCGACGGCCCGATCACGGTGACCACCACCGCCGGATCACTCGCAAGCCTCGCCAAGGGTCAGGCAGCCCTCCCCCGCAACCTCGCGAACCAGCTCGAGCTCACGGTCGGCCAGTCGTTCACCGTGACCACGACCACCGGCAAGCACGCACTGACCGTCGGCGCGATCATCGCCCCGAACCGCCAGCTCGACGCCGTCGTCACCAGCCTGCCGACGTTCACCGGGCTCGGCGGCGGCGAGATCGACGCGACCCTCTACCTGGACGTTGCCGACGGCACCGATGCCGGAACCGTCCAGCAGGCCGTGCTCGGGGCGATCCGGGACTACCCGTCGGTCTCCGTCCGGGACCAGCAGGCGTACGCCGCCGCCGAGCGCGGCCCGATCAACGGGATCCTCGGCATCGTCGGCGCCCTGCTCGGGTTCGCCGTGCTGATCGCGCTGCTCGGCGTCGTGAACACGCTCGCCCTCGGCGTGGTCGAGCGGACCCGCGAACTGGGGCTGCTGCGGGCGATCGGGATGGACCGGCCGCAGGTCCGGCGGATGCTGCAGGTCGAGGCGGTCGCGATCGCGGTGTTCGGCGCGATCCTCGGGCTGGTGGTCGGCGCGCTCGCGGGGGCCGCGGTGCAGCACGTGATGGCCGACGACGGGCTCGGCGTGCTCGACGTACCGGTGCTGCAGCTCGTCGCGGCGGTCGTGGTCGCGGCGGTTGTCGGCGTACTGGCTGCGATCTGGCCGTCACGCCGTGCAGCGCGGCTGGACGTCCTGCGCGCGATCGCAACTGAGTAGCCGCTGAACTCATCCGCTGGGAGTTGATCACCGGTAGCCTGCCGGTGTGCCGGGCAGCGTCCAATCGATCGAGCGAGCTGCCGCAGTGCTGCGCCTGCTCGCGGCCGCGCCGAACGGACTGGGCGTCGCGGATCTCGGCAACGCACTGGGGCTGGCCAAGGCGACAGTGCACGGGATCGTCCGCACGCTGCACCAGGTCGGCTTCGTCGAGCAGGACCGGTCCGGCGCGCACTACCGCCTGAGCGACGCCTTCGGCCGCCTCGGCGAGACCTACCTCGACCCGAACGAACTGCGGAGCCGCGCGATCAACTGGGCCGACTCGCTGGCCTCACGCAGCGGCGAGGTGGTCCGGGTCGGGCGGCTCGTCGAGGGCAAGGTGGTCGTCGTCCACCACGTCTTCCGGCCCGACGACAGCGACCAGGACCTGGACGTCGGTACGACGCTGCCGCCGCACGCGACCGCGCTCGGCAAGGCGGTGCTCGCCTTCGACACCAGCGGCGCGGCGAAGCCGAAGACCCTCGAAGCCTTCACCACGCGCACGATCCTCGAACCCGCGCGGCTCGCCGACGAACTGGCCGCGGTCCGCGCCAAGGGTTGGGCCGGTGAGTTCGAGGAGCACACGGTCGAGCTGGCCGGCATCGCCGCGCCGATCCGCGGCCTGGGCGGTCTCGTCGTCGGTGCCGTCGGCCTCACCGGCCGGATCGAGCGGATCTGCGACTCCCGCCTGCGCCACCGCACGGACCTGGTCACCATGGTCCGCGCCACCGCCGAGGCCATCGGCCGCGACCTCAGAGACGATGGCTGATGGCTGAGCAGTACGTCGCCGCAGTGGACCAGGGGACCAACTCCACGCGCTGCATCCTCTTCGACCGCCGGGGGCGACTCGTCTCGGTGGCCCAGCGCGAGCACAAGCAGTACTTCCCGCGCCCCGGCTGGGTCGAGCACGACGCCGCGGAGATCTGGCGCAACGTCACCCGCGTCGTACCGGCCGCGGTCCGGCAGATCGGCGCGGCACCGTCCCAGATCGTTGCCATCGGCATCACCAACCAGCGCGAGACCAGCCTGCTCTGGGACCGCCGGACCGGTCAGCCGGTCGGTCACGCCGTCGTCTGGCAGGACACCCGCACCGACCGGCTGATCACCGAGCTGGCCGGCGACGAAGGCGCCGACCGCTTCGTCGACCTCTGCGGTCTCCCCCTCACCACGTACTTCTCCGCGCCCCGCCTGCGCTGGATGCTCGACCACACGCCCGGCCTGCGCGCCCGCGCCGAAGCCGGCGACGTCCTGTTCGGCACGATGGAGTCCTGGCTGATCTGGAACTTCACCGGCGGACCGGAGGGCGGTCTGCACGCCACCGACGTCACCAACGCCAGCCGCACGATGCTGATGAACATCGAGACGCTCGAGTGGGACGACAAACTGCTCGACGCGTTCAACGTGCCACGATCCGTGCTCCCCGAGATCCGCCCGTCCTCCGGCGTCTTCGGTACGGCGACGACCGTGCTCCCCGGCGTACGGATCGGCGCCGCGCTCGGCGACCAGCAGGCGGCGCTGTTCGGCCAGACCTGCTTCAGCCCGGGTGAGGCGAAGTGCACGTACGGCACCGGCTCGTTCCTGCTGCTCAACACCGGCAAGGAGATCGTCCGGTCCACGCACGGCATGCTGACCACCGTCGCGTACCAGATCGGCGACCAGCCGGCGGCGTACGCGCTCGAAGGCTCGATGGCCGTCACCGGCTCGCTGGTCCAGTGGTTCCGCGACGGACTCGGGCTGATCCACACGGCCGCCGAGATCGAGACGCTGGCCCGGACCGTCGACGACAACGGCGGCGCGTACATCGTGCCCGCGTTCTCCGGCCTGTTCGCGCCGCACTGGCGCAGCGAGGCGCGCGGTGTGATCGCCGGGCTGACGTCGTACATCACCAAGGGCCACCTGGCCCGGGCGGTGCTGGAGGCGACCGGCTTCCAGACGCTCGAGGTCGTCGACGCGATGAACGCCGACTCCGGCATCGCGCTCAAGGCGCTCAAGGTCGACGGCGGGATGACCGCGAACAACCTGCTGATGCAGTTCCTCGCCGACCTGCTCGACGTCCGGGTGGTCCGGCCGATGGTGACCGAGACCGTCTCGCTCGGCGCCGCGTACGCCGCCGGCCTGGCGGTCGGCTACTGGCCGGACCTCGAAGGCCTGCGCAGCAACTGGCACCGCGCCGGCCAGTGGTTGCCCGACATGGACCCGGACCGCCGAGCCATGGAGTACGCGAACTGGCAGGCGGCGGTCCAACGCACCTTCGGCTGGATCCGCCCGGAGCAGCAGGACGGCAACGACTAGTCGTCGGCGCGCCAGATCCAGTTCTGCCGGGCGTAGCGGATCTCGAAGCCGGTGCGGAGCATGTTGTTCAGCGAGGAGTTCTGCTCGCCGTCGGCCGGCTTGCCGGTCTCCGCGCTCAACCACTTCGCACCCTCGGCCGACGCCTGCCGGGCGCGGGCCGCGAGCAGCGCCGACTGCGCGCCACGCCCCCGGTACGCCGGAAGCACCGCCGCACCCGCGAATGACGCCACCTGGTCGTGGATCGCCAGCGAGGCCGCGCCGACCATCGTGTCGCCGTCCCAGGCGCCGTACGCCGTGAAGCCGGGGCGACCGACGACCGCCGAGATCATCGGCACCAGTGTGTCGGCCGGCATCCCGAAGCCGCGCGTCAAGGTCGTCGCCCACTCCTCGGCCTGCTCGACCGGGACCTGCCCGATCCGCAGGTCGGTGTCGGCCGACTCCACCAGCCCGGCCAGCCGCGCCAGCTTCAGCCAGGTCCCACCGGCGGTGAGTCCGGTCTTCGCCGCGATCGATTCCCAGTCCCGGGGCAGCACCGACGGCGCGAACTGCAGCGTCGCCAGGCGGACGCCGTGCGTGCGGTAGAAGTCGGTGATCTCCTCGACCAGGTCGAGCGTCACCGGCGACGCGAAGCCGAAGCCGAGCGCCTTGCTCCAGTAGTTCGTCACGTCGTCGGGCATCGCGAGCACGACACCACCACCGATCCGGCGGCTCGCGAGCTTCAGCGACTCCGCCACCGCGGGTGAGGCCGACGTCTCGTAGCCCCACACCGCTTCCGCCTCAGCCGCTTCGAGCAGCTCGGCGATCCGATCCATGCATTCCTCCAGGCCACATCCCCGTGACGATGTTCCGACCCGACCTTATGCCGGTCGGGCAAACCGTCCGGGTCAGGCCTTCCAGGACCAGATCGGACGGTCGTAGATCACCGCGAAGCCGGCGCGCTGCAGGTTGTCCAGCGACGGATTCCGCTCGCCGGGACCTGGTTTGCCGGTCTCCGAGAACACCCAGCGGCAGCCCGCCGCGAGCGCGTCCTGCGTACGGCGGGCGACCAGCGCCGACTGGGCTCCGCGGCCCCGGTACTCCGGCCGGGTCGCGCCGCTAACGAGCTCGGCGGCGTCGCCGTCGACGTACAGGGCACCGGTGGCGACCAGCAGGTCCCCGTCCCAGGCGCCGTACGCCGTGACGTTCTTGATCCGCCCGATCGAGGCGAGCATCTCGGCCATCCGCCCGTCGCCGTCCGCGAACTCGAACGCCTCGATCTGCACCGCCGCCCAGGCCGTCCAGTCGTCGGCGGAGATCGGGCCGACCCGCAACGTCGTCGGCGCCGGCGCGACCGGGCGGTCGTCACGCTGCAGCTTGACCAGCGTCGATCCCGGGGTCAGCTCGTACTTCGCGGCGAGCTCCGGCCAGTCCGCCGGCAGCACCCGGTCCAGCAGGTGGAAGTTCGCGCTCGGCGTCCCCTCCGAGCGGTAGAAGTCGATCACCTCGGCGAGCACGTCCCCGGTCAGCGGCTCGCTGAACCCGAAGCCCTGCGCCTTCGACCAGAACCCCGACGGGTCCTTGCTGGCCGACAACGCGATCCCGCCGCCGATCCGTCGCACGGCCAGCCCCATCCGCTCCAGCACCCGCTGGCCGGCCTGGGGCACCGCCAGCATCAGATTCGCCTCGACCGCCTCCGCGCGCGCAACCATGTCCATGCCGAAAGCCTAGCCCGCACAGGGAAACAGGAGCTGACCAACTCGTTGCCCTGAGCACCTTCCTGGCAAGAACTCGCCAACCGGGTACCCGGAGCACCCCCACGGAGGTGCTCCGGGCCGGCGACCGTCAGGCCGGGGACACGATGTCCGGCGCACCCAGGCGGACCTTGTCGGCCGACTCGTCGTCCGGCTGGTCCTGGGAGTCCCGCTCGGACTGGACCCGCTGCAGGTAGAACGACACCTCGCGCTCGATCGTGGCCTCGTCCCAGCCGAGCTCGGGCGCCATCAACCGCGCTGCCGCGTCGGCCGCGCCGGCGCCGCGGTCCCAGGCCTCGATCGAGATCCGGGTTCGCCGGGCCAGGACGTCGTCCAGGTGCCGGGCGCCCTCGGAGCGGGCCGCGTAGACGACCTCGGCCTTCAGGTAGTCCTGCGTCCCGGGCAGCTGCTCACCGAGCGACGGGTCCTCCTTCACCAGGGCGAGCACCTCGTTGATCAGCGCGCCGTACCGGTTCAGCAGGTGCTCGATCCGGGCCACGTGCAGCCCGGACTCCTGCGCGATCAGGTGCCGCTGGTTCCACAGCGCCGGGTACCCGTCCGCGCCGACCAGCGGGATCGTCTTGGTGGTGCACTTCGGGACCCGGCCGTCGAGCGCGTTGGCGACCGCGTCGATCGCGTCCTTGGCCATCACCCGGTACGTCGTGTACTTGCCGCCGGCAACCACCACGAGCCCGGGCGCCGCGTGCGCGACGACATGCTCGCGGGACAGCTTGGACGTGCTCTCCGACTCCCCCGCCAGCAGCGGCCGGAGCCCGGCGTACACGCCCTCGACGTCCTCACGGGTCAGCGGCGTGTTCAGCACCGCGTTCACGTGGTCGAGCAGGTACTCGATGTCCTTGCTGGTCGCGGCCGGGTGGGCCTTGTCCAGGTTCCAGTCGGTGTCGGTGGTTCCGATCAGCCAGTGCCGGCCCCACGGGATGATGAACAGCACGGACTTCTCAGTCCGCAGGATCATCCCGGTGCTGGACTGGATCCGGTCCTTCGGCACGACCAGGTGGATGCCCTTCGACGCGCGCACGTGGTACTGCCCGCGCTCGCCGACCATCGCCTGGGTGTCGTCGGTCCACACCCCGGTCGCGTTCACGACCTGCTTGGCGCGGACCTCGAACTCGCGGCCGCTCTCCAGGTCCTTGGCCTGGACGCCGGTCACCCGCTCGCCCTGGCGGAGGAAACCGGTCACCTTGACCCGGTTCGCGACGTGCGCGCCGTACGACGCCGCCGTCCGGGCCAGCTCCATGGTGTGCCGGGCGTCGTCGACCTGGGCGTCGTAGTACTGCAGCGCGCCGACCAGGGCCGACTTCTTCAGGCTCGGCACCAGGCGCATCGCGCCGCGCCGGGTCAGGTGCCGGTGCATCGGCAGGCCGGCGCCGTTGCCCGAGCTGACCGCCATCGCGTCGTACAGGGCCACGCCGGCGCCCGCGTAGAACCGCTCCCACCAGCGGTGCTGGAGCGGGTAGAGGAAGGGCACCGGCTTGACCAGGTGCGGTGCCAGGCGTTGCAGGAGCAGCCCACGCTCCTGCAACGCCTCGTGCACCAGCCGGAAGTCGAGCATCTCCAGGTACCGCAAGCCACCGTGCATCAGCTTGCTGGACCGGCTGGAGGTTCCGCTCGCGTAGTCGCGAGCCTCCAGCAGCCCGGTGGTCAGGCCCCGGGTCGCGGCGTCGAGGGCCGAGCCGGTGCCGACCACCCCACCGCCGATCACCAGGACGTCCAGTTCGCGGCCGTCCGCCATCGCGTCGATGGCCTCCGACCTCGCTTGCGGGGACAGAGCCACTACAGCCACTGTGCTGTTCCTTCCGGTTGTCGCTACTGCTTACTGCCGTACTTCGGGGCCGCTAGTCGACGTCGACCCAGTCGAGCGTCCGCTGGACGGCCTTCTCCCAGCCCTTGTACCCGGCCGCACGCTGCTCGTCGTTCCACTCCGGGCTCCAGCGCTTGTCCTCGTTCCAGTTCTGCACCAGTTCGTCGGTGTTGTTCCAGAACCCGACCGCCAGCCCGGCCGCGTACGCCGCGCCGAGTGCCGTGGTCTCCGCGACGACCGGCTTGCTCACCGGGACGCCGAGGATGTCGGCCTGCATCTGCATGCAGAGCTCGTTGGCCGTGACACCGCCGTCGACCTTGAGCACCTCGAGCTTCACCCCGGAGTCCTTCTCCATCGCGTCGGCCACGTCCTTGCTCTGGTAGCAGATCGCTTCCAGTGTTGCTCGGGCCAGGTGAGCGTTGGTGTTGAACCGCGACAGCCCGACGATCGCGCCCCGGGCGTCGGAGCGCCAGTACGGCGCGAACAGGCCGGAGAACGCCGGGACGAAGTACACCCCGCCGTTGTCCTCGACCTGCCGGGCCAGCGTCTCGGTCTCGCTCGCGCCCGAGATGATGCCGAGCTGGTCCCGCAGCCACTGCACCGCCGACCCGGTCACCGCGATCGAGCCCTCCAGCGCGTAGACCGGCGCGTCGTCGCCGAACTTGTACGCCATCGTGCTCAGCAGGCCCGCCTTGGAGCGGACCAGCTCGGTGCCGGTGTTCAGCAGCATGAAGTTGCCGGTGCCGTAGGTGTTCTTGGCCTCGCCCGGGTTGAAGCAGACCTGACCGACCGTCGCGGCCTGCTGGTCCCCGAGGTCACCCGTCAGCGGTACGACGCCACCGAGCGGGCCGTTGGCCAGCGTCTCGCCGTACTTGTTCGGGTCGGACGACGGACGGATCTCCGGCAGCATCTGCCGGGGGATGTTGAAGAACGAGATCAGCTCGTCGTCCCAGTCGAGCGTCTCCAGGTTCATCAGCATCGTGCGGCTGGCGTTGGTCACGTCGGTCACGTGCACCCCGCCGTCGACGCCACCGGTCAGGTGCCACAGCAGCCAGGTGTCGGTGTTGCCGAAGACGGCGTCACCGGCCTCCGCGGCCTCGCGGACCCCGTCGACGTTCTCCAGGATCCACTGCACCTTGCCGGCCGAGAAGTACGTCGCCGGCGGCAGCCCGGCCTTCTGCCGGATGACGTCGCCCTTGCCCTCACGCTCCAGCGCCGACGCGATCCGGTCGGTGCGGGTGTCCTGCCAGACGATCGCGTTGTAGTACGGCCGCCCGGTCCGGCGGTTCCAGACCACCGCGGTCTCGCGCTGGTTGGTGATCCCGAGCGCCGCGAGGTCGCTCGCCTGCAGGTTGTTCTGGTTCAGGGCGGTCCTGATCACCGAACTGGTCCGCTCCCAGATCTCCACCGGGTTGTGCTCCACCCAGCCCGCCTGCGGCAGGATCTGGGAGTGCTCCAGCTGGTGCTTGCCCACCTCGTTGCCGGAGTGGTCGAAGATCATGAAACGGGTGCTCGTGGTGCCCTGGTCGACGGCACCGACGAAGTCAGCCATGGAAAGTCCTCTCCTCACACGCTGTTGGCCTGCTCATGCGGCGGTCCTGTCCTCGGGGATGCGGCCCGGTTCCTCGTCCTCGTCGGCGATCGGCAGGTTGCGTCCGACCAGCAGGTCGTACAGGAACGCGCCCAGCAGGGCTCCGATGATCGGGGCCACGATCGGCACCCAGAAGTAGACGTCCCCGAACTGATCCTTGAACGCTCCGCCGTACCCGGTGAAGAACGACGCCAGCCGCGGGCCGAAGTCGCGGGCCGGGTTGATCGCGTACCCGGCGTTCGTGCCCCACGCCATCCCGATGCCGACCACCAGGAGACCCACGATGAACGGCGCCAGGTTGACGCCCGGGGAGGTGTTGCGCAGGTCGGTGATCGCCAGGATGACGAGCATCAGGATCGCGGTACCGATGATCTGGTCGCGGAAACCGCCCCACATCCCGACGCCGAGATCCAGGCTGCCGTTGCCCGGCAGGGTGGAGAACACGCCCTGGCTCTTGATCGTCAGCCCGGGGTCGAACTTGTTCAGCGCCTCGGTGTAGTTCCAGCGGACCACCAGAGCCGCCAGAAACGCGCCGAGGAACTGGGCCACCGAGTACGGCAGCACCTTCTTCCAGGAGAACCCGCGGAACGCCGCCAGCGCGATCGTCACCGCCGGGTTCAGATGAGCGCCGGTCATCCGCCCCGCGACGTAGATGCCCAGGGTCACCCCGAGCCCCCAGGCCCACGCGATGGAGTCGTGGTCCCCGATCCCCGCGGCGACCACCTGCGCCACCACACCACACCCGAACAGGATCAGGATGAACGTACCGGCCAGCTCGGCGGACATTTCCCCCAGAAGGGTCTTTGCCTTGACCGCTTCGGTCGTAGCCATGCTCTGTCTCCCTTCCACCCCGTGACGACCACGGAGGACTGGAATGTAGGAGCGTTTGCGAGGCGGCACAACGCCGTACGTTCGACATTGTCGAACGCGGGAGTGGACCGGACCACTGCGACACTCGTACAACCTTTTCCCGGGTTGATCACGTCTGGGCGGGCAGAGGAGGCTCACCGCGCGGGGCGGCGGGCGGGAAAGGGGCCTGATGGGCACCGGACGGAGTACCGGGGAGTTCGCGGAGTTCGCGGTGAGTCGGCACCGGGCGTTGTTCCGGTACGCGTACCTGCTGGTGGGTGAGCGGGGGCTGGCCGAGGACCTGGTGCAGGAGGCGCTGACCAAGACGTACGTCGGCTGGCACCGGCTGCGGGACTCGGCGAACGCGGAGGCCTACACCCGGAAGGCGATCACCAGCACGGCGATCGGCTGGTACCGGCGGAAGTCCTGGCACGGCGAACGGCCGCGGGACGACGTGCCCGAGCTGCCGTCGCGGGGCAAGGACGACGACGTGACGGCGCGGTTGTGGCTCTGGCAAGAGCTTTCCCAGCTCCCGCCACGGCAGCGGGCCACGCTGGTGCTGCGGTACTACGAGGACCTGACCGAGGTGGAGACCGCCCGGATCCTCGGCTGCAGCGTCGGCACGGTGAAGAGCCAGACGGCGCACGCCCTGAAGAAGCTGCGGGCCCGGCTAGGCCCTGACGCGGAACTGACGATCGAATTGGTGGTGGCCCAGTGACCGGCCTGATCAAGGAAACGCTGACCGAGCACGCCGACGCCGTCACCGAGCCGGCCCTCGACCTGGACGCGGTGATGCGGACCGGTGACCGCCGGATCCGGCGTCGTAAGATCGCCACCCGGCTGGCCGTCGCCGCGGCGAGCGTGGCGGTCGTGGCCGGCGGGATCACCGCCGTCCGGGTGGTGGACGACTCAGCTCCACCGGCCGGGGAGCTCGGGAACTTCACCGAGCGGCGTCCGACGTACGCGAAGGACGGCGAGATCCGCTTCGGCTCCGAGACGATCGGGGTCGGCAAGGACCAGATCGCCGCCTTCGTCCAGACCGACGCCGGCTTCGTCTACGTCACCCCCGACGGCACCGTGAAGGTCGCCGACGGCCGCCGGATCACGACGATCGGCGCGGGCGACACCGTCAAGCGCCTCACCGTCGACGACGCCGGCACCCTGGTCGGCTGGGTCGACAGCGGTCCCGAACGCCCCGAGTTCGTCGTGTACGACGTCGCGGCCCGCCGCGAGGTCGTCCGGACGGCCCAGGGCACGGTCGCGAACGCTCCCGAGGACAAGCTGCCCCGGGTCTCCGCGATCGACGACGGCTTCGCCTACTTCTCCACCGGCACCGCCGTCCACCGCTGGAACCTGGCCACCGGCACCAACACCCTGATCGACCCCAAGGCCGCTCCGGACCAGCTGCACGGCGTGGACGCGGGCCTGTTCACCTGGGAGGTGCTTCAGCCCCCCAGCCAGACCCAACAGATTGCCGTCGGCACCGATCTCCGCAAGCCCCCGGTGAGGATCTACGACGGGTGGGACGCCAACGTCTCCCCCAGCGCCCGGTACCTGATGACCGACATGGCCGACGAGGTGAGGCTGTTCGATCTGCAGACCGGTCGGCAACTGCCGCTGAAGTTCCCCGACTACGTTCTGATCGTGCCCACGCAGTGGCAGGGCGACGGCAGCTTCTACGCGGTCGGGTTCCGCAAGGACGAGACCGCACCGGTCGACCTGCTCAGGTGCTCGACCTCGGCCCTGGACTGCGAGGTCGCCGTCGCCCGCTTCGCGCCCAGCCCGTCGGAGATGGCCGGCTTCCAGCTGCCGGTCGGCTTCCCGCTCGACGAATGATCGGAAAACTCCGAAAGAAATCCACCGATCAGGTGCAACCGATCGTGGGGGCCAGAGCGTCATGTCATCGGGAGACGAAAGCTCGAAGGGGGAATCTCAGGTGAATCAGCACGCCACGACCGCTCACCGCGACGACGTGACGGCCCGCGACTGGCTCGAGGCCGGACTGCAGAACCTGCCGGCCCGGCAGCGCGACGCGCTGGTCCTGCGGTTCTACGAGTCCCGCACGGAAACGGAAGCGGCCGGCATCCTGGGTTGCTCGGTCCCGGCGGTGAAGCGCCGCACCAGCCACGGCCTGCGCCGCCTCAGCTCCCACCTGGGCCCCGACGCCGTCCTGCTCCTGCAGCGGGTCGCCCGCTGACCCACCCCGTACGCCGAACGGCCGGGACCCCTCGAGGAGGGTTCCCGGCCGTTGTGCTGTGCAACCGAGTCAGCGGGTGAGGTCCTGGACCGTCCCGACCGAGTCCTTGCCGGGGTTGGTCTCGGCGGCCTTGAGCGCCATGGCGCTCTGCTCCGCGGTGGCGTTCTCCGGGAAGTGGCACGCGCTCTGGTGGCCCGGGGCGATCTGCAGCAGCGGCGGCTCGACCGTCTTGCAGATCTCCTGCGCCTTCCAGCAGCGGGTGTGGAAGCGGCAGGCCGGCGGCGGGTTGATCGGGCTCGGGACGTCGCCCTCGAGCCGGATCCGCTCGCGCTTGGTCTTGCGGTTGGTGTCCGGGATCGGCACGGCCGACAGCAGCGCCAGCGTGTACGGGTGCATCGGCTTCTCGTACAGGCTGACCCGGTCGGCCAGCTCGACGATCTTGCCCAGGTACATCACCGCGACCCGGTCCGACACGTGCCGGACCACGGACAGGTCGTGCGCGATCATCACGTAGGTCAGGTCGAACTCCTTCTGGAGGTCCTCCAGCAGGTTCACCACCTGGGCCTGGATGGACACGTCCAGCGCCGACACCGGCTCGTCGGCCACGATCAGCTTCGGCCGCAGCGCGAGCGTCCGGGCGATCCCGATCCGCTGCCGCTGACCGCCGGAGAACTCGTGCGGGTACCGGTTGTAGTGCTCCGGGCTCAGCCCGACCAGCTCGAGCAGCTCCTGGACGGTCTTCTTGACGCCGCCCTCGGGCTTGACGCCCTGCAGCCGGTACGGCGCCCCGACGATCTTGCCGACCGTGTGCCGCGGGTTCAGCGAGCCGTACGGGTCCTGGAAGATCATCTGGATGTCACGCCGCAGCGGCCGCATCTTGCCGTCGCCGATGTGGCTGATGTCGTGACCCTCGAACACGATCTGGCCGTCGGTCGGCTCCAGCAGCCGGGTCAGCAGCCGGCCGGTGGTGGTCTTGCCGCAGCCCGACTCCCCCACCAGCGACAGCGTCTCGCCCTTCATCACGCTGAAGGTCAGCCCGTCCACCGCCTGGACGGCGCCGGTCTGGCGCTGCAGCAGGCCCTTGCGGATCGGGAAGTGCTTGGTCAGGTTCGTTGTCGACAGCAACGGCTCGCCGTCGACGGGATCGGCCTTGACGGCTTCGGTTTCGGCAGTGGTCACAATGGCTCCGTCGTTCCCAGGATCCGTCACAGTTTCGGCTTGATCTCTTCGGCCCAGATCCGCTCGCGGTCCGCGCCGGACAGGTGGCAGGCCACCTGGTGGCCGCCCCCGACGTCCAGCAGCTCGGGCCGGTCGGTCTCGCTGAGGCCGCCGTTCAGCTGCGAGTAGTTGCAGCGCGGGTTGAACGCGCAGCCGGTCGGGACGTTGATCAGGCTGGGCGGGCTGCCCTTGATCGGGATCAGCCGCTCGGTGCGCTCCCGGTCGATCCGCGGCATCGAGCCGAGCAGACCCCAGGTGTAGGGGTGCTGCGGGCGCTCGAAGATGTCGTCCGCGGTGCCGTACTCGATCGCGCGGCCGGCGTACATCACCTGGATGTCGTCGGCCAGCTCGGCGACGACGCCGAGGTCGTGGGTGATGATGATGACGGCGGAGTTGAACTCACGCTGCAGGTCGCGGATCAGGTCCAGGATCTGGGCCTGCACGGTGACGTCCAGCGCGGTGGTCGGCTCGTCGGCGATCAGCAGGTCGGGGTCGCAGGACAGCGCCATCGCGATCATCGCGCGCTGCCGCATGCCGCCGGAGAACTGGTGCGGGTAGGCGTCCACGCGCTTGTCCGGCTGCGGGATGCCGACCCGGTCGAGCATGTCGATCGCGTGCTTGCGGGCGACCTGCTTGGTCACCTTGTTGTGCACCCGGTAGGCCTCGACGATCTGCTGGCCGACGGTGTAGAAGGGGTGCATCGCCGACAGCGGGTCCTGGAAGATCATCGCCATCCGCTTGCCGCGCAGCAGCCGCACCTCCTCGGCGCTGCTGGAGACCAGGTCCTGGCCGTCCAGGAACACCTCGCCGCTGATCTTCGCCGTACCGGCCTTGTGCAGGCCCATGATCGACAGGCTGGTGACGCTCTTGCCAGAGCCGGACTCGCCGACGATGCCGAGCGTCTTGCCGCGCTCCAGCTTGAACGACAGACCGTCGACGGACTTGACCACGCCGTCGTCGGTCGGGAAGTGCACCTTCAGGTCGCGGACGTCGAGAAAGGCCTCGCCGCGCTCGATCCGCTGGACGGTGTCTTGAGGTTCGGTCACGAGATTCGCACCCTCGGGTCGACGACGGCGTAGAGAAGATCGACGATCAGGTTCGCCAGCACGATGAAGAACGCGGCGACCAGCGTCACGCCGAGCACCTTCGGCAGGTCGTTGGCGCGCAGCGCGATCACGGCGTACTGACCGATGCCCGGCAACGAGAACGTCGTCTCGGTGAGGATCGCGCCACCCATCAGCAGGCCGAGGTCCAGGCCGAAGATGGTCAGGATCGGGGTCAGCGCCGAGCGCAGGCCGTGCTTGACCACGACCGTCCGCTCGGTCAGGCCCTTGGCCCGGGCGGTCCGGACGAAGTCCTCGTTCATCGTCTCGAGCATGCCGGCCCGGGTGAGTCGCGCGTACGCCGCGGCGTACAGGAAGGCCAGCGTGACCCAGGGCAGGATCAGGTCGTAGGCCCACCAGATCGGGTTGGTCTCGTCGAGCGGGTTCGTCCCGCCCTGCGCGGTCCAGCCCAGGTTGTAGCTGAAGATCGACAGCGACAGCAGGCCGGTGAAGAAGATCGGCAGCGAGACGCCGGCCAGTGCGACCGACATCATGCCGCGGTCCAGCGGCGAGCCTCGTCTGAGCGCGGAGATGATGCCGGTGCCGACGCCGGTGATCAGCCAGATGAAGGCCGCACCACCCGCCAGCGAGGCGGTGACGGGTATTCGCGCGACCAGGTCCGGCCACACCGGCTGCTGGGTCAGGAACGAGTACCCGAAGCACGGCGCCGGGCAGTGCTCGGTCGTCGGCCCGTAGTTGTACTCCGTGCCGACGACCAGGCCCTTCACGAACCGGCCGTACTGCACGTAGAGGGGGTCGGTGAAGCCGAGCCGCACCGCGGTCTCGTGGATCTGCTCCGCCCCCGCGCTCTTGCCGACGTAGCGCGAGGCGAGGTCGTCGGCGGTCGCACCGCCGAGCTTGGGAACCAGGAAGAAGATCGAGAACGTCACGGCCGTGACGATGAAGAGCAGGATGACCGCCCCGATCACCCGGCGGACCAGATATGCGAACACGTGCTCGGCGTGGTGGCCGGTGATCATCGCTGATCACCGGCCACCGTCAGCCTTCACCTACCTCTGCTGGCGAATGATGGTTGTTCAGGGCAACCGAGGACTACTTCTGGGCGAGCCCGATCCCGGCGTAGTCGTACATGTTCTGACCGTCGTTGGAGAACACGTTGGCCAGGGTGGTCGGGCGGTACAGCAGGCCCTTGGCCCAGGTGCCCGGCAGCACGCCGGCCTGCTCCATGACCTTCTTGTCGACGTCCAGCCACAGCTTGTTGCGGGCCGCCTCGTCGGTGGTCGTCAGCGCCTTGTCGATCAGGGCGTCGACCTCGGGGATCCGGACACCCAGGTTGGTGTTACCACCGGTGGCGCGGATGGTCCGGCTGTCGACGATCTGGCTCAGGAAGCCGAAGCCGTCCGGCCAGTCGGCACCCCAGCTGTAGACGATCAGGCCGAGCTTGTTGGCCTTGGCGAAGTCCGGCTTGCCGGCGTACAGCTTGGTGTAGTCACCGGTCGGGTAGGGCTTGGTGGTCAGGTTGATCCCGACCCGCTTCAGCGACTGCTGCAGCGTCTCGGCGACCGCCTTCTCCTTGGCCCGGTCGGCCCGGTAGGAGATGTTGATGTTGAAGCCGTTCGGCTGACCGCACTTGGCCAGGGACTCCTTGGCCTTCGCGACGTCACCGTTCTTGTTGGCCTCGAAGCCGTAGTCGTCGAACTTCTCCGCACCGACGACCAGCGGCGGCATCAGGTTGGTGGCGATGTCGCCACCGATCGGACCGCCGTACGCGCGCTGGTAGCCCTCGTGGTCGGCGGCGTACAGGATCGCCTTGCGGCAGTCCAGGTTGTTCAGCGGCGGGACCTCGGTGTTCAGCACGGTGAAGTTCAGGCGGGTGGCCGCGACGTTGTCGGCGTTCGCCTTCAGCTTCGGGTCGGCCAGGATCTTGGCCTGGGTCTCCGGCTGGACGCCGGTGCCCGCGATGTCGACGTCGAGGTCACCGGCGATCAGCCGGTTGTCGATGTCGGTGCCGTTCACGTTGAACGCGACGGTGATCTTGTCCGGCAGCGCCTTGCGGCCGGTGTCCGGGTCCGTCGCCGGGTCGTACTGGTCGTTGCGGATCAGGCTGATGCCCTTGTTCGCGTCGTAGCTCTCGAACTTGTACGGGCCGGTCGCGACCGGGTGCTCCTTGTACTTCGCGCCGGTGTCCTTGGCCTTCGGCACCGGAGCGGTCGAGGGCAGCTGCGCGAAGTAGTCGAAGCCGGCGAACGACTTGTTCAGGTGGAACACGATCGTGTTCGCGTCCGGCGTCTCGATCGCCTTGGCGACCCCGGCCAGCGACGGGTCCTTGTAGACGCTGTAGCCCTTCGGCACGTCCAGCAGGAAGTCGTTGAAGTACGTCGGGCCGCTGGGCAGCGTCGCCTTGTCGAGCGAGCGCGCGACGGCGTACTTGACGTCGGCCGACGTGACCTCGGTGCCGTCCTCGAACTTCACGCCCTTGCGGATCTTGTAGGTCCACGTCTTGGCGTCGTCGCTGGGCACGCCCGGCGCCTCGGCGAGGTCCGGGACCGGCTTCGCACCGTCGGCGCCCGGAGCGACCTTGAAGGTCATCAGGGGCCGGACGTAGTTGCGGACCAGGTTCCAGGACAGGCCGTAGTAGGTGTCACCAGGGTCGGTGGAGTCCCAGTTCTCGGTGATCGCCATCCGCAAGGTGCCACCCTTTTTGTCGCTCGGGTTGAACACCTTGTTGACGGCCGCGTTGAACTCCGCCGTCGTTCCACCCGCCGAGTTGGACCCTCCGGGAGTGGCCTTGGGTCCCCCACCGCAAGCCACCAGGCTCATGGCGACGGCCGCAGCGACGGCGGTGGCCGTCGTGATGCGATTCCATCTCATCTGTTGTTGCACCCCTTTTTTCGTGAGAGCCAGGCTCCCTGGTTGGCGAAAAGTCAGCGCGAGCGTGGGTCGAGCGCGTCCCGCAACCCGTCCCCGAACAGGTTGAAGGCCAGCACCGTGACGAAGATCGACAGGCCGGGCCAGACCATGTACGTCGGGTTGACCTGGTACCAGTTCGCGGCGATCGAGAGCATGTCGCCCCAGCTGGCCGTCGGCGGGCGGACCCCCACGCCGAGGTAGGACAGGCCGGCCTCGAACAGCACGTTGGTCGGGATCAGCAGCGTCGCGTAGACCAGGATCGGCGCGATCAGGTTCGGCAGCAGCTCGGTGAACAGGATGTACGGCCGCCGCGCGCCGAGGCTGCGGGCGGCGTCGACGAACTCACGCTCGCGCAGCGACAGCGTCTGGCCGCGGATGATCCGGCCGATGTAGGGCCAGCTGAAGAAGCCGATGATGAACACGATCAGCGCCACCCGCAGCGCGTCGCCCTGCAGGCCGAGGATCGAGTCCGGTACGGCGCCGACCAGCGCCAGCGCGAACAGCACCAGCGGGAAGGCCAGGAAGATGTCCATCAGCCGGCTGATCAGCGTGTCGATCCAGCCGCCGAAGTAGCCGGCGATGATGCCCATCGCGACGCCGATCACCACCGACAGCAAGGTGGCCAGGAACGCGATCAGCAGCGAGATGCGGGCGCCGTACACGATCCGGGCGAAGATGTCGCGGCCGTTGACCGGCTCGACACCGAACGGGTGGTCCCAGCTCATCCCGCCGAGCTTGCCGATCGGGGTCTGCAGCGACGGGTCGACCAGGTCCTGGTGGAACTCGTCCGGCGTGACGCCGACGACCTTGCAGATCAGCGGCGCGAAGATCGCGACCACGATCAGCAGCAGCACGATGATGCCGCCGGCGATCGCGACCTTGTCCCGCTTGAGCCGGATCCAGGAGATCTGCCACAGCGACCGGCCCTCGATCTTGCGAACACCCTCGAGAACGGCTTCCGGCTGTGCCGACGAAGATCCCGGCTCGACCTCGAGTGGCGTGCTCACGCGTTGTGTTCCCCTGCCTCGTAGTGGTGACCGACCGAAACCGGACATGGCTGCCGCCTTAACCTGCCGCCAGAACCGGCCGGAGTCAAACGCGGAAAGAGGGCGTTGCCCGATCGTGATGCCGAGGAGATCGTCCCGTATCGTGGACAGATCTCAGGGTTGCACGAAGCCTCCGGACAGTTACTTCCGCAACGCCGAGAAGGTCAGGTAGGACAACGGGTTGAGAGTACTGGTCACATTTTTGATCTCTTGACCGGCCACCACCGTCAGCCGACCCTGCCACACCGGGATCACGGGGGCGTCACGAGCGATCACCGCCTGCGCCTGCTCGAGGATCTCCTCGCGCTTCAGCTGGTTCTGCTCGGCGACTTCCTGATCCAGCAACTTGTTGGCCGTCTGGGACCGGTAGCCGTTCTGGTAGATCGCGCCTTCGCGGACGAACGGCACCAGGTAGTCGTCCGGGTCCGGGTAGTCCGGCAGCCAGCCCGAGTGGTGCAGGTCGAACGCACCGCTGCGGGCGAGCTGCTGGTACCTCGGCCACTCGACGCTGCGCAACGTCACCCGGAACAGACCGGACGCGTCCAGCTGGCGTTTCAGCTCGGTCACCTCGGCCTTCGCGCCGGCGCCGTACCGGGTCGGCGTCCAGCCGAGCGTCAACGGCACCGGCGTGGTGATCCCGCCCTCGCGCAGCATCGCCGCCGCGGCGGCCTTGTTCGGTTCCTTGTACTCCGTGCGGAACGCGTCGACGTGCCCACCGGCCTCCGGCGGGACGACCGAGTACAGCGGGGTCACCTGGTCGCCGTACGCCTTCTTCGCGATGGCGTTCCGGTCGATCAGCTGCGCCACCGCCCGCCGTACGGCGGGACGTCGCGACACCGCGGACTTGAAGTGGAACGAGAAGTAGCGGATCTCGGCCGAGGGCGCCTCGACGACCTGGACCTTGCCGCCGGTGCGCAGCTTGTCGAGGTCGGTGGCGCCGAAGCCGTGGAAGGCGAGATCGGCCTTGCCGGTGGTGACCGCGTTGCTCAACGCCGCCGAGTCCGGCAGCAGCGTCAGGTCGATGCCGTCGTTCTGCGCGGCCCGCGGGCCCTTGTAGGCCTTGAACTTGGTCAGCGACGCGCTCGCGCCGGGCTGGTAGGCGGTCAGCTCGTACGGGCCGCTGCCGACCGCCTTCGCCGGCATCAGCTTGTTCGCCGGGTAGACCTCTTCGTCGACGATCGAGGCGGCCGTCGTGGTCAGGAGGTACGGGATGCGGGCGTCGGGCTTCTTCAGCGTGAACACCGCGGTCAGGTCGTCCGGCGTACTGATCGACGCGATCGAGCCGAACAGGCCGGCGATGCCGCCGGGCGTCTTGAGCTTGAGCATCCGGTCGAAGCTGAACTTCACGTCGGACGAGGTCAGGGCGTGCCCGTTCGGGAAGGTCAGGTCCTTCTTCAGGCTGCACGTGTACGTCGTGGGTGCGTCGAACTGGCAGTCCGCGGCGTCCGGTACCGGCGTCGGCTTGTCGCCGGTGATCGTGAGCAGCGTCTGGAACAGGTTCGCCTGCAGGGTGCGGGATCCCACCTCGTACGGGCCGGCCGGGTCGAGCGACGTGACGGTGTCGGTGGTGGCGACCTTGAACGTGAGCTGCCGTGGCGGCTCACCGGTCTGCTGCGGCGCCGAGTTGTTGCCGGTCTTGTCCCCGCACGACGCCAACGACGCCGCCAGTACGCCGGCAGTGGCCACCGCCACCACCCGGCGCGTGTACACCTTCACCACATCCACCCTCTCGTCCCCAGTCGCCCCCGCGGGCACAACCAAAGACGGTACTGCCTCAGCGGAGCAGGTCGCGCAGCGACTCCGGGGTCAGCGGCTCGAGCGACTGCAGCACCAGCCTGCGCGGTGCGTCCGGGATCGTCACCCACTGCGGAACCGCGACCACGAACGCACCGGCCGCCGTACCGGCTTCGGTGCCGCCCGGGGAGTCCTCGATCACCACGCAGTCGGCCGGGTCGACGCCGAGCGCCTTGGCGGCGGTCAGGTACGGCTCGGGGTGCGGCTTGCCGTGCTCGACCTCGTCACCGGCGACGACGGTCGCGAACAGGCCGTCCGGGAAGTGCCCGAGGACGGCGTCGATCATCACCCGGTACGACGCGGAGACGAGCGCGCACGGGATGTCCTCCTTGACGCAGGCCTGCAGCAGCTCCAGCGCGCCCGGCCGGAACTCGACCTCGTTCCGGAGCGTCTCGACGACCTGGGTGAACATCCGCTCCGCCAGTTCCTCGGCCGTGATCGCGCCCTCGGGGATCCGCGCCATCCACGCGACGACCGCGTCGCGCAGGTCGGAGCCGACCAGGCTGACGCAGTCCTCGACCGTCCACACGGCGCCCAGCTCGCCGAGCAGGTCGATCTGCACCCGCGCCCAGACCGGCTCGGAATCGACCAGCGTGCCGTCCATGTCCCACAGCACCGCGCGCAGCGTCAAGGGGAAGCTCCTCAGTTTTCGTCGTGCTGGGGTCGTGGTCCGGTAGGAATTTTACTAGGCCCTGTCCGACACGTTCCGCTGGGCGTGAAACCGGACGCACGGTGATGAGCGGAGACGTAGGCTGGCAGTCCGGTACGAACGCCGTACGGGAGACGAGTAGGACAGGGGGTGGCGAGTGGCCGACCTCGCGAACCTGAGGGACCCGGTCGTGATCGCCGCGTTCGAAGGCTGGAACGACGCCGCCGACGCCGCCACCGGGGCGGTGGACCACCTGATCGACGAGTGGGACGCCGAACTGGTCACCGCGATCGACCCCGAGGACTACTACGACTTCCAGGTCAACCGCCCCACCGTCGGCTTCGACGACGAAGGCGTACGCCGCCTGACGTGGCCGACCACGCGGGTCTTCCTGGCCCGCCCGGAGGACACCGACCGCGACGTGCTGCTGATCCGCGGCATCGAGCCGAACATGCGCTGGCGCACCTTCTGCCGCGAGCTGCTCGCGCTGGTCGACGAGTCGAACGCGCAGCTCGTCGTCGTACTGGGTGCTCTGCTCGCCGACTCGCCGCACACCCGCCCGATTCCCGTCAGCGCGTCGTCGTCCGACCCCGAACTGACCGCGTCGTGGAGCCTCGAGCCGTCGACGTACGAGGGCCCGACCGGCATCTCCGGAGTCTTCGCCGACCTCTGCGGCACCCTCGGCGTCCCCGCGGTCTCCATCTGGTCCGCGATCCCCCACTACATCGCCGGCACTCCCTGCCCCAAGGCGTCCCTCGCCCTCCTCGGCAAGGTCGAGGCCCTGCTCGATCTCCCCATCCCGGAAGGCGAGCTCCCCGAACTGGCCCGCGCCTGGCAACGCGGCGCCGACGAACTGTCCGAGGAAGACCCCGAGGTCGCCGAGTACGTCGCCACCCTCGAGGAACAACGCGACACCACCGACCTCCCCGAAGCCTCCGGCGACGCCATCGCCGCCGAGTTCGAGCGCTACCTCAGAAGGCGCAACAAGAACCACCCGGAC
Source organism: Kribbella lupini (assembly GCF_039529595.1). Taxonomy (NCBI): domain Bacteria; kingdom Bacillati; phylum Actinomycetota; class Actinomycetes; order Propionibacteriales; family Kribbellaceae; genus Kribbella; species Kribbella lupini. The sequence continues at coordinate 1,570,433 of NZ_BAAANC010000001.1, read as the reverse complement.
TGAGCCGAACGCGGGACCTCGGCCCCGGTCGGTAGTCAGCGGGTTGCTACAGCTCGCGGGCTGCGGTTTCGATGACCTCGTCGAGGACCGCTCGGGATCTGGTGAGGTCGGCGATGAGCTGGTTGATGCGGGTGCGTTCGGCGGTGAGGGACGAGACGAGCGCGGGGGTGGCGCGTTCGTTGGGGGCGCCGTCGGGGTCTCGCATGCACGGGAGGAGCTCGGCGATCTTCGCGCTGTGGAGTCCGGCGGCGAAGAGTTCCTGGATCAGGATGACGCGGTCGACGGCTCGTTCGGGGTAGGTCCGTTGGCCGCCGGGCGTGCGGTCCGAGACGAGTAGGCCCTGGGTCTCGTAGTACCGCAGCGAGCGTTCGCTCACGCCAGTACGCCGGGCGAGCTCACCGATCCGCACGCGACCTCCCGCAAGGACTTGAACCTGACACTGATGTCAGATTTTACCGTGCCGGTATGACACTCGAACTCTTCGACTACAGCCCGATCACGCACCGCCCGCCGGTCAGCTGGCCGGACGGGAAGAAGGTCGCCTTCTACGTCGGCCTGAACGTCGAGCACTTCCTCGTCGACCGCCCGTCGACCAGCATCTGGCCGCTCGACCTCGTCCCGGACGCGCTCAACCACGGCTGGCGCGACTACGGCGCCCGGGTCGGCGTCTGGCGCACGATCGACATCCTCGACCGGTACGGCGTGCGCGCGAGCACGCTGCTGAACGCGATGGTCGCCGAGCACAACCCGCAGATCGTCGAGGCCGGCGTCGAGCGCGACTGGGCCTGGCTGGCGCACGGCTCGACGAACTCGGTCCTGCACACGGCGTACGAGCCGGACGAGGAGCGCGACATCCTCACCGGCATCACGGACACCATCGAGAAGGCCACCGGCAAACGCCCGCGGGGCTGGATGGGCCCCGCGCTCACCGAGACCTGGCACACGCCGAAGCTGCTCGCCGAGCTCGGCTACGACTACGTGCTCGACTGGACCAACGACGACCAGCCGTACGCGCTCAACGTCCCCGGCATGCTCAGCGTCCCGTACACCGTCGAGCTGAACGACCTCGGCCTGTTCCTGCGCGGCCTCACCGGCCCCGACTTCCTCCAGATGGTCAAGGACCAGTACGACGTCCTGCGCGCCGACTCCGAGCACAGCGGACGGGTGATGGCGCTCGCGCTGCACCCGTTCGTCATCGGCCAGCCGTTCCGCGCGAAGTACCTCGATCTGGCGCTGGAGTACCTCGCCGCGCAGCCCGACATCTGGCTGACCACCAGCGACGAGATCGCCGACCACTACCGGACCGGGGTGTCACATACTGTGGCGTAATAAACGCGATCGTCCTATTGTCGTCGTCGGACGGCGGACGTACGGGGAGTTCGGATGCGTGGGGCAACGCGGGATCAGCGGGGCGGCAGTTCGGTCGCCGCGGTGGCGGTGCTTGCCGTGCTCGGGATCGCCGGGGCCGTCGCGCTGCTCGACGACGGGAAGCCCGACGTCGACCTGACCACGCTCGCGGCCTCGTCGACGCACGCGACGATCAGCACCGCGCCGCTCGACTCGCAGCCGTTCGCCGCGACCGACGGAGTGGTGGTGCATCCCCGCGCGGAGACGGCCGTGTTCTCGGCGCCCGACGGCGAGCCGTTCGCCAAGATCGGCACGGCGCAGTTCGGCGCGACCTGGCTGCCGGTCGTCGAGCGGGTCGACGGCTGGGTACGCGTACTGCTGCCCTCGAAGCCCAACCGCTCCACCGGCTGGCTGGTCGATGAGGACCTGGATCACGCCTCCTCGCCGTACACGATCCGCGTGCACACCGGCTCCCGGACCTTGGAGCTGTACGACGGGGAGAAGCGCCTGGGCAGGTGGAAGGCCGGCGTCGGCGCGCAGAAGACGCCGACTCCCCCGGGCCGGACGTTCCTGCTCGGGTCGATCATCGACCCGAAGCGGTCGGCGTCGCCGGTCGTCCTGCCGCTCGGCGCCCACAGCCCGACGCTCGACACGTTCGGTGGTGGACCGGGCACGGTCGCGATCCACGGCTGGCCGCGACCCGACGTGTTCGGCGCCGCGGTCAGCGCCGGGTGCGTGCGCGTCCCGCAGACCGCGCTCGACAAGCTGCAACGCGTTCCCCTGGGGACGCTCGTTCTGATCGACAGCAAATGAGGGTGAGACAGATGCGACGACACATCGTTCCGGCAGTCACGACGGCCGCGGCCGTCACCGGGGTCGTGGTGCTGACCCTCGTCACCGGCGCCCAGCCCGGCAACGCGACCGACCGGCCCTCGTCGGCGTACGCGATCGGCGCGGACGGCCAGGTGCCGGTCAGCAAGACGCCGTACGTCGAGTCGCGGGACGGCCGTCAGCGAAGCTCGTCGGCGCTCGAGCTGCCGAAGAACCCGCTGCTGTCCGCTCGGGCCGCGACCGTCACCGCCGGGAACGACAAGGCATCGGTCGAGCTGCTCGACGTCACCGTGGGCAAGGGCGCGCTCGACAGCGTCCAGCTCCCGCCGGAGCTGAAGAAGTCCTGCGCCTCGCTCCCCCCAACCGGCGCCGACGACCTGCCGGTCCCGGATCTGCCGCTGCCCGATCTCGGCCTGCCGCTGCCGGACCTCAGCACGGTCGACCTGCCGGCGAAGAACCTGCCCGACCTGTGCAACCTGCTGCTCACGCCGCCCAGCTCGATCCTCGGCATCGACTCGGTCAACGTCTGGTGCGCCGGTGACAAGGGTGGCGTCGACGTCGGTTCGCTGACGCTGCTCGGCCAGAAGATCCAGATTCCCGGCACCGAGCAGGGCGCCGTCATCCCGGCCGCGCCGCTGGCCACGATCACCGTGAACCAGCAGACGCAGGCGACCGACGGCTCGTTCACCGTCACCGGCCTGACCATCAACCTCGGCGACGGCGCCCAGGTGATCCGCCTGGCCTCGGCGACCTGTGCCAAGCCGGCCGCCAAGGCCACGCCCACCCCCAAGCCGACGCTCCGTCCCGAGCCCGTCCCCGGTGACGACGTCGGCTACCCGCCGGCCGCTCCGGTCCCGACCCCGGTCAAGACGCACCACCCGGTCACCGGCTAGTTCTCAGCCCAGCTCCGGGTACATCGCGCGGAGATCACCGGCCACCGCTGCCTTCGCGGCGGCGGCCGGCTCGTCGACGAGGATCTCGAGCTCGTCGTTCTCCAGCCCGTCGAGCACGATCTTGACCAGCTCGGCCGGATCGACCTTCGGCACGTCCCAGCCGGCCATCATGTCGGTGTCGACCGCGCCGACGTGCACGCCGCTGACGAGCGTGCCCTGCCCGGCGAGCTCCAGGCGGACGCTGTTGGTCAGGCTCCACTCGGCCGCCTTGCCCGCGGAGTACCCGCCGGCACCGAGGAACACGCGCCAGGACAGCACCGACAGCATGTTCACGATCGCGCCCCCGCCGTTCGCGGCGAGGATCGGCGCGAAGGCCCGAATCGTGCCCAGCGGGCCGTAGAAGTGGGTCTCGAGCTCGCGGCGGATCTCGTCGAGGTCGCCGGTGACGAGTGGCTGGTGCGTGGTGATCCCGGCGTTGTTGATCAACAGGTCGACGTCACCGGCCCGCGCGGCCGCCGCCGCGATCGATGCGGGGTCGGTGACGTCGAGCGGCAGCACCTCGACGCCAGGCAGCTCGATCGGCTGCGGCGTCCGCGCGGTGGCGTAGATCTTGTGCGCGCCGCGCTCGCGCAGCCCGTCGACGAAGTGCCGGCCGATCCCGCGGTTCGCGCCGGTGATCAGGGCGGTGCTTCCGGACAGTTTCACAGCTGACTCCTTGCTGAAGTGGTGGTGGTGAGACCACCGTAGGAACCAGCTGCTGCACCGGACGATGATCATTCGGCGCACATCGATAACCGTCTGGTGCATAGACTGGCGGCATGGATCTGCTCGCGGAGGTGCTCGCCGTCGGTGGCGTCCAGGGGACGCTCGGAGTCCGGCTCGAGGGCGCCGAGCCCTGGGCCCTGCAGTGGACCCATATCCCCGGCGCCGCCTTCTACGCCGTCACCGCCGGTACGTCGTGGCTCGCGATCCACGGCCGCGAGCCGCTGCGCCTGTCGCCTGGCGACGTCGTACTGCTGCCGACCGGTGTCAGCCACACGCTCAGCAGCGACCCCGGCGCGAGGGCGCCGGAGTGTGATCCGGACGCGGCCTCGCACGCCCAACTGACCGGCGACGTACTCCGGTTCGGGACGGGTGAGGTGCAGAGCCGGATGCTCGCGGCGACGTACTCGCACGACCCGGCGGTGTCGACCCAGATCCTGCAGTTGCTGCCGGAGGTCGTGCACCTGCCGGCCGACAGCAGCGGCAGCTGTCTCGACGACTCCGTCCGGCTGCTGACCCGTGAGCTGGCCTATCCGCAGCTGGGGACCTCGGTGGTGCTCAACCGGCTGGTCGACATCCTGCTGATCCAGTTCCTCCGGGTCTGGCTCGCGCGCCGGCCGGAGGAGGCCAAGGAGACCTGGCTCGGCGTACTCGACGACCCACTGCTGACAGCCGCCCTGACCAAGCTCCACGACGATCCGGCCCACCCGTGGACCACGGAGTTGCTGGCCGCCGAGCTCGGCGTCTCCCGCGCGACGCTGACCCGCCGCTTCGCCAGCACGACGGGCCAAGCGCCCGGCGCCTACCTGACGCGCTGGCGGATGGACCTCGCCGCCCGCCGCCTCCGCGACTCCGACGACACCCTTGACACGATCGCTCGCAGCGTCGGCTACACGACGCCGTACGCCTTCAGCCGAGCCTTCACGCGGTCCCGCGGCCAGTCCCCCGGCCGCTACCGCGTCACCGCCCGCGCCGAGCAGCAGACCGACGCGTACGCCGTACCAGCTAGAGCTTGATCCCCAGCAGCGCGTCGATCGCCTGAGCCACCAGGGCCGGAGCCTCGGTGTCGTCGCCGTTGGTCTCGGCCCAGGTGTCGATCGCCGAGAGCGCCGCGACCGTGTCCAGGTCGTTCGTCAACGCCGCCCGCAGCGCGTCGACCGCCGCGGCCCCGTCCGGACCGGTGCCACGGGCAATCGCGCCGCGCCAGACGTCGAGCCGGTTCTGCGCGTCGAGCAGGTCGGAGTCGGTCCAGAACCAGTCGGTCCGGTAGTGGTGCGCGAGCAGCGCGAGCCGGATCGCCATCGGGTCCGAGCCGGCCTGCCGCTCTCGCGAGACCAGGACCAGGTTCCCCTTCGACTTGGACATCTTCTCGCCGTCCAGGCCGACCATCGCCTGGTGCACGTACGCCCGGGCGAACGGGAACTCCCCGGTCGCCACCTGCGCGCCGCTGGCCGACATCTCGTGGTGCGGGAAGATCAGGTCGCTCCCGCCGCCCTGGACGTCGAACGTCATCCCGAGGTGCTTCAGCGCGATCGCCGAGCACTCGACGTGCCAGCCCGGTCGGCCACGACCGAACGGCGAGTCCCACGCCGGCTCCCCCGGACGCTCGGCCCGCCACAGCAGGCTGTCCAGCGGGTCCCGCTTGCCCTCGCGCTCCGGATCGCCACCGCGCTCGGCGAACAGCGCGCGCATCGTCTCGCCGTCGTAGTTCGAGACGCTGCCGAAGGCCGGGTCGGCCTTCACCGCGAAGTACAGGTCCTCGTCGACGGAGTACACGGCACCCGCGCGCTGCAGGTCCGCGATCGCGTCGCTGACCAGGTCGATCGACTCGACCACGCCGACGTACTCCTGCGGCGGGATCACCCGCAGCGCGGTCATGTCGTCGCGGAACAGCTGGATCTCGCGCTCCGCCAGGTCGGTCCACTCCACCCCGGTCGCGGTGGCCCGCTCGAGCAGCGGGTCGTCGACGTCGGTGATGTTCTGCGTGTAGTGCACGCCGTACCCGGCGTCGCGCCAGAGCCGGTTGATCAGGTCGAAGGTCACGTACGTCGCCGCGTGGCCCATGTGCGTCGCGTCGTACGGCGTGATGCCGCAGACGTACATCCGCGCCGTGCCGTCGTCGGCGGGCGGCACCTCGACCAGGCCGCCGGAGGCGGTGTCGTAAAGGCGAAGACGCCGGGCCGGCCCGGGTACGACCGGGATGTCTGGATTCGTCCACGCCTGCATGGGACGGAGCCTATCCAGTCAGCAAACCGGTCCTGCCCGGAGGCCCACTCTCCGGTCCTCCGGGCAGGTTCTGCTACCTGTTCCCGAACGTCCGTTCGGCGTACGCCGTGAAGCTCGCCGGCGGGCGTCCGAGCACCTGCTCGACGCCCTGGGCCGGCGTACTCAGATGGCCGGCGCGCATGATCCCGAACATCGCGTCGAGGACCTCCACGACCTCCTCCGGGTAGCCCTCGCCGCGCAGCTCGTCGGCGTACTGCTCGGGCGTCAGCTCGACGTACTCGATCGGCTTCGTCCAGCGGCCGATCACCTCGACCGCCTCCGCGAACGTGAGCGACTCCGGGCCTGAGACGTCGTAGATCCGTCCGGAGTGCCCGTCCTCGGTCAGCAGCACCGCCGCGACCTCGGCTACGTCCTCGACGTCGACGAACGGCTCTCCCACAGCCCCCAACGGCAACGCCAGCCGCCCGGCCTCGACCGGTGCCGTCCACACGTCCTCGGAGAAGTTCTGCGCGAAGTTGTTGGCCCGGATCACCGACCACTCCGCACCCGACGCCTCCACAGCCCGCTCCGCCGTCACCATCCCCGGCCCGAACACTCCCGGCGACCCGTCGGCCCGCGCCGGCAACGCCTCACCCGCCCGATCGATCCCCCGTCCCGACAACACCACAAACCGCTTCACCCCGGCCTCAACCGCCAACTCGACAAACGCCTCAACCGGCTCCGCCTCCTCCGCCGCCACCAGGTAAACCGCGGAGACGCCCTGCACCACACTCGCCCAGCCCGCCCGATCCGCCCAGTCGAACCGCACCTCCCCAGATCGAGAGGCCGCCCGCACCTCAACCCCCATCCCCCGCAACCGAGCAACCAGTCGCCGCCCCGTCTTACCCGTTGCTCCAAGCACCAAAATCGTCATACCCACACTCAACCGGCGAGACGTCATGAACCCCATGGGTCAGCGTTCACTCCCCATGTCCGTCCGTCCCATCTGCCTATCGTGGTGCGGTGGAACCTCTCGACGATCTTCTGCGTGCCGTCCGGGCCGACGGTGCCGTGCTCGGCACGCCCGTGCTCGCCGCCCCCTACGCTCTCCGCTTCGCCGATCGCGCCGAGCTCACCCTGATCGCACCGCTGCGCGGCAACGCCTGGATCGTCGCGGACGGGACGCCGCTCCTCGTCCGTCCCGGCGACACCGCCGTCGTGCACGGCGCCGAGCCGTTCGTCGTCACCGACGATCCCGACCGCCCGAGCGCGACCCTCGACATCTCCTGCGACGGCACCGTCCTCGGCACGCCGTACGACGAAACGACCGGCGGCACGGTGCTCCTCGCCGGTGCGGCGAACGTCCGCGCCGGCCTCCCCACCCGCCTGCTGCGCGAGCTGCCCCGTGCGGTCGTCGTCCCGTCCGACCACGACTGCAAACCGCTGCGCGACTACCTCGAAGAACGCATCGCGGCCGGCGCCCACGGCCGCCGTGTCGTGCTCGACCGGCTGATCGACTGGCTGCTGGTCTGCGCCCTGCGCGACTGGTTCGAGCTCAACACCCCGCCCTGGTACAAGGCAGCCGGCGACCCCACCATCGGGCCGGTCCTCCAAGCCCTGCACACCTCCCCGGAGGCGCCCTGGACCCTGGCATCGCTCGCCGCCCGGGCGAACGTCTCCCGTACGACGCTCGCCCGCCGCTTCACCGACCTCATCGGCGAGCCGCCGCTCACCTACCTGACCAACCTCAGGATGTCGCTGGCCGCCGACCTGCTCACCGAACCGGACGCGACCGTCGCCGCGGTCGCCCGCCGCGTCGGCTACGCGGACGCGTTCAGCTTCAGCACCGCGTTCAAGCGCGAACGCGGCACCAGCCCGAACCGGCTCAGAACGCCGGCCAAGGGATCGCCGGCCAGTCGTCGCTCGGGTACGGGAAGCTCCCCGACTTCAGCAACGCCGCGCACCGCTCCCGCGTAGCGCTCAGCTCGACCGCGGTGATCAGCGAGCACAGCTCCTGCCCGAACGCCCCGGCCAGCCCGTCCGCGAGTTTCCGTACGTCGTCCAGCAGCTCGCCGGGGATCGGATCACCCGCCCAGCCCCACAACACGGTCCGCAGCTTGTCGTCGGCGTTGAACGTCACGCCGTGATCGACCCCGAACACCCGCCCGTCGCCGGGGTTGAGCACGTGCCCGCCCTTGCGGTCGGCATTGTTGACCACGGCATCGAACACGGCCATCCGCCGCAGCTGCTCGTTGTCCGCGTGCACCAGGGTCACCGGGTTGTGCCGCCCGTCCAGAGCGTCCAGCACGCCGACCCACCCGGCCGGCACGCGCCCCTGCGGCACGATGTCGACCAGCTCGGTCTCGCCCGGCGGCAGCTCGACCTCGTCGATCCACAGCTGGACCATGCCCTCGCCGAGCGGCCCGTCGCGCAGCAGCGTCGGCGGTACGACGTTCCAGCCGAGCGCCTCCGACACGACGTACGCCGCGTACTCGCGCTGCGCCAGCGTCCCGTCCGGGAAGTCCCACAGCGGCCGCTCGCCCTCGACCGGCTTGTAGACCACCGTCGCGGTCTCGTCATCGAGGCTGACCACACCTTGGAAGGTGCCGTTCGACGCGGCCACCAGTCGCCCGTTCAGGGACAGCTCGCCCCGAGCGAGCAGGTCTGGATCGATCATTCGCGGACGTGCCTGCGATAGCCGTTGGCCCGCGGACAGATGTGTCCCTCAGGATCGATCGGCCGGCCGCAGAACGGGCAGCTCGGCCGGCCGGACGCGACCAGCGCGACCGCCCGCCGGGCGAACCCGCGGGCCTGCTCCTCGCTGATCCGGACGATGAACACCTCGGAGTCCTCCGCCTCCATCGCCGCGGCGACGGGGTCGGCCTCCTCCAGCTCGGCCTGCTCGCCGGTGACGACCGCGAACACCTCGATCACCACCCGCTCGGCGTCGGCCTCCCAGGCCAGCGTCATCGTGCCGGCCCGGAACTCCTCCTCGATCGGCTGCTCGAGCGGGTCGGTGTCGTCCACGCCGGTGACCGTGGCCGGCTCGCGGTCGAACCGCCGGGCCACCTCGTCCAGCATCACGTCGAGCCGCTCCGCGAGCGCCATCACCTGTTCCTTCTCGCAGGCCACCGAGGTGATCCTGGTCCCGGCCCGGGCCTGCAGGAAAAACGTCCGGGCACCGGGTTCTCCCACGGTGCCGGCGACGAACCGGTCCGGGTCGTCGTACGAATGCACTACGCGCGCCATACCTCAGACCCTATCTACCGGCCACCGACAACGGCGTCGGAGGAGGGTACGGCGGACTTCCTGGTCCCCCTCTTCGCCTTCGGCGGAGGCGGCACCAGCGAGGCCAGCTCGCTGCCGGAGTCGTTGAGCCGGACCAGGAACGGGCGGGTCGGCGTGTAGCTGATGATCGTCGTACTGGCCGTGTCGACGACGATCCGCTGGAACGTGTCCAGGTGCTGACCGAGGGCGTCGGCAACGATCGCCTTGATCACGTCGCCGTGCGAGACCGCGACCCAGAGCGCCTGCGGACCGTGGCTCGCGGCCAACTCGGCGTCGTGGGCACGGATCGCGTCGACCGCGCGCTGCTGCATGCCGCGCATCGACTCGCCGTTCGGGAAGGTCACCGCGGACGGGTGCTGCTGCACCACCGTCCACAACGGGTCCTTGGCCAGCGTGCCGATCTTCTGGCCGGTCCAGTCGCCGTACCCGCACTCGGTCAGCCGCCGGTCCGTTGCCGGACGCAACTCGGGGTGGTGCTTGGCGATCGCCGCGGCGGTCTGCTTGCAGCGGTCCAGCGGCGAGGTGACGATCGCGGCCAGCGGCAGCCCGGCCAGCCGCTCCGCGACGGCCGTCGCCTGCTGCACGCCGGTGTCGTCGAGCTTCACGCCCGGCGTCCGGCCGGCCAGTACGCCGGATGTGTTGGCACTACTACGGCCGTGCCGGACCAGAATCACCGTGGGCATAGACCGCACGTTATCCGGTCGGACAAGCCCCCGATGCCATGATGGGTGTCGTGATCGTGGACTGCGGGGTGTACGCCGAGGGCGAGCGCAAGGACCTGCCCGCCGACCCGGAGACCGTGGCGCAGGCGATCGGCGACGACGGCCGGAGCTTCGGCTGGGTCGGCCTGCACGAACCGACCGAGCAGGAACTGGGCCGGGTGCAGAAGCTGTTCGGCCTGCACCCGCTGGCCGTCGAGGACGCGCTCAAGGCCCACCAGCGGCCCAAGGTCGAGCGCTTCGGCGACTCGGTGGTCGTCGTACTGCGCACACTCTGGTACGTCGACCAGGGCGACGCGGTCGAGACCGGCCAGGTCAGCGTGTTCGTCGGGCCGCGGTACGTCGTCACCGTCCGGCACGGCGAGGGCGCGCCGCTGACCACCGCCCGGCAGGACCTGGAGGAGCGCGCCTCGGTCCTCGGCCACGGCCCGGCCGCCGTCCTGTGGGCGATCTGCGACTCGGTCGTCGACGGCTACGAGTCGGTCGCCGAGCAGGTCGAGATCGACGTCGACGAGGTGGAGAGCTCGGTCTTCTCCCCCGAGCGCACCAGCGACGCCGAGCGGATCTACCTGCTCAAGCGCGAGGTGCTGGAGATGCGCCGCGCGATCGGCCCGCTGCGCGACCCGATGGAGGCCTTCGCGCACGGTTCCGTCCCGCTGATCAGCAAGGAGGCGGCGCCGTTCTTCCGCGACGTCGCCGACCACGTGATCCGCGTCTCCGACCAGACCGACGCGCTCGACACGCTGCTCAGCTCGGCGCTGAACGCGCACTTGGCCCGCGTCTCGGTCCAGCAGAACGACGACATGCGCCGGATCTCGGCCTGGGTCGCGATCGCCGCCGCGCCGACGATGATCGCCGGCATCTACGGGATGAACTTCCACAACATGCCCGAGCTGCGCTGGTACTACGGCTACTACGCCTGCGTGGCGTTCATGGTCGTCGTCTGCGCCACCATGTACGCCGGCTTCCGCCGCGCCGGCTGGCTCTGACCCCGGCCCGCTTCCGGGACCTCGGACACCACCCGGGGACCTCGGACACCAAATAACGTGTCCGAGGTCCCCGGTTGGTGTTCACAGTCCCGAGACCGGTTCGCTCAGGTGGCCGTGATCGTGCTGGTGGCCAGCAGGATCAGGATCACGATGCCGAGCAGGATCCGGTAGAACGCGAACACCTCGGTGGTGTGCTTGGCGACGAACTTGATCAGCCAGGCCACCGACGCGTACCCGACGATGAAGCTGACGACCGTGCCGACGACCACGGGGACGACGCCGACGTCGCCGGTCAGGGCCTCCGGCAACTGGAACACCGCGGCGCCGACCAGCGCCGGGATGCCGAGCAGGAAGGCCATCTTGGTGGCCGCGACCCGGTCCAGGCCGCGGAACAGACCGGCGGTGATGGTGGCGCCCGACCGGGACACCCCGGGGATCAGCGCCAGGCACTGGACGAGGCCCATCACGATCGCGTCGAGCAGCGTGATCCGGGTCAGCGGCCGGGCTTTGCTGCCCAGGCGCTCCGCCGCGACCATGAAGAACGACCACACGATCAGCGACCCGGCCACCCACCACATGCTGCGCAGCGGGCCGGAGATGATGTTCTTGGCCAGGAAGCCCACGATGCAGATCGGCAGCGAGCCGACGATCACGAACCAGCCCATCCGGTGGTCGAACTCGCCGCGGTACTCCGGGTGCCGCAGACCCTTGAACCAGGCGACGGCGTACGTCCTGATGTCCTTCCACATGAACAGCACGACCGCCGCGATCGCGCCGAACTGGATCACCGCGGTGAAGGCCGTGATGGCCGGATCGTCGATCTGCTGACCGAGCATCTTCGAGGCGATGGTGAGGTGGCCGGTGCTGGAGACCGGCAGGAACTCGGTGAGGCCCTCGACGATGCCGAGGATGATGGCGTCCCAAATCGTCATGGGGAGGTCAGTCACCGATCCCGGCGAGCTCGAGCGCCTCGGAGACCGTGCGCAGGGCGGCGATCCGCTCGTCCACGGTGGAGGCGAACGGGGTCAGCGTGAGCGTCGTCGCGCCCGCCTCGGCGTACGCGGTGAGCTTGTCGGCCATCCGCGCCTTGTCACCGAGCAGCGAGATCGCGTCGATGAAGCCGAACGGTACGGCGGCCATCGCCTCGCGGTGCTTCTTGGCCAGGTACAGGTCCTGGACCTCCTTGGCCGCGTCGGCGTAGCCCATCCGGACGGCCAGCTGGTTGTAGAAGTTCTTCTCCCGGCTGCCCATGCCGCCGACGTACAGCGCGGTGTAGCCGCGGATCGGGTCGGCGGCGGCCTGCAGGTCGTCGCCGGTCATCACCGGCACGGTCGCGACCACGTCGAAACCGTCCAGGCCGAGGCCGGGCTCGCGCTGCTCGCGGCCCGTCCGGATGTGGTTCAACTGTTCTCCCAGATAAGCGGGGTCGTTCAGGATGCCGAGCCAGCCGTCGGCGATCTCGCCGGCCAGTTCGAGGTTCTTCGGCCCGACCGCCGCAAGGTACACCGGCACGTGGTCACGCAGCGGCCGGGTGGACAGCTTCAGCGCCTTGCCCGGACCGTCGGGGAGCGGCAGCGTGAAGTGTTTGCCGTCGTACGCGATCGTCTCGCGGCGCAGCGCGGCGTTCACGATCTCGACGTACTCGCGGGTCCGCTCCAGCGGCTTGCCGAACCGGACGCCGTGCCAGCCCTCGGACACCTGCGGGCCGGACACGCCGAGCCCGAGCCGGAACCGGCCGCCGGACAGCCGGTCCAGGGTCGCCGCGGTCATCGCGGTCATCGCCGGGGTCCGGGCCGGGATCTGCAGCACGCCGGCCCCGACGTCGATGGTCGAGGTCTGCGCGGCGATCCAGGTCAGCAGCGTGACGGCGTCCGAACCGTACGCCTCCGCGGCCCAGGTGACCGAGAACCCGAGCTGCTCGGCCTCCTTCACCAGCCTGAGATGGTCGAGGTGGTCGTCGCCACCAAGGACGAAGCCGATGTTGAGTCCGAGTCGCATGACAGGCGAGCCTAACGAGCCGTTCCACGTCGTCCGCAATAGGCTCGGTGTATGCAGCAGCGCTATCTCGGTCACAGTGGTCTGGCGGTGAGCCGGCTCGGTCTGGGCACGATGTCCTGGGGCCGGGACACCGACGAGCACGAGGCCCGTGAACAGCTCGCCGCCTTCGTGGCGGCGGGCGGGACCCTGATCGACACCGCGGCGGCGTACGGGGACGGTGACAGCGAACGCCTGATCGGCACCCTCCTCGGCGACGTCGTGGACCGCGACGACCTGGTCATCGCGACCAAGGCCGGGTTCAGCGTGCGCCGCGGCGAACGGATCACCGACACCTCGCGCGGCGCGCTGCTCCGGGACTTGGAGGGGTCGCTGCGGCGGCTCAACGTCGACCACATCGACCTGTGGCAGCTGCACACCTGGTCCGACGACGTCCCGCTCGAGGAGACGCTGTCGGCGCTCGACCACGCGGTCAACTCCGGCAAGGTCCGCTACGTCGGGGTGTCGAACTACGTCGGCTGGAAGTCGGCCCGCGCCGTCACCTGGCAGCAGGCCTGGCCCGGCCGCGCCGTACCGGTCTCGAACCAGGTCGAATACTCGCTGCTCGCCCGCGACGCCGAGGCGGACGCGATCCGCGCGGCCGGCGGCCTCGGCATCGGCGTACTGGCGTGGTCGCCGCTTGGACGGGGCGTGTTGACTGGGAAGTACCGCACCGGCATCCCGGCGGACTCGCGGGCAGCGTCTCAGCATCTGTCCAGATTCGTCGACCCCTACCTGGACGGCCGCGGTTCGGGCATCGTGGAAGCGGTGGCCCGGGCCGCCGACGGGCTCGGCTGGAGCCCGCTGGAGGTCGCCCTGACCTGGGTCCGGGACCGCCCGGGCGTGACGGCGGCGATCGTCGGCGCCCGGACGGCGATGCAGTTGAAGTCGGTGCTGGGAACCGAAGAGCTCACCCTCCCGCCGGCCATCGCGGCCGCGCTGGAGGATGTGTCGTGAGGTAACGCCTGAAGTGACGGAGGTGCGGATGGCCGAGTACGAACTGCAGCAGTTCGAGTTGTCCCGAACAGAAACCCGCGGCGCGGTCCGCCGCCTGCTCACCGAACACGCCGAGTACGGCGGCTGGGAACTGGCCCGGCTCCGCCGCTACCCCGACGGCACCCGGAGAGTCTGGCTCCGCCGCCGAATCATCAAGGTCATGCGCACGCTCTGAGTACATTTTCATCCCACGCGCGCTACGCGGTCGACCTCCGTCGCTACGCTCCTCCGGACGACCGCTACGCCCGCTCCCGCCCACCCTCCGGCTTGGCGCCGGCGAGGTTGCCGGCTTATCGCCGGCATTTTCCGGCTGGCGCCGGGAGTACGGGCTTATCGCCTTGCGCACCGGCTTGCGCCGGAGTACCCGGCTACCGCCGGAGTTGCCCGGCCACTGCCACGCGCGCGGCCGTCAGCTGCCCTCTGCGGTGATCGCGCAGCTCCGCTGAGCCCAGCCTCGCCGGCGCTCTTGCCGCACACAGGCGCTGGCCGTCGTACGCACGCCCACCCGTCGAGCCTCAGCCGACGAACGCGATCGCGTTGCCGTCCGGGTCGCGCACGATGAAGTCGGTACCGCCCCAAGCCTGTTTGCTCAGCTTCTGGACGATCTCGGCGTCGACAGCCTGATACTCCGCGTAAAGCTCGCGGACGCTGGCCGTCTCGACGAAGGCCATGATGAGCCCTTCTCGTTCCGGAACACCGGCCGCGAACACCGGCTCGTGAACGAACTTCAGGTGCAAGGTCGCACCGTCGCGCGTGACCGATCCGTAGAACGGCGGGTTTCCGTGCAAGAAGTCGATCCGGAAGCCGAGCTGGTCCCGGTAGAACGTGGCCGAGGCATCGACGTCCGCGACGTACAGCACCGGTCTGGCGCTCGTGACTACCGTGTCCCGAGTCTCCGGCTGCGCGCTGGTGGGCCGGGCCGCTTCCGTGCGCGCCTTGAGTTCGGCCCAGTTGGCGAAGCCGGCTTCGAGGGCGATGATCTCTTGAGCTTCGGTGAGGGGAAACTTCAGCGCGAGTGCTTCGCGGTCGGACAACGTGCGGTAGCGCGCGAGCTGCCGAATGCGGCCGCCGATCGAGAAGTTCCCCTCGCGGTGCCAGCGAACGAGCAGTTTCGCCTGCTTCTTGTAGGTTTCGAGCTTGGGCATGGCGCTCCCTCTTCGGTGATGAAGTAGGTGGGCCTTGCCCTTTCGGCTGTACGCCGCTGCGCCCTACGACCGGGATTGAACCCGCGCCTGCAAGCCTGAGATTATCACGGCGAATCGGCCCCCAGGCAGCACGATTCGCCCGTCAGAGGTCGTGCCGAACCCACACATTCGGCTCGACGTACACCGCGTGGTCGTGCTCCACATCGCACATCACCGGTGCCAGCGCCTTCGGGACCAGCACCGGGCCCGTTCGGTCGAACGGTAGGCCGGTCCACTCCCGCCACTCGGCCAGCGTGCCCGCGATGACCATCGATCGCGGTGCCACCTGGATGATCTTTCCGCTGGCCCGAACGTGCACCCGCAGCCAGGGATCTACCGGGAGCCCGTCGTCGCGGACCTGCTCGATGTAGTCGACCATCGGCACCGCCGGGTCGGGCTTACCGTTCGGTCGCACCGGTGCGTAGAGGGTGGTGTGGCCCTTCGCCTTGGCTGCGGCCTTCATCGCCGCGAGCATGTCGTACGACAGCCCGCGGCCCATGTGGCTCGGCTTGATCATGATTTCCAGCGCGCTCGACACGTTCGTCGGGCGCCCGCGGTCGAGGTCCTGGCAGCCCCACTGCACTACCTGGTCCCAGCCGCCTGGTGGGAGCTCCATCCGGTCCTCGGCGTCGCCGAACGCGAACGCGATGCTGCGCGCGTGCGCGACCAGCTCGCCGTTCTCGGTCGCGATCAGGCACTGGTCGGCGAAGTCCGCCGTGGCCCGCCACAGCAGCGCGTCCGCGATCAGGTCGTTCAGCATGAACCGGGGCCAGACGTTCCAGAAATCGCCCAGGTACGGCGTGACCTCAGGCCGTTCCGCCATTGTGGTGATCACGATCTCCGCCATGCCTCGCAGTGTGGCACTCATCAAGCCCGCCGAGCACCGCATTTCCTGGCGCCCGGCGTACGACGAGAACGCCGAGCGCGACAGCGCTCGTCAGCAGGCCCGCGCCGATCAGCGTGTTCTCGCCCCCGGCCACGGCGAGGATCGGCCCGCCCACGAGCAACCCCGCCGAACTGCTCGCGCTCACCACCACGCTCTGCCCCGACAGCAGCGCCCGCCGTTCGGCGCCGTACGACGACCTGGTGATCAGGATCGAGATCGCCGCGATCCCCAGCACGACCGTCACGCCCGACAGCGCACCGAGTACGGCGACCGCCGCCGGCGTCGTCCACACCCCCATGCCGACCCAGCACAACCCCATGGCCGTCCACGCGACCGAAGCCAACGGGACCGGCGGAAGCCGCCGTACGACGGCCAGCGACACCACCGTGCCCAGCAACGCCCCCGCGCCGTACCCGCTCATCCCCGCCGCCAGGTAAACCCCCGGCCGCCCGCGCTCCGCGCCGATCACCGACAACCCGAGCGTGAACGCGAACCAGGTGAAGCACCCGGTCCCCCGCGCGATCCACCCGTACAGCACGTCCTCCCGCCCCCGCAGACTCGCCCGAATGCTCGGCGCCTGCTCCCGCTCGGCGGCAACCGACACCCGTCCATCGTCAGCGCGAGCTGCGCCAACGGCCGGCGCGTCCCGGCGGCGAAGGCTCCCTCGAGGCGGCACACCCGGCCCAATCCGCTCGCCCTTCACCGTCGCAGCCAGCCCGCCGGCCGCCACCACGACAACGGCCTCGATCCACAGCACCGTGTTCGTCAGCCCAGCAGCCACCGCCACAGCTCCTATCGACGGCCCCACCAGCATCCCGATCCGCCGAAGTCCGTCCTGCCAGGTGAGCAGCAGCACCGCCCGATCCGCACCCAGCCGGTCCCCCGTATCAGCCAGCAGCGCCGACCGCCCCGGCGAGGACAACGCGTCCCCACACCCGAGCAGCAGCCCACTCACCATCAGCACCCACGGCCGCAACATGCCGTACGCCGCAGACGCCGGCACGATCGCCAGTGCCACCGCCGACACCGCCGCAACGACCGCGAGCCGAGGCCCCGAGTCGACCCACTGCCGCGCCTGCCGAGCCCACCACGGCGACAGAATCACCGGAATCCCCGCCGCACCCCCGGCCAACCCCGTCGCGGCGACCGACCCGGTGGACTGCAGTACGACGAGCGGCAGCGCGATCTGCGCGATCCGGAACGCGAAGTCCGCGGCCGCACCACCGGCCAGCAGTACGACGGCGTCGCGGCGGGCACCGCCCGAGCACGACGAACTCGAAGGTGAGTAGCCGGTTGGTGAAGTCCTCGCCACCGTCGTCGCGGTTCTTGATCGCGCGGACCAGCTATGGCACCGCCGGGACGCGGGTGTCGCGAGCCCGACGACGCCGAGCTTGATCGACTGCAGCAGCCGCTCGACACTCATACCGTCGATCCTGGTCGCGCCAACAGCCTGGAGGTAGTCGGCAGCCGTTGACCTCCGACCATAGTCTGGCCCTATGGCCTCATCACCCAGCCCGTCGGTCGACGACCTCCGCCTGGTCCTCACCATCCAGCGAACCGGCTCGGTCGGGTCAGCCGCCCGCGAGCTACGGATCTCCCAACCCTCAGCCTCACAACGCCTGGCGCGCCTCGAACGCGCCTGCGCCGTCAAGCTCTTCGACCGCGACACCCGCGGCGCACGCCCGACCCCCGCCGGCCTCGAGCTCGCCCGCCGCGCCGAGCACATCCTCGGCCATCTTGACGAGGTGTACGACGCCACTCGCGCCGCGGCGACCGGCACTCGCCTGGTCGTCGGCACCTTCGCCAGCCTCGCGCCGATCCTGTTCCCGGTCCTCGACGCCGAGCTCCCCGACGTCGACCTCGAGCAGCACGTCGACCACGGCCACCACCTCGTCGAAAAGGTTGCCGAAGGCACCATGGACGCCGCCTTCATCGCGATCGCCGACCAGATGGTCCTCCCCCGCGGCACCATCGCCCGCACCGTCGGCCGCGACGAACTCGTCCTGTTCGCCCCCGCCGACGCCGAACCTCCGGCCCGCGGCAAGCAGCCCCTGAAGAACCGCCCGATCCCGTTCTCCACCTACGACCGCGGCGCCGATGACCTCCGCACCCGCCTGATCGCCCTCGGCGCAACCCCACGCCGAGGCGTCACCCTCGCCACCTCCATCGCCATGGCCCGCCGCCGCACCCACCTGGCCCTGATCCCCCGCAGCGCCCTCGCCGCCGAGCTCCACCCCGGCGAACGCTTGCTCCCAGCCCCTTTCCACTACCGCCTCACCCTCTCGGCCGTCACCCGAACCACCCCACCGACGCCCCTCACCCGACTTCTCCCGAAGCTGAGATCGGCCCTCAGCCTCACCCGCTAACGCCAACCAAGCCGCTCCATTCGAGGATTCGTCGCCTGTACTGGAGGCGCCTGCCACACAGATCCGCAGTGCGCACGGCCCATCACCGCAGCGGCTGAACCCAGCCGACGGGTCAACGAGGTCCCGCCGGCGATCCGTCGACTCAGCCGTCCGACTGGTTCGGTCGATGGGATCGGGCGCACGCCGGCCCCACTGCACCGCCGCGACGGCCGGCCTGCTTGGGACGACTCGGCACCTCGCCCAAGACATCGGGCAGACGGCGTCACCGTCAACGCCGTCTGCCCTAGGTTGATTTCGACCCCGATGGGGGTCGGACGCTGCCTGCTGCGTCAGCCGGCGTCGGTCGCCGGCTCGCCCTGCGCCCGGCGGGAGATCTCCTGGGTGTCGGTCCAGTTCTGCAGGCGATCGGCGTACACCTTCTCCAGCAGTGCCTGGAAGCCTTGACCGAACAGGATGCGCACCGGCGGGTTGGCGGAGTCGGCCAGCTCGAGCAGGACCTGGGCGGCGGCGGCCGGGTCGCCGGCCGGCTGCTTGCCGACGGCAGCGGCGAGCCGCTCGCGCAGCGGGTCGTAGGCCGGGTTGGGTTCGGCAAGGAAGCCGTTGTTCAACGGGTCAGGGTTCTTGCCACCCCGGGTGGCGTACCCGCCCGGCTCGATGATGGTGACCTTGATGCCGAAGGGTGCGACCTCCCCGGCCAGAGCCTCGTTGAAGCCCTCGAGGGCCCACTTGGAGGCGTGGTACGCGCTGCCCAGCGGCATCGCGATGACTCCGGCGATCGAGGACAGCTGGAAGATGTGACCGGAGCCCTGCTCGCGCAGGTGCGGAAGTGCGGCCTGGACGACCCAGAACGCCCCGAAGAAGTTGGTCTCCATCTGGTCGCGCAACTGCTGCTCGGTCAGTTCCTCGACGGCCCCGACCTGCGCGTAGCCGGCGTTGTTGACGATGACGTCGAGCTGGCCGAAGTGGTCCTTGGCACGGTTGACGGACTCGAAGACGGCGACCTTGTCGGTGACGTCCATCGCGAGCGGAAGTACCGAGTCGCCGTACTTGACGACGAGGTCCTCGAGGCTCGCGGTGCTCCGGGCGGTCGCGGCGACCTTGTCGCCGCGCGACAGCGCGGCCTCGACGAACTCGCGCCCGAGACCGCGACTCGAACCGGTGATGAACCAGACCTTGCTCATTGCTGCTCTCCTTGGGTCGTTGACACGTTCGACCACAAGATGTCGCCCACCCGATCCCTGTGACGTCAGCGGGCGGTGAGGAGCGTCACAGACTTCCTTGGACGGCCGACTGACCCGCCGTACTCAGGCCTCCGAGAGGAACCGGTCCAGCACTCGCGAGCCGAACTCCAGCGACGCCGTCGGCACGCGCTCGTCGATCCCGTGGAACATCCCCATGAAATCCAGGTCCGGCGGCAGCTGCAGCGGCACGAAGCCGAAGCACCGGATCCCCAGGCGCGACCACGACTTCGCATCCGTCCCGCCGGACATCAGCAGCGGGGCCGTGCGGGACTGCGGGTCCTCGGCGGCCAGGCAGGACTTCATCGCCTCGACCAGGCCGCCGCTGAACTCGGTCTCCAGCGCGATGTCCTCGATCAC
Source organism: Kribbella lupini (assembly GCF_039529595.1). NCBI lineage: Bacteria > Bacillati > Actinomycetota > Actinomycetes > Propionibacteriales > Kribbellaceae > Kribbella > Kribbella lupini. The sequence continues at coordinate 1,550,335 of NZ_BAAANC010000001.1, read as the reverse complement.
CGTCTCGCGCTGGATCTTGTCGCCCAGCAGCTCGTCGATGGTCGCGAAGAACTCGTCCTCGTACCCGGGCAGGAACCGCCCGTCGATGTGCGCCTCGGCGTCGCCCGGGATCACGTTCACCTTGTAGCCGGCGTTCAGCATCGTCGGGTTGGCCGTGTTGCGGATCGTGGCGCCGAACATCCGGCTGAACGTGCCGAGCTTGGACAGAACCCCCGACCGGTCCTCCGGGTCCAGCTCGGTCCCGAGCAAGTCCTCCAGCGTCTTGAGAAACTCCCGAACGGTAGGCGTCAGACGCAGCGGCCACTCGTGCTCGCCGATCCGCGTCACCGCGCGGGCCAGTTCGGTGACCGCGTTGTCGTCGTTCACCATCGACCCGTGGCCCGCGGTCCCGCGGGCCTTGAGCCGCATCCAGTTCATGCCCTTCTCGGCCGTCTCGATCAGGTACAGCCGCAGGTCGTCCTGCACGGTGATCGAGAACCCGCCGACCTCACCGATCCCCTCGGTGCAGTCCGCCACGGTCTCCGGGTGGTTGTTGATCAGCCACTGCGCGCCGTACAGGCCGCCGGCCTCCTCGTCCGCCGTGAAGACCAGCCGCACCGGCCGCCGCGGCTTGACCCCGGCGCGCTGCCGCGCCCGGACCACCGACAGCACCATCGCGTCGAAGTCCTTCATGTCGACTGCGCCGCGTCCCCACACGCACCCGTCGAAGATCTCCCCCGCGAACGGGTCGACCTTCCAGTCCTTCGGATCAGCCGGTACGACGTCCAGATGCCCGTGCACGAGCAACGGATCCGCCGACTGGTCCTCCCCCTCCCAGTGCGCCACCAACGTCGCCCGCCCAGGCTCCGACTCGTAGATCGTCGACTCGATCCCCACCTCGTCGAGCTTCGCCGCGACGTACTCAGCGGCCCCGCGCTCCCCGTTGCTCTTCCCGTTCCCGTAGTTCGTGGTGTCGAACCTGATCAACTCACTGCACAGGTCCACCACCTCAGCCTCCGGCCGGTACGACGTGCTGTCCGAAGCAGACGAAGAAGTCATGCCCCCATCCTCCCCCACCGCCGGCGCAGCCACTCAGCCGACCTTCCCCTGGCGAGAAGTCCCGGTGCTGTTCCCGTCCGGGCGAAAACTCGCCGTCTTCCCGCACTCTCCGTGCCGACGGCCCTACGCCGCGCGCAGACTGCGAGACGGCCCGGTTGAGGACCGGGCCGGTTCCTGTTCCCGCCCGAATCCGGAGTTCCCGTGTCCCTGCCTGTGTCCCGTCGCGCCCTGCTGCTCGGCGTTCCCGCGACCGCCGCCGTCCTGGCGTCGCCCTCTCTGCTCACCAGCGCGTCCGCGCAGACCCCGCACCAGAGCCCGATCGACATCCGGACCGGGCACGCGGCACTCAGCCCGGGGCTGCCGGCGCTGCACGTCCACTATCCGACCTCGCTCGCCCTGAAGATCCGGTACGAGAGCCGCGACGCCGGTCAGCCCGGCGGGTGCGAGCACCGGACCGCGGAGGAGACGATCCTCGCCGAGATCCCGGCCGGTGCGGCTCACGTGACGGTCGGCGGGGTGCGCTACGACCTGGTGAACTTCCACTTCCACACCCGTTCCGAGCACCGGCTCAACGGCCACCAGTACGCGCTCGAGCAGCACTTCGTGCACAACGGCCCGAACGGCGAAAAGCTGGTCGTCGCGCTCTTCATCACCACGGGCGGGCACGGCGGCACCCTGCAGGACAAGGTGCTGGCGACGGTCCCGGAAGAGTGCGACGACGACGTCGACCTCGGCACCGTGAACCTCGCATCGGCACTGCCGCAGGATCTCTCGACGTACCGGTACGACGGTTCGCTGACCACCGCGCCGTACTCCGAGCCGGTCTCCTGGCTGGTGCTCGCGCACCACCGCGCGATCCTCCCGGCCTCGCTGAACCACTTCCAGAGCCGCTTCCCCGACGGCGACAGCCGCGCCGTGCAGCCGCTGAACGGCCGCACGGTCAAGTACCGCCCGCAGCACTGACGAACCGACGCGGGCGGAGCTGAAAGGCCCGCCCGCCTCGGGAATCGCAGCCCAGTGGATCAGGCCTGGGTCCGCTGAGCCTTCTCCGACTTCTCGGCCTTCAGCTCAGCGGCCTCGCGCTGCACCTCGGCGTGGGTGTTGCGCTCGCGGCGCAGCCACTCCGGGAACTCTTCCTTGAGGGCCTCGATCTCGTCCGTGGTCAGCGGGTCCATCACGCCGGCGCGGGCGAGGCCGGAGATCGACACGCCGAGCTTGGCGGCGACCACCGGGCGTGGGTGCGGGCCGGTACGGCGAAGTTCGCGCAGCCACTCGGGCGGGTCGGCCTGCAGGGCGTTGAGCTCGTCGCGCGAGACGACGCCTTCCTGGAACTCGGCAGGGGTCAGGTCGAGCAGCACACCGAGCTTCTTCGCCGCAGTCGCGGGCTTCATCGTCTGAGGGGATTTCTGCGACGTCATACCGCCAGGGTATCGAGGGTTGACCGGCTCCCCGACCACCGGCGGATAGCCTGACCCGGTGACCGACCCCGACACCCCCGCTTCGTTCCGGCTCGCGTACGTGCCCGGCGTCACGCCGGCCAAGTGGGTGCGGATCTGGAAGGAGCGCCTGCCGCGGGTCACGCTGACGCTCGTCACGGTGACCGCGGCCGAGGCCGCGGACGTCGTCCGGGCGGGTGGCGCGGACGCCGGGCTGGTCCGCCTGCCGATCGACCGGACCGGGCTGAGCGCGATCCCGCTCTACACCGAGACCACGGTCGTCGTCGTACCGAAGGACCACCTGGTGACCGCGGCCGAGGAGGTCACGGCCGCCGACCTGTCCGACGAGTTCATCCTGTACCCGCAGGACGACACGCTCAGCTGGACCGAGCGACCGGGTGAGGCGGCAACGATCGTGCCCGCGACGACCGCCGAGGCGATCGAACTGGTGGCCGCGGGCGTCGGTCTGCTCGTCGTACCGCAGTCGCTGGCGCGCCTGCACCACCGCAAGGACCTCACGTACCGGCCGTACGTCGACGCGCCCGAGTCGAGCGTCGTCCTGACCTGGCCCGAGGGCGAGCCGAGCGAACTGATGGAGCAGTTCATCGGCATCGTCCGCGGGCGGACGGTCAACAGCACCCGGACGCCGCAGCGCGCGGAGAAGCGGACCGCCGCCCAGAAGACCGCCGACAAGTTGGCCAGGAAAGCGGCCCCGGCGAACAAGCCCACCCCGCAGAAGCGCCGAGGCAAACCGCGGCGCTAGGGACCCCGGGCCGAACGCCTGACAACTCAGGAGATCGGGTTGGTCGCCTTGCCGTCCAGCCAGAGCTCGGTGCTCGCGTCCCGGTGCGCCCCGGTCGTGCCGACGTGCTTGTCGCTGATCGTCGGACCGTTCTTGATCACGTGCAGGATCGCCATCGCGTGCCCGCGGCCCACGCCGTACTCGTCCTTCAGCCACTCCGCCAGCGGGCCGATCTTCGTGTCCGGCCCCTCGAACCCCTTGGCCCGGGCGACCTCCAGCAGCGCCCGCGGGGTCATCGCGGTCTTCTCCTCGATCTTGTCCAGGTACGCCTGAAAAGACATGGTCCACACCTCTCGTCGATGTCGTTGCTCACCCCTGCGTCGAACCAGCCGACGCGAGATCGACATCAGTCCTCGACCCACTCCAGAAGATCTCCGGGCTGGCAGTCCAGGACCCGGCACATCGCTTCGAGGGTGCTGAAGCGGACGGCCTTGGCGCGGCCGTTCTTGAGGACGGCGACGTTGGCGGGGGTCAGGCCGACGAGCTCCGCGAACTCGCCGACGCCCATCTTGCGTTTGGCGAGCTCGACGTCGATCCGGACCACGATCGGCATCAGATCACCGCCTCCATGTCGGTCTGCAGGGTGGTGGCCTGGCGCAGCAGGGCGCGCATCACGACCATCAGCAGCAGCACGACACCGCCGGCCAGCACGAGTCCGATCAGCAGGATCGGCAGGCCCGGGTCGTCGGCGCGCAGCGACAGGTAGATCGTCATCCCGAGCAGCAGCACCCAGCCGGCCGCCATCGCGGACAGGATCACGTTCACCCAGCCGAACGCCTTCTCGCTGAAGATCCGGTCTGCCTTGACCAGCGTCAGCAGCCGCCAGATGCACACGATCACCACCTGGACGCAGACCACCTCCACGATCGAGAAGACGGTCAGCGGCCAGCGCAGGTCGGCGCCGTCGCCCTTCAGCTGCCCGAACTGTCCCGGCAGGCTCACCACCTGCGCGAACACCAGCCCCGCGAACAGCAGCACGAGAAACACCCTGAGCGGCACCACGACCCGATCCATCATCTGCACGGCTCGACTATCACCGCCTTCCTATCGACTGTCAATCGACGCGCGTCACGCTGTGTAGACGACGCCCAGACTGCCGCTCGGGAACGACCGCACGCTGCGCAGCTTCAGCTCGGTCCGGTCCGTCACGTCGAAGAACATCGACCGGCCCCGCCCGACCACGATCGGGTGCACCTTGAACCAGTACTCGTCGACCAGCCCCGCGACCACGAGCGCCCGCACGGTCTCCACGCCGCCGAAGACGACGACGCTCTTGCCCTTCTTCGCCTTCAGCTTCCGGACCTGCTCGACCCCGTCGCCCGCCGCCGGCGTCGCGCTGCCCCACCCGCTCACGTCGTACGAGTCGTCGCTGGTCAGCACGTACTTCGGCGTGCCGTTCATCCAGTCCGCCAGCTCCCCCTCGGCCGACGTCCAGTACTCCGACATCTCCGGGAACGACTTCCGCCCGACCACGATCGCGTCCGCGGCCTGCATCAGCTCCCCGTTCAGCGTGGTCTCCAGCTCCTCGTCGTCCACCATGAACCGCAGGTCGTTGTCCGGCCCGGCCATGAACCCGTCGACGGTGACGGAACAGAACACGATCAGTGATCTCATCGTCAGCTCCTCCTCGCGATCCCCCGACCGTAACCACCTTTCCTTGCACACTCCTGTCGAAGCCGGTCACGAAAAGGGATCGCCTCGGCGTGGTCACGTTGTGCGTTGGTGTGATCACACTTAGTTTGGACTTCGGGTACAGCCACGTTGCCCGTCGGATTCTGGGGAATCGGGTGTCCTGGTGGCTGTACGACGTGTGCTGGTGTTGCTCCTGCTGTTCTCGCTCGCGGTCGGGTGTTCCGACGTCGAGGCCGATATCGCCAACGGCACGGCGAAGAAGCCGGGGCCGAGTGCCCCGGCCGCTCCCCCGCAACCGCCGAAGCCGAAACCCAAGCCGTTGCCGCAGCTGCCGCGCGGTGGGCGGACGCTGTTCCCGACCCACCAGCTCGTCGCCTTCGTCGGCGCCCCGGGCGCGCCGGCACTCGGGCCGCTGGACAGCAACCTCGACGAGCGCGCCCGCCGGCTGGAGAAGCTCGCGACGTCGTACCGGGGTGGCCGCACGATCCTCCCGGTGATGGAGCTGATCGTCGTCACCGCGCAAGGCGCCGCCGGCAGCGACGGCAAGTACCGCAGCCGGATCGACCCGGAGCAGATCGACCGCTACCTGGCCGTCGCGCGCAAGTACAAGATGCTGCTGATGCTCGACGTCCAGCCCGGCCAGGCCAAACCGCTGGACGAGGTACGCCGCCTCGAACCGTGGCTGCGCCAGCCGGACGTCGGCCTCGCCGTCGACCCCGAGTGGCAGGTCGGCCCCGGCCAGGTCCCGGGCCGCGTCTTCGGCCGTACGTCGGGAGCCGAGCTGAACGAGATCGGCGCCTACCTGTCCGCGCTGACCACCAAGTACCGCCTGCCGGAGAAGGTGTTCGTCTTCCACCAGCTGACCGCGAAGATCGTCGCAGGCGAAGCCGCCCTGCGCCCGCACCCCGGCGTCGCGCTGATCAAGTCGGTCGACGGCATCGGCACCCGCGGTGCGAAGGAAGCGACGTACCGCGGACTGATCACCAAGCTGCCGAAGGGCGTGCACACGGCGTTCAAGCTCTTCTACGTCGAGGACACCCGGCACGGCCCGCTGATGACGCCCGCCCAGGTCCTCGCCCTGCGGCCGCGGCCCGAGCTGGTGATCTACGAATGAGCCGCCTCTCCCGCCGCGCGTTCCTCGGCCTGGCCGCCACCACAGTCGTTGCCGGCTGCAACGACACGGGTGTCCCGGACGCGGCGCCGGTCGTCGGCGCCGACCATCTCCCTCCGACAACGCCCCCGGCGCCGAAGGCGCCCAAGCCGGTCACCCGCCGCGCACCCGCGCCCGGCGAGCTCGGCGTGATCCCGGTCCTCATGCACCACCGGCTGACCCCGAACGTCAGCGGCGAGTACGACATGACGCCGGCCTTCTTCCGCGCCGAGCTCGAACGCCTGTACCGCGAGGGCTACCACCCGATCCGCACCATCGACCTGGTCCGCCGCGACCTGTCCGCCGTACCGGAGGGCAAGACGCCGGTGGTGCTCACGTTCGACGACAGCACGCCCGGCCAGTTCGCCCTCGACAAGGCCGGCCGCGTCATCCCCGACACCGCCCTCGGCATCATGCTCGCCTTTCAGGCGCGTTACCCCGACTTCCCCGCCGTCGGGTCCTTCTACCTCAACAAGTCGCCGTTCGGCCTGCAGGGCAGTGACATCCCCCGCGCCCTCAGATACCTGTACGACGCCGGCTGCGAGCTCGGCAACCACACCTGGGACCACCCCAACCTCCGCCACCTCAGCGCAGCCGAGGCGGAGAGCGAGATCGGCCGCCTGGCCGCGATGGTCACCACCGCCGTCCCGGCCGCACCGCCACGGACGATCGCGCTGCCGCTCGGCGTCCACCCGCGCGACCGCCGTGTCCTCGCCGCGGGAGGACGCGGCAGTACGGCGTACCGGAACGAGGGCGTGCTGCTGGTCGGCGCCGGGCCGTGCCCTTCGCCGTACGGCAAGACCTTCGACCCGATGGCGATCCCGCGGATCCGCTGCAGCTCGTACCAAGGTGGGCAGGGCGAGCTGCTGATGGACTACTGGCTCGACAAGCTGGCCCGGGCCCCGCGCCAGAAGTTCGTGGCCGCGAGCAACAACAGCACGGTGGTGGCCCCCTAGAACTGCACGCCGCGGGTCAAGGCCCCGTCGATCACCAGGTTCGTACCGCTGACGAAGCTGGCGGCGGGGCTGGCCAGGAACACGACACCGCGGGCGATCTCCTCGGGGCGGGCCATCCGGCCGGTCGGGTTGAGGGCGAGCGAGTCGGCGAACAGCTGCGGGTTGCCGCTCTCGACCGACTCCCAGACGCCGCCCGGGAAGTACGTGTTGCCCGGCGAGACGGTGTTCGCGCGGATCCCCTTCCCGGCCAGCTGGAAGGCCAGCCCCTGGGTGTAGTGCACGATCGCGGCCTTGAAGGTCCCGTACGGGCCGGCCGCGAAGTCGATCTCGCGGGCGGACACGCTCGACACGGTGACGATCGACGGCGCCTGGCTCCGGCCGAGGAACGGCATCGCCGCGTCGACCATCCGGACCGTGCCCATCAGGTCGACCTCGAAGCTCTGCTTCCAGGGCTCCTCGCCCTCGATGCCGATCGCGAGCGCGCTGACGTTGGCCACCACGATGTCGATCCCACCCAGCTCGGCGGCGCTGTCGTTGACCCACTGGATCAGAGCCGGCCCGTCCCCGATGTCCAGCGCCGTACCGACGACCGTCGCCCCGCCGTCCTGCAGCTCCTCGACAGCAGCGGTCACGTCGCTCTCGGTCCGCGCGCAGAACGCGACCGACGCTCCCTCGGCGACCAGCCCCTCAACGACCGCCCGGCCAATGCCCTTCGTCCCGCCGGTCACCAGGGCCCGCAGGCCCTCCAGCTGGAGATCCACGTCCACCACTCCTTCGCCGAGTCGAGCCCTTGTGCACAGTATGCGGTCACCCGCGGGCGGACGTCGTACCGATCGACACCAGGTAGTCGGCCGGGATCCGGAGGGTGCCGTCGGTGGCGGTGTTCCACTCGTTGTCGTAGGCAAGGAGGTCGTCGTGCAGGGCCGCCCAGCCGGGACCGAGGGCCTGCCGGGCGAGGACCAGCGGGCCGAAGTTCTCGGCGTAGAACGCGGCGAACTCCTCGACCGTCGGAGCGGCCAGGACCACCACGTCGGGACGGAACGCGAAGTCGACGGCGGGCATCATCGCGCGGACATGGTCGGGCTCACCCCAGGCACTCGGCATCGGGCCGGACGGCGCGGACGGGAGATGCCGGCCGACCACCTCGAACAGGCGCCCGGCGTACCCGGTCGGCAGCCAGGTCGCCAGCGCGATAGTGCCGCCGGGCTTGCAGACCCGCACGAGCTCCGCACCGGCTTTCGCGTGATCCGGCGCGAACATGTGCCCGAACGTCGAGAAGACCCGGTCGAACCGTCCGTCCTCGAACGGCAGGTCCTCCACGTCGGCCTCGACCCACTCCACCTCCACCCCCGCCTCGGCCGCCCGGCGCCGGCCGGCGACGAAGTTCTCCGCGATCAGGTCGCACCCGACCACGGTCGCGCCGCGCTGTGCCGCCGGGATCGCGATCGAGCTGCCCGACCCGGTCGCGACGTCGAGCACGTCGACGCCTGGTCCGACCAGAACCTCGTCGAGCAGCTTGGGTCCCACGGAGGCGATCAGGGTGGCGATCGCATCCCACGTGCCGGCGCCCCAGATCGCCTTGTTCACCGCGTACTGGTCCATCCGCTCATCATCTGGTCTGATTCGCGGAAGGGGAATGTCCGGTAAGAAATCTAAGGTGGGCCCATGAACGAGACCGTGCTGCGTGAAATGGCGTTCAGTGACCTGCAGGTTCGCGGCGGCAGCCTGTCCAGGACCAAGTTGTACGGCGTGGAGCTGCGCGACGTGGAGGTCCACGGCGACATCCAGAACGTGGTCGTGAACGGGGTCGACATCGCGCCGCTGATCGACGCCGAGCTCAACCGCCGGACGCCGGAGCGCGCGAAGATGCGGCCGGAGGACGCCGACGGGTTCCGGGAGGCGTGGGCGATCCTCGAGCGGCTGTGGGCGGGGACGGTCGCGCGGGCGAAGACGTTCCCCGAGGCCGACCTGCACCGCAACGTCGGCGAGGAGTGGTCGTTCGTCCAGACGCTGCGGCACCTGTGCTTCGCGAGCGACGCCTGGGTCGGGCGGATGATCCTCGGCGATCCGTCGCCGTGGCACCCGCTCGACCTGCCCTGGGACGAGGCGCCCGGCTGGCCGGGCATCCCCTGGGACCGCGAGGCCCGGCCGCCACTCGACGAGGTGCTCGCGCTCAGGGCCGAGCGGCAGGCGATGGTCCGCGAGGTGATCGCGTCACTCACCGACGAGCAGCTCGCGTCGACCGTCACTCAGACCGCGCCCGGCTGGCCGGTCATCGAGGACTTCCCGCTGAAGGAGTGCCTGGGGATCCTCCTCATCGAGGAGTGGGAGCACCGCCAGTACGCCGAACGCGACCTGACGGTGCTGGAGGGCTAGGGTCGCGAGATCCCCGTCCCGCTCAGCGCCTCGCGCCCGTACTTGTCCACCTCGGCGGCCAGGTCGAGCGGCGCGACGCCCGACTTGTTGCGGTCGGCATCGGTGAGCAGCTCGGCCGGGATGATCCAGACGATCTCGAACTCCAGCCCGTTCGGGTCCTTGCCGTACAGCGACTTGGTCGTCCCGTGGTCCGACTTGCCCACCAGCGCACCGGCCGCCGTCAGCGCCTGCTCCAGATCGACGAGGTCGCCGAGCGTGTCCACCTCCCACGCCAGGTGGTACAGCCCGACCGTCGACCGCCCCGCCTGCGACGGGCCAGCCTGCGCCCCGACCTCGAACAGCCCGAGGTCGTGGTCGTTCGTCGACCCCGGCGCCCGCAGGAACGCCCCACCCTTGAAGCTGTCGCCGATCTCGGTGAACCCGAACCCGAGCACGTCGCGGTAGAACGCGACACTCGCCGCCAGATCCCCGACGTACAGCACCGCATGATTCAGCCTGAAGATCGCCATGCCCTCAACTCCCTGGTCGCCACGTGCCTCCAGAGTAGTTGAACACTCAATGTCGACACACCGAGGAGCCACTGGATGCGTGCGCGGGACGAGACGACCCCGGGAATCCTGGTCCCGCACCTCGGGTACGGCGCCGGCGCCGCGAAAGCGGTGATCGCGGTCGTTCCCGAGGGTCCACTCACCGCCGAGCTCGTCGGGCCGGGCGAGCCGGCAGTCCTGACTCCTGGACCGGTCGAACACGTACCGGGCTGGACCGGCGGGCCGTACAGCCGGATCCCGCTGCCCGAAACCCTTGCCCCAGGCACCTATTTCGTCCGGGTCTCCGCCGCGGGCCACGAGCTGACCTCCGAGCCCTTCGTCATCGCCCCCGAGCGGCTCCAGCGCCAGACCATGTCGGACGTCCTGGCCTACTTCAAGGCGATGCGCTCCAGCGGCGAGATCGACCGCAAGGACCGCGCCGCACGCCGGTGGGGAGACGACTCCGGTACGACGGTCGACGCGCGCGGCGGCTGGCTGGACGCGAGCGGGGACACCAGCAAGTTCCTCTCGCACCTCACCTACACGTCGACGATGAGCCCGCAGCAGATCCCGCTCTGCGCGTGGGCGATGCTCGCCGCCCGCGACCAGCTCGGGCCGGCGTTGACCAAGGTCCTCGGCGCGAGACTCCGCGACGAGGCACTCTGGGGCGCCGACTTCCTGGTCCGCTTCCGCTCCCCCGACGGCTACTTCTACACCGGCATCTTCGACGCCCTCACCAAGCAGCTCGACGAACGCGTGATCACCGCGCCGCTGCAGGACTGCGTCCGCACCAGCCGCTACCAGGCGGCGTACCGGCAAGGCGGCGGGCTGGCCATCGCCGCACTGGCTCGTGCCTCGACGGTCGACGACGACGGCGACTTCGCCCGCGCCGAGTACCTGACCGCCGCCCGTGAGGCCTTCGCGCATCTCGAGAAGCACAACCTCGACTACCTCTTCGACCACACCGAGTCGATCATCGACGACTACACAGCGCTGCTCGCCGCCACCGAGCTTGCAGCCGCAGACGGGGCCTCGCAGCCCGTAGCGGCAGCCCGCACCCGCGCCGCCTCTCTCACCAGCCGGTACGTCCGCCCCACGAACGAACCCGGATGGTTCCGCGCCGACGAGCAGAACCGCCCGTTCTTCCACGCGGCAGAACCGGGCCTCCCGATTCTCGCCCTCCTCCGCTTCGCCGAGGTCCTCCCCGACACCCCCGAAGCCGACCCTGCCCGCCGTACCGCCCTCCAGGCCATGCACGACATCCTCACCAGGACCGCGTCGGTCCAGAACCCGTTCGGCTACCCCCGCACACTTGTCCAGCCGACCAACGACAAACCACGGGAGTCGTTCTTCTTCCCCCACGCCAACGAGACCGGCTACTGGTGGCAGGGCGAGAACGCCGCCATCGCGTCCCTCGCGGCAGCGGCCAACGCCTGCGCCCGGATCGCCGAGACCGGCGCGTCCGAGCTGAGAGCCTTCGCCGACGACCAGCTCGCCTGGATCACCGGTCGCAACCCGTTCGACACCTCGATGCTGCACGGCCGCGGCCGCAACAACGCCGACTACTCGTCGGACTTCCCCAACCTTCCCGGCGGCATCCTCAACGGCATCACCGCGGGCTGGTCCGACGAGAACGACATCGCCTTCCTCCCCGACGACGCGCCCGAAGGTGACAGCTGGCGCTGGGCGGAACAGTGGATCCCGCACACCGGCTGGTTCCTGCTGGCGGTCGCGTCAGCCCGCTGACTCGGCGCCTAACCCTCGAAAAGGTCCGCCAGCACAGGGCCCGTCTCCGGCTCGCCCCCGCCGCCCCCACCCACCGCCAGCGTCACCTGGTGCGACAGGTCGAGCGAGTGGTAGCTCACCGTCCGGTAGCCGAAGATCCCGCCCGTGTGCCCCCACAGCACCCGCCCGTCCGGCAGCGTCTCGTGCGCGATCCCCAACCCGTACGCCGTACCGTCGCCATTCGGTACGCCGGTCAGCATCGCCACCAACTCGTCCGCGCCCAGCAACTCTCCACCCAGCACAGCGGCGTAGAACCGATTGAGATCCGCCGCCGTCGACACCAGTTGCCCGGCCGCCCAGGCCTGCGAGACGTTCGCCTGCGCGAGGTCGACCAACTCCCCCTCGACCTCCAGGTACGCGTGCAGCTGCGGATCCGGCAGGTCCACGTCGTCGCCCGGCAGCAGCGTCCGCGTCAGCCCGACCGGCTCCAGGACCCGTGACCGGACCTCGTCCTCGTACGACCGCCCGGTCACCGCCTCGATCAACAGCCCCAGCGCGACGTAGTTCGTGTTCGAGTAGGCCCAGTCGCCCGACCCCCGGGGCTTGGCCACGGCCCCCGCCAGCGTCTCCGCCGGATCCCAGTGGTCGTACCGGTCCTGGTACAGCTTCGCCGTGTCCGGCAGATCGTCGGTGTAGTTGTACAAGCCACTCGTGTGGTTGAGCAGCTGCCGCAGCGTCACATCCTCCGGAACTCCCGGCAGCCACTGCGTCACCGGCTCGTCCAGCCGCAGCTGTCCCTCCGCCACCAACTGCAGCACGACCACGGCCGTGAACGTCTTGGTGATGCTGCCCGCGCGGAACCAGCCGGCCGGGTCGACCGGCTGCCCACTCGCCCGCTCGGCCACCCCACTGACCCCGGTCCAGCGCCCCTCAGGCGACCGCCAGTCCAGCAGCACCCCGGTCGCACCGTCGGAGACCAGCGAGTCCAGCACCTTCTGCAGCTTCTCCACGCCCGGAGGCTACCCGGGCAAGACGGCCGCCGGTGGCATGATCAGCGCGCGAGACGCCCGGCTATTCGCGCGGTTGCTTGTCCGGCCGCTCGACCGTCGCCTTGATCCCCGAGAGCGTCCGCTCCAAGGCCTCGTCGATGGACGGCCCCTCCGCGTGCTCGGTGTGCAGGCGGACGGTCAGCTGAGCGGTGCCGTCGGCGACGAAGTCGACCTCCAGCTCACCGTGGTAGTCGTGCGGCCCGGGAGCCGACCACCGGATCTTCCGGCCCTCCTCGACGATGTCGATCGCGGCCTCGCTGCGGACCTCCCGCTCGTCGCCGTCCACCACCGCGGCCACCTCGACCCGCTCGTGGACGGCCTCGCCGGGCTGCCGTGCCTCGGCGCCCTGCGACTGCGGGGACGGATCGTCGAGGCGGTGCGCCTCGGTCATCTGGGGCAGGTACTCCGGCAGCCGCTCGACGTCGGACAGGTAGTCGAACAGCACGTTCGGCGCGACGTCCACCACGGTCGTCGCCTCGTAGTCACCCATCGAACCGGTCCTCTCCGTCGGGAAGGTCTCCTACGACGCCCGGTGACCCACCGCGTACCGCCGCAAACAGCAGCCGGCCGAACGGATAACGACTCGGGACCATCATCCGCGAGCTATGGCCCCCCGCGCGCGGGGGCCGTGCATCATATGGGCATGACTGAGCACGCCTCGGCCCCGGCTGTCGACAAGCAGGTCCTGCAGGCGGCTCTCGACCACGACGGTCGGGAGCCGATGCTGGCGACGGTCTTCGCGCAGCTGGCCGTGGAGCTGCACGACGCGGACGGCGTGGACGAGACGGTGGACGCCGTCGTGCAGTTCGCCCTGCAGGCGGAGGCCTGTACGTACGCCGGGGTGATGCTCACCAGCCCCCACGGCTGGGAGATCGGCGCGGTCACCGACCCGCTGGTGGCGCAGATCTACCAGGAGCAGATCGACGCCGCCGAAGGTCCGCTCATCGCCGCGCTGACCGGCGACACCACCGTGTACGTCGCTGACGTCGCGGCCGAGACGCGCTGGCCGGCCTGGAGCACCCGGCTCACGTCGTACGGCGTGGGCTCGGTCCTGCACGTCCCGATGCGCGCCGCCGAGCAGTTGATCGGCGTCCTGAGTCTGTACACCGTGCACGCCGACGCCTTCACCGCCGACGACGAGGCGATCGCGTACATCCTGGCCCGGCACGCGTCGGTCGCGGTCGCCTCCGCGCGCGACGGCGAGACGATGACGGCCGCGGTCGACGCCCGCAAACTGGTCGGCCAGGCGATGGGGATCCTGATGGAGCGCTTCGACCTGGACGAGTCGCGGGCGTTCGAGATCCTCAAGCGGTACTCCCAGGACACCAACACCAAGTTGCGCGACGTCGCCCAGCACCTGATCGACACCCGTAAACTGCCCCAGTGACGAGGCCCGGCCCACCCGTCACCGATCTGACATAGACCACATGCGTAGGACAACCTTGCTGTGGGCACCTAGGAGGGCGAGACCGGACCAGCCCTGGAGGACGACGCCCGTGACGGATCCGTACGCCGAGATCAACGGTCACCAGGTGATCGATCTGCACCGGGTCACCTCGGAGGGCCGGTTCTCGGCCGGACCGGTCTGCATCCGCTGCGACGCCCACTTCGCAGACCGCGACGAAATCGCGGACACGGCGTGCCCGGTGCCGTTCTCGACCGGCAACCACGACCTGCTCGTGGACCCCGACGACGGGCTGCTCTACTGCACGCGGTGTCCCCTGGTCGCCTACGACCTCGCCGACGCCGCCGGCGAGGAGCCCTGTCCGGGCCCGGTGCACGAGCAGCAGCCCCGGCGTACCGATCGCCGGTAAGCCGTCGCCGCGGGCCGGGGACCGGGCTGCGAGGATGGCCGGGTGGACATCCTGCGCCGGAACAACGTCACCACCACCGGAAACCCGGACGGCCGTACGGTCCTGCTCGCGCACGGCTTCGGCTGCGACCAGAACATGTGGCGTCTGACCGTTCCTGCCCTGGCCGACGACTACCGGATCGCTCTGTTCGACTACGTCGGCGCCGGCCGGTCCGACCTGACCGCCTTCGACGAGCAGCGCTACTCCAGCCTGGAGGGGTACGCCGACGACGTCGTCGAGGTCTGTACGGCGCTCGACCTGCACGACGCGGTGTTCGTCGGGCACTCGGTGAGCGCGATGATCGGCGTTCTGGCCGCCCGCAAGGCGCCCGACCGGATCGGCGCGCTGGTGATGGTCGCGCCCTCGCCGCACTACCTGAACGACGGCGACTACCGCGGCGGCTTCGCCCGCGACGACATCGACGAGCTGCTGGCCTCGCTGGAGGAGAACTACCTCGGCTGGTCGTCGGCGATGGCGCCGGTGATCATGGGCAACGCCGACCGGCCGGAGCTCGGCGAGGAGCTGACCACCAGCTTCTGCGCGACCGACCCCGCGATGGCCCGGGTCTTCGCCCGGACGACGTTCCTGTCCGACTCACGTGCCGATCTGGCGTCGGTGAAGGTGCCGACGCTGATCCTGGAGGCGACCGAGGACGTGATCGCGCCCCGGGAGGTCGGGGCGTACACGCACGCCGCGATCGAGGGGTCGACCCTGGTCACGCTCGACGCGACCGGCCACTGCCCGCACCTGTCGGCGCCCGAGGCGACCAACGCGGCGATCACCGCCTTCCTCGCGGGCCTGAGGTGACGCGCGGCGACAGCGCCGAGGAGGTCTACGACTCCGCGCCGAGCGGACAGCTGTCGACGGCGATGGACGGCACGATCGTCATGGTCAACGCGACGCTGCTCGGCTGGCTCGGGCTCGAGCGCGAGGCCGTGGTCGGGCGGATGCGGTTCGCCGACCTGCTGACCATCGGCGGCAAGGTCTACCACGAGACCCACCTGGCACCGTCGCTGCGGATGCAGGGCCAGATCAGCGGTGTCGCGCTCGAGCTCAAGCGGCACGGCGGCGGCCGGTTGCCGGTGCTGGTCTCGTCCGTGGTCAAGTACGACGCCGGCGAGCCGGTGCTGATCCGTACGACGGTCTTCGACGCCCAGATCCGCCGCGCGTACGAGGAGGAACTGCTGCGCGGCCGCCAGGTCGCCGAGACCGCGCGGCGCGACGCCGAAGCCGCCCAGCGCCAGGCGGAGGTCGACCGCGCGCAGCTCGAGGACGCGCTCGCCGTACTCCAGCAGTCCCTGCTCCCCGCTCAGCTCCCCGACGTACCGGGAATCGAGACCGCGGCGTACTACCACACCGCGTCGGCCATCCAGCTCGGCGGCGACTTCTACGACCTGTTCGCCGTCGACCCGAAACGCTGGGGCTTCTTCCTCGGCGACGTCTGCGGCAAGGGCCCGGCGGCCGCCGCCGTGACGTCACTCGCCCGCTACACCCTGCGCGCCGCCGCGCTGCACGATCCCGGGTCCGCCCTCGCCACGCTCAACACCGTCCTGAACGAGCGCTACGCGACCGGCGACCCCCGCTACTGCACGGCGATCTTCGGCACGCTGATCCCGGATCCGGTCACCGGCCAGGTGCAGGTCGAGTTCGCCTCCGGCGGCCACCCGCCGCCGCTCCTGATCTGCGCGGACGGCACGGCCGGCTTCCTCCCGAGCACGGAGGGCACGCTGATCGGCATCCTGCCGACCGGCGAGTTCCCGCCGACCCGCCTGCTCCTGCAGCCCGGCGACACGCTGCTGCTCTACACCGACGGACTGACCGAGGCCCGCGTCGACGGCGACTTCTACGGGGAGCACGCGCTGCGCACGCTCGCCCTCCAGTACGCCGGTGCGCCCGCCGCTGAGCTGGTCGGCGCGCTGTCCGAGCTCCTCACCAGCTTCGGCGAACCGCTCGCGGACGACACCGCCCTGCTCGCCCTGCACGCCCGCCGCTAGCTCCACCAGCCCGCGTCGCTGCGCCACACCGCACTTCGCCCCGACCGACGTACTTTGAGCACCGACCAGCCGCCCGGAGGCCCGAAAGATGGCTGGACGGTGCTCAAAGTAGTGGTCGTGAGGGGTGGGGTGGGACCCGGTGGCTGTGGTCGGGGCTAGGGCTGATCAGGCCCGGCGGCGGTGGTTGCCAGTTCCGCCGCCTCGGGGATCATCGAGACCCCGCGGGCGGCGGCTGCCTCCAGGGCCTCCCGGGCCGGGGCCGCCATCCAGCGCAACGGCTGGTCGAGCACCCGGGCGACGGTCGACTCCTCCAGGTGCAGGATCTCTGCCACCCGGCGCAGCGCGTCCGGCTCGTCGGCTGCCGAGTACAACAGATGGACCACCTCGTGGCGGTGCGCGTAGACGCTCAGCGTCGCGGCCGCCAACCCGGGATCGACCGTGTCCGGCCGAACCTCCTCAACACTGTCCCCGTGAGTCTTCATGACCTGACAACGCTTGAGTGGTCCAGTCCGTCACGCGAGCGCTCTCAGCGGAGCGGGAAGCCCTTGACCTGGAGCGCCTCGCGCAGGTGCTCACGCCCCTTCAGACCGGCGACACTGCCGAAGCGGGACGCCACCCGGCGTACCCACCCCTGAGGCATGCCCGCGGCCGCGTAGTACCGGTTGAGCAGCTCCTCGTAGGCGTCCACATGCGCCGCCTGCGGTTCCAGCGCGTACCGCTCGTGGTGCAGCACCGCCTCCTGCGGCAGCCGCGGCTTCACCGACGTCTCGTCGTACCGGTCGGGATGGCCGACGGTCAGGCCGAAGACGGGGAACACGTTCGCCGGCAGCTCCAGCTCGGCCGCGACGTCGAGCGGGCGGTTCCGGATCGCCCCGACGAACACCGTGCCGAGCCCGAGCGACTCGGCCGCCAGCGCCGCGTTCTGCGCCGCGAGCGCGACGTCGACGAACCCGAGCAGCGCCGCCTCGACGAAGTCCGCGCCCTCCGACGACGCCTGCCCGATCTGCTCGGTCACGTGCCGCGCGCGAGCGAGGTCGGCGAGCCAGACCAGCAGCAACGGCGCCTGCGTGATGAAGTCCTGCTCCCCCGCCAGCTCGGCCAGCCGCGTACGGCGTGCTTCGTCCCGTACGGCGACCACGCTCCACAGCTGGAGGTTCCCCGACGTCGGTGCCGACTGCGCCGCCGCGATCAGCGCCGTCAGCGTCTCGTCGGAGACCGGATCGGGCCGGTAGCTCCGCACCGACCGGTGGGCCAGCTGCTGAGCGATCACCTCGGTCCACGCGGCCGGAGGCACTTCGTCGGACCCGTACCGCAGGCGGAAGGAGGCTTCAGGCGAAACGGTCACAACGACTCCCCTAGATCAGGCACGTTGACCCGTGCCGTGGACTCCGTGCTCGTCGATCAGCTTCAGCTCCACCTCGGTCAGCGGCGGGAAGTCGAGCGCGGCGAGGTTGTGGTCGAGCTGATCGGTCGAGCTGGCACCGATCAGCGCGGTCGTCACCTCGGGCCGCCGCAGCACCCACTGCAGCGCCAGCTGCGCGAGCGACTGACCGCGCTCGTGCGCGAGCTTGCTCAGCGCGGTCGCGCGTTCCCGGTAGACCGGGTCGATCTGCTCGGGCGACAGGAACGTGCTGTTGGCCGCCCGGGCGCCCGGCGGGATCGTGCCGTCGAGGTACTTGTCGGTCAGCAGACCCTGCGCCAAGGGGCTGTAGGCAACCACTCCGAACCCGTCCGCGGCCGCTTGGTCGAGCAGGCCGGAGCGTTCCGGCGTACGGTCGAAGATCGAGTAGCGCGGCTGGTGCACGAGCAGCGGTACGCCGGCCTGCCGCAGCAGCTCGGCCGCCTGGTGCGCCTGCTCGGTCGGGTAGTTCGACACCCCGACGTACAGGGCCTTGCCCTGCTGGACCGCACTCACCAGCGCGCCGACGGTCTCCTCGAGCGGGGTCGTCGCGTCGGGCCGGTGGTGGTAGAAGATGTCGACGTAGTCGGTACCGAGATCCCGCAGGCTGTGGTCCAGCGAGCTGAGCAGCGACTTGCGCGAACCGCCTTTGAAGTAAGGACTCGGGCCGATCGGGTTGCCGGCCTTGGTGGTGATCACCAGCTCGTCGCGGTACGGCGCGAGGTCGGTGCGCAGCAGCTGCCCGAGGAACTTCTCCGCGCCCCGGAACGGCGGGCCGTAGCGGTTCGCGTTGTCGAGGTGCGTGACGCCGAGGTCGAAGGCGTGCAGCACGATCTCGCGCTGGGTCGCGAACGGGTAGTCGGTGCCGAACTTCTGCCACAGCCCGAGCGAGACCGCCGGCAGGTCGAGCCCGGACCGGCCGGCCCGCCGGTACTCCAGGCGCTCATAGCGGTCGCCGGCGGCGTGGTAGCTGGTCGTCATCTGCGGGGTCCTCACCGGAACGTCGAATGTCCACTGGATCAGTAGCCATCGTAAGGACGCTTTCCGACGCCCCGGTCCGGCGTCCACAGGCCGGGATTCGCCGGCCTAACGCACTGCGCCTTTCAGTGCTCTCCCGAACGACCCAGTGGCTGTGACGTTGATCCGATCCAGGTGCAGCCAACGGGCCATCAGCTTCAGCTCGGCCGCCAACGGCTCTACGACGTCCTTCACCCCCGGCTCGGACGTCAGGGTGGGAACGACGAGCGCGGAGTTCCGCCGGTCCGCCTTGAGGTCGACCCGGGCGACCAGCCGGTCGCCGAGGAGGAACGGCAGCACGTAGTAGCCGTGCACGCGCTGGGCCTCGGGCGTGTAGATGCTGATCCGGTAGAAGAAGCCGAACAGCCGCTCGGTGCGGTCCCGGTTCCAGATCAGGGTGTCGAACGGCGAGAGCAGCGCCCGCGCGTCGACCGGGCCGTCCTCGGCCTCCGCCCACAGGTAGCTCTGCTGCTTCACGCCCTCGACCTGCACGGGCACCAGCTCTCCGGCGTCGACCAGCTCGCCGAGCACCCGGCGACCGGATGCCGATGGCAACGGATAGTGTCCGCGCGTCGCCCCGCACAGCTCCCCCGCCGTCGCCACCCCGAGCGACCGCGCCGCGATGCGGACGAACTCCCGCCGCGCCTCGTCGTCGTCCACCTCCGGCGCGGCGAGCACCTCGGCCGGCAGTACCCGCTCGGTCACGTCGTACAGCCGCTCGAAGTGCCGGCGCCCGGCGATGGCCACCCGCCCGGTCGCGAACAGGTACTCGATCGCGATCTTCGCGTCCTGCCAGTTCCACATCGTCCCGGTCGTCGGATCCGGATCCGGGTCGGTCCGCTTCCGCCGTACGCCGTCCCGGTCGGCCTCGCCCGCCGTGATCGGTCCCTGCTCGGACACCATCGCCAGCACGTCGTCGACCAGCCCCGGCCGCTCCACGCTCAACCGCCGCATCCCGACCACTACGGACCACGGCACTTGCAACTCCGGGTCCAGCGGGTCATCCCACACCTGCCGCTCGGCCACCCGCATCCGCCACCGCACCAACGGGTACGACGACACCGGCAGCAGCGCCGCCTTGTGCCCCCAGAAGTACTCGAACAGCTCGCCGCCGCCCCAGCACATCCGGTCCAGCCGCTCCCGCGAGTACTCCCCCACCCGCGAGAACACCGGCAGGTAGTGCGACCGGCAGAGCACGTTCACCGAATCCACCTGCAGTACGCCGACCCGATCGATCGCCCGTCGTACCCGCCGCACATCCGGCCGCCCCGGCCGGGCCTCCCCGAACCCTTGGGCGCGCAATGCGATCCGCCGCGCCGCCTCGAGCCCCACCGCCGGACCGATCGCCATAGGCCGAATCTACCCAGGACGACGCCCCGACGTGGCCGGGAAGAATTCGCCGGAGCCCCGCGTTACACCCGTCGAACCTACTGGTTGACGCGTCAACTCACGACGTTAAGCTTGACGCGTCAACCCAAGACCGACGTGGACGAGGTGACAGTGGTGACTGGTTTCGAGCTGGGTCTCGACTCCTTCGGCGAGGTGGCCACCGACGGCGGACGCATCATGTCCGACGCCGAGACGGTGCGACTGCTGGTCGAGGAGGCGCAGCTGGCCGAGTCCGTGGGCCTGGACGCGTTCAGCCTCGGCGAGCACTACCGCGAGGGCCACAACGACTCCGCGACCCCGGTCCTGCTGGCCGCCGTCGCGTCCGCGACCCAGAAGATCGCGCTCGGGACGTCGGTCACGGTGCTCAGCACCAACGACCCCGTCCGGCTCTACCACGAGTTCTCCACCCTCGACGCGGTCTCGAACGGCCGCGCCCAGATCGTGCTCGGCCGGGCCTCGGCCACCGAGTCGTTCCCGCTGTTCGGGTACGACCTGGCCGACTACGAACGGCTCTTCGAGGAGAAGCTCGAGCTGTTCGTCCGCCTGCAGCGCGAGGAGGAGGTCACCTGGTCCGGCACCGTCCGGGCTCCGCTGACCGGCCAGACACTGCACCCGCAGATGCGCCCCGGCGGCATCCCCACCTGGATCGGCGTCGGCGGTACGCCGAACTCCGTCCTGCGCGCCGCCCGGTACGGCCTGCCCCTGATGATGGCGATCATCGGCGGCCGCCCGCAGCGCTTCGCCGGCAACGTCGCCCTGTACGAACGGGCGCTCGACGACCTCGGCAAGCCCCGGCTCCCGATCGGCCAGCACTCGCTCGGCCTGGTCGCCGAGACCGACGAGGAAGCCGTCGAGACCTGGTGGCGCTACTGGCAGCCGGTGGTCGAGAACCTGTCCCGCGAACGCGGCTTCTACGCGCCGAGCAAGGACCGCTACCTGGCCGAGGTCGACACCGGCGCGCTGTTCGTCGGCTCGCCGGAGACCGTCGCACGCAAGATCGCCACCGTGGCCCGCGACCTGCACCTGAGCCGTTTCGACCTCAAGTACGACGTGATGTTCCTGCCCCGGGACGCCCGGGCCCGCACCATCGAGCTGCTCGGCCGCGAGGTCGCACCGCGCGTCCGCGAGCTGCTCGCCGCCCAACCCACCGCCGTCTGAATCCCTTCTTCCCAAGGAGCGCAGTACCCGTGACAGATCTCGAGTTCGGACTCGACACCTTCGGCGACGTCCCGCAGGACGACAACGGTCAGCTGGTCTCGCACGCCGTGGCGATCCGCCAGGTCGTCGAGGAGGCCGTCGTCGCCGACGAGCTCGGCGTCGACGTGATCGCCCTCGGCGAGCACCACCGCCCGGAGTACTCGGTCTCCTCCCCGGAGACCGTGCTGGCCGGCATCGCGACCAGGACCAACCGGATCCGGCTGGCCTCCGGCGTGACCGTGCTCAGCTCGGACGACCCGGTTCGCGTGTTCCAGCGGTTCGCGACCGTCGACGCGCTGTCCAACGGCCGCGCCGAGGTGATCCTCGGGCGTGGCTCGTTCACCGAGTCGTTCCCGCTGTTCGGCTACGACCTGGCCGACTACGACGTGCTGTTCGAGGAGAAGGCGGACCTGTTCGTCAAGCTGCTCGACGAGAAGCCGGTCACCTGGTCCGGTACGACGCGGGCGCCGCTGACCGACGCCGACGTCTTCCCCAAGACCGAGTCCGGCCGGCTGAAGACCTGGATCGGCGTCGGCGGCTCGCCGCAGTCGGTGGTCCGGACCGCGCACCACGGCCTGCCGCTGATGCTCGCGATCATCGGCGGGCAGCCGGAGCGCTTCGCGCCGTACATCGATCTGTACCGCCGTGCGGCCGAGCAGTTCGGGACGACGGCGCACCCGGTCGGCATGCACTCGCCGGGCTTCGTCGCCGACACCGACGAGGAGGCGCGCGAGATCTACTGGCCGCACTACAAGGTGATCCGCGACCGGATCGGGCAGCAGCGCGGCTGGCCGCCGATCCGCCCCGAGGAGTACCTGGCCGAGATCGAGCACGGCTCGCTCTACATCGGGTCGCCGGACACCGTCGCCGCGAAGATCGCCCGCGCGGTCAGCGCGGTGGACGTCGGGCGCTTCGACCTGATCTACACCAGCGGCACCCAGCCGATCGGGGCGCGGATGCGCGCGGTCGAGCTGTTCGGCGGCAAGGTGATCCCCCAGGTCCGCGAACGGCTGGCCGAACTGACCCCGGCGGCTGCGTCCTCGGCGGAGCAGGCATGAGTGCCACCGGCATCCACACGGTCGGGATCCTCGGCGCCGGCAAGGTCGGGACCGTGCTCGGCCGGCTGGCCGTTGCCGCGGGCTACAAAGTGCTGATCGCCGGCTCGGGCGATCCGGCCAAGATCGCGCTCACCGTCGAGATCCTGGTTCCCGGCGCCGTCGCCACCACCGGCGTGGAGGCGGCGGCCGGCGCCGACCTCGTCGTCCTGGCCCTGCCGCTCGGCAAGTACCAGGCGATCCCGGTCGACCAGCTGCGCGGCAAGCTCGTCGTCGACGCGATGAACTACTGGTGGGAGATCGACGGCCACCGCGAGGACCTCACCGACCCGCGGACGTCGTCCAGCGAGCTCGTCGCCGCGTTCCTCGACGGAGCACGGGTGGTCAAGGGCTTCAACCACATGGGGTACCACGACCTCGACGAAGGCGCCCTGCCCGCCGGTACGCCGGGCCGCAAGGCGATCGCCGTTGCCGGTGACAACGCGTCGGACGTCGCCGTGGTCAGCGAGTTCGTCGACGACCTCGGCTTCGACCCGGTCGTGCTCGACCGGCTGGCGGACGGCGTACGGCTGCAGCCGCGCGCCGAGGCCTTCGGCGCGAACCTGCCCGCCGACGAGCTCCGCACACTGCTCGACCGCTTCCCCGACAGCGAGCTGGGCCGGGAGATCGCCGCCGCGCGCAAGTGATCAGGAATCGAGAAGCGGCGCCGGCCGCCTGACCAATAGCGTCTTCGGTATGACGAAGACACAGCAGGTCGAGCGCAAGCCGGGAACGCCGGGACGGTTCTCGCGGTGGATGCAGGTGAAGATGGGCGCCCGGGCCAGCCGGAAGATCCGCGACGGCAAGGGCCAGATGATGGGCATGGACGTGCTCGTCCTCAACACCATCGGCCGCCGCAGCGGCGAGCCGCGGACGACCCCGCTGGCCTGGTTCGCCGACGGCGATTCGTGGCTGGTGGTCGCCTCCGGCGGCGGCAGCCAGCACCCCGACTGGCACGCGAACCTGACGGCCCACCCGGACCGAGTGACGGTCGAGTTCGCCGGCAAGCCCGCCGTACCGGTGAAGGCCGAGCGCCTGACCCCCACCGAGCGCGCGGACGCCTGGCAGCGGATCGCCAAGGCCCAGCCCCGCATCGCGAAGTACCAGGAGAAGTCCGACCGCGAGTACCCGGTCATCCGCCTCACCCCGCGGTCAGCCGGGTAGCAGCTCGCTGCGGACGTCGGCCAGGTGGGCTCGGCTGACGGCCGCGGCCAGCTCGGGGTCCTTCGCGCGGACGGCGTCGACGATCGCCGCGTGCTCGGCCTGGTCGCCGCGGTGCTTCGCCTTCGTGTCCAGCTTCAGCATGTCCGCCATCGCGCGGCGTACGCGCGGAACGAAGCTGTCGAAGAGCTCACCCAGTACGGCGTTGTGCGCCGCGGTCACCACCGCGCGGTGGAACGCAAGGTCCGCCTCGATGTACTCCTCGTCCCCGGATTCCGCAGCGGCCCGCGCGCGCTCCGCCAGCGTCCGCTTCAGCGCCCGCAGGTCGGTCGCCGTACGCCGGGAAGCCGCCAGCCGCGCAGCCTCGGTCTCGATCGCCAGCCGTCCCTCCAGCACGTCGGAGATCGCAGCCCGCCGAAGCACCTGGTCCCAGTCCTCCACCGGCTGCGTCCCCACCACGAACACCCCGGCTCCTTGCCGACTCTCCAGCACCCGCCGCCCGGCCAACTCCCGGACGGCCTCCCGCACCGTCGACCGCCCAACGCCCAACTGCGCCGCCAACGTCGTCTCGCCGGGGAGCTTGTGCCCGACCGGCCACTCCCCGGCCCCCACGCGCCGCAGGATCTCGTCAACGGCCTGCTCGGCCAGCGGTTGTCGGCGAATCATCGGCCCAGCCTAACCCCTCAGCTTGTCTGAGGAGTACGACCTGCTCTAAGGTCGACCCCATGTCCTCGAGCCGCCTCCTCCTCAGCTGCCACGGCGGGAGCTGAATCGACCGGCGCCCCTCCGTGGAGTGCTGGTGCGCGCCGGTCCCCGAGCTCGTGACCGCAAGGACATCTCCGCATGAACTGGAACCGGCAGCAACCGTCGCCGATGCCGCACCACCGGTACCGCTCCGTCTTCGACCGCGTGCCCGTCGTACCGATCGAGCGCGACTGGCCGAACCGCCGCACCACCACCGCTCCGCTCTGGGTCCCCGTCGACCTGCGCGACGGCAACCAGGCGCTGGCCGAGCCGATGGACCCGGCCCGCAAGCGCCGCTTCTTCGACCTGCTCGTTGCCATCGGCTACAAAGAGGTCGAGGTCGGCTACCCGTCCGCCTCGCAGACCGACTTCGACTTCGTCCGCCGGCTCACCGACGTACCCGACGACGTCACCGTCGTGGTCTTCACCCCGGCCCGCCGCGCGCTGATCGAGCGCACGCTCGAGTCCGTCCGCGACATCCGTACGCCGGTCGTCGTGCACCTGTACGCCGCGACCGCGCCACTGTGGCGCGACATCGTCCTGCGCCGGACCCGCGAGGAACTGACCGACCTCATCCTCCGAGCGGCCGACGACATCCTGGAACTCAGCCAGGACCGCGACAACGTCCGCTTCCAGTTCTCACCCGAGGTCTTCAACCTGACCGAGCCCGACTTCGTCCTCGACCTGTGCAACCGCCTGACGACCCGCTGGGACGCGACGCCCGACCGGCCGGTCGTGCTCAACCTGCCGGCCACCGTCGAGGTCGCGACGCCGAACGTCTACGCCGACCAGATCGAGCACATGCACAAGTCGCTCGACCGCCGCGAGAGCGTCATCCTGTCCGTCCACCCGCACAACGACCGCGGGACCGGCATCGCCTGCGCCGAGCTCGCCGTCCTGGCCGGCGCGCAACGCGTCGAGGGCTGCGTGTTCGGCAACGGCGAGCGCACCGGCAACGTCGACCTGGCCACACTCGCACTCAACCTCTACACCCAAGGCGTCGACCCGATGATCGACTTCTCCGACCTCGACCACATCCGCGCCACCGTCGAGTACTGCACCCGCCTCCCGGTCCCGGCCAGGCACCCGTACGTCGGCGACCTGGTCCACACCGCGTTCTCCGGCACCCACCAGGACGCCATCCGCAAGGGCCTCGCCGAACACACCCGCCGCGCGGCCGAAGCCGGCGTACCGGAACGCGACCACCCGTGGGACGTCCCGTACCTGCCGATCGACCCTGCCGACCTCGGCCGCACGTACGACGCGGTGATCCGCGTCAACAGCCAGTCCGGCAAGGGCGGCATCGGGTATCTCCTGCACGCCGAGTACGGCGTGAAGCTGACCCCGGACGAGGAAGCCGACTTCGCCCGGCACGTCCAGCGCCACACCGACCGCACCGGCCGCGAGACCACCGCCGCCGAACTGCACGCCCTCTACCAGCAGGTCTACGCCTCCTGACCACCGCGAGCTCGGGCCGGCCTCGAACCGGCCCGGGCTCGACACCCACACCCTCCCGGTGCTACTTTCGGAACATGTTCCGAAACCTGCAGAACAAGCCTGGCGCCACCCTCGCCGTGGTCGCCGTCGTGCAGTTCATGGTGTCCCTCGACCTCTCGGTCGTGAACGTGGGACTCCCCCAGATCGCCAACGGCCTCGGCTTCAGCGCCACCGGGGTGACGTGGGTGATCCACGCCTACGCGCTGACTTTCGGGGGCCTGCTGCTGCTCGGCGGCAAGGCCAGCGACCGGTACGGGCGCAAGCAGTTGCTGCTCGCCGGACTGGGCCTGTTCGGCGTCGCTTCCCTGCTTGGGGGCTTCGCGCAGGAACCCGGTCACCTGGTCGCAGCCCGCGCTGCTCAAGGGATCGGGGCCGCGATGCTCGCACCGGCCGCGCTCGCGTTGCTGGCCACGACGTTCCCGAGCGGTCGCGCTCGGGTCCGCGCGTTCGGCGTGTGGAGCGCGATGAACGCGGCCGGCGGCGCGCTCGGCGTTCTGATCGGTGGCGTGCTGACCCAGTACGCGAGCTGGCGATGGGTGATGTTCGTCAATGTCCCGATGGCCGCGGTCGCGTTCGCCGTCGCCTGGGCGGGGGTCGCCGGAGTGGCCGCCGTACGCCGTGGTCGCCCGGACGTGCTCGGCGCCGTCCTCGCAACCGCCGGGATGACGACTCTGGTCTTCGGCGTCGTGCGGACCGACCGGCACGCGTGGGGATCGCCGACCACGCTGATCACGCTCGCGATCGCCGTCGTGCTGCTGGCTGGTTTCGTCCTCGTCGAGCGGACCACGCGCCGCGAGCCGCTGGTCCGGCTCGGCCTGTTCACCAACCGCTCGGTCTCGGGCGCGAACGTCTTCAACCTGCTCGTCGGCGCGGCGATGGCGTCGTCGTTCTACTTCATGTCGCTGTACCTGCAGCGTGTGCTCGACGTCGGCCCGGCGCTGACCGGCCTGATGTTCCTGCCGTTCGCGCTCGGCGTCGTCGTCGGGTCGGTGCTCGCGATCAAGCTCGGCTACCGCGTCCCGGCCAAGAGCCTGCTGATCGGCGGCGCGCTGCTGACCGCGATCGGGTTCGCGTGGTTCGGCCAGATCAGCGCCGACGGCCGCTTCCTCATCGACGTCCTCGGCCCGTCGATCGTCGCGAGCATCGGCTTCGGCCTCTGCCTCGGCCCCCTCGTCGCCACCGCCACGACCGACGTCGCACCTCACGAAACCGGTACGGCGTCCGGCCTGCTCAACAGTTCCCGGCAGCTCGGCGCCTCACTCGGCCTCGCCGCGCTGGGCACCGCCGCCCAGCACCACACCGAGACGACCAGCTCCCTCAACGACGGCTACGCGCGAGGCCTGACCCTGTGCTCCGCCGTCCTGATCGTCGCCGTCCTCACAGCAGCCGTCTCCTTGCCTCGACACAGCCCTCAGCCCGCGCGGAGCGCGGCGTAGTCGGCGGCCGTCAGCGGGTTGGTGGTCAGCGCGCCGTCGGCCAGCAGTGCTTCGACAGGCAACCCGTCGCGTTCGAAGGTGACCTCCTTGACGGTCGGGATCGCGGTCGCCGACAGGACGATCTGGCCGACGGCGAGCACGTTCTCGGCCGCCGACCCGCCGGTTTCGCCGACGAGACCGATCACCGCGCGGTTGCCGTCCAAAGTCGTCACCGTCAGCTGCAGGCCTGCGGGGAGCGCCGACGAGATCCCGCTGGCCCGCTCGCGCTCGGTTGGTCCGGCCACCAGCGCGGCGACGATCGCGGCCAGGCGGTCCTCCGCCGGACCGTTCGGCACCTCGCGCACTGAGCGCACCAACCGGTCCTTGCGGACGAAGTTCACCACCACGCTCACCAATCCCGGCCCAGGCGTCTGCGGCGAGACCTCGCGCGGCAGCGCGGTCTCCCGCAACCGCGAGGGCAGTGCCTCCGGCCGGATCTCCACCGGCGACTCCTGCGTCGGCACCCCACACCCACCAACAACCAGTACGACGACCAGCCCCACCACCCAGCGCCTCACCGCTTCACCTCCGGCAGCCGTACGACGAACCGCGCGCCGCCCGCCGGCGAAGCCTCGCACCACACGGCCCCACCGTGCGCGGCCGCGGTCTCCGCGACCAGCGCCAACCCGAGCCCGGTCCCCGACGACGAACCGCGCCGGTTCGGCCCGGTCGCGAACCGCTCGAACACCCGCTCCCGCTCCTCCGGCGGAATCCCGCTGCCCGCGTCGTCCACCTCGACCAGCACGTCGTCCCCGGACCGGCTCACCAGCACGGCCGTCGCCCCACCTCCGTGGCGCGAAGCGTTCTCCAGCAGGTTCCGGAACAACCGTCCCAACCGCGCCTTGTCCCCCCGTACTTCGATGCCCTCGGCCCCTTTCACCAGCGCCGGATCCGCACCGACCTCGCCCACGACGTACCGCAGCAGCTCTCCCAGCGGGACCGTGGCCTCCGATCCCAGGTCCAGGCCCGCGTCCGAGCGCGCCAGTTCCAGCAGGTCGTCCAGCAACCGCCGGAAGCGGTCCAGGTCCGCCGAGATCAGGTCCAGCAACTGCTGCGACCGCGGCGGCAGCTCGTCCCGCCGCGCGGTGAGCAGGTCCACACTTCCCACCAGCGTCGTCAACGGCGAGCGCAGTTCGTGACTCACGTCCGCCGCCAGCCGGGCGTCCCGCTCGATCCGCTGCTGCAGCGTCTGGACCATACTGTTGAACGAGGCAACAATCGTCGCGAGCTCGGGATCCTCCGTCGGCGGCAGCCGGGTGTCCAGCTCCCCACCGGCGATCGTCGCCGCCGCGACCGCCACACGGTTCAGCGGCGTGACCACCGACCGGCTCGCCCACGCCCCGAGCGCCGCGCCGGCCCCGGCCGACAGCACGGCTCCCCCGATCAGGATCAGGCTCAGCAACCGCAGGATCCCGTCGAGCTCGTTCAGCGGCGCGATCTCGTAGAACTCCCCGCCCACGGCCGGCAGCGGTACGCCGACCACCAGCACCGGCCCGTCGGCGCTGTCGACCCGCTGCGTCGCTGCCCGGCCCTCAGCGCCCTCGGCGCGCATCTCCACCGGGACCGCCTCCCGCCCCTGGTCCAGCGCCGATCCGTACCACTGGTCCTGCCACTTCAGCACCACGACGTACCCGGCCGGCGTACCGGCCGCCGTCAGTACGGCGGACACGTCCGCCCCCGCGGTCTCGAGCCGGCGCTGGACGAACCCGGCGTCCGCGAGTGCCTGCCGCTGGACGACGTCCTCGCGCTGACCCAGCAGGTACCCGCGCGCCAGCGCGTAGGTGCTCACGGCGAACACGGTCGACACCAGCAACGCGACCAGCGCGAACGCGATCACGATCCGGTGCCGCAGGCCGAGCGCGGCGAGCGCGCGGTTCACCGCGGGTCCAGCCGGTAGCCCATCCCGCGCACGGTGACCACCAGCTGCGGGCGGCCCGGATCGCGCTCGATCTTGGTTCGCAACCGCCGGATGTGGACGTCGACGATCCGTTCGTCGCCGTAGAAGCCGTGCTCCCAGACCGACGACAGCAGCGCCGGACGACTGAGCACCCGGCCCGGCGGCCGGGCCAGCTCGGCGAGCAACCGGTACTCGGTGACGGTCAGCTTGAGGTCCGCGCCCTGCAGCAGCACCGACCCGCGCGACCGGGACAGCACCAGGCGCCGTACCGGGTCGGAGTCCAGTACGACGTCCGGCTCGGTCGCTTCCGTACTGGTTCGCAGCCGCCGGCGCAGCGCGCGCAGGCGGGCGGTGAGCTCCTTGACCTGGAAGGGTTTGGTCACGTAGTCGTCGGCGCCGGCTTCCAGCCCGGCGACGATGTCGTGGGTGTCGGAACGGGCGCTGACGATCACGATCGGGATGTCGCTGAGCCGGCGGATCTCCCGGATGCAGGTGTAGCCGTCGATCTCGCCGAGCATCAGGTCGACCAGCACCAGGTCGGGCATCACGGTCCGGACCCGGTCCAGGGCCGCGGGCGTGTCGGCGGCCTCGGTGACCTGATGCCCCTCGTCCTCCAGCGCGAGCCGCAGGACGGTGCGGATGCGGTCGTCGTCCTCGACGACCAGGACCTGCAACGCCATCGAACCATCCTTGCAACCGATCGGCGGCAGATGACGGCCGGGGCGGTTCTCGTCATCGGATCGTAAAGAAGGCGCTCGATCTTTCTCAACGTCCACGGGGAAGAGTGGAGAGATCCTGTCAGTGCCGCCGGGAGGCCCGCCATGACCCGTTCCGTCCACACCCCACCGCCCCGGAAGGCCATCGTCACGATCAGCGAGGCCGAGGTCGCCGCCGGCCTGACCGCGCTGCGCTGGCAGCTCAACGACCTGGTGATGGACGGCGCCTGCCTGGTCGTGATCGACGTGTCCGACCTGGACCAGATGTCGTCCACGCTGCTCGCGGCCCTGCTCGACACCCACCGGATCTGCCGCCGGCGCGGTGGCGGCGTCGTCATCCGGCACGCGAACCGGCGCGCCGCCGACGCCCTGCGCCGGACCGGCCTCGACCGGGTCTTCGAGGTCGAGGCCGCCGCGTGAACAACCGCTCCACCAACCGGCGCCCGCTGCCGATCTCGCCGACCCGCCGCTGCCTGCGCCGCCCCGGTACGCCGTACTCACGCCCGATGCCGCAGACGACCTGCCTGCCGCACGGACTCGCGATCGCCTGCGCCTCCGAGAACTCACCGCGCCGGGGCGTCGACTACGTCGATCTCGAGGTCGTCGAGCTCATGGACGCCCACACCGCCTACCTCGACGAGCTCACCGGCGCCGGTCTCGTGGTCCTCCCATCCGGCGACCACACCCCCAGCGCGATGGCCCTGGACGAGCTGGACACCCTCGGCTGGCTCGTCCTGCACGACGAGGACGGCCGCCCCGAACTCGCCGGCCGCACGACCGACGGCAACCTCGCGTTCTGCCTGTACGGCGACTTCGCGGTCACCCCCGCCCCCGACCTGGACACGCTCCAGAAGACCCTGACCGCGCTGAACTTCGCCGCCGGGATCAAGCGCGGCTGAAACCGGCTTCTGGAGTCCAGCACCGGCTCCGTCTGGTACTGAAGTACCAGCACTCTCTTCCGAGAAGCACGGAGCTGATTCGCATGGCGCAGGTACTCGCGTTCGACGTCAACGAGACGTTGCTGGATCTGAAGGCGCTCGACGGGCGGTTCGAGGAGTTGTTCGGTACGGCGGCGCTGCGGCCGTTGTGGTTCGCGCAGATGCTGCAGCTCGCGTTCGTCGGCGGGCTGACCGGCGCGTACGTCGACTTCACCACCGCGCAGCGAGCCGCGCTCCGGATGCTTGCGGCGCGGCAGGACGTCGTACTGGGTGACGCCGAGGTGGACGAGACCGTCGCCCTGATGTCGTCGCTGCCGCCGCACCCGGAGGTGCCCGACGCTCTCGCGCGGCTGGCCGAGTCGCCGCTGCGGCTGGTCGCGTTGACCAACTCGGTGCAGGACGTCGCCGAGCAGCAGTTGACCAACGCCGGGATCCGGCAGTACTTCGACCAGGTGGTCTCGGCGGACAGCGTGCGGCACCTCAAGCCGTCACCCGAGCCGTACCAGGCGGTCGCGGCGGCGTACGGCGTACCGATCGGTGAGGTCCGGCTGATCGCGGCGCACAACTGGGACATCACCGGGGCGCTGGAGGCCGGCTGTCAGGCGGCGTTCATCAGCCGGCCGGGGATGGTGCTAAGCCCGCACGGCCCCCAGCCGGACCTGGTCGCCGACGACCTGACCGCGCTCGCCGAGCTGATCCTGGAGCATGACGCCAACGGTAGGTGACCTGGACGGCCCGGGCCGGTTCGTGCCCGGCTGGTACTGGTGAGGCAAGATGTGAGCTGGGCGCCCCGGCCGGCGGGGTGCCGGTCGTGCGGACCTGGGAGACCGATGTGGCGACGCTTGACCCTGTAGACGGCGCGGCGGCCGACGCGTTCGCACGACTGGCCGTCGAGCTGCACGACGCCTCCGGAGTCGAGGAGACGGTGGAGGCCGTCGTCGAGTTCGCGCTGCAGGCGCTCAACTGCACGTACGCCGGGATCGCGCTGTCCACCCGCGGGCACCGCACGGAGATCGCCGCGGTCACCGACCCGGTCGTCGCTGACGTCTTCACCCTGCAGATCGACGCCGAGGACGGCCCGCTGGTCGCCTCGCTCCGGGACCGGACCACGGTCCTGATCCGCGACACCCTCACCGACGACCGCTGGCCGGAGTGGGCCGCCAAGGTCTCCGGCCTCGGGGTCCGCAGCGTGCTCGACGTACCGCTGATGCTCGGCACGGACTCCCGCACCGTCGGCGCCCTCGGCCTCTACAGCCCCGACCCCGACGCCTTCGGCACCGACGACGAGGCCATCGCCCAGATCCTCGCCCGGCACGCGACCGTCGCGGTCGCCACCGCGCGGCACGAGGAGACGATGGCTCAGGCCGTCGACGCCCGCAAGCTCGTCGGCATGGCCATGGGCATCCTGATGGAACGCTTCGACGTCGACAGCGACCGGGCGTTCGCCATCCTCAAGCGCTACTCCCAGGACACCAACACCAAGCTTCGCGACGTCGCCCAGCAACTCATCGACACCCGGACGCTTCCGCACTGACACCATCGGCGAGGCGTTCTACCGCCGGACCGGCAAGGCGTCGCGGTTCCTCCTCCAGCAGTACGCCGCCGCCAGCGCGAAGGCGAGCGCCGCACCAGCCAGCACCCAGGGCGCCCGCGTGAGGTCTGCGCCCACCACCGCACCGAAGGTCGCCACCCCGAGCGCCCCACCCGCCTGCCGGGCGGTGTTGCTCGCGCCGGACGCCGTACCGGGTACGACGGGCGCGGCCTGAAGCGCCGCCGAAACGATGGCCGGTGTGAGAACACCAAGGCCGACACCCCAGACCGCGAGCGAACCCAGCAACGCCGGACCCGGCGGCGATCCGACGGTCACCGCGAGACCGGCGAACCCGGTCGCCGCGATCGTCAGCCCGGCAGCGCTGGTACGCCACGGTCCCAGCCGGTCGGTCAGCCGCCCCGCGGGCGCGCCCAGTACCGGCAGCGGCAGCATCGCCGGGAGGAGCAGGAGTCCCGCGGCCAGTGGGCGGAGGTGATGAGCCGTCTGGAACACCTGGGTCAGCACGAAGAGCGCGCCGAGCGCGCAGAAGTTCATCACCCCCGCGACGGCGCAGGCCGGCACCAGCGCACGCACCGGCACCGACAACGCAGGCCGCAGCCGCCTGTTGGCCGGCTTCTTCGGGCGTTCACGCAGCTTGACGATCGGCAGCAGCGCAGCAGCGATGAACGGCACGTTCAGCCAGAACACCGCCCGCCACCCCGCGAGATCGACCAGTACTCCCCCGAGCAACGGCCCGGCCGGCAGCGCAGCCCCACCTACCGCAGCCCAGAGTCCGACGGTTCTCCCCCGCTCGTCCGGAGCCGCCGCGATCAGCAACGCGAGAGTGCCCGGCAGCATGAACGCCGCGCAGACCCCCTGGATCGCCCGTCCCGCGATGACCATCGGCAACGCCTGAGCCAGCGCGCACACCACCGAGGCCGCACCGAACCCGACGTACCCCCAGAGCACGAACCGCCGGTGACCGTACCGGTCCCCCAGCGCACCAGCGACCAGCAGCAGCACCGCGAGCGGAGCCGTGTACGCGTCGACCACCCAGGCCAGCCCGTACGACGAAGTGCCCAGACCGGCCCCGAGCTCCGGAAGCGCGACGTTCACCACGGTCACGTCCAGCAGGACGAGGAAGTACCCACCACACAGGGCGATCCGCAGAGGCCACATACCGACGATCCTCCGTCGCGAACACTTCAGCGCCCGTCGAAGCGTCCGCGACGTACGCTCGAACGATGACCAGCCCGGCCACCGGAGACCCCGAGCTCGCCCGCGTCGCCGCCGCGTTCGCCGACCCGAAACGCGTCCGCGTCCTGATGGCACTCGCCGACGGTCGCTCGCTGCCCGCCGGCCGGCTCGCGGAAGAAGCCGGCGTCGCCGCCTCGACGGTCAGCAACCACCTGTCGATCCTGCTCGACCAGCAACTGGTCGTCGTACGGCGTCAAGGGCGTCACCGCTACTACCGCCTGGCCTCCGACGACGTGGAAGGTGTCCTCGAAGCCTTGGCCCGGTTGGCGCCACAGGCCCCGATCAGCTCGCTGCGCGAGCACACCCGGGCGCAAGCGCTCCGCACGGCACGCACCTGCTACCAGCACCTCGCCGGCCGACTCGGCGTCGACCTCCTTCAGCAGCTGATCGTCCGCGATTGGGTTGCCCGAGGCAACGGCCTGCACGACCCCGACGACGCCGTCGACCGGTTCTCCGCTCCCGGACAGGGAACGCAGTACCACCTCACCGACCTCGGCACGAAACACCTGGCCGCTTGGGGTATCCCCCGATCCGCCCTCTCCGCCGCGCCACTCCGGTACTGCGTCGACTGGACAGAGCAAGCGCACCACCTCGCCGGCCCACTCGGAAAGGCGATCACCACCCGCTTCTTCGACCTCGGTTGGATCACCCGAGGCCGAGTCCCGCGCAGCATCCACCTCACCCCCGAAGGCGAAGCCGGCCTCGCCAACTGCACCCAACGCTGACGGCGCTCACCCCCTGATCAACCACCGATCGCGTCCGCCAGCTTCTGCGCCTCCTCCTGGGTGAACTGGGCAGCGCTGATCTCGAGCTGACCCCCGGTGATCGCCGACATCACCGACGGCGCGCTCACCACCTTGCCGTCGACCACGATCGCGATCTGGTTGGCCGGCGGCGACTTCTTCGCCACGTCGGCGGTGAGCTGCTCGAACGCCTTGCTGCCTTGATCGTCGAGCTGCAGCGAGACCACCCAACTGGTGTTGCTCAGCTTCGCCTCGGCCTTCGACACGTTCCGGCCGTCGAGCTCCACCTTGCCGAGCGTGTAACCCGTCCCGTCCGCGCCGCAGACGACCCCGGGCGTCGCCGGCGGCGAAGCACACAGGCCGGCGTCCGCCGTCACCACCCGCCGGAACTCGACCGCGGCCGGATCGCGCGGTGTCCGCGGCTGCGACGAATCCGGGTCCTCGTCGTTGCCACGCAGCACGACGACGGTCAGCACGACCAGCACCAGCACCACCACACCGAGCACGCCCACGAGGACCAGCGGCCCGCGATTCCGTTTCGGCGGGCCGTACTGCGGTGGCTGGTACGGCGGTTGCTGGGTCATGAGCCGATCCTATCCGCGCTCGCACCGCGACGCGCCGAAACCCTTGTCCTGCATGGATTCCCGTCTGCACGTTGCTGCAGAAGGGCTTCCCGTACGTCGTGCCGACACGTCACAGTCTCACCACTTCCACCGCCCAGAAATGAGTGAACCGTGAAGAGACTCCTTGCCGGCCTCGCCGGTGCCGCCGTGCTGGTGGCGACGCTCACGACCGCGTCCACCGCTGCCGCTGTCCCACCGACGCCGACGTTCCCGGCCGCTATCGACGGCTACGCCTCCTACGTGACACCGGGATGCGACCCGACCGCGAAGGCCGGGCCGCTGAGCCTGCAGGCGATGCTCGACGCCGAGTACCCCGGCCAGAACAGCATGGGCATCACCCGCCCCTGCAACGTCGGCGAACCGAGCGACCACCACGACGGCCGTGCGCTCGACTTCGGCTTCAACGCCTCCAACTCGACCCAGCTCGCCAACGCCAACGAGCTGCTGAACTGGATGCTCGCCACCGACCAGTACGGCAACAAGCACGCGCTGGCCCGACGGCTCGGCATCGTCTACCTGATCTGGAACCACAAGATCTGGAAGGCCTACGAGCCCAACTCCGGCTGGCAGAACTACACCGGCCCGAACCCGCACACCGACCACATCCACTTCAGCTTCAGCTGGGCCGGCGCCCGTAAGCAGACGACCTGGTGGACCAGCGGCGGCGCCGCGCCGACGGCCGCCGAGAGCATCAACGGCGACAAGTACGACGACCTGCTGGCCGTCGACCCCGACAACACGCTGCGGATCTACCCGGGCAACGCGACCGGCACCTTCGGCGGCTCGGCCGACATCGGCCCGGGTTGGTCGTCGTACTACAACCGGATCGGCGTCAGCGACTCCAACGCCGACGGCGCGGCCGACATCTTCGCCACCTCCACCGACGGCAAGCTGCACTACTGGCACAACTCCGGTCACAGCACCTTCACCAAGCTCGCCATCGAAGGCGCGGGCTGGGACACCATCGAGTGGCTCACGTTCGTCGACCTCAACAAGGACAACAAGGCCGACATCGTCGCTCGTGACGGCGGGATCCTGTACTGGTACCCGGGCAAGGGCAGCGGTGCGTTCAGCCAGCGGATCAAGATCGGCGAAGGCTGGGCGAACATGGAGTTCGCCGGCGGTGACGCCGATGGCGACGGCGACGGCGACCTCTGGGCCACCGATGCCTCCGGCAACCTCTTCTACTACCGCGGCGCCGGCAACGGCACCTTCTCCACCCGCGTCGACGTCGGCGGCGGCTGGGCGGGCTTCGGCCCGATGAACGCGATGGACGTCAACGGCGACGGCAAGGCTGACCTGGTCGCCGTCCGGACCAGCGACGGGCACCTGCTGCGCTGGACCGGCAAGGGCACCGGCCTGCTCAACACCGGCCAGGACATCGGCCAGGGCTGGACCAACTACCGTCCCGCGACCTACTGAGGAGCGACCTGATGACCAAGCAACTCCTCAAGAGATCCCTGGCCGGTCTGGCCATCACTCTGCTCACGGTCGCCGGTACGGCGGTCACGGCGCCGGCGTCGTCCGCGCAGGTCGACGCCAAGCCGAACTTCGAGCTGCCGTTCCCGTGCGGCGAGAAGTGGAACGGTGCGACCTACACCGGGCACGGTGGCGACAACTACTACCCGCTGGACTTCAACTGGGGCGTGGGTGACGACGACCTCGGCAAGCCGGTCGTCGCGAGCGCGGCCGGTGTCGCCACCCAAGGTGAGGCCGGCGTGATCACGATCGACCACGGCGGCGGCTGGAAGTCGGAGTACCGGCATCTCAGCTCCCGCGACGTCGCCAGCGGCACGCAGGTCGCCCAGGGCCAGTTCATCGGCCGGGTCGGTGCCGTGGGCAACGCCAGCGGTCCGCACCTGCACTACGCGCAGGTCTACAACGGCAACGAGCAGCACATCGAGCTGCACGGCGAGCTGGTCACGTACAGCTTCGACTACAACGGCCCGCTCTACACCAGCTACAACTGCGGTGTGACCGTCCGCGCGGCCGAAAGCGTCAACGGCGACAAGTACGACGACCTGCTGGCCGTCGACCCGACCAACACGATGAAGCTCTACCCGGGCACCGCCACCGGCACGTTCGGCGGCTCGAGCGAGATCGGCCCGGGCTGGTCGGCGTCGTACAACCGGATCGGTGTCGGCGACAGCAACGCCGACGGGTACGCCGACATCTACGCGACCTCGACCGACGGTTCGCTGAACTACTGGCTGAACAACGGCAACGGTGGCTTCTCCAAGCTCGCCGCCGAGGGCGTCGGCTGGAACTCGCTCGAGGGCCTCGCGGTCGTCGACATCAACGAGGACAACAAGGCCGACATCGTCGGGCGGGACGGAGGCATCCTCTACTGGTACCCGGGCAGCGGCCCCGGCGCCTTCGGCCAGCGGATCCGGATCGGTGAGGGCTGGGCCGGCTTCGGCACCATCGCCGGCGCGGACGCCGACGGCGACGGGGACGGCGACCTGTGGGGTGCCGATGCCGACGGCAACCTGTTCTTCTGGCGGGGCGGCGGCTCCGGCTCGTTCGCGGTGAAGGTCGACGTCGGGGGCGGCTGGAACGGCTTCGGCGCGTTCAACGCGATGGACGTGAACGGGGACGGCAAGGCCGACCTGGTCGCCGTACGCAAGATCGACGGCCACCTGTTCCGCTGGACCGGCAAGGGCGACGGCGGGTTCAACACCGGCCAGGACATCGGGCAGGGCTGGACCGGGTACCGACCGGCGACGTACTGATCCCCTGAACGGCTGACGCACTGAACGGCTGACGGCGCCACGCCCCCGGCGCCGTCAGCCTTCCGTCCCGCGCGCCGCGCCCGGTGACATGATGGAGAGGTGCCCCGATCCAGCGTCAGCGGTCAGACCGGCCGGCCGCCCGTCACCAGCCGCGCCGAGATCCTCGCGGCGGCTCGCCGGCTGATCGATCGCAACGGCTGGGAGAAGCTGACGATCCGAGGCCTGGCCGGTGAGCTCGGGATCGGCGCGACCACGCTCTACCACCACGTCCGGGACAAGGAAGACCTGCTCCTCCTCCTGCTCACCGAGTACGCCGCCCAACTGCCACGCCCGGAGCTGTCTGGGGAGCCGCGCGACCGGATCATCGCCGCCGGCGTCCTGATCCACGACGCGTTCGCCGCCTGGCCGTGGGCCGCCGAGGTCCTCGCCACCGACGGCTTCGTCGCCCGGATCGGCGACCCGGCACTGTGGATCGTCGAGGCGATCCTGGCCGGCGCCGCCGACCACGGCTGCACGCCGGCCCAGGGCGTGCTGATCTTCCGCAACATCTGGTACTACACCGTCGGCGAGATCCTGGTCCGAGCCCGCACCGCCCGCCGTCACCCTGACGGCGACTTCCCGCCCGCCGAGAACAGCCCGTTCAGCGGCACGGGGAACTCGCAACTCCCACACCTGACCGCGATCGCAGATCAGTGGGGCGAGATCGCCCAGGAAAACACCTTCCACCAGGGCCTGACCGCCCTCGTCGACGGCCTCCTAGCCCAAGCCACCGCCTGACGGGCGCCGTGTCCGCGGCGCCTGGTCGAGCGGCGGCAGAGCGGCGCGTAGGTCGCCCTCGAGCATCCGAGCGGTCGGCAGGCGCTGGTGCGCGCTGGTGCAGCACCCGGTCGACCAGCGAGCAGAGCGCCGCACAGATCGCCGACGAGGGCTCGGGCGGTGGACGGGCTCTGGCGATGGGCGGCCCCGGCGGTGGACGGGCTCCGGCGGTCGCCTGATCGAGCGGCGGCAGAGCGGCGCGTAGGTCGCCCTCGAGCATCCGAGCGGTCGGCAGGCGCTGGTGTCCCGTTGGTGCAGCACCTGGTCGACCAGTGGGCAGAGCGCCGCACAGATCGCCGACGAGGGCTCCAACGGTGAGCGGGTTCGGCGGTGAGCGGGTTCGGCGGTGAGCGGCCTCCAGCGGTGGACGGGCTCCAGCGGTGAACGGGCTCCGGCGGTGGACGGGCTCCGGCAGTCGCCTGGTCGAGCAGAGAGCAGAGCGCCGCACAGATCGCCGACGAGGGCTCGGGCGGTGGGCGGGCCCCGGCGATGGGCAGGCCCCCGGCGATGGGCGGGCCCCGGCGGTGGACGGGCTCCGGCGGTCGCCTGGTCGAGCGGCGGCAGAGCGGCGCGTGGGTCGCCCTCGAGCACCCAAGCGGTCGGCAGGCGCTGGTGTCGCGTTGGCGCAGCACCTGGTCGACCTGCGAGCAGAGCGCCGCACAGATCGCCGACGAGCGCTCGGGCGGTGGACGGGCCCCGGCGGTGAGCGGGCTCCAGCGGTGAGCGGCCCGGCGGTAGGCGGGCTCCAGCGGTGGACGGGCTCCAGCGGTGAGCGGCCCGGCGGTAGGCGGGCTCCAGCGGTGGACGGGCTCCAGCGGTAAGCGGACTCCGGCGGCGAGAGGGCTCCGGCGGTAGGCGGGCTCCAGCGGTGGACGGGCTCCAGCGGTAAGCGGACTCCGGCGGCGAGAGGGCTCCGGCGGTAGGCGGGCTCCAGCGGTGGACGGGC
>NZ_BAAANC010000001.1:1236598-1510530 GCF_039529595.1 Kribbella lupini | reverse complement strand
CGGGCTCCGGCGGCGAGAGGGCTCCGGCGGTAGGCGGGCTCCAGCGGTAAGCCGGACTCCGGCGGTGGGCGGGCTGCGGCGGGTGCTCGCGGAGCGGCAGCTCGGCGCCGTGACGGCGGCGGTTCGGCTCCGGGCTCCGGCGGCCTCGCCGGCCCGATCGTGTCTCGGGGGCGGCGTCTAAGGTGGCGGCGTGGAGAACGAGACCAGTTGGCGCGATCGGCGGCGTGAGGCGGCCGCCGAGCAGGCGGCGGCGCTCGACCGGCGGCGCGCCCAGGAGACCGCCAAGGCCCGCGACCTGCTGCTGGAGTTCGTGGCGCAGGCGAAGGCCGCCGGGATCGAGCCCCAGCCGTTGCGGGCGCAGGTGGTGGGGTCGGGAGCGAGCTACCGGACCAACCTCGTCGGCTGGTACCTGAAGCGCAACAAGTCCCTCGCCGTCGATGCCGAGGGCAACTTCTACCTGCTCGGCGTCCAGTCCAGCCTGAAGGCGCGGCTGTCCGGGCTCCAGGTCGAGCCGTCCGATCCGCCGCTCACGGTCGGCCTGGGCGCCCGCGACGGCGAGTCGATGCCGCTCAAGGAGCTACTGCGCCTCCGCCTCGAAGCCGGCCGCGACTGGTCCTGAGACGCGCCGCGTGACGGTGACGTCCAGGCGCACGCGTACGTCGTACGCGACGAACAGCCCCCATCCCTCGGCGAGCGCGTTCCACACCACGCGCCAGTCCCGCCGGTCGAGCGTCAGCTCACCCTCGAACCTCAACTCCTCGCTCTGCTTCAGATCGAAGCTCATCGGCTTCGCCACACCGCGAATCGTCAGCACCCCGGTCACCCGGAAGACGCTGTCGTCGACCCGCGTCACCTCCGTCGACACAAAGGTGCCCAACGGATGCTCGGCCGCCGCGAGGAAGCTGCGCCGCAGGTGATCGTCACGCCGCTTGTTCCGCGTCTGGATGCTGTCGGCCCGGAACGTCAGCTCGACGCTCGCCGTCGACGGATCGTCCGCTTCGACGGTCAGACTCCCTTCCACCGTGTCAAAGCTGCCCCGCACCCGCCCGAACCCCTGACGCACGCTGAAGCCGAGCCGCGCGTCGAGCACGTAGTCGTTCATCTCAAACCTCCGGTGAGTTGCCCTCGCCGGGCAACGGGGTCTCGTCCCGGTACCTCATCTCGTACGACCGCTCGGCGAACCTC
Source organism: Kribbella lupini (assembly GCF_039529595.1). Taxonomy (NCBI): domain Bacteria; kingdom Bacillati; phylum Actinomycetota; class Actinomycetes; order Propionibacteriales; family Kribbellaceae; genus Kribbella; species Kribbella lupini. Next base: position 1,509,345 of record NZ_BAAANC010000001.1, on the reverse strand, counting down.
CAGCCGTCGGGCGTCCGCCGGTACCGGTCGTGGTAGATCGAGCAGTTGAAGTGCGAGCGCCCGTCGTACAGACGACCGAACTCGGTCACGTAGGCGCGGCCGGTCGCGGTGTCGCCGTCGATCACCAGCGACCCCAGGTGGGCGGTCTGGACGAAGTACTCCCACTGCTTCTGCAGCCGTGCGACCGCTTCCCGGATCGTGTCCCGCCCGGCGAACTCGAGATCGACCGGCACGATCCGCCAGACCCCGTCCTCGGTGAACAGCCCCGCCAGCCGCTCGTAGTCGCGTTGCATTCCCGCGTCGGTGAACTCACCCCGCAGGGCCTCGATCTCGACCCGGTCGGCGATAGCCTCGAAGTCGCTCATCGGTTTCCTCTCCTCACTCGTCTGCTGGTCCTCCGGTACGACGACGCAGCCGCGCGGAGTGTGAGGCCTGACAGATCGGGAGCCTGTTTCGTCGGACCAGGTGACAGGCAGAACCAGCGAGCAGCGGGAGCGGTGGATGACCGAGGACGACAGCCTCAGCCGGGTGATCGACGAGCGGCGGCAGCTGATCAACCTGGCGTACCGGATGCTCGGCTCGCTCGCCGACGCCGAGGACGTCGTCCAGGAGACCTACGCGCGCTGGTACGCCCAGACCGCCGCGCAGCGCGAGGCGATCGACTCCCCCGGCGCCTGGCTGACCACCGTGGCGAGCCGGATCTGCCTCGACGTGCTCGGGTCGGCCCGCGCCCGACGGGAGCGGTACGTCGGCGAGTGGATCCCCGAACCGCTCCCGGACGACACCGACTGGCTCGGCGGCCGCGGCACTCCCGACGATCCCGCCGACCGGGTGACGCTCGACGAGTCGGTCAACATGGCCTTCCTCGTCGTCCTGGAGTCGATGACGCCGGCCGAGCGGGTCGCGTTCGTCCTGCACGACGTGTTCCGCTACCCGTTCCCGGAGGTCGCCGAGATCGTCGGCCGTACGCCGGCCGCCTGCCGCCAACTCGCCTCGTCCGCCCGCCGCCGGCTCACGGGCTCCCGCGCCCCGGTCCGTCCCGCCCCCGAGCACGCCGCCGTGGTCCGCGCCTTCCAGCAGGCCTGGTCCGCCAACGACGTGAACGCCCTGATCGGCGTCCTGGACCCCGATGCCCTGGCCGTCGCCGACGGCGGCGGCGTCGTCTCCGCCCAGCTGAACCCCGTCACCGGCGCCGCCCAGATCGCCCGGATGCTGGTCGACATCTCGACGCTCGCCCCCGGCTTCACCATCCTCGAACGCCAGGTCAACGGCCGCCCGGGCGTCATCGCCAAGCTCGACGGCGTGACAGTCGTCGTGATGGCCCTCCACGTCGAGCACCAACGCATCAGCAACATCTGGGCCGTCCGCAACCCCGAAAAGCTCCGCCCCTGGACAACCAGCTGAACGCCCACCACTCACCAACCTCCCGCAACCCGAGACTCCCACCGGCTGCGAGCGCGAGCGTCGCCGCGGCGCCGGGGTTGGTGAGTGGTGCATGTCCGCCCACCGCCGCGAAGCCGACTCCCGCGCCGCCGGCGACTGCCCTACACCTCGTTCGCTCTGCCAGGTCACCCGCCACCACTGATCAAGCCCCGCACCACGGCCGAATCCAGCCCCAGCTGAGCGTGGAGGTCACGGTGGACCGACCGTTGATCAGTGGTGGGCGTCGGCGATCTCGCGCGGGCCCGCCGCGCGACCGAGCGGCTGGTCGCGTGGCCGCCCTGCGACCGAGCGGCTGCGTCGACGCCCACCACCGCCCAACGACCGGGGAGCGCCGCCATCCGCCACGCGCTGAGCGTGGACAACGGCAGCAGGCCGGGCTTGGTGGGTGGTGGGCGTCGGCGATCTCGCGCGGGACCGTCGCGAGCGGGCGGCTGGTCGCGTCGCCGCCCTGCGACCGAGCGGCTGATCACGTCGACGCCCACCACCGCCCAACGACCGGTGACCGCCGCCATCCGGCTCGCGCTGAGCGTGAGCGACGGCACCAGGCGGGGCTTGGTGGGTGGTGGGCGTCGGTGATCTCGCGCGACCGCCACGCGACCGAGCCGGCTGGTCGCGTCGACGCCCACCACCGCCCAACGACCGCTGACCGTCACCATCCGCCTCGCGCTGAGCGTGAGCGACGGCACCAGGCGGGCTTGGTGGGTGGTGGGCGCCGGTGATCTCGCGCGGGACCGCCACGCGACCGAGCCGGCTGGTCGCGTCGACGCCCACCACCGCCCAACGACCGTGGAGCGCCGCCATCCGCCTCCCGCTGAGCGTGAGCGACGGCACCAGGCGGGGCTTGGTGGGTGGTGGGCGTCGCCCTCAGCGGGCGAGGGATGCGGTGTAGAACCCGGCGAGCTCCTCGACGGCCGGGTCGACGTACTCGAGCTTGTCGTAGGTGTCGACGTGCGAAGCCCCATCCAGCCAGTGGAGGCGCTTCGGGCCCGTCGCGCGCTGGAAGGCGTCGAGGGTCATCCAGGCGGTGACCGCGCGGGAGCCGACGAGCATCAGGAGCGGCTGGCGGATCAGTGGTACGGCGGCGAAGGCGTCGAAGGTGGCCATTCGGTCGACGCTCGGCCACGGCATGATGCCGGGCGACCGGGGGTGTTCGCCCCGCGGCGTGCGGTAGTAGTCGAAGCCCTCGGCGGCGTGCTCCCCGCCGGCGGCACGGGCCTCGTCGGCCGTGGCTGGGAAGAGGTTCAGCGGCTCGACGACCTCGCCGCGGGCTTCCGCCGTGCGCGCCGCGGCGGCCAGGTCGAGCAGACCCTGGAACACCGCCGGGTCCTGCGCGCCGTCGGCCCCGAAGCGGAACTGGCGGGCGACGTCGGCCGCGCTCACCGTGCCGACGGCCTTGATGCGGTGGTCGCCCGCGGCGGCGTTCAGGACGTAGCCGCCGGAGGCGCAGATGCCGAGCGCGCCGATCCGCTCCGGGTCGACCTCGTCGCGTGTGGTCAGGTAGGAGACCGCCGCCTTGAAGTCCTCGATGCGTTGCGCCGGGTCCTCGAGGCCGCGCGGTGCGCCGCCGCTCTCGCCCTGGTACGCCGCGTCGAAGGCCAGCGCCACGAAGCCGGCCGCGGCCAGCTTCTGCGCGTACAGGCCGGACGCCTGCTCCTTCACGCCGGTGCCGGGGTGCCCGACCACGACGGCCGGCCCCGGCGCAGCGCGTCCTGCACGCCCGGACGCTGCTGTCGCCTGCTCGGGAAGGTAGAGGTGGCCGGCGACGGTGATGCCGTTGCTGTCGAAACTCACGATGTGCTTGCTCATGGCACCACGCTCTCCCCGCGGCGGCCACCCCAAAAGAGTCGGGTTTCTGCCCGGGAAGGATCCTTCCCTCCCACCACCACCCTCAGCGGCCGACAATGAAGGCATGACCGACGAACTGGGCGCCTTCCTGAAAGCGCGACGGGCGGCGCTGTCGCCGGACGAGGTCGGACTGCCGGACCTCGGTCGGCGCAAGGTCAAGGGCCTGCGCCGCGAGGAGGTCGCCCAGCTCGCGGCCATCAGCGTCGACTACTACACCCGCCTCGAGCAGGGCCGCGTCCAAGCGTCGGCGACCGTGCTCGCCACGCTCGTCCGCGCCCTGCGCCTGACCGACGACGAGCAGACCTACCTGTACGCCGTGGCCGGCAAGACCGACGCCCGCCCGCGCCGGCGCCGTCCGGTGCAGAAGGTGCGCCCGGCCATCCGGCGGCTGCTCGACCAGCTCGGCGAGACCCCGGCCGTTGCCCTCGGCCAGCGGATGGACATCGTCGCCTGGAACCGCACCGCCGCCGCGCTCTTCACCGACTTCGCGCAGCTACCCGTTGCCCACCGCAACTACATCCGGCTGATCTTCGCCGATCCCGCGGTCCGGGCGATGCACGTCGACTGGCAGCACGACGCCCGCGACGCCGTCGCCGCGCTGCGGATGGAGGCCGTGGCGACTCCGGACGACCCGGCGCTCGCCCAGCTCGTCGGCGAGCTGTCGGTCACCGACGCCGACTTCCGCGTCTGGTGGGCCGAGCAGCGGGTCAACTCGGCCGCGTACGGCACCAAGCACTACCGCCACGCGGTCGTCGGCGACCTCACGCTCGACTGCGACGTGTGGGCCAGCCCGGACGGGAGCGGCCAGCGCCTGATGGTGCTGACCGCCGAGCCCGGCAGCCCGTCGTACGACGGATTGCGCATCCTCGCCTCCTGGCAGGCGTCGCAGGTCCAGTGATGACTACTCGAGGAACTTGGCCGCCATTCCCGCCTGGTAGTCGCCGCCGGGGACCCGGGCGATGATGTTCATCCGGTTGGCGGCGTTGATGAAGGCGATCAGACAGATCAGCGTGCCGGCCTGGTCCTCGTCGAAGTGCTTGCGCACGGTCGCCCAGGTCTCGTCGGAGACTCCCTCGAAGGCGTCCGCGAGCCGAGTGCCCTCCTCGGCCAGCGCGAGCGCGGCCCGCTCCGGTTCGGTGAAGACGGTGGCCTCACGCCAGACGGCGACCATGTTGAGTCGGTGCTCGCTCTCGCCGGCCGCGACCGCCTCCTTGGTGTGCATGTCGACGCAGGCGGCGCAGCCGTTGATCTGACTCACCCGCAGCTGCACCAGTTCCCGTAACTCCCGCGGCAGCGCAGAGGTCTCGAAGATCATCGCCGCTCCGGCGAACCGCTTGGCCAGCTTGGTGGAGGTGGCGCCGGCCAGCAGGTTGATCCGAGCTTCCATCATCGTTCTCCTTCTCGTGACTTGGTCGTCCACGAGACACCTGCTGACCGGACCCCGTGACAGCGCGCCGGCGTGACCTGGGCCTCACCGTTAATCGAGTGGTGATCGAGCTCACCACCTGCTAGCGTCGCCGGTCTGTCTTTTCGGGTGGCTTGTCTGCACTGCGTGAAGGATCGCAACGAACCGGACGTGCTCCGGGGCGGGATCTCGAAGATCGCCGCCGCCGACGCGCTCGTTCGTTCCCTCCAGCACGAGAGGTCCCACACCGATGGCCGAAACCCAGCAGAGCTCCGAGCTCGACCAAGAGCGCGCCTACCTGGCCGAGTCCCGCGCCGCGCTGCGCCGGATGCACCACGACGTCACCGTCCGGGAGATCCCGGTGATCGGCGGCGAGGACAACGACGAGCGCTTCACCAACGAGGCCAACCAGCGCGCCCACCAGCAGCGCACCCTGGCGCTGCTCGACCTGCCCGACGTTCCGCTGTTCTTCGGCCGGCTCGACTACGAGCGCGGCGCGATCGAGGATCTCGACCGGTTCTACATCGGCCGCCGGCACGTGCACGACGGCAGCGGCGTACCGATGGTGATCGACTGGCGGGCGCCGGTGTCGGTCCCGTTCTACCGGGCGACCCGCAGCGATCGGCAGCACGTCCTGCTGCGTCGCCGGTACGGGTTCTCCGACACCGCCGAGCTGACCGGCTTCGAGGACGAGCCGATGATGGGCGCCGAGGAGCTCGACCAGGCCGACCGCTTCCTGCGCGCCGAGATCGAGCGCCCGCGCACCGGCCCGATGCGCGACATCGTCGCCACCATCCAGCCCGAGCAGGACGACCTCGTCCGCGCCCCGCTGCAGCCGAGCGTCTGCGTCCAGGGCGCCCCCGGTACGGGCAAGACCGCCGTCGGCCTGCACCGCGTCGCCTACCTGCTCTACACCGAGCGCGAGCGCCTGAGCCGCGGCGGCGTCGTGATCGTCGGGCCGAACCGCTCGTTCCTGTCCTACATCCGCAAGGTGCTGCCCGCGCTCGGCGAGGTGAACGTCCGGCAGATCACCATCGAGGAGCTGATCACGCAGCCGGTGCTCGCCGTCGACAGCTCGGAGGCCGCGCGGATCAAAGGCGACGCGCGGATGGCCGAGATCCTGCGCCGCGCGCTCTGGACGTCCGTCGGTACGCCGACCGAAGGAATCCTGTACAGCAAGGGATCCCAGCGTTACCGGGTGCACGACTACGAGCTGGTCGACATCGTCACCGCCCTGCACGGGTCGACCCGGTACACCCCGGGCCGGAACGCGCTCGCCCAGCGCATCGCGCACGCCGTACTGGTGCTGATGGAACGCCGCGGCGAGTCTCCCGACGACCGCGTGCAGAACGCCGTCGCCCGGTCGAAGCCGGTGAAGCAACTCGTCGACGCGGTGTGGCCGAAGGTGACGCCCGAGCAGATCCTGTGGAAGCTCTTCTCCGACGCGGAGTTCCTGGCAACCCAAGCACCCGAGCTGACCGATGAAGAGCGCCAGGCCCTGCTCTGGCCGAAGCCACCGCGCTCGGCGAAGTCGGCGAAGTGGTCGAGCGCCGACACCGTGCTGCTGGACGAGCTCGACGACCTGATCGAGCGGCACGCCGGTTCGCTCGGGCACCTCGTGCTGGACGAGGCGCAGGACCTGTCGGCGATGCAGCTGCGCGCGCTCGGGCGACGCTGCCGGAGCGGTTCGGCGACTGTTCTCGGCGATCTCGCCCAGGCGACGACCGCCTGGGCGGCCGGTCCGTGGGACCAGGTCCTCGCCCATCTCGGCAAGGAGGACGGCATCGTCGCCGAGCTCGACCGCGGCTTCCGGGTGCCCGAGCAGATCATCAACTTCGCGGCGCGGCTGCTGCCGGTCATCGCTCCGACCCTTGGTACGCCGAGCGGGATCCGAACCGTTGCCGAGGCCCTCAAAGTCGTTGCCGCTGACAAGCAAACCTTCGCGGCAACAATCGTCGAGGCCTGCCGGGAAGCCTTGGCCGGCGTCGGGTCGGTCGCGCTGATCGCCGCCGACGACCACGTCGAGCAGCTGCGCGACGTACTGGCCGCGGCCGGTCTGCAGCCCGCGCTGCTCGGGGCGGTCGAGGACGCGATGGACACGACCCGACTGGTCTGCGTCCCGGCGACGCTCGCCAAGGGTCTGGAGTTCGACGCGGTGGTCGTCGCCGAACCGGCGCGGATCGTCGCGGCCGAGCCGCGCGGGCTGCAGCGCCTGTACGTCGTACTGACGCGCGCAGTCAGCCGGTTGCAGATCGTGCACGCCGATCCGTTGCCCGAAGCCCTGGGATAGCGGGGGTTTCCCGGGGGCCGGTTCAGGTCTTTCCCGGTTACCGGCGGCCGGTGGGCGGCGGCAGGGTGGTGCTCATGATGATCAACCTGGGGACCGCGGCCCTGAGCACCGCGCTGATGGTGACGCCGTTGCCCACCACCGAACTGCAGCAAGAGGTCGACGCCGTCGTCGCCGCGGGCGCCACGAGCGCGACGGTCGAGATCAGCGGCGACGGCCGGCCGGTCCGCGCGTCGAGCGGCGCCGCCGTGGCCGGCACGAACCGGCCGGTCCCGCACAACGCCCGGTTCCGGATCGGGAGCGAGACGAAGACGTTCCTGGCGACCGTCGTGCTGCAACTGGTCGACGAAGGCCGGCTGAACCTCGACGACAAGGTCGAGCGAGTTCTACCGGGAGTTGTGCACGACGACCGGATCACGGTCCGGCAGCTGCTCAACCACAGCAGCGGTCTGCACGAGGTGCTCGCGACGATGCCGTCACCGCGCTCGGAGGAGTTCCTGGCGATCCGCTGGAAGACCTGGACCACCGAGGAGCTGGTCGCCCGCGCGACGGCGTACCCGGTGGACTTCGTCCCCGGCTCCCAGGTGGTCTACAACAACACCGGCTACCTGGTCCTCGGCCTGATCGTCGAGAAGCTCACCGGCCACTCGTACGGCGACGAGATCAAGCACCGCATCATCCAGCCGCTGAAGCTGAAGAGCACCTCGCTCCCGGGCACGAACCCGTTCATCCCCGGGCCGCACGCACGGGGCTACTTGCCGCTCGAGCGCGGGCTGGTGGACATCACCGAGGTCAACCCCTCGATCCTGAACGCGGCCGGGGAGATGATCTCCACCACCCGCGACCTGAACCGTTTCTTCCAGGCCCTGCTGGACGGCGAACTGCTCTCCGCCGACCTGACGCGGGAACTGCAGAGCACGGCCCGCGAGTCCAAGTACGGCCTGGGCGTGATCAGCCGCAAGCTGCCGTGCGGCACCGCCTGGGGCAAGGACGGTGACGCGCCGGGCTACTCGACCTGGACCTTCGTCGCGCCGGACAACCACCGCAGCGTCACCGTCTCGGTCACCTGGGGTGCGGGCAACCACAAGGCCGCCGTCAACGCCCTCCTCGACAAGGAGCTGTGCCGCTAGAGGGAGCCCGGGAGACACCCCTAGCGACGTACGAGCGTGTAGTGGGTGACCGCCGGCGAGCTGAGGTGCCGGACGACCTCGTACCGCTTCAACGCGTCCCCGAGGCCGGCGAACAGCGGCTCGCCGGCCCCGGCGAGGATCGGCGCGACGGCGATGTCGAGCTGGTCGATCAACCCCGCCCGCAGGTACTGCCGGACCGTCGCCGCGCCGCCCGCGACGATGACGTCCTTCTCACCAGCCGCCGCCTTCGCCTTGTCCAGCACGACCTCGATCGGCTCGTCGGTGAAGTGGAACGTCGTGCCACCCTCCATCCGCACGTCCGCCCGCGGGTGGTGGGTGAACACCCAGACGTCGTGGTGGTACGGCGGGTTGGGGCCCCACCAGCCGGTCCACGACTCGTCCGGCCACTCGCCCCGCACCGGCCCGAACATGTTGCGGCCCATGATGGTCGCCCCGAACGACTCGGCGTCCAGGCCGACCTCGGCGTCCAGCCCGGTCGCGGTCCCGTCGAACAGCGGGTCCATCCAGTCGTGCAGGTGGTCGACCCCGTCCCCGAACGGCGCGTCGAGCCGCTGATTCGTGCCCGCGCCGAACCCGTCCAGCGTGATCGTGAAATTGTGAACCCGAACCTTGCCCATGATCGTTCCCTCCGGTGAGTTCCTGCTGACACCCCTTGGTCGGAGCGGCCGGGCAGGCTTTGACATCTAAACTGACCAGATGCCGGGCCGCAGAGCGAAGGTTGCCGACGTTCACGAGATCGCCCTCGCGATGCCGCACGTCACCGTGGAGAAGGGTGGATCCGGCAACCCGGTCTACCAGGTCGGCGGGAAGTCGTTCGTCTTCTTCCGGACCCCGCGGCCGGACGCGTTCGACCCGGAGACCGGCGAGCGGTACGACGACGTGATCGTGATCTGGGTCCCGGCCGAGGAGGACAAGCTCGCGCTGGTCTCCGACGAGGGCAGCCCGTTCTTCACCACCCCGCACTTCGACGGGCACCTGTCGGTCCTGGTCCGCGGCAGCGAGCTCGGCGCCCTGTCGAGGCAGGAACTGGCCGAGGTGATCCAGGACGCGTGGCTGTCCCGCGCCTCCAAGCGGCGGGCGACTGCCTGGCTCGAGGAGCATCGACTGGCCTGATCCCCGGCTATCGTCCAGGGAACTCGGGGAGGCGGTCAGCATGAGCGGTGGAACAGTAGTCGTCGTAGTGATCTGCCTGGTCGCTGCGGCCGGGCTGACGTGGGGCATCGTCGCGCTCGTCCGGCGGCAGCAGTACATCAAGTCGCTGCGCGAACGCGGCTGGACCTTCGTGAACAGCCCGCAGCTCGACGCCGTCGCGCGACTCACCAACCCGCCGTTCGGGATCGGCTTCCGGCGCGATCCGGACGACCAGATCACCGGTCACACCACGTCCGGCCGTCCGTTCCAGGTGATTGAGTACAGCTCGGGCCACTGGAAGGGCTGGGTCGGCATGGTCACGCTTTCCCGCCGGCTGCCCGAGCTGTGGGTGATGGGCGGCGACACCAGGCCCCGGTACGGCGTGGAGGCGGCCGCGATGCCGTCCCCGGCCGCGCTCGGCCCGGGCTGGCAGATCGGTGCGCTCGATCCGGCGTACGCCGCGGAGGTGCTCACCCCGCAGGTCTGCAACCAGCTCAACGGGCTCGCAGGCGGAATGCCCGGGCTCAACCTCAGCATCGACTCCGACCAGCTGACCGTGCTCGACCCGCCGCGCAAGGACGTCGAGCAGCTCGGTCCCTGGCTGGACCAGCTGGCCGCCGTCGCCGACGCGATCGACGCGACGCCGCTGGACCACTGGATCCAGCCCGAGCTGCCTCCGCGCTTCTCCTTCTACCACCACCCGGACTGGTACTGGATCGGCGTCGACGACAGCCTGCTCGAGGTCACCCCGACCTCGCGGTCCGGCCACAGCCACCGCACCGAGGACGTGATCCGCGGCCGCGACGGCGACGGCCCGCCGTTCGTCGCGTTCACCCACCACTGGCAGACGACCCGGACCGAGAGCTACACCGACAGCGAGGGCCGGACCCAGACGCGGACCGTCACCGAGAACCACAGCGAGGCGATCCTCGGGTTCCAGCTGCCGGTGCCGATGCCCGAGCTGACCGTGGCCGGCCGCTCGTTCGGGCGCGGGATCAGCTTCGAGAGCGAACGGTTCAACGACCAGTTCAAGGTCACCTCGCCGAGCACCAAGTTCGCGTACGACGTGATCCACCCGCGCCAGATGGAGTTCCTGATGGCCAGCTCCCCGGCGCCGTTCCGGATCGTCGAGGACTGGGTCTGGTTCTCCCCCGGCGACCACAGCCAGCACTCGATCGCGCACAGCTCACGCTTCCTGCGCGAGTTCCTGGCCGGCATCCCGCGGTTCGTCTGGCGCGACCTCGGACTGTCTGATGCGCCATACCCACGCCTCGACCCGGTGTCGCCGGGCAGTTAGCTCACTCACACCAGGTCACATTCGGCCGTCGCGCGCGGTCCTCTGGGTAGCAGGCACCATCCCGGGCTATCCAGAGGAGCGTCACCGTGACCGTCACCGAGCAGCAGATCTCCACCTCCGTCCTGGTGATCGGGACCGGCGGCGGTGGGCTGCGCGCCGCCATCGAACTCGCCGAGCGGGGCATCGACGTCCTGGCCCTCGGCAAACGCTCGCGCTCGGACGCGCACACCTCGCTGGCCGCCGGCGGGATCAACGCGGCGCTCGCCACGATGGACCCCGAGGACACCTGGCAGCAGCACGCCGCCGACACCCTGCGCGAGAGCTACCTGCTGGCCAATCCCGTCACCGTCCAGATCGTCACCGAGCAGGCTGCCCGCGGGATCGCGGACCTGGAGCGGTACGGCATGCCGTTCGCCCGCGAGGCCGACGGGCGGATCTCGCAGCGGTTCTTCGGCGCGCACACCTACCGCCGGACGGCGTTCGCCGGTGACTACACCGGGCTCGAGATCCAGCGCACGCTGGTCAACCGCGCGGTCCAGCTGAACGTACCGATCCTCGACACCGTCTACGTGACCCGGATCCTGACCAAGGACAACCGCGTCTTCGGCGCGTACGGCTTCGACCAGGTGACCGGCAAGCGGTACCTGATCCGCGCCGACGCGGTGATCCTGGCCGCCGGCGGTCACACCCGGATCTGGCGGCACACCTCGTCGCGGCGCGACGAGAACACCGGCGACTCGTTCCGGCTCGCCGTCGAGGCCGGTGGCCGGATCCGCGACCCCGAGCTGGTCCAGTTCCACCCGTCCGGCCTGATCGAGCCGGAGAACGCGGCCGGCACGCTGGTCTCCGAGGCCGCCCGCGGCGAAGGCGGCCAGCTGCGCAACGCGGCCGGGGAACGCTTCATGGCCCGGTACGACGCCGAGCGGATGGAGCTGTCCACGCGGGACCGCGTCGCGCTGGCGGCGTACACGGAGATCAAGGAAGGCCGCGGGACGGAGCACGGCGGCGTCTGGCTCGACGTCTCGCACCTCCCGCGCGAGACGATCATGCGGCGGCTGCCGCGGGTCTACCAGACGCTGCTCGAGCTGCAGATGCTCGACATCACCAAGGAGCCGATCGAGATCGCGCCGACGGCCCACTACTCGATGGGTGGCGTGTGGGTCCGGCCCGAGGACCACGGCACCGGCGTCGACGGCCTGTACGCGATCGGCGAGGCGGCCAGCGGGCTGCACGGCGCGAACCGGCTGGGCGGCAACTCGCTGATCGAACTGATGGTCTTCGGCCGGATCGTCGCCGAGGACGCGGCCCGGTACTCGACCGGTCTGCAGCGGCAGGAGCGCTCGGCCGCGGCGGTCGGTGAAGCTCGCGCGGAGGTCGACGGGCTGCTCGCGAGCGACGGCGAGGAGAACGTCCGCGCTCTCCAGCGAGCGCTGCGGAACACGATGACGACGCGGGCGGGCGTCGTACGGGACGAGGAAGGGCTGACCGCCGGCCTCGACGAACTGTCGGAGGTCGAGGACCGGATGGCCGACCTCGGCGTGCATCCCGACATCGCCGGGTTCCAGGACCTCGCGCACGCCTTCGACCTCAAGGCCTCGGCGCTGGCCGCGCGGGCCACGCTCGAAGCCGCGCTGGTACGGCGGGAGACGCGAGGCTGCCACAACCGCTCGGACTACCCCGAGCTGGACGAGAAGCTGCAGGTCAACCTCGTCTGGTCGGGTCGTGGCCAGGTCGAGCAAGAGAAGATCCCGGCGGTCCCGGCCGAGCTGAGCGCGCTGATGCGTGAGGTCTCCACCGAGGGCAAGCTCGTGGAATGAGGCCCTAGGCAACCTGTTCACCGGCGCTGTCACAGGGCTCGTGGCTGTCCTGTCTTAGCTGGTGACCGGACGGCAACGGGTGCCGCCGGCGAACAGGAAGGCGTCACGATGAAGGTCGTCGTCATCGGCGGTACCGGTCTGATCGGTTCGAAGATCGTCGCGCAGCTCGGCGAGCACGGGCACGATGCGGTCGCCGCCGCACCGAGCACGGGCGTCAACACCCTGACCGGTGAGGGGCTGGCCGAGGCCCTCACCGGCGCCGACGTGGTGGTCGACGTGTCGAACGCGCCGGTCTGGGAGGACGACGCGGTGATGGAGTTCTTCGAGACGTCCACCCGCAACGTGCTCGCCGCCGAGCAGGCGGCCGGCGTCCGGCACCACGTCGCGCTGTCGGTGGTCGGTACCGAGCAGCTCGTGGAGAGCGGCTACTTCCGGGCCAAGCTCGCGCAGGAGAAGCTGATCGAGAGCTCCCCGGTGCCGTACTCGATCGTCCGCGCGACCCAGTTCTTCGAGTTCGTCCCGAGCATCGCCGACGCGTCGACCGACGGCGCGACGGTGCACCTCAAGCACGTCTTCTTCCAGCCGATGGCCGGTGCCGACGTGGCCCGGGCGGTCGGCCGGACCGCGGTCGGCGAGCCGCTGAACGGCACGGTGAACGTGGCCGGCCCGGAGCGCTTCCGGATGGACGACTTCTTCCGCGACGTACTTGCTGCCGGCAACGACCCGCGGCAGGTCGTGACCGACCCGGAGGCCGTCTACTTCGGCATCTCCCCCACCGAGTACGCCCTCGTCCCCGGCGACGACGCCCAGCTCGGCGAGACGCCGTACGGCGAGTGGCTGCGCTCCAACTCCTGATCCATCCCCCTTCCCTTTGGAGGTACTCCCATGTCTTGGCAGAACGCGCTGACCGTCCTGCAGGAGGTCGAGCCGCCGGTGATCCCGGACGGCGCGCACGCGATGACCGTCGTCATCGAGTACCCGCCCGGCGACCCGGGCGCTCCCCCGCACCGTCACCCCGGCGGCCCGGCGTTCGGGTACGTGATCGAGGGCGAGATGCGATTCGAGCTGGAAGGTGAGCCGCCGCGGGTCCTCACGGCGGGCGAGGCGTTCTGGGAGCCGGGCGGCGACGTCATCCACTACTCCGACGGTAACGCCAGCGACGAGACCACGTTGCGCTTCACCGTCACCATGCTCTGCGACCCGAGCCAGCCGATGCTGGTCCTGGTCGAAGCCGACGAGCTCGAGCAGCGCAAGCACCTGCGCGCGTCCTGACCCTTCGAAAGGAAGAATCGTGGAGCTGGAAGATCTGCGGGAGCACCTGCAGTGGGCGATCGAGCTGGAGCACGCCACGCTGCCGCCGTACCTCGTGGCGCTCTACTCCCTCGACCCGGAGCGCAACCCGGACGCCGTGCAGGTGGTGGGCAGCGTGTTCGCCGAGGAGATGATCCACCTCGCGCTGGCGGCGAACTTGCTGAACGCGGTCGGCGGTACGCCGCGGCTGGACACGCCGGCCATCCTGCCCGGGCACCCGCGGACGATGCCGCACGGCGACCGGTCGCTGGAGCTGTCGCTGGTGCCGTTCGGGGCCGAGGCGTTGCAGATGTTCCTGCGGCTGGAGCAGCCGGCGCCGCCGAACGCTCCGGCCGAGGGCGACGACTACGAGACGATCGGGCAGTTCTACACCGCGATCGAGGACGGCCTGCGCGACCTGACCGAACGGCTCGGTGAGGCGGCGGTGTTCACCGGCGACCCGTCGTACCAGGTCACGGCCGGGCCGTTCGCGCACAGCAGCAGCAAGGTGACCGCGGTGACCGATCTGGCGTCGGCGCTGGCCGCGCTGGAGGAGATCGTCGAGCAGGGCGAGGGGACGTCGCACGGAGAGGTGTGGGACGGCGATCAGGACGTCTTCCACCCCGACCGGGCCGAGGTCGCGCACTACTACCGCTTCCAGGAGCTGGCCCAGGGCCGGCGGTACCAGCTCGGCGACACGCCGCGCTCGGGGCCGAGCGGCGAGAAGCTGGCGGTCGACTACGCCGGGGTGCTGCCGATGCGACGCAACCCCCAGCTCGCCGAGGCCGGCAGCCCGGTCCGAGCGGCTCAGGACGCGTTCAACAAGACGTACCGGGGGCTGCTGGCGCAGCTCCAGCTCGCGTTCAACGGGTCGCCGCAGCAGCTCGGCGCGTCGGTCGGCACCATGTACACGCTGAAGGCGCAGGCCCAGGCGCTGATGGCCATGCCCGACGGAGAAGGCACCACGGCCGGGCCGACGTTCAGCTGATCGACGGGGGTGCAGCACCGATCCGGTGCTGCACCCGACGTTTGATGCCTGGGTACGAGTGCGATGCAAAATGACCGCGGTCCGGAGAAGCGGCCGCGCCGTGACGATCACGTCGCGAGGTCACCTTCATGCACACCGTCGTACCCACCCACTGCTCCACGGCCGAGGACCGCGCGTTGCGCGAGGCGGCCACCCAGGAACTGCTGGAATCCCGTGCCCGGTCCACCGACGACGCCGAAAGGCAGCGGCTGCTCGAAGAGGTCGTCCAGCTCAACCTCGAGATCGCCCGCGGCATCGCGCAGCGGTTCCGCGGCCGGGGCGTCGAGGACGAGGACCTCGAACAGGTCGCCTGCCTCGGCCTGATGAAGGCCGTCCGCGGCTACCGGCTCGACGACGGCGTCCCGTTCATCGGATACGCCGTCCCGACCATTCGCGGCGAGGTGAAACGCTACTTCCGCGACTGCAGCTGGACGGTCCGCATCCCGCGCCGGCTGCAGGAGCTCCAGGGCCGGATCGCCGCCGTCCTGCCGCGGCTGGAGCAGGAGCTCGGCCGCGAACCGACCCTCGACGAGATCGCCGCCGCGCTCGGGGTCGGGGTCGGCGAGGTCCGCCAGGCCGAGGGCGCGCGGGGCTGCTTCACCGTGCTGTCCCTCGACCGTCCGGCCGGCCGCGACGACAACGAACTGGTCCTGGCCGACGTCATCGCCGCCACCGAGGACCCCCAGCTGCACCGGTTCGAGGCCACCGAGATGCTGTCGCCGCTGATCGCCGGCCTGGAACCCCGCGACCGCGAGATCCTCGAGCTCCGTTTCGTCGAGAACTGGAAGCAGGCCGACATCGGCGACAAGCTCGGCATCAGCCAGATGCAGGTCTCCCGGCTGCTGACCCGCATCCTGGCCGGGCTCCGCGACCAGCTGCAACCGGCAGCCGCCTGACCTCGCGCCGGGGCCGTCAGGCCTCGGCGCGGTCCTTTCCGTGGTGCCGGGCGACCCGCGCCCGGTTACCGCACGGCGTACCGCACCAGGACTGGTTCGGGCGACGCCGGTAGAAGAGCTGCCCGCAGCCCGGCGCGTCACACAGCGCGAGCTCGCTCGGTCCGGCGACCAGCACGTCCCGCACCTCACCGGCGAGCCGCGCCAGCAGCAGCGTGAACGGACGCGGCGACCCCACCGGCCTTGCCTCGGCCGTCCCCGGGGCATCGCCGAGAGCCAGCACCTCCGGCGCCGCCGCCAGCGCTTCGTTCAGTACGGCGGCGTCGGCCGCGTCCCACTCCCCGTGCCCGGTCGCCGCGCGCAAGAGCCGCAACGCCGGATCCCGGACGGCGAGGAAATCCGCCACGTCCCGCGCGCTCACCTGCTCCGGGCGTGGACCGGGCAACGCCGCCGCGTCCAGCCAGGAGTCCAGATCGGCCGGCGACCGGATCAGCTCGATCTCGGTCCAACCGCGGCGAATGACGGTGTTGACGAAGTCGAGCGCGGGCCAGCCCTCCAGCCAGGTCCAGCTCGGTACGTCGTCCATCCTCGCAGTCTAGCGCGACACGCTAATGCTTTACCGATTGAAAAGCGTTATCTAGTGTCGAAGGATGAACCGGGAACGAGCACGGACAGCCGTCATCTGCGGAGTGCAGTTCATCGACGTCATGGGCGTCACGGTCGTGGTCGCGGCGCTGCCGCGGATGCTGGCCGACCTGCAGGGCTCGCCGACGCAGGCCGGCCTGCTGGTTCCGGCGTACGCCGTGGGCTTCGGCGGCCTGCTGCTGCTCGGAGCCAGACTCGGCGACGCGCGCGGCCCTCGTCGCGTGCTGCTGGCCGGGCTCGCGGTGTTCGCGCTCGGATCGGTGCTTTGTGCGGTCGCCCCGGCGGTGAGTTGGCTCGTCGCCGGCCGGCTGCTGCAAGGTGTCGCGGCGGCGATCAGCATCCCGAACGCCCTGGTCCTGCTGATCGGCGCGACCGAACCCGGCCGGTCACGCAACCGGGCGCTGGCCGCCTGGAACGCCACCGGCGGACTGGCCGGCGCGTCCGGGCTGCTGGTCGGCGGACTGGTCACCGACAGCCTCGGCTGG
The DNA here is from genome assembly GCF_039529595.1 of Kribbella lupini. Taxonomy (NCBI): domain Bacteria; kingdom Bacillati; phylum Actinomycetota; class Actinomycetes; order Propionibacteriales; family Kribbellaceae; genus Kribbella; species Kribbella lupini. The sequence continues at coordinate 1,492,629 of NZ_BAAANC010000001.1, read as the reverse complement.
CGGGTGATCTTCTGGGCCACTCTGGCGGCAACCGCCGTACTGGCCCTGGCGATCGTGCGGCTGGTCGGCCCTGCCGACGCAAGAACGGCGACGTCGCTGAACGCCGGCTCGGTGGTCCTGCAGGTCGTGTCGGTCAGCGCCTTGGTCGCTGCTGCCAACGCCTTCGGCAGCTCCTGGCTCGCGGCGGGCCTGCTCGCCGTCCTGGCGATCGCCTTGGTGCCCGCCCTCGTCGTCCGGGAACGGTCGACGGCGAGTCCGCTGATCCCGCCCGGCATCTGGCGGCGGCACGGCACGGCCGGCGGGGTGATCGGGTCCTTCGGGATCACGGCGACCACCAGCACCTTCGTGGTGATCACGACGTTGTGGTTCCAGGACGCCCGCGGCCTCGGCCCGGGCGCGGCCGGGCTGATGATCCTGCCGTTCAGCTTCGCCGTCGTGCTCGGCGCCGCGCTCGCCGCCCGGCTGGTCAAACGCGGCGCGCGACTGGTCCTGGTGGTCGGCCTGATCCTCATCGGCCTCGGCGCACTGGGCGTGGTCCTCGAGCCGGAGATCCCGGTGACGGTCGTCGCGCTGGTTCTTAGCGGATTCGGCAACGGGATCGGCGCGGTCGCCGCCTACACGCTGGGCACGGACGTCCCGGCGGAGGAACAGGCGTCCGCCGCCGGACTGCTCAACACCGCCGCGCAGCTCGGTACGGCGGTGATGGTCGCGCTCGGAGTGGGGATCGCGACCGCCGTCGGCCCCGGCGTCGACCACACGTCAGGCTGGCTGACCGTCGCCGCCACGGCCGCCGCTGTGACCGCCGCGACCCTCGCGACGAGGCGCCGGACGGCGGCCGCGCCGCCCGCAGCAGACTCGGCAGCGCCGCCCACCACGGCTCCCGCGACGCCGCCCGATGCGGACTCCGAGGCGGCGGTGCCGGGGTGCCGTCGGCGCTAGCGGCTGATCCCGAGCGGGTCCGTGCAGACGCAGGCTTTGTTGCCGTCGGCATCGGCCAGTACGACGTACGACGGAGCCTCGCTGTCGTCCACGACCGTGCCGCCGGCGGCGACGGCCGCGGCGATCCGCTGCTCGGCGTACTCGGGGGCGACCCACACGTCGAGGTGGAAGCGCTGCCGCGGCGTCTCGTGCTGGTCGGAGTTCTGGAACCACAGGATCGGGACCCGCCCGGTCGCGTCGCGGACGTCGGTCGAGACGCTGCCGCGGCCGACCGCGGCCGTGTCACCGGTGAGCAGGGCGGCCCACATCGGCGCGAGCTTCGCCGCGTTCGCGGTGTCGAGCGCGAGCTCGATCGTGGTGATCCCGGCCGGGTCGGCCGTGACGCCCTGCGCGGCCGCGAGCTCGGTGATCTGCTGCGCGAGGTCGAGGTCCCGGCGGGTCGTGTACTCGACGACGTGCTCGACGCCGTCGACGACGTACACCGCGTCCTCGCTGATCAGCTTGAGGTCGACGAAAGTGTCGCCGAGCGTCACCCGCGGCTGGTGGCCGAACGCCGTACCGGCCTCCGCGATCGCGGCGACGAACCGGGCTCCGGCGCCGAAGTCGTCGACCACGTAGCGGGCGTGCAGGCCTTGTCCCAGTTTGCGCCAGTCGGTCAGGTTCGCGGCGGCGATCTGTGCGCCCGTCATCATCTCCATGGCCAGGACCCTAACGGCCGTCCCGGACGGTCCACTTCCGCAAAAGCCGCCGTGCACAGAACGCTGACACAACGTGCACACCGCCCTGCGACTGTCGATCCTGGGCGCGCGCGGGCGCGCCCAGGACGGAACAGGAGATCAAGCGGTGGACTTCAAGCTCGAGGTCGTGGTGGTACCGGTCGCGGACGTCGACAAGGCCAAGGCGTTCTACCAGCAGCTGCAATGGCGCGAGGACGCCGACTTCTCGGTCGGCGACGGCTTCCGGGTCGTGCAGTTCACGCCGCCCGGCTCGGAGTGCTCGATCATCTTCGGCACCGGCGTGACCAACGGTGAGCCCGGCTCGCTCCAGGGCCTGCAGCTCACCGTCAAGGACGTCGTCGCGGCCCGCGAGCACCTGCTCGGGCTCGGCATCGACGTCTCCGAGGTCTGGCACGACGCCGACGGCGTGTTCCACCGCGCCGGTACGGCGAACCGCGTGGACGGCCCGGACGCCGACCGCCGCGACTACGGGTCGTGGCTGTCGTTCGAGGACCCGGACGGCAACGGCTGGTTCCTGCAGGAGATCGTCACCCGCGCGCCGGGCCGCTGATCCGCTGCACCGGCCGGAAGTTCCGGAACCGGGAAGGGGGTGTGGAATGCGCATGCTGCCGGTAGCGTCCTGGGCGCAAGCGCTTTCCGCCCCAGTTCCAGGAGGTTTCGTGAGGCGTTCCATCTCCGCGGCGGTCGTCGTCGCGCTGGCGGCCGGCAGCGTGCTGGCCGCCGCCGGGCTCCCGGCCACCGCCGGTCGGCCCGACCGCGGCGCCGCCGTCACCGGCACCTACTCCAGCGGCGCCGGCCAGGCGTGGCAGCCGCTGCCGACCACGCACGTGACGCGCGACGAGGGCGGGGCCGCCGACGCGACCGTCGTCGTCGACCCGAGCACCCTGCGGCAGCAGTACACCGGCATCGGCTTCTCACTCGACGAAACCAGCGTGTCGAACCTGTGGAAGCTGACCCCGGCCGAGCGCGACCGCGCGATCCGCCTGCTGGTCGACCCACGCCAGGGCGCCGGCTTCGACCGTTTCCGGCTCACCATCGGCAGCCCCGACCTGATCGAGCACCTGCCGTTCTGGTCGTACGACGAGCTGCCCGCCGGTGTCAGCGAGGACTTCGGCCTGAAGCACTTCTCGATCAAGCGCGACGTCGACGCGCACATCATCGACACGATCAAGCTGATCCAGCGCTACAACCCGCGAGCGACGTTCTTCGCCTCGGCCTGGAGCGCGCCGGCCTGGATGAAGACCAACAACCGGTTCACCGGCGAGGTCGCGCTCAAGCCCGGCAGCACCACGTCGTACTACCAGGTCGGCAAGCTGCGGGACGACTGCATCGACGTGTTCGCCCGGTACTACGTCAAGTACGTCCAGGCGTACGCGAAGTACGGCGTGAAGGTCGACGCGCTGACGCTGCTGAACGAGCCGGGCATCGACGTGGTCTACCCGGCGATGGACATCAGCATCGCGCAGCAGCAGAAGCTCGCAGTCGCGATCAAGCGGGAGGTCCGGCGCGCCGGGCTCGGCACCGAGCTCTACGTGCACGACTTCAACTTCTACGACTGGCGCGACCCGAACAGCACCGAGACCAAGAACTACCACCGGATCTTCGACGACCCGGCGACGCGCAAGGCCAGTGACGCGATCGCGTTCCACCCGTACTGGGGTGACCCCACGGTGATGCGGGACGCGTACGAGCAGACCGGCAAGCCGGTGCACATGACCGAGACCAGCGACCTGAACCCGGCGACGATCCTGAACTACTTCCGGCTCGACGCGTCGTCGTACGTGATGTGGGCTCAGACCACCGACCAGGACGGCGGAACGCTGCACTGGACGCCGGCCCGCGACAACAACATCGACTGGGAGGAGGTCGGCCGGACCACCAAGTGGCCGAACCGCCTGGTCAAGGTCGACACGACCGCTCGCACCTTCACCGTGCGCGACGAGCTCTACGCGATGGGCCAGTTCGCCCGCTACCTCGGGCCGGAGCACACGCGGGTCGAGTCGAGCGCCACGTCGAACGGCGTCAGCAACGTCGTCTACCAGGACCGCGGCGACCACTTCGTCGCGATCCTCGGCAACTCCAACCCGACGCCGACCACCGTGCGCGTCGTGCTCGCCGGGAAGTCGTTCACGACGACCGTGCCCGCGAACTCGTTCGCGACGTACCGGTGGAAGGGCGACGTGCCGTCGGAGCACCACAACCGCGCGCCGGTGCTGAACGACGTGCCGGAGGTCGTCGCCGACCAGTACGCGACCACCCAGGTGCAACTGTCCGCGACCGACCGGGACCGTGACCGGCTCGCGTACTACGCCAAGGACCTGCCGGCCGGTGTCAGCCTGGACGCGCGCAGTGGCCTGGTGACGTTGCGCCCGACCACGGCCGGGAAGCAGGAGGTCAAGCTCCGCGTCACCGACGGTGCGGCGTACGACGAAATCACGCTGCACATCACGGTCAACGCCAAGGGCACACCGGTCGGCGAGAAGGTCGAGGCCGAGGCGTACGTCGCCCAGCACGGCTGGACCGACGGCGGCGCGAACTTCGTCGAGACCAACCCGTCGGCCAGCGGCGGCAAGAACGTGGGCTGGACGGCAGCCGGGAACTGGCTGCGGTACCGGCTCGACGTGCCGCAGGCGGCGACGTACCAGGTCGAGTTCCGGGCGGCGAACGGGACCGGGGCGGTTGCGACGGACGCCGTGTCCCTGCGCGACGCGTCCGGGGCGGTGCTCGCCAAGCTGTCGGTCCCGGACACCGGCGGCTGGGCGACGTACCAGTCGGTGACCGCTCAGATCACGCTGCCCGCGGGCGAGCAGGACCTGACGGTGTTCTGCGAGACCGGCGGGTTCAACGTGGACTACCTACGCCTCACGCCGTGACCGAGTGAACTCGTCGTCGGTGGGGCACTCTGGAAGGGTGCCCCCCAACGACGAGTTCGACCGTGACACGAATTACATCGCCACCCGGATCACCGCGGACGGCCGCGACGGCTTCGCCGTGGAGCCGGGCCGCTACCGGCTCGTGGTCGCGCGCGCCTGCCCGTGGGCGAACCGCGCGATCATCGTCCGGCGGTTGCTCGGCCTCGAGGACGTGCTCTCGATCGGGTTCTGCGGCCCGACGCACGACGAGCGGAGCTGGACGTTCGACCTCGATCCCGGTGGGGTCGACCCGGTGCTGAAGATCCCGCGGCTGCAGGACGCGTACTTCAAGCGCGACCCGCACTACGCGAAGGGCATCACGGTGCCCGCGATCGTGGACGAGACGACCGGCGCCGTGGTCACCAACGACTTCGCGCAAATGACGCTCGACCTGTCGACGGAGTGGACCGCCTTCCACCGCGAGGGCGCGCCCGACCTGTACCCGGAGGCGTTGCGCGACGAGATCGACGAAGTTGCCCAGCGCATCTACACCGACGTCAACAACGCTGTGTACCAGTGCGGTTTCGCCGGTTCGCAGGAGGCGTACGAGTCGGCGTACGACAAGCTCTTCGCGGCCCTGGACTGGCTGTCGGACCGGCTGATCGACCGCCGGTACCTGGTCGGCGACACGATCACCGAGGCCGACATCCGGCTGTTCACCACGCTGGTCCGCTTCGACCCGGTGTACCACGGCCACTTCAAGTGCAACCGCAACAAGCTCAGCGAGCAGCCGGTGCTGTGGGCCTACGCGCGCGACCTCTTCCAGACGCCGGGCTTCGGCGACACGATCGACTTCGAGCAGATCAAGCAGCACTACTACGTCGTGCACACCGGCATCAACCCGACCCAGATCGTGCCGAAGGGTCCCGAGCTCAGCAACTGGCACACGCCCCACGGCCGTGAGGCTCTCGGCGGCAAGCCGTTCGGTCACGGCACTCCCCCGGGACCGGTGCGTGACGGCGAACAGGTCCCGGCGATCTGACCGCTGGAACCTGGCCGACCGGTTGCTGCCGGTCGGTCAGGTGCCGGGCTTCTGCAGCAGGTAGTCCTCGGCGCGCATCGAGGCGGCCGGCTTGACGTCCTCCGGCAGAAGCTCGCGCAGGTCACGCTCGGTCAGGGTGTCGGGGTCGCGGCGGGCCAGGCGAGTCGCCTGGTTGGAGATCGCTTCCTCGAGCAGGTTGCGGATGAAGCGGCCGTTGCCGAAGTTGTGGCCCCGGGGCGCGGGCGGGATGACCTTGCGGACCCGCTCGAGCACCTCCGGGGTGTAGGCCATGCCCTGCTGGCGGGCCTGCAGCTCGAAGATCGCGACCAGCTGGTTGGTGTCGTACTCGCTGAACGACAGCAGCTTCGGGAACCGCGACTGCAGACCGGTGTTCGACTCCATGAAGCGCTGCATCTCGCGGTGGTACCCGGCGACGATCACCACGCACTTGTCGCGGTGGTCCTCCATCATCTTCAGGATCGTGGCGACGGCCTCGAGCCCGAAGTCGCCCGGCTGTCCCTCGGGCACCAGCGTGTACGCCTCGTCGACGAACAGCACTCCGCCGAGCGCCTCGCGGAACTTGGCCGCGGTCATCGGCGCCGTCGTCCCGACGGTCGGGCCGACCAGGTCGGAGCGGTCGACCTCGACGACGTGCCCGCTCTCGAGCACGCCGAGCTCCTTGTAGATCCGGGCCAGCAACCGGGCGATCGTCGTCTTCGCCGTACCGGGCTTGCCGACGAACACCATGTGCCGGGCGCGTTCCTGCGCGGGCAGACCGAACTCCTGGCGGCGCAGGTTGGTCTTGATCTCGGCGACCATCCGGCGGACCGCGTCCTTGACCGACTCCAGGCCGACCAGGGCGTCGAGCTCGGCCATCGCGCCGGCGTTCGGCGGGAGAGGCTCGGGCAGGACCAGCTGCTCGGGCTTGGGCTCGACCGGCTCGGGCTCTTCGATCTTCGGTGCTTCCACCTTCGGCTCGGGCTCCGGCTCGGGCTCCGGTTTCGGCTCGGACTTCGGCTCCGGTACGGCGACCTCGGGCTTCTTCTCGCCCCAGACCAGCTTGATCGACTCGTCCACCGCCGCCGGCCGCTCCAGCAGCCGGAAGAACGCGCCCAGATCCGGCACCTCCGGCTCCGGCCACGCCCCACGCTCCAGTACGCCGGCCAGGTGCACCGACACCCGCGTCGCCGCGGCCGCCCAGGCTCGCGCCAGGACCTCCTGGTCGTCGGTGACCGCCTGCGCGAGCCACGCCGTGTTCCGCGTCAGCCAGCGCCGCGGGTCGAAGCCCTTCTTGTCCAGGTCCGCGATCGCGTACTCGACGTCCCACCCGGCGACGCCGAGGACCTGCCCGACCGCCGCGGGCTGACCACGCAGGCCGATCGCCCGGATCATCCGCGCCAGCAGCTGCGCGAACTCCCGCGTCTCGTCGTCCGCAACCACCGCCGTCAGCTTCCCGTGGACGTCTCGCAGCGTGTCGAGCGAGTACTGCAACGCCGCCGCCGGCCCACCCAGCTCCGGCAGCACCGCCCGCTCCGCGTCACTCAGTACGGCGGTCCGCCAGAAGTGCGCGATCGTCTCGTAGTCCGCCGCCGCGTGCATCCGGGTCGCCTCGCGGTCCCCCAGCACCCGGTCGAACGCCGCCGTCAAGGCCTGCGCCCGCGCGGCCAGCGGGGGCGCGCCGACGAACAGACTCACCACGTCCCGCGACAACCGCAGCGCCTGCACCCGCGTCTCCGCGGGGAACCCGCGAGCCCCCGACACCACCTGCAACGGCCAGTCGGTCGCGCCGACGCGCACGACGTACCCGTCGCCGCCGACCCGCACCTGCGGCCGGTAGAAGTCCCGAGTCAGTACGGCGCCTAGATCGGCGTACTCGCCGCGCAGGACCGGCACCCACCCGGCCAGCAACGGCGCCACCTGATGCACGAACCAGATGGCCGCCGGCGTTCCCTCCACGAAGTCCGGAAACACCCCCGGCCGCAGGGCATCCGCCTCGTCGCTCCACTCCCGCAACCGCCCCCGCACGCCGTCGATCCAGGCGTCCGGCACCTCCCACGCCCCCTCAACGCCGAGGACGTCGAGCACACGCGGTCTCCGAGAGTGATCAGGCACAGGCATCACCTTAAACGCCCGATCGGCCACCGGTGGCACTCCCCGCTCGGCGACCAGCTGCCTGAGCCGCCTAGCGGGGCAGCTTCGGGTGACGGTTGACGTCCTTGTAGATCAGGTAGCGGAAGCGGCTGGGACCGCCGGCGTAGCAGGCCTGGGGGCAGAAGGCGCGGAGCCAGAGGAAGTCGCCCTCCTGCACCTCGACCCAGTCCTTGTTGAGCAGGTAGACGGCCTTGCCCTCGAGGACGTAGATGCCGTGCTCCATCACGTGCGTCTCCGGGAACGGGATCACGCCGCCGGGCTCGAAGGTCACGATGTTGACGTGCATGTCGTGGCGGACGTCCGTCGGGTCGACGAAGCGCTGGGTCTTCCAGCGGCCTTCCGTGCCGGGCATCTCGATGCCCTCGACGTCGACCTCGTTCGTCACCAGCACCGGCGGTACGTCGATCCCGTCGACCTGTTCGTACGCCTTGCGCAGCAGGTGGAACCGGCTCACCTGGTCGCTGGTGTTGCGCAGCGTCCAGTCCGTGCCCGGCGGGAGGAACGCGTACCCGCCGGGGGCCAGCTCGTGCTTCTCGCCGTCGGCGGTCAGGATCACGTTGCCCTCGACAACGAAGATGACGGCCTCCGCGCCGGGGTCGGTCTCCGGGCGATCGCTGCCGCCGCCCGGTCCGACCTCGACGATGTACTGCGAGAACGTCTCGGCGAACCCCGACAGCGGCCGTGCCAGCACCCACAGCCGGGTGCTGTCCCAGAACGGCAGCAGGCTGGTGACGATGTCGCGCATCGTGCCGCGCGGCAGGACGGCGTACGCCTCGGTGAACACCGCGCGATCGGTGGTGAGCTCGGTCTGCGCGGGGTGGCCGCCGGCCGGCGAGTAGTAGCGCGGCTGGTTCATCGGTGGTCTCCTCTGGTCAGCAGCCGGCCCGTGGGGCCGGCGTCGATGTCGACGGGTACGCCGCGCAACCAGGTCCGGCGGACGATGCCGGCGAGCGGCCATCCGGCGTACGGGGTGACGGCGTTCTTGTGCTGCAGGGTGTTCGCGTCGACGACGAAGGCGTCGTCGGGGGCGAAGACGCAGAAGTCCGCGTCGTGGCCGGGCTCGATCCGGCCCTTGTGGGTGAGTCCGGCTTGTTCGGCGGGGGCCTGGCACATCCAGCGCGCAACCTCCGCGAGGCCGAAACCGCGGCGGCGGGCCTGCGTCCACACCGCGGGCAGAGCGATCTGAAGGGAGGCGATCCCACCCCAGGCCGCGCCGAAGTCGCCGGTGTCCAGGTGCTTGAGGTCGATCGTCGACGGCGAGTGGTCGGAGACGACCAGATCGATCAGCCCCTCGCGCAGGCCGTCCCAGAGCAGTTCCCGGTTCGCCGCTTCGCGAATCGGCGGGCAGCACTTGTACGCCGTGGCGCCGGCCGGGATCTCCTCGGCACAGAAGGTGAGGTAGTGCGGGCAGGTCTCCGCCGTGATCCGTACGCCGCCCCGCCGGGCTCGGGCGATCAACGGCAGCGCCTCGGCGCTGGACACGTGCAGGATGTGCACCCGGCACCCGGTCCGCCGCGCCAACTCGATCACCACGGCGACGGCCGCGTTCTCCGCCTCGCGGGGGCGGGATCGCAGGAAGCCGTCGTACTGCGGACCGCTCGCTGCCGGCGCGGAATCGATCCGGTGCGCGTCCTCCGCGTGCACGATCAGCAACCCGTCGAAGGCGCCGATCGCGCGCATCGCCGCCTCGAGCTCCGCCTGCTCCAGCGCCGGGAACTCGTCGACGCCCGAGTGCAGCAGGAAGCACTTGAAGCCGAACACGCCCGCGTCGTGCAGCGGGCGGAGGTCCGCGAGATTGCCGGGGATCGCACCGCCCCAGAACCCGACGTCGACGTACGCCTGCCGCTCGGCCGTCTTCCGCTTCAGCTCCAGCGCCGCGACGTCGCAGGTCGGCGGGATGCTGTTCAGGGGCATGTCGACGATCGTCGTCACGCCGCCGGCGGCGGCCGCCTTGGTCGCGCTGGTGAAACCTTCCCACTCGGTCCGGCCCGGGTCGTTGACGTGCACGTGGGTGTCGACGACGCCCGGCATCAGCACCTCGTCGTTGCGCAGCACAATCTGTTCGGCGGCGTCGAGCTCGGTCCCGTACGGCGCGACGACCGCGATCCGGCCGCCCGCGACCCCGACGGCCAGCGGCTGCTCCCCCGCGGGCGTGACGACCCGGCGGGCCCGGATGACAAGGTCCAGCGAGGTCATGCGACGCCCCTCTCGGTCGATCTCATCGTAGGCCGATCCGTTCCCCGAGCCCTTGCAGCAACGGCACCGGGTCGGCGATGCACCTGCTCACGTCAGGCTCCAGATCCGTCAACGCGTACACCGCGTCGATCCCCGCCGCCCGTAATCTCCCGTCGTCCAGCCGGTTGGTCCCACAGACGGCTACCACGGGAATCCCCGCAGCCTTCGCCGCCGAGGCGACGCCGGCCACAGCCTTCCCGTGCAGGGTCTGCTCGTCCAGGGCGCCTTCGCCGGTCACCACCAAATCCACCCCCGCAAGGCGGTCCTGGAAGCCCACGAGCTCGAGCACAAGCTCGATCCCAGGCATCAGCTCAGCTCCAAGCACCGCCAGAGCCGCAAACCCAACACCCCCGGCTGCCCCCGCACCAGGAGAATTTTTGAGATCAGGCGCAACAAGCTCAGCCCAGTGCCCAAGTGATCTGTCCAGTACGTCGATCTGCTCAGGCCGAGCACCCTTCTGCGGGCCGTACGTCGCAGCGGCGCCAGACGGGCCGGTCAGCGGGTTGTCCACGTCGCAGGCGACAACCACCTCAACACCGTTGAACTGCTTGCGAAGCGACTCCAGCTCCACGGTGACCACCGCGGCCAGCGCCTCTCCCCCCTCCGGGATCTCGGCTCCTGTCGCGTCGAGCAGCCGGACGCCCAAGGCTCGGAGGAGTCCGGCACCCCCATCCGTGCTGGCACTGCCGCCGATGCCGAGGATCACTCGGGTGCAACCGGCAGCTACCGCGGCGGCAATCAGCTCGCCTGTGCCTCGAGTGGTGGCGGTCATGGGCGCGAGTTGACCTGCAGGAAGGCGGATCAGGCCAGAGACATCCGCTAGCTCCACCACCGCGGTGTCGTCGCGGCGGGCGTAGCCGGACACCACCGGCTCACCTGTGGGTCCACAGGTATCGACCGGGACCAGCTCGAAGCCCGCCGCGACGGCGGCGGCGAGGGTGCCGTCGCCGCCGTCGGCGATCAGGACCGTGTCGACCACGGCGTCCGGGCGAACCCGCCGTACGCCGTCGGCGACCGCGGCCGCGACCTCGGCGCTGCTCAACGTGCCCTTGAACTTGTCCGAGGCAACCAGCACCTTCATCAGCTGAGCGCGGCGATCGCGGTCGGCGCGTCCTCGGGCGACTCGGCGAGCTCCTCGAACTCGACCACGCCGTCGATCTCGGTGCCCATCGCAACGTTCGTGACGCGCTCCAGGATCACCTCGACGACGACCGGCACCCGGAACTCGACCATCAGCTTCTTGGCCTGCTCCAGCGCCGGCAGGATCTCGTCCGGCGCGGTCACCCGCAGCGCCTTGCACCCGAGGCCTTCGGCGACCTTGACGTGATCCACGCCGTACCCGCCGACCTCGGGGCTGTTGATGTTGTCGAACGACAGCTGCACGCAGTAGTCCATCTCCAGCCCACGCTGCGCCTGCCGGATCAGTCCGAGGTACGAGTTGTTCACCACGACGTGGATGTAGGGGATCTGGAACTGCGCCCCCACCGCCAGTTCCTCGATCAGGAACTGGAAGTCGTAGTCGCCCGACAGCGCGACTACCGTCGACTCGGGGTCCGCAACCGCGACTCCCAAAGTCGCCGGCACGGTCCACCCCAGCGGTCCGGCCTGGCCGGCGTTGATCCAGTGCCGCGGCTTGTAGACGTGCAGCATCTGCGCCGCCTGGATCTGCGAGAGCCCGATCGTCGACACGTAACGGGTTTCGGGCCCGAACGCCCGGTTCATCTCCTCGTACACGCGCTGCGGCTTGATCGGCACGCTGTCGAAATGCGTCTTGCGCTGCAACGACGTCCGGCGACCCGTGCACTCGGCGACCCACGAAGACCGATCGACCAACCGCCCAGCCGCGGCCCACTCCCGCGCCACCTCCACGAACACCGCCAAAGCGGCGGCCGCGTCGGACACGATCGAGTAGTCGGGTGCGAGCACCCGCCCGATCTGCGTCGGCTCGATGTCCACGTGCACGAACTTCCGGCCCGCCGTGTACGTCGGGAGCGAGCCCGTGTGCCGGTTCGCCCACCGGTTCCCGATCCCCAGCACGAAGTCCGAGGCCAGCATCGTCGCGTTCCCGTACCGGTGCGAAGTCTGCAGCCCGACCATCCCGGCGGCCAGCGGGTGGTCGTCCGGGATCGTCCCCCACCCCATCAACGTCGGGACGACGGGAACGCCGACCAGCTCGGCGAACTCCACCAGCAACGACGAAGCGTCGGCGTTGATCACGCCGCCACCCGAAACGATCAACGGTCGCTCGGACGCGTTGAGCATCTCCAGCGCCTTCTCCGCCTGGGCCCGCGAAGCGGCGGGTCGCGTCACCGGCAGCGGCTCGTACGTGTCGATGTCGAAGTCGATCTCGGCCAGCTGAACGTCCACCGGCAGATCGACCAGCACCGGCCCCGGCCGCCCTTCGCGCATCAACCAGAACGCCTTCTGGAAGGTGCCCGGAACCTGCGCGGCCTCCATCACCGTCACGGCCCACTTGGCCACCGGCTTGGCGATCGACGCGATGTCGACGGCCTGGAAGTCTTCCTTGTGCAGCTTGGCGACCGGAGCCTGACCGGTGATGCACAGGATCGGGATCGAGTCCGCGGACGCGGAGTACAGGCCGGTGATCATGTCGGTACCGGCCGGTCCCGACGTCCCGATGCAGACGCCGATGTTGCCCGCGGTGGCGCGGGTGTAGCCCTCGGCCATGTGCGAGGCGGCTTCGACGTGGCGGGCCAGCACGTGCTTGATCCCGCCGTGCTTGCGCATCGCGCTGTAGAACGGGTTGATCGCGGCACCGGGCAGCCCGAACGCCTGCGTCGATCCCTCCTTCTCCAGGATCAGGACCGCGGCGTCGACCGCGCGCATCCTGGCCATCAGCCGATCTCCTTGCCGGACAGCCGCTCCACGCCACGCAGCAGCGCGGAGTGGTCGAGCCCACCGTCACCGTTGGCGCGAGCCGACGCGACGAGCTGAGCAACCAGAGCACCCAGCGGTACGACGACGCCGGCCTCGCGGGCGGCCGCCGTGACGATGCCCATGTCCTTGTGGTGCAGGTCGATCCGGAAGCCGGGGTCGAAGGTCCGCGACAGCATGTTCTCCTTCTTCTGGTTCAGGACCGCCGAGCCGGCCAGTCCCCCGCCCAGCACCTCGAGCGCGGCCTTCGTGTCGACGCCGTACGCCTCGAGGAAGACGACGGCCTCCGACAGCGCCTGGATGTTCGCGGCAACGATCAGCTGGTTGGCGGCCTTGACGGTCTGGCCCGCGCCGTTCCCGCCGACGTGCACGATCGTCTTGCCGACCCGGTCGAACAGCGGCTTGGCGGTCTGGAAGTCCTCGGCCTCACCGCCGACCATGATCGACAGCGCGGCGTTCTCCGCCCCCGCCTGACCGCCGGAAACCGGTGCGTCGAGCAACCGGAACCCGTTCGCCCGGGCCTGGGCGGCAAGCTCGATGGTGACGTCGGGCCGGATGCTGGAGAAGTCGATGACCAGGGCACCGGTCGGCGCGTTCTGGAAGACTCCGTCCGGACCGGCCAGCACCAGCTCGACGTCCGGCGAGTCCGGCACCATCACGCAGACCACGTCCGCGTCCTTGACGGCGTCCGCGATCGACGCCGCGGCGACACCGCCGGCCTCGACCAGCGGCTTAGCACGGTCCATGTCGAGGTTGTACCCGGCGACGCGGTGGCCGGCGTTCGCGAGGTGCACGGCCATCGGGCTGCCCATGATGCCGAGGCCGATGAAGGCGATGTTGGTCATTGGATGCTCCAGTCAAAGCTCTTGAGAGTGGTGGTCGACGGCTTGTACTCCAGTCCGACCAGGCCGGTGTAACCACCGGCTTCGAGCGCGCTCAGCTGCGCCCGCAGCGGCAGCGTGCCGGTGCCGGGCTCGTTGCGCCCGGGCGAGTCCGCGATCTGCACGTGCGCGATCCGATCGATGTGCCGGGCAATCACCTGGTCGACGTCGTCGCCGTTGACCGCGAGGTGGTAGAGGTCCGCGAGCAGCCCGACGTTCGGTACGTCGTACGCCGCTTGCACGCGGTCGATCACGGCCAGCGCGTCGGCCGCGGTCAGCAGCGGATACCGCTCGGCGCCGCTGACCGGTTCGACCAGTACGACGGCTCCGATCCGCGCGGCGGCCTCAGCCGCCAGCCCGAGGTTCTCGACCGCAAGCTCGTCCTGCTCGGCCGGCTGGGCCGAGTCGACCCGGTTGCCGTACAGCGCGTTGAACGCCCCGCACCCGAGCCGCTCGCCGATGCCCACGGTGACGTCGAGGTTGTCGCGGAACTCCCCCGACCGCTTCGGCCAGGACACCAGGCCGCGGTCGCCGCCCGGCATGTCGCCGGCGAAGAAGTTGAGCCCGGTCAGCTGGACCCCGGCGTTGTCGATCGCCCGCACGAACGCGTCGATCTCGGCGTCGGCCGGGACGGCCTCGGCGAACGGCCACCAGAACTCGACGGCGTCGAACCCGGCCGTCCGCGCGGCGGACGGTCGCTCGAGCAGCGGGAGTTCGGTGAACAGGATCGAGCAGTTCACCGTGTAGCGCAGCATGATCAGGCCTCATCTTCCGCATTGTGGAATCTAGTTTCTGTCTTGCGAAAGGACGATAAGTTGCCCGCACCGGCAGCGTCAAGCGCCCCGGGCGCTGTAGGTTTCTCCAAAGGGGCCGGAGGTGATCGCGTGCTGCTGTCCGAACTGTTCGACGCGCCGGAGCTCGGCCTGCGGTTGCTGCACCAGGCCCAGGACGCCGCCGACCGCCCGATCGGCCGGCTCGTCACGACCGACTTGCTTGAGCCCGGCAACTACCTGAGCGGCGGCGAACTGGTCCTGACCGGTCTGGTCTGGCGCCGCGGCCCCACGGACAGCGAGACCTTCGTGGCGTCGGTCGCGGGCCGCGGCGCGACCACGATCCTGGCCGGCAAGGCGCTGTTCGGCACGATCCCCGAAGACCTGGTCGAGGCCTGCCGCCGCCACCAGCTCACGCTGGTCGAGGTGCCGACCGAGGTCGCGTTCGCGGACGTCACGGAGTACGTCGCGGCCGCCACCGACAGCGGCGCCCGGCTCTCCGCCAGCCTGGTCCGCCAGCGCCAACTGCTCTCGGCCATCGCGTCCGGCCGCAGCCTCGACGAGCTCGCGGCCCAGATCTCCGCCGACATCGGGCACACCTGCCGGGTGATCACGCCGACCGGGCGGCACGTCGTACCGGGTCCGGAGCCGTTGGACGACCTGACGCTCGACGCGGTCACTCGCCGGTTCCTCACGGCCGACCGCACACCGGCCGTCGCCGACGCGGGCGACGCGGCGTACAGCGTGTTCCCGGTCGGGTCCGGCCTCGGCAACCGGTTGACCGCCTGGCTGCTGGTGATCGAGGGCGACCACTCGCAGTGGCCGCGCGACCAGGTCGAGACCGTGCACGAGCTGTGCGCCATCGCCGCCCTCGACCGCGTACGACGAGACGAAGGCCGGCACGCCTTGCGGCCGCTGATGGCCGACGCGTTGAGCCTGGTCGAGTCCGGCGGACTGTTGCCCGAGGTCACCACCCGGCTGCGCCAGGCCGGCGCCCAGCCCGACCGGCCGATGGTGGTCGTCGTCGCCGAGCTGCACACGCCGCAGCCCGCCGACCAAGCCCCGCGGGACGCCGAGGTCGCGGTCACGGTGTTCGAGGACGTGGCCGGCACGATCGGGCCGGCGACCGTTGCCCCCGGCCGGGACGGCCTCCTGATCGGATTGTTGCCTTCAGCCCCTGATTTGCCAGTGCTCCTGCGCCGCGCCTTCGGTCGGCTCGCTCCCGGCCTCGGACGCTCCAGGATCGCCGTCGGCATCAGCGGCGAGACCTCCGTCGACGCCCTGGCCGGCGCACTGGAGGAAGCGCGGTTCGCCCACCGGGTCGCGCGCGCCGGCATCACGCCCGTGTCGGTGGTCACCTCGGACCAGGTCGCGTCCCACGTGCTCCTGCTCGCCACAGTGCCGGACGACGTACGGCGTACGTACACGCACCGCGTGCTCGGCCCGGTGCTCGAGCACGACCGCAAGACCGGCGGCGACCTGCTCGCCACGCTGCGCGAGTTCCTCGCCTGCTCGGGATCCTGGGCGCGGACCGCCGAGGCGATGCACCTGCACGTCAACACGGTCCGGTACCGGATCGAACGCGTAGAGCAACTGACCGGTCGCGATCTGTCCCAGCTCGAGGACAAGATCGACGTGTTCCTGGCGCTCAAGTCGCTCTGAGCCCCGCTCTTTGGGTGATCGCACAGAACCGGGCGGGCCGGAGCGGGCGAACTTCGGAGGTTCCTCGCTAGCCCGGGACCGCGCGGTGAACGCAAGCTGTCGTGCAGGTCACAATCCCCGCCGCCGACCCCTTGGAGGGTGTTCGATGAAGGCAGCCCTGCGCCCCCGCCGCCACACCGCCCGTCATCCCGTCGACGAGGTGATGTCGCCCGGCCGACTCGCGATCTACGGCACCCAGCACGTGCTCGCCTTCTACGCCGGCGCGGTGATCGTCCCGATCCTGCTGGCGAACTCGATCGGCCTCAGCACCGAGCAGCTGGTGCACCTGATCAACGCCGACCTGTTCACCTGCGGCATCGCCTCGATCATCCAGTCGGTCGGCTTCTGGAAGGTCGGCGTCCGGCTCCCGCTGCTGCAGGGCGTGACGTTCACCGCCGTGTCGCCGATGATCGCGATCGGCATGGCCGCCGGCGGCGGCACGGACGGACTGCTGGTCATCTACGGCGCGGTCCTGGTCGCCGGTCTGGCGACGTTCTTCATCGCACCGTTCTTCAGCCGGCTGATCCGCTTCTTCCCGCCGGTCGTCACCGGCTCGGTGATCACGATCATCGGCCTCGCGCTGCTGCCGGTCGCGGCCGGGGACGCCACCGGCGGCGCAGGGCCGACCTCGGACCCGACCAGCGGCAAGAACCTCGCGTACGCGCTGGGCACGCTCGGACTGATCGTGCTGATCCAGCGGGTGTTCAAGGGCTTCATGGCGACGGTCGCCGTCCTGGTCGGCCTGGTCGCCGGCACGCTGGTCGCCTGGGCGTTCGGGGACGCCCACTTCGGCGCCGTCGCCGACTCCGGCTGGGTCGGAGTGACCACACCCTTCTACTTCGGCTGGCCGCAGTTCTCGATCGCCGCGATCATCTCGATGGTCGTCGTCATGCTGATCACCGCGGTCGAGACGACCGGCGACGTGTTCGCGACCGGTGAGATCGTCGAGAAGCGGATCGGCCGCGAGGACGTCGCCCGGGCCCTGCGGGCCGACGGCCTGGCCACCACCATCGGCGGAATCTTCAACTCCTTCCCCTACACCTGCTTCGCCGAGAACGTCGGCCTGGTCCGGTTGACCCGGGTGAAGAGCCGCTGGGTGGTCGCGGCGGCCGGCGTCATCATGATCGTCCTCGGCCTGCTGCCGAAGGCCGGCGCGATCGTGGCCGGCATCCCGCACCCGGTGCTCGGCGGTGCCGCCCTGGCGATGTTCGCGACCGTGGCCGTCGTCGGCTTCCAGACGCTGACCAAGGTCGACTTCCACGACCACCGCAACGTGGTGATCGTCGCGACCAGTGTCGGGCTGGCCATGTACGTGACCGCGCAGCCGCAGGTCGCCCAGGCCGTGCCCGACTGGGCCGAGATCATCTTCGGCAGCGGCATCACGCTCGGCAGCCTGACCGCGATCCTGCTGAACCTGCTGTTCCACCACGTCGGCAAGGACTTCGGCCCGGCGGTCGCCGGGCAGCCGGGAGCCAGCGCCGTCCGGCTGGACCAGGTGAACAAGATGTCGCAGGAGGAGTTCGTCGAGACGTTCGCCGGGCTGTTCCAGGGACCGCGGTGGATGGTCGAGCGGGCCTGGGAGATGCGGCCGTTCGCCGACACCCACGCGCTGCGGCGGTCGTTCCAGGAGGCGCTGTTCTCCGGGTCGGTCGAGGAGCAGCGTGAGCTGATCGAGTCCTACCCGCAGCTCGGGTCGCAGTTCGTCGCCGACGGTCTGAGCGGCGAGGCGTCGCTGCGGGACCAGGCCACCCGCGGGCTCACCTTCCTGGCCGAGCCCGAGCGGGACGAGCTGGCGGCGATCACCGAGCAGTACCGCGAACGCTTCGGCTTCCCGCTGGTCATCTCGGTCCGCGACGCGGACTCGTTCGCCAAGATCGTCGAGCAGGGCCGCGATCGGCTCGGCAACTGCGAGAACCAGGAGCACGCCGCCGCGCTGCTCGAGATCGCGAAGATCGCCGGCTACCGCTTCGACGACTTCCTGAGCGACGCCAACCCCATCCACAGCGCACGCACCCGCTGGAGCAGCAACCGATGAGCACGCATCTCAAGGTCAACGGCGCCGACGTCTCGCTGGACGGCGCCGGGGTCCACACCACCACCCTGGACTGGCTCCGCGACCGCGGCCTGACCGGCGCGAAGGAGGGCTGCGCCGAAGGCGAGTGCGGCGCCTGCTCGATCCTGGTCGCGCGGCCGGGCATCGACAGCCCGACCGAGTGGACGGCGATCAACGCCTGCCTGGTCCCGGTCGCCGCTCTGGACGGCCAGGAAGTCATCACGTCGGAAGGCCTGGGCACGAGCTCGGCCCTCCACCCCGTCCAGCAGGAGATGGCAGTGCGCGGCGGCTCCCAGTGCGGCTTCTGCACCCCGGGCTTCGTCTGCAGCATGGCCGCCGAGTTCTACCGCCCAACCCGTACGGCGTGCACAGGAGATGGTGAGCACGGCCCGAACGGATTCGATCTGCATGCATTGAGTGGGAACTTGTGCCGTTGTACGGGGTACCGGCCGATTCGCGACGCTGCCTACGCGTTGGGTGAGCCGGACGTCGACGACAAGCTGGCTGCTCGTCAGGCGGCTGCTCCTCCGCCGGCGGCGGTGACTCGGGTGGTGTCGGGGGACTCCGAGTTCGTGCGGCCTGCGCGGTTGAGCGACGTACTCGACATCCTTGCCGAGAGCCCGGAAGCCAAGGTCGTTGCCGGGTCGACCGATATGGGGGTCGAGGTGAACCTTCGGGGCGTTCGGTCTCCTCTGGTGGTTGCTGTCGATCGGCTGAGTGAGCTTCGCGAGTTCGAGGTCAGTGACGACCAGATCCGGATCGGCGCCGCGCTGACGCTGACCGAGATCGAGCGGATGCTCGCGGGGCGGGTCCCGCTGCTCGAGCAGATGTTCCCGCAGTTCGCCTCGCGGCTGATTCGCAACGGCGCGACCATCGGCGGCAACCTCGGGACCGGCTCACCGATCGGCGACACCCCGCCCGCCCTGCTCGCGCTCGACGCCCAGCTCGTCCTGGCGTCCCGTCGCGGCGAGCGGGTCGTTGCCCTGGCCGACTACTTCACCGGCTACCGGCAAACCCTCAAGTCCCCCGACGAGCTGATCCGCGCGATCCTCGTCCCGCGGCCCCTCGCTCCGCTGACCGCGTTCCACAAGATCGCCAAGCGCCGCTTCGACGACATCTCCAGCGTGGCCGTCGGCTACGCGCTCGACGTCGTCGACGGGATCGTCCGCGAAGCCCGCATCGGCCTCGGCGGCGTCGCCGCCACCCCGCTGCGCGCGACGGCGACCGAGCAAGCCCTGATCGGCCGCCCGTGGACCGAGCGCACGGTCCGCGAGGCCGCCGCGGTGATGGCGACCGAAGGCACCCCGATGGACGACCACCGCGCCAGCGCGTCGTACCGGTCGGCGATGCTCGGCCAGTCGCTCCTCCGCTTCCACGCCCAGCAGCTCGACGTCGAGGAGGTCAGCGCATGAGCCAGTTGTCCGAGCGTCCCGCCCAGGCGGTGGTCGGTGTACCGCTGCCGCACGAGAGCGCCGCGCTGCACGTCACCGGCGAGGCCCTCTACACCGACGACCTCGTCGTCCGGACCCGCGACGTCCTGCACGCCTACCCGGTCCAGTCCCCGCACGCGCACGCCCGGATCCTCGACCTGCGGGTCAAGCCGGCGTACGACGTACCAGGTGTTGTCCGCGTCCTGACGTCCGACGACGTCCCCGGGATCAACGACGCCGGGGTGAAGCACGACGAGCCGCTGTTCCCCGACACCGAGGTGATGTTCCACGGCCACGCGATCTGCTGGGTGCTCGGCGAGACGCTCGAGGCCGCGCGACTCGGCGCGGCGGCGGTCGAGGTCGAGTACGAGGAACTGCCGTCCCTGGTCACGGTCCGCGAAGCGATTGCCGCAGGCAACTTCCAGGGCACCGGCCGGCACCTCGAGCACGGCGACGTCGAGAGCGCGCTCTCCGAGGCGGTACACGTGTTCCAGGGCGAGTTCGAGTTCGCCGGGCAGGAGCACTTCTACCTGGAGACCCATTGCGCGCTCGCGCTGGTCGACGAGGGCGGTCAGATCTTCGTCCAGAGCAGCACGCAGCACCCGTCGGAGACCCAGGAGATCGTCGCGCACGTGCTCGGTGTCGCGAGTCACGCGGTGACCGTGCAGTGCCTGCGGATGGGCGGCGGCTTCGGCGGCAAGGAGATGCAGCCGCACGGGTTCGCCGCGATCGCCGCGCTGGGCGCGACGCTGACCGGACGACCGGTTCGGCTGCGGCTCAACCGCACACAGGACGTGACGATGTCCGGCAAGCGGCACGGCTTCCACAGCCGGTGGCGGGCCGGGTTCGACGACGAGGGCCGGATCGTCGCGCTCGACGCGACGCTCACCGCGGACGGCGGCTGGAGCCTCGACCTGTCCGAGCCCGTCCTGGCCCGCGCGATGTGCCACATCGACAACGCGTACTGGATCCCCAACGTGCGCGTCGACGGACAGATTGCCAAGACGAACAAGACGTCGCAGACCGCGTTCCGCGGGTTCGGCGGCCCGCAGGGCATGCTCGTCATCGAGGACCTGCTCGGGCGCTGCGCGCCGTTGCTCGGATACGACGCGATGGAACTGCGGCGGCGCAACCTCTATCAGCCCGGCCACACCACGCCGTACGGGCAGCCGGTCCGGCACGCGGAGCGGCTCGAAGCGTGCTGGAGCGAGGTGCTGAGCAACGGCGAGATCGCGCGCCGGCAGGAGGAGATCGCGCGGTTCAACGCGGAGCACCCGAACCGCAAGCGCGCGCTCGCGGCGACACCGGTGAAGTTCGGGATCTCGTTCAACCTGACCGCGTTCAACCAGGCCGGTGCGCTGGTGCACGTCTACAAGGACGGCTCGGTGCTGATCAACCACGGCGGCACGGAGATGGGCCAGGGGCTGCACACGAAGATGCTGCAGGTCGCGGCCACGACGCTCGGCGTACCGCTGGAGCGGGTGCGGCTCGCGCCGACGCGCACCGACAAGGTGCCGAACACGTCGGCGACCGCGGCCAGTTCGGGCGCCGATCTCAACGGTGCGGCGATCAAGAACGCCTGCGAGCAGATCCGCGAGCGGCTCGAACAGGTCGCCGGTGGGCGCCTCGGGATCAGCCCGCACGACGTCCGGTTCGTCGACGGGATCGCTCGCGGGCTGTCCGGTGACGGCGTGCCGTGGGAGGAGATCGTGCACAGCGCGTACCACCAGCGCGTCCAGCTCTGGGCGGCCGGCTTCTACCGGACCGAAGGGCTGCACTGGGACGCGAACGCGATGCACGGCGAGCCGTTCAAGTACTTCGCGTACGGCGTCGCGGCGTCCGAGGTCGAGGTCGACGGCTTCACCGGCGGCTACACGCTGCGCCGGGTCGACATCGTGCACGACGTCGGCGACAGCCTCAGCCCACTGATCGACGTGGGCCAGATCGAGGGCGGTTTCGTCCAGGGCGCCGGCTGGCTGACGCTGGAGGACCTGCGCTGGGACGAGAGCGACGGCCCGAACCGCGGGCGGTTGGCGACGCAGGCGGCGAGCACGTACAAGCTGCCGAGCTTCTCGGAGATGCCGCAGGTGTTCAACGTGCACCTGCTGGAGAAGGCGCACGAGGACGGCGCCGTGTACGGCTCCAAGGCGGTCGGCGAACCGCCGCTCATGCTGGCGTTCTCGGTGCGAGAAGCCTTGCGCCAAGCCGCCGCTGCGTTCGGCCCGGCCGGAACCAGCGTCGACCTCCCCTCCCCCGCAACCCCGGAAGCGGTGTTCTGGGCACTGGAGAAGGCACGTTCCGTACAACCTGCTTTGAGTTTGAGTGGTGTCTGAGATGGAGTGGGTCAGAGCAGTCCAGCGGTTGCGAGAACAACGACGTCCCGGGGTGCTGGTGACGGTGGTGTCCGTGCGGGGGCATGCTCCACGCGAGGCCGGCGCGAAGATGGTCGTCGGTGCTGACCAGGTGTGGGCGACCGTTGGCGGCGGCAACTTGGAGATGGTTGCCGTCGACCGGGCCCGCGCGATGATCGCCGAGCAACTGGCAGAGCCCGAGGTGCTGGAGTTCAAGCTGTCGGACAAGGCGCCGTACCAGCAGGCCGTGCAGTGTTGCGGCGGTGAGGTGAACTTGCTGCTGGAGCCGCTCGCTGTGGTGCCGTCGGTCGCGATCTTCGGGATCGGCCACGTCGGGCTCGAGCTGGCGCGGATCCTGGCACGGCACGACCTCGAGCTGCACCTGATCGACTCGCGGCCCGAGCAGCTGACCGCGCAACGGCTCTCAGTCCTGGACGACGCTGTGGCGGGCGTCCACATCCACCAGGTTCCCGTGCTCCCCGAGCTCGTCGTCAGCGAGCTGCCGCCCGGCACCCACGCACTGGTGATGACCCACGACCACGCGGAGGACGCCGCCCTCTGCGACGCCGCGCTGCGCAACGGTCAACTGGCGACGATCGGCCTGATCGGCTCCAGCGCGAAGTGGTCGCGGTTCCAGCGCAAGCTCGCCGAGGACGGCAACCCGCCCGAGGCGATCGCCAGGATCACCACCCCGATCGGTCTGCCGGACCTGCCCGGCAAGGAGCCGGCCACCATCGCCGTCAGCGTGGCGGCCTGGCTGCTCCACCAGTTCATTGCCGAGCGCAACCAGGCGCCGGCCCATCGTGAGGCAACAGCATGACGCTCTTCCGAGGCACGTTCCTCGACACCCCTGAGAACCCGTTCACCGGCGGCACCCTGCGCGTCGCCACGGACGCCGCACTCCTGGTCGAGGAGGGCGTGATCCGTGCCCGCGGCCCCTACCAGGAGCTGCGCCGCGCCCACCCGGCCGAGCAGGTCGTCGACCTGACCGGCGGGCTGGTACTGCCCGGGTTCGTCGACACGCACGTGCACTTCCCGCAGATCCGCGCGGTCGGCGGGATGGGGATGCCGCTGATGGAGTGGCTCGACAAGTACGCGCTGCCCGAGGAAGCCCGGATGGCCGACCCGGAGTACGCCGGTAGCGTGGCCGACGAGTTCGTCCGCGGTCTCGCGGCCGCCGGTACGACGAGCGCGCTGGTCTTCGGCGCCCACTACGTCGACGCGATGGACACACTCTTCTCCGCCGCTTCCCGCGTCGGCCTGCGCGTCACCAGCGGCCTGGTCGTCAGCGACCGGCTGCTACGCCCCGACCTGCTCACGACCCCGGATCGCGCGCACACCGAGTCCGTTGCCCTCGCCAACCGCTGGCACGACGTCGGCCGCAACCGGTACGCCGTGACGCCACGCTTCTCGCTGTCGTGCACCGACGAGCTGCTCGCCGCCTGTCACGACGTCATGAACGACGTCCCGGACGCGTGGTTCACCTCGCACCTGAACGAGAACGACGCCGAGATCGCCACGGTCGCCGAGCTGTTCGGCGGCAGCGACTACCTCAGCACGTACGACAAGCACGGCCTGGTCGGACGGCACAGCGTCTTCGCTCACAACGTCCACCCGACCGACGTCGAGCTGAAGCTGCTGGGTACGAGCGGCGCGACCGTCGCGCACTGCCCGACGAGCAACGCGGCGCTCGGCAGCGGCCTGTTCCCGATCGGCCGGCACCTCGACCACGGCGTCCGCGTCGCGCTCGGATCGGACGTCGGCGCGGGCACGGGCTTCTCCCTGCTGAAAGAGGGCCTGCAGGCGTACTTCTGCCAGCAGCTCCTCGGCGACAACGGTCACCCGCTGACCTCGGCGCACCTGCTCCACCTGTCCACCTCGGCCGGGGCCGAAGCGCTCGGTCTGGACGCGGTCGGCGACCTGAGCGTCGGCAAACGCTTCGACGCCCAGCTGCTGCGACCCGCCGACAGCTCACCGCTGGCGGTCGGCATCACGCACGCGGCCGACGCGGAGGAAGTACTGGCCCGGATCTTCACGCTCGGCACACCCGCCGACGTCCGCGCCGTCTGGATCGACGGCGAGCTGCTCACCACTGGGGAGAACTGATGGACCTGCGCGCCTTCAACGCCGAGCCGGCCGAACGACTGAGACCGACGCTGTCGGCCTGCTGCGACGTCGACCGCTGGGTCGACAGCGTGCTCGCCGGGCGCCCGTACGACGACCTCGCGGCGCTGACCGCGGTCGCGGACCGGACCGTCAGCACGTTCGACGACGCCGAGGTCGAGAAGGCGCTGGCCGCGCACCCGCGGATCGGCGACCAGGCGTCCGGTGCGACCACCGAGGCCGCCTGGTCGCGTGACGAGCAGTCCGGGGTCGGCGAGGACACCGCCGTGCGGGCTGCACTTGCCGAGGGCAACCGGTTGTACGAGGAGCGGTTCGGCCGGGTGTTCCTGATCTGCGCGACCGGGCTGTCGGCCGCGGAGATGCTGGCCTCGCTGCGCGAGCGGATGGGTCACGACGACGCGACCGAGCGAACCGTCGTACGGGACGAGCTGCGCAAGATCGCCGTCCTGCGGCTGACCAAGGTCGTCGACCAGGAGGTGGCCGTATGAGCACCGTCAGCACGCACGTTCTCGACACCGCGCTGGGCAAGCCGGCGGCCGGCGTACCGGTTCGTCTGTCGCGGATCGGCACCGAGCGGCCGGGCGACCGCGCCGCCGACCTGGTGGTCGAGCTCGGCTCCGGCCGGACCAACGACGACGGCCGCGTCAACGACCTGACCCCGCACGGGCTCGCGCCCGGCACGTACCAGCTCTGGTTCGACGTCGCCGCCTACGCGGCCGCGTCCGGCCAGGAGATCTTCTTCCCCGAGGTCACCGTGACCTTCACGATCACCGACGAGCGGCACCACCACGTCCCGCTGCTGCTCAGCCCGTTCGCCTTTTCCACCTATCGAGGGAGCTGACCCGATGGCGATCCACCTGGGAGCCAACCAGTACGGCAAGGCCGAGAGCCGCGTCGTGCGCATCTACCGTGACACCCCGCGCCACCAGATCCGTGACCTCAACGTCTCGTCCGCGCTGCGCGGCCGGTTCGAGGACGCGCACATCACCGGCAACCAGGCCGAGGTGCTGCCGACCGACACGCAGAAGAACACCGCGTTCGCGTTCGCCAAGGAGAAGGGCGTCGGCGCGATCGAGGACTTCGCGCTGACCCTCGGCGACCACTTCCTCGAGGCCACGCCGGCCGCCGACGGCGCCCGGATCGCGATCGAGGAGTACCCGTGGGAGCGGATCCTGGTCGACGGCCAGGAGCACGACCACTCGTTCGTCCGGTCCGGCAGCGGCATCCGGTCGACGATCGTCAACGTCGAGGGCCGCGGTGCCGAGCGGCGCGCTCACGTCGTCTCGGGGATCCACGACCTCACCGTGCTGAAGTCGACCGGCTCGGAGTTCCACGGGTTCCGCAAGGACAAGTACACGACGCTGCCGGAGACCGACGACCGGATCCTCGCGACCTCGCTGGTCGCCCGGTGGCGCTACGACCACACCGAGGTCGACTGGGACAAGTCGTACGACGAGATCAAGGGACTGCTGCTCGAGCAGTTCGCGCGGATCCACAGCTACGCGTTGCAGCAGACGCTGTACGGGATGGGCGAGGCGGTGCTCGAGCGGCACCCGGAGGTCGCGGAGATCAAGTTCTCGGCGCCGAACAAGCACCACTTCCTGGTCGACCTGTCGCCGTTCGAGGTCGAGAACCCCGGTGAGGTCTTCATCGCCGCGGACCGCCCGTACGGGTTGATCGAGGCAACGGTCGTTCGTGACGAGGCCAGCGACGCGGGCAGTGCCTGGCACGCCGTACCGGGCTTCTGCTGAGCCCCGCGGATGAGTGAGCAGCGCGGCGCGGTCGTGATCGAGAACGCGACCGTGATCACCCTCGATCCGGGCCGGCGGGAGTTCGTCGGCCATGTTGTTGTCGACGGCAGCACTGTGGTTGCTGTCGGCCCTGGTCCCGCACCGGCGTACGAGGGGGCTCGGGTGGTGGACGGGCGGGGGTGCCTGCTCACGCCCGGGTTCGTCAACACGCATCAGCACCTGTACCAGTGGGTGACGCGCGGGCTGGTGCCGGACGCCGGGTTGTTCCGGTGGCTGACGACGCTGTACCCGGCGTGGGCGGGGATCGACGAGCAGTCGGTCCACGTCGCCGCGCAAGGTGCGCTCGCGCAGCTCGCGCTGACCGGGTGCACGACGGCCGCTGATCACCACTACGTGTTCCCGCGCGGCGGCGGCGACCTGCTCGGCGCCGAGATCCGAGCCGCTGCCGAGGTGGGACTGCGGTTCCACCCGGCGCGGGGGTCGATGGACCTCAGCGAGAAGAACGGCGGGCTGCCGCCCGACTCCGTCGTCCAGGATCGTGACGAGATCCTGGCGGCCACCGAGGCCGCGATCGATCGGTGGCACGATCCGTCGCCGGGGTCGATGCTGCGGATCGCCGTTGCGCCGTGCTCACCGTTCAGCGTCACCGGCGAGCTGATGCGTGAGGCGGCCGCGCTCGCCCGGCGTCGAGGCGTCCGGCTGCACACGCATCTTGCCGAGACCGCCGACGAGGTCGACTGGTGTGCCGAGCGGTTCGGCTGGACGCCGTCCGAGTACGCCGAGTCCGTCGACTGGATCGGACCCGACGTGTGGTTCGCGCACGGCATCCACTTCACCGATACCGAGATCAAGCAGCTCGGCCGGACCGGCACCGGGGTCGCCCACTGCCCCAGCTCGAACGCTCGCCTGGGCGCCGGCATCGCCCGGGTCGCCGACCTCCGGGCCGCGGGCGCTCCCGTGGGCCTCGGCGTGGATGGTGCCGCCAGCAACGAAGCCGGGAGCCTGCTCGAGGAGGTCCGACACGCCGTCCTCTTCGCGCGCGCCCGCGGCGGGCCGGAGGCACTCGGCGTTCGCGCTGCGCTGGAGCTGGCGACGCTGGGAGGTGCTCGGTTGCTGGGCCGGGAGGACGAGATCGGTTCGATCGAGACCGGCAAGCTGGCTGATCTCGCGCTGTGGCGTTTGGACACGCTCCCCCACGCCGGGATCGCCGATCCGGTGGCTGCGCTCGTGTTGGGCGCACCTCCGCCGCTGGAACTGCTGCTGGTCAACGGCAAGGCAGTTGTCGAACAGAACACGGTGGTGACGATCGACGCATCAGCGGTCGCCGCCGAGGTCGCCCGAACTCAACTGGCCCTGCTGGCAAAAGCCGGTTAAGCGGTTGCCTCGCAGGTGTTGCTCGCGCAGCTCGCCTCCGGATGGCGTGGGTTGCCTTTCTCGTCGACCAGGCGTCGGGGCCCAGGCCCGTTCGACGCCAGCACGTCGTACGGGTTGGCCAGGCTGCAGCGGTCCAGGGACAGACAGCCGCAGCCGACGCAGTCCTTGAAGTCGTCCCGGAGTTGTTCGAGCTGGAGGATGCGGCGGTCCAGCTCGGCCTGCCAGCACTCGGAGATGTGCTCCCAGTCCTGGCGGGTCGGCGTGCGGTTGTCGGGCAGCAGCGCGAGGATCGCCGCGACCTCCGCGAGCGGGATGCCGACGCGCTGGGCGATCCGGATCAGCGCGACCCGGCGCAGGGTGTCGCGCTTGTAGCGGCGCTGGTTGCCCGACGTACGGCGGCTGACGATGAGGTTCTGGCGCTCGTAGAAGTGCAGCGCGGAGACGGCGACCCCGCTGCGCTCCGACAGCTGTCCGACGGTCAACTCGCCCGGCTCGATGTCCACGGCCCACTCCCTCCGGTCCAACCTCAACTAAAGTCGAGGCTAACCGATCAGGTCGGGACCACCAGCCGCCGCCCGATGCTTGCGGACATCAACGCCGCGGCGGCACACAGCCCACCGGCGAGGTACCAGGCGAGGTTGTAGCTTCCCTGCACGTCCCGGATCGCACCCGCGCCGGTCGCCGCGAGCGCAGCGCCCACCTGGTGCGACGCGAACACCCAGCCGAACACGATCGGCCCGTCGACGCCGAACCACTCGCGGCACAGCGCGACCGTCGGCGGCACGGTCGCCACCCAGTCCAGCCCGTAGAAGATGATGAACACCCATACGCTCGGCTGCGCGGTCGGCCCGAGCAGCGACGGCAGCACCAGCAGCGACAGCCCGCGCAGCGAGTAGTACGCGATCAGTAGGTACCGCGGGTCCCACCGGTCGGTCAGCCAGCCCGAGATGATCGTCCCGCCCACGTCGAACACCCCGACCAGCGCCAGCAGCGACGCGGCGGTCGTCACCGGCATCCCGTGGTCGTGCGCGGCGGTGACGAAGTGCGTACCGATCAGCCCGTTCGTCGACGCGCCGCAGATCGCGAACCCACCCGCCAGCATCCAGAACGCCGGACGCTTCGACGCGTCCCGCAGCGCGGTCAGCGCTCGCATCGCGCTGCTGCCGGTCGTCGTCACCCGCTGCCCGGCCAGGCTTCCCTCCGGAGCGCCGTACGCGCGCAGTCCGACGTCGCTCGGGTAGTCCCGCAGGAACAGCAGCACCAGCGGTACGACGGCCAGCGCGGCGCCGGCCGCGACCAGTGCGGGCACCCGCCACCCGTACGACGTCGCCAGCGCCGCGATCAGCGGCAGGAACACCAGCTGACCGGTCGCACCAGCAGCAGTCAGGATGCCGGTGACCAGCCCACGCCGCTCCACGAACCAGCGTCCGGTGATCGTCGCGACGAACGTCATCGACATCGACCCGGTCCCGACGCCGACCAGCAGTCCCCAGCACAGCAGCAGCTGCCAGGACGAGTCCATGAAGATCGTCAGCCCACTGCCGAGCGCGATCAGCACCAACGCGCCGCTGACCACCTTGCGCAGGCCGAGCCGGTCCATCAGCGCGGCGGCGAACGGCGAGATCAGGCCGTAGAGCAGCAGGTTGATCGAGACCGCCGCCGAGATCGTCGCGTGCGACCAGCCGAACTCCTCGTGCAGCGGGTCGAGCAGTACGCCGGGCACCGACCGGAAGCCGGCGGCCCCGATCAGCGTGACAAAACCGACGGCGGCGACCGGCCAGGCGCGGTGCAGCCGGTACGTCTTCTTCTCCAGGATCTCGGTCACCCAGCCGAGTATGAGCACCGCCCGACCGCCAAACCAGTGGCCTGACCGCCACCATGTGTCAAGATATGGCCATGGCTCTTGCTGGCAGACCACACCGGATCGCCGTACTGGCCCTGGACCCCGTCGTCGGCTTCGACCTGACCATCCCGTCGACGATCTTCGGCAACGCCACCCGGGCCGACGGCACGCGGCTGTACGACGTGAAGGTCTGCGGCGTCCGCGCCGAGCCCGTCCGGGCCTCCGCCGGTTTCACGATCGTCCCCGACCACGGCGCCGAGGCACTGGCCGAGGCGGACACCGTGATCATCCCGGGCACCTACCTGCCCGAAGCGCGACAGACCGGCACGCTGCCGGACGACGTCGCCGAGGCGCTCGCGCTGATCCGGCCCGGCACCCGGATCGCCTCGATCTGCACCGGCGCGTTCGTTCTCGCCGCCGCTGGGCTCCTCGACGGCCGGCCCGCGACGACCCACTGGATCCGCGCGGAGCTGTTCCGGTCGCTCTACCCGCAGGTGAAGCTCGACGAGGACCTGCTGTTCATCGACGACGGCGACGTGCTCACCTCGGCCGGACTCGGCGCCGGGGTCGACCTGTGCCTGCACCTCGTCCGCAGCGACTTCGGCAGCGAGGTGGCCAACCGCGCGGCGCGGCACTGCGTCGTACCGCCGTGGCGTGACGGCGGCCAGTCGCAATTCATCGAGCGGGTGATCCCGGACGAGGGCAGCGACGGGACCGGGCCGACCAGGGTGTGGGCACTCGAGCGCCTCGACCAGGAGATCAGCCTGGCCGACATGGCGTCGTACGCGCGGATGAGTGTGCGCACGTTCAGCCGGCGCTTCAAGGCCGAGACCGGCCAATCCCCTGGCACCTGGCTGCTGCAGCAGCGGATCCGGCACGCGTGTCACCTGCTGGAGACGACCGACCTGACCGTGGACCGGATCGCTGAAGCGGCAGGGCTCGGTACGTCGGCCTCGCTGCGCCACCACCTGCGCGGCACGCTCGGCGTCTCGCCGCTGGCCTACCGGAAGACGTTCCGGGCGGCCTAGACGACCAGGAGCTCGTGCGGACGCTGGTTGACCGGCTCCACGCCGTCGTCGGTGACGATGACGATGTCCTCGATCCGCGCACCCCAACGGCCCGGCTGGTAGATGCCCGGCTCGACGCTGAAGGCCATGCCGGGCTCCAGCAGCAACTGGTTGCCCGCGACGATGTACGGCTCCTCGTGCACGTCCAGTCCGATCCCGTGCCCGGTCCGGTGGATGAAGTAGTCGCCGAACCCGGCGGCCACGATCACCTCGCGGGCCGCGGCATCGATCGACTCGGCGGTCACCCCGGGCCGGACAGCGTCGACGGCGGCCTGCTGCGCTTCCTGCAGTACGGCGTACGTCTCGCGCACATCGCCGTCCCGGGGCTCACCGACCGCGTAGGTGCGAGTGGAGTCGGAGTTGAAGCCCGACGGCAACGGCCCGCCGATGTCGACCACCACCACGTCGCCGGCCTCGATCACGCGGTCGGACACGTCGTGGTGCGGGCTGGCGCCGTTCGGGCCGCTGCCGACGATCACGAAGTCCGCGTTGACGTGCCCTTCCTCGACGATCGCTCTGGTGATGTCCTCGCCGACCTCGGCCTCGGTCCGGCCCGCACGGAGGAACTCCGGGACCCGCGCGTGCACCCGGTCGATGGCCGCACCGGCCGCGCGCAGCTCGGCGATCTCGGTCGCGTCCTTGCGCATTCGCAGTTCGCGCACGATCGGCCCGGCGAGCACCTGCTCGGCTGCCGGCATCGCCTGCCGCAGGGCGAGCACGTGCAGGGCGATCGCGAAGTCGCTGACCGCAACCTGCTCCGGCTTGCCCAGCCGATCGCCGACGAGCGCGTACGGGTCGTCGCCGTCGACCCAGGTCAGGACGTCCACACCCAGCTCGGCGAGCGGCACATCGGCGTACCCCGGTGCTTCCAGCTTCGGTACGACGAGCGCCGGCGCTCCTTGAGCCGGTACGACGAGCGCGGTCAGCCGCTCGAACGAGCCGCCGCCCTGGCCGATCAGGTACCGCAGGTCCGAGCCCGGCGCGATCACCAGACCGGTCCCCGCAGCGACTTGCTGCGCCCGCTCCAACCGCTTCCTGAGCACTCCGGCGTCCGGAGCTGACTGATGCAACGATCGACGACTCATGCCCCGACACTATGTCGGCGGGCCCTGTTAGAACTACCGCCATGGCACTCCATCACGTCAGCCACGGCGAGGGCACCCCGGTCCTGGCCGTTCACGGCTGGACCCCCGACCACCGCTTGATGACCGGCTGCCTCGAGCCGGTGTTCGCCGACCTGCCCGGGTACCGGCGGATCTACCCGGATCTGCCCGGTATGGGCCGCAGTCCGGCGGGCGCGATCGACAGCTCGGACGGGGTGCTGGATGCGCTGCTGTCGTTCGTCGACGAGACGATCGGCGACGAGCCGTTCCTGCTGGTCGGCGAGTCGTACGGCGGGTACCTGGCGCGCACTGTGGCCGCGCGGCGGCCGGAGCAGGTGCTGGGGCTCGGGCTGATCTGTCCGATCGGGGTGGCGGTCGAGAACGCTTCTCGAACCGTGCCCGAGCACGTCGTCCTGCAGTCGACGCCTGGGCTGCTCGACGGACTGGACGCGCGGATCGCCGAGGACTATCGCGAGATCGCGGTCGTGCAGACGCCGGAGACGTTGCGCGCCTTCCTGAGCGACGTGGCGCCGGGGCTGGCGGCGGCCGACGCCGAGGCGATGGCGCGGATCCGGAAGAACTGGACGCTCTCGACAGCGCCGGAGAGCGGACCGGCGTACGAGCGGCCGACGCTGATCCTGTGCGGGCGGCAGGATTCCTCCACCGGGTACGCCGACCAGTGGGCGCTGTTGCCGCACTACCCGCGGGCGTCGTACGTCGTACTGGATGCGGCCGGGCACAACCTGCAGCTCGAGCAGCCTGCGCTGTTCGCGGCGCATGTGCAGGAGTGGTTGCGGAGGGTGTCGCTGGAAGCTACCTGACAGTAATATCGACGGCATGGACAAACGCCCGCCGGGATGGCCGCTGCTCGTCGCCTTGATCAACGGGCGGAGCGGGGTCCCGGACGCCCGGCTGCGCGCCGCCGTACGGGACAAGGTCGTGCTCGTGACCGGTTCGTCGTACGGGATCGGCGAGGCGACGGCCCGGCGCCTGGCCGCGGCGGGCGCTGTCGTGCTGCTCGTCGCCCGGACGGCCGAGCAACTCGACGTGGTTGCCTCCGGCATCAGGGCTTCGGGCGGCCAGGCGTTCTCCTACCCGACGAACCTGTCCGACCCGGCGGCCATCGAGCAACTGGTCGCCGACGTACTGCGCGACCACGGCCGGGTCGACGTCCTGGTCAGCAACGCGGGCAAGTCGATCCGCCGCTCGATCGCCGACTCGTACCAGCGCTTCCACGACATCGAACGCACCAACTCGGTCAACTACCTGGGCCCAGCCAAGCTCGTCCTCGAACTTCTCCCGTCGATGCGAGAGCGAGGCGCCGGCCACATCGTGAACGTGTCGACAGCCGGCGTACGAACTCCCCCGATGGCGCGCTGGTCGGCGTACCTGGCCTCGAAGAGCGCGTTCGACGTGTGGCTCCGCTGCATCTCCCAGGAGCTACGCCACGACGGCGTCACCACGTCGACGGTGTACATGGGCCTCGTCCACACCCGCATGAGCGAGCCCACCCGCTACTGAACAGCCTGCCGGGCTTGACCCCCGAGCAGGCGGCTGACCAGGTCTGCCGAGCGGTGGCTGATCGCCCGCACAACATCACCCCGCCGCTGGTCCGCCCGGCGGATGCTCTCGGCAACCTCTTGCGCGTGCCGACCGATCGCCTGTTCGAACAGTACTTCCGGCGCGGCAACGCGAGAAAGCGCACGCCGTGAGGCCGCCAGTTCGGCCTGTTGGGCCTTCGCGGATGCCGGAGTGGCTGGTTCGCGGGGCCGTTGAGGTGGGTGGGGTTTCGCTCGCGTTGGCTCGGTCGGGGGTTTGGCGGGCGGCGGGGCCCTTACAGGTGCCGGGCATCGAGCGGGCGCTGCGGCGGTGGGGGCAGTCGATGGCGGCGCTGGGGGCGATTGCTGCGCTTCGGTTTCCGGAGCGGGCGGGGGTGATCGACGAGCGGGGGCAGTTGACTTACCGCGAGCTGGACGTGTGGGTCGCGGCGATCGCGGCGGGGATGCACGCGGAGTACGGGATTGTTGCTGGGGGCAAGGTTGCGGTGA
This sequence comes from Kribbella lupini, assembly GCF_039529595.1. Lineage (NCBI taxonomy): Bacteria > Bacillati > Actinomycetota > Actinomycetes > Propionibacteriales > Kribbellaceae > Kribbella > Kribbella lupini. The sequence goes on along the minus strand of NZ_BAAANC010000001.1, from coordinate 1,459,282 downwards.
TGTGCCGGAACCACCGGTACTTCCTGGCCGCGACGCTGGCGGCTTCGCGGCTGGGGGCCGACGTGCTGTTCGTGAACACCGAGTTCGCGGCGCCGCAGGTGGCCGGCGTACTGGAGAAGCATCGGCCGGACCTGCTCGTGCACGACGAGGAGTTCGTGATCGAGACCGACGTACCGGCCGTGCTGGGTTGGCAGGAGGACGGTAGTGGACTCGACGATCTGGCGGCGGCTCGAGCGCCCGCTCCGCCGGCGCCGGATCGCCCGGGGCACATCACGATCCTCACCTCGGGAACGACCGGTACGCCGAAGGCGGCTCCCCGCGCGCCGACCGCGCTCGGTCTGGCGGGACTGACGGCGTCGGCCCTGCAGCGCTTCGGCCTCCGCGCCGGCGAGCCCATGCTGATCTGCCCGCCGCTGTTCCACGGCCTCGGCCTGCTGAACTCGATGCTCGCGCTCTTCCTCGGCTCGCCGCTCGTCCTCGCCCGCCGGTACGACGCCGCCGCGACCCTCGCCTCGATCGAGTCCACGCGCGCCGGCTCGATAGTCGCCGTACCGGTCATGCTCCAACGCATCCTCGAGCTGGAACCCGGCGAGCTCGCCCGGTACGACGTCACGTCGCTGCGCGCGGTGATCTCCGGCGCGTCCGCGCTCTCGCCCTCGCTGGCCGAGCGCTTCATCACGCAGTTCGGTCCGGTGCTGTGCGACGCGTACGGGTCGAGCGAGATCGGCATCGCGACGATCGCGTCGTCCGCCGATCTGCTCGCGGCGCCGGGCACGGTCGGACGCCCGTGCCTCGGCAGCTCGGTCCGCATCCTCGGCCCCGACGACCGCCCGGTGCCCACCGGCGAGACCGGCCGCATCTTCGCCGGCGGCGGGCTGGTCTTCGGCGGGTACTCCGACGGCAGTACCAAGACCGTCGTCGACGGCCGGATGAGCACCGGCGACCTCGGGCACCTGGACGCCCGCGGCCGCCTGTTCGTCGACGGCCGCGAGGACGACATGATCGTCTCCGGCGGCGAGAACGTGTACCCGGGCGAGGTCGAGGACTGCCTGCTCACCCACCCGTCGGTCCGCGACGCCGCGGCGATCGGCGTACCGGACGAGGACTTCGGCCAGCGCTTGATCGCGTACGTCGTACTCGCGGACGACGCGACGCCGGACGAGTTGATCGACCACGTACGAGCCAACCTCGCCCGCTACAAGGCGCCCCGGGAGATCGTCGTGGTGGACGAACTACCCCGCACCGCAACCGGCAAGGTTCTCAAGCGGGATCTGGGAGCGAGCGAGGGCTAGGGCCCGTGTACGTCGGGCTGATGCCCTTGGGGAGTGGCCCTTTGATGCGGGTCGGCTCCTGGTGCTGCTCCCAGGCGTGGGCCAGCAGGCCGACCGAGCGGGAGAGCACGAACAGTCCGCGGGCGAGCTCGGGGGCGAAGCCGAGTTCCGCGTAGATCGCCGCGGTGGCGCCGTCGACGTTCATCGGAACGGGTTTGGTGCCTTCGGCAAGGACTTTTTCCAGGGCCAGGGAGAGGGTCAGGTAGTCGCCGGTGACTGTGCCGGCCTCGGTGGCCTGCTCGAGGGCCGTGATCAGCGGATCGCGGCGGGGGTCGCGGGGATGCCAGCGGTGACCGAAGCCGGGGATGAAGGCCTTGCGGTGCTTGTAGTCGGCAACCAGTTCGCGGGCGGCGTCCTCCGGGGGCTTGCCGGACTCGCGGAGCTGGAGGAGGACCTCGAGGCATTGCTGGCCGGCGCCGCCGTGGACGTCGCCGAGCAGGTTGACGCCGGTGGCCATCGCGTTGTTGAGCTCGAGGCCGCAGGACGTCGCCATGCGGGTGGCGGCGATCGACGGGGCCTGGGGGCCGTGGTCGACGGCGGCGACCAAGGTGAGTTCGAGGAGCTTAGCCTCGGCGTCCGACGGGAGCTCGCCGCGGGTCATCAGCCAGACCATCTGCGGGTAGCTGACCGCGCCGATCAGCTCCTCGACGGCGTACCCGCGTAAGCGGATGACGCCCGGCTGGATGTCGGTGATCGCGGTGGACCACCAGTCCCCTACCGACTCACTCATACGACTCCTTGTGCTCGCAGGTCCGCGATCTCCTCCGCGGTGTACCCGATCTCGGCCAGTACGTCGTCGACGTGCTCACCCAGCTCCGGCGGCCGACCGATCGGACCGACTGGCTGCCCGTCGACATGAACGCTGCTGCCGAGAACGCGCAGAGAGCGCTCTCCGACCGGCGTCCCTGCATCTGAGGACCCCGCGCCGGTCGGCATCGAGACCTCGTGCAGCAGGCTGCGTTGAGCGACCTGATCCAGCGCCAGCGCCTGCGGAACGGTCAGCACCGGAGCCACTGGTACGCCGGAACGTTCCAGCAGCGCGTCCCACTCGACCGCGGAGCGCTCTCCGAGCGTGATCTCCAACTCGGTCTTCAGCTCCGCGCGGTGCTGCTTGCGCGCCTCGCGGGTGGCGAAGCGGGCGTCGGTGATCAGTTCGGGGCGGCCGAGGACCGTGCACAGCTCGACGTACTGCTCCTGCTTGTTGGCCGCGATGTTGAGCGCGCCGTCGGCCGTGGCGAAGGTGCCCGACGGCGCGGAGGTCGCGTTTTCGTTGCCCATGGCCCGTGGTTCGCGGCCGGCGACCAGGTAGTCGGAGACCACCCAGCCCATCGCGGCGACGGCGGTCTCCAGCATCGAGACGTCGAGGAAGCTGCCGAGCCCGGTGCGGGCGCGCTTCACCAGCGCGGCCGAGATCGCGAACGCGGCGGCGTACCCGCCGAGCGTGTCCGCGATCGGGAACCCGGTCCGCGTGGGCGCGCTCTCCGCCGTACCGGTCACGCTCATCATCCCCGACAGCCCCTGGATGATCTGGTCGTACGCCGGGCGCCCGCGCATCGGCCCGGTCTGCCCGAAGCCGGAGACCGCGCAGTAGACGAGCCCGTCGTTCAACTCGTGCAGCACCTCCCAGCCGAAGCCGAGGCGTTCCAGCACGCCCGGGCGGAAGTTCTCCAGCAGTACGTCGGCCTGACGGACCAGCCGCTCGAACACCTCGCGCCCGGCCGGCGCCTTGAGGTCCAGCGTGAGAGAGCGCTTCCCGCTGTTCTGCGCGAGGAACGAAATCCCGAGCCCGCGTGCGCTCAGCTCGGGATCACCACCGAGGTTGCGCGCGAGGTCACCGGTCCCCGGCACCTCGATCTTCACGACGTCGGCGCCCATCAGCCCCAACTGGTACCCGGCGAACGGCCCAGCGAGCACGTTCGTCAGGTCCAGCACCCGTACGCCGGCCAGGAGGTCGGCGCCGGGCCCCCGAGCACCCTCGGGCGCCGCGGAGCGCTCGCTCGGCCAGGCCCCCGGGCTGTCAGGAAGCACTGAAACCGCTCCAGCCGGTGGAGCTGATCGTTCGCGCGCACCGCCGTACGGCCTGGACGTACGCCGGCAGGCGTTCCTCGTTGAAGCGAGTGGTCGGGCCCCCGATGCCAACCGCCGCGACCACCCGGCCGTCCGAGCGAAGGACCGGCGCGGACACTCCGGAAGCACCGAGCTCACGCTCTCCGTGCGTGATCGCGAACCCGCGTTCGCCGGTTGCCGCGGCGACCGCGCGCAGCTTCTTCGGGAAGTCGCTCCCGTACGGCGACTCGCCGGCGACATCCTCGATCACCGACGGGTCGGCGGCGAGCAGCGGCGGATCGCTCAGCAGCACCTTCGACGCGGCGCCGCCCCACAGCGGGAGGGCCGAGCCGACCGCGATCGAGTGCCGGACGCTCAGCGTCCCCTGGGCCTGCGCGAGGCAGACGCGCGTCCGCCCGACCCGGATGTACAGGTTGGCCGTCTCCCCTGTGTCGGCGGCCAGCTTGCCCATCGCGGACCGGACGGCCGGCGGGATCTCCATGCTCGCGCTGCTCAACCGCGACCAGCGCAGGAAGCCCGGGCCGATCGCGTAGCGCCCCGGGCCGATCGCGGCGACCAGCCCGCGCTGCTCCAGCGTCGTCACCAGCCGCAGTACCGTTGTCTTGGGCAACTTGCTCGCCGTGGTCAGCTCGGCCAGCGTCCAGGTCGGGTGCTCGTCGTCGAAGCGCTCCAGCAGATCCAGCGCCCGATGCACACTCCGTACGCCGGCCAGCTCACGCTCCCCAGCAGGCCCACCGTCCGTCATGCCGTCCCTTTCGCCGGTTGCTTCCGCTCTCGAAGATAACCCGCTGGTCCGCAGAACGGAATCTCTGTACCTCCTGGTGGAATGCTGCTACGGTCGCCAGTGATCCAGGCCACCCTCCCCCCGCGTGCCTGAGGAGGTACCCCATGTCGCGCCCCGTTACCCGCAGGGCCTTCGTCGCCGGCGGGTTGTCGCTGAGTTTCCTCGCGACAACAGGTTGCGCCGCCCTGGAGGGCGGCAGCGTGGCGGGCGACTTCCCGTCCCGCAACGTCGAGATCATGGTGCCGGCCGCGCCCGGCGGCGGCTGGGACCTGACCGCCCGGCAGTTCCAGCACGTCGTCCAGGAGGACGACTTCCTGCCCGGCCGGTCGACGTCGGTGGTGAACGTGACCGGCGCCGGCGGCGCCGTCGGCATCTCGAAGCTGGTCACCAAGAACCGCAAGGACCCGCACACGCTGATGATCACCGGCCTGGTGATGGTCGGCGCGCTGACCCTGAACCAGTCGAAGATCACGATCTCCGACACGACGCCGATCGCCACCATCACCGCCGAGCAGGAGGTGTTCGTGGTGAAGGCCGACTCCCCGCTGAAGTCGCTGAAGGACCTGGTCGACAAGTACCAGGCCGACCCGGCGTCGGTCAGCTGGGGCGGCGGCACGATCGGCGGCACCGACCACATCGCCGCCGGGGTCCTGGTGAAGACCGCCGGCGGGGACCCGTCGAAGGTCAAGTACATCTCGTACTCCGGCGGCGGCGAGGCGACCGCCGCGATCCTGTCCGGCGACGTCACGGTCGGGATCTCCGGGCTGAGCGAGTTCGAGGAGCAGATCACCGCCGGCAAGATGCGCGTGCTCGCGACCACCGGCACCGAGCCGATGACCGTCGACGGCAAGCAGCTGCCGACGCTGAAGTCGCAGGGCTACGACACCGAGGTGCTGAACTGGCGCGCGATCGTCGCCCCGCCCGACATCCCCGAGGCCGACCGCCAACGCCTGATCGAGTTCGTCACCAAGGTCAACAGCTCCCCCGAGTGGGACGAGATCCGCAAGAAGCAGGGCTGGACCGACTTCTTCCAGACCGGCGACCAGGCGAAGAAGTTCATCGCCGACGAAACCACCCGCGTGGAAGGCCTTCTGAAGGAGCTGGGGATCGTTTGACGTCCTCCCTGTCCGGTGGACGGGGATTTCACCTACTACGTGGAGGTAGCGAGTTGAGGTTCACGCTTCGGCGAGGCCCTTCGGGGCATCTCTCGGCGTGCGCTGACGGCCCGTCCGGCCGCGATGTTGATAGCTGCGTTCACATCCGCGTGCGCCCGGCGTCCACAGCCCACGCACCGAAACACCGCTTGGCTCTCACGGCTTTCAGGTGCGCGGTGCCCGCAGGCGCTGCAGGTCTGGGACGTGTACGCCGGGTTGACCTTCTCGACCCTGCCCGCGGCCTTGTGCTCCAGGCGTCGCACAAGCATTCCCCAGGCATTGGCCAAAATAGCTCGGTTCAGCCCGGCCTTCGCGCGGCGGCCGTTCGGGAGGTAGGCGCCTGGTCGATCGGGGTCCGGGATGGGCGTCGGGCGTCTGGTCAGCTGGGTGATGCGCAGGTCTTCCACGCGAATGACATCGAAGCGTCCAGCGAGTTCGGTGCTGGTCTTTTCCACCCAGTCCTTACGTCGGTCCACGGCCCGGGCGTGCAGCTTCGCGACCGCGTCCTTCTTCCGGCGGCGCCGATTCGAGCCGCGTCGGCAACGGCCGAGGCCGCGCTGCAGTTGCTTGAGCCGTGCGAGTTCGGCCGCCGACAGCCCGGGGCACGACAGGAGCTCTCCTGTGGACAAGGCTGCCGACACTCTGACGCCGAGGTCGATCCCGACAGCGTCGCCCGTACCGGGCGCGGGGATCGGTTCGGGAATGACGGCGAACGCGAGGTGCCAGCGTCCCATCCGGTCGCGAGTGACCCGGTAGGACTTCGCACTCGGTATCGCCCGGGACAGCCGGAACCGCACCCAGCCGACCTTGGGCACATTGACCTTGGCCCACCTCCGGTTGAGCTTCACCACCCGGGATGCCTGCCCGCCGACGATTCGAAACCCCTCGTGCAGTCCGGCCTTGCGCCAGGTCGGCCGCCCGTGGGTGGCTGCGTAGAAGTTTCGGATGGCCTGGTCGAAATCTCGGAGAGCCTGCTGCTGCACGGTCTGCGACCCGGCCCGCAGCCATTCGGCCTCCGCTCGCGCCTCGGTCAACTGCCGTGCCTGCTCGACATACCCAGGCGTCGCGCCCTTGTCGCGAGTCCACATCGACCACTGCTCGAGCGCCAGGTTCCACACGTACCGGGCGTGCCTGCACTGCTCCAGCAATGCAGCTTCCTGCGCGGAGGTCGGATCCATCCGAAACCGAGACACACCGAGCACCCAACCAGTCGGAACCGACAGTTTTCGTCGAAGGAAGGGACCCCCTGTGAGTGAGAAGGAAGGGACCCCCGTGAGTGAGCAAGTCGAAGCGGTGCGGGCCTCGGACGTCGAGGTCGAGGCCTCGCGGTTGGTGCGGATTGTTGCGGCTGTTGTCCTGGTGGTGTTGAGCGCGACGTTCCTGGTGGGCGTGTTCGACATCCGCAGTCCGAAGGGCCTTGATCCGCAAGGGCCGCGGTTCTTTCCGTTGCTGGTCACCAGTGCGTGGCTGTTGCTGAGCATCGGTTACCTGGTCGAGGGTCTGCGCTCGCCGCGTACGGCGAAAGCCCCAGCCGAGGGTGCGGGCGGCGGTCTGACTGAGCGGAGCTGGTTCGAGCCGGTGGCGTTGTCGGCGCTGCTCGTGCTGTACGCGTTCCTCGTCGTGCCGCTGGGCTACATGCTCGCGACCGCACTGCTGTTCTTCGGCGCCGCCCGGGTGCTCGGCAGTCGCCAGCTCGTTCGCGACATCGTCGTGGCCGTCGTACTGGCGGTCGTCGTCTACATCGCGTTCACGCAGTTCCTGGACATCTCGCTGCCGGAAGGGGTGCTCGGCCTGTGATCTCACTTGCCGTCTTCGGCGACCTGATGCACGGTTTCGGCACCGTGCTCGACCCGATGAACCTGCTCTGGGCCGTGCTCGGCGTCACGCTCGGCATGCTCGTCGGGATCCTGCCCGGGATCGGCCCGGCGCTGACCATCGCGCTGCTGCTGCCGATCACCTTCAACTTCTCCGACCCGATCGGCGCGTTCATCATGTTCGCCGGGATCTACTACGGCGCGATGTACGGCGGCTCGACCACGTCGATCCTGATCAACACCCCTGGCGAGTCCGCCTCGGTCGCGACCGCGATCGAGGGCCACAAGATGGCGCTCAAGGGCCGGGCCCGCGCCGCGCTGGCGACGGCCGCGATCGGGTCGTTCGTGGCCGGCACGATCTCGACCGTGCTGCTGACCTTCGTGGCCAAACCGATCGGCAACCTGGCCAGCCAGTTCCAGGCGACCGACTACTTCGCGATCACGCTGCTCGCGATGGTTGCCGTCACCGCGCTGGTCGGGCACTCGCTCGTCCGCGGACTGCTCTCGCTCACGGTTGGCCTCTTCATCGGGTTGATCGGACTCGACAGCCTCTCCGGCGCCCAGCGGTACACCTTCGGCACGCTCCGGCTGCTCGACGGCGTCGACGTGGTGATCGTGATCGTCGGCTTGTTCGCGATCGGCGAGACCCTCCACGTCGCGTCGAAGTTGCGCAGTACGCCGGACCGCCCGGCCGTGCTCGAGAAGGGCCGGCTGCGGACCGGGTACCTGAACAAGTCCGACTGGAAGCGCTCCTGGGCGCCGTGGCTGCGCGGTACGGCGCTGGGCTTCCCGTTCGGCGCGATCCCGTCCGGCGGCGCCGAAGTACCGACCTTCCTGTCGTACACGATCGAGAAGCGGCGCGCGAAGAAGGCTGGGCGCCGGCACCCCGACGAGTTCGGCGACGGCGCGATCGAGGGCGTGGCCGGGCCCGAGGCGGCCAACAACGCGTCGTTCTCCGGCGTCCTGGTACCGCTGCTCACGCTCGGCCTGCCGACGTCGGCGACCGCCGCGGTGATGCTCGCGGCGTTCCAGATCTTCAACGTGCAGCCCGGGCCGCAGCTGTTCGAGGACCAGGGCACGCTGGTCTGGACGCTGATCGCGTCGCTGTACATCGGCAACCTGATCCTGCTGATCATGAACCTGCCGCTGATCCAGATCTGGGTCCAGGTGCTGAAGGTCCCGCGGCCGTTGCTGTACGCCGGGATCCTGGTCTTCGCCTGCCTCGGCGTCTACTCACTGTCCGGCTCGGGCTACGAGGTGCTGATGGCGCTGCTGATCGGCGTGGTCGGCTTCTTCATGCGCAAGCTCGACTTCCCGATCGCGCCGGTGATCCTCGGCGTGATCCTCGGCCCGACGATGGAGGAGCAGTTCCGGCGGGCGCTGGTGATCTCCAACGGCGACGCGAGCGTGTTCTTCACCCGGCCGCTCAGCCTGATCATCATCGTGCTGACCGTGCTCGCGTTGTTCGTGCCGTACCTGCCGCGGCTGGTCGCCCGCGTCCGCGGCACGCAGCCCACCCGCGACCGCCTGACCTTCGGCGAGGACGACTGATCGGCGTTCGTGGTTGAGGGGTGGGCACCAGTGGGACCGAGTGATGGGAGAGTGACCTCGTGAAGATCCTCGTCGGCTACGTGCCCACCCCCGAAGGCGAGGCCGCGCTGACCGCGGCCGCCGCCGAAGCCGAGCTGCGCGGGGCCGGCGTCCTGCTGCTGAACACCAGCCGCGGCGACGCCTACATCGACAGCCGCTACGCCAACGCCGAGGAGCTCGCCGCCGCCGAGGCCAAGCTCCGCGAGGCCGGCGTCGAGGTCACCATCCAGCAGGCCGTCGGCACGGGTGACGTCGCCGCGGAGCTACTCAAGGCGGCCGCCGCGGAGGACGTGACTCTGATCGTCCTCGGGCTGCGCCGGCGTTCGCCGGTCGGCAAGCTCATCCTCGGCAGTACGGCGCAGCGAGTCCTGCTGGAGTCGCCGGTGCCGGTCCTCGCGGTGAAGGTCCCCAGCACGCGGGACTGATCACAGCTGCCCGACGCCGTTGAGCCGCATCCACTTGGTGATGATCTCGACGCCGTCGACCTGTTCGCGGACCGGCGCACTGGGGAAGAACTGCCTCGGCATGTAGACGGCAGCCAGCTTGAGATCCGCGACGATCCACGCCTGCGTCTGGTCGTCGGACGGGCGGTCGGCGCCGTACGCCGGGTCGTCCAGGATGCGGCACATCGCCCGGTTCCACTCCATCAAGGCGGTGCCGCTGGTCACCCGCTGCCTGCCGCGGATCGTGATCGCCTTGCTGAGCGCCTGCACCGCCTCGGCGTACTGGGGTGGGTCGGAGTCCTTCAGCGCGTACCCGAGCGCGGCGAAGTGACGGAAGAAGCGGCCGGCCCGGTCGTTCGCGATCAGCGCGCGGAACACCGGGATGGTCCGCTCCATCGCCGGCTTGTCGTCGCGCCAGCTCTTGCCGCGCTGGTCCTCGGCGCGCCGGAAGATCTGCACCAGCCACTCCGGCGTCGCACCGGCGATCGCCTCGTCGAGCTCCTGCTGCGACGGCGGGTTCTGACCGGTGAGCTGGCGTTCCACGAGCGAGAGCGCGTACGCGTTGGCGTCCTCGCGCTGAGTCAGGACCCCTTCGATCTTCTGCGTCAGGTCGGCGTCGGCCGCCTGCAGTACGCCGCGGAGGCGGGAGCGGGTCCACAGGTAGAGCAGCAGGAACGCGCTCACCGCGCAGTAGGCGGCGTACACGATCGCGAAGGCCGGGCTGTGCGGCTCACCGCCGAAGAGCGGGCCCAGCCACGCGCCGAGGCGCCGGAGCGCCGACGGCAGGGTCGCGATCTGGATCAGGCCGACGCCGACGATGATCTTCGTCAGCCAGTCGGAGATCTCCTCGAGGTTGGTGTTGGCCAGGTAGCGGACGCGTTGGCCGTCGAGCTGCTCGGACTGCAACGTCTTCGGGATCCCGAAGAGGAACCCCAGTACGCCGCCGATCGCGGCGGCCGCGCCGGCGGTCGCGATCGCGGCACTGATGATCGTGGTCGCGCGGCCCGCGCCGTACGGAAGGGCGTAGAGCACCGCCGCGAGCAGGCCGATGCCGAGTACCACCGCGGCGGCGCGGAGCAAGGTGCGCTCGAACCGGTCGCCGGCGTTCGGCCCGCCCTGCCCATCCCCCGCGTCCGCTCTGTCCGGCCGGTCGCGCGCGTCGGCTCGGCCGCGCCGGCCGCCTGCGGGTCCGTTCGGCCCGTCGCCCGTGGCCCCGTCCGGTCCGTGTCCGGCGTCGGCTCCGGCCTGTCGCCCCGCCGAGTTCCTGCGGTTGCCTGTCGTACTGTCCCCGGTTGCCTCGTCAATGGCCATGCCCGCCCCTTCCCCCGCGGCCAAGTAGAGCGGAGGTGGAACGGGCAGGACAACAGTTCGGCGCCTGGAAATCGCGCTGAGTGAGCAAGCCGCCGCGACGCTGGAGGCGGCCGTGCGTCGGGCGCTGGGCTCGCGCGAGCCGTCTCGGCAGGCTCTCGCGAGCCGTTCCGACAGGTCAGTCGGCCTGCTGGATGCGGACGATGTTGCCGGCGGGGTCGCGGAAGGCGCAGTCGCGGACGCCGTACGGGTGGTCCTCGAGCTCCTGGACGACCTCGGCGCCCGCGGCGTGGATCTGCTCGTAGGTCTTGTCGAGGTCGTCGGCGGCGAAGACCAGCATGTAGTTGCCCTTCGCGATCAGCTGGTCGTGCAGCTTGCGCTCGTCGCCGGTGAGGTCGGCGGCCTCGGGCGGGTTCAGGACGACCGAGGTCTGCGGCTGGTTGGACGGGCCGACGGTGATCCAGCGCATGCGGTTCGCGCCGACGTCCTTGCGGACCTCGAAGCCGAGGACGTCGCGGTAGAAGGCCAGCGAGGCGTCGGCGTCGGTGTGCGGGAGGAAGGTCCAGTGAATGGTGAGGTTCATGAGAAGAACGCTAGGTTCGCGGGCCCGCCCGGTGCTTCTCGATTCCTGATCGATGCCGTGCGGGGGTAATCCGCGTGAGTGATTGGAGTGGGGCATCTAAACTGGTGCACGCCATGCCTGATGCCCGGACCGAGTCCTCCAGTCCTTCTCCTGCCACCGGTCCCGTCCAGGACCCCGCCCGCCGACGGCGGCCCCGCCGTCGTGGCGGTAAAGCGGCAACTGATCGACCCATTACAGACAGTTCTGAGGTTGAGGGTGGGCCGACTGTTGCAGAGCTGCTGCCTCGGCTCGAGCAGTTGACGGTCTACGACCGCGAGCAGCTGGGCCGGCGTCTGGAGCGGGTGCGGACGATGCGCGAGCCGGGCAAGCGCGCCCAAGCTCTCCAAGGGATGCTCGGCGCGTTCGAGCAGGCTGAGCGGCGGGTGGAGCAGCGGCGGGCCGCCGTACCGGAGATCAGCTATCCGGAAGAGCTCCCGGTCAGCCAGCTCAAGGACGAGATCGCCGAGGCGATCCGGGACCACCAGGTCGTCGTGATCGCGGGTGAGACCGGCTCCGGCAAGACCACCCAGATCCCGAAGATCTGTCTCGAGCTCGGTCGCGGCGTCCAGGGCCTGATCGGGCACACGCAGCCGCGGCGGCTCGCGGCGCGGACGGTCGCGGAGCGGATCGCCGAGGAGCTCGGGACCGAGCTCGGCGACACCATCGGGTACGCCGTGCGCTTCACCGACAAGGTCAGCGAACGCTCGCTGGTCAAGCTGATGACCGACGGCATCCTGCTGAACGAGCTGCAGCGCGACCGCGACCTGACGCGCTACGACACGCTCATCATCGACGAGGCGCACGAGCGCAGCCTGAACATCGACTTCATCCTCGGCTACCTGCGCCAGCTGCTCCCCCGCCGCCCCGACCTCAAGGTGATCATCACCTCGGCGACCATCGACCCCGAGCGGTTCGCCGAGCACTTCGCCGGCGCCGACGGCACGCCCGCCCCGATCGTCGAGGTCTCCGGCCGCACCTACCCGGTCGAGGTCCGGTACCGCCCGGTCAACGACCCCGACGACCCGAGCACGATCGACCGCGACCAGACCCAGGCGATCCTGGACGCCGTCGACGAGCTGTCGGTCGAGGCGCCGGGCGACATCCTGGTCTTCCTCAGCGGCGAGCGCGAGATCCGCGACACCGCCGACGCGCTGAACGACAAGTTCGCCCAGAACCGCGGCCGCCCCGGCTCGTCGGTCGAGGTGCTCCCGCTGTACGCGCGGCTCTCGAACGCCGAGCAGCACCGCGTCTTCCAGCCGCACAGCAGCAGCCGCCGGATCGTGCTGGCGACCAACGTCGCCGAGACCTCGCTGACCGTGCCGGGCATCAAGTACGTGATCGACCCCGGTACGGCGCGCATCTCCCGCTACAGCCACCGCACCAAGGTCCAGCACCTGCCGATCGAGGCGATCTCGCAGGCCAGCGCGAACCAGCGCAAGGGCCGCTCGGGCCGTACCAGCGACGGCATTTGCATCCGGCTGTACTCCGAGGAGCACTTCGAGGCCCGGCCGGAGTTCACCGATCCCGAGATCCTGCGCACCAACCTCGCCTCGGTCATCCTGCAGATGACCTCGATCGGCCTCGGCGACATCGCGGCGTTCCCGTTCATCGACGAACCGGACAAGCGCAGCATCACCGACGGCCTGCAGCTGCTCACCGAGCTCGGCGCGATCGAGTCCGCGAAGGCCAGCGAGCGGCACCGCCGGCTCACCCCGATCGGCAAGCAGCTCGCGCAGATCCCGCTCGACCCGCGGCTGGCCCGGATGATCGTCGAGGCGGACAAGCACGCGTGCGTCCGCGAGGTGATGGTGATCGCGGCCGCGCTGTCGATCCAGGACCCGCGCGAGCGGCCGACCGACGCCGAGGCGCAGGCCACCCAGTCGCACGCGCGGTTCCGCGACCCGAACAGCGACTTCCTCGGCTACCTCAACCTCTGGGGCTACCTGAAGAAGCAGCAGAAGGAGCTGTCCGGCAACCAGTTCCGCCGGATGTGCCGCAGCGAGTACCTCAACTACCTGCGCGTCCGCGAGTGGCAGGATATCTTCGCCCAGCTGCGCCAGGTCGCCTCCCAGATCGGCGTCACGCTCAACTCCGGCGAGCCGGCCGACCCGCAGAGCGTGCACGTCTCGCTGATGTCCGGCCTGCTGTCGCACCTGGGCATGAAGGATCCCGCCAACCAGCACCAGTACCTCGGGGCCCGCGGCACCAAGTTCGCGATCTTCCCCGGCTCGGGCCTGTTCAAGAAGCCGCCGCAGTTCGTGATGGCCGCCGAGCTGGTCGAGACGTCGCGGCTGTGGGCGCGCGTCAACGCGAAGATCGAGCCCGAGTGGGCCGAGGACATCGCCCAGCACCTGATCAAGCGCAGCTACTCCGAGCCGCACTGGGAACGCAAGGCCGGCGCGGTGATGGCCTACGAGAAGGTCACCCTGTACGGCGTACCGATCGTTGCCCGGCGCAAGATCAACTACGGCTCGGTCGACCCTGAGGTGTCGCGGGAGCTGTTCATCCGCAACGCGCTGGTCGAGGGCGACTGGGACACCCACCACAAGTTCTTCCACGCCAACCGCAAGCTGCTCGAAGAGGTCGAGGAGCTGGAGGAACGCACGCGGCGCCGCGACTTGCGCGTCGACGACGAGACGCTGTTCGCCTTCTACGACGAGCGCCTCGGCCCCGAGGTCGTCACCGGGCGGCACTTCGACACCTGGTGGAAGAAGGCCCGGCAGCGCGACGCCGACCTGCTCGACTTCGAGCGGTCGCTGGTCGTCCGTGAGGGCGCCGAGGTGCGCGAGGAGGAGTTCCCGCTCACCTGGTCGCAGAACGGGATGACCTTCGACCTGACCTACGCCTTCGAGCCGGGCACCGACGCGGACGGTGTCACCGTGCACCTGCCGCTGCTGGTGCTCAACCAGGTGACCGCCGACGGGTTCGAGTGGAGTGTGCCGGGCTTCCGCGAGGAACTCGTCACGACGCTGATCAAGTCGTTGCCCAAGGCCATCAGGCGCAACATCGTGCCGGCTCCGGACCACGCCCGGCAGGTGCTCCCCCACCTTGACCCGGCCTCCGGTCCGCTCACCGAGGCGCTTGCGCGCGAGCTGCGCAACCTGCGCGACGTGGTGATCGAGGAGTCCGACTGGGACTGGACGCGGGTGCCCGAGCACCTGCGGATGACGTTCCGGGTGGTCGACGACCACGGCAAGACCGTGGCCGAGGGCAAGGACCTGGCCCGGCTGAAGGAACGGCTCAAGCCGAAGACGACGGCCGCGATCTCGAAGGTCGCGTCGAAGGCCGTCAGCGGGCTGGAGCGGTCCGGCCTGACCGACTGGACGATCGGCGACCTGCCGCGCAGCTTCTCCGAGCACCGCGCCGGACTGACCGTCGCCGGGTACCCGGCGCTGGTCGACGAGGGCAAGACGGTCGCCGTACGGCTGCAGGAGACCGAGCGCGACCAGGCCGCCGCGATGTGGGCCGGGACGCGCAAGCTGCTCCTGCTGACGATGCCGTCGGTGGTCGATGTCGTGCAGAAGAACCTGACCAACCAGCAGAAGATGACGCTGCTGGCCGGGCCGCATCGCAGCGTCGGCGACCTGCTCGACGACGCGATCTCCGCGGCGATCGACCAGCTGATGACCGCGGCCGGCGGCCCGGCGTGGAACCTGACGGCGTTCTCGATCCTGCGCGACGCCGTCCGCTCGGATCTCGCCGACACCGTGCTGACGATCCTGAAGCAGGTCGAGCAGGTGCTCGCCCACGCCCGGACCGTCGACAAGCAGATCTCACGGTCGTCCAGCCCAGCCCTGCTGGCGGCGCTGTCCGACGTACGGGGGCAGCTCGAAGGGCTGGTGCATCGCGGGTTCATCACCGAGACCGGCGCGCAGCGGCTGCCCGACCTGATCCGCTACCTGCGCGGGATCGAGCAGCGCCTCGACAAGGTCGCGGCGAACGCGATGCGGGACCGGTCCGGGATGGCGATCGTGCAGCTGCTGACCGAGGAGTACCAGAACCGCTTGCGCGCCGTACCGCCCGGCAAGTACCCGAGTCCGGAGCTCCTCGAGGTCCGGTGGATGCTGGAGGAGCTCCGGATCAGCCTGTTCGCCCAGACCATCGGTACGCCGTACCCGGTGTCCGAGAAGCGGATCCGGAAAGCGCTGGCTACGGCGTAGCAGGGTCCGGGGCGTCGAGGAAGCCGGTGACGAGCTCGCGGAACAGCTCGGTCCGGGCCAGGCCGAAGAAGTGCGTGCTGCCGGGGATCACCGCGAGCTGGTTGACCGGCAGCCCGACGAAGTCGGCGTTCACGTCGCCACCGAGCAGGCGGTAGACCTTGACCGCGTGCTCGAGGGTCATGCCGTCGTTGTCGCCGACCGTGAGCAGCGTCGGGACGCTGATCGACTTGATCTGCTCGTCGGTCCACTCCGGCACGCCCTGGTTGAAGGTGCCGAGCTTGTCGAGCAGGATCTGCAGGTGCTCCCGGTCCGGGTGCGGGGACTTGGCCAGGTAGTCGGACTCCATCGGCGTGCCGGCGATCATCTCGACCTTCATCTCGCCGACCGCCGAGTTCTCCGGCCGGTCGCCGTCCTTCTGGAACGACGCCGACGAGAGGATCGCCTTGCGGATCAGCTGCGGGTGGTCGATCACCAGGTGCTGCGCGACCCCGGAGCCGACGCTGAAGCCGAACACGTCCACCTGCGGGACCTGGAGGTGCTCCAGCAGACCGATCACGTCCGACGCGAGGTCCGGGCAGGTCAGCAGCCGGTCGATGTCGTTGGTCCGACCGTGGGCCTGGAAGTCGGTCGCGATCACCTGCCGGGTCTCGGCGAGCTTCGGCAGCAGCTCGCCGAACTGCAGGTCGATGTTGAACAGCCCGCCGTGCAGCAGGAGCAGCGGCGTACCGCCCTGACCGTGGATCTCGTAGTACATCTCGAGGCCGTTGACGGGTGCGTATCCGGTCTTCACTGCGCTCTCCCCTAAGTCGGTGGGCCCCCAGTATCGGGCTACCAGGGGCCCACCGTCAGGGGTTACGGGTAGTTGGTGACGTAGCGCTGCTGAGTAGCCGCGTTGGCCGTACCACCGGTGTTGTTGATGACGTTGCTGATCGTGCCGACGCCACCGAGCGAGACCGAGACCAGGCCGTGGAAGCGCACTCCGGCCGTGTCCGGGACCTCGAAGGAGCGCGACACCACGATCGACGGGTTGGTGTTGAAGAACGAGTAGCTGCCGACGCCCCACGCCTCGTGGTTCGTGACGTTGTTCGCGACCTTGTACGCCGCCCAACCCTGGCTGCCGCCGCCGCTGCTCCAGCCGGCCTGGTTCGGGACGTCGTACGGGAACTCGTTCTGGAAGAAGTACGTGCGGCCGTTGTTGCCGTTCCAGAGCACCTCGTACTGCTGGTAGTGCTCGACGAACAGGCCGTACATGGTCACGTTGTTGCCGTTGACCACGAGTCCGTTGGCGGCCGTGTTGACGTCCCAGCCGATGCCCTGGCCGTGGTCGCCGCGCCACAGCCACAGGTGGTCACCGATCACGTTGCTGCTGTTTACCTGCACGCTGACCGTCGCCTTGCCGACGTGCGCGCCGCCGATCCGGGCGTAGACGTCGTGCAGCGAGGTCGGGTTGGCGGCGTGGTTGGCGTTCGAGCCGGCCGGGCCGACCTGGATCAGGACCGGCGAGTTGACCGGGCCGGCGTCGACCAGGAAGCCGGCCAGCTTCACGCCGTCGACGTCCGCGACGCTGACCGCCGCCTGACCGGTGTCCGGGATCAGCGTGGCCAGGCCGAGACCCAGTACGACGGTGTTGGCGCGGTTGACCTTGATGCTGTCGCTGAGGTGGTAGATGCCGGGCGTGAGCAGCAGGTGCTTGCCCTGGTCGAGCGCGGCGTTGATCGTCGCGGCCGAGACGCCGGGCTTGGCGACGTAGAAGTCGGCCAGGCTGATCGACGTACCGGCGGCCGGACCGTTCGACCAGCTGGTGCCGGAGGTGTTGCTGCGCAGGGCCGGGACGAACACGTTGTAGTTGCCGTCGGCACCGAAGTACAGGAACGGCTTCTCCCGGATCTGCGGGGTCTGGCCGACCACCGTGTGCGAGGGGTTCGGGAAGTTCTGCGGCGGGGCGCCGTTGACGCCGACGAAGACCATGTTCCAGACCGAACCGGCCCAGCCGTTGCCGAACTCGGAGTTGCGGGACAGCCACTGCTGCTGGGATCCGGAGACCACGCGGCCGTCGATCTTGGTGTCGGCGAACAGGCCGCCGCTGGCCCAGCCGTCGCCGCCGTTCCAGAGCTGGATCTCCGGCGCGCCCTTCAGGTGCATCCGGCGGTACGGCGCTGCCTGGGAGACCGCCCAGCGCTCGATCTGGCCGGGCGGGGTGGTGACGGCCAGGTTCTCGGCCGAGCGCCAGAAGTTCTGGGTCGCGTTGCCCTTGTTGTTCGGGTTGTCGCCCTGCTGGAGCCAGTCGGCCTCGACCCGGACGTGGCCGTTGAGGTTGACGTCGTCCGGCGACAGCCCGAGGCCGGCGACCTGGGTGTAGAAGCCGAGGTTCACGTCGGCGGTGTAGGTGCCGGGCTTCCACAGCGCGGCGTACCGCTGGGTGCCGAACTGGTTGGTGTGCATCTCGGCGGCGATCTGGTTCAGCTTGTTCTGCATCTCGGCCTGCGGGGTGCTGGGGCTGAAGACCGAGACGTTCGGGCCGAAGTCGGGGTTGCGCGGGTCGGTCGGCGGGATCACGGGACCGGTGCCTCCGTCGGTGGTGCGGACGGCGACCTCCCACAGCGAGTAGCCGTACCCGGTCGCGCGCTGGGTGCCGGTGATCCGCAGGTAGCGACCGGTGCCGTTGACGTCGAGGGTCTGGGTGCCACCGGTGCCGGTGGTGGTCGCGTAGAGCTGGGTCCAGCTGGAGGCGTTGTCGGAGGCCTCGACCCGGAAGGCCTTGCCGTACGCCGTCTCCCAGGTCAGCGCGACCTGGCAGATCGGCTTGCTGGACCCGAGGTCGATCTGCAACCACTGGGGATCGGAGAACGCGCTCCCCCAGCGGGTGCCCGGATTGCCGTCGACGGCGGCCGCGGCCGGGACGCCGCCGTTCTCGGTGGACGAGGCGGTGGCCGGGCGGCCCTGGGCGATGTTCGCCGTACCGCAGGCGGCTTCCTGCTGACCCACCGCGGCGTCGGCCTCACCAGAGACGACGAGTGCGGTGGCCAGCAGGAGGCCTGCGGAGGCGAGGGCCAGAGAGCGGCGGAGAAGCGCCGGGGACCGGTGCGCGGGCACCGGAGAGCGCGTGCTGAAGGACATGGGCGAGACCAATCAGACGGTGAACAGGGCGGGTGAGAGAGCGCTCTCTGAGAGAGTGGCCCCGCTCCGCTTCCGTGTCAAGGGAACGTTCCCCGAGCGCGGTTCCGGAACTTCAGTGCGACAGCAGACCGCGCTGATAGGCGATGGCGACCGCCGCGGCGCGGTCCTTGGCCTCGAGCTTGGCGTAGAGGTGGAGCAGATGGGTCTTGACCGTCGCCTCGGTGATGAAGAGCCGGGCGGCGATCTCGCGGTTGGTGGTCCCGCGGGCGACCAGGCTCAGGACCTCGAGCTCGCGGGGGCTGAGCTTCTGGTGCTCGGGAGTGGTGGAGCGGCGCGTCAGGGCGTGGGCGACCGTCGGTGAGAGCACGTGCTCGCCGCGGGCCGTCGCTTCGACGGCGCGGCGGAGCTCGGTCCGTGGGGTGTCCTTCAGCAGGTAGCCGGTCGCGCCTTCGTCGATCGCGGCGTGAATCTCGGTGTCGTCGTCGAAGGTGGTCAGGACGAGGATGCGGACGGTCGGCTGCTGGGCGCGGAGCGCGCGGATCAGTTGCGCGCCGGACAGGCCGGGCATGCGGAGGTCGAGCAGTACGACGTCCGGCCGGTGCCGGCCGGCGATCGTCAGCGCTTCCGCACCGTCGCCGGCTTCACCGACGACGTCGAACGCGGGGTCGGAGTCGAAGATGCCGCGCAGGCCGTCGCGGACGATCGGGTGGTCGTCGACGATGATCAAGCTGATCACTCGCTCGCTCCGGAGTTCGGTGGAATGACCGGGACCGTCGCCGAGATCGCCGTACCGCGGTCTGATCCGGACTCGACGACCAGCGAGCCCGCCAGCCGAGCCAGCCGCTGCCGCATCACCAGCAAACCGAAGCCGCCGACCGCCCACTCCGGCCGACCCCCGCCCCGCTCCGCCGGCGCAGGCACGAAGCCTTGGCCGTCGTCGTGCAGGTCCAGGGCGACCACATCGTCCAGGTAGGACAGCGTGACGACGACCTGCCTGGCGTCGGCATGCTTGGTGATGTTGGTGAGGGCTTCCTGGGCGACGCGGATCAGGGTCGACTCCACTTCGGTGTGCAGGGCAACGGGTTCACCGGTCACGGTGAGCGTGGCGGGCACTCCCCCGGCCGACCAGTCGGCGACGAGCTTCTCCAGCGCGGCGGCGAAATCGCTGTCCTGCAAGGGACCTGGGCGCAGCGCGTGGATCGACCGCCGGGCTTCGGCGAGGCTTTGGCGGGCGAGTCCGCCGATCGTCGACAGACGGGCCCGGCTCGTGGTCGGGTCGTCTTCGGCGGCCTCGGTCTGGGTGACGATGCCGGTCAGGCCCTGGGCGATCGTGTCGTGGATCTCGCGCGCCATCCGCTGACGTTCGCCGAGGACGCCGGCCTCGCGGGCGCTGGTGAGCAGGCGTGCTTGCAGCTCGGCGTTCTGCTCGGCGAGGGCGGCGAGTTCGGTGGTGGTTCGGCGGAGCTCGGCGATGAGTTGGCGGCGTTGCTCGGACTGGTTGGAGATCGCGGTGAACAGCAGACCGGTCGCGGAGGCGATCAGTACGGCGATCAGGAACGAGACGATCAGGTCGCCGACGCCTTCGCCCGAGCGCGGCCGGGCCAGGACCAGTACGGCGCAGGTCGCGGCGACCCCGGCGTACGCGGTCCTGCCCGGGAGCAGCGTGAAGACCTGGAGGAACAGGCCGACCCCGGTCACGGAGAAGAGCGAGTCGGCGTGGACGAGGAATCCGAGCAGCACGAGCATGCCGGCGAGGTAGACGAACCGGAGCAGGAGGCGGTGGCCTGCGCGGAAGAGGACTGCCATCCAGACCAGAGCCGCAAGACTGAGCAGGAACACCGAAGGTCGCCAGTTGTCGAGCAGCGCGAAAGTCGCGGGCAGGAGAAGGAACAAGGACGGAAGGACCGCAAGAGCACGTTCCCAGGCGGGAACCTCGGCGTCGTTCATGCGCGGAACAGGCGGGCCGCGAGGGCGGTCGTGGTTACGGTGATGGCCGCCATGACGATCAGGGTAAGCGCGGACAGCGGTTGTCCGGACCAGGCGGCGCGGATCGTCTCGACGACCGGCGCCATCGGGGTCCAGTCACCGATCGTGCGCAACGCCCCGGACGTCAGCTCGCGCGGGATCATCGCACCCGAGACGAACACCATCGGGAAGAACAGCCCGAGGCCCAGCAGCGTCGCGCTGCGGTTGTTCGGGACCAGCGCGCCGATCAGCAGGCCGATCCCGCCGAGGCTGCTCGCGCCGAGCAGCCAGGCCAGGACGACCTTGGCCGCGTTCGCCGGCGCGGCCAGATCGAAGGCGAGGGCGCCGATCACCACCAGGACCGCCGTACCGGCAACGGCCAGCAGGACATGGGCGATCCACTGCGCGCCGAGCAACAGCCCGGGTGCGGCCGGAGTTGCGCGCAGCCGCTTGAGGATCCCACGTTCGCGGTACTGCGCGATCGTGCTCGGCAGGACGACCAGCGCGGCCAGGCCGATCACGAAGACGCTGAGCATCGGCACGTTCGCGTCGATGTCGCGGACGCCGCCGGGCAGCGAGTCGGAGCTGCGCATCTTGACCCAGAGCAGGACCGCGGGGAAGGCCAGCGCGAAGAAGACCGACGACGGGTCCCGGACGATCAGCCGGAGCTCCACGGCGACGATCTGCAGCAGGCCTTTCACGACAGGTCCGTTCCGGACAGCGCCAAGTACGCGCTCTCCAACGAGTCCGTCGCGGTCTCCGCGACCAGCTCGGCCGGGCTGCCGGCGGCGATCACGCGGCCGTTGCCGACGATGATCATCCGGTCGCAGAGCGCCTCGGCCTCGTCCATGAAGTGGGTCACCAGGACGACCGTGAGCCCACGCTCTCTCAGCTTCCTGAGCATCGTCCACGTCGTACGCCGGGCGACCGGATCGAGCCCGGTGGTCAGCTCGTCGAGGAACACGATCTCCGGGTCGCCGACCAGCGCGAGCGCCACGAACAGCCGCTGCTTCCACCCGCCCGACAGGCTCCCGAACCTCACCCGTTGCTTGTCCGCCAGGTCCCAGTCGGCCATCACCGTGCGCCAGTCGCCACCGTCATACAGGGCGGCGTACAGGCGGAAGGCCTCGCCCACCTTCAACGCGTCCGGCAGCGCGGACTCCTGCAGCTGGACGCCGATCCGCTGCTGCAGCCGGCGCCGTTCGGTCCACGGATCCATCCCCAGCACCCGCAGCTCGCCGCCGTCGCGCTGCCGCAGTCCCGACAGGCACTCGACCAGCGTCGTCTTGCCGGCCCCGTTGGCGCCCGCGATCCCGACGATCTGGCCGCGCTCGACGCGCAACGAGATCCCGTCGACCGCGGGCTTCGACCGGTAGTTCTTCCTGAGCTTCTCGACCTCGATCACTGTCATACCTCGAGGCTCCCGTCCGGCCGGACCGCGGGCATCAACCGATCGATGGACCCCCGCCGAGGAACTCGGTCAACGCCGCGGTGGTTTCCTCCGGCGCCTCCTCGGCCAGGAAGTGACCGGCGTCGATCGGCCGACCGCGGACGTCGTCGGCCCACTCACGCCAGATCGCGAGCGGGTCGTACCAGGCGCCGAGCGCACCGGCCGGATCCCACAGCACCAGGACCGGGCACGCGATCTTCCGCACCCCGCGATCGGCCGCGTCGTGCGCGCAGTCGAGCGTCGCCGCGGCCCGGTACTCCTCACAGATCGCGTGCACCCGCGCCGGATCGCGGAACTGCTCGACGTACGCCGCCCGCACCTCGGCCGGGAACGTCGCCGGATCCTTCGACCAGGTGTCGAGCATGTGATCGACCAGTACGTCGGGCGCCGCCGCGATCAGCTGCTCGGGGATCGGCTCCGGAGCGCCCAGGAACGACCAGACCCAGTAGCCGACGGCGAAGTCCTTGTCCGCGCGCTCGAACGCGTCGCCGGTGGGAACGACGTCCAGTACGGCCAGCTCGCTGACGCGATCGGGATGATCGAGTGCCATCCGGTAGGCGCACCGCGCGCCACGGTCGTGACCGGCCACCGCGAAGCGGTCGAAGCCGAGCGCGCTCATCACCTCGACCTGGTCGAGTGCGATGCTCCGCATGCTGTACGGCGTGTGGTCGGGAGCGCTCGGCGGCGTACCGCTGCCGCCGTACCCGCGCAGGTCGGTCGCCACCACGGTGAACCGCTCGGCCAGCCGTGGTGCGACCCGGTGCCACATCAGGTGCGTCTGCGGGATGCCGTGCAGCAGCAGGAGCGGTGGTCCCGATCCCCCGCGCCGCCCGTGAATCGTGGTGGCCGAGGTGGTCACGGTGAACTCGTCGAAATCCTCGAACAGGTCCATCGGTCCACCGTAGGCGTCCTGGCGGAAACGTCGAACGGCCGGCGCCCACAGCAGGGCGCCGGCCGTTCGAGAGTCAGTACGACGTCACTCCAGGCAAATCCGGAACGGGTGTCCCGCCGGGTCGGCGTACACGCGCCAGCCGCGGTCGTTCCCGGCCGGCGGGGCGTCGACCGGGTCCAGGGGCTCGGCGCCCAGGGCGACGACGGCCGCGTGACCGCTGGACAGGTCCTCGACGATCAGGTCGAGGTGAAGCTCGAGGGCATCGGTGCCCGGCCAGGTGGCCGGAACGTAGTCGTCCGAACGCCGGAAGGCGAGCGACGAGAAGCCGAGCGTCGAACCGGGGCCGCTGAGGCTGCGCCAGTCGTCGTCACCGTGCTCGTCGATCTCCAGACCGAACAGCGTCGAGTAGAACCGGGCGAGCTCGAGCGGGTCCGGGCAGTCCAGCACCACCGAGCCGAGCCGCCCGGCGGTACTGCCCGGCTGCTCTGCCACCTGCGTCATCTGTCCTCCAGCTTCCTTGTCAGGAATTGGGCCCGTCCTGGTCAGAAGGCCCGGAACACCATGACAGGTCACCGGCCCATCGCGCACCTTCCGACACGCGTCCTTTCCACGTCCATGTGATCCGCCGGCCACGGACCTGGCAGAGTGCCGCCATGACCAGGCCGCCCGCCGCGTTCGTCAAGCACCGGCACGACGCTCCGCCCGGGTTCTTCGAGGTCGAGGCCGCTGGGCTGCGCTGGCTGGGTGTGCCCGGTGGGGTGCCGGTCGTGCAGCCGCTCGAGGTCACGGCGACCAGCCTGACCACACCGCACCTGGACACCGTGCCGCCGACCGGTGCGGCCGCCGACGAGTTCGGCCGGCTGCTGGCCGTCACGCACGCCGCCGGCGCCCGCTGGTACGGCGTACCGCCGGACGGTTGGGAGACCGACGGCTTCATCGGCACGATCGAGCTGCCGCACAGCCTGAGCCCGCTGGACTCGTGGGGCGCCTTCTACGCCAACCTGCGACTCCGTCCGTACCTGCGGACGGCGTACGACGCAGGCACGATCGACAGCGCCCACCTGAAGGTCTTCGAGCGCCTCTGCCACAAGCTGGAGGCCGGCGCGTACGACGACCCGGCGGAGCGGCCCAGCCGTGTGCACGGCGACCTGTGGTCCGGCAACGTCGTGTGGTGCCCCGACGGCGTCCACCTGATCGACCCGGCCGCGCACGGCGGCCACCGGGAGACCGACCTGGCCATGCTCAACCTGTTCGGCATGCCTCAGGTGGAGCGCGTCCTGCGTGCGTACGACGAGGCGCACCCGCTGGCGGACGGCTGGCGTGAGCGAGTCGACCTGCACCGGCTGCATCCGCTCCTGACCCACCTGGTGATGTTCGGCGCGGCCTACCTCCCCCGCGCGATGGCGGTCGCCCACCACTACTAACGCAGGGAGTTGTCGGAAAGTCTTGACTCACGGTGTGAGCAGACGAACACTTCCGGTCATGACACGACTCGCCCGCCCCAGTCGTCAGGTCGCCCTGGCCGGTCTCGCCGCAGCCGCCCTGCTGGCCTCGCCACTCCTAGCCACCTCGCCCGCCTCAGCCGGGCCGACGGCCCAGCCGCAGCCCGCTGCGAGCACTGTGCCCTCACTGATTCCCAAGCCCGCCCACCAGCAGGCCCTGCCCGGTCAGAGCTTCGCCCTGCAGCCCTGGTCCCTCGTCGGCCTCGAGACGAGCGCCAAGGAGAGCCGCGCGGCCAGGAAGGTCGCCGACGGCCTCACCAGCCAGCTCCGCCGCTCCACCGGCTACCCGCTCCCGATCATCCCGGCCGTCCCCGGCCTGGTCGATGTGAGGCTCTCCACCAACGGCCCAGCCTCGCTCGGCGCCGAGGGCTACCAGCTGCGGGCGGACCGCTCGACCCTGAGCGTCGTAGCAGCCACCCCGGAGGGCCTGTTCCGCGGTGTGACCACCCTGCGCCAGTTGCTGCCCGCCAAGGCGGAGTCGAAGACCCGTCAGGCCGGCCCGTGGCGCATCAGCGGTACTGCGATCTCCGACTCGCCCCGGTACGGCTACCGCGGCGCCATGCTCGACGTGTCCCGCCACTTCTTCTCCGTCGCGGAGGTGAAGCGCTACATCGACCTGGCCTCGCTGTACAAGCTCAACAAGCTGCACCTGCACCTGTCCGACGACCAGGGCTGGCGGATCCAGGTGGACAGCTGGCCGCGCCTCACGACGTACGGCGGCAGCCTGGAGACCACCGGGACGCCCGGCGGCTCCTACACCAAGGCGGAGTACGCCGCGCTCGTCCAGTACGCCAGCGACCACTTCATGGAGGTCATCCCCGAGATCGACACTCCGGGTCACACCAACGCGGCCCTGGCGTCGTACGCCGAACTGAACTGCGACGGCGTCGCTCCCCCGCTCTACACCGGCACCGAGGTCGGCTTCAGCTCCCTGTGCGTCGGCAAGGACATCACGTACGACTTCCTGGACGACGTGTTCCGCGAGGTCGCCGAGCAGAACCCCGGCAGCGTGCTGCACCTGGGCGGCGACGAGGCGCACTCGACGCCGCACTCGGACTACCTGACCTTCGTGCCGAAGGCCTCCGCCCTGGTCGCGAAGCAGGGCAAGAAGGTGATGGGCTGGCAGGAGATCGCCGAGACGCCCCTCCCGCCGGGCAGCATCGCGCAGTACTGGGGGACCGACGACGAGCGGTCCCGTGAGCTCGCCCGCAAAGCCGCGGCGCAGGGCGCCAAGGTCGTCCTGTCCCCGGCGAACCGGGCCTACCTCGACATGAAGTACGACGCGAGCACCCCGATCGGGCAGGACTGGGCCGGTCTGGTCAGCGTCCAGAAGTCGTACGACTGGAACCCGTCGACGCTGATCCCGGATCTGCCGGAGAGCGCGATCGCGGGCGTCGAGGCGCCGCTGTGGACCGAGACGCTGGACGACGTGGACAAGCTCGAGTACATGGCGTTCCCGCGGCTGCCGGGCATCGCCGAGCTGGGCTGGTCGCCGGCCTCCGCGCTGGACTGGACGACGTACGCCGACCGGCTGGCCGGTCAGGGCTCGCGCTGGGACGCGCTCAGCGTGAACTTCTACCGGGCACCCGAGATCGCCTGGCGGTAACCCGTTCGTGAGTAGGGCCCTGGGAAGCCGGGGCCCTACTCCTGCGTAAGGACCCTTTCGAGCAGCCAGGCGGCGTCCTGGTCCAGATCCTGCTCGGCGAGCACCACCGCGGTCACCCGCTCGCCGGCAGTGAGCTCCAGCCGGTAGACGTACCGGTCAGGCTGCGGCTGTCCGGTGCCCGGCGGCTGCTCGGTCAGCCGGACGGCGACCGCCTCGAGCACCTCGGCGTCGGGTTCGCCGGAGGTGTCCAGCTCGCCACTGGTCTGCAGTCCGGCGAATCCACCGCTGCGGCTGACTTTGAGAAACACCGAATACTCCCCGGGTCGTGGTCCGCCCAAACCTTTCCGGACCCGGCCGGTTCTGTCCAGGTTCGCGCGACACGCCGACGAAAAAAGCGCCGCCAGGAAGGCCATCACCCGGCGTACAGGGGACGGAGCCCTTCCTTGTCCGCGACCGGAAAGGCTCACGGTGGCAGGCGCCGCGACGTTTCAGCAGGTCGCCGGGGGTTTCGTTGTCTCCGGCCGGTTCCGCCGCAGCGCGCCGACGCCCTGTCGGGCCCGTCAGGACGCGGTCACAGAACGTGGCGGGCGGCAACTTTACGCGACACGTGTTCGTGGTCACCCCTTCCACGCGGCCCCAGATCGGCTACAGTTGTGCCGTTGCAGTTTTGGACTCCCATTGACTTTCGCTGTGCTGCATGGCCGGTTCTGTCTATCTGGGGCCTTTCGGCGACACGTGGCTCATGAGGTGTGGGTCGCGGTTTGTTACAAGCCATCAAGGAGATAGACACAAATGGCTGTCGGTACTGTCAAGTGGTTCAACGCTGACAAGGGCTTCGGCTTCATCACCCCGGATGACGGTGGCGCGGACGTGTTCGCGCACTACTCGGCCATCCAGACCTCGGGCTTCCGCTCGCTGGACGAGAACCAGCGCGTCGAGTTCGAGATCACCCAGGGCCAGAAGGGCCTGCAGGCGGAGAACATCCGTCCGATCTGATCCCCGGATCAGTTCAGCTCTTCAGCACGGCAAAAATCGAGCGGGCCGTTCACCTTCGGGTGGGCGGCCCGTTCGCCGTTCCGCGGGTGGTTGCGGTGCGATTGAATCGGGGTACCAGTTCGGCCACAAGCCACCCCGAGGAGACCGATGACCGAGCAGGACCAGGCCGGCAACTACAGCCGCGACGACGAGGACAAGGGCGAGCGGCTCGACCGCCACTGGAACGAGCTGCTCCAGGAGCTGCGGCTGGCCCAGACCGGCACGCAGATCCTCTTCGCGTTCCTGCTCGGCATCGCCTTCCAGAACCGGTTCCAGGACGCGGACACCTTCACCCACGACGTGTACGCCGGCACGCTGGTCGCCGCCGCCCTGGCGGTCGCCCTGTTCCTCGCCCCCGTCTCGTTCCACCGGATCCTCTTCCAGCAGCGGTTGCGCGACCGGCTCGTCCCGATCGCGCACCACCTGGCCAGCGCCGGCCTGGTCTTCCTGATCGCCGCCATGTGCGGCGGCGTCCTGCTCGCCCTCGACGTCGTCCTCAGCCGCACGGTCGCGATCGTCGTCGTCGCGGTCGTCCTGGTCTGGTTCCTCGCGTTCTGGTACATCCTGCCCGCCTACGTACGGCGTACGAGCAGGAACGGCAACAGCTAGCGCAGCCGTGGCATGACCTCGGCCGCCACCTGCTCGAGGACCGACTCGGTGCCGGCGTACACGCCCTCGGCGCGAGGCCAGTGGGTGATGACGTCGGTGAAGCCGAGCTTCGCCGCGCGGGTGACCGCTTCCTCGAAGGCGTCGGCGCTGGTGAGTGAGTAGGCCTTCGAGTCCAGCGACAGGTACCGGTCGAACGGACGGCCTTCCAGTACGTCGTCCAGCCGGTGGCTGAGGTCCGTGACGGAGGTCCACCAGCTCTCCAGGTCGTCGGCCTTGCCGCCGGTGGTCACCCAGCCGGCGCCGTACTCGACCGCCAGGCGGAGCGAGCGCGGCCCGTTCGCGGCCATCACGAACGGCACCCTTGGTTGCTGGACGCAACCAGGCCGGGTACGGCCGTTGCGGGTCTCGTAGTACTCGCCGTGATGGTCGACACCGTCCGTGGTGAGCAGCTTGTCGAGCAGCTGGGTGAACTCGGTGAGCCGGTCGACCTTCTGCCGCGGCGTGAGGTCCGGACCGCCGAGGATGGTCGTGTCGATCCCGCCGCCGGCGCCGATGCCGCACAGGAAGCGGCCGTTCGAGATGTCGTCCAGGGCGAGGATCTCGCGGGTCAGCGCGAGCGGGTGCCGGAAGTTCGGCGAGGTGACGAAGGTGCCGAGCCTGACCGTCGAGGTGACCAGCGCGGCCGCGGTCAGTGTCGGCGTCGTTCCGTACCAGGGTGAGTCCTGCAGACCGCCCCAGGTCAGGTGGTCGTAGGTCCAGACGTGGTCGAAGCCGAGCTCTTCGGCCGCGCGCCACTTCGGCGCCGCCTCGCTCCAGCGGTACTCGGGCAGGATCGTGATTCCGAATCGCATGCCCGCACAGTAGTCCGCGGGATCGAGATGTGGCCGGGCCCACACGATAGTTGCATTTCGCCACGATTTTCGACACGGTCGTAAGGCAGTCCCCCCGAACCTTGGAAAAGGAGGCGCGCCGAAGCGAGGCGTGTAGCAGCTGTGGCGATCGACATCGAGGATCAGCACCAGTCTTCCGATCACGAGAACGAGCACCCCGCACTGGCCACCCCACCACCACCCGGCAGCCGAAGTCGCGGCTCGGGGCTGGACCGGATCGTCTTCGGTGTCACCGCGGCGATCGCCCTGGCCTTCGTGGCCTGGGGATTCGCCGACTCCGGCGGACTCGGTACGGCGTCCGACAGCGCGCTGACCTGGGTCGAGCACAACACCGGCTGGCTGTTCGTCCTGCTGGCCTCGGGTTTCGTCGTCTTCGTGATCTGGCTGGCCGCCGGCCGCTACGGGCGGATCCCGCTCGGCGCCGACGACGAGCAGCCGGAGTTCAAGACCGTGTCCTGGGTCGCGATGATGTTCAGCGCCGGCATGGGCATCGGCCTGATGTTCTACGGCGTCAGCGAGCCGTTGTCGCACTTCACCGCTCCCCCGCCGGGCACCGTCGAGGCCGGGTCGTCGCAGGCGCTGGAGACCGCGATGGCGACCACGTTGTTCCACTGGACCCTGCACCCGTGGGCGATCTACGCCGTGGTCGGCATCGCCATTGCCTACGGCACCTTCCGGCGCGGCCGCTCGCAGCTGATCAGCTCGGCGTTCGCGCCGCTGCTCGGCCGGCGGACCGAAGGACCGGTCGGCAAGGTGATCGACAGCCTCGCGATCTTCGCGACGCTGTTCGGATCGGCCGCGTCGCTGGGCCTCGGCGCGCTGCAGATCGGGTCCGGCGTCCAGATCCTCGGCTGGATGGACAAGGCCGGCAACGGCGTCCTGGTCGCGGTGATCGCGATCCTGACCGCGGCGTTCGTCGCGTCGGCGGTGTCCGGTGTTGCCAAGGGCATCCAATGGCTGTCCAACATCAACATGGTGCTGGCCGTCGTCCTGGCCGTGTTCGTGTTCGTGGTCGGGCCGACCGTGCTGATCCTGAACCTGGTGCCGACGGCCATCGGTGACTACTTCCGCGACCTGGCCGACATGGCGGCGCGGACCGAGGCCAGCGGCGGCGACGCGATGGCCGAGTGGCTGTCCGGCTGGACCGTCTTCTACTGGGCCTGGTGGATCTCGTGGACGCCGTTCGTCGGCATGTTCATCGCGCGGATCAGCCGCGGCCGGACGATCCGGCAGTTCGTCACCGGCGTCCTGCTGGTGCCGTCGCTGGTCAGCCTGGTCTGGTTCTGCGTGTTCGGCGGTGCCGCGATCAACGCCCAGCGCAACGGGACGGACATCGCCGGGCAGTCGACGCCCGAGGGCCAGCTGTTCGGCTTGCTGGACACGTTCCCGCTCGCGTCGGTGGCCACGGTCGTGGTCGTCGTCCTGGTGGCGATCTTCTTCGTCTCCGGCGCCGACGCCGCGTCGATCGTGATGGGCACGCTGTCCGAGCGCGGGTCGATCACACCGAAGAAGCCGCTGGTCGTGTTCTGGGGTGTGCTGACCGGTGCGGTCGCGGCGGTGATGCTGCTGGCCGGCGGCGGTGGGGCCGAGGCGCTGCAGGGGTTGCAGAACCTGACGATCGTCGCGGCACTGCCGTTCGCGCTGGTGATGGTCGGGCTGGCGGTCGCGCTGGCCAAGGATCTGCGCACCGACCCGTTGATGCTGCGGCGCGAGATCGGGACCGAAGCGGTCGAGAACGCGGTGATCGAAGGCGTCTCGGCGCACGGCGACGACTTCTCGCTGGTCGTCACCGGCAACGGGCACGACGAGGAGGGCACCCGGGTGCCGGAGCCGACGCAGCCGCGCGACGTCGTACCGCCACCGAAGGGCTGAGGCGGAATAGATTGAGGGTTCAACTACATTGGAAGGGGTAAGACTTCCGAGAGGGTGGACCCACATGAAGAGTCCGGTGCTGTACCTGAGCCATGGCGCACCGCCGCTGGCCGACGACCACGAGTGGACGGCGGAACTGGCGGCGGTGTCCGCGGGCATCGAGCGGCCGACCGCGATCCTGATCGTGTCGGCGCACTGGGAAGCGGCACCGCTCACGCTCGCCGCGACCGAGACCGTCCCGCTGCTGTACGACTTCTGGGGCTTCCCGGACCGCTACTACCAGGTCCAGTACGCCGCTCCCGGTGCGCCCGAGCTCGCCGCGCAGGTGCGCAAGCTGCTCCAGGTGCCCGGCACGCCCGTGTACGACGACCCGTCGCGCGGGCTCGACCACGGCGCTTACGTGCCGCTGAAGGAGATGTACCCGGACGCGGACGTCCCGGTGCTGCAGGTCTCGATGCCGACGCTGGACCCGGCGGCGCTGTTCGCGATCGGGCGGAAGCTGGCGCCGTTGCGCGACCAGGGCGTGCTGATCGTGGGCAGCGGGTTCACGACGCACAACCTGCGTGCCGTGAACCTGGCCGGGGCACCGGGCGCGGCCGCGCCGACGTGGTCGGTCGAGTTCGACGACTGGGCCCGGCGGGCGCTCGCGGCGCAGGACGTCGACTCGCTGATCGACTTCCTGCACAAGGCGCCGGCCGCCGGGATCGCGCACCCGCGGACCGAGCACTTCGCGCCGCTGTTCGTCTCGCTGGGCGCGGCCGAGGAGTCCCTCGGGACGGCGGAGACGGTGATCGACGGGTTCTGGTACGGGCTCTCGAAGCGCTCCTGGCAGATCGGCTGACGCTCCCCCCATTTGGTGGGTTAACCCGTCAAGTTGCCCCTTGGCCCACCGGATTTCTGTGGGCCAAGGGTGCAGGTCGAGGGTTAACCCACCAAACGATTCGTGGGGCAGGCGGCTCAGGCCGTCGGCGTCGGGAAGTGCGCGATGGCGGTGGAGCCGAGGCTGCTGATCCAGACCTTGCCGTCGCGTTCCCGGACGCCGGTCGGCATCTTGAACTGCGGGTGCGTACCGCGCAGGTCGTGCACGAGGTGTCCGGCGTCGTCGTACGCCTGGATCTCGATGATGTCGGCGGGCTTCGGCTTCAAAGCGTCGGGCAGGTTCCAGACCAGCTTGCGGAACACCGGCGCCTTGGGCAGCAGCGTGTCGAGCACGGCGTTGCGCGGTGAACCGATCGCAACCCAGATCAGACCGTCGGAGCCGCGCGAGATGTTGTCCGGCAGGCCCGGGATCGGCGCGACGAGCTCCGGTACGGCGTCGTCCGTGGTGAGGTCGAGCTTGAAGAGCCCGTAGCCGGCGGTCTCGGCGAAGAACAGCGTCCGCTGGTCGCCGCTCAACGCGACGCCGTTCGGGAACGGGCGACCGGTCACGAGCTCCGTCACCTCACCGTCGGGGCGGAGGCGGTAGACGCTGCCGGTCGACGAGTGCTCGAGCAGGTCGGCCATCCACTCGTGCACGCCGAACCGGGTGGAGGAGTTGGTGAAGTAGATCGTGCCGTCGTCGGCGACGTCCGCGTTGTTGCAGAAGCGCATCGGCTGCCCGGCGATCTCGCCGAGCAGCGTGCTCACGCGGCCGTCACGGTCCATCGTCAGCAAGCCGCGGTTCGCGTCGCAGATCAGGACCGTGCCGTCGGCCAGCCACTCCAGGCCGAGCGGGCGGCCGCCGGTGTCGGCCAGCGTGGTGATCGTCAGCCCGTCCGCGCTGACCCGCAGGATCCGGCCGTCGCTCAGACCGGTCAGCACACTGCCGTCCTCGTCGATCAGCGTGTCCTCGGGCCCGTGGCCCGGCACGGCCACGACCTCGACGGTAATCGACTCGGCCTCACGGGCCGGCGGTGCGGGCGGGGGCGTCCAACGAACCGGCTCGATACGCGACTTCATGACCCGAGCCTAGAAGGCTTCGTCCTTCGGCGGGAACAGTCCACGCGTGTCCCCGCCGCCGAACCAGATCCCGATCGCGAACGCGGCTGTTGCCTCCAGCAACCGCGCGCGCTCCAGGCTGCCGGCGTGGACAGGCTCGCAGCCGAGGTCGCGGACGAGTTGGGCGACCTGGTCGAGGGCGTGCTGGTCGTCGCCGCAGATCGGTACGCCGAGCGGTTGACCGGACAGCGGGGCGCGACGCCACACGGAGTCGGCGGCGAGGTTGAACGCCTTCACGACGCGCGCCTGCCCGGCGTACCGGCTGATCGTCTCGGCCATCGCGTCGACGGCGAGCGTGATGCCCGGGTGGGTGATCGCGTTCGTGCAGTCGATCAGCGTGCTGTTGCCGAGCTCAAGCGCTCGGACGGTGGCCACCGCCGCCTCGGCCGGTACGGCGAGCAGGACGACTTCGCCGAACGCCGCGGCGTCCTGCAGGCTGCCTCCCCGCACTCCGAGCCGGTCGCCGACCTCGCGTGCCCGCTCGACCGACCTCCCGCCGACGAAGAGCTCGTGGCCCGCCTTCGCCCACTGCCCCCCGAGCGCTTCCGCCATCGATCCGTTGCCGAGGATCCCGATCCGCATGCTCACTCCTCCTGGGTGTTGGAGGCCGTGACGCTAGCCGGGACGAAACACACCTCCCGGTGCCCAACGCCCGGTGCACACTGGACCGGTGACGAAGTTCTACGCGGACTGCCAGGCCCGGATCGCCGCCGACCTGATCAGCGGCACCTGGCCGATGGTGGTCGTCTACTCGCTCTCGAAAGGCCCGGCCCGCCCCGGCGACCTGCGCCGCAAGATCGGCGGCATCAGCCAGAAGGTGCTCACCGAGACGCTGCGTCGCCTCGAGCACAACGGCATCGTCGAACGCCGCCGGTACGCCGAAGCGCCGCCGCGCGTCGAGTACTCACTGACCGAGGCCGGGCGCGACCTGCTCGTCCCCATCGAGGCCCTGGGCGACTGGGCCGCCAAGCACGCGTCGACGGTCCTGGACGCGCAGGAGTCCGCCTGACCGCTACTCCCCCGTGGCGCCGTCCAGGTGTTCCCGCAGGAGATCGGCGTGGCCGTTGTGCCGCGCGTACTCCTCGATCATGTGCGTGACGATCCACCGCAGGCTGTACGACGTACCGTCGTCGACGGCCACGTGGTCGCCCGGCAGCCCGGCGATCGCCGTACAGGCCCGGGCCACGGAGTCCTTGTAGCGCTGGAGATCCTCGTCGTACTTGGCCGGGTCCAGGTCGGACCACGCGGCGCCAGGCGCCGCCTCGGACCCGTACGGGTACGGCGTCGGCGCGTCCGTGAACGGCGCGACGAGCCAGCCGAGCTCGTCCTCGGTGAGATGCCGGACCATCCCGTGCAAGGTGAGCCCCGACGGCTTCAGCACCGCCGTCCCCAGTTGCTCCGGCGTCAGCCCCTCGCACTTCCACAGGAACGTTCCCCGCTGGAAGTCGAGAAACCCGAGCAGGGTCTCCATCTCGTCGGCGATGAGTGGCGGGTCGACCCGTCCGTGGAGCTCCATGGACGGCAACTATTCCCGGTCCGCCGCACCGAGCAACCGGCGGGTCAGCGTGTCACGAGCGGACAGCAGTTCGGCGGCCGCAGCCTGGAGCTGCGTGTCGCCGGGAGCGGTGCCGGCTTCGGCGGCCAGCAGGATGGCACGGCGTACCAGCTCCTTGGCGAACGACGCGGTCGTCCCTTCGGTCGCGCTGACGACTTCGTCGACCATCGCGGGGCTGAGGTCGAGGGTGGGTCCGTAGAGACGCAGCAGGCGGGCCCTTCCCACCGCGTCCGGAAGCGGGACCTCGACGGCGAGGTCGACCCGCCCCGGTCGCTCGGCCAGGGCGGGCTCGAGGATGTCCGCGCGGTTGGTCGTCAACAGGAACGCGACGTCCGCGTCCTCGGCGAGACCGTCCATCTCGTTGAGCACCTGGAACAACAACGGGTTCTCGCCGCCGTGCAGGTGGTCCCGCGACTCGGCGATCAGGTCGCAGTCCTCCAGTACGACGAGCGCCGGTTGCAGCTTCCGGGCCAACGCGCACGCCTCCCCGACGTACTGGATGCTGGTCCCCGCCAGCAGCACGACCGTGAACTCCGGCAGCCGCGAGAGTAGGTACCGCACGGTGTGGGTCTTGCCGGTGCCCGGCGGCCCGTACAGCAGGATGCCGCGCCGCAGGTGCTGTCCCCCGCGGAGCAGGGCCTCGCGGTGCTCCGCGACCCCGATCACCTCACGCTCGACGCGCTCCAGCACGCCGTCCGGCAGTACGACGTCGTCGCGCGAGATCCCCGGCCGCGGGTGCAGCCGGAACGGCCCGACGCCGTGGCCGAACTCGTGCGGCTCGAACGACACCACTTTGCCGCGGAACACGTTGTGCTCGCGAACCAGGTCCGGCAGCGCCTTCATCAGGCGCTCCCCGGCGTCGCGCGAGGTGGCGAGCACCTCGACCTGCACGGTCAGCCGCCCGTACTGAGGGTTCGCGGCCCGCAGCAACGCGACGTACCGGTCGTCGCCCTGCTGCCCGAGGTAGAACCCGAACGCGACACAGTCCATCTCGACGCCGACGTCGATCTCCAGGCGTTGGTAGTCGACCGCGCCGACCCCGAACCACCCGTGGACCCCACCCAGCTCGAGCAGGTCCGCCAGTGAGTGGTGCCCGCGGTCGGAGCCGACCAGGCCGATCACCTCGGCGCGCTCGAACCAGCTCTCGAGCGCCAGCTGCACGTTCGGCAGGTCGAACGACGGGAAGCTCGCCGAGACGACCGGCAGGTCCTCGGGCTCGACCTCCAGGTGGTCCCGCAACCTGTCCCTCAGGTTCTCCCGGGCGATTCCCTGAGGCGTCTGGTGCATCCGCTCGAGAAAGGCCAGGAACAACCGGGAGAACTCCGCGACCTCGTCCCGCTCCGGCATCCGCGTCTCCGCTCAGATGGCGGGAGTAGCGGAGGGGTCCTCCGATACTCCCGATAGGATTCTCAGCATGACATCGACTGAGTCCACCGATCGTCCCTATGCGAGCTACCCGGTTCGCATCGGTGTTCAGATCCAGCCCCAGCACGCGCAGTACGCCGACATCCGCCGGACCGTGGCGAAGGTCGAGGAGCTCGGCGTCGACGTGGTGTTCAACTGGGACCACTTCTTCCCGCTGTCCGGTGAGCCCGACGGGCTGCACTTCGAGGCCTGGACGATGCTCGCGGCCTGGGCCGAGGCGACCGAGCGGATCGAGTTCGGCGCGCTGGTGACCTGCAACTCGTACCGCAACCCCGAGCTGCTCGCCGACATGGCGCGCACCGTCGACCACATCAGCGACGGCCGGCTGATCTTCGGCATCGGGTCCGGCTGGTTCGAGCGCGACTACGACGAGTACGGCTACGAGTTCGGTACGGCGGGTGGCCGGCTCGACGCGCTCGGCGAGGCGCTGCCGCGGATCGAGCAGCGCTGGGCCAAGCTGAACCCGAAGCCGACCCGCGACATCCCGGTGCTGATCGGCGGTGGTGGTGAGAAGAAGACGCTGAAGCTCGTCGCCCAGCACGCGACCATCTGGCACGGCTTCGGCGACGCCGAGACGATCGCGCACAAGCACGCCGTACTGGACGGGCACTGCGCGACGATCGGGCGCGACCCGGGCGAGATCGAGCGCTCGGTCGCGGTCGGCGACAAGAAGCCGGAGGAGGCCGCCAAGGCGCTGTACGACGCCGGCAGCCGCCTGTTCACGATCCACACCTCGGGCCCGGACTACGACCTCGGGCTCGTCCGCGACTGGCTCGCCTGGCGCGACGAGACCAACCAGGCCTGATTCTGCTGGGTGCCCGTGCTCACCTTCGAGCACGGGCACCCAGTGTTCAGCGGAAGGCTTCGGCTGCTTGCTGGAGCCTGGCCTGGTGGTTCTCCCACCAGGCGGCGTCACGGTCCTCGATGTTCGGGTTGCTCGCGCGCAGCCCGACGGCGTTGTCGATGGTTTCGCGGACGATGTCGGCGTGGCCGGCGTGGCGGTTGGTCTCGGCGACCACGTGGACCAGGATCTGGTGCAGGGTGACCTCGTTCTCGCCCCACCACGGGACCTTGCCCACCGAGTCCAGCTCCAGCGCGTCGATCGTCGCGTCGGCGTGCGCGGTGACCTGGCGGTAGAGGTCGACGAGGTGGTCGCGCGACTCGTCTTCGGTGGCCCACAGATCGGCCTCGGGCTCGGCGTCGTCGTCCCACCAGGGCAGGTGCTGACCGAACGGCCGCCCGAACGTGTCACCGAAGTACCCGGCCTCGACGATCGTCAGGTGCTTGACCAGCCCGAGCAGGTTGGTGCCGGTCGGCGTGAGCGGCCGGCGGACGTCGTACTCGGAGAGTCCTTCGAGCTTCCACAGCATCGCCTCGCGCACCGAGCGCAGGTAGTTGTGCAGCGTCAGTTTGGGATCCACGCGCACACCCTAGGCGGGCGTTCGGTTCGGCCGGTGCTTCGCTAGGATTTCCCGCATGTCTACGCTGCCTACGAACGGTTCGGTGCTGCCCATCACGCGGTGGGGCGAGGACGTCATGCACCGGCTGAACCAGCCCGTCACCGACTTCGGCGACGACCTGCAGAAGCTGGTCGCCGACATGGTCGCGACGATGAACGCGGCCGAGGGTGTCGGGCTGGCCGCGAACCAGGTCGGCGTCGACCTGCAGCTGTTCGTCTTCGACTGCCCGGACAAGGACGGCAAGCGTCACCAGGGCGTCGTCTGCAACCCCAAGCTCGAACTGCCCGAGGGCAAGGACCGCCAGCTCGACGAGGGCGAGGAAGGCTGCCTGTCGCTGCCCGGCGCGTTCACCAAGTGCGCGCGGCCGGACTTCGCCCGGGTGACCGGCGTCGACCAGCACGGCGAGCCGGTCACGTACGAGGGCAACGGCCTGCTCGCCCGCTGCCTGCAGCACGAGACCGACCACACCCAGGGCATGGTGTTCGGCGACCGGCTGTCGCGCAAGTACAAGCGCCGGTTGTTCGCGGAGGCCGAGGAGCTGGCGCCGGACTACCCGAGCGACTGGCCGGTCTCCCCGATGCTGAACGCCGAGGAGCACGAGGACCAGCCGGTCGCGGAGTAATCCTGGGGCTCAGAGTCAAGCCGCCTTCGATTGGCGCCCCAGGGCGACCCACACCAGTACGCCAGCGCCGAGGCCGTATGCGATCCCCGGCTCCCACGGTGACACCCATGCGTCGGCGGTCTTGGCCACCGTCGGTTCGGCCGGGTCGTAGACGATCTCGACCTGGCCGCCGATCTCCGGCAGTACGTCGTACCGGCTGATCTCGGTGGTGATTCGCTCACCCCCGGCGATCGCGTACTCCGCCGTGAAGGACCCAGGCCCCCGGGACAACGGCGACGGCACGTCGAGCACGGTCGCCGTCACCCGCACCCCCCGCGCGTCCAGCCGCGCGAGCTCCACGACAGCGTTCGCGCCGATCCCGAGCGCGACCACCGCCGCCACCAGGCACCCGATCAACCGCACAGGCGCCCTGAAATCCCCGAGACTCCGCCGCATGCCGGTGAGACTATCGACGCAGACCCCCCGGTTCCCCGCGAGGTGACGCCATGCGCGCCCTACCGCCGTACGAGCAGGCGACGCTCGACCTCGACCTGCCCGTACTCGAAGCCTGGGCGAGCCGGCACCCCGACCGCGTCGCCGGGCTCGTCGTCGACCGCGCCGGCTTCGAGGCCGGCATCGGCCACGTTCTGCTGATCGTCGAGATCCACGACCACACGGCCGTACGGCGAACGCACACCGAGCTCGCCCCGCTCCTCAGCCGCCCCGAACACCTCCGCGTCCGCACCCGGTTCCCGGAGCCGGTCGATCTCCACGTCCCGCCGGATCGGCCGGTCCCGTTGCCGCCAAGGGTGCTCACGCCGTACGAGCAGGCGACGCTCGATCTCGACCTGCCTGTGCTCAAAGTCTGGGCCGAGGAGCATCCGGGACTCGTTGCCGAGGTCAACGTCGACCGGCAGGCGTTCGACTCGAACGTGGGGCACGTGGTGCTGGTGCTTGAAGTGCGTGACCACACCGCCGTACGGCGGACCCAGGCCGAGGTCGGCGCCTTGCTGCAGCGGCCGGAGCATCTGCGGGTCCGGGTGTGGGCGCCGGATCCTGCGGAGCTCGAGCTGCTGAGTCGGCTGGTGTGGGATCTGCAGTCGACCACCGACACCCAGATCGCCGGCACGGGCCCGGATCCGGTGACCGGACTGCTGCAGGTCGCGCTCGATCGGCGCGATCCCGAGTTCACCGCCCGCCTCCGGGCGATTCACCCGGGCTGGATCCAGGTCCTGCCGGACCCGCAGGAGATGCCCGTTCCCCTCGCCCGGCCCGTCTCGTGATGCGGCAACTGCCGCCGTACGAGGCGCGGGCGATCGAGGCCGACTGGCCAGCGGTTGCTGCCTGGGTGGCAGAGCGGCCGGAGCTGGAGGCTGAGGTCGTGCTGGACTGCTTGGGGTTCCTGTCCGGGCACGGGGTGACGCGGATCGTGGTGTACCTGCGGGATCCAACGGCAGTACGGCGTACTGAGCAGGAGCTGGCCGCGGTGCTGCGTTCGCCCGAGCGGCTCCGGGTGTGGGAGTGGACCGGGGACTCCGACGAGAAGCGCCGGGTGCAGCAAACGGTGATGCAGATGCGGAACGCCGAGGGACCGGGCATCGCGCGGGTGACCTTCAGCGTGACCAGCGGGTCGAGCCCGGTGATCGAGGTGAGCCTGGACCGATGGGACCCGGTCTTCGCCGCGGAGCTGGAGGGAATCCGGCCGGGCTGGGTGAGGGTGTCCCGCGAGCCGTTCGACGGCAACTGGCACGACATCGGGTAGCCGACTGTTGCCCTAGGCAACTCGGACGGACCGTACCGTGGACAGATGCGTGAGCTGTCCGCCTACGAGCAGGCGACGATCAGGCTCGATCTCCCGGTGATCGAGCGCTGGATCGCGGCGCATCCCGCCCTCGGCGCCGAGGTGGTCGTCGACCACGACGCGTACGACTCGAACGCGGGCCACATCCTCCTGATCGTCCGCCTCCTCGACCACACCGCCGTACGGCGCACGCGCGATGAGCTCACCGGGTTGCTGTCCCGCCCGGAGCACCTCCGGGTCCGCAAGTGGAGATGGATGCCGGACCCCGAGGAGATCAGCCGGCTGCAGCACATCGTGTCGGAGATGCGAGCCGACGGTCCGGACCGTGGGCGGGTCAGTGTCACCTGGCCGGACATGACGACCGGGTTCCTCGTGGTCGCTCTGGATCGCGAGGATCCCGCGTTCGCTGCCGAGATCGAGGCGATTCGGCCAGGCTGGGTGACGGTGCATCCTGAACCGATCCGTGTGGATCCGCTGGTGTGACTACCAGAGCGAGGACTTGAGGTCGTTCTCGAGGATGGCTTCGACGGTTTCGGTCGGGGTTTGGTGGGTGGTGTCGAGCCAAAGGCCTCGGCGGGGAGTGGCCAAGAGGTCTCGTTCGAGGGCTCGGACGGCGTCGGCGAGAGTGCCGTCGGCTGCTTGCCAGTCGCGGTACGCCGTGGAGCCTCGGCCCAGTTCGCGTTCGACGACGGAGTCGATGGAGGGGACCAGCACGACCAGGTGTGGCTCGACGTCGTGCAACGCGTCGAACCAGCGTGCGACGTCCGGACCGAGGATGATGTCGGAACAGGTGAAGTCGAAGCCGGCGTCGGCGTAGTGCTGGGCGATCTTGGCGGTGGCGGCGTACCGGAGCTCCAGCTGACGAATCGCTTCGGGTGACGGGTCCGGTGTCATCCCGACCGCGCCCGCGACGACCCCGCGGTAGAAGACGTCGCCGTCGAGGGTCGCCGCGGGCGGGCCGAGGCGGGACGCGAGCAGCGGCGCGACGGTGGACTTGCCCGCGGCCTGCAGGCCGGTGATCAGGACGACTTTCCGCATATGGCCAATCCCACCACGCCCGTCCAGCACTTTTCGTCGCTAAGCTGCGCCTGTGCCACCGATGCAGAGCGGCCCAGGGTCCAAGCGCCCGGTCACGCTCGACGACGTCGCCCGGTACGCCGGGGTGTCGCAGCCGACCGCGTCGCGGGTGCTCAACGGCAGCGCCCGCAAGGTCGCCGAGAGCTACCGTGAACGCGTCCTCGCCGCGGCCCGTCAGCTCGGCTACACGCCGAACCTGCCCGCCCAGGCGATGGCCCGCGGCACGTCGCGCACCGTCGCGCTGGTGATCAGCCTGATCTCCGACCCGTACTTCTCCGCGATGGCCGCCGAGATCATGAAGCAGGCCGAGGCGGTCGGCCTGCACGTCTCGATCGCCGTCACCGAGCGGCACGCCGACCGCGAGCTCGACCTGGTCCGCGAGCTGCGCGGCCAGCAACCGCGCGCGATCATCCTCGCCGGGACCGGGTACGTCGACCCGCCGTCGGAGCAGGAACTCGTCGACGAGCTGCGCCGGTACGAGGAGACCGGCGGGCGCGTCGTACTGATCAGCCGCAACGACCTACCGTTCGAGACCGTCGACTTCGACAACCACGAAGGTGCGCGATCGTTGGCGCGCGAGCTGGCCGGCCTCGGGTACCGCCGCTGCCTGGTCCTCGGCATCGCCACTCCCCTGCTGTCGATGCAGCAACGCGTCGAGGGCTTCGTCCAGGGCCTGCGCGACTCCGGTGTCAGCGATCCGCGTGTCCACCACCTCGATTTCAGCTGGGTCGGCGCTCGCGACTTCGTGCTCTCACTGACCGACGACGAGCTGCGCGATCTCCAACTGGTGTTCGCGGTCACCGACGACATGGCCCTCGGCGCGCTCGCCGGCCTGCGCGAGCGCGGGCTGCGGATCCCCGAGGACATCGGCGTCTCCGGCTTCGACGACATCAGCACGCTGCGCGACGTCGTACCGAAGCTCACGACGGTCCACGTCGCCCTGAACACCGTCGCCGAAGAAGCCGTCTACCGCGCCACGACCACGGACACGGAACTCACCCGCCGCACGGTCCCGGCCTATCCCGTACTCCGCGCGAGCACGCCCCCGCTCACGCGGTGAGCGGCAGCCGGTAGGCCCGTTCCTGGCCGTAGGCAACAAATCCGATGCGCTGCAGGATCGGCGAGCTGGTGGTGACGTTGCCCTGCGAGAGCGCCATCGTCGCGCCGTGCTCGACGGCGTACGCCAGCCGACCGACGACCATCGCCTGGTAGATCCCGCGGCCGCGCTGCGACTCCAGCACTCCGGAACCTGCCAGCCGAGCGACACCGTCCACGACCTCGACAGATCCCACGCCAACCGGCGTACCGTCCAGGTAGGCGGCAAGTGCGCCTCCGGCTCCGGCTTCGAACTTCTCCCGCTCCTCCGCGGCCCGCTGGGCAAGCAAGTCGTCGGACGCCCTGGTCCCGCCGAACATCACGGTCGCGACGGCGTTCACGTCCCGCGCGACCTCGAAGGTGGTCGCCCACCGGAGCTCTGGAAGATCGGGCGCCTTGATCTCAGCCGGCAGCGGCATCGCTAGTACGTCGTACGTGTCGCCCAGCTCGCCACCGCGCGCCAGCAAGGCCTCGTCGAGCCCGTCGGGCGCGCTGAGGCGGACGGTCACCCACGCCTCCGGCCGGCCGAACTCGGCGGCCCGCGTGACGATGTCGGTCAGTACGGCGTCCGCCGGGCGCGACGAGCGGACCCACTGCACCATGAGGTGGCTGCCGAACCGCTCTGGCATCCGCACCATCCGGTACTCGGGGGTCTCCACGACCTCCGATCCCAGCGGCGCCGTCCCGCCCCACGCGTCGTTCGCTGCCGTGACCGTCGCCAGCTCGAGCTCGTCCATGGCGGGGAGGGTACTCAACCATCGGCGCAGGCCGACCGGTGATTTGAGACTTTCGCGAACGGCTGCCGCTGGACCTTTCACCAAAGCTTCCCTCAAGCACTTCAATCATATGATTTAGTCGTATGAGACAGGACATTCGGGAGTTGGCGACCGGGGTTTGTGAGCTGCTGGCGGTTGGGGAACCGGCGCATCCCTCGCGGGACGCGTCCTTCGGGCCGGTGCGCAACGAGATCTTCGAAGAGTTGGTGGGGCTGGGGTTTCGGTCGGTTGCACTGGAGACGGATCGCGTTGCGGCGTTGGCGGTTGACGATTTCGTGCGGGGCGGGATTGGCAGTCTGGACGCGGTGATGAGTGACGGGTTCTCCCACGGGTTCGGTGCTGTGGAGGCGAATCGTCAGCTGGTGGGTTGGATGCGCGAGTACAACCAGGACCGGCCGGACGCGGAACGCTTGTCGTTCTACGGTTTCGACGCGCCGACCGAGAGCACCAGTGCGCCCAGTCCGCGGTCGTACTTGGAACACGCTCTGGACT
Organism: Kribbella lupini; assembly: GCF_039529595.1. Classification (NCBI taxonomy): domain Bacteria; kingdom Bacillati; phylum Actinomycetota; class Actinomycetes; order Propionibacteriales; family Kribbellaceae; genus Kribbella; species Kribbella lupini. The sequence goes on along the minus strand of NZ_BAAANC010000001.1, from coordinate 1,416,812 downwards.
ACCTGGGTGAGGAGCTCGATCTTGTTGAGCTTCTTGGCGATGACGAGCGGTGGAGTCGGCAGGAGGCGATCCTCGACTCGGGGACGTCGATCGGTGCGACCGCCGAGGCCGTCCGACTCCGAGCGGTCGCCGACGACCTGCTCACCAGGCTCTACATCCGAGCCCCCGAGCTGATCGCCGCGACCTCACGGGCCGCCTGGTACCGCGCTCGCGTCCACGCCAACGCGGCGCTCGGTCTGCTGCGTTACCACCAGCAAGCCGCGCAGCAGACCGACGAGACCACCCGCGTCTCGGGTCTCCTCGCCGTCCGCGACGCGATCATGGCCCAGAACCTGCTCGAGATCCGGACCCTCGAAGATCTCCGCGGCCGTACCCTGGTCTGCGCCCAGAACGCCCACCTGCAACGCAATCGGAGCACCCTGCAGATGGGTGGGATGACGCTCACGTGGCACTCCGCCGGCGCCATCCTCGACTCGCTCATCGGCGACCGGTACGCCGTGGTCATCAGCACCCTCGACGCCACCGGGCTCGACCGAGTCACCGCGGAGGCCGCCGACGCGATTTTGCCTGTAGTCAAGGCAGAATGAGCCCATGCCCGCCCAGACCCTGACCGTTCTTCCTCCGACCTTCAGCATCGAGCATCACGCTGGTGCTGCACCGCAGCTCCCGAGCGGCGACTGGTGGGCGATGTCCCGGACCCCGGAAGGCGTCACCGTCCTGGCCGAACTGACCGGCGACAGCTCCGCCGAGCCCTGGCGGGCCTTCTACAACCACGCGGCACACGACCTCGACCAGCCCGGCATGCTGGCCGCGATCGTCCAACCGCTCGCTGCTGCAGGGCTGTCGGTCTTTGCGGCTTCCACTTACCAGGCCGACCTGGTGCTGGTCGCCGCCGACGCGCTGGACCAAGCCATCGCCACCCTCGAAGCCGCCGGCCACACGGTCGTTGTCTGAGGCCGCCGGCCCCACGGGCGACCGCCCGTACGTCTGACGTTCAGCCGCCTATGCAGGCGGCTGAGCGCTGCGCCAGGCAGCGGCAGTGATCGAGTAGATCGTGGCATCGAACTCGACCCCGTCCTCCTCGAGAACCGCCGTGTGGTCGAAGGTCATGCCGAGCCGGCGCATCACCGCGATGCTGCGCTCGTTCGGGGTGTCGGTGACCGAGATGACGCGGGGCACGTCCAGGTCGGTGAAGGCGTGCGCCAGCCAGGACGCCGCCGCCTCGGTGGCGTAGCCGTGGCCCCAGTGCTCGCGGGCGAGGCGCCAGCCGAGCTCGAGGTCGTCGGGATACCAGGGTTCGGTCTGCAGCCCGCAGGCGCCGGGGAAGGCGCCGTCGGTACGGCGTTCGATGGCGAGGAATCCGAGCCCGTCGCCGGCGTACCGGGCGTTGACCTGCTCGGCGATCCGGTCGGAGGCCTCGCGGGTGAGGGGCTCGCCGCCGAGGTAGCGCATCACCTCGGGGTCGGCGTTGAGCGCGGCCCACGGGTCCAGATCCGTTGCCTGGAAGGGGCGAAGCAGGAGACGGGCCGTGGTGCGCATCAGGGGCGGGTGGCGTAGAAAGCGACCGCGGCGGACGAGGCGACGTTGAGGGAGTCGACGCCGCCGGCCATCGGGATGCGGACGGTGAGGTCGGACTCGGCCAGGACGTGCGGCTTGAGGCCGTGGCCTTCGGTGCCGAAGATCAGCGCCAGCTTCTCGTCGTGCCGGGCGGTCAGGTCGTCGAGGGTGATCGAGTCGTCGGTGAGAGCGAAGGCCGCAGTGATGAAGCCGTGGGCCTTGAGCTTGGCCAGGTCACCGGGCCAGGACGTCAGGCGGGTCCACGGGACCTGGAAGACCGTACCCATCGAGACCTTCACCGAGCGGCGGTACAGCGGGTCGGCGCAGGTCGGGGTCACCAGGACGGCGTCGACGCCCATCGCCGCGGCGGCGCGGAAGCCGGCGCCGACGTTGGTGTGGTCGACGATGTCGTCAAAGATCGCGATCCGGCCGGTGTGGACGCTGTCCAAGAGCGCGTCGAGGTCGGCCGGCGGTTGGCGCTTGTACGACGCGAGCGCGCCACGGTGGACGTGGAACCCGGTGACGTGCTCGGCCAGTTCCTCGGTGACGAGGTAGACCGGTGCCTCCGGCCACTTCTCCAGTACGTCGGCCAGCGTGTCGAGCCAGCGCGGCGCGAGCAGGAACGAGCGGGGCTCGTAGCCGGCCTCGGCGGCTCGGCGGATGACCTTGTCGCCTTCGGCGATGAAGAGCCCGTGCTCCTCCTCCAGCAGGCGGCGCAGGTTGACCTCGCGAAGCTGCACGTAATCGGACAGGCGCGGGTCGTCGGCCCGGTCGATCTCGACGATCACGCGTCCACCACCACTTCAAGCACTGTGCCGTGGCGGTTCATCGGCGGACCTGGGCGGCCACCTCGACTACGTTGCCGATGACAACGATCGCGGGGGCGCCGATGCCGGCGGACTGGGCGGTGGTGGCGATGCTCGCCAGGTCGGCGGTGACCATCTCCTGCGACGGAAGGGTGCCGTCGGCAATCACCGCGGCGGGAGTCGTGGCCGGCCGGCCGTGCTCCAGCAGGGTGGCGGCGATCTTGGGCAGGTTCTCCACGGCCATCAGCAGGACGAGCGTGCCGTTGAGTTGCGCGAGCGCCTGCCAATTGATCAGCGAGTCCGGGTGGTCCGGCGGGATGTGGCCCGAGACGACCGTGAACTCGTGAGTGACGCCGCGGTGCGTCACCGGGATGCCGGCAGCCGCGGGGACCGAGATCGAGCTGGTGATGCCCGGGACGACCGTCCAGGCGACCCCGGCCTCGGCGCACGCGATGGCCTCCTCGAAGCCGCGGCCGAACACGTACGGGTCCCCGCCCTTCAGCCGTACGACGAGCTTGCCGGCCAGCGCGCGGTCGACGAGGATCCGGTTGATCTCCTCCTGCTGGGCCGAACGGCCGCGCGGGAGCTTGGCGGCGTCGATCAGTTCGACCTCGGGGTGCAGTTCGTCGAGGAGCTGCTGGGGAGCGAGCCGGTCGGCGACGACCACGTCCGCCTCGGCCAGGAGCCGGCGGCCGCGCACGGTGATCAGGTCGGGGTCACCCGGCCCGCCGCCAACGAGATACACGCCGGGCTGCTTGTCGAGCGAGTCGCGGGCGCCGAGCGAGCCGGTGCGGAGCTCTTCCAGGATCGCGTCGCGGACGGCGGCCGATCGGCGGTGGTCGCCCGCGCCCAGGACGCCGATGGTGACGTGGTCGTGCTGGCCCGACGCCGGCGTCCACGCGGTGGCACGGGAGCGGTCGTCGGAGCGGACGCAGAAGATGCGCCGCTCCTCGGCCTCGGCCGAGACCTGGTCGTTGACGTCGGCGTCGTCGGTCGCCACCACGACGTACCAGGCGCCCTCCAGGTCGCCGGCGGCGTACCCGCGCTCGACCCAGCGCAGGTCGGGGTTGGTGAGCAGGCCCTCGATGGTGGGGGTGATCGCGGGTGAGACGAGGTCGATCTGGGCGCCGGTCTCGAGCAGCCGCGGGAGGCGGCGCTGGGCCACTCCCCCGCCGCCGACGACCACCACGCGACGCCCGGTGAGGACGAGGCCGGACAGGTACGGAGCGGGCTCGATCACGCTTCCTCCCCGGCGGCAATTCCGGCTGACTCGAAAGTGGCCATCTCAGCCAACGCTCGGACTGCGCAACAAAGAATGGGGTAGGCCAGTACGGCGCCGGTTCCCTCACCCAAGCGGAGGTCCAGGTCGACCAGCGGCTGGAGGCCCAGGGCCTTCAGCGCGACGGCGTGGCCCGGCTCGGCGGAGCGGTGGCCGGCCACGCAGTAGTCGACGGCCGACGGGTGCAGCGCCTGGGCGACGAGCGCCGCCGCGCCAGCGATGACGCCGTCGAGAATGACCGGAACCTTGTTCGCGGCCGCGCCGAGGATGTAGCCGGCGAGGGCGGCGTGCTCGAGTCCGCCGTACGCCGCCAGAGCCTTCAGCGGCTCGGTGGCAGGGACCTCGTGCAGCACCAACGCGGCCTCGACGACAGCGGTCTTGTGGGCGAGCGTGGCGTCGTCGATGCCGGTGCCGCGGCCGGTGACCTGGTCGGCGGTCGCGCCGGTGAAGGTCGCGATCAGGGCGGCGGAGGCCGTCGTGTTGGCAATCCCCATGTCGCCGGTGAGCAAGCAGCGGTACCCGTCCAGGACGAGCTTGTCGGCGAGCTCGAAGCCGACCGCGACGGCGGCCAGCACCTCGTCGTCGGTCAGCGCCGGCCCGACGGACAGGTCCCGGGTGCCGGGACGGACCTTGGCGTGCACGATGTCCAGCTGGTCCACGTCGCTGGCCACGCCGACGTCGACCACCCGGACGTCGACCCGGTTGTTGGTCGCGAAGGCGTTCACCGCGGCACCACCGGCGGCGAAGTTCGCCAGCATCGCGGCGGTCACTTCCTGCGGCCAGGGCGAGACGCCCTGAGCGTGCACCCCGTGATCAGCCGCGAAGACAGTGACTACCGCCGGTGAGGGCACCACTGCGCCGGTCATCCCCGCGACGCGGACGGACAGGTCCTCCAGTACGCCGAGTGAGCCTGCTGGTTTGGTCAGCGACTGCTGACGCTGCGTGGCGGCTGCCATCGCCGCCTCGTCGGCCGGGCCGATCCGGGCCAGGTACTCCTCCACCGCAGCTCCTCCAGAGTTCGTCGTCGGCCGTCAGCACACGGCCAACCCTGATCTTCGCATCCCGGGCGCCGCGCCCCGGCCGGAGTCCAAGCCACAGGGCCAGTAATGTCGGAATCACCACACGCGAGATCCCGGGAGGATCATCAGATGTCGCTCGAACGGCCGGTCGCGCAGGACCCGTACGAGAAGCTGCCCACGGTGGGCTCGTTCACGCTCACCAGTACCGACTTCGCCGACGGCGAGACCCTCGGCGACGCGCAGGTCTTTGCCGCCGGCAACACGTCGCCGCAGCTCAGCTGGAGCGGGTTCCCGGCGGAGACCAAGGGCTTCGTGGTGACCTGCTACGACCCGGACGCGCCGACCCCGTCCGGGTTCTGGCACTGGATCCTGGTCAATCTGCCCGCCGACGTGACCGAGCTGCCGGCCGGCGCCGGGGCGACGCCGCGGCTGGACAACGGCGCGTTCCACGTCCGCAACGACTTCGGCACCAAGGACTTCGGTGGCGCGGCCCCGCCGGCCGGCGACCCGGCGCACCGCTACTACTTCGTCGTGCACGCGCTCGACGTCGACAAGCTGGACGTCGACGAGGAGGCCAGCGCCGCGGTGGTCAGCTTCAACCTGGCCTTCCACACCCTGGCCCGCGCGATCGCGACCCCGGTCTACGCCAACCCCGAGTAGCAGTCGGTACGGCGGGGAGCCGGCTCCCCGCCGTACCGGCGTCAGTCCTTGATGCCGGACTGGGTCACGCCCTGGATCAGGTAGCGCTGCAGGAACGCGAAGATCAGCACCAGCGGCAGGATCGAGACCGCGACCGCCATGAAGAGCTGGTGGATGTTGATCGTCTGGGCGGTGACGAAGGTCGACAGCGCGACCTGGATCGTCCACGACGACGAGTCCTGGGCGATCACCAGCGGCCACAGGAACGAGTTCCAGTTGCCGATGAACGTGATCGCGGCCAGGGCGGCGAAGAACGGCAGGGAGTTCGGCACGACGATCCGCCAGAACGTCCCGAAGTGGCCCGCGCCGTCGACTCGCGCCGCCTCCTCCAGCTCGCGCGGGAAGCTCAGGAAGTACTGCCGGAACAGGAACGCCGCGAAGCCGCTGAACAGCGTCGGGATGATCAGGCCGCGCAGCGAGCTGACCCAGCCCAGCGACGAGACGACGATGAAGCTCGGGATGAACGTCACCGCGCCGGGGATCATCAGCGTCGCCACCACGGCGTAGAAGACCTTGTCGGCGTGCTTGTACGGGATCCTGGCCAGGCCGTACCCGGCCATCGAGGCCAGCAGCAACTGCCCCGCCGTCCCGAGCACGCCGACGACCGCGGAGTTCCACAGGGCGCGTGCGATCGGCACGCTCTGGTCGTTGAACAGCTCGCTGACGTTGCCCCACTGCAGGTCCTTGGGGAACAGCGTCCACTCGGGCGCGGTGATGTCGGCCTCGGTTGCCAGCGCGTTGCGCAGGATCAGGTAGAACGGCAGCAGGAACAGGATCACCGCGATCGCCAGGGCGATCCAGCGCAGCACCAGTGTGACCCGGCCGATACCGCTGCGCGAGTAGCCGATCGGTTCCGGCGTACCGGACGTGCGTTCCCGGGCGGCCATCAGTCGTTCGCCTTGCCGAAGCCGAAGATCTTGTTCTGCAGCAGCGTGACGATCATGATGATCGCCGCCAGGATCAGCGCGCCGGCGCTGCCGTGGCCGAGGTCCTGGATCGTGCCGAGCGAGATCCCGTACAGGTAGATCAGCGGTGGTCGCGCGAAGTTGACGTTGCCGAGCAGGTTGTAGAACTCGTCGAACGCCTGGTACGCCGCGATCAGGTTGAGGATCAGTACGGCGACCGCCGTCGCCCGCAGCTGCGGCAGCGTGATGTGGAGGAAGACCTGCCAGCCGGGTTTCGCGCCGTCGACGTACGCCGCCTCGTACAGCGCGGGCGAGATCCGTTGCAGACCGGCGATGAACAGGATCATGTAGAAGCCGAGCTGCAACCAGAGCCGGACGGTGATGATCGGGATCCAGAACCACGGCGGGTCGACGGTCGACAGCCACGCGATCTGGTCGATGCCGAACCAGCCGAGCACGGTGTTGGCCAGGCCGAACCGGACGCCGTTGAAGATCGACAGCTTCCAGATCAGCGACGCCACGACGTACGAGCAGGCGGTGGGCAGGAAGAACACCGAGCGGAAGAAGGCGCGGGCGATCTTGACCTGGTTCACCAGCAGGGCCAGCGCGAGCGAGAGCACGAAGGTCAGCGGCACGACGAAGACGGCGAAGACCGAGAACGTGCCCAGGCTGGACAGGAAGTTCGGGTCGGTCAGCATGTCGACGTAGTTGCGCAGCCCGACGAACTCGGTCGGCGTGACCGTGTTGCGCGCCTCGAAGAAGCTGAGCACCAGGCTCCACAGGATCGGCAGGTAGCTGAAGATCAGCAGGCCGATCACGAAGGGGCCGACGAACACCCAGAACCACAGGGTGTTGCCGCGGATCCCCTTCGTGGTGGCGCGGGGACTCATCCGAACAGCCGGGACAGTTCCGTCCCGACGGTCTTCTCCGCCTTGCTGATCTCGGCCGCGGGATCGGCGCCCTTGCGGATGATGTTGGTCAGCATGTCACCGAACGCGGTGCCCATCTTCGGCGTCCAGGCCGGGTTGTCGGTCTTGCCGTACTGCTCGTTGAGCTTCACCGTCTCGGCCGCGGCGCCGTCCTGCAGCTTGGCGGCCTTCGCGGCCAGGCTCTTGCGCGGCGGGATGTGGAAGCCGTAGTTCAGGCACCAGTCCTCCTGGTACTCCGCCTGGTCGATCCACAGCCACTTCACGAACTTCTTCGCCGCGTCGACGTTGGCGCTCTTGGCCGAGACGAACTGGGTCCAGCCGCCGGAGTAGACCGCCGGCGTGCCCTGCGCGTCGAGCGCCGGGAAGGCGAAGACACCGAGATCGTCCCCCAGTGCCTTCTGCATGGCGGGCAGCGCCCACATCCCGATCCACTGCATCGCGACCAGACCCTGGATGATCGCGCTCGGATCGGTCCAGTCGGTCGGTGCGCCGAGCAAGGTGGACTTGCTCGCGTACAGCTCGTGCAGCTTGCCGAAGGCCTGCGCCGCGCGCCCATCGGTGAAGCCCGGCTTGTTGTCCTTGGTCAGGTAGGCACCGCCCGAGGACCACAGCGCCGGCCCTCCGAGGGCGACGCCGCCGTCGTTGCCGACGAAGATGCCCTTCACCTTGTCGGTGGTGAGCTCCTTGGACGCCGCGATCAGCTCGTCGATCGTCTTGGGCGGCTGGATGCCGGCCTTGTCCAGCAGACTCTTGCGGTAGTAGATCACCTGCGGGTCGACGATCATCCGGATGCCGTAGACCTTGCCGTCGATCGTGTTGGTGGCCAGGTCCTCGGCGCTGAAGTCGTCCTTCACACCCTCCAGCAGGTCGTCCAGCGCGACGATCTGGTTGCTCTTCACCATCGCGATGTTCAGCTGGCTCTCGAAGACGTCCGGGCCCTTGCTGGACAGCAGTCCGGACGACAGCTTCGCGCCGTAGTCGCCCGGCGTCCACTGCACGCTGACGGCGGCGTCGCCGTACGCCTTGGCGTACTTGAGCGCCGCTTCCCGCGCCCCGGTCTCGCCGTACTGGTGGTACCACTGCGCGAGGGCCGGTTTGCCGCCGCCTCCCCCGCTGTCGGCTGGTCGCCCGGTGTTCCCACCACAGGCGGCCGTGAACGCGGCGAGGGCGGCCAGGCCACCGGTCCGCTTGAGCAGGTCACGTCGGGTCAGTCCGGTGTTCGGGCGACGAGCGGCCATCGACTCCACCTCCGAGTGGGCGTCCGGAACCCAACGATCCACCGGGGGCGTGCGCTCAGGTGAATCGTTGGAGAAGTGTTCCGACAATGAACGAAAAGCGCCGCTCACGCAAGACCGCGGAACCGCTCAGCTGAAACGTTTCCGCTCTGTAGCCAGGGTGACCAGGAGCGACGACGGCTCGAAGCGCGGTCCGTACGCCGCCGCCAGCTCACGCGCCCGCGCGACGAAGCCGGGCAGGCCGCCGGCGTACTGGTTGATGTACTGCAACGCACCGCCGTACAGGGGTGGGAAGCCGATGCCGAAGATCGAGCCGATGTTCGCGTCGGCCACGGAGCGCAGCACGCCCTCGTCGAGGCACTTGACGGTCTCGAGCGACATGGCGAAGGTGAGACGTTCCTGCAGATCGATCAGCGGTACGTCGGTGGTTCCGCCGCCGAAGTGCTCCCACAGCCCGGGCCACAGGTGCTTCGGCCCGTCCGCCGGATACTCGTAGAAGCCCGCTCCGGCTGCCTTGCCCTTGCGGTCGAACTCGGTGACCAGCCGGTCGGCGACCGCCATCCCCGGGTGCTCGTCGAACGCTCCCGCACTGTCTCCGGCCGCCCGGGCCGCGTCGCGGATCTTCTGCGGCAGCGTCAGCGTGACCTCGTCCAGCATCGCCAGCGGCGGCGCCGGGAAGCCCATCTGGGTCGCCGCCCGCTCGATCGTCACCGGGTCGACGCCTTCGGCAACCATTGCCGCGCCTTCCATCACCAGCGTGCCGAAGACGCGCGAGGTGAAGAAGCCGCGGCTGTCATTGACCACGATCGGGGTCTTCTTGATCTGCCGGACCACGTCGTACGCCTTGGCCAGCGCGCGGTCCGACGTCTTCTCCCCCACGATCAGCTCGACCAGCGGCATCCGGTCGACCGGGGAGAAGAAGTGCATGCCGATGAAGTCGTCCGGCCGGTCGATCCCGTCGGCCAGCGAGGTGATCGGCAAGGTCGAGGTGTTCGAGCACAGCAGCGCGTCCGGCTCCACCACGCCGGCGATCTCGGCGAAGACCTTCTGCTTCAGCTCCTCGCTCTCGAACACCGCCTCGATCACCAGGTCGCACCCGGCCAGGTCGTTCGGGTCGGCGGTCGGCGTGATCAGGCCGAGGAACGCCTCCGCCTTCTCCGCCGTGGTCCGGCCCTTCTTCAGCTGCTTCGCGAGCAGCTTCTCGGAGTACTGCTTGCCCTTCTCGGCCGCCTCCAGCGAGACGTCCTTGAGCACGACCTCGAGGCCCACCTTCGCGCAGGAGTAGGCGATCCCGGCCCCCATCATCCCGGCGCCGAGGACGCCGACCTTGCGCGCGCCGTACGCCGGTACGCCGTCCGGCCGCGAGGCGCCCGCGTTGATCGCCTGCAGCTCGAAGAAGAACGCGTTGATCATGTTCTTCGCGATCTGCCCGGTCGCCAGCGAGACGAAGTACCGCGACTCGATCCGGGACGCGGTGGCGAAGTCGACCTGGGCGCCCTCGACGGCCGCGCTCATGATCGCCCGCGGCGCCGGGTACGGCGCGCCCTTGAGCTGCTTGCGCAGGTTCGCCGGGAAGGCCGGCAGGAACGCGGCCAGCTTCGGCGAGGACGGCGTCCCGCCGGGGATCTTGTAGCCGTCGCGGTCCCAGGGCTGCTTGGCGTCACCGTCGTAGCTCTCGATCCAGGCCTTTGCCCGCGAGAGCAGCTCGTCGCGCGGGACGACCTCGTCGACGATGCCGACCGACTGCGCGTGCGCGGGCTTCATCCGCTGGCCCTGCAGCAGGACCTTCATCAGCGCCTCCTGCAGTCCCAGCATCCGGACCGTGCGGGTCACGCCGCCGCCACCGGGCAGCAGGCCGAGGGTCACCTCCGGGACGCCGAGCTCGATCCGGTTGTCGTCGGCAACGATTCGGTGGTGGCAGGCGAGCGCGATCTCCAGACCGCCGCCGAGTGCCGACCCGTTGATCGCGGCGACGACCGGAAGTCCGAGCGTCTCCAGGGCGCGGAGCTGGCGCTTGACCTCCTCGACCGTCTCGAACACCCGTGCCGCGTCCTCGGGCTGGGCCTGCGAGATCAGCTGCAGGTTGCCACCGGCGAAGAACGTCTTCTTCGCGCTCGTGATCACGACACCCTTCAGCGAGTCCTTCTCCGCCTGCAACCGCTCGACGGTCGCGCCCATCGCGGTCAGGTAGGCGTCGTTCATCGTGTTCGCCGACGCGTCCGGGTCGTCCATCGTCAGCGTGACGATCCCGTTGTCGCTGTGCCAGGAGATCATGCCGCCAGCCTCTCGATGATGGTCGCGACGCCCATCCCGCCGCCGACGCACAGGGTGGCCAGACCGTAGCGGAGCTCGCGCCGCTCCAGCTCGTCCAGCAGGGTTCCGACCAGGATCGCGCCGGTCGCGCCGAGCGGGTGCCCGAGCGCGATCGCACCGCCGTTCACGTTCACCTTCTCGTGCGGTACGCCGAGATCGGCCATGAAGTGCAGGACCGCGGCGGCGAACGCCTCGTTCATCTCGAACAGGTCGATGTCGCTCACGTCGAGACCGGCCTTGGCCAGCGCCTTGCGCGCGGCCGGTGCCGGGCCGGTCAGCATGATCGTCGGGTCGGCCCCGCTGACCGCGGCCGCGACCACCCGTCCGCGCGGTGCCTGGCCGAGCGCCTCGCCGGCCTTCTCGTTGCCGATGGCCACCAGTGCGGCACCGTCGACGATGCCGGACGAGTTGCCCGCGTGGTGCACGTGCTCGATCCGCTCGACCTTGACGTACTTCTCCAGCGCGACCGCGTCGAAGCCGCCGTGCTCACCGATCGCCGCGAACGACGGCGGCAGCCCGGCGAGCGTCTCCACCGTCGTACCGGGGCGGACCAGCTGGTCGTGGTCGAGGATCCGCAGGCCGTTGCGGTCGTCGACCGGGACGACCGAGCGGGTGAAGTAGCCGTTCGCCCAGGCCTTGGCGGCGCGGGCGTGCGACTCGGCGGCGTACGCGTCGACGTCGGTCCGGGAGAAGCCGTCGATGGTCGCGATCAGGTCGGCGCTGATGCCCTGCGGGATGAAGTTGGTCTCCAGCGCGGTCTCCGGGTCCATCGCCCAGGCACCGCCGTCGGAAGCCATCGGGACGCGCGACATCGACTCGACGCCACCGGCCAGGATGAAGTCCTCCCAGCCGGACCGGACCCGCTGCGCCGCCTGGTTGACCGCCTCCAGGCCGGACGCGCAGAAGCGGTTGAGCTGCACGCCGCCGGTGGTCTCCGGGTAGCCGGCGGCCAGGACGGCGGTCCGGGCGATGTCCATGCCCTGATCGCCGATCGGCGTGACCACGCCCAGGACGACGTCGTCGATCGCAGCCGGGTCCAGGTCGGGGTGCCGGGCGCGCAGCTCGGTGAGCAGGCCGGTGATCAGCTGGATCGGCTTCACCTCGTGCAGCGCGCCGGTCGGCTTGCCCTTGCCGCGGGGAGTCCTGATCGCGTCGTACAGGAATGCTTCGGTCATCGGTGGTCCCGTCGTCTGGAGTGGACGGTTCTGATTGTGACAGCGATGGTGTCACAGTCGTCAAGCGGGGACCATTATGATCTGCGCCATGGCGGAAGCGAGCTCGGAGGCCGGCCCCGACGGGGCGACGCTGACCGTCGACGAACTGTCGGCCCGGGTCGGGATGACGGTCCGGACGTTGCGGTTCTACGCCGGGCGCGGGCTGATCCCTCCCCCGGTCCGCCGCGGCCGCGTCGGCTACTACGGTCCCGAGCACATCGCCCGGCTCGACCTGGTCCGCGAGCTGCAGGCGCACGGCTTCACCCTGTCCGCGATCGAGGGGTACCTGGAGCGGATCCCCGACGACGCGTCGCCGCAGGACATTGCCCTGCACCGGACGCTGCTGACGCCGTGGATGCGCGACCTGCCCGAGACGCTCGACCGGCCGGCGCTGGTACGGCGTACCGGCCGGGAGCTGACCGACGACGACATCGAGATGCTGGTCGCGCTCGGCGTGGTCGAGCCGACGCCGGACGAGGACGTGTTCCAGGTCGCGACCGCGCACCTCAGCCTCGGCGTCGAGCTGCTCGACCTCGACCTGCCGGTGGAGGCCGTGCTCGCCGCTGGGCGGATCTTCACCGACCACGGCCGGGCGATCGCCGAGGAGCTGACCGAGGTGTTCCGGACGAAGGTCTGGCCGCACTACCGCGACTCCGGCGGTCCGCCGGAGCACATCCAGCAGCTGGTCGAGCGCTTCAAGCCGGTCACCATCCAGGGGCTGGTGCTCGCGTACGAGCGCGCGGTCGGCGAGACCCAGCGCGACACCGTACGCCGCCGGCGCCGCTAGCTGTTGGAGACCCGCAAGTACGTGAGGCCGCGCAGGTCCAGGTAGGTGTCGGTCGGCGTTGTGACGACGCGCAGCAGCACGTCGTCGCACCCCGGGCACCGCGCGACCAGGCCGGGCGCGTCGGTGTACAGGTGCGCCTCGGCGAAGACGCCGGTGCGGCCGCAGCCGGCACACCGGCCGATCGCGGCGGTGAGGTCGGCGGCGAACACCTCGCTGAGCGCGCCCGCCGCCGCGTTGCCGTCCAGGTAGGTCGGGACATCCGCGGTCATTGCGGTCCTCCAGTCGGTCCGAAACGTTCGGTACGGACCCGGGCCGGGTCGTGACCGGCGGCGACCAGCAGGTCGGCCACCGTCTCGACGAACGGCGTCGGGCCGCAGACGTAGGTGGTCAGGTCGTCGGCCGGGGCGAACGCCTTCGCCGCCAGCAGCTCGGCGTCGATCCGGCCGACCCGGGGTTCGCCGGGCGGCGCCTCCCGGGTGTAGACGAAGGTCAGGTCCACGTCGTCGGACATGGCCAGCTTCTTCAGGTCCGCCGGGTAGATCACCGACGTCGGCCGCCGTACGGAGTAGAGCAGCCGGGCGGGCGCCGTGCTGGACGCGTGCGCGTGCTCACGCAGCATCGCCATCAGCGGTACGACGCCGGAGCCGCCACCGATCAGCTGGATCGAGCCGGCCGTCTCCGGCCGCCACACGAACCAGCCGCCGACCGGCCCGCGAACCTCCAGCGGGTCGCCGACCTCGAGGACCTCCACCAGGTACGGCGAGACCTCACCGTCGGGAACCTGCTCGACGGTCAGCTCGACCGTCGAACCGGTCCACGCCGAGGCGATCGAGTACGACCGCGAGGCGCGGTAACCGTCCGGCGCGGTGAGCCGGACGTCCAGGTGCTGCCCGGCCAGGTGCCCGGGCCAGTCCGGCAGGTCCAGCACGATCGTCCGGGCGGTCGCGGTCTCCTCGCGCACCTCGGTGACCGTGCCGACCTGCCAGGTCAGTCGCCGGCGTACCGCTGTTCTTTCCATGGGTCTCCGTACTCGTGATAGCCCGCGGTCTCCCAGAACCCGAGGTCCTCGGTGTCGGACAGCACCAGGCCGCGGACCCACTTGGCGCTCTTCCAGAAGTAGAGGTGCGGCACCAGCAACCGCGCCGGACCGCCGTGCTCGGCCCCGAGCGGTTCGCCCTCGAACTCGTAGGCGATCCAGGCCTGGCCGTCGAGCAGGTCGTCCAGCGGCAGGTTCGTGGTGTAACCGCCGTAGCTGTGCGCCATCACGAAGTCGGCGCTGGTCTCGACGTCGGCGAACAGGGTGTCCAGCGAGACGCCCTTCCACTCCGACTCCAGCTTCGACCAGCGCGTCACGCAGTGGATGTCCCGCGTGATCTCCTCGGCCGGCAGCTTCAGGAACGCCTGCCAGTCCCACTTGTGCACCTCACCGGACTCGGTGGCGATGCTGAACTCCCAGTGCTCCGGCTGGATGTGCGGCGTCGGCCCGGCCGACAGCACCGGGAAGTCCCGCGTCAGGTACTGCCCCGGGGGCAGCTCCGTTCCGCTCCGCCGCCGCCCGGCGAACCCCGGCGACACGATTCCCATCAGCGCGACCTCCCTGGATCAGACCGTCTCTGGAGCAGTCTGACACGGCCGGACGCGGAAAGACCCCCCGGCAACTCCCTGGTCGTCAGATTCCCAGGGTGCGGCCGATGATCTCCTTCATGATCTCGGTGGTGCCGCCGTAGATGGTCTGGACGCGGGTGTCGAGGTAGGCCTTGGCGATCGGGTACTCGGTCATGAAGCCGTAGCCGCCGTACAGCTGCAGGCAACGGTCGACCACCTTCTTCTGCAGCTCGGTGGTCCACCACTTGGCCATCGCCGCCTCGCTGACGGTCAGCGCGCCGGCGTTCAGCTCCTCGATGCAGCGGTCGACGAAGACCCGGGCGATCTGGGTCTCGGTGGCCAGCTCGGCCAGCACGAAGCGGCTGTTCTGGAACGAACCGATCGGGCGGCCGAACGCGGTCCGCTCCTTCACGTACGCCAGCGTCGACTCGAGGATGTTCTCGCAGGCGGCCGCGGCGACGACGGCGATGGTGAGGCGTTCCTGCGGCAGCTTCTCCATCAGGTGGACGAAGCCCTGGCCCTCCTGGCCGAGCAGGTTGGTGGCCGGGACGCGGACGTTGTCGAAGAACAGCTCGGCCGTGTCCTGCGCCTTGAGGCCGATCTTGTCGAGGTTCCGGCCGCGCTCGAAGCCGGGCGTGCCGCGCTCGACCACGAGCAGCGAGATGCCCTGGTAGCCGGCGTCGGGGTCGGTCTTGGCGACCACGATCACCAGGTCGGCCAGGATGCCGTTGGAGATGAACGTCTTCTGCCCGTTGATCACGTACTCGTCGCCGTCGCGGACGGCCGTCGTCCGGATGCCCTGCAGGTCGCTGCCCGCGCCCGGCTCGGTCATCGCGATCGCGGTGATCGTCTCGCCGCTGCAGAAGTCCGGCAGCCAGCGCGCCTTCTGCTCGTCGGTCGCGTAGTCCAGCAGGTACGCCGAGTTGATGTCGGTGTGGATGCTGAACCCGACCCCGCTCGCCCGGGCCCGGGTCAGCTCCTCGATCAGGACCGCGTTGAAGCGGAAGTCGCGCACGCCTCCCCCGCCGTACTGCTCGGGGATCATGAACCCGAGCAGGCCCGCGCTGCCCGCCGCCGTCCACAGCTCACGCGGGACGATGCCGGCCTCCTCCCAGCTGTCGTGGTGCGGCACGATCTCCTTGTCGCAGAAGGCGCGCGCGGTCTCGCGGAAGGCGTCGTGGTCGGCGTCGAACAGGTGACGTTCCATGGGCGGTCTCCTCGGTCAGTTCTGTACGGCGGCGCCTGAGCGCAGCAGTTCCTCGACGCCTTCGACACCCCACTCGGTGAGGGCCTCGCGCGTGTGCTGCCCGGGGCGGGTCGGCGGCTCGCCGAGGCTGGTCGGCGTCCGGGAGAACCTCGGCGCCGGTGCGGCCTGGCGGACGCCGTGGTGCTCGACGAAGACGCCGCGCGCCGCGAGATGCGGGTGCTCGCCGGCCAGCGGGAGGACCGGCGCGACGCACGCGTCGGTGCCGTCGAAGATCTCGGTCCACTCGGCCTGCGTCTTCTGCGCGAACGCCTTGGCCAGTTGCTCGCGCAGCTCGGGCCAGGTGGTCACGTCGTACCGGTCGGGCGGGGTGATGCCGAGGAGCTTGATCAGCTCGTCGTAGAACTTGGGCTCGATCGCACCGACGCTCAGGTGCTTGCCGTCGGAGGTCTCGTACACGTCGTAGAACGGCGCGCCGGTGTCGAGCAAGTTGGTGCCGCGCTCCTGCGTCCACACGCCGCTCGCCAGCGCGCCGAGCAGCATCGTGGTCAGGTGCGCCGAGCCGTCGACGATCGCCGCGTCGACCACCTGGCCCTGGCCGCTGGTCCTCGCTTCCGTCAGCGCGGCCAGTACGCCGATCACCAGGTAGAGCGATCCCCCGGCGAAGTCGCCCAGCAGATTCGCCGGCACCTGCGGCGGCCCACCCGCGCGTCCGATCGCGTGCAGCGCGCCGGACAGCCCGAGGTAGTCGATGTCGTGTCCCGCCGACTGCGCCAACGGACCCTCCTGCCCCCAGCCGGTCATCCGGCCGTAGACCAGCCGCTCGTTGACCGCCCAGCAGTCCTCCGGCCCCAGCCCCAGGCGCTCGGCCACGCCGGGCCTGAAGCCCTCCACCAGTACGTCGGCCTGCTTGATGAGCTCCAGCACGGCCGCAACTGCTTCAGGCTTCTTCAGATCCAGCGCAACACTCCGCCGCCCTCGATTGACCAGCTCGTACTCCGGCGGCCCCATCGCCAGCCCGCCGCCCGGCCGTTCCACCCGCAGGACGTCCGCACCCAGCTCGGCCAGCAGCATGCACCCGAACGGCGCCGGCCCGATGCCCGCCAGCTCGACGACCTTGACCCCGCGCAGTGGACCCATGCGGCCCATTGTGACAGTCCAACTGTCACAGTCGTCAAGTCACAGTCAGCGGAACGCCTCCGCGGCCTGCTGGACCTTGGCGTAGTACGCCGACCAGCCCGCCTCGTCCAGCATGCCGGCGTCTTGACCGCCCTTGCCGTCGATCAGTTCGCGCACGATGTCGGCATGGCCCGCGTGGTGGGCGGTCTCGTCGACCACCCGAACCAGCAGCGCGCCGAACGTCGTACTGCGACGACCCTCGGGCCAGTGCGGCACCTCGGCCGGGGTGTCCAGGTCGAGCGCGGCCAGCGACGCGTCGCTGTGCTCGCAGGCGCGGCGATACAGATCGGTCAGGTACTCGCTGGATTCCGACGGCAGCGCCCACAGGTCCGCGCCGTCCCAGACCGAGCCGTCCTCTTCCCATGGCAGCGGCCGCTCCGGCGGCCGACCGACGCTCGTGCCGAGGTAGACGTACTCGATCCCGATCAGGTGCTTGACCAGGCCGAGCAGGTTGGTGCCGGAGGGCACGAGCGGGCGGCGCCGGTCGTACTCGCTGAGCCCGTCCAGCTTGGCGAGCATCAACGCCCGGGTGTTTCGCAGGTACTCGTGCAGCACGGGCTTGAGGTCCATCCCCGGACGCTAACCGAGGGCACCGACAATTCAGGGTGCGCCGGGAGGAACGAAGCGCAGGCCGCTCGGGGCACCCTTCTCGATCAGCGTGAGCAGCGCCTCGGTGTCGAGGTGCTCGTCGATCGCGTCGGCCAAGCGGTTCAACCGGTCCTCGCGCAGCCCGGCGAACGAGACCGAGCCGTCGGGCGCCCGCTTGCCCGCGAGCGAAGCGATCTCGGCGAGGAACGCGTGCCGCGCCGCGTCATCGTCCAGCAGCCCGTGCCAGATCGTGCCCCAGACAACGCCGCTGCGGCAGCCGCCCGGGAACTCGTCGGCGTCACCGGTCACCTCGACGACCCCGTGATGGATCTCGTACGCCGTGGGCGCCGGCCGCGCGAGCACCTTGGCCCGGGCGAACTCAGTGGCCACCGGCAACAACTCGAGCCCGGTGTGCCGGCCGCCGCCCTCCACGCCGTACGGGTCGTCGATCGCGCCGCCGAGCAGCTCGTAGCCGCCGCAGATGCCGAGCACCGGACGACCGGCGGCGACCCGAGCCTGGACCGCATCGGCGAGGCCGGTCTCCCGCAGCCAGGCGAGATCGGAGGTCGTCGCGCGCGATCCCGGGAGGACGACGAGATCGGCGTCGCGGACCTCGGCCGGGCTCGCGGTGAAGAACACGCTCGTCGTCGGCTCGACCGCGAGCGCGTCCAGATCGGTGAAGTTGCTGATCCGCGGGAACCGCACGACCGCGATCGACAGGACGTCGGGATCGTGGTCGGTCCGGCGCGCGGGGATGTCGAGCGCGTCCTCGGAGTCGAGCCAGAGCTCGGGCAGCCACGGCAGGACGCCGTACGTCGGCCGGTCCGTGACGCTGGTCAGCATGTCGATGCCCGGCTGCAGCAACGACACGTCGCCGCGGAACTTGTTGACCACGAACCCGCTGATCAGCCGCTGGTCCTCGGCCGACAGCAGCGCGACCGTGCCGAACATCGAGGCGAACAGCCCACCACGGTCGATGTCGCCGACCACGACGACCGGCGCCTTCGTGTGCTGGGCCAGCCCCATGTTGACGTAGTCGGACTGGCGCAGGTTGATCTCGGTCGGGCTGCCGGCGCCCTCGCTGATCACCACGTCGTACCGGCTCGCCAGATCGTCGTACGCCGCGAAGGCCGCCTTCGCCAACTCCGCGCGCTCGGTCAGGAAGCCGCGCGCGGTGAGCTCGCCCCACGGCTCCCCCATCAGCACGACGTGGCTGCGGCGGTCGCTGCCGGGCTTGAGCAGCACCGGGTTCATCGCCGCCTCCGGTTCGGCGCCGGCGGCAACGGCCTGGATCCACTGCGCGCGGCCGATCTCGGCGCCGTCCGCGCAGACCATCGAGTTGTTCGACATGTTCTGCGCCTTGTACGGCGCGACGCGCACGCCCTGGCGCGCCAACCACCGGCACAACCCCGTCACCACGGTCGTCTTGCCCGCGTCGGAGGTCGTACCGGCGATCAGCAGCGAGTTCACACCCGCGATCCTAGGTGCGGTCGTTCCTCACGTCGTCGGGCTGGTGCTTGCCCTGTTCGTCCGGCGGCAGCACCGGGGTGATCCGGCGGCCCTGGGCATCGGTGCTGGGCAGCCGCGGAGCCGTGCCCTGGAAGCGGGTTCCCGAGGTCCGCTCGGCGGCCGACAGCGGCTTGGCGACGTTCTCCAGCGACTGACCCTCGGCGTCGACGCCGAAGAACCAGGCGATCAGACCGCCGATCAGCATCACCGCGGCCCCGATGATGTAGCCGACCGTCAACGGGCCGCGCGCCGGGTTGTCCCCCTCACCGATCAGCGAGGCGAACAGGAACGGCGCCACCACACCACCGGTCAGCTGCGAGATCGCGAAGAAGAACGAGATCGCCTGGCCGCGCAGCTCGATCGGGAAGATCTCGCTGACCGTCAGGTACGCCGACGACGCACCGGCCGAGGCGAAGAAGAACACCACGCACCACAGCCCGGTCAGCGACGCCGCGTTCAGCGATCCGGCGTTGAACAGCAACGCGGTGACGAACAGGACGACCGCCGAGATCGAGTACGTCGCCAGGATCATCTTGCGCCGGCCGACCGTGTCGAACAGGTGGCCGAGCAGCAGCGGGCCGGCCAGGTTGCCGATCGCGAACGGGAAGAAGTACAGCGCGATGCTGGAGTCGTTCAGCCCGAAGTACGCCTTCAGCACCAGGGCGTAGGTGAAGAAGATCGCGTTGTAGAGGAAGGCCTGGGTGACCATCATCGAGAAGCCGAGGAACGACCGGCTGCGGTAGTCGCGCAGCATCACCCGGGCGATCTCGCGGTAAGTCACGGGCGGGTAGTCGACCAGGTTGATCGCCTCGTCGTCGCGGACCTCGCGCAGCTCGCCGCCCTGGCGCCGTACCGTCTCCTCGATCTCGTCGACGGTCCGCTCGGCCTCCTCGACCCGGCCGTGCGTCATCAGCCAGCGCGGGCTCTCCGGGATGTGCCGGCGCAGGTAGATGATCATCAGGCCCATCACCGGCCCGATCAGGAAGCACAGCCGCCACCCCCACTCGATCGGCACGATGTCGTCGTTGAGGAAGACCAGGCCGACCGCCGAACCGATCAGCGCGCCACCCCAGTAGGTGCCGTTGACGCCGATGTCGACGCGGCCGCGGTACTTCGACGGGATCAGCTCGTCGATCGCGGAGTTGATCGCGGCGTACTCGCCGCCGATGCCCATGCCGGCCACGAACCGGCACAGCGCGATCGACCAGAAGTCCCAGGTCAGGCCGGCCGCGCCGGAGGCGACCAGGTAGACCATCAGCGTGATGATGAACAGGCTCCGGCGGCCCCAGCGGTCGGTCAGCCGGCCGAAGACCAGCGCGCCGACGACCTCGCCGGCCAGGTAGATCGAGGCGAGCAGACCGACCTGGGCGGTGGTCAGCCCGAGGGTCTGCGACTCCTTCAGCACGTTGCCGACCAGCGAGACCAGCTGGATCTCCAGGCCGTCCAGGATCCAGGAGACCCCGAGGCCGACGACGATCATCCAGTGGAAGCGGGTCCACGGCAACCGGTCCATCCGGGCAGGCACCAGGCTCGGTATCGCCTTGCCCTCCTCCAACGCGTGTTCACTCATGCCCCGCCCTCTCCTCTTGGCCGGTTTGAAGTTGTCCGTTGGACCGGGTACCCACGCGTCCGCGGTTCATCCGTCACCGATGGTTCCGGAGTGCGAGCACCGCTCCCGCGCGGGCGGCCGGGCTGACTACAGTGGCGGCATGGACAACGACGACGTGACCGTCGCAGATGCCCCCGAGCACCACCGGTACGAGGCCCGCGACGCCTCCGGCGCGCTGATGGGGATCGCCACCTATCGGCGGACCAGCGACCACATCACCTTCCTGCACACCGAGACGATGCCGGAGTTCCAGGGCCGCGGGGTGGCCGGGAAGGTCGCGCGGCAGTCGCTGGACGACGCCCGCGCGGCGGGGATCAAGGTGCGGCCGGCGTGCCCGTACTACATCCAGTACTTCGAGAAGCACCCCGAGTACTCCGACCTGCTGGAAGGGGTGGCGTCGTAGTGGCGGTCCCGCAGCTCGGCAAGCTCGAGTGGCAGCCGGCGGCCGACGTACCGGAACTGCTGGCCGCGCCCGTGCGGGCCGCGCTGGGTGACCTGCCGGCGTGGGCGGCCGCGATCGACCCGTCGCTGGCCGACACCGCGGCGTTCTGCGCCGAGTACGACGTACCGATGGCCGCGTCGGCGAACTGCGTGATCGTGCACGGCAAGCGAGCCGGCGAGTCGACGTACGCCGCGGTGATGGTGCTGGCCACCGACCGCGCCGACGTCAACGGCGTCGTCCGCAAGCACCTCGGCGTCCGCAAGATCTCGTTCGCCGCCCAGGACGACGCGGTCAGCTCCACCGGCATGGAGTACGGCGGCATCACCCCGATCGGTATCCCCACCGACTGGCCCGTCCTCGTCGACGAGTCCGTCGCCCACGCCGGCCTGGTCGTCATCGGCAGCGGCATCCGAGCCTCCAAACTCCTCGTCGACGGCGCCGACCTCGCCAAACTCCCCACCGCCACCGTGCTGGCCCTGGCGTCCTCCTCGACCTGAGACCCGCGGAGGTTGCTGTCGGCGACCATGCGGCCGAGCAGGTCGTCTTCGGCTGAGGCCGCTCCGGCCGGAGAACAGCGGAGTGGCGCTCAGCAACACCGCGGGGCTCCACGGCCCCGGGCTGAGCACTACTCCGCTCTTTTCCGGCCGGAGCGGCCTCAGCTGGCAACCAGCTTGTCGGCCGCATCGCCGCCGGCCGCGACCACAGCTGCTCGGGGAAGCTTCCGGGTCAACCGGCGGCTGACCGGCGGAAAGACGCGCGGGATCGGCGTCGGGGCGATAGCATCGGGAGCGTCTTGGGTGAGAGGCAGCTGCTGCCTGCCCTCGACTGGGGACTGCAGGGAGGCTGGGGAAGGCGTGATGAGGTCGTGACCGTGACGGGCGGGGACGACGGCGGGCCGACCGCCCTGCGGATCATGCTGGGCGGGCACCTGCGCCGGATGCGGGAGTCGGCGGGAATCAGCCGGGCGGACGCGGGCTGGCAGATCCGTTCGTCGGAGTCCAAGGTCAGCCGGATGGAGCTCGGCCGGGTCGGGTTCAAGGAACGCGACGTCGCCGACCTGCTGAGGCTGTACGGGCTGACCGACGAGCGCGAGAAAGAACGCCTGATGGAGCTGGCCCGGGCGGCGAACAACCCCGGCTGGTGGTCCCGGTACGGCGACGTGATGCCGGCCTGGTTCTCCAACTACGTCGGCCTCGAGGTCGCCGCCAAGCTGATCCGCACCTACGAGGTGCTGTTCGTCCCGGGCCTGCTGCAGACCGAGAACTACGCACGCGCGGTGGTCCAGTTCGGCAAGGCCTACCTGCCGCAGGAGGAGATCGACCAGCGGGTCGCCCTCCGCGTCACCCGCCAGCAGATCCTCACCCGCGCCAACCCGGTCAAGCTCTGGGTGGTGATCGACGAGGCCGTGCTGCACCGCCCGGTCGGCGGCCGCGAGGCGATGTGCGAGCAGATCGAGCACCTGCTCAAGATGACCAAGCTACCGAACCTCACCCTTCAGGTGATGCCGTTCAGCAGCGTCGGTTACCCCAGTGCCGGCGGAGCGTTCAGTATTCTGCGCTTCCCCGAGGGCGACCTGCCCGACGTGGTGTACATCGAGCACGCGGCCAGCGCCCTCTACCTCGACAAGGTCGAGGACCTCGACGAGTACGCCGCGATCATGGACGCGTTGAGCATCGCCGCGGCGCCCATCGGCGAGACGCCGCGGTTGCTGCTCGAAGCACTCGACCGCATGCACTGACCAGAAAAGCCTCCGGGTGATCAGAATTCTGATCACCCGGAGGCTTTCGGAACGGCTCAGGCGACCTTGAGGTCGACCTTGATGTTGCCGCGGGTGGCGTTCGAGTACGGGCACACCTCGTGCGCCTTCGCGACCAGCTCCTCGGCGACCGAACGCTCGACGCCGGGCAGGCTGACGACCAGCGCGACCTCGAGGCCGTAGCCGGCGCCACCGTTGATCGGGCCGATGCCGACCTCGGCGGTGACGGTCGAGCCGTCGCTGTCGACGCGGGCCTTGCGCGCGACGAGCTTCAGCGCGCTGTGGAAGCAGGAGGCGAACCCGGCCGCGAACAGCTGCTCGGGGTTGGTGCCCTCGCCGTTGCCACCCATCTCCTTCGGCGGCGCGACGGTGACGTCCAGCTTGCCGTCGTCGCTGGCGGTGTGCCCGTCACGACCGCCCTGGGCGGTGGCGCGAGCGGTGTACAGGACTTTCTCGACTGCGATGGTCATGCGGGTGTTCTCCTCGTGGGGGTTCAGCGGGTGGGGTCGAGCAACAACTTGCCGACGGTACGACGGGCGCGCATGTCCTCGTGGGCCTTGTCGGCCTCGGACAACCCGTACTCACCGCCGACGATCGGGCGGAGCTTGCCGGCGGCCACCAGTTCGAACAGGTCGCGCAGCGAGTCGGCGAGCATCCCGGGCCGCCGGAAGCAGTCGACCAGCCAGAAGCCGGCCACGGTCCGGGAGCCCTTCATCAGCCGGCCGGGAGCCAGCGCCTTCGCGGCCTCACCCGACGCGGCGCCGAACGTCACCAGCCGGCCGAACGGCGCCAGCGCCTCGAACGACTCGTCGAAGGTCTGGCCGCCGACCATCTCCAGCACGACGTCGACCGGCTTGCCACCGTTCGCCTCGAGGATGCGGTCCTTCAGGCCCTCGGGGGCGCCGTCGATCGCGACGTCCGCGCCGAGCTCCAGCGTCTGCTTGCGCTTGTCGTCCGAGGAGGCCGTCGCGATCACGCGCCCAGCACCCCAGAGCTTGGCGAGCTGGATCGCGAGCGACCCCACTCCCCCGGCGCCGGCGTGGATCAGCACGGACTCGCCCGGCTGCAGGTTGGTCGAAGTCTTCAGGAGGTGCCAGGCGCTGGTGCCCTGGACCACGAGCGCGAGCGCGTCACCGTCGCTCACACCGTCCGGTACGTCGAACACGGACTGGCTCGCGGCGACCGCCTGCTCGGCGTACCCGCCGGTGCCGACGAGCGCGACCACGCGGCGGCCGTCCGTCGTACGGCCGACGACCTCGCCGCCGGGGACCAGCGGGAGCTTGGCCTTGGTGAGGTAGCTGTTCTCGACCTGGTGGGTGTCGGCGTAGTTGATGCCGGCCCGGTCGACGGTGATCAGCACCTGACCGTCGCCGGCGGCCGGCGGATCGACCTCGGCGACCTTCAGGACCTCCGGACCGCCGAACTCGGTGATCTGCACTGCACGCACGCCAGACACTTCCCTTCCGAATTGATGTCCTTACACCGTACAATACAGTGTACGTTAGCGATATGAAGGGCAATCCTGCAGTGACAAGGCCGACACGGACACCGCGGAATACGCTCAACCCCGAGCTGATCATCAGCAAGGCACTCGAGTTGATGGAGGGCCGCGGCCTCGACACGTTCAGCCTGCGCGCGCTGGCCGGTGAGCTGGGTGTCGGTCCGATGGCGATCTACACCTACTTCCGCAACAAGGACGAGCTGTACGACGCCGTCCGCGATCACCTGATGGGCCTGCTGCCCGCCGTACCGGCCGGTGCGTCCTGGCCGGACCAGGTCCGCGCCGTCTGCCGCGGGCTGCGCCGGCTGATGCTCCAACATCCTTGCCTCGCGCAACTACTCGCGAGCCGGCCGCTGATCGGGCACGAGACCGCGCGGGTCGCCGAGGGGCTGCTGAGCGTGCTGCACTCGGCCGGGTTCGACAAGGAGATCGCCGCGCGGACGCACACGACGCTGTTCACCTACGTGCTCGGGGCCACTTCGTGGGAGATCCAGATGGCGACCGAGCAGCGCGATCCCGAAGGACTGCGGCGGCTGCGGACGACGATGGAGTCGCTGTCGGCGACCGAGTTCCCGACCGTGGTCGAGCTCGCGCCGGAGCTGGCCCGGACGACCGGCGGCGACGAGCAGTTCGACTACGGCCTCGACCTGCTGATCAACGGGCTCAGAACAGCATCGTGACGATCGCGACGACGCCGATCACCACGATCAGGCAGCGCAGCGCGATCGGCGGCAGCCTGCGGCCGTAGCGGGCGCCGACGAAACCGCCGATCGTCGAACCGACCGCGATCAGCGCCGCGGCCAGCCAGTCGACGTCCGCGACGATCACGAACAGGATCGCCGCGACGGTGTTCACGAAGGTGGCCAGCACGTTCTTCAGCGCGTTCATCCGCTGCAGGTTCGCGTCCAGGCCGAGGCCGAGGATCGCCATCAGCAGCACGCCCTGGGCGGCGCCGAAGTAGCCGCCGTACACGCCGGTGAGGAAGACCGCCGGGATCACCCACCACGCGCCGCGGTGGGTGTGCGTCGGCACGCTGATCCACTTCGACAGCCACGGCTGGAACGCGACCAGCACGCAGCCGAGCAGGATCAGCACCGGGACGACGGCGTGGAACGCCGAGTCCGGCAGCGTCAGCAGCAGGACGGCACCGACCACACCACCGACCAGCGACGCCGGGACCAGCCGGATCATCCGGCCGCGCTGCCCCTCGAGCTCGCGCCGGTAGCCGATCGCGCCGGCCGCCGTGCCGGGTGAGAGGCCGACGCTGTTGCTCACGTTGGCCAGCACCGGCGGAATCCCGACAGCGAGCAGCGCGGGGAAGGTCAGCAACGTGCCCGAGCCCACCACCGCGTTGATCGTGCCCGCGCCCACACCCGCCACCAGGACGAACAGCGCCTCGAACCATGTCATCGTTGCAAAACTGTACGCACCTGACGCGGCACGCGACTCACGTGTCCGGTTGTTGAGCCTTCAGGTGTCGCCAACGACACACCGACCCGGCGCCCACCGTGAGGTGAGGACCGAGCCGGGATGCGTTGTCTCTAAGGCGCTACTGGGCCGGGGGCGGAGTGGTCGGCGGTACGACGTCCTGCGTCGGCGAGGTCGACGAGGCCGGCGCCGACTGCTGCGAGCGCGAGCTGACCGCGGCCTTCTGCGCGGCCTCGATCGCCTCCTGCACCGCGTTGTCGGCCTCGGCCACGGCGGCGTCCGGCGTACTGGTCAGCTCCTGGGCCGGGGCGGCCTGCTCGACCTCGTGCGGCTCCGGGAACGGGCCCTCGGCCTTCTGCGGGATGCCGGCGATCTGGCCGACGGCGCTGCCGAGGCCTTCCATCGCCTTGCCGATCTCGCTGGGGATGATCCACAGCTTGTTCGAGTCGCCCTGGGCGATCGACGGCAGCATCTGCAGGTACTGGTAGGCGAGCAGCCCCTGGTCGGGCTTGCCGGCGTGGATCGCGTTGAAGACCGTGGTGATGGCCTGCGCCTCACCCTGCGCCTTCAGGATCCGCGCCTCCCGCTCGGCCTGCGCCCGCAGGATCCGGGACTCCCGGTCGCCCTGCGCGGTGAGGATCGCGGACTGCTTCTGGCCCTCGGCCGACAGGACGGCCGACTGCCGCATACCTTCGGCGGTCAGGATGGCCGCGCGCTTGTCGCGGTCGGCGCGCATCTGCTTCTCCATCGAGTCCTGGATCGACGGCGGCGGGTCGATCGAGCGAAGCTCGACCCGGTTGACCCGGATGCCCCACTTGCCGGTGGCCTCGTCCAGCACGTACCGCAGCTTCTCGTTGATTTCCTCGCGGCTGGTCAGCGTCTGCTCGAGGTCCATGCCACCGATGATGTTGCGCAGGGTGGTCATCGTGAGCTGCTCGATCGCCTGGATGTAGTTGGAGATCTCGTACGTCGCCCGCACCGGGTCGTTGACCTGGAAGTAGATGACGGAGTCGATCGACACCATCAGGTTGTCCTCGGTGATGACGCCCTGCGGCGGGAACGCGACGACCTGCTCGCGCATGTCGATCGTGTACCGCACCTTGTCGACGAACGGGGTCAGCAGGTTCAGGCCGGGTTGCAGGCCCACCTTGAACTTCCCGAACCGTTCCACGATGCCGACGGTCTGCTGCTGCACGACCCGGACGGACTTGATCAGCGTGACGATCACCAGTAGTGCAACCAGTGCCAGCACGATGAGGAACGCTTCCACGTGACCCTCCACTCGAACGAAACAGGATCGACAGTCTTTCCTACTGACGGGCCACTGCCCAGCCCGGTTCCCTCACGATCCGGAGTCGGTCGGACGAACTCCGGACGGCGCTGGATCTTCTTCCCGCCGAGTCGCTGCTGCGGCTCGGGGTGAGCTCAGCGCGGCGGGTCGGAATCTGGTTTGCCGTCGGTCGCCTGCGCGTCGGGCCGGCTCTGCTCGTGCTGGACGGGCTCGTGCTGGACCGGCTCGTGCTGGCTCGGTCCGTGGTCGTGGTGCCCGAGCGGCAGGCCGATCGGGTAGACCACGGCGGTCGCGCCGTCGATCTGCATCACCTCGACCCGCGTACCGGGCGGGATCGTGGTCAGGTCGTCGAACGGCCGCGCGGTCCACAGCTCGCCGCCGAGCTTGATCGAGCCGAGGCTGTCGGGGTGGATCTCCTTCACCACCACACCGGTCCGGCCGATCACGTGCTGGGAGCCGGTCTTCATCTCCACGCCGTGGTGGATCTTGCGCACCAGCAGCGGGCGGATCGCGCCGAGCATCGCGGCCGCGGTCAGCAGACCGACGACGATCTGCAGCCAGAGCAGGCCCGGGAACAGTGCGGCCGCACCGGTCGCGGCGAGCGCGCCGGCGGCCAGCATCAGCAGGGTGAAGTCGAGCGTGGCCAGCTCCGCCAGGCCGAGCACGACGGCGATTCCGAGCCAGGCGGCCCAGACGTTTTCGCGCAGCCAATCCATCATCTGCCAACCCTATCCGCGATCGGGACCTCCGGCAGGTCCACCACCCGTCGGACGCAGCCCGAACCCTGCCGGATTCCCCAGCCGTGACTGAGATGCTCTGCTGTCGACAGTACTCCGGGAGGCGGGAGAAACCCCGGACGAGCGAGACGCCCGGAGGCGGGCACCATCCCCGGGCGAGCGAGACACCGCAGGACGGGCAACCGCCGCGGGAGCGGCCGCCGCTACGGCAGGCCACCACCTGGGACGGGCCGGCGCCGCAGGACGGGCAACCGCCGCGGGAAGGGCAGCCGCTACGGCGGGCCACCACCTCGGACGGGCCGCGCCGCAGCACGGGCAACCGCCGCGGAAGGGGCCGCCGCTACGGCGGGCCACCACCTGGGACGGGCCGCCGCCGCAGGACGGGCTACGGCTTCGGCCGGGCCACCGCCTTGGGACAGCCGCCGCCTCGGCACAGGCGACCGCCTCGGCACGCGCCACCGCTTCGGCCGGGCGACCACCTCGCGACGCACCGCCTCGACCGGGCGACCACCTCGGGACAGGCGACCACCTCGGAACGGGCCACCGCCTCCGGACGAGCCGTCGTACGGGCTGGGTCGGGCACGACGGGCGGCCCACCTCCGAAGAGGTCTCCTTGCGTCCGAAGAGTTGTGCTGCGTCCGAAGAACGGTGCGCTATAGCCTCGGCTTCTTCGGACGCGTGCGGGTTCTTCGGACGGGCCGCCGTACGGGCTTGTCGCGCACGACGAGCGGGCCAACGTCCGAAGAGGTGTGCTTGCGTCCGAAGGGTTGCGCTGCGTCCGAGGAACGGTGCGCTATAGCCTCGGGTTCTTCGGACGCATGCGGATTCTTCGGACCCGTGCGGATTCTTCGGACCCGTGCGGATTCTTCGGACGCGTGCGGGTTCGTCCGATCCGTGCGGGTTCTTCGGACGCGTGCGGGTTCTTCGGACGTGTGCGAGTTCTTCGGACGCACCGCCGTACAGGCGGGTGGGTCAGAAGGCGCGGGCGGTGTAGCGGCCGTCGGAGTGCTGGAGGGTGAGCGCCAGGTCGAAGGTGTCGCTGAGGGTCTCCGACGTGAGGGCCTGCTCGATCGGGCCGGCCGCGACGACGCGGCCCTGCTTGAGCAGCATCGCGTGGGTGAACCCGGGCGGGATCTCCTCGACGTGATGCGTCACCAGCACCATCGCCGGAGCGCCTTCGGCGGTCGCGATCGCGCTGAGGGACCGGACCAGCTGCTCGCGCCCGGTCAGGTCGAGTCCGGCGGCCGGCTCGTCGAGCAGCATCAGCTCGGGGTCGGTCATCAGCGCGCGGGCGATCTGGACGCGCTTGCGCTCGCCCTCCGACAAGGTCCCGAAGGTCCGGTCGGCGAGGTGGTCGATCGCCAGTTCGGTCAGCAGTTCCTTGGCGCGCTGGTGATCGAGCTCGTCGTACTCCTCGTTCCACCGGCCCATCACGGCGTACGACGCCGAGACGACGACGTCGGACACCCGCTCGGACCGCGGCAGCTTGTCGGCAAGCGCCGCACTGGTCAGCCCGATCCGCGGCCGCAGCTCGAACACGTCGACCGCACCGAGCACCTCCCCGAGCAGACCGGCCACGCCGGCCGTCGGGTGCATCTGCGCCGCGAGTACCTGCAGCAGCGTGGTCTTGCCGGCGCCGTTCGGGCCGATCACCACCCAGCGGTCGGTCTCGTCAACAGTCCAGTCGATCCCGTCCAGCAGACGCGACTCACCCCGAACGATCGTGATGCCGGCCAGCTCCACCACTGCAGTCATGAAGCAAAACCTACGGGGTCCTTCCGCAAGGTCAGTCAGGACCCTCCGCTGCCAACGACCTCGGCGGGCCGGTGACATCGCCAGCAGCAGCTTCGACGTGCCGGCGCCGACCGAGGCGCCCAGCCCGCCAGCACGCCGAGCCCGGTGGGGCGGTGGGAGGAGACGGCAGGGGCAGCCGCCGCAGGCATCTGATGGGTCAACTCGCGAACCGGCCCGTTGGCCCATCGAGATCCTGCGGGCCAACGGGTTTCTTGGCGGGTTAACCCGCCAAGTTCGCGAAGGGGAGACGACAGCGGGGCAACCACCGGATGCGTTGGACCTCCGCCGTGCGATGGACCCGGGCTGGGACGACCTCGGCCGGGCGGTGAGCCGGGCCGGGCGGTGAGGTGTGCTGGAGACTCGGCGGGGTGCGAGGTGTGGAGAGTGGACGGTCGTCGAGGGCCGGGGCCTTGGGGTGAGTGGGCGTGTCGGTGGGGTGGGGCGGGGATGGGAGACTTGTCGGCGTGCTGACGACTGCCGCCTCGGTGCGTTTCACCGTGTGGACGAACGCGATGCTTGCCGGGACCTGCGATCCCGACACCGCCGCGCACCGGATTCTCGGTGCGGACGTCGGGCACCACGTGGCCGGGCTCGCGGCGCATCCCGAACCCGCGACGTTGCCGGTGGCGCTCAATCTGCTGCGCGCCGCCGGTGCGCGCGAGGCCTACCTCGCCCTGCCCGTACCGGGTGATCCGATCGGACTGGCCGGACCGCCGGCGTTCAACGAGTCGGCGCTGGAAGCCGGCGAGGCCGTCGTACTGGCCGGGGCTGGGATCGGGCTGATTCCGGCGTACGTCGGGCCCGCCGTGCAGTGGTCGGTGCTGACCGCGCAGACCCCGCCGCCGGCGGATCTCGGCGAGGCCGATCGCGGACTGCGGGCGGCGCTGATCGACGCCGCCGAGTCGCTGGCGGCGCTGGACGTCGCGCGCTGGAAGCCGGAGATCGCGGACGCGCTGATCGACATCCGCAAGATCGGCCAGGGCAAGGGCGACGACCTTGCTCCCGGGTACGACGCCCGCGCGGTCAAGGCCGCCGCCACCGCCCGCCGCTGCCTGGCGATCGCCGACGCCGCCCTCGAGGACGACGGCGCCGCCGTCACCGGCGCCGAAGCCGACGCCCGCCGCCGAGCCCTCACCGAACTCGCCGCCTCCGCCCGCCGAGCCCTCGTCGCCGCCTGCGGCCCGTTCGCCCCGCAATAACGCTCCGGCCTTCGCTCGCCCCACCCTCCCTCGGCCTCTCGACTCCAGCGCCCCCGTCGCTTCCCTCGCATCGCGCACTTCCTCGCACCACGCCTCACGCGATCCCACGCATCCTGCGTGCCTCGGTTCACACGTTCGCGCGCATCAGGCGCCCTCGGCTCGCGCGCACCCCATGCCCCTCAGCCCGCGCGCATCCCACGCCCTCGGCTCCCCACCTCCCCCACAGCACTTTGTGCACCCGCCAGCCGCCGCGCCGCCCGAAATCCGGCGGAGCCGTGCTCAAAGTCGAGGTCGCCGAGGGCAACGTTCACGCCGGTCGGCGACTTCACCTGCACCTGCGCGCCGGTACTGCCGACGGGCTCGCTGAAGGTCAGCACCACCTGCGTCGGAGGGTGCCCGCGGCGATGTGGGCGGCCCTGCGTATCTCGCCTCCCCCTCGACTCCCGTGCATCAAACGGTCCCGCGCATCCGCGCCCCCTCGGCTCCCGCCACCTCTCGGCTCACTTCCCGAACCGCAGTTTGTGCACCCGCCAGCCGCCGCGACGCCCGAAATCCGGCGGAGCCGTGCTCAAAGTCGAGTTCGCCGAGGGCACCATTCACCCCGGTCGGCGACTTCACCTGCACCTGCGCGCCGGTACTGGCGATGAGCTCGCCGAAGGTCAGCACCACCTGCGTCGGA
Organism: Kribbella lupini; assembly: GCF_039529595.1. Lineage (NCBI taxonomy): Bacteria > Bacillati > Actinomycetota > Actinomycetes > Propionibacteriales > Kribbellaceae > Kribbella > Kribbella lupini. The sequence goes on along the minus strand of NZ_BAAANC010000001.1, from coordinate 1,385,548 downwards.
GGGTGCCCGCGGCAACGTGGGCGGCCCTGCGCATCGGGCGGGCCCTCGGCTCGCACGCATCCCACGCCCCCGGCTCACACGTTCCGGGCATTGGGCGCCCCTCGGCTCACACGTTCCCACGCATCGGGCGGGCCCCTCGGCTCGCGCGCATCCCACGCCCTCGGCTCCTGCGGCCTCTCGGCTCCCCCACAGCACTTTGCGCACCCGCCAGCCACCGCGAGCGCCGGAATCCGGCGGAGCCGTGCTCAAAGTCGGAGGCGGCTCGGGGCAACGCGGGCAGGGCGCCCAAGTCGGTCTCGCTGCTCCGCCACCGGCAGAGCGTGCCAGTCAAGAGCCGACACAGTGGGTGCGGGTCCAGTGCCGCGCCGGCGAGGTTCGCGTTGAGCGGCCGAGTGCGGCCGTCCCCGCCGAGCGGCGCGTCGGTATGTGGACCGGGCGTCCACAGATTGGGGTGGCTCGGATAGGTTTCTGTTCTGCGATGACAGGACAGCCTGAGCAAGAGACGCCGCCGTTGGATCGTCCGACCCTGCTGGTCACGTTGACCGGTACGGACCGGCCTGGGCTGACGTCGGCGGTGCTGTCGACGATCGCCAGTCGCGGGCTCGAGGTGATCGATGCCGAGCAGGTCGTGCTGCGGGGGCGGCTGGTGCTCGGCGTACTGCTGTCGGCGCCGCGCGACCACAAGCAGCTGAAGAAGGAGCTCAAGGAGCTCGCCGAGCTGCTCGACGTCGAGATCGACGTCAAGAAAGGTGTCGGCGACAACGAACCGCGCCGCAAGGGCCGCACGCAGGTGACCGTGATCGGCGCGCCGCTGACCGCCGAAGGGTTCGCCGCGATCGCCGGGCGGATCGCCGACACCGGCGCGAACATCGACCGGATCAGCCGGATGGCGCGGTACCCGGTGACCGCCGTCGAGATCGCCGTGTCCGGTGCGGACACCGACGCGCTGCGGACGGTGCTCGCGCTCGAAGGTGTCCGGCAGGGGCTCGACGTCGCCGTACAGGCCGGTGGTCTGTACCGGCGCGCCAAGCGGCTGATCGTGATGGACGTCGACTCGACCCTGATCCAGGGCGAGGTGATCGAGATGCTCGCCGCGCACGCCGGGCGGGAGGCGGAGGTCGCCGCGGTCACCGAGCAGGCGATGCGTGGCGAGCTGGACTTCGCCGAGTCGCTGCACCAGCGGGTCGCCACGCTGGAAGGGCTGCCGGCCAAGGCGCTCGACGAGGTGTACGCCGCGATCCAGCTCGCGCCGGGTGCGCGGACGCTGGTCCGGACGCTGAAGCGGCTCGGGTACCAGTTCGCGATCGTCAGCGGTGGCTTCACCCAGATCACCGACAAGATCGCCGCCGACCTCGGAATCGACTACTCCGCGGCCAACGAGCTGGAGATCGTCGACGGCAAGCTCACCGGCAAGGTGATCGGCGAGATCGTCGACCGGCCCGGCAAGGCGGTCGCGCTGCGCCGGTTCGCCGAGTCGTCCCGTACGCCGCTGTCGCAGACGGTCGCGATCGGCGACGGCGCCAACGATCTCGACATGCTGGCCGCGGCCGGCCTCGGCGTCGCCTTCAACGCCAAGCCGGTCGTCCGCGCCGCCGCCGACACCCACCTGAGCGTGCCGTACCTGGACACGATCCTCTACCTGCTCGGCATCTCCCGCGAAGAGGTCGAAGCGGCCGACAACCTCAGCTGAGGTCACGCGGCCTCAGTTCGCCAGCGGGATCACGATCGCGGCCTGCCCCTGCGCCCCTCACCTGGTCGCGCGGCCTCAGCCCGACGTCGCCAGCGGGGTCGAGGGATCGCGGCCTGCGTTCCTCGCCCTCAGTCCAGGTCGAGCTTGGCGGTCTTCGCGGCCGGTGGTGCGACGACCGGCAGCTTCGCGCCGAACTTCTCGTACGACGCCCGCACGGCGGTGTTGCCGTCCTTGGTGTCGGCGAGTACGAAGACGATCAGGTGCGGCAGGTTCTTCGCGTCCACCATCACCGAGACACTGAGCTGCGTCGGCAGCGTCTTCGCGTCGGCCTGGGTCAGGTAGACCCCCATCGCGCGGGCGGCGGTGGCCTTCTTCAGGTCGATGCTCAGCTGGTACTCGCGCACCTGCGTCCCGTCCATCGGCTGCAGCCCGAGGGCCCGGAAGCTCGTCGCGTACGGCGCCCCGCCGAGCACCTGGTGGACCATCGCCTGGTTGTAGTCCTGGACCACGACCAGCGCGGCCGCCAGGACGTTCGGGTCCTTCGACGCCAGGTCGAGCTTCACCCACGGCTTCTTCGGGTTGCCGGTCAGCTCGTCGTTCTCCATGTAGAGGACCTTGCCGATTCGCGTGACCGGCAGGCCTTCGTCGCTGGTCACCACCGCGTCGGCCGTCGCCCCCTTGAGCCGGATGTCGGCCTTCAGCAGCGGGTCCACGGTGCTCCCGTTGGCCATCAGGTTCGAGGTCAACCGGAACGTCCCGGCGGCCCGCAGCGCGCCCAGTACCTTCGGCCCGAAGTCCGCCTTGGTCAACTCGGCCGGCAGGGGCGGAGCGGTCGGCGTACTGGCGGCGACCGTTGGCGTGGGGGCCGGGCCGGCGGCCGGAGTCGGGTTGTTGCCGCAGGCAGCGGTCAGGGCCAGGGCGGAACCTGCGATCAGGGCGGGCAGGACGGAACGCACAGCAAGGACTCCTCGTTTGCGGTTGAGGGTCTTGCTGCTCCCGATCAGATCGACCCGACTCGGGTCAGATGGTGACACAACCGCGACGTGGGACCTAAAAGATTCGGTTGCAGCAAGCTGCAACGCGCGGGCGGTACTGCGGCGGAGGCGGGCGGCGGGAGCGGGAGACACGCCCGGCGGGACGCTCAGGTGGTTGCCGGGCTCGCGATCTTCTGGGGGGAGGGCGGCGTGAGGGTGAGCTTCTGGCCGAAGCGGCTGAAGGTGGCGGTGACGTCGGCGCGGCCGGTGGTCTGGTCGTCGAGGGTGAAGCGGAGCTGGACCGGCAGGCAGTGGGCGCCGACGGCGATCCGTACGGTAAGGGCCTCGGGCAACGAACTCGTGGTGTCGGCGGTGAGGTACCCGTCCATCGCGCCGGCCGCGGTGGCGCGGGCCAGGTCGATGCTGACGACGTACTCCTGGGCCGGTGCGCCGTTGACGGTGATCCGGTCGCCGCGCTGGAAGGTGGTCGCGTGCGCGGCGCCGCCGATCAGCGCGTGGACCTGAGCCGCGCGCAGCAGCTGCCTGCCGGGGCGCGACGACTGACCGCCGGCGGCGAGCTCGGACCACGGGCGCGTCTTGTCCCCGGTCACCGTCGCGTCCTTCAGGTAGACGGCGCTGCCGGTCTTGATGAGCTTCCGTCCACCACCGATCGCGATCAGCCCGGCGTGGTCACCACCGATCCTGAGGTCGGCCGTGACGACAGATGCGCCCTCCCCCGCGGTCGTCGTCCGGGAGACGACGTGGAAGGTGCCCTTCTCGGCCAACCGACCGAGCAGTTCCGACGCGAGGTTCGCCGGCGACAACCCGTCGTCGCTCGGCGCCGTCGCGGAGACCGAGAAGCTGGGCGAAGCCGACGGCGTACTGGCGGTGGAAGCGTCGGCGACAGGTCCGGCACCCGGGGTGGATCCACAGGCGGTCAAAGCCAGCACCAGCACGGCGGTGACGGCGCCGGCCTTGGCGATACGCACAGCGAAACACTCCTCGAGGCGGGGATCGCGGACACGCCGACCCGGTTCGCTCACATGGTGACAGATCTCGTGGTCCCCGCAAACACTCTGTGACGTAGCACAAGCTGCCAATCCGTTTGCGGACGCCGTACGCCGGAAGGCAGGATCGCGCCCATGCCCTCACTGCCGGACACCTTCAGCGCCCGCCCCGCGACCGTCGCCGACGTACCGGCGATCCACGCGCTGGTCAGCGCCGCCGAGCGCGCGACCACCGGCGTGGTGGAGACCGGCGCCGACGGGATCGAGGCCGCGCTCACCCGGCCGGGGCTCGACGCGACCGTCGACAGCCTCGTCGTGCACGCGGACGACGGGCAGCTCGCGGGCTGGGCCTGGATCAACCGTGGCCGGCGCGCGCAAGTCGACGTCGACCCGGCGTTCCGCGGCCGCGGAATCGGTACGGCGCTGCTCGACTGGGTCGAGGCCCGCGCCGCCGAGGTCGGGACGGACTGGTACTCGCAGACCGTCGACGACCAGGACCTGGCCGGCACCGAGTTGCTGCGCTCGCGCGGCTACGAGGTTCTCGCGACCAACTGGTTGCTGGAGATGCCGACCGCGGATCTGGAGGTCAAGGTCCCGGACGGCATCACGATCCGGCCCTTCCAGCCCGGCGACGCGCAGCCGGCGTACCAGGTGATCGAGGACGCGTTCGACGACTGGCAACCGCGCCGCAAGGAGTACGACGAGTGGGCGCGGATGAGCATCGAGCGTTCGAGCTTCGCGCCGCGGCTCTCGCCGGTCGCCTTCGCCGGCGACGAACTGGTGGGTGCGGCGCTCAGCCTCGAACTCCCGGACTCTCTTGACGGGTACGTCGAGCAGGTCGCCGTCCGCAAGGACCAGCGGGGTCGCGGCGTCGCGAAGGCGTTGCTCGCGACCGCGGCCCAGGCGATGCGAGCCGACGGCCGCACCCGGCTGACGCTGTGGACGCACTCCGGGACCGGCGCGCTGGCGATGTACGAGCGGCTCGGGATGACCGTGCGCCGCAGTACGACGGTACTGCGCGGGCGGGTCTGAGTTCCACCAGATCGTGACGAGGTGTTGACGCGCGGCGATGAGAGCGCTCCCATAGGCGTAACCCATCCAGGGAGGTCAAGATGCGTTCCCGCCCGAACACATGGTCCCGCCCCCGCTTCAGGACCCTGCTCAGCGCGCTCGTCGTACCGGTGATGGTCGCCGTACCGCTGACGATCGCGGCGCAGGCCAGCGTTCCGCCACCACCGGCCGGCTGGACGACGGTCTGGTCCGACGACTTCGACGGCCCGAGCGGCAGCCTGCCGTCGAGCGCGAACTGGATCGTCGACACCGGCCACGGCTACCCCGGCGGCCCCGGCAACTGGGGCACCGGCGAGATCCAGAACTACACCAGCAACGCCGACAACCTGTCCCTCGACGGCGCCGGCAACTTGCGGATCACTCCGCGCCGCGACGGCGCCGGCAACTGGACGTCGGCCCGGATCGAGACCCAGCGCGCGAACTTCAAGCCGCCGGCGGGCGGCGTGCTGGCGATCGAAGGCCGGATCCAGATGCCCAACGTGACCGGCAACGCCGCGCTCGGCTACTGGCCGGCGTTCTGGGCGCTCGGCCAGCCGTACCGGGGCAACTACTGGAACTGGCCGGGCATCGGCGAGTTCGACATCATGGAGAACGTCAACGGGATCAACTCGGTCTGGGGCGTGCTGCACTGCGGCGTGAACCCCGGCGGCCCGTGCAACGAGACCACCGGCCTCGGCGCCAGCCGCGCCTGCCCCGGGTCGAGCTGCCAGTCGGCGTTCCACACGTACCGGTTCGAGTGGGACACCAGTACGACGCCGAACGCGTTCCGCTGGTACGTCGACGGGCAGCAGTTCCACTCCGTCACCCAGGCGCAGCTGCCGGCCGACACCTGGGCGAGCATGACGTCGCACGCGGGCTACTTCATCCTGCTGAACGTCGCGATGGGCGGCGCGTTCCCCGACGCGCTGAACGGCCCGACGCCGCGCGCCGAGACCGTCCCCGGCCACCCGATGGTCGTCGACTACGTGGCCGTCTCCACGAAGGGCGGCGGCACGACTCCCCCGCCCACGACGCCGCCTCCTGGTGGGAGCGGCGCGTACGGGACACTGCAGGCCGAGTCGTTCGCCCAGCAAGGTGGCGTGGCCGTTGAAACGACCAGCGACTCCGGCGGCGGCCAGAACCTCAGTCAGGTCGGCAACGGCGACTGGACCCGGTACAGCTCCATCGACTTCGGCAGTACGCCGGCCAGACAGTTCGTCGCGCGCGTCGCGTCAGGCGCCGGCGGTGGGGTCAGCGGGCTGGTCGAGGTCCGGCTGGACAGCAGGTCGAACGCACCGATCGGCAGCTTCGCCGTCGGCAACACCGGTGGCTGGCAGAGCTGGCGAACCATCCCCGCCAACATCTCCGCCGTCACCGGCGTCCACGACGTCTACCTGACCTTCACCAGCGGTCAGCCCGCCGACTTCGTCAACGTCAACTGGTTCACCTTCGGCCACTAGACCGCAGCGAAGCCGCGGCCGGATGGCCGGCCGCGGCTTCGTCGTACGAGAAATCAGGCGATCTCGGTCGCCGCCGGGGCGGTGATCGTCACCGGCTCGCCGAACTTGCCGAACGTCCCGCTGACCTTGGCGCCGTCCGCCTCGTACGCGAACGTCCGCGGCAGCGACTCGGCATCGACCGTGACCTCGATCGGCAGCTCGGTCAGGTTGGACTGGGCCGCCGACTCCGACGTCAGGTACTGCCCGAACGCCTTGGCCTGGGTCGCCTTCAGCACGTTGACGGTCATCGTGTACTTCGTCGTCGCGACCCCGTCCACCGGCTGCCCGGCCTCACTCTTGAAGTCCGTCGCGTACGGCGAAGCGGCCACCGCCATCCGGTACTGGTCCAGCTGCGCGCCCAACAACTGCAACATCGCGCCCGCCAGAATCGCCGTCGCCTCCTTGCCTGTGCCCTTGCCCGTCGGGTCGTACTTCACCCACGGCTTCTTCGGATCGCTCGACAACTGCCCACCCTTGCCGTACAGCGTCCCGCCCACCCGGACGAACGTGCTCTCCAGAGCACTCCCCTGCACGTCAGCGCTCGCACCCGCCAGCCGCACGTTGGTCGTGAACGTCGCCGGCCCGTCGGTGTCCGTCGTGGTCGTCACCACCTGGAACGTCTTCTTGGCCGCCAGCGCCGCCTGAACCTTCCCGGCGAACTCGCCCTGCGTCAGCGCCACAACCTTGCTGTCCGCCGCCACCGGCGCACCGGTTTCCTCAGATCCGCCGCAGCCCGCCGCAAGCACCAACGCCCCAGCCACCAGCAACGGTGTCATCAATTTCTTCACCCGCGAAGACTGCCACACCTCCGTCGTGCGTCCGGCGGTCCCGGGCCGTGACCTATTCTTCGGACATGTCTCAACAGGTGGTGAGCAGCGGGCCGGGTGCTCTCTTCGCGATCGGCGGGGCCGAGGACAAGCTGAAGAAACGGACGGTGCTGCAGGAGTTCGTCGAGGCGGCCGGTGGGCCGAAGGCTCGGATCGTGGTGGTGCCCACGGCGTCCGCGCTCGGGCCGGACGTGACCGACGTGTACTCCGCGCTGTTCTCCGCGCTCGGTGCGGCCAGTGTGGTCGGGGTCCGCCCGGAGAACCGCGAGGACGCGGACGACCCGGCGTTCATCGAGCCGCTGAACGAGGCGACCGGGATCTTCATGACCGGCGGCAACCAGCTCAAGCTCAGCGGCGTGGTCACCGGTACGGCGTTCGGCCGGGCCGTCACCGCCGCCCACCGCCGCGGTGCGGCAGTCGGCGGTACGTCGGCCGGCGCCAGCATCCTCGCCGAGCACATGATCGCCTTTGGCCGTTCCGGTGCGACGCCCCGGCAGCGGATGAGCCAGCTCGCCGGCGGGCTCGGCCTGGTCCAGGGCGCGATCGTCGACCAGCACTTCGCCCAGCGGAACCGGTACGGCCGGCTCCTCTCACTCGTTGCCCAGTCCCCCGGCCTGCTCGGGATCGGCGTCGACGAGGACACGGCGGCCGTCGTACGAGGCTCGCACCTCGAGGTCGTCGGCCGAGGTGCCGTGACGATCTTCGACGGCAGCCGGATCACCTCCAACGCGCACTACGCCAAGCGGTCCGAGGCGATCCTTGCCTCCGGCGTCGTTCTGCACGTGCTGCCCGCCACCTCGACCTTCGACCTGCGCGCCCGCGCGCTGCTGTCGTACGGCCCGCAGCCCCCGGCCGAGGAGCTGGCCGAGATCGAGCAGGCCGAGGCGGACCTGCGCAAGCTGGCCCGCGACATCGCGGCCGAGGGTGTGTCCCCGCGGTACTACGCCGAGCAGAAGCGCCGCGCCGGCAAGCGCGTCGCCCGGCGGGTGTCGTCGGCCACGGAGTCCAGACCGGAGGCGACCGAGCCTCTGAGCGCGGGCGCCGAACGCAGCCGACCAGACACCGAGCCACCAGCAGACAGTGGGACGAGCCAATGACCGAGACCGCCCCCCAGCGCCGCAAGCCCGCCGACCCGCAGGGCGCGCCGAGCCCCGACCTGAAGATCATCGAGACCCGCGTCTTCCGCGGCCCGAACGTCTGGAGCTACGAGCCGGCCATCCACCTGGTGGTCGACCTCGGATCGCTGGAGGACTGGCCGTCCGACACGATCGACGGCTTCACCGAGCGGCTGCTCGCCGACCTGCCCCGGCTCGACCAGCACCACTGCTCGCGCGGCCGCCGCGGCGGCTTCATCGAGCGGCTGCAGGAGGGCACCTGGCTCGGCCACATCGCCGAGCACGTCGCCCTGCAGCTGCAGCAGGAGGCCGGCCACGACATGCGGCGCGGCAAGACCCGTCAGGTCAAGGGCATCCCCGGCCGATACAACATCATCTACGCGTACGCCGACGAGGCCGTCGGCCTGGCGGCCGGCGAGCTGGCTGTCCGCTTCGTCAACCACCTGGTCCAGCCGGACCCGGACTTCGACTTCACCACTGAGCTCGAGCGGTTCATCAAGCAGGCCGAGCGGACCGCCTTCGGCCCGTCGACGCAGGCGATCGTCGACGAGGCGACCTCGCGCGACATCCCGTGGATCCGGCTGAACAAGGCCAGCCTGGTCCAGCTGGGCCAGGGCGTGCACGCGAAGCGGATCCGGGCCACGATGACGTCGGAGACCGGCTCGATCGCGGTCGACGTGGCCAGCGACAAGGACCTGACCACGCGCCTGCTGGCCTCGGCCGGCCTGCCGGTCCCCCGCTCGGACTCGGTCCGCACGGTCGAGGACGCCGTCTCGGTGGCGAACAAGATCGGCTACCCGGTGGTCTGCAAGCCGCTCGACGGCAACCACGGCCGCGGCGTCTGCCTGAACCTGGCCGACGCCGACGCGGTCCGCGAGGCGTTCCCGATCGCGCAGGACCAGTCCCGCCGCGGCTGGGTGATCGTGGAGAACTTCGTCACCGGCCGCGACTACCGCTGCCTGATCATCAACGGCCGGATGGAGGCCATCGCCGAGCGGGTGCCCGCGCACGTGGTCGGCGACGGCGTGCACACGGTCGCCGAGCTGGTCGAGATCACCAACGCCGACCCGCGCCGCGGCGTCGGGCACGAGAAGATCCTGACCCGGATCACCGTCAACGCCGCCGCCCGCGAGCTGGTCCGCAGCCAGGGCTTCGAGCTGGACGACGTACCGCCGGAAGACGTGATGGTGAAGCTCACGCTGACCGGCAACATGTCCACCGGCGGGATCTCGATCGACCGCACCTACGAGGCGCACCCGGAGAACGTCGAGATCGCCGAGGAGGCGGCCCGGATGATCGGGCTGGACATCGCCGGCATCGACTTCATCTGCCCCGACATCACCCAGCCGGTCCGCGAGACCGGTGGCGCGATCTGCGAGGTGAACGCCGCGCCGGGCTTCCGGATGCACACCAACCCGACGATCGGCGAGCCGCAGTACATCGCCAAGCCGGTCGTCGACATGCTGTTCCCGCCCGGTGCGACCAGCCGGATCCCGATCGTCGCGGTGACCGGGACGAACGGCAAGACCACCACGTCGCGGATGATCAGCCACGTCTTCAAGGGCATGGGCCGCAAGGTCGGCATGACGTCGACCGACGGTGTCGTGATCGACGAGCGGCTGGTGATCCGGTCCGACGCGTCCGGCCCGAAGTCGGCCCGGATGGTGCTGCAGAACCCGCGGGTCGACTTCGCGGTCTTCGAGGTCGCCCGCGGCGGCATCCTGCGCGAGGGCCTCGGCTACGAGCGCAACGACGTCGCGGTCGTGCTGAACATCCAGCCCGACCACCTCGGGCTGCGCGGTGTCGACACGCTCGAGCAGCTGGCCGACGTGAAGGCCGTACTGGTCGAGGCGGTGCCGCGGACCGGCTTCGCCGTCCTGAACGCCGACGACCCGCTGGTGCGCAAGATGCGGCGCAAGTGCTCGGGCCAGGTCGTGTGGTTCAGCATGGCCGAGGCCGGCAGCGAGGTGCGCGAGTACATCGAGGGGCACTGCCGTCGCGGTGGCCGCGCGGTCGTGCTGGAGCGGTCCGAGCTCGGCGACATGATCATCATGAAGCACGGCCGGCGCTCGATGCAGCTGGCCTGGACCCACTTGCTGCCGGCAACGTTCGGCGGCCGGGCGATGATGAACGTGCAGAACGTGATGGCGGCCGCCGCGGCGGCGTTCGCGGCCGGGGCGCCGCTGCACGACATCCGGCAGGGCCTGCGCACGTTCAGTACGTCGTACTACCTGTCGCCGGGCCGGCTGAACGAGATCGAGGTGGACGGCCGGCACGTGATCGTCGACTACTGCCACAACGCGCCGGCGATGCGGATGCTCGGCGACTTCGTCGACCGGATCGGCGAGAGCCTCGGCGCGTCGTCGGAGCTCGGGCGGCCGTCGCGGATCGGTGTGATCGCGACCGCGGGCGACCGGCGCGACGACGACATGCGCGAACTGGGCGAGGTCGCGGCGCAGCACTTCGACCAGCTGATCGTCCGTGAGGACACCCGGCTGCGCGGACGCAAGCGGGGCGAGTCGGCCGAGCTGATCATCGAGGGCGTCCGGGCCGCGATCGCCAACGGCGCGCGGTGCCGGTCGGTGGAGCTGGTGCTCGAGGAGCTCGACGCCGTCCGGCACGCGCTGGGCCGGTCGAACCGGGGTGACCTGGTCGTGCTGTGCGTCGACCAGCACCAGTCGGTGCTCGCCGAGCTGGAGTCCGTGTCGCATCTCGCGCAGGCCGGCGCGCGGTCCGGTGACGAGGGCGGCGACCCCGACTTCGTCCGTCCGGACGAAGAGGGTGACCAAGAACAACAGTAGGAAGGGGAACTCGGGTCGGGGAAGCCTCGTTGGCCTCTGCGTGAAGAAGAAGTTGCTGATGGCATGCGTTGCCGTTGCCCTCCCCCTCCTGGTCTCCTCGTGCGGTGCGAACAAGACGGCCGCCGCCGCGGACGACGCGCCCTCGACCAGTACGCCAAGCGTGCTGGTCGAGGACGCCTGGGTGCGCGCCACGGCCGGCGCCAAGGACACCACGATGACGGCGGCGTTCATGTCGCTGACCAACCCGGGTGACGCCGAGATCAAGTTGATCTCGGCAACCTCTCCGGTGGCCGGCACCGTGCAGCTGCACGAGATGACGACCAAGGACGGCAAGATGGTGATGCAGGAGAAGGCCGGCGGCATCGTCGTACCGGCCGGCTCGCACGCGCACCTCGCGCCGAGCGGTGACCACGTGATGCTGATGGACCTGAAGCAGCCGCTGAAGCCCGGTGACGAGGTGCCGCTGACGCTGAAGTTCTCCGACGGCAGCACCCACGACCTGACCGTCCCGGTGAAGAACTTCACCGAGGAGGAAGAGCACTACCACCCCTCCGAGACCCCGACGCCTGCCTCTTGATTTCCTCCACCCGGCCCTCGAGGCGGCAGCTCCTCGGCTACGCCGGCGCCGCCGCCGCGGGGGCCGCCGTGTCCGGTGCGGCAGTTGCCTTGAGCAACGAGCCGCCGCGCGCCGTGGCGTCCCGCGACCTCAGCCCGTACGGCGACCACCAGCCCGCGATCGCCGCGCCCTCACCCAAGCACGCCGAGCTCGTCGCGCTGAACCTGCTCAGCAGCACCGACCGGGCGGCGCTCGGCCGGCTGATGCGGTTGTGGAGCACGGACATCGTCGCGCTGACCGAGGGCCGCCCGACACCTGGCGACACCGCACCCGAGCTGGCCGTCCCGAACGCGGTGCTGACCGTCACGGTCGGGTTCGGGCCGCGGGTGTTCACCCGTCCCGGGCTCACGGCGTACAAGCCGCGCGGGCTGGACGATCTGCCGGTGATGCGGCACGACCGGCTGCTCCCGACCTGGTCCGGGGGCGATCTGCTGATTCAGGTCGGTGCCGACGACGCGGTCAGCGTCGTGCACGCCGTACGGCGGCTGGTGGCGGACGCCGCGCCGTTCGCCAAGCCGGTGTGGCGGCAGACCGGCTTCTGGAACGGGACCGGTCCGGACGGCAAGCCGGTGACCGGGCGGAACCTGTTCGGCCAGGTCGACGGGACCGGGAACCCGGCGGTCGGGACGCCGGAGTTCGACGCGACCGTGTGGGCCGACGGGCCGGAGTGGTTCCGCGGTGGCACGACGCTCGTCGTACGGCGGATCCGGATGAACCTCGACACCTGGGACGAGCTGACCCGCTCCGAGCAGGAGCGCGCCGTCGGGCGGAAGCTGTCGACCGGCGCGCCGGTGACCGGTACGGCCGAGCACGACGAGCTCGACCTGGGGGCGCGGGACGCCGACGGGCGGCTGGTGATACCGGAGAACGCGCACGCGCGGCTGTCTCACCACAGCACGAACGACGGGCGCCGGATCTTCCGCAAGGGCCTCAACTACGTGCAGGACACCGGCGCGACCCGCGAGAGCGGGCTGATCTTCCTCAGCTTCCAGGCCGACGTGGCCGGGCAGTTCCTGCCCCTGCTGGCCCGGCTCGACGCCGCCGACGCGCTGAACGAGTGGACGACGACGATCGGCTCAGCCGTCTTCGCGATCCCTCCGGGATGGCGCGAAGACGGCTGGCTGGCGCGCGACCTGTTGGCGTGAGCCTCAGCCCGCCCGGAAGCTGAGGAACTTGGTGCTCGGGTAGCTGTGGAAGTTGTTGGCCGGCTCGAGGTTCGCCGGGCCGGTGCAGTCGGCCGTGCGGTAGAGCAGCACGTCCTCGGTGGACCAGTTGAACAGGGCGCCGGGCGCGAACGGCAGTACGGTGCACGCGCTGGGGACGTCGTTGTAGACGACGACCTTGCCGCTGAAGCTGGTGGTCTCGAAGAAGCAGGCCTGACCCTGCTGACACTCGAAGGCGCCGGTCTGCTGCTGCGCGGCGGAGGCCGGGGTCACGGACAAGGCGAGTGCGGCGGCCGCGACGGCGGCAGCACCCAGGGCGGGACGGATTGTCACAGTTCCTCCAGGAAGGCGGATTCCTCAACTGTTCAGACCATATTGTTGAACATTCACCCAGGCGCGGTCCGACGGCGTGTCCGCGGGTTTTACGTCCGGGCAACGCGTCGGCAACAGGACGCCCGCACGCTGAGTGGCATGGAACAACTCCGGGAATCGGTCGCCGCCGGATCGGCGTGCGACGTCTGCGGGCGGCTGCCCCACCCGCACCGCTTCCGCCTGTCCCTGGCCAAGCTCGCCGCCGTACTGCCGGTCGAGCTGGCTCTCCACGCGCTCGTGCTCGCGCTGCACCCGCCGTACCTGCTCGCTGTCGCCCTGCTCGCGATCAGCACCACCGTGCTGGTCGTCTGGGTCGTCGAGCCGTCGGCCATGCGGCTCCTGCGCGGGTGGCTGCACGGCCCGGCGTACCGGATGAGGCGAGCCGCGCGCGAAACCATCGAGAAGGCTCCGTCGCTGTGGCGGATCCGGGTGACGCTCGACGACGAGACCGGACAGCTCGAGCGGCTCACCGGCCGGTTGGCCGAGCTCGACGTCAACATCCTCGGTCTGACCGTCCATCCGCTGGCTGACGGCGTGCGCGACGAACTGGTTGTCAGTACGCCGGCCGAACTCAGCGCGGACGAACTGCTCGACGCGATCGCGGCCGCGGGCGGACGGGACGCGCACCTGTGGCCGACGACCGCACTCGCGCTGGTCGACGGCCAGACCGAGGCACTCAACCTCGCGGCGCGCGTGGTGGCCGATCCGGCCGAGTTGCCGCACGCCGTCAGCGAGCTGCTGGGTGCGCGGTTGGTCACCGATCGGCTGGCGGTCAGCAACGGGCGGTTGCCGACGGACGGGAGCGTGCTGAAGATTCCGTCGCCCTGGAACGGGCTGATCGTGTTCACCCGGTCGGGTGAGGGGTTCACGCCGGCTGAGTCGGCCCGAGCGCATCGACTGGCTCAGATTGCCGAGCTGTCGCGAGGAGAGGTCAGCTGTTGTCGCTGACCGGCTGGCGGCGGGCCAGGAGCTTGCGCTCCGGCTCGCGCTGGTCGATCCAGTCGAGGTCGTCGGACAGCACCGCGTCGTTGGTGCGGTCGGCGTACGGGTCGAGCGGGGGCGGCGGTGGCGGCAGGGCGCGGAGCTTGAGGGCGGTCATCGGGATCGCCAGCAGGACGGCGAGCACCAGCCAGGGCCAGTAGTTCGTGAGCAGCGGCTCGAAGGACTGGAAGAAGGCCTTGGTGCCGGCGTCGGCGATCTCGTCGGACGAGCGGCCGGCCGAGCCGGCCACGGCCCGGACGCCGTCGACGATCGCGAACGAGGGCAGGTACGTCGCGACCAGCACCGGCCAGAAGTACGCCGAACGCCAGCCGCGCCGCCAGCAGGCGACGTACAGCACGATCGCGAGACCGACCGCGACGAGCAGGCCGTTGAGCTGCCAGATCCAGCGGAAGTCGTCGGCGAAGTCGGCCGCCGGGCGGGCGGCGTACCAGGCCAGGGGCAGCGCCAGCGCGAACGCGGCGACCACCGAGCTTCGGGTGCCCAGGGCACCGAAGAAGGCGCCGACGGCACTTGCCGCGAGCAACGTGATCAGCAGTTCACGCGCGGACAGGGTGTGTCCGCTGAGCCACCACGTGCCCGCGGCAACGACCAGGACCAGCGGTACGGCGTACCGGACGCGGCCGATCAGGAAACCGGCCGCCACTCCCCCCGCGAACCCGCCGAGCACGAGCAGGTCGACCCGGCCGGTGGAGGCCGGGACGAACGTCGTGGTCGCTTCGGGCAGGCCGGCCAGGTAGCTCGGGGCGAAACCCGCCACGAACCAGCCGATCACGGCCGCCGGGACGGCCCACAGATAGCGCATGACACCCCATTCGGCCCCGGCGCCCGGGGCCGGGGTTCAGTGCTGGGCTCGCTCGACCTTGCTCTTCAAGATCTCCGGGGTATCGACGGTAGCTCCCTCGGACCGCAACCAGGCGTCAAGACTCGCCCGATCCTGCAGGGACATCACCGCGACCACGTCGCCGGGACCGGCCTCGGCGAC
This sequence comes from Kribbella lupini, assembly GCF_039529595.1. Taxonomy (NCBI): domain Bacteria; kingdom Bacillati; phylum Actinomycetota; class Actinomycetes; order Propionibacteriales; family Kribbellaceae; genus Kribbella; species Kribbella lupini. The sequence continues at coordinate 1,370,450 of NZ_BAAANC010000001.1, read as the reverse complement.
CAGCGCCTTGGCCGCGTCCAGCTCGGTCGGGAACGACGGGACGTCGTCGACGCCGACCGAGCTCGTGCCCTCCCGGAAGACCGCGTCCAGCTCCGACGGCGGCCGGCCGCGCAAGTAGGTGTCCTTGTGCCCGATCACCACCCGGTCGGCGCCCCGGGCACCGATCGCGCCCATCGCCGAGACCATCTCGTCGGCCCGGTCGCCCGGTGAGCCGAGCGCCAGCAGCAGCCGCGCGCCTTCGCGGCGGACGCCGTTCATGATCTCCAGCAGTGCTTCGAGCCCGGCCTCGTTGTGGGCCAGGTCGATCACCACGGTGAAGTCCCGGATCGAGTACATGTTCATCCGGCCGGGATTGTTCTCGTTCGGCGAGAAGCTGGTCAGCCCCTCCACCACGGCCGCCTTGGGCAGGCCGAGCCCGAGCGCCGCCGAGGTCGCGGCCAGCGCGTTCTCGACGTTGTAGTGGGACAGCCCGGACAGCGTCATCGGGATGTCGGTCACCTTCAGCAGCGCCTCGGCGTCGCTGGCGTTGTCCAGCACGGTGACGAACCCGTCCAGGACGGTGGTCGCCCGGCCGCCCTCCTCCAGCACCGTCCGGATCGACGGCGAGTCCGGGTCGCGGGAGAACACCCAGCACTTGGCCGGCGAGTCCAGCCGCATCGCGAACGTGCGCGGGTCGTCGCCGTTGACCACGCACCAGCCGCGCGGGCGGGTGATCTTGGTGATCACCGCCTTCACCTCGGCGAGCTGGTCGACGGTGTCGATCCCGCCCAGCCCGAGGTGGTCCGCGGTGACGTTGGTGACGACGGAGACGTCGTTCGACGCGACACCGATGCCCCGGCGCAGGATCCCGCCGCGGGCGGTCTCGGTGACCGCGAGCTGGATCCCCGGCTGGGACAGCACGCGGGAGGCGCCGCTCGGGCCGGAGAAGTCGCCGTACTCGACCAGTTCACCGTCGAAGTACACGCCGTCGGTGCTCGACCAGCCGACGTGCAGCCCGGCCGCGCGACCGATGTGCGCGATCATCCGCGAGGTGGTGGTCTTGCCGTTCGTGCCGGTCACCGCGACCACCGGGACCTTCGGCCGCAGCGTCGGCGGCGGGTTGCCCGGCGGTTCGTTGCGGACCCGGTCGCCGACGGCCGTGACGAGGGCGGTCAGCTCGCTCTCGTCGGTGCCGAACGCGTCGATCACCTCGACGATCGCCTGGCCGAGCGCCCGGGCGCGCTGCTCGTGCGCCCACGGGAACGCGACCACCAACCGCCGTACGTCGGTCTCCGGACGCACCCGGACGCCGATCCGGCCGATCCCGGCCTCGCGGGCGATCCGGCGGACGATGTGCCCGACCACGCGGATCGCGAACCGCTGCCGGAAGCCCGAGCCGATCCGGCCCGGTCGCGTCGCGCCCAGCCCGAGCGCCGAGGCGTACGACTTGGCGGCCGGCGCGGGCGCGTCGATCAGCGCGGACAGATCGAGAGTCAGCTTGACCGCGGCCCGGCTGAAGTAGAGGTTGGCCCCGTCCAGTACGCGGAGCTCGACCTGGGACGTCACATCAAGCACCCATCGCGTGGTAGCCGCCATCCACGTGGATGATCTCGCCGGTGGTGGAAGGGAAGAAGTCGCTGAGCAGGCCGACGATCGTCCTGCCGGTCGGCTCGAGGTCGGACGGGTCCCAGCCCAGCGGGGCACGGTCCAGCCACGGCTCCTCGAACTTCTCGAAGCCCGGGATCGCCTTCGCGGCCAGGGTCTTCAGCGGGCCGGCCGAGACCAGGTTGCAGCGGATGCCCTGGGCACCGAGGTCCCGCGCCAGGTAGCGCGAGGTCGACTCCAGCGCGGCCTTGGCCACGCCCATCCAGTCGTACCCCGGCCAGGCCACGGTCGCGTCGAAGGTCAGCCCGACGACGCTGCTGCCGCGGCTCATCAGCGGCGCGCACGTCACCGCCAGCGCCTTCAGGCTGTACGCCGACACGTGCACCGCGCGCGACACGTCGTCCCACGGCCCGTCCAGGAACTTGCCGCCGAGGATCGTCTCCGGGTTGCCGTACGCGATCGAGTGCACGACGCCGTCCAGGCCGTCGACGTGCTCGCGGATCTTGTCCGGCAGCGCGGCCAGGTGCTCCTCGTCGGTCACGTCCAGCTCGAGCACCGGAGGCTCGACGGGTAAGCGTTTCGCGATCCGCTTGGTGATGCTCAGCGCGCGGCCGAAGTTCGAGATCAGCACGGTGGCGCCTTGTTCCTGCGCCACCTTGGCCGTGGCGAAGCCGATCGAGGAGTCGAGGGTGACTCCGGCGACCAGGATCCGCTTGCCGTCGAGGATGCCCACCGGCGTCCCTTTCTCAGAAGAAGTTGGTGGTCAGTTGCCCATACCGATGCCGCCGTCGACCGGGAGCACCGCGCCGGTGATGTACCCGGCTTCCTCGGAGGCGATCCAGCGCACGGCGTTGGCGATCTCGGTGGTCAGGCCGAACCGGCCGAGCGGGATCTGGCCCAGGTACTGCTTCTGGGTCTCCTCCGGGAGTACGGCGGTCATGTCGGTCTCGACGAAGCCCGGGGCGACGACGTTGGCGGTGATGCCGCGGCTGCCCAGCTCGCGAGCCATCGAACGGGCCATCCCGATCATGCCGGACTTGCTGGCGGCGTAGTTCACCTGGCCGGGCGAGCCGAGCAGGCCAACTACCGAGGAGATGAACACGATCCGGCCCTTGCGCAGCCGCAGCATGCCCTTGGCGGCCCGCTTGGCGACCTTGAACGACCCGGTGAGGTTGGTCCGGATGACCGCGTCCCAGTCGTCGTCGGACATCCGCAGCAGCAGCGTGTCCTTGGTGATGCCGGCGTTCGCGACCAGGACCTCGACCGGGCCCTGCTCGGCCTGGATCGCCTCGAAGGCGGCGTCCACCTGCTCGGTGTCGGTGACGTCACACTTCACGCCGAAGAAGCCCTCGGGCGGCTCACCGCTGCGGTAGGTGACCGCGACGTTGTCGCCGGCCTCCTTGAACGCGGTCGCGATGGCGAAGCCGATGCCCCGGTTGCCCCCGGTGACGAGTACCGATCTGGCCACGAACACTTCTCCTCACATTGGGACTGCTGCCGGACGAACGCTATCGCCCGCCCCCGGCCGCGCCGTGAACCGGGCGGCCGAGGGGGCGGCGTACGACCTGCTGTCAGGCGTCTTCCAGGCGGAAACCGACCTTCAGGCCGACCTGGTAGTGGTCGATCTGGTTGTCGACGATGTGGCCGCGGATCTGGGTCACCTCGAACCAGTCGAGGTGCCGTAGCGTCTCGCCGGCCCGGCCGATCGCGTTCTGGATCGCCGCGTCGACGCCGTCCTTGGACGTGCCGACGAGCTCGGTCACCCGGTAGGTGCGATCTGTCATCGTGCTCTCCCTTCACAGCTGGCTGCGGCGGCCCTGAATCAGCGGCGTACCGTTGTCTTTGGTGAGGAGAATAGATGCCCCGACGACGTGAGACCGACGGCGAAACGGTCGTCTCTGTAACTACGGCCCAACCAGGTCGCTCCGAGGACCTGGACAGCAGGATCGCGCGCTACGCCTGGATGATGTCGCTGCGCGTCGTGTGCTTCGTCGCGGCCGTGCTGACGCCGTCGCCGTGGCGGTGGATCCTGCTGGTCGGCGCGGTCTTCCTGCCGTCGGTCGCGGTGGTCTTCGCGAACGCGCAGCAGCGCCGCAAGGTCACCGGCGCCGACCCGTACGACGCGCCGCCGCGGATTCAGCTGGAGCAGCAGCCGGGGCCCGTCGTCCAGGGTGAATACGTGCCCGATCAGGAGTTGCGTGGCGACACCGAAAAGTGATCTCGGCCGGGACTGGATTCTGCCACCTGATCCGTGTCAGAATCTCCCGCGTGCTCTGAAGTTCACCAGTGAAATTCAGGGACTTGATGCGGCGTCGGACGGCTCCCCCCGTGGCTGTCCGACGTCGCTTCATTTTCCCCAGGCTTTTGATTATTGAGTGATCAGGAACAATTCCTCATGAGTGAACAAGCACCGGCGTCCGTCTGCTCCGCAAGGGGTTGTGGCGCCCCCGCCCGCTGGGCGCTGCGCTGGAACAACCCCAAGATCCACACGCCCGACCGGCGTAAGACGTGGGTCGCCTGTGACGACCACAAGCAGTCGTTGAGCGACTTCCTCGGCGCGCGCTCTTTCCTGCGCGAGGTCGAGCCTTTCACCGGCTGAGAACAACGCCTCGGTGCGTTCCGGGTGAAAAAGTAAATTTCCGGTTCAGATTTGCACCGGCACCTTCTGGTACGCCGTACTGATGGTGCGCGCTAGCCGCCGATCGCGGACATCGGACGCACCGGCTGGAGGAACGACGGATCGGCGATCCCGTGGCCGGGCAGCTTGCCGCGCATCGCGGTCCGCCAGCGCTCGGCGAGCTCCTCGTCGGACGCGCCGTCGCGCAGTGCCGTCCGCAGGTCCGACTCGGTCCGGGCGAACAGGCAGTCGCGGACCTGACCGTCGGCGGTCAGCCGGACCCGGTCGCAGTCCCCGCAGAACGGGCGCGTCACGCTGGCGATGATCCCGACCGTCGCCGGGCCGCCGTGCACGGTGAAGGACTCGGCCGGCGCACTCCCCCGGCTCGCCGCGTCGGTCGGCTCCAGGCCGAACCGGTCGCTGAGCTTCTCGAGGATCTCGTCGGCGGTGATCATCGTCGACCGGTCCCAGCCGTGCTGGGCGTCGAGCGGCATCTGCTCGATGAAGCGCAGCTCGTAGTCGTGGTCGAGGCAGAACTGCAGCAGCTCGGGCGCCTGGTCGTCGTTCACGCCGCGCATCAGCACGGCATTGACCTTCACCGGAGCCAGACCGGCCGCGTGCGCGGCGGCGAGCCCCGCCAGCACGTCCTTCAGCCGGTCGCGCCGGGTGAGCTGCAGGAAGGTGTCCTGGCGGACCGTGTCGAGGCTGACGTTCACCCGGTCGAGCCCGGCCGCGGCCAGCGCCTCCGCCTGGCGGGCCAGGCCGATGCCGTTGGTGGTCAGCGAGACCTGCGGGCGGGGCTCGAGGTTCGTCGTACGGTCCACGATGCCGACCAGGCCGCGCCGCAGCAGCGGCTCACCGCCGGTGAACCGGATCTCGTCGACGCCGAGGTGGGTGACCGCGATCGAGACCAGCCGGACGATCTCGTCGTCGGTGAGCAGCTCGGGCTTGGCGAGCCAGTCCAGGCCTTCCTCGGGCATGCAGTAGGTGCAGCGCAGGTTGCAGCGATCCGTCAGGGACACCCGGAGGTCCGTCGCCACCCGGCCGTAGTTGTCGGCCAGGCCCGCCTGCGTCTTGGTATACACACCACCAGCGTACGTGGCGACGGGCGGCCGTGGTGTGTTTCAGGTCATGGCCTAAGTTCGTGGGGTGCGTCGTTTGATGACAAGGCGGTGGATCGGCTCCGCGCTGGTGATCCTGGTCCTGGCGGGGGCCTGCGTGCAGCTCGGCCGATGGCAGCTGCACCGCCTCCACGAACGCGAGGCCCGCAACCACGTCACCACGAGCAACCTGGCCGCCCCGCCGGCGCCGATCAGCGAGATCGTCGGCCCCGACCACGTGATCGGGCCGCAGCACGACTGGCGGACCGCGGTGGTCACCGGCCGGTACGACGCGAGCAAGCAGATCGTGGTCCGGTACCGTAACGTGAACGACCGGCCCGGGTTCGAGATCGTCACGCCGCTGATCCTCACCGACGGGACGGCGCTGCTGGTCGACCGCGGCTTCCTGGTCCGGCAGAGCTCCGAGCTGGCGCCGACGGCGATCCCCGCGGTTCCGAGTGGTGAAGTGACCGTGACCGGACGGCTGCGGCGCAGTGAGCACGGCGGGCACACGAGCGGCGGTACGCCGGTCGACGGGACCGCGCGGCTGATCAACGGGCCGGAGTACTCGGGCCCGCTCGGGCTCAAGCTGTACGACGGGTACCTGACGGTCGATCAGCAGCAGCCGGCGGCGGACCCGGCGTTCGGGACGTTCCCCGGACCGGAGATCGACGACGGGCCGCACTTCTTCTACGCGCTGCAGTGGTTCTTCTTCGCGCTGATGGCGATCGGTGGGTTGGTGTACTTCTCGCGCCAGGACCTGCAGAAGGACCAGGAGCCCGTCGGCGACAGTGATCCCGACGAGCACGAACCCGAGGTTGCCGATCGCAACCGTTCGGAGCCGGTTGTCGGCGTGTCGGACGGTTCTGGGTCTGCTCCGGAGCGCTAGCGCGTGCTGATGTGGCACATCAATGAGACTGAGGTTTCATGATTTGAGATGACCGGGCGCTGCCGCGGCACGCACTTCAGCGGGCGTCGGCGTTGTACGGCAGGATGGTGGCCGTGGACCTCGGACTTCGCGATCGCACCTACATCGTCACCGGCGCCAGCGGCGGGCTCGGTTTCGCCACCGCGCGGGCACTGGCCGCCGAAGGCGCCCGGCTGGTGATCTCCAGCCGCAACGAGGAGTCGATCGCGCGGGCCGCCGCCGAGCTCGGCGAGAACGTGGTCGGCATCCCGGTCGACAACGCCGATCCCGAGAGCGCCGAGCGGCTGGCCGCGACGGCGATCGCCAAGTGGGGCGCGTTGCACGGCGCGCTGATCAGCGTCGGTGGACCCCGCGGCGGTACGGCGCTGGACAGCGACGAGGACGACTGGCGCGCCGCCTTCGACAGCGTGTTCCTGGGTGGACTGCGGATCGCCCGCTCGGTCGCGCGCGCCGGTGCCGAGGGGACGTCGCTGGCCTTCGTCCTGTCGTCGTCGGTGAAGTCGCCGATCCCCGGCCTGGCGATCTCCAACGGCCTGCGCCCGGGCCTCGCGATGGTCGCCAAGACCCTCGCCGACGAGCTGGGTCCGAACGGCGTCCGCGTCAACGGCCTGCTCCCCGGCAAGATCGCCACCGACCGCGTCCGGGAGCTCGACTCCAAGGGCGGCGACCCCGACGTCGTGCGCCGCGCGGCGGAGAAGACGATCCCGCTCCGCCGCTACGGCCTGCCGGAGGAGTTCGGCCGAGTCGCAGCCTTCGTCCTGTCCCCCGCCGCGTCGTACCTGACCGGCGTCATGATCCCGGTCGACGGCGGAGCCCTGCGGACGATCTGAGCCCGGCCTCCCAGCGGTGGCCGGGCTGATCGGTTGCTAGTCGGCGTCCTTCGGGCGGTCCTTGTCCTTCGACGGCTGGACGCGCTTGGGCTCGCCGGGCATCTTCGGGTACTCCGGCGGGTACGGCAGGTCCGCCTCGCCGTGGTCCCGTTCGTGCTTGGCCGACAGCTCCAGGAGCGAGTCCAGCGAGAAGGCCTGCTCACCGACCGCCGCGTGCAGATCGCCGACCTCGGCGAAGCGGGCCGGCATCGTGAGCACGTCGAAGTCGTCCGGCACGACGTCCTCCAGCTCCTCCCAGCGCAGTGGCGCCGACACCCGCGCCCGCGCGTTCGGACGCACCGAGTACGCCGACGCGATCGTGCGGTCCCTGGCCATCTGGTTGTAGTCGATGAAGATCCGCTCGCCGCGCTCCTCCTTCCACCAGTTCACCGTGACCTGGTCCGGGAGGCGCTTCGACAGCTCACGGCCGAGAGCGATCACCGCACGACGGGCCTGGACGAAGTCCCACCGCGGCTCGATCGGGACGTACACGTGCAGACCGCGACCACCCGAGGTCTTGGGGAAGCCTTCCAGACCGTGCTCGGCGAGCAGCTCGCGCAGCGCGGGGGCCACGGCGACGGCGCTCTTGAAGTCCGTGCCGGGCTGCGGGTCCAGGTCGATCCGCAGCTGGTCCGGCGAGTCCAGCTCAGGACGTCGTACCGGCCACGGGTGGAAGGTCAGGGTGCCCAAGTTCGCCGCCCACGCGACCACGGCGAGCTCGGTCGGGCACACCTCGTCGGCCGGCCGGCCGCTCGGGAACTTGATCGTCGCCGTCTCGACCCACTCGGGCGCGCCCTTGGCGACCCGCTTCTGGTAGAACGCGTCGCCCTTGTTGTCCATCCGGGTGGACAGCTTCGCGCCCTCGAACCAGCCACCGGGCCAGCGCTCGAGCGTGGTCGGCCGGTCCCGGAGCGCGCCGAGGATGCCGTCGCCGACCGCCACGAAGTAGTTCACGATGTCCAGCTTGGTCAGCCCACGGTCCGCGAAGTACGGCTTGTCCGGATTGCTCACCCGGACCGTTCGTCCCGCCACCTCGAGCTCGATCGCCTTCGTCGTCGCCATGGCGCGACGCTACCGCCCGGCACGGACCAGAAGTGGGCGTGACCACCAGGAAAAGCGAACTTTTCCCAACCTCTGGCCACCCTGGGTGACCGAGCGGTAACGTTCCTGCACCTCGTTCCTAGGGCGTGAGGCCCCCGGGACACTCTTGAAGGAGCACGAGGATGAACAGATCCGCCCTGCTCGCCGCTGCGACCGCAGTCGCGACCGCCACCGCCCTGGGCCTGGGAACCGGCACCGCCACCGGCGCCCCGCAGGCCGAACCCGGCCCGTCACCGGCCACCGCGGCCGCCCGGGTCAAGGCCGCGATCGGCCAGAACCTCGGCACCCTGAAGGCCACCGGCGCCGACACGTTCGCCGTCCGCGACGTGATCGTCGACGCCGACGGCACCAGCCACGTCCGGATGGACCGCAGCATCGGCGGCCTGAAGGTGCTCGGCGGCGACGTCGTCGTCCACCAGGCCAGAAACGGCGCCTGGAAGGACACCAGCCTGACCCTGACCAGGCCGGCGAACGTCGACCGGACGCCGAAGATCTCGCTCGCCGGTGCCACCGCCAAGGCACTGTCCGGGGGGATGAAGGCCGAAGGGAAGCCGTCCCTGGTCATCGAGGCCCGCAAGGGTGCGCCCCGCCTGGCGTACCTGGTCACCACCGGCGGCACCCAGGCCGACGGCACACCGAGCCACGTCACCACGACCGTGGACGCGCTGACCGGCGCCAAGCTGGTCACCGAGCAGCACATCCACACCGCGGGCGGCGACGGCAAGAGCCTGTACTCCGGCACGGTCGCGATCGACACCACCCCGGCCACCGGTGGCTTCACGCTGACCGACCCGGCCCGCGGCAACGGCTACACCGCCGACGCGAACAACAAGACCGACTCGATCCTGTGCCAGCTGTTCGGCTTCGGCTGCCCGACGCCGACCCGCTTCACCGACGCGGACAACCACTGGGGCACCGGCGTCAACACCGACCGCGCCTCGGCCGCCGTCGACGCCCACTACGGCGCGGCGAAGACGTTCGACTACTTCAAGCTGAACCACGGCCGCAACGGCATCTTCAACGACGGCAAGGGCGTTCCGAGCCGGGTCCACTACGGCGTGAACTACGTGAACGCCTTCTGGGACGGCAAGAAGATGACGTACGGCGACGGTGACGGCGTCGCGGCCGGCCCGCTGGTCTCGCTCGACGTGGCCGGCCACGAGATGTCCCACGGCGTCACCACCGCGACCGCGAACCTGACCTACTCCGGTGAGTCCGGCGGCCTGAACGAGGCCACCAGCGACATCTTCGGCTCGCTGGTCGAGTTCTCCGCCGACAACACCTCCGACCCGGGCGACTACTACATCGGCGAGGAGATCATGAAGGACCGCCCGGCGCTGCGGTTCATGGACAAGCCGAGCAAGGACGGCCAGTCGAAGGACTGCTGGTACTCCGGCATCGGCAACCTCGACGTGCACTACTCCTCCGGCGTCGCCAACCACTTCGCCTACCTGCTGGCCGAGGGCACCGGACCCAAGACGTTCGCCGGCCTGCCGCACGACTCCACCACCTGCAACGGCACCACGCTGCAGGGCATCGGCAAGGACAAGCTCGGCAAGATCTGGTACCGGGCGCTGACGACGTACATGACGACCGGTACGACGTACGCGCAGGCCCGGACCGCGACGCTGAACGCGGCCACCGACCTGTACGGCGCCTCGAGCCCGGAGCGCAGCGCGGTCGCCGCGGCCTGGTCCGGGGTGAGCGTCAACTGATCGCCGACAGCAACCAACCCGCGACCTCGTCGTAGCCGGCTGGTCGTTGTACTTGGTCACCGGCCCTGTCCCACTGGGGCGGACAGGGCCGGTGATCAAACGTTTTGTCCATTGCCGCCGCGCCGGAGCGGACTTACCTTCGGTTCATGGGTGGGGATCCGGGCGTACGGTCGAGCCTTCGCGAGGCACGGCCCCTGCTGCTCGTCGTCGACCGTGATCCGCTGCGGCTGGACCGGATCGAGAACGAGCTGGAGCGCAGTTTCGGCGTCGACTTCCGGGTGCGCGGCGAGCTGACGGCCGCCGCGGCGCTGCACTGCCTCGACCTGGCCCACGAGCTCGAGCAGCGGGTGGCCGTCGTCCTGGTCGATCACGAGCTGCCGGACGACGAGCGGGCCGCCGTACTGGCGAAAGCACGGGAGGCGCATCCCGACGCGCGACGGGCGTTGACGATCCCGTGGGGTGCGTGGGCCGAGCGGGACACCGCCGCGGCGATCCTGGCGGCGATGTCGAAGGGCGACATCAACTACTACGTGCTGAAGCCGTGGATCGGGCACGACGAGCTGTTCCACCGCACGGTCGCGGAGTTCGTCCAGGAGTGGTCGCGCAACGAGGTCGCGAACCTGCGCGAGGTGGTCGTGGTCGCCGACGAGCGGTCCGGCCGGGGGCACGCGATCCACGCGCTGCTCGGGCGCAACGGCATCCCCAGCGCGTTCCGCGCGACCGGTACGGCGAACGCCGACCTCGTGCTGGCCGAGATCGGCGAGCCCGATCCCGGCGACGGCGTCGTGGTGTGGATGCCCGCGATCGGCGGCACCGTGCTGCACGATCCGACCGACGTGGAGATCGCCGAGGCCTGGGGCGTGTCGACGACGCTGGACGACGGGCAGCGCGAGTTCGACGTGCTGGTGATCGGCGGCGGGCCGGCCGGGCTGGCGACGGCGGTCTACGCGTCGTCCGAAGGGCTGCGCACGCTGGTCGTCGAGCGCGAGGCGATCGGCGGCCAGGCGGGCACGAGCTCGCTGATCCGCAACTATCTCGGGTTCTCCCGCGGGATCAGCGGGTCGGAGCTGGCCCAGCGCGGGTACCAGCAGGCGTGGGTGTTCGGGGCGCACTTCGCGCTGATGCGCGAGGTCGTCCGGCTCGATGCCTCAGGCAACGGATTCGTCGCCGCGATCGACGGGGTCGGCGAGGTGTCGGCCAAGGCCGTGGTGCTGGCGAGCGGAGTCTCGTACCGGCGGCTCGGCGTACCGGGTCTGGAAGCGCTGACCGGAGCCGGGGTGTACTACGGCGCCAGCGTTTCCGAGGCGCACGGGCTGACCGGGCTGGACGCGTGCGTGGTCGGCGGCGGCAACTCGGCCGGGCAGGCCGTCGTCCACCTGGCGCGCTACTGCCGGCAGGTGACGCTGGTGGTCCGCGGGCCGGACCTGTCGGCGAGCATGTCGCAGTACCTGATCGACGTCATCGACGCGGCGCCGAACATCGCCGTCCGGCCGTCCAGCGAGATCGTCGACGGTGGAGGCGACGGGCGCCTCGAGCGCATCACCTTGCGGAACCGGGAAACCGGCGCCGAGGACGTGCTCGGGGTCGACGGGCTGTTCGTGATGATCGGCGCCGAGCCGCGGACCGCCTGGCTGCCGGGCGAGGTCGGCCGCGACGACCACGGATTCGTCCTGGCCGGTGCGGACGCGACGGCATCGGGACTGTGGACCTCCTCGCGAGGACCGCAGCCGTACGAGTCGACGGTCCCCGGGCTGTTCGCGGTCGGTGACGTGCGGTGCGGATCGGTGAAGCGGGTGGCGTCGGCGGTCGGCGAGGGGTCGGTCGTGGTGTCGCAGGTCCACGAGCACCTCAAGGCAGTGCGCATCGCGGAGCAAGCCGCCTCCGATGGTTGACGCTCCCCGGCGCGACCTCGCTTCGTGTACTCCACGGCGATGGTCGCGCTGACTGCTCTGGTGCTGCTGCTTCCACTCGCCGGGCTCCTGCTGCTACTCCGGGCGCCGAGACTCGACGTGCACTGGGAGCATCACCCGTCGCACTTCTGGCTCGTGCTGCTGACCGCTGCACTGAGCGCCGTATTGGCTCAGGCGATGGGTTCGGCCGCGCTGCGCCGCGGGGATCCGCGCGTGCTGCTGGTGTCGCTGGCGTTCCTGTCGGCGGCCGGGTTCCTCGCGTTGCACGCGTTGGCGACGCCGGGCGTGCTGCTCAGTACGCCGAACGCCGGGTTCGTGCTCGCGACGCCGGTCGGGGTCGCGGTCGGGTCGGGCTGTGCGGTGCTGTCGAGCCTGCGGTTCGAGGGCGAGCGGTCCGTGCCGTGGATGCGGCGAGGACGGCGGATCCGGTTCGGGCTGCTGCTCCTGATGGCGTTGTGGGCCGTTGCCTCGGTCACCCAACTCCCGCCGTTGCACGACACCGCCGTACCGGAAGTTGCCGACGGCATCCTCACCGCGCTCGCCGTACCGACCGTCGTCCTGTACGGCGTCGCGGCCGCGCGCTACCTGCGGATGTGGTCCGCGCGGCCGTCGTTGATGCTGCTCTCACTGGTGTCCGCCTTCGTCCTGCTGGGCGAGGCCATGGTCGCGCTGGTGTTCGCGCGGAACTGGGCGCTGTCGTGGTGGGAGTGGCACCTGCTGCTGCTCGCGGCGTTCGTCCTGGTCGTCGCCGGCGTCCGGATCCAGTGGTACGAGGAACGTTTCTCCGACCTGTACGTCGCCGGAACCGTGGCCGGGCGGCGCGAACTGTCGGTGCTGTTCGCGGACCTGCAGGGGTTCACCACGTTCTCCGAGCAGCACGAGCCGGACGAGGTGACCGCGATGCTGAACACCTACTTCGAGAACGTCGTCCCGCCGGTCGTCGGGCGGCACGGCGGCGAGGTGGACCGGATCATCGGCGATGCCCTGATGGTCACCTTCAACAAGCGCGGCGACCAGCCGGACCACGCCCGGCTGGCGGCCGCCGCGGGCCTGGCGTTGCAGGTGGCAGCCGAGAAGGTACGGACCGGGCACCCGGACTGGCCGCGGTTCCGGGTCGGGATCAACACCGGGATCGCGTCGGTCAGTCTGCTGGGCACGGAGGGTGGTCGCACGCACACGGTCATCGGCGACACCGTCAACGTGGCCAGCCGGATCGAGGGCAAGGCGCCCGGCGGCGGCGTCGCGATCGGGCCCGCGACGAAGGCGCTGCTGCCCGGGGCGGTGACCGAGTCGCTCGGGCCGATCAGCCTGAAGGGCAAGGCCGAGCCGCTCGAGGTCCATCGCCTGATCGCCCTCGACGACTGACCGGCGTGCATGATCACCCTCGTGTTCGGCGTCGTACCGGCTGTTCACGTGTTGGGCCTTGGCGCGGTCGGGTGCGGGTGTGAGAATCCGGCACATGTCTGCCCAGAACCGATCACGGCGCCGCCTGGGCGCCCTCGTGGTCACATCGTCTCTCGTCCTGACCGGAGTGGTCGCCATCGCGGCCGCCCCGGCGCAGGCCGCCTCCTCCACCGTGGTCATCACCGAGGTGTACGGCGGTGGCGGCAACTCCGGCGCGTCGTACACCAACGACTTCGTGGAGCTGACCAACAACAGCAGCGCCCCGGTCGACCTGACCGGCTGGTCGATCCAGTACGCGTCGTCGGCCGGGACCTCCTGGGCGAACAAGATCACGCTGTCCGGCTCGATCGCGCCCGGCGGCGTCTACCTCGCGCAGGGCGCGTCCGGCGGGGCCAACGGCCAGCCGATGCCGACGCCCGACGCGACCGGCAGCGTGAACATGTCCGCGGCGTCCGGCAAGGTCGCGCTGGTGTCGTCGGTGGACTCCCTGACCTGTGGGGCAGCCTGTGCGACCGCGGCCGGCGTGGTCGACTTCGTCGGGTACGGCGCGGCCAACGACTTCGAGACCGCCGCGGCGCCGGGGCTGTCCAGCACCACGTCGGCGACCCGCAAGGACCCGACCAAGGACGCGGACAACAACGCGGTGGAGTTCGAGTCCGCGAACCCCTCGCCGAAGACGCTGACCTCCGCGCCGCCGGCCGAGGACCCGGTTCCGGCGAAGATCCACGAGATCCAGGGCGCGGCGCACTTGTCGCCGCTGAACGGCAAACTCGTCGGCGATGTCACTGGTGTGGTCACCGCCAAGAGCGGCAACGGGTTCTGGTTCCAGGACACCGCGCCGGACAGCGACCCCGCGACCAGTGAGGGCCTGTTCGTCTTCACCAGCTCGGCGCCGACGGTTGCCGTCGGGGACGCCGTGTCCGTCCAGGGCACCGTCGCCGAGTTCCGGCCGGGTGGTTCGGGCGGCAGCGACAACCTGACCACGACCGAGCTGACCAACCCGACCGTCACGGTGGTCAGCTCCGGCGCTTCGGTGCCCGCGCCGACCATCGTCGGTCCCGGTGGGCGCGTTCCGCCGTCGACCGTGATCGACGACGACTCCGCCGGCGACGTCGAGACGACCGGCACGTTCGAGCCGGCCACCGACGGGCTCGACTTCTGGGAGTCCCTCGAAGGCATGTGGCTCGGCATCGACAAGCCGCAGGTGACCGGGCCGACCAGCTCGTTCCGCGAGCTGTCGGTGGTCCCGGCCGGGGCCGGGGTGCGAACCGTCCGCGGCGGGATCGTGCTGCAGAAGACCGACAGCAACCCCGAGCGGGTCCTGCTGGACGACGTACTGGCTCCGATCCCGGACGCGAAGACCGGTGACACGCTGGCCGGCACGGTGACCGGGGTCCTGGACTACGGGTTCGGCAACTTCAAGTTCCTCGTCACCCAGACACCGACCGTGATCGACGGCGGAGTGACGCGGGAGAAGACGACGCCGTCGTCGAAGCTGCAGGTCTCGGTGGCGACGTTCAACGTCGAGAACCTCGACCCGTCCGACGGCCCGGCCAAGTTCGACGGGCTCGCGCAGGCCGTCGTCCACAACCTCGCGTCACCGGACATCCTCGGGCTCGAGGAGGTGCAGGACAACGACGGCGCGACGAACTCCGGCACGACGGCCGCGGACGTCACGCTGAACACGCTCGCGGCGGCGATCCAGAAGGCCGGCGGCCCGAAATACGCGTGGCGCCAGATCGACCCGGTCGACGGCAAGGAAGGCGGTGAGCCGGGCGGCAACATCCGAGTCGCCTTCCTGTACCGCACCGACCGGCCGGTGAAGTTCGTCGACCGGGCGGGCGGCGGTCCGACCGTGGGCACCACGATCACGACCGACCGGTTCGGCCGGCCGCACCTGAGCGCGTCGCCCGGTCGCGTCGACCCGGCGAACCCGGCCTGGGAGGCCACCCGGGTCCCGCTGGCCGGCGAGTTCACCTGGCTCGGCCAGTCGCTGTTCGTCGTGGTCAACCACTTCAGCTCCAAGGGCGGCGACGACCCGCTGTGGGGCCGGATCCAGCCGCCGGTCCAGAGCTCGGCGCCGAAGCGGCACCAGCAGGCGCAGTCGGTGCGCACGTTCGTCGACCAGCTGCTGGCCAAGGACCGGGGCGCCAACGTGATCGTGCTCGGCGACCTGAACGACTTCGACTTCAGCCAGACCACCGACATCCTGGTCGGCTCCGGCCGGACGTCGCTGATCGACCTGCCGCGCACGCTGCCCGCGAACCAGCGGTACAGCTACGTGTTCGAGGGCAACAGCCAGATCCTCGACCAGATCCTGATGTCGCGGAACCTGCAGCCGGCGTCGTCGTACGACGTGGTGCACATGAACGCGGAGTTCCCCGACCAGATCTCCGACCACGACCCGCAGGTGGTCCGGGTGGTGCCGCTGCCGTCCTGGTACCGGTGAGCCCAGGGCCTCGGCGTCCGCTCTCCGGCCGGCCGGTTACGGGGCGCTGACGCCGGGGCCCCGGGCGGGGTTTCGCTTGTCCCACCGCCGATAATGAAAAGGAGCCGGTTTCCCCGGGGAACCGGCTCCTTGACCTTGAGGAGGTACGGGCACCGTGACCGACGGCACCAAGCAGTACGCGATCGACAAGACCGACCAGGAGTGGCGCGCGCAGCTGTCCCCCGCGGAGTACCAGGTACTGCGCAAGGCCGGCACCGAGCGGCCGTACACCGGTGAGTACACCGACACCAAGACGGTCGGCGTCTACAAGTGCCGGGCGTGCGACGCGGAGCTGTTCCGCAGCGAGACCAAGTTCGACTCGCACTGCGGCTGGCCGTCGTTCTTCGCCCCGCTGGCCGAGGACCGCGTCGAGTACATCGAGGACACCGCGCTCGGCATGAAGCGCGTCGAGGTCCGCTGCGCCAACTGCGGCTCCCACCTCGGCCACGTCTTCGAGGGCGAGGGCTACGGCACCCCGACCGACCTGCGCTACTGCATCAACTCGATCAGCCTCACGCTCGACCCGGCCTGATCAAACGCTGAAGAGCCCGGCACTCCACAGAGTGCCGGGCTTCTTCAGATAGGAGTGGCGAGGGCTACCGGGTTGCCGTCCGGGTCGAAGGCGTAGGCCTGTCGCTCTCCCCACGGCATGTTGGCCGGTTCCTGGACGATCGTGTAGCCCGCCTCGCGGAGGATCTCCACCTGGGCGCCGACGTTGTCGACGTAGACGAACAGCTCGAAGCGCGGCGCCGTGCCGACGGTGATGCCGAGCTGGGCCTCGGGCCAGCTGGTGTGGGCGAGGCCGAGCGACGACTCGCCGCGCTCGAGGCCGACGTAGTGCGGGTCGCCCTCGAGCGGGAACTGGTAGGTCTGCTCGTAGCCCAGCAGGGCGTAGAACTCGACCGACCGCCGGACGCTGCCGACGTACAGGACCGGAAACGCTTTGCGTTCCATGTCAGGCGAAGTTGGCGACCAGCTCGCCGAGCTCGGTCCGCTTGCCGGTGTAGAACGGGGTTTCCTCACGCACGTGCCGCCGGGCCGTCGACGCGCGCAGGTCGCGCATCAGGTCGACCATCCGGTGCAGCTCGTCGGCCTCGAAGGCCAGCATCCACTCGTAGTCGCCGAGCGCGAACGAGGCGACCGTGTTCGCCCGGACGTCGGGGTAGCCGCGCGCCATCTTGCCGTGCTCGGCGAGCATGTGCCGGCGCTCCTCGTCGGGCAGCAGGTACCACTCGTACGACCGGACGAACGGGTACACGCAGACGTACCCGCGCGCCTCCTCGTCGGCCAGGAACGCCGGGATGTGGCTCTTGTTGAACTCGGCCGGCCGGTGCAGCGCGTACTGCGACCAGATCGGCGTCAGGTGCCGCCCGAGCCGCGACCGGCGCAGCGCGTGGTACGCCTTCTGCAGCGCGTCCGAGGTCGGCGCGTGCCACCAGACCATGAAGTCGGCGTCCGCGCGGAAGCCCTCCACGTCGTACCAGCCGCGGATCACCACGTCGTCGGCCGCCAGCTTGCCGACCAGCTCGGTCAGCTCGGCGGTCAGCTCGTCGCGATCGGTGTCACCGAGCGGGGTCTCCACCTTGAAGACCGACCACATCGTGTAGCGGATCACGTTGTTCAGCTCGCGGGCCTTGGGCTTCGCGGGCGTGCTGCTCTCGGGCTGGTTCGCGTCGGTCACGACCCCATTGTCGCCAATGCGTCCAGGTGGGCCCGCACCCGGGTTGCCGCCCGGCTCCCCGAGGCGACACAGGCGGCGATCCCGACACCTCGGTACGCCGCTCCGCAGACCGCCAGTCCGTCGTGTTCCGCGACCGCTTTCTCGACCCGGTCGACGCGGTCCAGATGGCCCACCGCGTACTGCGGAAGGCCGCCGCCCCAGCGAGTCACCAGCGACCCGACGACCGGCGCGTCGAGCCCGACCGCCTTGCGCAGATCGGCCGTCGCCAGCGCGGCGAGGTCCTCATCGGAGCGCTGCAGCACGTACTCCTCGCCGAGCCGTCCCACCGAGCACCGCAGTACGGCGAGCTCTCCCCCGGCCTCGGACGACCACTCCCACTTGGCGTGCGAGTACGTCGCGGCCTTGATCGTGCGGCCCTCGTCGGAGGGCACCAGGAACCCTGATCCGGCCGCCGCCTCCGGCCAGTCGCTCTTGCGGACCGCGAGCGTGACGATCGCCATACTCGCGTAGTCGATCGCGCCGAGCTCCGTCGACGCCGTGGGCACCAGACCGGCCAGCATCCGCGCCGCGGGCGAAGCCGGCGTCGCCACGACCACCGCGTCGGCGAACACCGTGTCCGGAGCCGGGACCGGGCCGGTCTCCAGGAAGTAGCCGGCCGGCGTACGACTGATCTTCCGTACCGTCGTCGACCGCCGGATCTCCACCCCACGGCTGCTCAGATCTGTCTCCAGCGCCTGGATCAGCCGGTTGACGCCGCCGCGGATGCCGGCGAAGACCGGCTTGCCGTCGGACGCCCGGCGCTGGCTCGTCACCCTCAGCTCGGCGGTCGCCGCGAGCAGGCTCGGCGCGGTCTTCAGCTTCGCGTACAGCTCCGGTACGGCGGCCGCCAGCGAGATCTCGTCGGCGCGCCCGGCGTACACCCCGCCGAGCAGCGGATCGATCAGCTTGTTCGTCACCGCCGGGCCCATCCGCTCGGCGACGTACCGCCCGATCGCCACGTCCTCGGTCAGCGCCGGCTCCGGCAGCGTCTTCTCCTCGGCGACCCGCGCTGCGGCTTCCTCCCCGAGTACGTCGACGGTCGCGGCCGGGTCCACCGGCACGCCCATCACCGTCGGCGGAATCGCCCGGATCCGGTCCCCGACCCACAGCCCCGCCGAGGTCGTTGCCGGATGCACCAAGTCGTCCCCCAGGCCGACCGCCCGGATCAGCTCCACACCCTCAGGCCGCCGAGCCAGCACCGACTCGGCCCCGAGGTCGACCGGGACTCCTTCGAGCACGTCCCCCGCCAGCTTCCCACCCAGCCGAGGCGAGGACTCCAACAAGACGACGCGCGGCGGATTCACTCCACTCACCAACGCATGAGCCGCCGCGAGCCCGCTGATCCCACCGCCGACCACAACCACCGTCCGAGCATCCACAAGCCCATCCTCACCCACGCTTCCAACCCCGAAGGACCCGGCGTCCGAACCCCACCACCAAGCCAGGGCCCAGCGGATGCGTCCGAAGAACCCGCGTGCGTCCGAAGAAGCCGAGGCTATAGCGCACGGTCCTTCGGACGTATGCAGATTCTTCGGACGCGCGGGAGCTGCGGGTTCGATCAGCTGGGCGGCGGTGGGCCGGGCAGGCTCAGCTTTGGGCCGACTTCTCCTGGACTGCCTTGACGATCTGGTGGAGGACCTCGGGGTCGGTGGTCGGCGGGACGCCGTGGCCGAGGTTGAAGATGTGGCCGGGGGCTGCCTTGCCCTCGGCGAGGATGCGGTCGATCTCGGGCTCGATGACACTCCAGCCGGCAGTGAGCAGAGCCGGGTCCAGGTTGCCCTGGACCGGCTTGGCCGGGCCGCCGTTCGCGGTGATGCGGCGGACGGCCTCGTCGAGCGGGACGCGCCAGTCGACGCCGACCACGTCGGCGCCGGCGTCGCTCATCAGGCCGAGCAGCTCACCGGTGTTCACGCCGAAGTGCAGGCGCGGTACGCCGTACTGCTCGAGCGCGGTGAACACCTTCGCGGAGTGCGGCTGGACGAACTGGGCGTAGTCACGCGGCGAGAGCGAACCCGCCCAGGAGTCGAAGAGCTGGATCGCCGAGGCACCGGCCTCGATCTGGGCCACGAGGTACGCGATCGCGACCTCGGCGAGCCGGTCGGCGAGGGCGTGCCAGAGCTTCGGGTCGCTGTGCATCAGGGACTTGGTCCGGGCGTAGTCCTTGCTCGGGCCGCCCTCGACCAGGTACGACGCGACGGTGAAGGGCGCGCCGGCGAAGCCGATCAGCGGCGTACCGCCGAGCTGCGACACCAGCTCCTGGACCGACTCGGTGAGGAACGCCACGTCCGAAGGCTCGACCGGCCGGATCCCGGCCAGGTCGTCCGTCGACCGGACCGGGGAGGCGATCACCGGGCCGACGCCGGGCTTGATCTCCAGGTCGACACCGACTGCCTTGAGCGGCGTGACGATGTCGGAGTAGAAGATCGCCGCGTCGACGCCGTAACGGCGTACCGGCTGCAGCGTTATCTCCACGACGAGGTCGGGTCGCATGCAGGACTCGAGCATCGTGGTGCCCTCACGGATCGCCCGGTACTCCGGCAGCGAGCGACCCGCCTGGCGCATGAACCAGACCGGCGTGTGCGGTCCGGGCTCACCCCGGGCGGCGAGCAGGAAGGCGGAGCGGTCCAAGGAGCTACCGGCAGCGGTCTGTGACTGGGCAGGCTGGTTCACGGGCACAGGGCAATGATCCCATGTCCGAAACCCGTTACCGGCGCGTCGTCGCCCGCGCCGGTGAGTAATCAGTCGTAGGCTGCGAAGCATGGGTGCCCGCAAGCAGGTCGACGCGCCACCCGCGGAGTTCGCCGAGGCCCTGACGCAACTGCGTGAGGCCCGGTTCCGGCCCGAGGTCTTCGTCGAGGAGATGCCCGCGCCGCAGCGGATCGCTCCGCACGCGGCCGCGGTCAGCGCCGACGTGACGGTCGACGGTGACGATGTCGCCACCGGTCGTCTGGTCGTCCTCTACGACCCGGACGGGAACGACGCCTGGCAGTCGACCTTCCGCTGTGTCGCGTACGTGCGTGCGGCCGTCGAACCGGAGATGGTGACCGACGCGCTGCTCGGTGGCGTGGGCTGGACCTGGCTGATGGAGGCGCTGGCGGACCGGGGTGCGGAGTTCCTCGCCCCGAGCGGTACCGTCACCAGGGTGGTGTCCGAGAGTTTCGGCGGGATGGCCGACGACGACGCGACCGCGGAGATCGAGATCCGCGCCTCCTGGAGCCCGGTCCCGGGCGAGGACGGCGGGGTCGACGTGACGCGGCACGCGGAGGCGTGGGGCGAGGTGCTGTGCACCGCGGCAGGGCTGCCGCCGGTGCCGCCCGGTGTGGTCGCGATGCCCACCCGCCGTGGTCAGCGGGGCCGATGAGCCCGGCCGAGACCCAGCAGTCGTCCGTCCCCGAGGACCCGACCGAGACCGACACCCTTCCGCTGCTCGAGCTGCGGGACGGGCTGTCCGACGTGGTCGACACCGACAGCGCGCTGCAGGAGGTCGTCGAGGCGTTCCAGGCCGGCAGCGGCCCGGTGGCCGTCGACGCCGAGCGCGCGTCCGGCTACCGCTACTCCCACCGGGCGTACCTGGTGCAGCTGCGCCGCGAGGGTTCCGGCTCGGCGCTGGTCGACCCGATTCCGTTCGGTGACCTGTCCGCGCTCGGCGACGCGATCGTCGACGCGGAGTGGATCATCCACGCGGCGAACCAGGACCTGGCCTGCCTGGCCGAGGTCGGCATGGTTCCCCGGACGGTCTTCGACACCGAGCTGGCCGGGCGTCTCCTCGGCTATCCAAAGGTCGGCCTGGCCTCACTGGTCAGCGAAGTCCTCGGGTACCGGATGCGCAAGGAGCACTCCGCCGCCGACTGGTCGACCCGGCCGCTGCCGAGCCCCTGGCTCGTGTACGCCGCGCTGGACGTCGAGATGCTGATCGAGCTGCGCAACGCGATCGAGCAGGAGCTGCGCCGCGAGGGCAAGTGGGAGTGGGCCGAGCAGGAGTTCGCCGCGATCCTGTCCGCGCCGCCGCGGGAGCCGAAGCCGGATCCGTGGCGTCGTACGTCGGGCATGCACCGCGTGCGCAACCGCCGCAGCCTGGCCGTCGTACGGGCGCTGTGGGAGGCCCGCGACCAGATCGCCGAGGCCGCCGACATCTCCCCCGGCCGGATCCTGCCCGACGCGGCGATCGTCGAGGCCGCGGCCGCGATGCCGGTCGACCGGGACACGCTGCAGAAGCTGACCGCCTTCAAGGGCCGCGGCGCGCACCGCCACATGCGGACCTGGTGGGAGGCGATCGACCACGCCCGCCGGCTGCCCGACAGCGAACTGCCGAAGCAAGGCCCCCGGTACGACGGCCCGCCGCCGGCCCGCGCCTGGGCCGACCGCGACCCGGACGCCGCGGCGCGGTTGTCGGCTGCCCGTGCGGCGGTCGGCGACATCGCGGAGGCCCACCGGCTGCCGACGGAGAACCTGCTCTCCCCCGACACCATTCGCCGGCTCGCCTGGACGCCGCCTGCCGAGCCTGAGCTCGAAGTCGTGAAGACGTTCCTGCGCGAGCACGGCGCCCGGGAGTGGCAGATCGGGCTCACCGCCCAGGTCCTCACCGACGCGCTGACGGTCACGGCGCCGGCGAAGACCCTGGACTGAACTCAGGCCGACAGCTGGCGCTCGATCGCCTCGACGACCTCGGGAGACTCCGGCGTCGTCCGCGTCCGGAACCGCGCCGCCACCGTGCCGTCGGAGCTGAGCAGGAACTTCTCGAAGTTCCACTGGACGTCACCGGCGTTGCCCTCGGCGTCCGGCGTGAGCGTGAGCTCGGCGAACAGCGGGTGCCGGCCCTCGCCGTTCACCTCGGCCTTGTCCAGCATCGGGAACGTCACGCCGTACGTCGTCGAGCAGAACTCCTGGATTTCCTCGGTGGTGCCGGGCTCCTGCCCGCCGAACTGGTTGCACGGGACGCCGAGCACGGTGAACCCGCGGGAGGCGTACTTCTGCTGCAGGTTCTCCAGCTCGGTGTACTGCGGGGTCGCGCCGCACTTGGACGCCACGTTCACGACCAGCACGGTCTTGCCCTTGTACTCACCGAGGGAGGTCTCGGCGCCGGACAGGGTGCGCAGGGGAATGTCGTACAGGCTCATTCGTTTCCTTCAGCAGGCAGGTGGCGGGACAGGAAGTCGGTGGTGCGCTGCCACGCCAGGGCCGAGGCCTCGGCGTGGTGGAACGCGGGCATCGGGTTGTCGAACGCGTGCCCGGCGCCCGGGTAACGGTGGACCTCGGCGTCGCCGAGCTCGGCGACGATCTTGTCGACGGTCTCCGGCGGCAGGTAGTCGTCCGCGTCACCGAAGTGGTGCAGGCTCGCCGCCGTCACGTCCGGCGCGAGCGGCAGCAGGTTGGGCAGGGCGGAGCCGTAGTAGCTGACGAGCACGTCCGGCGAGGAGACCGCGGCGACGTTGAAGCCGAGACCGCCGCCGAAGCAGAAGCCGATCACGCCGACTCCGGCGTCACGGCCGCGCAGGTACTCCAGCGCGGCCACCGAGTCGGAGACGGCCAGGTCCCAGTCGAGCCGGCCCACGACAGCGAGCGCCCGGTCCAGCAGATCGGGCGCGTCCGGGTCGAGATCGACGTCGTCGAGGCGCCAGAAGATCTCCGGCGCGACGACGTGGTACCCGAGCGCGGACAACTGCGCGCCGCGCTCCTGGATGTAGTCGGAGACCCCGAAGATCTCCTGCAGGAGCAGCAGCCCGGGACCGGAACCTTCCCAGACGTGCACGGGCATCAGGCCGGAGCCGGTGTCGATTTCCAAGGTCACACCAGCGAGCCTACTGCGCTACTTGCGTCGCCTCCTCAACAGTCCGCGGAGCAGCCTGCGGAAATCGCGACGGCTTGGCCGGAACCCAGCGCCTGCACTCCTCGATCGCGTTCTCGAGCAGCCGGTACAGCCGTTCGTCCGGGTTCGGGACGCACGCCTGCGAGATGCCCTCGACCGCGCACGAGACCGCTCTGGGCGCGGTACGGCGGGCGTAGTCCGGCGTCCCGCGATGGGCCTTCGCGGTGAACGCGCGGGCCCACTTGGTCGCCGACGGGACCGAGTCGAGGGCCTCCTGCGAGGCCGGGTCCATGCTGTCGAGCGGGCGCCCGTCCAGGATCGCCAACTGCCGCTCCCCCACGATCAGGGCGACGGCCAGGATGTACTGGCGTTCCTGCGAGACGACCGGCAGGGCTTCCTGGATGCAGCGTGCGGTCACCCGCGGTACGACGTGCGGGTCGTCCGGCGTCAGGCCGATCACCGACGGGATCAGCGGCGCCAGCCGGGACCGGCCGGCGTCCGTCGTGCAGTCGTTGACGTCGCGCGCGACGCCCGCGAGCAGCGGATGCGTGCAGGCCGGATGGTCCGACCACGGTTCGCCGGCCAGGTAGGACGCGAACTCCATGAAGCAGGCGCCCTTGCGTGGATTGCGGTGCTTGCCCCGGCTCAGGACCGGGACGGCGAAATCGAAGTTGTTCATCAGAGCGACTCCCGAAGCGTGCCTGTCTCCAGCATGCGCCCGATCCCGCCCGCGCGCCACGGCGAATCGCCCCGAAAACCTGTGCAGCCGCCGCTGGGGATCTGCGCTGCGTCCCCACCCCGATCCGCGTTGTGAGCAGCCGCACAGGCGTGGCTGCTTGGGGCGGTTCATTACCGGCGGGTAGCATCGGGGTGCCACCCCACCCTAAGGAGGGCCTCGTGCCCCGTGAGATCCGCGATGTCGTGTTCGTCGACGGCGTTCGCACCCCGTTCGGCAAGGCCAAGGGTCAGTACGCCGAGACGCGCGCCGACGACCTGGTGATCAAGTGCATCCGTGAGCTGCTGCGGCGCAACCCGTCGCTGCCGCCGGAGCGGGTCGAGGAGGTCGCGATCGCGGCCACCACCCAGATCGGCGACCAGGGCCTGACCATCGGCCGGACCGCCGCGCTGCTGGCCGGTCTGCCGAACACCACCCCGGGCTACGCGATCGACCGGATGTGCGCCGGCGCGATGACCGCGGTGACCACCACCGCCTCCGGGATCGCCTTCGGCGCCCAGGACGTGGTGATCGCCGGCGGTGTCGAGCACATGGGCCGGCACCCGATGGGCGAGGGCGTCGACCCGAACCCGCGGATCATCTCCGAGAAGCTGGTCGACACCTCCGCGCTGGTGATGGGCTCCACCGCCGAGAACCTGCACGACCGCTTCCCGACCATCACCAAGGCCCGCACCGACGCGTTCGCGGTCGCCTCCCAGGAGCGCGCCGCCAAGGCGTACGCGAACGACCTGATCCAGCCGGACCTGGTCCCGGTCGCGACCCGCTCGGCCGAGCACGGCTGGGGCCTGGCGACCACCGACGAGCCGATGCGGCCCGGTACGACGCTGGAGGACCTGGCCAAGCTGAAGACCCCGTTCCGCCCGCACGGCCGGGTCACCGCGGGCAACTCGGCCGGTATCAACGACGGCGCGACCGCCGCCCTGCTGACCTCGGCCGAGGCGGCCGAGGAGCTCGGCCTGACGCCGAAGATGAAGCTGGTCTCGTACGCCTTCGTCGGCGTCGAGCCCGAGGTGATGGGCTTCGGCCCGGTCCCGGCGACCGACAAGGCGCTGAAGCAGGCCGGCCTGACCATCGACGACATCCAGGCCTTCGAGGTCAACGAGGCGTTCGCCGTCCAGGTGCTGGCCTTCCTGGAGCACTACGGCATCGCCGACGACGACCCGCGGGTCAACCCGTACGGCGGCGCGATCGCCTACGGCCACCCGCTGGCCTCGTCCGGCGTCCGGCTGATGGTCCAGCTGGCCAAGCAGTTCGAGCTGCGCCCCGAGGTCCGCTACGGCCTCACCACCATGTGCGTCGGCCTCGGCATGGGCGGAACCATCATCTGGGAGAACCCGAACTTCGAGGGGAACAAGGCATGAGCGACCTGAACGCGTTGATCGAGGCCGCTACCGCGATCGAGAACGACGAGCTGGTCACGCTCGCCCCCAGCCGGGACGTCGTGCTGCCGAACAAGGCCGGCACGATGGCCCTGATCACGCTCGACAACGGCCAGGACCACACCAAGCCGAACACCTTCGGCCCCAAGGGTCTGGCCGAGCTGAACCAGGCGATCGACGCCGCGCTGGCCCGCGAGGACGTCGTCGCGATCGGGATCACCGGCAAGCCGTTCATCCTGGCCGCCGGCGCCGACCTCAGCGGCGTACCGAAGCTGACCGAGCGCGAGCAGGCGCTCAACCTCGGCCGGATCGGCCACGGCGTGATGCGCAAGCTGACCGAGGGCGGCAAGCCGAGCTTCGCGTTCGTCAACGGCGTCGCGCTCGGCGGCGGCCTCGAGGTCGCGCTGCACGCGTCGTACCGGACCGTCTCGGTGGCCGCCGGGATGATCTCCACGCCGGAGGTCTTCCTCGGTCTGCTCCCGGGCTGGGGCGGCAACTTCCTGCTGCCGAACCTGATCGGCGCCGACAAGGCCGTCAAGGTCGTGGTCGAGAACGCCCTGAACCAGAACAAGATGCTGTCCGGCCCCGAGGCGGTGAAGTTCGGGATCGGCGACGTGCTGCTGGACTCGGCCGACTTCCTCGAGCAGTCGCTGCTCTGGGCTTCGAAGGTCCTCACGGGTGAGGTCGTCGTCGAGCGGGCGGAGATCGATCGCGGCGAGGCGTGGGACGCGGCCGTTGCCCGGGGCAAGGCGTTCGCCGATCTCAAGGTGAGCGGCGCGGCGCCCGCGCCGTACCGGGCGCTGGACCTGATCGCGGCGGCCAAGGACAACGACCGCGACCGCGGGTTCGCGGCCGAGGACGAGGCGCTGGCCGACCTGATCATGAGCGAGGAGCTGCGCAGCGGCCTCTACGCGTTCGACCTGGTCAACAAGCGCGCCAAGCGTCCGGCCGGTGCGCCGGACAAGTCCCTGGCCCGTCCGGTCAACAAGGTCGGCGTCGTCGGCGCCGGTCTGATGGCCGGCCAGCTCGCCCTGCTGTTCGCACGGCGACTCGAGGTGCCGGTGGTGCTCACCGACCTCGACCAGGAGCGGGTCGACCGCGGCGTCGGCTACGTGCACGGCGAGATCGACAAGCTGCTCGGCAAGGGCCGGATCCGCCCCGACAAGGCCAACCAGCTGAAGGCGCTCGTCACCGGCTCGGTGGACCGTTCGGTCTTCGCCGACGCCGACTTCGTGATCGAGGCGGTCTTCGAGGAGCTGCAGCTGAAGAAGACGATCTTCGCCGACCTGGAGAAGATCGTCGCGCCGGAGGCGATCCTGGCGACGAACACCTCGTCGCTGCCGATCACGGAGATGGCGGCCGGGCTGGAGCACCCCGAGCGGGTCGTCGGCTTCCACTTCTTCAACCCGGTCGCGGTGCTGCCGCTGCTGGAGATCATCCGCGCCGACCAGACCGACGACGCCGCGCTGGCGACGGCGTTCGCGGTCGGCAAGAAGCTGAAGAAGTCGTGCGTGCTGGTCAAGGACGCGCCGGCCTTCGTGGTGAACCGGTTGCTGACCCGCTTCCTCGGCGAGGTCAGCGCGGCGGTCGACGAGGGCACGCCGATTCCCGAGGCGGACAAGGCGTTGTCGGCGCTCGGCCTGCCGATGCCGCCGTTCGTGCTGCTGCAGCTGGTCGGCCTGCCGGTCGCGCTGCACGTCGCGGAGACGATGAACCGGGCCTACCCGGACCGGTTCGCGGTCTCGGAGAACCTCGCCAAGGTCGTTGCTGCAGGCAAGAGTTCGTTCTACGTCTGGAGCGCCGAGGGCAAGCCGTCGGTCGATCCGGAGGTCGAGGCCCTCGTCACCGTCGGCGACCAGCCGTCCAGCGCCGACGAGCTGCGCACCCGCGTACTGACCGCGCTGGCCGAGGAGATCCGGATCATGCTCGACGAGGGTGTGGTCGCCGAGGCGCAGGACATCGACCTGTGCCTGCTGCTCGGCGCCGGCTGGCCGTTCCACCTCGGCGGCATCACGCCGTACCTGGACCGCTCGGGCATCGCCGAGAAGGTCAACGGGCAGCGCTTCCTGCCCAAGGGCGTCGCGTCGCTGGCCTGAGGTCCCTGAATCTGCTGGGGTCGGTGCGGAGCCCGGAAGCCCGCTCCGGCCCCAGCAGCACTAACCGCGGAACCTCTTGACCGCGGCGGTCAGCTCGGCCGGCGTCTTGCCGGTGTGGCGTTTCAGGATCGCGCTGTACGCCGCTTCGGTGGTGCCGTGGACGGCGACGTCGGCGTACAGGGCGGCAATCTTCTTGATGCCGACGCGGTCGGCCAGGTACTCGACGGTCCACCAGCTCTGGCCGTAGGCCCGTTCGCCGTTCGCGTCGAAGGCGGCGCGGTCGGGAAGGGTCTTCATCCCCGGCAGGTACTTGGTCTTGACCGTCTTGCGGTACGGGTCGACGGTCCACTCGGGATCGTCCTCGACCGACCGGCAGCGCACGTACTCGGCGAGGCCCTCGGCCAGCCAGAGCGGGACCAGCGGGCCGATCGGCACGGTCGCGACATGGGTCATCTCGTGCACCAGCAGGTCCTCGTCGAGGTCCTTGCGCAGCGCCGGGTTGATGACGATCCGGCTGCCGACCGCAGGCCCGGACGGCTTGCCGAGCTGCTCCCCCTCGTACAAGGTGACCGCCTTGGCGGCGATCGTCCAGCCGCGGCCGCTGCCCGACGTCCACAGGGTGGCCATCACCTGCGGCTCCGGCATCGCGACCACCAGCACCGCGCCGTCCCAACCGCGCGGCCAGTGCCGGCGGACTGCGGCGACGGCGTCCTGCGAGACCCGCGCGATCGTCGTGCCCAGAGCGAGCTCGCGCTGCGCGACCACGACGACGACCTTGCCGCGCCGGACCAGCGCGACCTCCTGGAAGTCCCACGGCTGCCGGTGCCCGTCGCGGCTCAGCGTCTCGTCGATCGCGCCGTCCTCGACCAGGACCCACAGGTTGTCCCGGCGCACGAACGTGTAGCCGAGATCGGTCTGCACCGGCTTCGGGTCGACGCCGGCGATCTGGTACCGCATCATCACCCGCGTGCTGTACGTCGACGGGCCGTACTTCTCGGCCAGCTTCGGCGCCGCCCAGTCGTCGGCGGTGAAGTACTTCAGCGTGCTGAAGCCGAACTTGCGCAGGTTCCCGAACAGCAGCTTCTGCCGCGCGACCAGCTTCGGCTGCTTCGGGTCGACCGCGGCGAGGAACCCGTGCAGATCACCCTTGAGTACGGCGGTCGCCCGCTTGCCCAGCAGGAGATCGACCTCGTGCTGCCGACTCTTCTTCTCGGCGTCGCTCAGCTCGTGCGACGGGCCCGGCGCCTGCAACGCGGACGCCGTACTCCCGGCCGGTGCGTCTCCCGAGCGCGTCACCACCACAGCGCCGGCGGTGCCGGCCAGCGCGAGCGCGGCAACGGCCGCCAGCAGGCGCCTCGGGTGCTTCATGGAAGGAGTCCTGCCTCTGCGAAAGTCGACTGAGGAATCCTACCGTCGGCACAGGCCGCGCCCCCGGACGAGATCCGGGGGCGCGGCCTTGCGCAGTACTAGGCCTTCGTGACCTCGCCGGTCTGCTCCTCGCGGCCGACGCGGCTGCGGCGGTAGCCGTAGACGGCGTACACGACGAAGCCGAGCACCATCCAGATCGCGAACCGCAGCCAGGTCTCCAGCGACAGGTTCAGCATCAGGTAGACGCAGATCACCGCGGCCAGGATCGGCACCACCGGGTTGCCCGGGACGCGGAACGAGCGCTCGATGTCCGGCCGCTTCTTGCGCAGCAGCGGGACGGCGATCGAGACCAGCGTGAACGCGGCCAGGGTGCCGATGTTCACCATCTCCTCGAGCTTGCCGATCGGGGTGACGCCCGCGACGATCGCGACCACGACGCCGATCCCGATGGTCAGCCGGTACGGCGTACCGAACTTCGGGTGCGTCTTGCCGAGCTTGGCCGGCACGAGGTGGTCGCGGCTCATCGCGAACACCACCCGCGCGGCGCCGATCATCAGCGTCAGCACGACGGTGGTCAGACCGGCGACCGCACCGGCCGAGATCAGCGTCGCGAAGCCGGGACGGCCGACCGACCGGAACGCCTCGGCCAGCGCGGCCTCACCGTTGATGTCCTTGTAGTTCACCATTCCGGTGATCACGATGCAGACCAGCACGTACAGCACGGTGCAGATCGCCAGCGAGCCGATGATGCCGCGGGGCAGGTCGCGCTGCGGGTTCTTCGCCTCCTCGGCGGTGGTCGCGACCACGTCGAACCCGATGAACGCGAAGAACACCAGCGATGCACCCGACACCAGGCCCATCACGCCGAACGTCGACGGCGTGAACCCGAACAGGGCCTGGAACAACGGCGTCGTGATGCTCACGGCGCCGCTCTCGGCCGGCACGCTCGGCGGGATGAACGGCGTCAGGTTCGAGCCCTTGACGTAGAACAGGCCCGCGACGATCACGAACAGCACGACGAACAGCTTGACCGCGACCAGCGCCAGGTTGACCCGCAGCGACTCCTTGATCCCGATCGTGGCCAGGATCGTCAGCACGATGATCAGCAGCATCGCCAGCACGTTGACGTTGCTCTCCGGGCCGATCGAGTCCGGCCAGCCCAGGCCGATCTGCTCCAGGAACAGCGCGGCGTACGTCGACCAGCCCTGCGCCACGACGCTTGCCCCGAGCATCAGTTCCAGCAGCAGGTCCCAGCCGATGATCCAGGCGAAGATCTCACCGAGGGAGAAGTACGAGAACGTGTACGCCGATCCCGACACCGGGACGGTCGAGGAGAACTCCGCGTAGCACAACGCGGCGAGGCCGCAACAGATCGCGGCCAGCACGAACGACAGCGCGATGCTCGGCCCGGCGTACGCCTGGGCGGCCCTTCCGGTGAGCGTGAAGATGCCGGCGCCGATGATCACGCCGATGCCGAACACGGTCAGGTCGAGGGCGGTGAGGCGTTTCTTGAGCTGGTACTCCGGCTCGTCGGTGTCCGCGATCGACTGCTCGATCGTCTTGGTCCGCAACAGACTCATTACGCCTCCTAGAACTCGGACGGAACATCCCGAGCGTGCCCCTCTGACGCGATGAGGTCAAACCGCCACTCAGCGTTGGGGCCGGTAGTCCTTGAGGGAGATCCACAAGGTCGCCTCGGTGTACCCGGTGCGGGTCAGGAGTATGCGGTCGCGGTTGCCCTGGTCGGTGCCGTGCCGGGCGAGATCCTCGTACAGGTCCTCGACCGCCGCCAGACCGATCTCACGCACCAGGAAGCGCACGGCCAGCCAGCTCACGCCGTAGACGTCGGTGTTGCTCTGGTAGAAACCGAGATCCGACGGCAGGGCAACGAGACCGGGCAGGGCCTGGTCGATCACTTCCTGCTCCCACTTGGCGACCTCGCCCGGACCGCTGACCGCCTCGATCCCCCGCCAGGACACGTACTCGGCGGCGCCTTCGGCCAGCCAGAGCGGCTCGTAGCCACCGAGGTCCGCGGTCGCGACGTGGGTGATCTCGTGCGACAGCAGGATCTCGTCGATCCGGTCGCGTTCCTTGGGGTTCACCACGATGTACGCGCCGCCGACCGTGCCGTCCGCGGTGTCCTGACCGGGCAGCGAGGTGAACGTCGAACCGGCGCTGGCCGCGGACTCGACGTCCTCGTCGGCGAAGCGCGCGTCGCGGACCTCGGTGTCGTCGAGCGCGGCGATCAGCACCGACCCGCGCCAGCGGCGCGGCCAGTACGCCGCGACCTGGGTGAGCGCTTCGTTGGCCTCGGCAACGATCGCCTTGGCCCGGTCGGTGTCGCCCTTCTCCACGATCGCCAGCACCCGCGGCCCGCGCCGGACCTCGATCCGGCCGAGGTCCCACGGCTCGCGGTGCGCGGTCGGGCCGAGCTCGTCGTCGAGGTCGCGGTCGTCGGTGATCACCCAGCGGCCGCCGCGGCTGACGAACGTGTAGCCGAGCTCGGTGGTCACCGGGTCGTGGTCGACCTTGGGGATCTGGTACCGCATCAGGATCCGGACCAGGTACGTCGACGAGCCGTGCTCGCGGACCGCGGCCTGGTCGAACCGCTCCTCGGCCTGGCTGTACCCGACCTCGGTGAAACCGATCTCGACCAGGTTCGCGAACAGCGTCCGCTGCTCCTGGCGCAGCTTGGTGTCGGCCGGGTCGACGTCGGCCAGGAAGAGCCGCTCGTTGCCGTCGCGGACGGCCTTCGCGCGCCGCAGCAGCACGGTGTCGACGGCCTGGCGCCGGGCGGCGACCGCGGCCGCGGTCTTGGACGGCGGCTTGTTGCTCTGGTTCGGTGGGGAGGTCGGGCCGACGCTCACCTTGGGCCGGTTGCGGGCGTCGTCCTCGCGCTGGTCGACGGCGTACGCGACCCCGCCGCAGGTCAGCACGACCACCACCAAAAGACCCAGCCAGCGGCGGGGTCTCGGGGGCGGTGCCTGAGCGCCCGGCCGGGCAGCGTCAGGGGGTGACAAACTCACGTCGGGTCGATTCCTCCGGTCCGCCCGTCCAGCGACAGCCCGGCTACCCTACTCGGTCCTGCTGAATCCACCACCGACACGCCGGGTATACAAGATTGCCCCTGGAATCCCCGGGATTCCCCGACCGGTTCCGTAACCGGTTCCGCCTGGTGGATCAGGCGGCGGCCGCGGCCTTGAGGGCTTGGAAGAGACCAGCCTCGGTCAGGTTCAGGTGCTCCATCATGATCCGGTCGCGTTCGGCCTGGGTCTGCCCGAGAGCGGCCATCTCCTGGTACAGCGTGACCAGCTCGGTTCCGCCGTACCGCTCGATCAGCAGGTCGACGGCCAGCCACGACAGCGGGTACGACTTCAGCGAGTTCTGGAAGAACGTCCCGTCGGCCGGAAGCGACTTGGCGTTGGCCAGGTACTTGGTCCGGACGGTCTGCCGGTACGTGCCGATCGCCAGGTCGCGCGCGCCGTCCATCGGGAGGAACTCGACCCAGGTCGCGGCGCCTTCGACCAGCCAACGTGGCGCGAAGGTCCCGTACGGCGCGGTGGCGACATGGGTGAACTCGTGCGCGAGCGTCCGGGCGTCGACCTTGCTCCGGTTGCGCGGGTTGATCACGACGTACGAGTCGGTCCGCTCCCCTACCCCGCTGACCTCGCCGGGCAGCGAGCGGTAGACCCAGGTCGCCATCGCGAGCGCGTCCTCGGCGTTCTTCGGCAGCGTGTAGTCGGCACCGCGAACCATCTTGTCGTCGAGCGCGATCACCACGCCGGCGCCGGTCCAGCCGCCGGGCCAGCTCTTGCTGACCGCCTTGACCGCGCTGCCGGCCTTCGTGAGCAGGCTGGCGGCGAGCTTCGTCTGACCTGTCTCCACGACGACGAGGACCCGGGGTGCCCGTTTGACCAGCACTTCGCCGATGTCCCAGGCCTCTTGGTGCGAGCCGCGCGGGAGGCGCCGGTCGAGGTCGCTGTCGGAGACGAGCGTCCACTTCTTGTCGGGGCGCTGGACGAACGTGTAGCCGAGCATCGTCCGCGCGGGGACCGGGTCGATGCCGCGGATCTGGTAGGTCATCGCGACGGCGACGACGAAGGTGCTCGGCCCGTACTTGTCGGTGAGGGCCTGGTCGTACTGCTCCTGGAGGCGCTCGTACTTCAGGCTGGCGAAGCCGAAACGGCGCAGGTTGTCGAAGAGCGTGCGCTGGCGGGCGCGGAGTGTCTTGTTGGCCGGGTCGACGGCGGCGAGGAACTGGTCGGGCTTGTTGAGCTTGACGGCTTCGGCGCGCGCGGTCAGTACGGCGTCGACGCCGGACGCCCGGGCGGCGCGGTCGACCTCGGGGGTCTTGGGGGCGGCGGCGACAGGCGGTGTCGTGCTGCTGGTCCCGGACTTGTGGAGCGCGAGCCCGCCGGCCACGGCAGCCGCGACGAGGACGAGCGCGATGAGGACCGGCCCGACGCCACGCCGCTTGGGGGCCGCGGCGTGGCGGCCCCGGGGCTGTTGGTCGCGGGAAGGCGCTGGTGTCTGGGTGTGCTGGTCGAGCGAAGGCTCCGGCGCTTGGGCCGGCTGGTGACGCGACGGCTCGGGCGCATAGGCCGGCTCCCGCGGCTGCTCCTCGGGGAACCATGCGGCGGCAGCCGGGAGCTCCCCGGTGTCGGCCTCGGCCGGGTCAACGGGGTGCTTCCGGGCTACGTCCGGAGCCTGCTCCTGGGGGAACCAGGGGGCAGGCTCGGGATCAGGCCCCGGTGGGCCGGCCGCGGGCGGTGTCGGGCTCACTCGTGATCGCGTCCCCCTGGTCCCGGGTGATCAGCTCGATCACTTCGCGGGCCAGCTCCTGACCGGTCAGGCCGATCTCCTGCAGGATCGCCGGCCGCTTGGCGTGGTCGAGGAAGCGCTGCGGGATCCCAAAGTCCCGGACCGGTGTGGCGACCCCGGCGTCGCGGATCGCCTGCGCGATCGCGGCACCACAGCCACCGACGCGGCCGTTGTCCTCGATCGTGACGACGAACTTGTGCTTGCCGGCCAGCTCGACCAACTCGGGCGCGACCGGCTTGACCCAGCGCGGGTCGACCACAGTCACCCCGAAGCCCTGCGCGCCGAGCCGCTCGGCCACGTCGACCGCGGTCGCGGCCATCGAACCGATCCCGACCAGCAGCACGTCCGTGCCGGTGCGGACCAGGACGTCCGTCGTACCGATGCGGTCGATCGCCTCGATGTCGGGGAACACCTCGCCCTTGGCGTAGCGCAGAACGGTCGGCGCGTCGTCGACCTCGACCGCCTCGTTCAACAGCTCGGCGACCCGCTTGCCGTCCCGCGGCGCGGCCAGCCGCAGCCCCGGCACGAGCTGCAGCAGCGACATGTCCCACATGCCGTTGTGCGACGCGCCGTCGTCACCGGTCACCCCGGCACGGTCCAGCACGAACGTCACGCCGCACTTGTGCAGCGCAACATCCATCAGCAGCTGGTCGAACGCCCGGTTCAGGAACGTCGCATACAAGCCCACGACCGGGTGCAGCCCACCCATCGCCAGCCCGGCCGCGCTCGTCACCGCGTGCTGCTCGGCGATCCCGACGTCGAAGATCCGGTCCGGGAACTCCTTGCCGAACGCCGCCAGACCGGTCGGGTGCAGCATCGCCGCGGTGATCGCGACCACGTCCGGTCGCCGGTGGCCGATCTCGACCAGTTCCTCGGCGAACACGTCCGTCCAGCCGCGCGGCTTGTACGCCGGGCGGATCTGGTGGAAGTTGTCCTCCTCGTCCTGCACGGCAGCCGCGTACCCGAAGCCCTTCTGGGTGACCGCGTGCACCAGGACCGGCCCGCCGAAAGCCTTCGCCTTCGCCAGCGCGTCCTCCATCGCCACCCGGTCGTGGCCGTCCACCGGACCGACGTACTTCAGGCCGAGGTCCTCGAACATGCCCTGCGGGGCCAGCATGTCCTTGAGGCCCTTCTTCACTCCGTGCAGCACCTCGTACATCGGCGGTCCGACGTACGGCGTGCGGCCGAGGTTGGTCTTCACCAGGTCGAGGATCTTCTCGTACCGCGGGTTGGTGCGCAGGCTGGTCAGGTGCGTGGCCAGGCCACCGACGGTCGGGCTGTAGGACCGCCCGTTGTCGTTGACGATCACGACCAGCTTCAGGTCGTCGCAGGCGGCGATGTTGTTCAGCGCCTCCCAGGCCATCCCACCGGTCAGGCCGCCGTCACCGATCAGCGCGACCACGTGCCGGTCCTCCTTGCGGAGCCGGTACGCCTTGGCCAGGCCGTCGGCGTACGACAACGACGTCGAGGCATGACTGTTCTCGACCAGGTCGTGCTCGGACTCCGCCTGGCTCGGATACCCCGACAGGCCGCCCTGCTGGCGCAGGGTGTCGAACTTCGGCGCCCGGCCGGTCAGCAACTTGTGCACGTAGGTCTGGTGACCGGTGTCGTAGACCAGCCGGTCGCGCGGCGAGTCGAAGACCCGGTGCATCGCCAGGGTGATCTCCACCATGCCGAGGTTCGGACCGAGGTGACCACCGGTCCGCGACACCGTCTCGACGAGCACGTCGCGGATCTCCGCGGCCAGGTCCGTCAGCTGCTGATCGGTCAGGTCCTTGAGGTCCGCCGGCCCTCCGACCGTGTCCAGCAAGCGCATCGAGCTCCTCCGCAGGGTTGTCCTCGAATGGTCGAGTCTATGCACCCCGGCCGCCGATGCCGAACGCGGCAAGGCCTTCCGGAGCAATCTCACAGTACGGGACGCTCCGGACGTTGGGGTTGTTCACCGGTCCGACCCATCTCACCTAGAGTAACCGGCATGGAGATGGTGCGGACCCTGTTCCGCAAGTACGACGGCCGCCCGCACCGCCTGATGGAGTCCCTCCACCTCGGCGAGGACGACCACGGCCTCTGGGTCGGCTCCCGCCCCGGCGACCGCGCCCAGCGCGCCGACGGCACCTGGATCAACGTCGACCACACCCGTGTCCGCCTGTTCCCCCGCGGCCAGTGGTGGAGCGCCCTGTTCAACGACGCGCCCCACCCCACCGAGATCTACTGCGACATCACCATGCCGCCGGAGTTCGGCGTCGGCACGGTCACCGCCGTCGACCTCGACCTCGACATCCGCCGGCTGCGCGACGGCACGGTTCGCGTGATGGACGAGGACGAGTTCGCGGCCCACCAGGTCCACTACGGCTACCCACCGCAAGTAGTGGCCACGGCCCAGGCGACGTGCGCCTGGGTCGTGTCCAACATCACCACCGCCGAACCGTTCCTGACGGTCTACAAGACCTACCTGGACCGCGTTCGCGAACTCGCGGACTAGGCGCCGCAACCCTCGGTGCCCGGGTAGTCGGCGCACAGCCGGAAGCTCGCTGCGAGGCCGGCGTAGACGCGCAGGTCGTCGATCCGGCCGTCGAACGCCTGACCTGAGGTCCGGCCGGTGCCGACCACCGTGGTTCCCGCCCGCGGCGGAGTGGCCTGGTAGGGCACGATCGAACCGTCGGACGGACGGTTGTCGACAGTCAGCTCGAGCCTGGGGGTGCCGTTGGCCAGGTTGGCGTTGTACGAGCCTGCCAGCAGGTGCCAGCCGGGCAGCGAGTCATGGTCGATACTCGCCACGGCCACCGTCTCGGTCGCCGAACCGGCGTCGCCACGGATGAAGCGCCACTGGCTGGTGAACGTGTCCACCGGCCGGTACTCGAGCCGCCAGGTGTCCTTGCCCGCGGTCCCTTGCCGCGCGACCACCATCGGCTTGGACGGGTCGTCGATCTTCACCCGCGCCGCGACCGTGAAGCTCGCGCTGCCGTCCACGGTGGAGGCATTCAGCGACAGCGACTCCTGCGACCGCCCGGTCAGCTCCAGCACGCGCCCGAGCTCCGGGTCGTCGACGAAGGCGCCCGCCGGCTTGGCGAAGCCCGTCAACGTGAGATCGGCACCACGGACCTGCTCCGGCGTCCGCGAGGTCCCGTTCGTCCGTACGGCGTCGTCGAGCGGCCAGTACGCCGCCAGGCCGGCGGTGATCCGGTCGTTGCCGCCGCCACCGACCCGCGGGTCGACCAGCGGCGGGATCTCGTCCGCGACCAGCACGCGCTGCCAGACGGCCAAGCGGTCGACCGAACCGGCGAACGCGCCGGTCGGCGTACCGGCGGACTTGCCGCGGCCGACGGTCAGCGGGCCGGCGGCCTGCCAGCCCACCGCCGACTGCGCGGTCTGCTGGAGCCGGCCGTTGACGAAGAGCTGCAGTTGACCGGTGGCCGCGTCGTACGTGCCGAGCAGATGCGCCCAGGCGCCGTTGACCGGTGCCTCCTTGGACGACACCTTGGAGACCGCCGGGAGGTTGACGTCGGCGGAGGTCCGGGCGAAGGTCCAGCGCTTCGTCCCCGCGTCGTAGCCGAGACCGGCGGCGGTGGTCCTCGTGCCGGTGACCGCGGCGACGACACCGGTCGTGGCGGCGTTCGTCGGGCGGACCCAGGCAGACATGCTGAAGCTCTTCGACGTGTCGATCACCGGCGCGGTCGCTCGAGCCGTCCCGTCGACACCGTCCAGCGCGAGCGAGCCGTCGATGCGTCCCTTGGCGTCGAGCGCGGCTCCACCGCCGAGCGTCAGGGGATGGGTCAGGCCGGGTCCGTCAGCGGCCGTCGTACCGGTGCCTTCGTCGAACCCCCAGGACCCGACGGCGGCGGGACGCGGCCCGACGTTGAACATGAAGTACGCCGGCGAGCTGAACTGCCCGATCGCGTTGATGCTCCGGGCCTCGAGCGTCGCCCACCCTTCGTGCGGCGGAGCCATGGTCACCGACACGGTGCTCCCGTCGACGTCGACGGGAAGCTGACCCGAGAAGCCGTACCGCACACTCACCACGTCGCCGGAGGTCGCGGCGACGGTGACCGCGACCGACTCCCCCAGCGGCATCACCTGGGGACAGACCGTCTGCTCGAGGCAGTCCGCGATCGGGACGCCCTGGTAGCTCACCGAGATCGCCGGCGGCGTCGGCGGGACCGGCGGGTCGTCGGCCGCCGCGGTCAGGCCGCCCAGGCCTCCGACTCCCAACGCCACCACCGCGGTGACGGCTCCCCGTCGGAACAGACTCCACCCCTGCATCCGGACCTCCCCAGGACTCAGCGCCCCGGAAGCCGGGGACGCATCATCGTGGAGGGCGGGCAGGGGTGGCGTCTACGGGTGTTGCAGCTTGTTGCAGGTCAGCGGCCGAGCACCTTGTACTTGGCTTCGGCGGTGCCCTTCTGGGGTTCCCACCAGGGGGTGTTGGCCTTGTACCAGTCGATGGTCGCGGACAGGCCGGCGTCGAAGTCGGCGTAGCGCGGGACCCAGCCGAGCTCGGTGCGGATCTTGGTGGAGTCGTTGGAGTAGCGCAGGTCGTGGCCGGGGCGGTCGTTGACGTGGACGAAGGCGTCCTCGGGCTCGCCCATCAGGGTGAGGATCTTCTGGATGATCTGCTTGTTGCTGCGCTCGTCGCCGGAGCCGATCAGGTACGTCTCGCCGAGGCGGCCGTCGGTGATGATGCGGTGGACGGCGTCGTTGTGGTCCTCGACGTGGGTCCACTCGCGGACGTTCTCGCCGGCGCCGTACAGCTTGGGCTTGTCGCCGATCAGGACGTTGGTGATCTGCCGCGGGATCAGCTTCTCGACGTGCTGGTACGGGCCGTAGTTGTTCGCGCAGTTCGACAGCGTCGCGGCCACGCCGTACGAGCGGGCCCAGGCGCGGACCAGCATGTCCGAGCTCGCCTTGCTCGCC
This sequence comes from Kribbella lupini, assembly GCF_039529595.1. Classification (NCBI taxonomy): domain Bacteria; kingdom Bacillati; phylum Actinomycetota; class Actinomycetes; order Propionibacteriales; family Kribbellaceae; genus Kribbella; species Kribbella lupini. Next base: position 1,331,897 of record NZ_BAAANC010000001.1, on the reverse strand, counting down.
GAGTACGGGCTGGAGGGGTCGTACGCCGTGGTCTCGGTGAACTGGTCGACCGAGTCCAGCGGCAGATCGCCGAAGACCTCGTCGGTGGAGATGTGGTGCATCCGCTTGTCGTGCTTGCGGACCGCCTCGAGCAGCGTGAAGGTGCCGATGATGTTCGACTTGATGAACGGCGACGGGTCGTTCAGCGAGTTGTCGACGTGCGACTCGGCGGCGAAGTGGACCAGGACGTCGGTCGTGCCGACCAGCTTGTCGACCAGCTCGGCGTCGCAGATGTCGCCGTGCACGAAGGTGACCTGCTCGGCGACCGGGTCCAGGTTGCTCTGACTGCCGGCGTAGGTGAGCGCGTCGAGCACCGTCACCTCGACGTCGGGGTACCGCCGTACCGTGTCGTGCACGAAGTTCGAGCCGATGAAGCCGGCGCCGCCGGTGATGAGCATCCGTCGCATCGGCACAGGATAGCGATCGTGGAGGTGACCGGTCGCGCCGGTACGGTGACGCCATGCGCAAGGTGCGGGTTGTGTATCGCAAGTACGACGGCAAGCTCCACTGGCACCAGTGGATGACCTATCTCGGAGAAGACCAGTACGGCGTGTGGTTGGGTGCGCCGGCCGGGGCGGTCGCCCAGCGCGGCGAGGAGCCGGCGATCACCATGGACGCGGCCTGCGTGCAGCTGTTCCCGCGCGACAAGTGGTTCACGGCGAGCTTCAACGACGTACCGGCCAAGACCGAGATCTACTGCGACATCACCACACCGGTCACGTTCGGCGACGAGGAGTTCACGATGATCGACCTCGACCTGGACGTGGTGAAGCGCCGCGACGGCAGCTTCTACGTCGACGACGAGGACGAGTTCGCCGAGCACCAGGTGAGGTACGACTACCCGCCGGACGTGATCCGGGCCGCGCAGGCGTCCTGCGACTGGCTGTCGGGTGCGGTGCGGACCGAGGAGCCGTTCCTGACGGCGTACAAGACCTACCTCGACCAGGTCCGCTAGAGATCAGGCAGCCGGACCGTCCACGACTGGAACCGCCCCGTCCCAGTGCGGCCGGCCCGGCAGCGATCCAAGAGTCCACCAACTGAGGGTCACCCGCAAGCTTTTGCAGGCGCACTCACGAAACTTTCAGTAACTGCGGTGCAGACTGAGCGCCGCACGGTCGAGTTTCACCGCGTTCGGCAGCCGGCCGTTCTGTCCGGCGTACATGTCGGCGGCCGGTGCGACGGTGAGGTAGAGCGACTTCCCGGCCGGTACGTCGACGGCGATCCCGGGCAGCTCGACCGTCCGACGGGCGTTCCGTACGACGCGAGGTTCGCGCAGCGGCATCGTGTTGTTCTGCACGACCTTCGCGTCGAGCGGCGACGCGCCCACGCTCAGCGCGAGATACGCGGCGGCGTCCGGCAGCAGCGTCGTCACCTTCGCGTCGAGCCGCGCCACACCGGTGACGGTGATCGGGCCCTTGGCCAGCTCGACCGTGACCGGCAGCCCGGCGTTCGCGCTGCTGCTCACACTGCCGACGGCGAACCGCTGGTTCGGCCTGAGGCTGCGCTCGGTCGCGCAGCGGCCGTCGGCGGTCGCCAGGTGGTAGCGCCCGAAACCGGTCAGCCCGCTGCGGCGGTGCTTGAGGTTGAGGTCGAGGAACCGCTGCGCGAGCGCGCCGAAGTTCGGGCTGCCGAGGGCGATCGAGCACGGGTCGCCCGGCGTCGCGTAGCCCGGCGGGACGACGCTCGGCAACGTGTGGCCGCCGTTGTAGCCGACCAGCATCGACCGCGCCCGGGCCCGCGGTGTGAGCGCGCGGTCGAAGTTCTGCAGTCCCTGGTTGAGGTTGAACAGGTTGTCCGACAGCCCCTGCCCGATCAGCACCGGTACGTCGAGCTTGCGGCCGTGGCGCACGTGCCAGGCCGGACCGTTCTTCGCGAAGAAGGCGTCGAGCTCGCGGCCTGCCTGCCCGGTCGGCCAGGTCCCGGTGGTGATCAGCGCGACGAACGCGGCCTGGATCGCCGGCGGGAGGTTCTTGCCGCCACCGGCGTACAGGAGCGTCAGCCACATCGTCCGCGCCGACTCGTCCGGCGCGAGGCTCTGCTTGAGGTCCCACCAGGTGATCTCGGGGACGAGCGCGTCGAACCGGGTCCGGCCCGTGTCCCGCAGTTCGGTGAACGCCCCGGCGAACTGGTAGCCGCCGCCGTACGAGCCACCGATCGCACCGATCAGCGGGTCGCCCGGCCGTTGCCTGGTCACCCAGTCCAGCCCGGCGACGAAGTCGACCAACCGGACCACGTCGCGGCCCTCGAGGTCGGGGTTCATCACGTGCGCGACACCGGTGCTCTCCCCGAAGCTGCGCTGGTCGAAGCTCAGGACGCCGTACCCGGCCTGCAGGTACGACGCGAACGCGGCGGCGTCCTTGGTCCGGCTGCCGCCCCACCCGTGGCTGTGGAACACCAGCGGCACCGTACGGCGCGCGGAGGCGCCGGCCGGCTTGAAGAGCGAGTAGCAGATCCGGACCGGCGTCGTGCTGCCCGGCTCCGGCACACTCTCCACGCAGCCGTTGCTGGTCACCGGATCGGCCGAGGTGGAGGCCGAGGCCGGCAGCGCGGCGGCCAGCAGGGCGAGCACGGTGCCGAGGGCAAGGGTCTTCAGACGGCGCACGGTGACTCCTCGTACGGGGACGGACCGGTGCGGTCACCGTAAACGAGACTCGAGACCGTTGGAACAGCCGGGCGCGAGCGGGTTGTCCACAGACGCCTGGTCCTTGCGGGCGGGACCGGGGTTCCGCCTGACACACTGTGCGCGTGGAAATCGCGATCGAGATCGTCGCCCTGGTCGCCGTGGTGGCGACCGGGGCCGCGCTGGCCCGCCGGATCGGGGTGTCGGCTCCCCTGCTGCTCGTCGTGATCGGCGTCGTGGCGTCGTACCTGCCGTTCGTCCCCCGGGTCGAGCTGTCGCACGAGGTGGTGCTGGTCGGTTTCCTGCCGCCGCTGCTGTACTCGGCGGCGATCAAGACCAGCCTGGTCGACTTCTCCCAGCACCGGCGCTCGATCGGCACGTTGTCGGTCGGACTCGTGGCCTTCACCGCGGTCGGCGTCGGCCTGGTCGCGTACTGGCTGCTCGGTGGGATGGCCGAGGCCGACGGGCAAAAGCCGCTGCCGCTGTGGGCCGCGTTCGCGCTCGGCGCGGTCGTCGCGCCGCCGGACGCCGTCGCGGCCACGGCGATCGCCCGCAAGGTCGGTCTGCCCCGCCGGGTGGTCACGATCCTCGAGGGCGAGAGCCTGCTGAACGACGCGACCGCGCTGGTCTGCCTGCGGACCGCGATCGCGGCCGCGGCGATCACGCCGACGTTCCTGGACGTCAGCCTCGACTTCCTGCGCGCGGCCGGCGGCGGTGTCGTGGTCGGTCTGATCGTCGCGATCGTGCTGGCCAAGATCCGCAAGCGCTTCACCGACCCGGTGCTGGACACCACGCTGAGCCTGACCGCGCCGTTCATCGCGTACGTCGCCGCGGAGAACCACCACGTGCACGCGTCCGGCGTCCTGGCTGTTGTCGTCACCGGTCTGCTGCTCGGGCACAAGGCGCCGATCATCCAGTCGGCGGCGTCGCGGATCTCGGAGCGGACCAACTGGCGCACGTTCCAGTTCCTGCTGGAGAACACGGTCTTCCTGCTGATCGGCCTGCAGACCCGGTGGATCCTCGACGACCTGTCGCGCAGCCCGCTGTCGGCGAGCACGATCGCGATCGCCACCATCGGCGTCTTCCTCGCCGTGGTGCTGATCCGGCCGATCTGGATGTTCCCGGTGACGATCCTGTCCCGCAAGGTCCTCGGCCGGTCGCGGCCCGGGCCGGTGTCCTGGCAGGCGCTGACCGTGCTGTCCTGGGCGGGAATGCGCGGCGTGGTGACGCTGGCCGCGGTGTTCGTCCTGCCGGAGAACACGCCGCACCGCGAGGTGCTCGTGTTCATCGCGCTGGCCGTCACCGCCGGGACGCTGCTGCTGCAGGGCTCGACCCTGCCCTGGCTGGTACGGCGGATGCACCTACCGGGTCCTGACCCGGCCGAGGACGCGCTCCAGGAGGCCGCCGTACTGCAGGCCGCGCACAAGGCCGGCGAAGAGGAGCTCGACAAGGTCCTGACGCCGGACGACCCGCAGCAGGTCGTCGAACTGCTCCGGCAGCGCGGCGAGGCCCGCGCGCTGGCCGCCTGGGAGCGACTCGGCCGGCCGGAAACCGAGTACGAAACGCCGAGTGAGGCATATCGTCGACTTCGGATGGTCATGCTGCAGGCCGAGCGTGGCCACATCCTCAAGGTCCGGGACGAGGGCCTCGTCGCCGACGAGGTCCTGCAACGGGCACAGATCGCACTCGACATCGAGGAGTCCATCTTGGATCGCGCAGAAGCCGACGACGTCGGCGGACAGTCCGACGACCTCCGCGTACCGGCCCCTCCGGGCGGTCCGTGCGACCACCTCGCCGACGCTCCGGTGGTGAAGACGCCGAACACGCCCGAGGGCTGCGAGGAGTGCTTGGCCGAGGGTGGCACCTGGGTGCACCTGCGGCTGTGCCTCGACTGCGGGCACGTCGGCTGCTGCGACTCGTCGCAGATGAAGCACGCCAGCAAGCACTTCGCGCAGACCGAGCACCCGGTGATGCGCAGCTTCGAGCCCGGCGAGAACTGGCGCTGGTGCTTCGTGGACGAAACCCTCGGGTGATGGCCGACTGCCTGTTCTGCTCGATCGTCGCGGGGTCGACGCCGGCGCACCTCGTGCTGGAGACGCCCGAGGTGGTCGGGTTCCTCGACATCCGCCCGGTGTTCAAGGGGCACACGCTGATCGTGCCGCGCGAGCACGTCGCGACGATGGTCAAACTGCCGGACGAACTGACCGTGCCGCTCTTCGGAGCGGCGCGGTCGGTCGCGGCGGCCGTCCGGACGGCGTACGGCGCGCAGGGGTCGTTCGTGGCGGTGAACAACGTCGTGTCGCAGTCGGTGCCGCACCTGCACGTGCACGTCGTCCCGCGGACGAAGGGTGACGGGCTGCGCGGGTTCTTCTGGCCGCGGACCAAGTACGCCGACGACGCCGAGGCCGCGTCGTACGCGAGTCAGTTGCGGGACGCGCTGTCTCAGTAGGCGTCGTCCAGCTTTTGCCGCAGGTCGAGCTTCGGGAGCGGGCTCAGGTCAGGGGGCGGTCCAGCCGGGCGGCGAGCTTCTCTTCCGCCTTCTCGACAGCTGCCCGGACCGTCGGGTCCGGATCGTCGCGCAGCGGCTCGATCGCCTCGGCGTGCTCGTACTCACCGGCCGCACCGACGGCCCGTACGGCGGCCGCCCGGACCCGGGGCAGTTCGTGGTCGAGCATCGGGATCAGCTGGTCGACCAGCTCGCCGAGCTCGCGCTGGGCGGTGATCCGGGCGACGTGCTCGCGGACCCGCCACGCTGGGTCGTCGGCGACAACCCGCAGCGCGTCTACGGCCTCGTCCCGCCAGGCGTACATCAGCACCCGGGCGGCCCAGACGCGCACCCAGTAGTAGTTCACCGGGTCGACCGGCTGCTGCCAGCCGCCCGGGTTGGCCTGCCCGGTCAGCGCGACTAGCTTCGGCAGGTCGGGTCCGAACGCATCCTCGCCGGAGATCTCCCCGGTGAGCAGCGCGATGCACCAGCCGACGACCACGTCCTCGCCGTACTGGGCGCACGCGGCCTGGACCACCGCTCGCGGATGAACTGCCACCCGGCCAGTAAAGCGGGCCGCACCGACAAACTCAGAGCACCGACCGGAGAATGACGACGATCGACGACGCCGCCGCGAGCGTGAGCACCGCTTGGCGCAGCCGCGGACCGTTGAGCCGCTTCTGCAGCGGTACGGCGACCGCGAATCCGATCGCCAACGCGGGCAACCACACCGCGCCGTACGCCAACTGGTGCGCGGTCAGCTCACCGCCGATCGCGAGCCCGCACAACGACACCAGCGACCCGACCACGAAGAACGCACCGAGCGTCGCTCGCAACCGCGGGCCCTCCTCGTGCTGCAGCACGACCGCCGCCGGCGGCCCACCGATCGACGCAGCTGTGCCCGAGACCCCCGCGATCGCTCCGGCGATGATCAGGTTGCGCCGACTCGTCGCCACCCGCAGCTTCCAGGCGGTGAGGCCGACAGCAACCAGTACGACGACGCCGACCACGGCGCCGATCGCCCGTGCCGACAACCAACCGAGCAGCAGTACGCCGAGCGGAGTCGTCACGGCGCGAGCGCCGGTCAGCCAACCCGCCTGACGCCAGTTGACGTGCCGCCACTCGTGGATGACGGTCAGCACCGGCAGTGCCATCCCGAGCACCAGCAACCCGCCCGGCATCAGCGACGCGTCGAGCAGCGTGATCACCGGCGCCCCGACCAGCATCAGCCCGAGCCCCATCGTCGACTGCACGACGGCCGCGATCACGATCACCAGTCCCCCCAGCACCAGCACCCCGAGATCCACGCCGCCCAGCCTCTCCATCGGATCGTTCGCCAGGACCGTCCTACCCCACGCAGGACCGTCCACACCAAACGGAGCTGACCGGCAGATGACCTCAGCCGCAGGCTTCCACCGGCCGGCGGGTCGTCGCGACCAGGTGAGCGTCGCCGGCGAACGACGAAGGCCGGCCCTCAGGACCGGCCTTCGTCGTCAGTTCGTCAGCCCACGTACCGCGGGCCGCCGTGCGTCAGTTCGCGATCAGCGAGCGGAGCACGTACTGCAGAATGCCGCCGTTGCGGTAGTAGTCCGCCTCGCCGGGGGTGTCGATCCGGACCACGGCGTCGAACTCCTTGACCGCGCCGTCGGTGCCGGTGACCGTGACGTGCACGGTGCGCGGGACCTTGCCGTCGTTCAGCGCGGTGACGCCGCTGATGTCGAAGGTCTCCTCGCCGGTCAGGCCGAGCGACTCCGCGTTCTCGCCCTCGGGGAACTGCAGGGGCAGGACGCCCATGCCGATCAGGTTCGACCGGTGGATCCGCTCGAACGACTCGGTGATGACCGCCTTCGCGCCGAGCAGCGCCGTGCCCTTGGCCGCCCAGTCGCGCGACGAGCCCGAGCCGTACTCCTTGCCGGCGAGGATGACCAGCGGCGTACCGGCCTCGGCGTACGCCTCGGAGGCCTCGTAGATCGACGTGACGGGCGCGTCGGCCTTGGTGAAGTCGCGGGTGAAGCCGCCCTCGGTGCCCGGCGCGATCTGGTTGCGCAGGCGGATGTTGGCGAACGTGCCCCGGATCATCACCTCGTGGTTGCCGCGGCGCGAGCCGTACGAGTTGAAGTCCTTGCGGTCCACCCCGTGCTCGGCCAGGTACTTGCCGGCCGGGCTGTCGGCCTTGATCGAGCCGGCCGGGGAGATGTGGTCGGTGGTCACCGAGTCGCCCAGCTTGGCCAGCACGCGCGCGCCGCTGATGTCGGTGACCGGCGACGGCTCCTTGGCCATCCCCTCGAAGTACGGAGGCTTGCGCACGTACGTCGAGTCGGCGTCCCAGTCGAAGGTCTTGCCCTCCGGCGTCGGCAGCGACTGCCAGCGCTCGTCACCGGCGAAGACGTCGGCGTAGTCCTTGGTGAACATCTCCTTGTTGATCGAGGTCGCGATGGTCTGCTCGACCTCGTCGGCGCTCGGCCAGATGTCGCGCAGGAACACGTCGTTGCCGTCGGTGTCCTGACCCAGCGGGTCGGTCTCGAAGTCGAAGTCCATCGTCCCGGCCAGCGCGTACGCGATCACCAGCGGCGGGCTCGCCAGGTAGTTCATCTTGACGTCCGGGTTGATCCGGCCCTCGAAGTTGCGGTTGCCGGACAGCACCGACACGACCGCCAGGTCGGCCTCCTGCACGCCGGCCGAGACCTCCTCGGGCAGCGGGCCCGAGTTGCCGATGCAGGTCGTGCAGCCGTAGCCGACCAGGTGGAAGCCGAGCTTCTCCAGGTACGGCGTGACGCCGGCCTTCTCGTAGTAGTCGGTGACGACCTTCGAGCCCGGCGCCAGCGAGGTCTTCACCCACGGCTTGCTGGTCAGGCCCTTGTCGACGGCGTTCTTGGCCAGCAGCGCGGCGGCCAGCATCACCGACGGGTTGGAGGTGTTGGTGCAGGAGGTGATCGACGCGATCACGACGTGGCCGTGGTCGAGCTCGACCTCCTGGCCGTTCAGGCTGATCTTGGTCTTCTTCGACGGGCGGCCCGCGGTGCCGGTGCCGTGCGGGACGTGCGGCTCGTCGTTGGTGTGGCCGTGACCGTTCGGCGCGTCGCTGGCCGGGAAGCTGCCCAGCTCCGACGGGTCGACGTCGAGCTCCTCGGTCGCGTAGTCGGTCAGCGCGCCGCGGAAGCCCTCCTTGGCCTCGCTCAGCGCGACCCGGTCCTGCGGCCGCTTCGGACCGGCGATCGACGGGACGACGGTCGACAGGTCCAGCTCGAGGTACTCCGAGAAGCGCGGCTCGACCTCGGCGTTGTGCCACAGGCCCTGCTCCTTGGCGTACGCCTCGACCAGCGCGACCTCGTCGTCGCCGCGACCGGTCAGCCGCAGGTACTCCAGCGTCACGTCGTCGATCGGGAAGATCGCGCAGGTGGAGCCGAACTCCGGGCTCATGTTGCCGATCGTGGCGCGGTTGGCCAGCGGCACCGCCGCGACGCCGTCGCCGTAGAACTCGACGAACTTGCCGACCACGCCGTGCTTGCGCAGCATCTGGGTGATCGTCAGCACGACGTCGGTCGCGGTCGCGCCGGCCGGGACGGACCCGGTCAGCTTGAAGCCGACGACCTTCGGGATCAGCATGCTGACCGGCTGGCCGAGCATCGCGGCCTCGGCCTCGATGCCGCCGACGCCCCAGCCCAGGACGCCGAGGCCGTTGACCATCGTCGTGTGGCTGTCGGTGCCGACGCAGGTGTCGGGGTAGGCCTGGCCGTTGCGAACCATCACCGTGCGGGCCAGGTGCTCGATGTTGACCTGGTGGACGATGCCGGTGCCCGGCGGGACGACCTTGAACTCGTCGAACGCGGTCTGGCCCCAGCGCAGGAACTGGTACCGCTCGCGGTTGCGCTCGTACTCCAGCTCGACGTTGCGCTCGAAGGCGTCCTGGCGGCCGAAGACGTCGATGATCACCGAGTGGTCGATCACCAGCTCGGCCGGGGCCAGCGGGTTGATCTTGGTCGGGTCACCACCGAGCTCGGCGACGGCCTCACGCATGGTGGCCAGGTCGACGACGCACGGCACACCGGTGAAGTCCTGCATGATCACGCGCGCCGGCGTGAACTGGATCTCGGTGTCCGGCGCGGCGTTCGCGTCCCAGTTCCCCAGCTTGGTGATGTGGTCGGCGGTGATGTTCGCGCCGTCCTCGGTGCGCAGCAGGTTCTCGAGCAGCACCTTGAGCGAGTACGGCAGAGTCTCCGCGCCCTCGATGCCCGCCAACCTGAAGATCTCGTACGACTGTCCGTTGACCTCGAGTGCACCCTTGGCACCGAAGCTGTCGACGCTGGCCATCAACCTGCTCCTCTGTCCGTCCTGTTCCACTGGTACCCATCCTGCCGAGCCGCCCACCCGACCCACAGGTCAGGCTGCCCTAACTTCCCGGCCCCACCGCTCAGCGGGAAACTCTCTCGACATCAAGATACACGACATCGAGCCACCACCCTAAGCCGAAATTGCGTTGCCGTGAGCAGCCGGCCGCTGATCGACTGCCGCGTGGCCAGTTCCCGGCAGGACGCGCTGACCCGCGCCTTCGTGCACTGGAGCTGGGCGCGGGCTGTGCTGCACAACGGGTGGTGGTTGGTCACTTCGGTCTACCTGGTGGTCGACGCGGGGCTGAGCGCCTCGCAGATTGTGTTGATCGGAGCCGTGCAAGGGATCTTCGCGCTGTGCTGCGAGGTGCCGGCCGGCGTACTGGCGGACACGTTCAGCCGGAAGTGGTCGCTGGTGCTCTCGCAGGTCCTGATGGGGACGGCGATGGTGACCACCGGGCTGGTGACGTCGTTCGTCGCGCTGCTGGGGACGCAGGTGTTGTGGGGATTGGCCTGGACGTTCGCGAGTGGTGCCGACATCGCTTGGATCACCGACGAGTTGGATGCGCCGGACCGGATCTCTGGGGTGCTGTCGCGGACCGCCCGCGCTCAGTTGACCGGTGCGGCGACCGGGCTGCTGGCGTTCGGAGCGCTGGCCTGGTCGACCCGGCGTGACGTCGCGATCGTCGTCGCGGGCTCGGCCATGCTGCTGCTGAGTCTGTACGTCGCCGCGCGCTTCACCGAGCACAACTTCGTCCCGGCGCGCAGCGCTCGGTGGTCGACGTCGTGGACGACGTTCCGCCGCGGGGTCTCGCTGGTACGCCGGAGTCCGGAGCTGCTGCGGATCTTCGTCGCGACGTTCCTGATCAACGGTGCCTCCGACGCCGGCGGCCGCCTCGCACCGAAGCAGCTGGTCGACCTCGGTCTGCCCGGGCGCCTCGACCCGATCATCTGGTTCACCGGACTGGGAGTCGTCGCGCTCGCCGTCGGTGCACTGGCGCTGCGGATCGTCGAGCGGCGCCTGGACGGCGAGCACGCGCGGCACTCGTACGGCGTCGCGGCTGCCGTCGGCGCGGTCGGGACCGCCGGGCTGGCGTTCGCACCGGACGCGGTCGGCGGCGGTGTGGCGCTCGTCGTCGTGTCGGGCATCGCCGTGCCGCTCACCCGGGTGATCGCGATGATCTGGGTCAACGCGCGCACGACCAGCGACGTACGGGCGACCACGCACTCGTTCCTCGCGCAGGCGGAGTACCTCGGCGAGGTGATCTGTGGGTTGCTGATCACGCTCGTCGCGCACGTGGCGGGCCTGCCGGTCGCCCTGGCGGGGGCCGCCGCACTGTTCGCCCTGACCGCGGCGATCATGCGGCGACCCGCGCCGGCCTAGGAGAGCTGAGGCAGGACCTCGGAGGCGATCAGCTCCAAGTGGTCCAGGTCCGCGAGGTCCATGATCTGCACGTAGAACCGGTCGGCGCCGAGCTCGGCGAAGCGGCCGAGGTGGTCGACGACCTCGGCCGGCGTACCGCCGACGCCGTTCTCGGCGAGCTGGTCGAGGGACCAGCCGAAGTTCGCCGCCCGGCGTTCGACCTCGGCCTTGTCCTTGCCGACGGCAACACGGTGGGCGGCCGACAGCGCGAGCGTCTTGGGGTCGCGGCCGATCGTCGTACAGGCTGCCTGGACCCGGTCGAACAGGGTCTTGGTGTCCTCGACGTTCTTGAAGCCGGCGTTGAACTCCGCGGCGTACTGGGCCGCGAGCGCGGGCGTGCGCTTCTTGCCGGCGCCGCCGACGATGATCGGCGGGTGCGGCTGCTGGACCGGCTTCGGCAGCGCCGGGGAGTCCTTGAGCTGGTAGTGCTTGCCGGTGAAGTCGTACTTCTCCCCCACCGGCGTGTCCCACAGCCCGGTGATCAGCTCGAGCTGCTCGGTCAGCAGGTCGAACCGGCCGGGCGTGTCCGGGAAGTTCAGCCCGTACGCCGCGTGCTCGGCCTCGAACCAGCCCGCGCCCAGTCCGAGCTCGGCGCGGCCGCCGCTCATCTGGTCGACCTGCGCGACGCTGATCGCGAGCACGCCGGGATTGCGGAACGTGGCGGAGCTGACCAGCGTGCCGAGCTTGATCCGGCTGGTCTCGCGCGCGAGGCCGGCCAGCGTGATCCAGGCGTCGGTCGGGCCCGGCAGGCCGTCCTCGTCGCCCATCACGAGGTAGTGGTCGGAGCGGAAGAACGCGTCGAACCCGCACTCCTCGGTCTTTTGGGCGACGGCCAGCAGGTCGTCGTACGAGGCGCCTTGCTGGGGTTCGGTGAAGATCCTGAGCAACATGGGGACAACGCTATCCCGCGGTGATGTACAGCTGCTCCAGGTACGACGGCTGCCATTCCGGGCCACGCCGGTACAGGCGCCGTACCAGCCCCTCGACGTCGATCGCGCCGGGGAGTTGCGTGTCCCACCACTCGGGGACCTGGTCGTACCAGCGGTCGATCCGCAGCGTCCGGCCGGCGGCGTCGATCCGGGCGAAGAGCCAGCCGCCGTGATCGGTCTGGGCCTCCTCGATCCACAGATCGCCGAGCAGCTCGCTGAGCCGGTCGTCGGGCCACTCGTCGTCGTCGACCTGCGCCGGCTCGAGGTCGAACCGGTACGACGGGCGCGCGGGGTCGAGGACCTGGACCTGGATGGTGAACCCGGAGGGGACGACGTTGGTGCGCACGCGACACCAGGCACGGAGAGCCTCGAAGGCCGCAGACTGCTTCGGGCGGGGGCGGGGGCGCTCGGGCTCGGCGCGCATGGCTTGCTCGACGCCGAGCGGGAGGGCGATCGGTACGCCGGTGCCGGAGAGCTCGGGGATGAGCATGCCGGCGGAGGTGTCGTCGGCATGGCCGTTGATCGCGGCGTGGCCGTTGAGGTCCTCGGGTTGGCCGTCGGTGTCTGCGGAGTGGCCGTTGAGGTCCTCGGGATGGTGACCGTTCTTCTGCTCGGCGGTTTGCTCCTCGGTCTCCGGCTCGTCCGCCGCCAGCGCCTCGGCAAGTCCCACGACTTCAGCTGTGTCGTCATCGGACACGGCAGTGTCTTCAGGCTCGTCGGTTGCGTCCTCCGCGCCGGCGTCGTCTGCTGCCTCATCATTGCCGGCGGCAACTGTGGGTGCCTGGTCGCCGTCCGAGGCCTGCTCGACAGAGGCTTCCTCAGCCGCAGCTGACTGCTCGGCGCCGTCCTCCTCCGCCTCGACAATCTGCGGCTCGGCGCGGTCCCCCTCCGCCTCGACAACCTGCGGCTCGGCGCTGTCGGCCTCGGCGTCCCGCGCCTCCGGCGTACCAGCTTCCCCCTCAACCTCAGGTCGAGCTTCACCCGCAGAGATCTCGCCCAACTGGTCAGCAGTCCAGTCCGCGCTGCCGAGGATCTCGTCGTGGAAGACCTCGTCCGAGTACTCGAAGTCGTCCACCTCGTCCCCGGACCCGCCGTACCGATCGCTCAGCGGCGGATAGGTCCGCGGCCCGTCCCCAGCGGCGGCTTGCTCCCCCGAGTCGACCCGCGCAATGTCTTCACCGGCCGGCTCGTCCACCACCGCGGCAAGCTCCGCCGTCGGCGCCTCGTCCTCGAACTCAGCCTGCTCATCCGCCGCAGCCCGTCGCGCGTCAACGTCGTCCTGCGCACCACTCTCAGCCGCGGATTCCTCACCGATCAGCTGATCGGTGCCCTCCGCACCAATCCATGGCTCGTCACCCCGCGCGTCAGCAGCACGCCGTACGTCGCCCGAACCGTCCTCGTCCTCCGGCAGTACATCAAGCGGCTCCGTCGGAACGTCGACAACCCGACCACCGCCGTCTCCCCCATCAACGCCCGATGCCTCGGCCTCGTCGCGCACATCCGCACGCCGCTCGTCGGCACCACCCCGTACGTCGGCAGCCCGGTCCGCGTCCTGCGCTTCGTCAGTAGGCAGAGCCTCGAAGTACTCCGTCGCCATGTCGGCGACCGCGCGCTCGCCGTCTTCATCTCCGTCGGCGCCTGATCCATCGGCCGAACGGCGGTCGTCGGTCTGCTCGTCGACGGCACCAACCCAACGACCACCGTCGTCCAGCGAGCCGATGCCCGACACGTCAGCCTTGTGCCGGTCCCCCGCCGGCTCAACACCACCCCGTACGTCGCGTGCTTGGTCGTCGCCGTGTTCCCGCGGGTCAATGCCTGAGGCATCGGCCGCGTGCCGGTCCCCCGCCGGCTCAACACCACGCCCTACGTCGGCTGTCTGATCGTCGCCGTGTTCCCGCGGATCAATGCCTGAGGCATCGGCCGCTTGACGGTCGTCCGCGGCTGGCCCGTCAACGCCCTGCAGTAGGTCGGCTGTCTGATCGTCGCGGTGTTCCCGCGGGTCAACGCCCGAGGCATCGGCCGCGTGCCGGTCGTCCGCGGCTGGCTCGCCGACGCCGTGACCTGCGTCGGCTGCCTGGTACTCGCGCTTTCGGCGCGGATCGTGGTCGCGCTCATCGTCCGGGCTTGTCTCGACGGCCTGGTTGGCGTCCGCCTCTTGTGACTCGTCGGCGGGCGGAAGTGCCTCGATCGATTCCGTCGGCAGGTCGGCGGTGCCGACGGCGTCGCCGGCGCGGGCGACCTCGGAGGTTCCGTCGAAGCGAGCATCGTCGGGATGCCCGTCCGGGCGGCCGTCGCCGGCGTGGGCGAGCTCGGAGCCTTCGCCGCGGCGAGCGTCATCGGGGCGTCCCTCGAGGCGAGCATCGTCGGGATGCCCGTCCGGGGGACCATCGCCGGCCCGGGCGACCTCGGAGCGTCCGCCGAGGCGAGCGTCGTCGGAGCGTCCGTCGAGGCGAGCGTCATCGGCGCGTCCGTCGAGGCGAGCGTCATCGGCGCGTCCGTCGAGGCGAGCGTCATCGGCGCGTCCGTCGAGGCGAGCATCGTCGGGATAACCGTCGGGGCGACGATTGTCGGCGCGGGCCTCGGCCGCATGACCATCGGACCGAGCCCCGGCGTACGGGGACGCTTGGAGGCCGTCGGCTGGCGTGGGGTCGGCGGACGGAGTCCTGCGTTGGCGGCGGGCGGGGCGAGGCGGGTGGGCCAGGTGAGGGTTGGCCGCGAGGTACGCGGCGGCGTCCTCGATCCACTCGCCGTTGATCCAGGCGCCACCGACCCACTCGCGTTCCATCGGGGACGGCTCGGCCTGCGCCGCGTGGTCAGGGGCGAAGGCGTCGAGCGGTGAGGTCGGGCCGGGGTTCTGGGGTACGTCGAGGGGCGCGGTCGGGTCCTGGTCGCGTGCGTCCAGCGATGAGGCTTCGTGCTGGTCCCGCGGCGCGTCGAGCGGCGACGCCGGGCCGAGGTCCTCGGGTACGTCGAGGGGCGCGGTCGGGTCCTGGTCCTGTACGCCCAGCGTTGACGCTTGGTCCTGGTTCCGCGGCGCGTCGAGCTGCGAGGCCGGACCGAGGTCCTCGGGTACGTCGAGGGGCGCGGTCGGGTCCTGATCCAGTGCGTCGAGCGACGAGGCTTGGTGCTGGTTCGGCGGGACGTCGAGCGAACGCGGGTCGTGGTCCTGCGCATCGTCCGACGGCGAAGCCGGGGCTTCGTCCCAATGCTGGTCATCGCTCGGTGGCGAACCCGGACGCTGCTCGGCCCGCGCATACTTCGAGGGTGCGCCCGACTGGCGGTCCCACGCGGAATCCGACGGCGACGCCAGGCGCTGGTCTTGGGTGGCGTCGAAGGACGAGCTTGCGCGTTGGTCTTGGGTGGCGTCGGAGGACGAGCTTGCGCGCTGGTCTTGAGTGGTGTCGGAGGACGAGCCTGCGTGCTGGTCCGGTGTGGCGTCCAAGGACGTGCGTGCACGTTGGTGCTGCGCGGGATCTGACGGTGAGGCCGGGCTGAGGTCGTCGCCGGCGTCCCGTGGCGAGCTTGCGCGTTCGTCTCGTGCTGCGTCCGGCGACGACCCCGGGCGCTGGTCGTGAGCGGCGTCCGTGGACGTGCGTGTGCGTTCGTCCTGAGCGACGTCCGATGGTGAGTTCGTGCGCTGGTCTTGGGTGGCAGCCGGAGCCGAGTGCTGGTCCCCTGTGGGATCCGACGGCGAGCCCGGACGGTGGTCTTCGCCGGCGTCGCCGGACGGGCCTGCGTGCTGGTCGTGGGCGGGATCTGACGGCCAACGGTGGGTCGGGTCCTGGGCTGCGTACGAGGGCGAGCCTGGGTGCTGGGCTTCGGCATCCGGCGGGGACACCGGGTACTGGGTATGACCCGAGGGCGGGTACTCGTGCTGGTCCTGGCGGGCGTCCAGGGGCGAAGTCCAGTGGTGGCTCTCGGGCGCATCCGGGGAGGAGGAACGTTGGTGATCCTGAGGCGCGTCCGATGGGGCGTGCGCGTCGTAGGGCGCTTCCAGCGACGCTGAGCGGGGGTCTTGTGCGGCGTCCGACGATGCGGCGGGAAGCGGGGAAATGGCCCCGGTGTCCTCGTCGGGGGTTGTGTCCGCGGGGGTGCGGGCTTCGGGGACGGGTGGGATGACGCCGGTGTCGTCGCCGGCGGTGAAGGCGTCGACGGTGCCGGGGTCGGCGATCGGGGGGATGACGCCTGTGTCGTCGTCGGTGGACGACATGGGGGCGTCGGTGTCGATGGGGGCGATCACGCCGGTGTCATCGTCGTCTGCGGTCGCGTACGGCTGGTTGACGCCGGCGTCGTCCGCTGACCCGGGGCCGAACGGCGACGTACCCGGTGGCGGAGCGAAGGGCGAGTCGGCGGGGGCTTGCGCGTCGCCGGACTCCTGGTCGGCCGACGAATGCGCGAAGGGGGAGGCGAAGTCTTGTTCGCTCGGGGTGGCCGCGTGGGTGTCGCGGGGCGGGCCTTGGGGTTCGCGTCCAGCGGGCGCGAAGGGGGAAGCGGGGCGATGGGCTTCCTGGGACGCGCCCGGGTTCGAGTCGTTCGCGACGGGGTTGTAGGGCGCCGTGTTGTCCGCGAGCGGGTCGTACGGGGCTGTGTCGTCAGCGGTCGGGTCGTACGGGGCCGGGTCGTCGGCGACCGGGTTGTGGGGCGCCGTCTCGTCCGCGACGGGGTTGTACGGCGCGGTGTCGTCCGCGAGCGGGTTGTACGGCGCGGTGTCGTCCGCGGTCGGGGGGTGTGGCGCAGCGTCGTCCGTGACCGCGGCCAGTTCGCTGGTGGCGTCGTTGGCTGACCAGGGGGGCTGGGCGGGTTGCTCGTCTGTGGGGGTGTCGGGGGTGTACGTGGCCGCGGCGGGGGCGTCGGCGAAGAGGCTGGCGTAGAAGTCCTCGCCGTCTTCCACGGGGGCGCCTACGCGTGGGGGCTCCGAGGACGGGAGCGGGCGGTCGTAGGTGTGGGACGTCGGCGCGGCGGGGGGTGGCGGAGCCGCGGGGGTGGGCGGAGGCTCGGGGTCTTGGTCGGGGGCGACCAGGCCGAGGCCGGCCAGGGAGGCGTTGTCTTCTTCGCGGGGTTGCTTCTTCTTGCGGCCGAAGAGGCGGGGCTTTTTGTTGACCACACCGTAGTTGCCGTCCGCCGGTTCGGGGGAAGGGGCGGGCGGCTGAGGGTCGTACGACGGCTGCGGGTCATAAGACGGCTCATAGGACTGAGCGTCGTACGGAGCAGACGGCTCGGTGCCGATGATCTCGTGGGCGTCCTCGGCGATGGGCTGGCCGGTGAACGGGCTCACGCCCGGCGGCACGATGAAGAGCTCTTCCTCCTCCTCAGGCTCCTCGGCGACCGGCGCATAAACAGGCGCAGCGACAGCAGGAGCAGCACCACCCGGCACCTGATCGAACTGCGCGACAGCCGCCAGCGCCGCGTACAGATCCGGCTGCTGCGGCGACCGTCGCCCGATCCCCAGTCGCGCGAAGAACTCACCCAACTGCTCGGCCGACAACCTCGAAGCAGCGGCAGACCGGATCAACCCCACCCCTAGCGGCACCAGCTCGTCGAGCCCGCCCAAGTAGTCGGCCCACTCCGCCGCCCACTCGACCAGCTCGCGCGCGCTCTCCTCGTCCGAGGTGATCCACGAGCCGATCGGCAGGAAGCCGTCGTCCACCGGCTGCCACGGGTCACCTTCGTACGACGCCCGCGCCCACGTCCCGTTGAACGAGCCGTACACGAACCCCAGATCCCCGGCCGCGATCCGCCGCTTGACCTCCGGCTGCCCGATCCAGTCCGGCGCGCCGGCCAGGAGATCCGTCCCCGCGGTCCGGCTGTGCTGGGTGTGATAGCCGAACAACACCGACCGCCCACCGGACAGCCGCACCATCCGCAGGTCCGAGCCGGTCTCGTCCTGGTGGTACCAGCCGTCGGCGTCGGCGTACCAGCGGCGGTCGAAGCCGGTGGCATGGGCGACCGCGGCGAGGGCGCTCCAGCGGGCGCGGAGCTCCTCCGGGTCATCCAGATCGACGAGCGGCATCGGGTATCAGGTCTCCAGCGAACATCGAGGCACCAGCGCAGAACGGTACCTGAGCCGCCCGGTAACTAACCAGTCACAGGTTCCAGCACGGCCACGCACTCTATGTGATGGGTCATCCCGAACAGGTCGAACGCCCGCAGCGAGCTGACGCCGTACCCGAGCTCGGTGAACGTCTTCAGATCCCGCGCCAGCGCCGCCGGATCGCACGCGACGTAGGCCACCTTCCGCGGCGACAGCCCGGCGATCCGCCGTACGACGTGCTTGCCGGCGCCGGTCCGCGGCGGGTCCAGTACGACGAGGTCGACCTGCGACAGCCCTTGACGCACCGCGCCGTTCAGGACCTTGTCAACGTCGCCCTGCTCCAGCGTGACGCCGGTCAGGTCGTGCAGGTTGCGCCGGGCGTTCTTGACCGCGGCCTTGTCCCCCTCGACCGCCAGCACCGCGCACCCGGCCTCGGCCAGGAACGCCGCGAACAGCCCGACCCCGGAGTACAGGTCCAGCGCGGTCTCACCCGCTGCGGGCTCCAGGCCGGCCAGTACGGCGTCGACAAGCGTCGAAGCCGCCGCCGGGTGCACCTGCCAGAACCCGTCGGCCTCCACCCGGAACCGCCGGTCCCGGACGACCTCGACGACCCGGCCGCCGCTGTCGGAGTCGGTGATCACGGCCTGCTTGCCTTCCGACGACACCACCGCCTGCACCGACTCGGTCCCCGGCCAGCGCTGGTCCAGCACGGACGGCGTCGCAGGATGAGCGATCAGGCACTCGTCGACCGGGACCAGGTCGTGCGACCGGTGCACCCGCATCCCCGGCCGCCCGTCGGGCCCCACGGCGTACCGCATCCTGGTCCGCCAGCCGAGCCCGTCGTCACCGGGCGACTCCATCACCACGGTCCGCTCGATCCCGCCGATCCGCCGCAGCGTGTCGGAGACCACGGTCGCCTTCAGCCGCCGCTGCTCGACGATGTTCGCGTGCTGGAAGTCGCAGCCGCCGCAGCGCCCCGGCCCGGCGTACGGGCAGGGCGGCTCGATCCGGTGCGGCGACGGTGTGAGCACCTGTACGACGTCGGCGCGCAGGTACTTGTTGGTCCGCTCGGTCACCCGCGCGTGCACCAGCTCCCCGGGAAGCCCGTGCCGGACGAAGACCACCTGGCCCTCGTACCGCGCGACGCAGTGCCCGCCGTGCGCCACCGGACCGATCTCCAGCTCCAGTACCGTCCCGACGATGTCCTCGTCCCTCACCGATCTCCTGACGTCTTGCGGGCGCCCCGGCGTACTTGTCCGGCCACCCGCTCCACCCGGTCCTGTCGTTCCTGGGCCGCCTCGGACGAGATCAGCTGGTACGGAACCGACGTCACCATCACACCAGGTGTGAACAAGAGGCGCCCCTTGAGCCGCAGCGCGCTCTGGTTGTGCAGGATGTGCTCCCACCAGTGACCGACGACGTACTCGGGGATGTAGACCATCACCACGTCGCGCGGCGACTGCCGCCGGATGTCGCGGACGTACTGCAGGATCGGCCGGGTGATTTCCCGGTACGGCGACGCCAGGCGCTTCAGCGGGACCGGGATGTTGTGCCGTTCCCACTCGGCCTGCAGCGTCTCCGACTCCTCGCGGTCGACGTCGACCGTGACCGCCTCGAGCATGTAGGGCCGGGCCGCCTTCGCGAACGCCAGCGCCCGCAGGGTCGGCTTGTGCAGCTTGGAGACCAGCACGATCGCGTGCACCCGCGACGGCAGCATCAGCTGCTCGTCACCCTCGACGGCCATCTCGCGCCCGACCGTGTCGTAGTGCCGCCGGATGCCCTTCATCAGCAGGAACAGCACGCCCATCGCGATGATCGCGATGTAGGCGCCGTGGGTGAACTTGGTGATCAGGACGATCACCAGCACGATCCCGGTGAGCGTCAGGCCGATCGTGTTGATCACCCGCGACCGCATCATCTGGGCCCGCCGGCCGGAGTCGGTCTCGGTCCGCAGCAGCCGGGTCCAGTGCCGGACCATGCCGGTCTGGCTGATCGTGAACGAGACGAACACGCCGACGATGTAGAGCTGGATCAGCCGGGTCACCTCGGCGTCGAAGGCGATGATCAGGAAGATCGCGAACGCGGCCAGGATGATGATGCCGTTGCTGAACGCCAGCCGGTCGCCGCGGGTGTGCAGCTGCTTGGGCAGGTAGCTGTCCCGGGCCAGGATCGAGCCGAGCACCGGGAAGCCGTTGAAGGCGGTGTTCGCGGCCAGCACCAGGATGACGCCGGTGGCCGCGGCGACCAGGTAGAAGCCGGGGCTGAAGTGGTCGAAGATGCCCTTGGCCAGCTGCCCGATCACCGGGTCCTGGTGGTAGCCCGGGCCGAGCGGTACGCCGTTGTCCAGCAACTGGGTGGCCGGGTCCTCGGCGAACCGCACCTTCATCACGTTGGCCAGCGTGACCACGCTGATCACCATCGCGATCGAGATCGTGCCGAGCAGCAGCAACGTGGTCGCCGCGTTCTTGCTCTTCGGCTTCTTGAACGCCGGTACGCCGTTGCTGATCGCCTCGACGCCGGTCAGCGCCGCGCAGCCCGACGAGAACGCCCGCAGCACCAGGAAGCCCATCGCCAGTCCCCCGGCGCCGGTCGCGAACTGGCCCTCCGGGGCGATGTCGAACGTCGCGGTCGCCGCGTCCGGCAGGTTGCCGAACAGCAGCCGCCCGAAGCCCCAGGCGGCCATCCCGAGGATGGTCACCATGAACACGTACGTCGGCACCGCGAACGCCGTACCGGACTCGCGGACGCCGCGCAGGTTCATCGTGGACAGGAACAGCACCGCGATCACCGCGGCGGTCGCCTGGTGACCTTCCAGCGCCGGTATCGCCGAAGCGGCGTACTGGGCGGCCGACGAGATCGACACCGCGACGGTCAGCACGTAGTCGACCATCAGCGCGCTGGCCACGGTCAGGCCCGCGGTCGGCCCGAGGTTCACGTTCGCGACCTCGTAGTCACCGCCGCCGGACGGGTAGGCGTGCACATTCTGCCGGTACGACGCGACCACCACCAGCATCACCAGCGCGACGACGATCGCGACCTTCCACGAGAAGGTCAGCGCGGTCAGCCCGGCCAGGGACAGGGTCAGGAAGATCTCGTCCGGGGCGTAGGCCACCGACGACAGAGCGTCACTGGCGAAGACGGGCAGCGCGATCCGCTTCGGCAGCAACGTCTCGCCGAGCTGGGTGCTGCGAAGTTTGCGGCCGATCAGCAGTCGCTTGCCGATGTCGCCGAGAGCGGGGGTCACACGGAGGATGTTAGAGGGAGCCCCGGGCCGGTGTAGCGTCTACACCGCCGAATGGATGCCAGCGGCCCCCCGCGGGGCAGGGAGTGATCACGGAGTGCACGTCGTCATCATGGGCTGCGGACGCGTCGGGTCGACGCTCGCCCGGACCCTGGAGAAGCGCAGCCACACAGTGGCGATCATCGACCAGTCTGCCGACTCGTTCCGTCGGCTGAGCCCGAACTTCTCCGGCCGCACGATCACCGGGATGGGATTCGACCGTGAGGTGCTGATCGAGGCCGGGATCGAGGACGCCGAGGCGTTCGCGGCGGTCTCGAACGGCGACAACTCCAACATCCTGGCCGCGCGCGTCGCCCGGGAGAACTTCGGGATCGAGAACGTCGTCGCCCGGATCTACGACCCCGGGCGCGCCGAGGTCTACCAGCGGCTCGGCATCCCGACCGTCGGCACGGTGAAGTGGACGGTGGACCAGATGGTCCGCCGGCTGCTGCCGAGCGGGTCGGAGCCCGAGTGGCGCGACCCGTCGGCGACCATCCGGCTGGCCGAGGTGCACGTGAACTCCGGCTGGGTCGGGCGCGCCGCGTTCGACATCGAGAAGGCCACCGGCGCCCGGGTCGCGTTCCTGACCCGGCTCGGCGAGGGTCTGCTGCCCAAGGCGGACACCGTCATCCAGGAGGGTGACCTGGTGCACGTCGTGATGCTGGAGACCGACGCCGCGGCGATCGAGTCCCAGCTCGGCGCCAAGCCTGAGGAGCTGTGATGCGGGTAGCCATCGCCGGGGCGGGGAACGTCGGCCGCTCGATCGCCGGCGAACTGCTGGAGAACGGGCACGAGGTGCTGCTGATCGACAAGGATCCGCGGGCGATCAAGGCCGAGTCGGTGCCGCGCGCCGAGTGGCTGCTGGCCGACGCGTGCGAGCTGTCGTCGCTGGAGGAGGCCGCGCTGCAGCGCTGCCAGGTGGCGATCGCGAGCACCGGTGACGACAAGGTCAACCTGGTCGTCTCGCTGCTGGCCAAGACCGAGTTCGGCGTACCGCGCACTGTTGCCCGGGTCAACCACCCGCGCAACGAGTGGATGTTCAACGAGGCGTGGGGCGTGGACGTCTCGGTGTCGACGCCGCGGATCATGTCGGCGCTGGTCGAGGAAGCGGTCTCGGTCGGCGACCTGGTCCGGCTGTTCACCTTCCGCCAGGGCGACGCGAACCTGGTCGAGCTGACGCTGCCGGAGGACTCCCCCATGATCGGCCTGCGCGTCGGCGACATCGATTGGCCGACCGACACGGCGCTGGTCACGATCATCCGCGAAGGCCGCGTCCTGCGACCGGACCCGGAAGGCACGCTGGAGCTGAACGACGAACTGCTGTTCGTCGCGGCGGACGAGACCGAGGAACAGCTCGAGGACATGCTGTCCCCGCACCACCGGAAGTGAGCGGGTGGGGAAGGCACCGCCTTCCCCACCCGCTGTCTTACTTCAGACCGAATGCGCGATCGATGCGCTGGTCGATCGAGGCGCCCGACCCCTCAGCCCGCGTGCGCAGGCTGACGAAGCTGGCACCTCGCGGCGCGTCCAGCCGAGCGGTCCACCCCGACTTGTCCTGGCGCAGCGATGCCGACCGCCAGGTCTTGCCGTCGTCGTATGAGACCTCCAGCGTCGGCTTGCGGATGCCCGCAGTGGCGTTGGTCTCCGACCAGCGAGGCGTGACCGTCAGCTCGTTCCGGCCGATGGTGTAGTCCAGCTGGATCAACGACAGCACCGTGTCGGTCGCCGACGACGTGAAGCCCCACTCCGTCCGCGTAGCCGTCGAGTACGGGTGCGGGTACGTGCCGCGCGTGTTGTCCGCGACCAGCTTGTACGGCAACCGCTCCGCCTTCAGCCCGCTCACGGTCAGCTGGTCACGCGCCTCCTGCGCGACCAACGTGCTGCCCTGGTAGAGGCTCAGCTGCTGAGTGATGTCCCAGTTGCCGAACGCCGTACCGACGTGGTCACCGCCGTCACCCCATCCAGGCGACACGGCCGCCAGCTGCTCACCGGAACGCACCGGCGACAGTCCCTTGGCCATCCGGGGCCGCTGCACCGGGCCGAACCACTGCAGTTCACTCCGGCTCGCACCCGAGTAGCTCCGCCACCCCGGCTCCGTCTGCTGCACCTCGCGAGAGATCTCGGCCTTCGCCTGGTACGGCACACCAGCCGTCACCCAGTCCGTCCGATCGCCCTGCACCGCGGTGCCGGAGGTGTTCATCGCCGACTCCCAGTCGGTGTTCCAGACGTCGTACCGGTTCTCCAGCCCGCGCCCCGGACGGAAGTTGCGGTAGGCAACATCGATCCGGGCCAGCTCGCGGGCACCCGGCCGGTACGACGGCGCGCTCGGCACGTGATCCCAGTAGTGCGACAGGTCGTACTGGTAGTCCAGCGTCGGGTTCGACGTCACCGTCAACGTCCGGCGTCCCTTGCCGAGCTGCGCGATCAGCTGCTCGCCCTCGTCGTGCGTCAGCGTCGCGATCGTGATCGGCGGCGGGTTCGGTGCCCAGATCGAGTCCGTCCAGGGTTCCAGCTTGCCCGGCCCGTCGTTGACGACGACCAGCAGCTTGGCCCCGGCCGCGACGGCCGCCGCGGCCTGCTGCTCGACCGACCCGTTGTTCCGTACGACGACCGCCTTGCCGCGGTGACTCCCGTTCCGGTCGGCCAGTCCCTGCTCGACGAAGACCGCGTCGAGCTGCTGACGACCGCGAGGCAACGGCTGCGCTGCCCGGCGTACCAGCAGGTCGCTGTACCCGTCGACCGTCAGTGCGGGCTGCTCCAACCGCCAGCGCGCACCGGCCACGAAGTCCCCGTCCGTCACCTTGCCGGTCGGCAGTACCCACACGCTGTCGTACGCCGGGCTCGGCCAGCGCGACGACCCGACCGAGAAGTCCCGCCCGAAGTCGCGGTACACGTTCGCCCGCACCTCGCCCAGGGTGGTCGACTGCGGCGCCGTGGCAGTCAACTGCCGCGCCTTGCGCGCGTCGTACGTCGCGGTCATGTCCTTGTCGAGGTGGATGTCGACCAGCGTCAGTACGGCGAGCCCCTTGCTGCTCGGCCCGTTGGCGCCTTCCACATCGGTGGTCAGCCAGGTCGTGTAGTCGCCCGGCGGCAGCCTCAGCTCAGCACCCTCTTCACCGACGACGAACTGCCCGTAGCTCCCCCGGCCGATCAGAATCGCGTCACCACTCAGCGGACGACCGCTGCGGTCCTTGGCGTTCAGAGTGAGCTGGTACCGCTCCCCCTCGCGCCCGACACCGATCACCGTGCTCAGCTGGACGCCCGCACCGGTAGCAACCAGCCGGCCCGACAACTGCTTGTCGACCGGTACGGCGTTCACCGCCACGGTCACCTTGACCTCAGCGGTGCCGTGCGCGGGCACCGTCACCTTCGGGCTCGACAACGCGAACAGCCCGGCCGGTGCGTCGGCGACCTCGGTCGACAGGTTCAGCCCGACCGCCTGGTCACCGTCGTTGGTGTAGGTGACGGTCCGGTCGACGGACTCGTTCGGCTGCACCGGCCACGGGTGGAAGCCCGAGTAGACCGACGCGGTGGCGCGCACCTTCGACTTGCTGGCCGCTGCGACGTCCAGCCGGCCGCTGCCGCCCTGGTACGGGATGTACTCCGGGGTCGGCTTGGCGCTGCTGACGATGGCGTCCTTCAGCTGCTGGCCGGTCCAGTCCGGGTGCTGCGCCGCGAGTAGCGCGACGGCACCGGCGACGTGCGGCGTCGCCATCGACGTACCGCTCATCAGCTGGTAGTACCCGCTGCCTTCGGCGGCGTACTGCGAACGGGCGGCGAGGATGTCGACGCCCGGCGCGGTGATGTCCGGCTTGAGGCCGCCGTCGCCGACCCGCGGTCCCCAGCTGGAGAACTCCGCGAGCTTGTCGGCGCCGTCGACCGCACCGACGGTCAGCGCCGCGTCGGCGATGCCCGGCGCGGCGGCGGTGTAGTAGCCCGGTCCGGCGTTGCCCGCGGCGACGGTGAACAGCGCACCGGTCTCGGCGGACAGCTCGTTCAGCGACTGGCTGATCGGGTCGGTGCCGTCGGTCGGGCCTCCGCCGAGGCTCATGCTGATGACCTTGGCGTGCTGCTCACGGGCGGCCCACTCCATGCCGGCGATGATCCAGGACTCCTGGCCGCTGCCCGCGTTGTCGAGCACCTTGCCGATGTGCAGCCGTGCACCCGGCGCCACACCTCGCTCGGCGCCGCCGGAGGCCTCACCGGTCCCGGCGATCGTCGACGCGACATGCGTGCCGTGGCCCTGCCGGTCGGTGACGTCCAGCTCCGGCACGAAGCTGGTGGAGGCCACCACCCGGTCGTCCAGGTCGGGGTGCTGCAGGTCGACACCGGTGTCCAGTACGGCGACGTCGACGCCCTCGCCGGTGTTGCCGCCGCGCCAGACCTCGGGCGCTCCGACCTGCGCGACGCTGTCGGCCAGGTCGGCCTTGAACTTGCCGTCCAGCCACACCTTCTCGATGCCGCCCGCAAAGGCGGTCGACCGCGCGGCCTGGGAGGTCAGCGACTGCCAGAAGGCCGCCGGTTGGTCGGTGGAGAGCGCAGCGCCCTGGATGCTGCTGAGGGTCTGCTGCTTGCGAGCACCGGACGGTACCCGCTGGCTGCGCGACCGGGTGGCGGCGTCGGTGTAGGTGACGATCAGCGGGAGTTCGTCGCCGTACCCGTCGGCCAGCAGCCGGGTGACGTTGAACAGGTTCTCGTCGAGCAGCTTGGCGGCCAGGAAGCGGGCGGCCGAGCGCGGGTAGACGTAGGTGTCCTTGCCGTCCACGTGCACGTCGTGGTCGGCCAGCCGGCCGTCCGGACCGGTGACGCGGTAGTTCTGCTTGCCGTCGGCGGCGACGGTCACCTCGACCTTGTCACCCGTGATGAGGGTGACGGTCCGAGGAGTCGTGCCGGGTGCTGCGATCGGCAGCGTGGGGGCGGGTGACGCGGTGGCGGAACCACCGGTCAGGGTCGCGGCGACGGTCAGCGCCGCCGCGAGGACGGCGGTCACCGCCCGAGCGCGACCAGGGCGTGGAGTCACAGGTGCCTCACAGGGTTTCTACGGACAAAGTCGCGAAATCCTAGGCACCGCGATCACGCGCGGTCGCGGAAAAGCGCTGTCACATAGAGGACACGTCCGCTACATGACAGCGCCGGACAACTACTTCTTCTTACCGCCACCCAGCAGGTGGGTGATGTGGTCGCGCGCCTCGTCCCACTTGTCCGCCGGCAACGAGCCCCGCAGTACGGCGTACGCGAGCCACAGCGCGAGGGCGTAGAACGGCAGGCCGAGGCCGACCTTCGCGATGCCCAGCGCGTTCAGGCTGCCGGCCAGGTACAGCGGCACCTGGACGATGAGCCGGATCGCGAACAGTGCGACGAACACCCAGGTGGCCCGGCTGAACCCGCGCAGCATCGCGGGATCGCGCCGCCACGCCGTACCGGTTTGGGTGATCAGGCCGTACAGCAGGCCGAACAGCGGCCAGCGGATCAGCACGGTGATCAGGTAGAGCAGGCCGTAGCCGACGTTGGTCAGCAGGCCGGGCAGGTAGACGTCCTCCGCGTTGCCGCTGCGGTTGGCCACCCAGGCCGAGATCAGGACGCCGACGAAGCCACCGAGCACGTTGCGCAGCGGCTGCTTGCGGACCAGCCGCAGCACGGCGACGGCCGCACCGCAGGCGATCGCGACGATCAGCGCGAGCTTCAGGTCGTGGTCGGTGACGCCGTACACGATCAGGAACGCGATCCACGGCAGCCCGATGTCGAGCAGCGCGCCCCAGCCGCCGAGCGCCTGGAAGAAGTCCTTGTCGGTCGTCCTCGGCCGGTCCGTGGTCGTGCCGTCCGGCTTGTCGTCGGTCAGCTCGGCCTCGGCCGCCTCGAGCTCGGGCCTGAGGATCTCGACCAGTTCTTCGTCGGTCGGGTGCTTCGGCGAGTGGTTCGTCTCGCCACCCAGGTCCGGGGCGATGTGGCCGTCCAGGTCCCGCTCGGAGTCCTGACCGGCCCGCGGCTCAGCCATGCGCGGCCGTCGGACGCAGCTCGTAGCGCGGGTTGAACATCACCCGGTCGCCGTCGACCACTCCGATCCGCCCGGACGCGATCAGCTCCGAGCCTGGGTGGATGCCGGCGATCTTGCGCCGGCCGAGCCAGACCAGCTTCACCGTCCCGGTGCCGTCGTACAACTCGCCCTCCAGGGCCGGGACACCGCCGCGCGGGCTGAACGTGATGGTGCGCAGCGTCCCGTACAGCGTCACCATCTCCCGGTCGTGACAACCGGTGATCGACCGCGCGCCACAGTCGTGCGCGAAGTCCTTGAGTACCTCGGCGTCCTGCTCGTCCTGGTCGCCGGCCAGGCCGCGGAAGGCACGTCGCCACATCCCTGCGGGTTTGTCGCTCCCCATGGGATCAGTGTAATCCGCGCGCGAACGCGCTGAACCGGAATCCGGACACGGGGATCAGGCCTCTTCCTCGGCGGCCGGCTGGGCGCCCGCGGGCAGCTTCAGCGCCAGCGACTCGCGCGGCGCCATCGGCTCCGACCCGCGGACCACGACGACGTTGCGGAAGGCCTGCTCCATCGGCGGCGCCGCGTCCGGCTCGACCGCCGCGCGACCGAGGATGGTGCCGCGCAGCAGCCAGCGCGGACCGTCGACACCGATCACCCGCGAGGTCTGGCTGAAGATCTGGCCCTCGGGGTCCTGGACCGGTACGACGAGCACGAGCTCGGTGCCGAACGGCCCCTCGGTCTCCGACGCCGTACCGCCCATCTTGGTGGCCTCGCCGGCGATCTCGCGGCGGACCTCGTCCCAGATGCCGGCCGTCTTCGGCGCGGCGAACGCGCGCAGCTCCAGCGCCGAGTCCTCCAGCACCAGCAGGATCGCCTGGACGTCGCCGCTCTGCTCGTCGACCTGCAGCCGCAGCTCCATCCCCGGCAGGCCGGTGATCACCAGCGCGCCGAGGTCGATCCGGTCCTCGGCCTCCAGCGTCTCCGGGTCCACCTCGGTGACGTCGAACGGACCGCCCGCGGTGTCCTGGCCGGCCTCGGTGGCCGCGGACCCCTCGGTGCCGGCGTCCTCGACGCCCGACGTCTCCTCGACGGCGTCCACGGTGTCCGGGGCGTCCTCGTTCTTGGCCTTGCGGCGGAAGATCACTGCTCTTGCCTACTTCCTCGATCGTCAGTCTTCTGGGGGCGGCACAAACCCCGCCGTAGTCTCCCGTACCCGCAGGTCAGCGGGCGGCAACCTGATCAGCGTGTCACATCACCGAAACCGCCCGTCGAGCCGTGTCCCCCGGTACCGCGCGCGGAGCCCGGCAGGGTGGTCACCTCGACGAACCGGGCCTTCTCGACCCGCTGGACCACCAGCTGCGCGATCCGGTCGCCACGGCGCAGCGTGACCTCGGCGTGCGGGTCGTGGTTGACCAGGCACACCTTGATCTCGCCGCGGTAGCCCGCGTCCACCGTGCCCGGTGCGTTGACGATCGATACCCCGTGCTTCGCGGCCAGCCCGGACCGCGGGTGCACGAACGCGGCGTACCCGTCCTGCAGGGCGATCGCGATCCCGGTCCCGACCAGCTGCCGCTCCCCCGGCTTCAGCGTCACGTCGTGCGAGGCGACCAGGTCGGCCCCGGCGTCACCAGGATGCGCGTACGACGGGAGCGGCAGCTCCGGGTCGAGCCGCTGGATCAGTACCTCGGTCATGGGTTCACCTCGTAGTCGTGGACCTGCTCGGTCGTCATGTCCGTCCCGTGCTCGACGAAATGCTCAGGTGGGACCACCACGAACACCGCACTCGCCCGGAGAGCCACGTTGCCTTCCGGTCCGCCCAGCCGGCCGACCGCCTTCGCGTACATCCGCCGCCCGGCGAAGCCCAGGCACCGGGCGGTCAGGTAGAGCGTCGTACCGACCGGCACCGGCCGGATGTAGTCCGTCTCGAGCCGCCCGGTCACCATCGGCCGCCGCAGCAGCCAGGACAGACCGCCCAGCGTCTCGTCGAGCGCCAGCGCCAGTACGCCGCCGTGCGCCAGACCAGGTGCGCCCTGGTGGTCAGCGGTGACCGTGAACTCGCCGGTGATGCTCACCTCGGGCCCAGCGGTCGACACCAGCCGCAGACCGGTCGGGTGCGACGGTCCGCAGGCCACGCAGTTCTCGTAGTGCGACGGCAGGACCGTGCCGGGAGCAGGCGCCTCCGGGTGACGCTCCGGCGGTTCCAGCTCACGCTGCGGGGTCGCGGAGCGGGTCGGGGGCTCGATCACGAGAGGCGACCCTACCGACGTCACCTGTTGAGCCACATGCCAGGCTGGTGGTGTGACGAACTATCGGGAGCGGTTGAGCGTGCCGGTGCGCTGGTGGATCATCGCCGCCCTGCTCGTCCTGACGATCTGGCTGATCGTCGCGGTCCCCGCCGGACAGGCGGCCGGCCTGGTCGCCGGCGGAGTCGTGGCGGTCCTGCTGACCGCCCTCTTCATCCGGTACGGCGGTGCGCTGGTCGAGGTGGACGCCGAGCGGCTCCGCGCCGGCCGCGCCTCGATCGAGCGCGAGTACCTCGGCAAGGTCGAGCCCCTGACCGGTGAGGCCGTCCGGACCGCGTTCGGCCGCGACTGCGACCCGGCGGCGTACCTGGTGCTACGCAGCTACGTGCACGGCGCGGTCCGGGTGGAGATCACCGACCCGCACGACCCGGCGCCGTACTGGCTGATCGCCACGCGCAACCCCGAGCGGCTCGCAGCGGCGCTGACGGAGAACAGCGTGGCAAGATCCTGAGGTAACGGGATCGGCTAAGGAGGCAGTGGTGATCGGAGCCAAGATCGGCTGGAAGCTGGTGCTGGCGGTCTTCACGATGGTGGTCGGACTGGTCGCCAACAAGGCGGTCACCACGGCCTGGAAGATCGGGGCCGGCGGGAAGCCACCGAAGGGCAGCACCGAAGCCGGCTACGTCGAGGTGGTCAGCTGGGCGGTCGCCAGCGGCGCGGCCGCGGCGGTGGCCAAGCGGTTCGCCGAGCAGCGGGCGGCGCAGTACTGGCTGAAGTCCACCGGCCACCTGCCGCCGGGCTTCGAGACCGAAGCCGTCAAGGGCGCGGCCAAGGACGTCGTGAAGGCCTAGAACGCACCAAGGGACCGGCCCCCGGAAGGGGGACGGTCCCGATTGGTACGGATCAGCCGAGCAGGGCGGCCGCGCTGCTGTGTGTCAGGCAGCGCAGTCGCGGCAGATCAGCTGGCCGTTCTTGCTGTTCGCGAGCTGGCTGCGGTGGTGGACCAGGAAGCAGCTCGAACAGGTGAACTCGTCGGCCTGGCGCGGGAGAACCCGTACCGCCAGCTCCTCGTGGCTCAGGTCGGCGCCGGGCAGCTCGAAGCTCTCGGCCGCCTCGGCCTCGTCCTCGTCGACCTTGCCGGAGTTCTTGTCGTGACGGCGAGTCTTCAGCTCTTCGATCGACTCCTCGCTGGAGTCCTCGTCCGTCTTGCGCGGGGCGTCGTAGTCAGTCGCCATGGTGTTTCCCTGCCCTCTTCGTACCCGTGGTGTTGCCTGCTGAGCCCTGGAACGGATAACGCGCCCGAGAAATTCCGCCCGGAATCCTCTGGTCCCCCGAAACCCTTGACAGACAGGCTGGGACCGGACTCGCTTCCGCTCCCGAGGCAGGGATTGTGCCCTATAACCCGGCCATCGCGCGCGTCGGGGTCCACCTTCTGACCCGCGTGTCGAAGAAATTGTCAGGACCGAACAGAAGTTTGCGCGTTACCGCCCCGCGCGAGCAGCTTGTGTGCACAAATGAGCAGACCTCATGCGCGCAGCGGGTTCGCCGCCGCGAGCGCGTCGTGTAACGCATCGAACACCGCGGGCGTGGCGGCGATCGACATCTCCGGAGACACCGGGGCGCCGTTCAGGCCGCCGACCCGGGCGCCCGCCTCCGACGCGACCAGCGCGCCGGCGCCGTAGTCCCACGGGTTGAGCCCGCGCTCGTAGACCGCGTCGAGCCGGCCGCAGCCGACGTAGCACAGGTCGATCGCGCCGACCCCGATCCGCCGGATGTCGCGGACCTTGGCGATCAGCTGCTGGACCACCTCGGCCTGCACCACCCGCCGGTCCGGGTCGTAGCCGAAGCCGGTGCCGACCAGGGCGCGGTCGAGCGACGTACAGTCCGACACCCGGATCGGCTTGCCGTCCAGGAACGCGCCGCCGCCGAGCGTCGCGGTGAACACCTCGCCCTTGGGCGCGTCCACGACGACACCGGCGACCGTGACGCCGTCCTGCTCGACCGCGATCGAGACGGCGTACGTCGGAAGGTCGTACAGGTAGTTGACCGTGCCGTCGATCGGGTCGACGACCCAGCGCACGCCGCTGGTCCCGTCGATGTCGTCGCCCTCCTCGCCGAGGAACGAGTCGTCCGGCCGGGCCTCGAGCACGCGGGCGCGGATCAGTTCCTCGGACTCGCGGTCGACGGCGGTGACGATGTCGGTCGCGGTGCTCTTGGTGTCGGCGACGGTGATCGTGCCGCGGCGCCGCTCGACGATCAGCTCGGCCGCCTCGGTGGCGACCGTGACGGCCAGCTTCAGCAGTTCCTGCGGGGTGCTCATGCGGTTTCCTTCGGTCCTGCTGTCGTCGGTACGGCGGTCTGGGTGGGGGTCGTGGGCCGGCGCAGGGGCGGGCAGCAGTCCGGGCGGCAGTTGTCCCAGCCGGGGCCCAGCTTGCCCACGCAGGGCCGCTCCGGGTGCTCACCGCGCTCGGCCTCGGCCCGCTCGACCACCAGGTCGCGCAGCATCGTCACGAACCGCGGGTCGGTGCCGGGCGTCGCCGCCCGGGCCATCGGCAGGCGCAGCTTGTCGGCGGTCGCCGCGGCCTCGGTGTCGAGGTCGTAGATGACCTCCATGTGGTCACTGACGAACCCGATCGGTACGACGGCCACTCCGGGCACACCGGTCGCGGCCAGCTCCTCCAGGTGGTCGTTGACGTCCGGCTCGAGCCACGGGACCTGCGGCGGGCCGGAGCGCGAGCAGTAGACCAGGTCGGTCCGGCGGGTGACGCCGGTCCGGCGCTCCAGCTCGGCGGTGATCTCGGCGGCGACGTCCAGGTGCCAGGTCACGTACCCGTTGCCGTCCGGGCCGCTGGTCGCGTTCATCGCGGTCGGGATCGAGTGCGTCACGTAGGCGATTGCGGCACCCTCCGGCAGCTCGCTCAGCGCGGCCGCGGTCGACTCGACGAAGGACCCGACGAAGCCCGGGTGGTTTGCGTAGTGCCGCAGTTTGTCGATCACCGGCGCGTTCTCGACCTCGGCGGTCGCGTCGGCCAGGTTCTCCCGGTACTGCCGGCAGCCCGAGTACGACGGGTAGGCGCTGGTCACGATCACCACCGCGCGGCGGATCCCGTCCGCGGCCATCTCGCGCAGCGTGTCGGTCAGGTAGGGCGCCCAGTTGCGGTTGCCCCAGTAGATCGGCAGGTCGAGCCCGATCTCGTCGAACGACTCCCGCAGCGCGGCCAGCAGCGCTCGGTTCTGGTCGTTGATCGGGCTCCGGCCGCCGAAGCCGTAGTAGTGCTCGCCGACCTCCTTGAGCCGCTCGTCCGGGATGCCCCGGCCGCGGGTGACGTTCTGGAGGAACGGGAGCACGTCCTCGGGTTTCTCGGGACCGCCGAAGGACAGCAGCAGGACGGCGTCGTACGGGGAAGGATCAGGCGACACGGGGTGGGGCATGTCACGAGTTTGTCAGGCCGCCCCTATACGGTGTGCACGGTCCCCCATGCTGATGCCCTACGTCCACCTCATGCGCCGTCCCGGTGCCGCCGCCTTCTGCGCCGCCGGGATCCTCGGGCGTATGCCGATCTCGATGATCGGGCTGGGCATCGTCATCCTGATCGCGCAGGAGAGCGGCTCGTACGGACTGGCCGGCGCGGTCTCCGGCGTCGCGGTGGTCGCCGGTGCGATCACCGGGCCGATCCAGGGCCGGCTGGTCGACCGCTTCGGCCAGCGCAGCCTGCTGCTCGCCGGGAGCGTGCTCTGCACGATCGGCCTGGCCGGACTGCTGCTGGCGGTCCGGGCCGACGCTCCGACCGCCCTGCTCTACCTGCTGTCGTTCCTTGCCGGCGGCACCCGCCCGCAAGTCGGCTCGTTCGTCCGGGCCCGCTGGACCCACCTGCTCGGTCGCGGCCGGGCCCTGCAGACCGCGTTCGCGCTGGAGGCGGTCGGCGACGAGGTGGTCTTCATCATCGGCCCGGTGCTGGTCACCGCACTGGCGACCCAGGTCAGCCCGTACGTCGCGCTGATGGCCGCCGGCGTGCTGGGACTGGCCGGTGGGATCTGGCTGGCGCTCCTGCGACGCTCCGACCCGCCTGGCCGCGGCAAGGCCAACGGAGCCGAGCAGGCGCCGCTGCCGTGGCTGTCGCTGCTGCTGCTGTCGCTGATCGGCCTGGGGCTCGGGGCCACGCTTGGGAGCGCTGAGGTCGTCACGGTGGCCTTCACGGCCGAACAGGGCCAGCCGGGCATGTCCGGCGTCGTACTGGCGGTGTGGGCGTTCGGGTCGCTGCTGGCCGGGCTCTGGTACGGCTCGGTGCACTGGCGGGCTCCGGTGGAGCGCCGGCTGCTGATCGGGACGATCCTGCTGGCCATCTCGCTGGCGCCACTGCCCTGGGTCGGCAACACCGTCGTACTGGGCGGAGTGCTGTTCTGCGCGGGCCTGACGATCGCCCCGACGATGGTGGCGGTCACCGCTTGCGTCGAGGAGTGGGTGCCGCCGCAGCGGCTGACCGAAGCGATCACCTGGACGGTCACGGGCATCCTGCTCGGCGTTGCCCCCGGCAACGCGGCCGCCGGTCACGCGGTCGACCTGTGGGGCGCCTCGTCGGCGTACTGGGTGCCGGTGTCGATCGGTGTGCTGTGCGCGGGCGTCGCCGGGGTGTCGATCACGTTCGCCCGGCCGAAGACCGTGTTCGCCCACAACTAGCGCGGCAGCGGAGCGTTCCAGCCGCGGCGGATGGCGAGCAGGCGAATCACGAAGCAGATCACCGCGGCGGTGATCGGCACCCACAGCTCCTCGTAGTCGAGCGCCGACGCGACGACCACGATGCCGGCGCCGAGGAGGGCCGGGGTCGCGTAGATCTCCGAGCGCAGCACCACCGGCACGCGGCCGGACAGGACGTCGCGGACCACTCCCCCACCGATGCCCGAGATGGTCCCGAGCAGCGCGGCCGGCAACGGCGAGAGCCCGAAGCTGGTCGCCTTCACCGCGCCGGTCACGCAGAACAGCGCCAGCCCGGCCGCGTCGAAGATGTTCACCAGCCGCTCGACCCGCCCGATCCGCGGGTGCAGGAAGAACGTCAGCAGCCCGGCCAGCACCGGTACGACGAGGTACCGCCAGTCCTGCAACGCGGCCGGCGGCGTCGCGCCGATCAGCACGTCCCGCAGGAACCCACCGCCCAGCCCGGTCACCATCGCCAGCACCAGGACCCCGAACACGTCCAGCGTCTTCCGGACCCCGACCAGCGCCCCGGTGATCCCGAACACGAAGATCCCCACCAGATCCAGCACCTGCAGCACCACAGACCCGTCCATGCAGCGCACGCTAACCGTCCACAGCCCGCCGGAATCGACAGGCTCGCTGGGGCACCCGGCAGCTAGGGTCTGCGCATGTCCGGTCCACCAGTCGTCGACTACACCGCCACCTCGCACCGCCCCGGCTGGGACACCCTGCCGGCGGCTCTCCAGCATGCCCTGGCCGTTGCCCTAGGCACCGAGATCACCGAGGCCGGCCACCCCGTCGGCTCCGGCTTCACCGGCGGCTTCGCAGCACCCGTCACCCTCGCCGACGGCCGTGAGCTCTTCGTCAAGGCCGCACCGGACACCCTGCACGCGTACGGCGCCTACCGACGCGAAGCCGAGATCGTCCCGCAGCTGCCGGACGCCATCCGTGTCCCCCAGATCGTCGCGACAGCAACCACTGAGACTGACAAAACCAAATGGTTTGCTGTTGCCTCCGAGCGCATCGACGGCCGCATGCCCGGCTCCCCCTGGACCGCCGACGACTTCGCCGCCGTCACCACGGCCTGCGAACTGATGGCCGACGCCCTCACCCCCACACCCCTGGCCGACCTCGACGCCCTCGTCGACGACCTCGCCTCGGGCGGCTGGCCGGTCGACCTTCCCGACCAGCTCCACACCGGCGACCGCCCACTCCCGCCCGGCTTCCAGCCCTGGCTGCCCGACGTACTCCAAGAGCTGTCCGACCTCATCGCGCTCTACCCCGAAGCCCTCGCCGGCGACACCGCGATGCACAGCGACCTGCGCCCCGACAACCTCCTCATCGACGAGGCCGGCACCTGCTGGACCGTCGACTGGAACTGGCTGTCCCTCGGCCCGAAGTGGTTCGACTGGTTCTGCCTGCTCCCGATCGCCCAGTACGAAGGCATCGACACGCAGGCAGCGATCAGCAGCTCACCACTCACCGCCGACGTCCCCGCCGACCACCTGGACTGCGGCGCGGCCGTCGTGGCGGCGTACATGCTCGACAACCTCGACGCCCCGCCACCACCCGGCTGCACGCCCGAGCTCCGCCGTCACCAGCGCCTCTACGCCTGGACCTTCCTCGACTGGCTGGCCCTGCGCAGAGGTTGGTCCAGCTAGTCGAGGTGGAAGCCCAGCTCCCGTGCGGCCTTGGTGGGAACAGGATCGGCCCACCGGTTCGTGTAGTTCGCCGACGTCGCCAGCGACCGCGGCTCCAGCTTGTCGACGTACACCGTCCCACTCAGGTGATCGGTCTCGTGCTGGAGGATCCGCGCCTGCCAGCCGGACAGCGCCAGCTTCCGCCGTTCGCCGGTCAGATCGGTGTAGACGGCGTCGACCTTCAGCGCCCGGTTCACCACGCCGGTGTAGCCGGGCATGCTCAAGCACCCCTCGTAGAACCCGCGCCGAGCCCGCCCGACCACCTCGTACGACGGGTTGAGCGCCGCGAAGAACTCCAGCGGGTACCGCTCCCGCGCCTCCGCGATCTCCTCCGGCACGGTCGCCGGGTCCTCCATCACGGCCATCCGCAACGAGATCCCGACCTGCGGCGCGGCCAGCCCGACGCCCGGCGCCGCCTTCATCGTCCGCCGGAGCAGGTCGACGAACTCGTGCAGCAGCTCGCCGTCCAGCTGCCCGTCGTACGGCTCGGCCTGGTGTCGCAGGACCGGGTCGCCGAGCGCCACGATCGGCGCGACGTCGTCGCGGTACAGCTCGACCAGCGCCTCGACGCGGTCCTTGACAGTGCGCGGTGTGCTCATGGCTCCTCGAAAGGCGGTCGCGCGACCGACACCGGCCGCCGAGACGGTCAGGGTGCCGACCAGCGAACTCGTGAGCAGCATCCGGCGCGACATCCGCACAGCAGCCTCCGATCGTCGGGTCACCACCGACAGCATAGGATTGTATACATGACCAAAGGCCCGGTGACGCGCTACAAAGTCGAGGTTCAGGACGGCGGGAGGACGTCGCGGCGCGAGGACGTCGTGGTCACCGAGGAGCCGCTCGAGCTGCGGCTGGAGTGGCCGGGCCGACCGCCCGAGCCGCTGGTCGTCACGATGCGCACGCCCGGGTCCGACTTCGAGCTGGCCGCCGGCTTCTGCCTCGCCGAGGGCTTCGCCGTACGGCCGGACGCCATCCGTACGGTCGCCTACTGCACCGACGTCGTGCTGACCCGCGAGCAGCAGTTCAACACGGTCACCGTCACCTTCGACGGCCCGCCCGACCGCGAGCCCCCGCAGCGGTACGGCGTGACCTCGGCCGCCTGCGGCGTCTGCGGCCAGCAGAGCCTCGACGAGCTGGCCGAGCGCGAGTACGAGCCGGTCGACCCGGTGGAGGCCCCGCTCGACCTCGTCCTGCGGCTGCCGGACCTGCTGCGCGACGCCCAGCCCACGTTCGGCCGGACCGGCGGGCTGCACGCGGCCGGCCTGTTCACGACGGACGGTCGCAAGGTGGTCGTCAAGGAGGACGTCGGCCGGCACAACGCGGTCGACAAGGTGATCGGGTGGACCGTGCTCAACCAGCACAGCCGCAAGGGCCTGGTGCTCGCCCTCAGCGGTCGCGCCGGGTACGAGCTGGTCCAGAAGTCGGTCGCCGCCGGCATCGGCATGATCGTCGCCGTCGGAGCCCCGTCCAGCCTGGCCGTCGACCTGGCCCGCAAGTTCGGCATCACCCTGGCCGGCTTCACCCGCGGCGAGCGCTGCGTGATCTACAGCGCACCCGAGCGCATAATCAGGTAGCAGACAGACCCATCCGCCGAGGCTCCTGCTCCGAAGCTCTTCCGACCGAGTGTGCGACGAGCGAAGAGGATGCCCGTGAGCGAGGAGTCGACAGCCCTCCCGTGGCCGGTGGTGACCGGCACCGGCGGTACGACGCCTGCCGAGCTGATGGCCAGGGTGGCGCGCGGTGACACCGACGCGTTCGCGCACCTGTACGACCAGATGGCTCCGCGGGTGTTCGGACTGGTCCGCCGGGTGCTGCGCAACCCGGCCCAGTCCGAGGAGGTCACCCAGGAGGTGATGGTGGAGGTCTGGCGGACCGCCACCCGGTACGACGCCGACCGCGGCTCCCCGACCTCCTGGATCCTGACGATGGCGCACCGGCGCGCGATCGACCGGGTCCGCTCGGAGCAGTCGGCCACCGACCGGGAGCAGGCGGTCGCGGCGGCCAGCTCCACCACGGCGTACGACGAGGTGGCCGAAGCGGTCACCACGAACCTGGAGGTCGAGCAGGTCCGCCACTGCCTGTCGGCCCTGACCGAGCTGCAACGCGAGTCGGTGACACTGGCCTACTACGGCGGCTACTCCTACCGCGAGGTGGCCGAACTGCTGGACGCGAAACTGGCGACGATCAAAGCGCGGATGCGCGACGGCCTGATCCGGCTGCGCGACTGCCTGGGCGTGACGGGGAGGTGAGGGCCATGACGACACCGGACGTGCACATGCTGACCGGTCCCTACGTACTGAACGCACTGCCCGAGGACGAGCGGATCGGGTTCGAGGCGCACCTGGCCGACTGCTCGTCGTGCCGGTCGGAGGTCGCGGAGCTGCGCGAAGCGGCCAACAAGCTCGGTACGGCGGTCGCGACGCCACCGCCGGCCGCACTGAAGGCCCGCGTGCTCTCGGAGATCGCCGCGACCCGGCAGCTGCCGCCGATCATCCGCCGAACCGACAACGGACAGCCCGCCCAGCAGGCCCCGTCGGCGACCGCCGGCGGCCCGACCACCGCGCCGGCTCATCAAGCACGGCGCCGAACCCGCCGGTCCATGCTCGCGTTGGCCGCTGCTGCTCTGGCGGTCGCAGCCACCGGCGGCATCGCCATCGACCAGTACCGCGACAGCCAGCGCGTCGAGCAGCAGAACCAGGACCTGGCCGGCCTGCTCGCCCAGCCGGACGCCCGGACCGCCCGGGCCGCTGTGACCGGCGGCGGCAGTGCGGCGGTGATCATGTCGGCCAGCCAGGACCGAGCCATCGTCCTCCTGCGCGGCCTGCCGAAGCTGCCGGACGGCAAGACGTACCAGCTCTGGCTGATGGACAAGTCGCTCACGCCGCACTCGGCCGGCCTCGCCACCCCCGAAGCCACGCGACTCATCAGCGGCGGCGTACGGGACAAGACCGCTCTGGGCATCACCGTCGAGAACTCCCCCGGCGCCGTCACCCCCACCGAGCCCATCATCGCGATGGTCCAGATGGCCTAGCCTGGATCCCGTGCCGTACCTGATCGCCGCGCTCGCGCTGACCATCACCCTCGCCGCATTCACCGGCCTGGCGCGGTGGTCGCGCAGGCGCGGCACGGCTGGTGCGGGCCTCAGCGCGGCGATGGCCGCGTACGACGAGGCGTACCACACCATGGCGTACAGCAGCCATCAGGAGCAGCGCGCTGCTGCCGACCGCAAGGCCCAGCTGGGCTCTCCGGACGACCTGTGATCACTGCAGTTTGATGAACGTTGCCTTGGGCACGTACTCGTAGCGGTCGGGCATGCAGGTCAGGATGATGACCTGGCCGTGGTCCCCGGCGCGGCCGAGCAGGGTGCCCATGTCGCGCAGGCGGGCCTTGTCGGACCAGCCGAGGGCGTCGTCGAAGATGACGGGCACGCTGTTCTCGGTCGTGCTGACCAGGTGGCTGATCGCCAGCCGGGTGATGATCGCCAGCTGCTCCTGCGCCCCGGTGGACAGCGACTCGACGCGCAGCCGGTTGCCTTCGAGCTCGCGTTCGGCGACGGCCAGGTCGTCGTCGAGCCAGACCCGGAACGTCGGCCCGTAGACACTGCGGCCGAGCGCCTCGATCCTGCTCTGCAAGGGCTCCGAGTACTTCGTCTGCGCGGCAGCCCGGTGCCGGCCGAGCGTCTCGTGCACCCGCCGTGCGGCTTCGGCCCGACGCTGCAGGTTCTCGTGCTCGGCCCGTACGGCGGCCAGCTCCAGCTCCGCCGTGTCCTGCCGGGTCGCGAGGCCGTCGCGGCCGGACTGCTCCAGCCGGCCCTCCGT
Source organism: Kribbella lupini (assembly GCF_039529595.1). NCBI lineage: Bacteria > Bacillati > Actinomycetota > Actinomycetes > Propionibacteriales > Kribbellaceae > Kribbella > Kribbella lupini. Next base: position 1,292,328 of record NZ_BAAANC010000001.1, on the reverse strand, counting down.
CGTACGGAGTGAGTCGCGCAGCGTGTCCCGCTCGCCCTGCAGCCGCGCAGCCACGGCCAGCGCGTCAGCCAGCTCGCCCTCGACGTGGTCGGCACCAGCCGCGTCCACCTGCTCCTGTACGGCGGTCAGCTCCTCCAGCACAGCCTCGACCTCAGCGGTGGCCTTCTCCTCCGACGCGTCGACGTCCTCGTCAGCCAGCACCGCCCGCGCTGCCTCCAGCTCGGCGGTCGCCGCGGCAACGCGCTCGGCCGCCAGCTCGGCCCGCGCCCGCGCCTGCTGCGCTTCGGACCGGTCCTCGTCGGCCGCCTTGCGCGCCTGCGCCGCCGCGAACTCCGCGTCGCCCAGCAGCCGCTCTGCCGTCGCCAGCTCGGCCCGCGTGTCCTCCAGCGCCCGCTGCGCACCGGTCAGGTCGTCCGGCGCCAGCGGCTCCGGCATCACCAGGTCCTCGAAGTCGAAGGTGTCCTCGGCGAACTCCTCGAACAACGACATCTGACCCGGCACGTTCTCCACCGCCGGCTGCTGCTTGCCCTTCGGCGCCTCTTCCTCTTCCTCGGCCGGCTCGTCGCCGAAGACACCCAACCGCGCCGCCAGCAAGGCGATCCGCTCCCCCGGGTCACCGCCGGCCGTCAGCGACCGCTCGGTCCGCCGGGCCTCCTGCAGCTCCGCCGACGCCGTGTCGCTCTTGCGCAGCAGCTCCCGCGCGGCCTGCAGGTCGCGGACCTTGGCCCGCTTCAGCAGGTCCTTCTCACGCCGTACGGCCTCGTCGACCAGCGACCGCAGCGAGGCCGCGTCACCGCCGGCGCGCACGGTCAGCTCGAGCTGACCCGGTACGCCGACGTGCAGCTCGCCGGACACCAGCATCGACAGCTCGGCGCCCTCGTCCAACTGCGGCGGCACCTTCGCGCCGCCGGCGTCCAGACCGGTCCCTTCGAGCGAGATCTTCTCGGAGCCGAGCCGCCGTACCAGCACCTCCGGTACGCCGGCCGCCAGCGCCGCTCGCGCCTCGACGACCTTGGCCCGTGCATCCTCCAGCTCGGCGACCAGCGAGTCGGTCACCTTGATCCCGTCGAGCACCCGCGACGCCGCGGCGATCCGGGCCCGTACGTCGGCGAGCTCGGCCTGCTGGCCGGTCAGTCGGTCCAGCTCGGCGCGGTCCATCAGCTCGGACACCCGCTGCTCGGCGTGCTGGACGTCGCCGCGCCGGTCGTCCTTGAGCTCGACCACCTCAGCCAGCGCGGCCTCGGCGGCGTGCAGCGTGTCGGTGGAGGCCTTGGCGGCCTTCTCGGCCTCCGCCTTCAGCTCGGCCAGCTCGCCGGCGGCCGTCGTGAACCTCGCGACCTCGTCGAGCAGCCGCTCGCGCTCCAGCCTGGTCCGTGTGTGGTTCTCCAGCCGGGCCCGCGCCGTCTCGGCCCGGGCGCGCACCGAGTCCCGCCGCAGCAGGATCTCGTCGGTCTCCTTCTTGCGGACCCGCAGCTCCTCCACGGTCTTGAGGTGCTCGGCCAAGCGGGTGGTGAGGTCCTCGAGGTCGAGCGCCAGCCGCTCGGCCCGGCGGATGTCGGCGACGACCTCCTCCATCGCCTTGGCGGCCTGCGCCGACCGCAGCTCGGCCGCGCTCACCGCCTGGGCCGACTTGGCGAAGTCGCCGGTCGGACGGCCACGCGGCGTCCAGTACCGCAGGTACTCGTGCTCGACCGCGGACACCAGCGGCATCGACGCACCGTCGACCGGCGTACCGGACTCGGCCGTGACCGCGGTGATCAGCGGCTCGGCGTCGGCAGGGGTCGGCAGGATCAGCGACTGGCCCTGGCTGACCATCAGGGTCTGCCAAAGCACCGGGTCGACGTTCTCGTTGAAGAGCCGCTCGGCCTCGTTGTGCGCCTCGCGACCGGTGAACGTCTTACGCCGGCCGTCCGGTTCGATCACCGACAGCTCGGTGGACCGGTTCTTCAGCCAGCGCTTGGTGTAGGTCAGCTCCCGGCCGCCCAGCGTCAGCTCGACGGTCACCTCGGGCGCGACGTCGTGGCCGACCGGCTGCACGTCGGCGATCCGCTTGGACTTCGAGTCGTCCGGGAAGTCGAAGACCAGCGCGAACGCCTCGACCAGGCTGGACTTGCCGACCTCGTTGTCGCCGACCACCACGGTGGTGCCGATCGCGGGCAGTTGGACGGTGCGCTCCGCGACGCCGCGGAAGTTCCGCAGCGTCAGGCTGTGCAGTCTCATCCCGCGTCCCTGGCCAAACGGTGCATCAGCGTCAGCGCCGCACCGGCGGACTCGTCGCCACCGGCGAGTGCCTGCCGCAACTCCTCCATCGCCGCCCGGGCCGGGCCACTGAGCTGAAGCGCGTCCAGGTCGGCAGCCTCCGGCGCAGGCCGGACCGTCCAGAACTTGGGCCACTTCTCGACGCTGGCGAACACCTCACCGAGCGCGTCGAGCATCGCCTCCAGTTGGCTCATCAGCGGCAACGGCAGCGACCCGTCCGCGGCCAGCCGGACGTACGTCCGCTCCTTGTCCGGCAGCTCGGCGAACCAGTCCGCCAGCGCCTTCAGCGACTCCTCACCGTCCAGCTCCGCGTGGTGCTCGACCATGTGCCACGCACCGACCCGCTGCGGCTCGACGGTGATCGCGTCCCCGGCCAGCGTCACGGCCAGCACGTTGCCCGGGTGCGTCTCCTCCGGCGCGGTGACCTCCTGCGTCCCGGAGAACCAGATCCGCTCGGTGACCTGGGTCGTCGAGTGCCGGTCGCCGAGCCCGACGTACTGCAGCCGCCCGTCCGCGACCGCGGCCTCGAGCGCCGCCTGGTCGATGGTCGGTACGTCGGACATGCCGCCGCTCAGGCTGGTCAGCTGCCCGTGCGCGAGCAGGATCCGCCGTTTCGTGGACGGCTTCAGCCCGGCGTACCCGGGCGCCGCCGGGTCCGACACCGGGCGGCGCGAACGCCAGGGCGCGCCGACGATCTCGACCCCCGGCACGATCTCCAGCGGCGACTCGTCGACGACGACGGTCACGTGGTCCGGCTTGTGCGCGGCCCACTGCGCCGACGTCCACAACGACCCCGGCTCGAGGGCGTCGTGGTTGCCCGGAAGCAGCACCACCGGCACCGGAATCCGCTTCAGCGCCTCGCACGCGCGCAGGATCGTCTGCCGCTCGACCTGGTTGTGCTCGAACACGTCCCCGGTCACCACCACGAACCGCGCGCCGGTCCGCTCCGCGACCTCACCGATCCGCGCGACAGCGTCCAGCCGCGCCTGACCCCACCGGGCCTGACCGTCCGGCCCCAGGAACCGGCGCATCATCCCCAGCTGCCAGTCCGAACTGTGCAGAAACGTGATCGATTCGTCCATCGCGCGAGAACGCTAACCCGACCCACCGACTACCGCCCAACCCAACACACCCACAACCCCCGACCGCCCGGCATCCGAACACCCATTCGGAATCTCCCTGACGTAGCACCTATCTGTTCCGGTCTAGTCTTGTTCCCATGAAGCGCCCCACTTCGATCAATCTCGGCATGCTCCTCCTGACCGGCATCGCGCTCACCTACACCGTCAAAACCGTCCTCGCTCTCAAGGCCCACGGTGGCTACGGCTATCTGTACGCCGTCACAGCCTTGGTCGCCTTCTACTCCGTCTTCGGCCTCTCCCGAGGGAGGACCTTCGCCCACCGAACCGGAGCCCTGGCGGCCGGAGTCACCATCCCGTACGGCCTCACCCAGATCGGCGACTCCGCCCTCTTAGGCATCCCCCTCGCCGCCGCCGGCCTCGTCGCCGTCTACCTCCTCTACTTCCCTCAGGGCTCCCGCAACTGGTGGACCACCCACCGCACCCCCGACCAACGCAACGCCGACCGCCTCCGCGTCGACTTCTAGACCAGGCGCACGAACACCAGGCTCCGCCCGACCTCAAGCCGGAACACGCGGCCGCGCGCGAACGATCCCTTGTTCAGGGCACTGATCACCGCGAGCTTCGCGCTCCCGTTCTTGTCCAGCTTCACCTTCCCGAGCGGCTTGCCTCCATCAGCCAGCCAGACCACCGCCTGATCACCGGCGTGATCCTTGCTCGTCGTCAGATATACGCCGTTGCCGCGGACCTGCAGCACCGGCACCGGATCGGGAGTCAGATCGGTCATCCGTTCAGGATTGACATGCGCCCACGCCTCGACCTGACGCCAGAGCCCGTACGCCTGCCCGCCGACCGCCGACGGAACCGCCAGCGCCGGCGCAGCCGAGAACAGAACCCACGACCCGACGCCTGCCGCACACAGCACAGCGAAGGACTTCTTCGGCCACTTCCGCGCCGAGTACTTCACGCCGGCAAGCCGCTTGTCCACTCCCGAGAGGCTGAAGCAGAACCGCTCGGCGACCTCACTAACACCGGTCGCCAGATGCGACGGCTTCTCGGTCTTCAACCGTCTGCGACGTGTGCTCACGTACTCAATCGCCAATGGCACTGTCAGCACGAGGAGCACCACGCCGAACGCAGCCCGGCCAACCATAACGGCCAAGAAGCGCCAGCCAGACCGAAAGAACAGAAACCACACCAGCGCCAAGGCAATGACAGCCAGCGTCCACGGTCGCACCCACACCGGCAGGAACGACAAAGCGCCCAGCAACGGATTCAACGGCGACCAGATCAAGGCATTCATCTCTGACCACCTAGCCGTTGGTGAAGTTGGCGTCGTCGAGGTCGCGCTTGGCACGCCTTTCCTCTACTGGATCGCCGGCTGCGACGGTCTCCGAGGACGGCGGGTCCTTCAACCGCTCGGCGTTGTCGATGGTGTGCTCGACAGGCTGTGCGTCGACCGTTTCGGCGGAACCGGGCGAGGCGTGCGGATCTGCCGAGACCGGCTGCCCAGGCGAGTCCTGCAACCGCTCGCCATTCTCCCGTTCCGAGGTCACCTCGATGACGGGGACTTCGTTGCGTTCGGTCTCGAGCAACTGCCGGACTGCGCGCAGCATCCCATCGGCATCCAGGACCGTGTCGGTGTTCTGAATCACGGCAAGCAGGGCACGGAAGTTCGCCTGCTCGCCGAGTTCCTTCTCGCGCATCCGGTCCGACGCGGCCGCGATGTTCTTGGTGGTGGGGTTGTCCCAGATGGCCTCCAGCAGCGCCACGGAACTGTCGGACATATGGGCACTGAGAGCGTTTCTGACCAGCTCCCTCTTCCTCAGGTCGAGCTTGGTCCGGGTGAGGTCGTTGAGCCCGCTGGCGATGATGACGTCCTTGGAGTTGAGATGTCCCCTCAGACCCTTGACGTGCTTCTCGGCGTCAGCGTCATTGCGCACGGAGATGTCGGTTACCGACAGGTCGAGCCAGTCCGGCAGGTCGGGCAACAGCTTCGCCACCATTTTGGCATGCAGGGAGTTCTCCGCCAGGGCCCGCATCTGGTTGACCGGATCGGCGATCTTTCCGTCCGGAAAGACCGTGTCACGCAACGCCTGCTTGACCGCTGCGGCCACCTTCGGCCGGCAGAAGGTATCGAGAGACGAGGTCCCCGACGCAACCAACTGCTTGGCATCCGCCACACTCGCCTGAAGGTGAACGGTGATCAGATAGCTGGCGTACGACGTACTCCAGAGATTGTCGTACTCGAACACGAGTTCCTGGGTTCGTACGTCGACCAACACCCATGACCGGAACTGGCCGAACGTCCGCTCACCGCCGGTCACCACCTCGGCCGGCACCGCCTCACCTTTGCTGTTCAGCAGAACGAGTTTCTGACCGTAGGCGACGTCGGGAAGGTTCGGCGCCGACTTCCGGAGACCGAACCAGCTGCGATCGTTGTCGAGTTGTCCGGTCGACACGATCAGGGACTGCACTGTCTGACTCATGACTTCACCTCGTGATCAGGAAAGAATTGGCGCAGCAGCCGCGTGGCCACCGTGCTGTCAGGATTTGCCCTCAGTTCCAGGACCAGACCGCGGCGCAGACCGAGACCCAACGAGGGTGCGGTGCCGGTACGCCGACTGACCGCCTTCGCCATCCGCACCAGATCGAGCAGGGCCTCGAAGCGGAAGGCCTGATCTTCCGCGCCCGCCACCAGGAAGCTGGTGACGTAGTCGCCGACATCCTTGGCCAGCGGCATCGACCAGCACCTGGCGAGCAGTGAACAGAACGCATCTAGCGCCGGTGATTCCGCTGGGTCGAGCAGCGCGTCGAACGAGTCACGGTCAGGCGACCGGTCCGCCGTCAGGTAGCCCACCACCAGCCCGAAGATTTCGAGCGCCTGGCGAGATGTCGACCGCCTCGTCCCAGCCTGGGTCGCCAAGAGGTTGAGGACGGTGAAGCGAATCTGCGCGGCCGACGTGCCGGCCGCGCAGAGCGCGGCGAGGCCGTGAGCAGCCATCTCCCGCAGCTCCTCGTCGTCATCGTGGATGACCGTCCGCCACAGACGTCCCGGGGCACCGCATCCGAGGTCCCAGGCGCCGAGCGGACCGGCGTACGCGAGGACCGCGCAGCGTCGGAGATTGTCGTTGTCGTCCCCGATCCAGGTGCTCGCCAGCTGTCGACCGACTGTAGTCCGGTCATTGAGAACTGTCGGCACTCCCAACGCGGTCGCGGCCGCCTCGATCAAATGCCGCTCGCCGCTGAGCGCCCAGACCCGCAGCAGTGCTTCCACGACGTACCGAGGATCCGCACCCAGCAGAACTCCGGCGGCAAGTGGTGCGCCCAGCCGGACCGGCGCGTTCGGCGCCGATGCCACGGTGCGCAGCCACCGGACATAGGCGTCACGGAAGTCGGCCCCCAGGCGACCCCAGAGGTCAGTGATCACCACCTGGCGAACCAGTGGTTCCGCAAGCCAGTAAACGTCCTCGCGTTGTCTGCCGAACTCGGTGCCGAACCGCTCGCTCCCGATCACGACGACGCCTTTGGTGGCGGCCGTCGGCGCAACACCGAACAGCGGCTGCTGTTCCTGCCCCGCCTTGGCTTCATTCTTGACGCCGAGCAAACCGTTCTCTACTCGGAGGATCTGCTGGTCGATCTCAATCCGCGGACCGCCCTCGCACGTTGCAACGCAGACCAACGTCGCGACCTCCCGAGCCGACCGGCCTTTGACGAACCAGGCATCCAGCGCATCCAGGACTGCTCGGTCGGACAGCCCGGCGACCAGCTCGGCGTCCGCAGCCTCCGGACTCTCCAGAGTTCGCTTGACCAACGCCTCGAGCGTGCCAAAATCCAGTGTCTCGAGCGGCCCGATCATCCTCTTGACCCGGGCAGCCACATCCTCGCCAACCGGGCGCGCGGTGAAGTAGGAGTCGATCAGGTCGGCTGCTGACGGCACGTCGACCCGGATGACCAGTGCGTTGCCACGGTTCGATTCGGGTGATCCGTTGCTCGTGATCAGCATTTGGGAAGGAGCCGAGGTGTTCAGTACGTCGGTCAGGCGGGCCAAGTGGAAGTCATCCAGGGATTCGACGAACTCCACATCGGCTCCCTGCAGCAGGAACGCCGCTTTCCCAGCGACCTCCTTGACCTCCTTGATGGTCCGTAGAAGGTTCTTCCACTCGAGGTCTGCGGGCACCTCGATTACCGGGTCGTGGCCTCGCCGGTGCAGCGCGACCAGGCAGGCCGCGGTTTTCCCAGCACCTGCCGGACCACAGACAGCGATCACCGCGGTCGAGGTCACCATCGAACCTTGCAACCGGTCGAAGACGGTGGTGCTCACGTACCCCTTGCTCAATTGCGCGGCGAGCGCACTGCGCTCGACCCAGAACAAGGGATCACCGGCCGCGTCGTTAATGGTGACAGGGCCGTTGAACGTACCGTTGACAAACGCATTTCTGGCTTTGACATCGGTGTGCACGAGATTCTCAGGGACGACCGAGTCGTACGAGTACTTCCTGGCGGCCTCTTTGGCCGAACCAGGCGATGCCTCGTCCTTCTCGTTGCCCTGCTCCTCTTCGCGCGGCTCCGATTCACCCGGATCGCCCGACATGCTTCGCCCACCTCAGCTGTGAATCGTGGTCGGGCCGTTGTGCACGGAGTTGATGAAGGCAACGTCGCTCGTGTTGTTCACGGTCGAGTTGCCCTGCGCGATACCGGACTCGGAACGGACTGAGCCCGCCTGCAGGACGAGGGATCTGAGCTCGTCCTCCTGCACCGTGCCATCGGCCAGCGCCGCACGCAGCGCGTGCTCATAGTCGGCCACATCCGGCTCGGGCTTCTTCAACAGCCCGGCGATCTTGCCGAGAATCTTCTTCGCCGCGGACTGGCCGGCCTCTTTCGAGGCTTCCTGGACCGCGAGCGCCGCGCCGGTTCCGGCCAGTTCAGCCAGCGTCCGGGCAGCATCCAGCACAAAATCACTCATGAGATCAGTTCCCCCCTGGAACATTTTCAATTACTCCCACCCGCCAGCACCGTAGCGCAGATCTACAGAACGTGACAGTGGTCGCAGAATGTCAATTGCACAACGACGCCGCGGCGCAATTCTCAATCAAGTATTTGACGGTAATATTCCTGCCGGTGAAGTCCGGCGCGTGAAATCCGGTTGCCCGGAGGTCCGGGCGACGGCGAGGATCACCCGCATGGAGACGTACCTGGAGACCGAGCGGCTGGTGCTGCGGCGGTTCACGACCGGGGACGTCGAGCTGCTGGTCGAGCTGGACTCGGATCTCGAAGTGATGCGGTTCCTGAGTGGGCAGGTGACGGCGCGGGACGAGATCGAGAACAAGGTGCTGCCGGGGATGCTGGACGTCTACGCGCGGCACCCGGGGCTGGGGACGTTCGCGGCGCACGAGAAGGCGACGGGTGAGTTCGTCGGGTGGTTCGGGCTGCAGCCGACGGGGACGGCGGGGGTGCTGGACGTCGGGTACCGGCTGCGGCGGCAGACCTGGGGGCGCGGGTACGCGACCGAGGGGACGCGGGCGCTGATCGCGAAGGCGTTCACCGAGCTCGGGGCCGAGCGGGTGGTGGCCGACACGATGGCGGTGAACACCAGGTCCCGGCGGGTGATGGTGAAGTCGGGGCTGCGGTTCGTGCGGGTGTTCCACGTGGCCTTCGAGGACCCGCTGCCGGGGACGGAGCACGGCGAGGTCGAGTACGCCCTGGACCGGGAGACCTGGTTAGCTGGGACGCGTGCCTGACGACAAGCCGCCGTACGCCGTACTGGACATCGACGCGACGCTGTCCGACACCAGCAAACGGGTCCACTTCCTGGAGAAGCGCCCGAAGGACTGGGACTCGTTCTTCGCCGGCGCGAAGGACGACGCCGTTCTCGACGAAGGTCTCGCGGTCGCCACGCAGCTGGCCGAGGGGCACGAGATCGTCTACCTGACCGGCCGGCCCGAGCGGCTGCGGCGGGACACCGTGAAATGGCTGAAGGACAACGGCTTCCCCGAGGGCCAGGTCTTCATGCGCCGCAACAACGACCGCCGCCCGTCCGCGACGATGAAGCTCTACCGGCTCGACAAGCTCAAGGCCGAGCGCCCGGTCGCGATCCTGGTCGACGACGACGTCAAGGTCTGCGCCGCCGCCGAGAAGGCCGGCTACACCGTGCTGAGGGCCGACTGGGGACTCGATGCCGAGACCCAGCCGACCCTCTTCGAGGCCCAGGAGAAAGAGGGCCGCACGTAAGACCTACTTGCTCAGCCCGATGATCAGCGTGTTCGGGTACGGCGGGTAGGCGCTCAGGTAGAAGTTCTGCACCTTCGACCCGTGCAGGAACGCGTTGCGCGCGTACAGCAGCGGGACCATCGGCGAGTCGCCGAGGATCTGCTTGTCCAGCGCGGCCCACTGGGTCGCGGCCTTGGCGCGGTCCGGCTCACCGGTCGCGGCCGCGATCGCGGTGTCGACCGCCGGGTTGGAGTAGCGCGACAGGTTGTACCCGCCGTTGCCGATCTCCGACGAGGCGAACAGCGGCTGGATGTTGCCGATCGCGCTCGGGAAGTCCGGCAGCCAGCTCCCGACGGTCAGGTCGTAGTCGCCCTTCGCGCCGGTCTGCACCTCGGTCAGCGCCTCGGACTCGTACGGCTTGATCGTGACGGTGATCCCGGCCCGCTTCAGACCCTGCTGGATCGCCTGCGCGACGCCGAGCTGCTCGTTGTCGGCCGCGAGCACGAGGTTCAAGCTGGAGACCCCGGCCGCGGCCAGCATCGACTTGGCCTTGTCCGGGTCGCCCTGCGGCGGCGCCGGGTACAGGTCGAACTTGCTGTAGCCCTCGATGCCCGGCGTGATCAGCGTGGTCGCGATCTCGCCACCGAACTCCGGACCGCCCTCGGCGACCTGGACGGCCTGCTTGTCGACGGCGTACTGGATCGCCTTGCGGACCTCGGGGTTCGCCAGCGCCGGGCGCTTGTTGTTCATCGCCAGGTACTGCAGCGCGCCCGACGGCGACGTCGCCACCCGGGCCTTGACCGCGGGGTTGCCGGTCACAGTCGGGATCAGCGCCGCCGGTACCGACGTACCCGTCGTGGCCGAGAACTTGTCGTCGCCGGAGTCGGCGATCAGCCGCTGGTTGATCACGTCGGCCTGCAGGCCCATGTCCGTGACGATCGAGTCCGGCAGCGCGGTCCGCGCCGGGTCGCTCGCCTGGTCCCAGTTCGGGTTGCGCTCCAGCTCCAGCTTGGAGCCCGGCGCGTACGACTTGATCTGGTAGGGGCCGCTGGCAACGGGATCCTCGCCGTAGTGCGCGGGGTCGGTGTCGGCCTTCTTCGGCACCGGCGAGAAGGCCGGCATGCTGACGATCCACGGCCAGTCGCCGTACGGCTTGTTCAGCTTGAACACGATCGTGGTGTCGTCCGGCGTCTCGATCGACGCGAGCTCCTGGCCCTTGTACGGGCCGGTGTACTTCTCGGCGCCGGCCAGCAGCGCCTTGTGGTAGCCGAGACCGCCGGACAGCTCCGGAGCGAACGACCGCTCGACGCCGTACTTGATGTCAGCGGCAACGATCGGCGAGCCGTCGGCGTACTTCAGGCCCGGCTTGAGCTTGTACGTCCAGGTCTTGCCGCCGTCGGCGACCTGCCCGGTGTCGGTGGCCAGGTCGGGCACGATCTCGGCGCCCTTGCCCTCGGTGGTCTTCCACGAGGTCAGGCCGCGCAGCACCAGGTGGATGCCGCTGATGCCGAGGTTCTGGCTCTTGGCCGGGTCGTAGCTGATCTCCTTGCTGGTGCTCAGGAAGTGCAGCGTGCCGCCCTTCTCGGCGGCGGCGCTGTCGCCGCCCGCGCCGGGCGTGGACTTGTCGTTGGCGTTGCAGGCGGCCAGCGCGAGGGCCAGCGCCCCAGCGACAGCGACCGCCCGGGTGATGCTCTTCATGGTGTCCTCTCAGACGTGGGGGGTTCAGAGGATTCGGGGAAGTAGCAGGCGGCGCGGTGCTCGCCGCTCACCTCCTCGAGGGTGGGCCGGACCGTCGCGCAGACGTCCTGGGCCTTGTAGCACCGGGTCCGGAACGGACACCCGGAGGGCGGGTCGATCGGCGTGGGGACGTCGCCGGTCAGCACGATCCGCTCCCGCACGACTCCTGGTTCGGGAACCGGTACGGCGGACAGCAGCGCGCGCGTGTACGGATGGGCCGGGTTCGCGTACACGTCCTCCGCCGGGCCCTCCTCGACGATCGTGCCGAGGTACATCACGGCCAGCCGGTCGGCCACCTGCCGTACGACGGCCAGGTCGTGCGCGACCAGCACGTACGACAGGCCGAGCTCGTCGCGCAGGTCGGCCAGCAGGTTCAGCACCTGGGCCTGGACCGACACGTCGAGCGCGGAGACCGGCTCGTCGCAGACCAGCAGGTCGGGCTTCACCGCGAGGGCGCGGGCGATGCCGATCCGCTGGCGCTGGCCGCCGGAGAACTCGTGCGGGTACCGCTCGAGGTGCTCCTCGGACAGGCCGACCTGGTGCAGCAGCTCGATCAGCTGCGCCCGCGTTGGCTTGATCCCCTGTGCGCGGAACGGCGTGGTGAGGATCGTGCCGACCGACTGCCGCGGGTTCAGCGAGGCCTGCGGGTCCTGGAACACCATCTGGATCTTGCGCCGTACCGGCCGAAGCCGGCGGCCCCGCAGCTTGGTGACGTCCTGACCGCCGATGAAGACCCGGCCCTCGGTCGGGTCGAGCAGGCGCATCGCGAGCCGCGCCAGCGTCGACTTACCCGATCCGGACTCACCGACCAGGCCGACGGTCTCGCCCTTGCGGACGACGAAGTCGATCCCGTCCACAGCCCGGACGGCGCCGGCCTTGCGGAACGGCACACCCCGTACGCCGAAGTACTTCTTCACACCGGTCAGCCGGAGCAGCTCCTCGCCAGGCACCGAGGCCGCGCGACCGCGCTCCTCGCCTCCGGCGGGCGTCGCCTCCACGTTGGACTCGCTCACGGCGCCACCTCCGGCCGGCGCCCCAGATGGCAGGCCGCCTCGTGATCGCCCTCGCCCGGCCGCGGCGTCAGCTCGGGCCGCTCGGTCACGCACCGCTCCCCCACCAGATGCGTGTAGGCGCACCGCGGCTGGAACGGGCAGCCCGTCGTGATCGACCCCGGCGACGGCGGACTCCCCGGAATCGTCGCCAACCGGTGCCTCGGCGGTACGTCGACCCGCGGCATCGCCCCGAGCAGCCCGAGGCTGTACGGATGCGCGGCCCGGAAGAACAGATCTCGGACGGTGCCGCGCTCGGCCGCGCGCCCGGCGTACATCACGAGGATGTCGTCGGCGACCTCCGCGACGACGCCGAGATCGTGCGAGATCAGCACCAGTGCCGTGTCGAACTCACGCTGCACGTCCTCCAGCAGCCGCAGGATCTGCGCCTGGACGGTGACGTCGAGCGCGGTCGTCGGCTCGTCCGCGATCAGCACCTTCGGGTCGTTCACCAAAGCCATAGCGATCACGACCCGCTGCCGCATTCCCCCGGAGAACTCGTGCGGGTACGCGCGGGCCCGCTGCGCGGCCGACGGGATGCCGACCAGGTCGAGCATCCGGACCGCCCGCTTCCACGCCTCCTTCTTCGAGGTGTCGTGGTGCAGCCGGTACGCCTCGGCGATCTGCCAGCCGACGCTGTAGTACGGGTTGAGCGCGGACAGCGCGTCCTGGAAGACCAGCGCGATCTCGTTGCCGCGGACCTTGCGCAGCTCGTCCTTCGGCAGCCCGATCAGCTCACGGCCGCCGAGCAGCACCTCGCCCTGCACGTCCGCGTTCGACGGCAGCAGGCCCATCACCGCGGCCGAGCTGACGCTCTTGCCGGAGCCGGACTCGCCGACGATCGCCAGCGTCTGCCCGGGCGCGACGGCGAAGTCGATCCCGGCCACGGCCGGCACCAACCCACCCTCGGTCTTGAACGTCACGTGGAGGTCGTGGACCTCCAGCACCGGCTGATCAGGCATGGCCCACCCTCGGGTCGAGAACTCCGTGCAGCACGTCCACCACGAGATTGGCGAGGATCACCAGGAACGCCGAGAACAGCGTCACGCCGACCACCACCGCGACGTCCAGCTGCCCGACGCCGCTGATCAGCAGCTCGCCGAGCCCCTGCATGCTGAACACCTTCTCGGTCAGGATCGCGCCGCCGAGCAGGCTGCCGAGATCGAGCCCGAAGATCGTCACGATCGGCACCAGCACCCCGCGCAGACCGTGCAGTACGACGACCCGCCCCTCGCCCGCGCCCTTGGCCCGAGCCGTGGTGATGTGGTCGAGGTTCAGCTCCTCGAGCATCTGCGCCCTGGTCAACCGGATGTACGACGCCGCGTTCAGCGCCGCGAGCACCAGCCAGGGCGTGATCAGGTGCCAGGCCCAGTCGACCGGGCTCTCGGTGAACGGCACGTACCCGTTGACCGGCACCATGTTCAGCCAGAAACCGAAGACCAGGATCGCCAGCAGCCCGACCAGGAACGACGGCGACGCGACTCCCACCAGAGCGAAGCCGACGGCCGCCCGATCGAGCAGCTTGCCGCGCTTGAGGGCCGCGCCGACCCCGAGCGAGACGCCGATGGCCAGCCAGAGCACCGCCGCCCCGAGCGCGATCGACGCCGTGACCGGGAGCCGGCCGAGAATCAGCGTCGTGACCGGGCGGGCCAGCGGGAACGAGTAGCCGAAGCAGGGCGCGTTGCACTGCACCGTCGCGGCGCCCTCGCCGAAGCTGCGTCCGGCGACGATGCCCTTGAGGAAGTTCAGGTACTGCTGGACGACGCTCTGGTCCAGCTGCATGAAGTGCCGCGCCTGCTCGAGGCGGTCCGGCGTACAGGGCTTGCCGCAGCCCAGTCTCGCCGGGTCGGCGGGCAGCGCGTAGAAGATCAGGTAGACGGCCAGGCTCAGCGCGAGCATGACCAGCACGGTCGCCAGCAGGCGGCGGATCACGAACCACAGCAGGTCGGGCATCTCAGTTCGCCCTCCGCAGCCGGACGTCGAACGCGTCCCGTACGCCGTCGCCGAGCAGCGTGAAGCCCAGGACGGCGAGGAAGAGCATCGCGCCCGGGAAGACCAGGAACCATGGGTCGGCGCCGGTGTAGACCCACGCGATCGAGTCCGAGATCGACCGGCCCAGGCTCGGCGTCGGCGGCGTGACGCCGACGCCGAGGAACGACAGCGCGGCCTCCGTGCCGATGACACCCGGCACGGCCATCGTCGCGACCACCAGCACCGGGCCGAGCAGGTTCGGGAGCAGTTCGCGGGTGACCACGTGCCAGCCGCTGGATCCGGCCGAACGGGCCGCCTCGACGAACTCGCGGGTGACCAGCGAGCGGGCCTGGTTGCGGATCAGGCGGGCCAGACCGGCCCAGCCGAACACGCTCAGTACCAGGATCAGCAGCAGCCAGCGCGGGAACGAGCTCGGCACGATGATGCCCAGGGCAATCATGAAGACCAGCTGCGGGAACCCGAAGAGGAAGTCCAGCAGCCGCGACACGACCGCGTCGTACCAGCCGCCGAAGTACGCGGCGCTGATGCCGACCAGGGTGCCGAGCACCGTGGTGATCACGGTGGCGGCAACGGCGATCGTCAACGAGGTCCGCAGCCCGAGCACGGTGATCGCGAACAGGTCACGCCCGGTCAGCGGCTCGAGACCGAACCAGTGGTCGCCGCTCAGCCCACCGACCGCGCCGCGCGGAGCGTTGCCGCGCAGGGGGTCGAGCAGGCCGATGTTGTAGGTGTAGGCGTCCTGCCCCTCCAGCTTCGCCAGCAGCGGCGCCGCGAGCGCGACGACGATCAGGACGATGACCAGGACGGCGCCGAGCCGGGCACTGCGGTCCCGGCGGACACGGCGCAGGGCCTGCCGGGTCGGTGAGACGGCCGTGGCGACCGAGGAACCCACGAGAACTCCTGACAACGATGGACTTGAACCCAGCCGAAAGACGGTAGGCCAGAGTCTGCCACTGTCCGCGCGTCGTCTTGAATGGTGAGAATGTGCATTCACGTACTCGGGTTTCGTGCTGACCCTGGCGGGAAGATCCGTGGCCGGTGCCGGGTTGTGCCTGGCATCAGCCGCAGACCGATGGGGAGTACCCGATGAAGGCCGTTGCACACAGCGAGTTGGGGGACGCGGACGTACTGCGCGTCACGGAGCTCGACATCCCGGAGCCAGGGCCCGGCGAGGTGCGGGTCCGGGTGGCGGTGTCCGGCGTGAACCCCACCGACTGGAAGGGCCGCAGCGGCGCGTACGGCGCGGCTGCGGGCGAGCTCCCGCTGTCGGTCCCGAACCACGACGGCGCGGGCGTGATCGACGCGGTCGGTCCGGTGGCGGGGGGCGACGGCGCGAGCGGTTCGGCTGCGGAGAGCGACGGCGCGAGCGACGGGGTCGGCCCGGGCGCGGCGGGCGCGATCGGTGCTCCGTTTGCGGTCGGCGACCGGGTCTGGGTCTCGCTTGCGGCGTACCAGCGTCCGGCGAGCGGGACGGCTCAGGAGTACACGGTCCTTCCCGTGAACCGCGTGTTCCCCCTGCCCGACGGCGCGAGCTTCGAGCTGGGCGCGGCGACCGGCATCCCGGCGCTGACCGCTCACCGGTCGCTGACTGTCGCGGAGGACGGGCCGTCGCGTCTCGCGCCTGGAGCTCTTGACGGACATGTCGTCCTCGTCGCCGGCGGTGCCGGCGCGGTCGGCCACGCCGCGGTGCAGCTCGCGCGCTGGGCCGGCGCGACCGTGATCACCACGGTCAGTGGTGAGACCAAGGCGTCGTACGCGAAGGCTGCCGGTGCGCAGCACGTCGTGAACTACCGCGACTCGGACGCCGCCGAGCAGATCCGCGCGATCGCTCCCGAGGGTGTGGACCTGATCGTCGAGGTGGCCGCCGGGCGGAACAACGCGCTCGATCTCGCCGTCCTGAAGAACCGCGGCACGATCGCGATCTACGCCAACGACGGCGGTACGCCGTTCGCGCTCGACATCGGGCAGAACATGGGCCTCAACGTGCGGTACCAGTTCGTGCTCGGCTACACGTTCGGCTGGGACAAGGTGGCGGCCGGCGCGGAGGACATCAACGCGGCGATCGCCGACGGCGCGCTGCCGGTCGGCGAGGACGCCGGCCTGCCGCTGATCGAGTTCAGCCTGGACCGGACCGGCGACGCGCACCGCGCGGTCGAGTCCGGTGCCGTGGGCAAGGTTCTGGTGAAGGTCGCGGACCTCTAGTCCTGGTCGATCAGCTCCCAGCGGCGCCGCGGCCAGAACTTGACGGCCACAAGTGCCAGTACGGCGCCGATCAGCGCTCCCGGTAGCGCCCAGCGCCAACCGGTGAACATGTTGGTCCCGTCGCTCGTGGTCGCCGCGGCAGCGGTCGTCGTCACGTCATCGGTGACGGCGACCTCGGGCGTCGCGCCGTCGTAGCCCCTCTGGGACAGCAGCCCGAACTGGTCGAGCACCGTGATCAGCGCCCGCCCGTCCGCGGCCGGGTGCCAGACCGGCTTGTCCGGCATCTTCCCCGTGGAGCTCTCGAACGTCGCCACCCACGGCCCGCCCTCGGCGTCGGGGTAGATCAGGTCGAGCCGCCAGACCGACATGTCGTGAATCAGCCAGGTCGCCCTGATCACCCGGCCGTTGCCCTCCACCTTCCACCCCGGATGGTCCTTGGCCTGCATCCCCACCGAGCTCATCAGCGCCTCGTACCTGGCGTCTTGGTAGCCGGCGGCAACGACTTTCGGGATCGCCGGCGCGCTCAGCAGCACACTCGTCGGCCCACCCGCCTGCGCCGGCACCGCAACCCAGGCCGACAGCACGATCAGCAACACCCCACCCAACCGCAGCAATGTCTTCATACCCCTGATACACCGCTCGCAGCTTGACGGTTCCGGTAATCCGCTTGCCGACCCAGCCCTGTCCCGCAAGGGTGAACCCATGCGCGACTTCGATCCAGCAGCCGCTTTCGGTCCCGCCGTCGCCGCCCGCGACGTCGGATCCTCGCGCGGCGACGAGCAGGCGGCCGTCGACCTGCTCGCCGACCTCGCCCGTGGCGACTCCGCCCTCGAGTTCGCCATCGGCACCGGCCGGATCGCACTCCCGCTCACCGAACGCGGCATCCGCGTCGACGGCATCGAGCTCTCGACCGACATGGCCGACCACCTCCGCACCAGACCCGGCGGCGCCGATCTCGACGTACTGATCGGCGACATGTCCACCACCACGACCGGCCGTCAGTACCCGCTCGTCTACCTGGTCTTCAACACGATCTTCAACCTGCTCACCCAGGACGCCCAGGTCCGTTGCTTCGAGAACGCCGCCCGCCACCTCACCGACGACGGCGTGTTCCTGGTCGAGGCCGCCGTCCCGAGCGCCTGGCTGCCCAGCAACCAGTACGTGAACGCCGAGGAGGTCGAACCGTCGTACGTCGTGCTCGACGTCTGCCGGTACGACCCGGCGACCCAGATCCTCGACGAGAACCACGTCCGTCTCGACGCGGCCGGCGTCCACCTCGGCCCGATCTCCTGCCGGCTCGCCTGGCCGTCCGAGCTCGACCTGATGGCCCGCCTGGCCGGACTGCGACTGGTCGACCGTTGGGGCGGCTGGGAGAAGGAGCGCTACACCGGCGAAGGCATGCACGTCTCCGTCTACGGCCGCTAGCCCGTCACCGACCCGGCGATCTCCACAGCCCGTTCCTTGTCCACGCCTTCGAGCCGGAACGTCAGCCCGCCGTACACCCAGACCAGCGTCGGCCCGGCGACCCGCTCGGACACCTCGTTGCCGTTCTGGTCCTCCAGCATCAGCGTGTGCGGCGTACTGAACCAGTAGCCGTTGACCGCCGGCACCGGCTCCAGCGACTGGTAGTACTTCTTCACGTAGTACGGCGCCAGCCGGTCCTTGAACTGCTCCATTCGTACGACGCCGCCCGCGGTGTTCCAGCTCATCGACACCTTGCCGGCTGACGCCTCGACACCGTTCGGCGTACCGAGCCGCTTGGGGACGAGCGGTGTGAGTCCAGCCAGCCGACCAGCCTCCTGCAGCGACAGCTGCTCGCCGACAACCGGCGGACCAGGCGCACTGGTCGGCCCACTGGGCACCGGCCGGGCCTCCACTCCCCCGATGCTCAACCACTCCGCGACAGCAGCCCGGACCGGCGGAGCCACCACGGCACCTGCGACCAGGACAGCCAGCAACGCCAGCAGCGCCCGCCACTTGCTCCGGATCACCTCACCGGCAGTACGCCGTACTGCCACTCTTTCCAGCACAGCCGTCGCCAGGTCGGGAGCGACCGGAGGCGCGTAGCTACGGCCAAGCGCTCGAAGCTCTTCCACCAGCTGCTCGTCCGTCATCGCTGCACCTCCTTGTCCGGCAGTTGGGTCCGTAGCTTCTTCAGTGCTCGGTGCAGCCTCGACTTGACCGTGCCGCGCGCCCAGCCGAGCACCGTGGCGGTCTCCTGCTCGTCCAGCTCCAGCAGGTAGCGGCACGTCACCACCAGCCGGTACTGCTCGGGCAGAGCCTTCAGCGCGTCCAGCAACTCGCGTCGGCGCTCCGACGACAGCGCAGCGGTCGCGGGGTCGTCGAGCACCTCGTCGGGGAGCGCCACCAGCTCCTCACGCCGTACGCGCCGCTGTCTGGAACGGATCTGGTTGCGCGTCTCGTTGGCCACGATCCGCAGCAGCCAGGGCCGGAACGCCGAGTCGGTCCGGAAGCTGCCGAGCGCCCGGTAGGCCTTCACGAACGACTCCTGCACCACGTCGTCGGCGTCCGCGCCGGCACCGAGCAGCACCGCCATCCGCTGCGCCACCTGGGCATGACGGTTCACCAGCTCCGCGTAGGCGGCGGAATCACCGCCCCGGACCCGGTGCACGATCGCGGCCTCGTCGCTGATGCCGCCTCCTTTCCTGTGCCCGAACTACACCACGGCAGCCCGCGCGGTTCCCACTACCCGAAATCGTCCTGGATCCGCGCCAGAATGCCGTGCATGAGCGCACAGTTCGGCCCGCACCGCTGGTCGGCCGGCCACGACCGCACACCCGACACCGACCGCTTCCGGGGCGCCCGCTTCCACGTCGCCGACCTCCGCGGCACCCGCTTCGTCGACTGCGACCTGACCGGGGCGCGCATCGTCGACGCCACCCTGGTCGACGTCTCGGTCTCCGGGTACGTCGAGCGCCTGGTCGTCAACGGCATCGACGTCACGGCGTACGTCGAGTCCGAGCTCGACCGCCGCCACCCCGAACGCGTCCAGCTCCGCTCGGTCGGCAGCCTCTCCGACTTCCGCGCCCTCTGGACCACCATCGAGTCCCTCTGGACCGAGACCACCCGCCGCGCCGAACAACTCGCCGAACCGCTCCTCCACCAGCGCGTCGACGAGGAGTGGTCCTTTGTGGAAACCCTCCGCCACCTGACCTTCATCACCGACTCCTGGGCCTCCCGCGCCATCCTCGACCAGGAGAACCCGTTCCACCCCCTCGCCCTCCCCCAGTCCGCCTACAACCCCACCGACGCCGCCGCCCTGGGCATGACCCTCGCCGCCACCCCGACGTACGCCGAAGCCCTCGCCGCCCGCCAGTCCCGCCAAGCGGTCGTCCGCGACATCCTCACCACCACCGTCGACCTCAACCACCCCTGCTCCCGCGCCCCGGCCCCGGGCTACCCCGAAGGCGACCGCCCCGTCGCCGAGTGCCTCTACGTGCTGATGGAGGAAGAAATCGCCCACCACACCTACGCCTCCCGCGACCTCACCGCCCTCGAACGGAGTCTCGACACCGAGAACCGGTGAGGACAAGGGAACACCTGTTCTATTCTGGTCCTCATGGGGACGAATCGCCGCTATCCACGCGAACAGCCGCCAGGCCGCCACCGACGCCACTGCTGGGTCCTGGCCACAGCGCATGAGCGCGGCCCCTGGCCCGGCCTGATCCTGGAGTGGCGCCGGACCAACTCCGGTGACTGGGCGGCGCGCGTCGTCTACGTCCCCAACCCTCACGAGCACCGCTCGATCGAGGCCTGGTTCGCCTCCGGTCTGCTGCGCCCGATCGACTCCTGGCCGTCCCGGGCGACGATCGACGAAGCCAAGCACCTCGACGTCCACGGCCCGTGATCCCGCGTTGTCCACAAGGATTTCAATGCACGCGAAAACGGTCCGTACGACGTACTAAGGTCGTCCTCGTGCCTGACCTCGACGAGTCCTTCCTCGCCCTTCCGCGCCACGAGCTGGCCGGCGCCGCCCTGCAATGTGCCAAGGATCTCGGCGCGAGTTTCGCGGAGTTCCGGCTGGAACGCATCCGCTCGGAGTCGATCTCCCTGCGCGACGGCGCGCTGGAGAACGCCCGCGACGACGAGGACCTCGGCCTGGCCGTGCGCGTGATCCATGACGGCACCTGGGGGTTCGCCGCCGCCGTCGCGCTGACCACCGACAGCGCGGTGCAGGTCGCCGAGCAGGCGGTCAACCTGGCTCAGGTCTCCCGCCCGATCAACACCGAGCCGATCGAGCTGGCCGACGAGCCGGTCTACGACGACGTCACCTGGGTCTCGTCGTACGACGTCGACCCGTTCAGCGTCCCGCGGGCGGAGAAGGTCGCGCTGCTCGCCGACTACAGCCGCCGCCTGCTGGACGCCGACGGCGTCACCCACGTCAACGCGCATGTCGACTCCGTGCACGAGTGCAAGTTCTACGCGAACTCCGAAGGCACGTCGTACACGCAGCAACGCGTCCGCATCGGCCCGACCATCCAGGCGACCTCGGTCGACCCGGAGTCCGGCCGCTTCGACACGATGACCACCTGTGCGCCCCCGGCCGGTCGCGGATGGGAGTACATGACCGGCACCGGCTGGGACTGGGACACCGAGCTCGCCCAGATCCCCGGCTGGCTGGCCGACAAGATGGTCGCCCCGAGCGTCGAGCCCGGCCGGTACGACGTGGTCATCGACCCGACGAACCTCTGGCTCACCATCCACGAGTCGATCGGCCACGCGACCGAGCTGGACCGCGCGCTCGGCTACGAGGCCAACTACGCCGGCACGAGCTTCGCGACGCTGGACCAGCTCGGCACGCTGAAGTACGGCTCGCCGATCATGCACGTCACCGGCGACCGCACCGCCGAGCACGGCCTGTCCACGGTCGGGTACGACGACGAGGGCGTCGCCGGCCAGCAGTGGGACCTGGTCAAGGACGGCCTCCTGGTCGGGTACCAGGTCGACCGCCGGATGGCGAAGGTCAACGAGGACGTCCTCGGCACTCCACGCTCCAACGGCTGCGCGTACGCCGACTCCTCCGGCCACATCCCGATCCAGCGGATGGCCAACGTCTCCCTGCAGCCCGCGCCCGACGGCCCCTCCACCGAGGAGCTGATCAGCCGGGTGAAGAACGGGATCTACATCGTCGGCGACAAGTCCTGGTCGATCGACATGCAGCGCTACAACTTCCAGTTCACCGGGCAGCGCTTCTTCAAGATCACCGACGGCAAGCTCGACGGCCAGTTGCGCGACGTCGCGTACCAGGCGACCACCACCGAGTTCTGGGGCTCGATGGAGGCAGTCGGCGGCCCGCAGACCTACCTGCTCGGCGGCGCGCTGAACTGTGGCAAGGCGCAGCCGTCCCAGTCCGGCGCGGTCACCCACGGCTGCCCGTCCGCCCTGTTCCGCGACGTCAACATCCTCAACACCACGCAGGAGGCCGGCCGGTGACGACCGCCATTCAGCTCACCCCGCAGGACACCGTCGAGCAGGCGCTGGAGCTCGCGGCCGCGCAGGGAGCCGAGGGCTGCGTCGTCCTCGTCGCCGAGACCTCCAGCGCGAACCTGCGCTGGGCCAACAACACGCTCACCACCAACGGCGCGATGCGCGGCACCAGCGTCACGGTGATCGCGACGGTCGGCGCGGGCGAAGGGACGGCGGTCGGCATCGTGAGCCGCTCGTCGGTCACCGACGCCACGCTGCGCGAGATCGTCGCGGCCGCGGTCGCGACGGCCCGCGACGCCGAGCCGGCCGAGGACGCACGCCCGCTGGTCGACGGCACCGTCGGCCCGGGCTGGGACGAGGAGGCCGACGAGACCTCCGTCAACGTGTACGAGAAGTTCGCGCCGGCGCTCGGCGAGGTGCTCGGCCGCGCGGGCCAGGAAGGCCGCTGGCTCTACGGCTTCGCCGACCACGAGGTCGTCACGCTGTACGCCGGGTCGTCGGCCGGGATGCGTCTGCGGCACTCGCTCCCCCGCGGTTTCGTCAGCGCTACCGGCAAGTCCGGCGACCTCTCGCAGTCCGCCTGGGCGGGGGCCGCGACCCGGGACTTCAGCGACATCGACCCGCACGCGCTCGACGCCGAGCTGACCCGCAGGCTCGGCTGGGCCTCGCGGACGGTGTCGGTCGACGCCGGCCGGCACCCCACGATCCTGCCGCCGGCCGCCGTGGCCGACCTCACGACGTACCTGTTCTGGACGCTCGACGGCCGCGACGCCGCGGACGGCAACAGCCCGTTCTCCAAGCCCGGCGGCGGTACGCGGGTCGGCGAGGTGCTGTCCAAGCAGCCGGTCAACCTGCGCTCCGACCCGCACCTGCCGGGTCTGGAGACGTTCCCCTTCGCGGTCGCCCGCTCCTCCGGCGGATCCTCCAGCGTCTTCGACAACGGCCTCACGCTCACCGCGACCGACTGGATCCGCGGCGGCAAGCTCGAGAACCTGATGCAGAGCCGCTTCACCGCGGACCTCACCGGCGCGCCCGCGGTGACGCCCACCATCGACAACTACGTGCTGTCGGTCGACGGCGCCACCGGTTCGGTCGACGACCTGGTCGCCGGCCTGGACCGAGGCCTCCTGCTGACCTGCCTGTGGTACATCCGCGTCGTCGACCCTCAGACCCTGCTGGTCACGGGCCTGACCCGCGACGGCGTCTACCTGGTCGAAGGCGGCGAAGTCACCGCCGCGGTCAACAACTTCCGCTTCAACGAAAGCCCGATCGACCTGCTCGACCGCTTCACCGCGGCCGGCGCCACGGTCCCGTCCTTCTCCCGCGAGTGGGGCGACGACTTCTCCCGCACCGCCACGCCCCCGTTGCTCATCCCCGACTTCAACATGTCCACCCCAAGCCAAGCGAACTAGCCGCGTCCCCGGGAGGCTCCGCCGAGGAGCCTCCCGTACGGCGGGATCAACTCAGGCGGGGCGAGCGCCGCCGACGGGTGCGGCGTTGCACGGCGCCGTGCAGCGATCAGGCCGCTGCCGAACAGCACGGGGCGCCGGCGCGGACGATGGTCTTCATCGCAGTGCCATTCCGGGGACACGCTGACGGATGGCTTCCATCTCGGCCTCGTCGGAGATGCCTTGCCAGTCGTACCGCGGTGTGTACGGCGCCTCCAGCGCCTGCACCTCGTCGTCGGTCAGCTCGACCTCCAGCGACGCCACCGCATCGTCGATCTGCGCGATCGATCCGGCGCCGACCAGCGGCGCGGTGACCACCGGCTGACGGCGCAACCAGGCCAGCGCGATCTGCGCGCGGCTCACGCCATGAGCGCGAGCGACCTCGCCGACCGCGTCGATGATCGCGCGATTGGAGGCCTCTTCGGCCGGTGAGTACAGCAAGTCGGCGTACGCGCCATCGGTCTCGGAGCGTGCGGTCGACCGGGCGTCGTCCCACCCGCGCGCGAGCCGGCCTCGGGCCAGCGGCGACCAGATGATCGTGCCGACGCCCTCGTCCAGGCACAGCGGGATCATCTCCCGCTCCTCCTCACGCGCGAGCAGGTTGTAGTGGTCCTGCATCGACACGAACCGCGCCCACCCGTGCTGCTTCTGCAGGTGCAGCGCCTTCGCGAACTCCCAGGCGTGCATCGACGACGCCCCGAGGTACCGGACCTTCCCGGCCTTCACCAGATCGCTGAGCGCCTCGAGCGTCTCCTCCCACGGCGTCGAGTGGTCGTTGCGATGGATCTGGTACAGATCGATGTACTCGGTCCCGAGGCGGCGCAGCGAGTGGTCGACCTCGGTCATGACCGCCTTCCGCGACAGGCCCCGGCCGTTCGGTCCGGTCCGCATCGGGTGCCGCAGCTTGGTCGCGATCACCACGTCGTCGCGGTCGGCGAAATCCTTGAGCGCCCGGCCGAGGATCTCCTCGCTGGACCCGTTGGAGTACATGTTCGCGGTGTCGAAGAAGTTGATGCCGGCCTCCAGGGCGTGCCGGATCAGCGGCCGGGCCTCGTCCTCGCTCTTCGACCAGACCGGGTGCCCGCGGTCGGGCTCGCCGTACGTCATCGCGCCAATGGCGATGGGAGACACGTCCAGGCCGGTCGTGCCGAGCTTGATGTACCGCATGATGCTCCTCTAAGCTATGTGGAGAGTTCTCCATATACGTTAGTGGAGAGTTCTCCACATAGCAAGGAGAGGTTTTCTGTGGTCCGTTCAGACGCCCGGGAGAACCGGGCCCGCATCCTCGCGGCCGCCCGCGAGGCCTTCACCGACGACGGCGCTCCGTCGATGAACCAGGTCGCCCAACTGGCCGGCGTCGGCGCGGGCACGCTCTACCGCAACTTCCCGACCCGGGAAGCGCTGGTGCTGGCGGTCTACCAGGACGAGGTCGAGCGGATCATCGCCACCGTGCCGGGACTGCTCGCCGAGCTGACCCCACTCGAAGCGTTGCGCCAGTGGACCACCCTCCTGGTCGAGGCGATGCGCAAGAAGCACGGCCTCGGCGACGCCCTCAGCCCGACCGGGCACCAGACGATCACCGAGCAGACGTACCGGCCGGTGGTCGCCGCGATCACCGAGCTTCTCGACGCCGGCAAGCAGGACGGCAGCATCCGCGCCGACGCCGACGCCGGCGACTTCCTGCAGCTCACGGGTGCACTCTGGCGCGCCACGCCCGGACCGGACGACCGCTCGCCACGCATGCTCGCCCTCGTCCTCGACGGGCTCCGCCCGCAATCGCCGTTGCCCTAGGCAACGAGCGGTCAGAAAAGGTGTGGACGGCGTCGTACCGGGCCAGTAGCTTCCAGTGGACCCTTCGCGAAGAAACGAGACCCTCCTGTACGACGTGATCATCGCCGGCTGCGGGCCGACCGGCGCCATGCTGGCCGCCGAGCTCCGGTTGCACGACGTACGGGTTCTCGTGCTGGAGAAGGACACCGAGCCGGTCTCGTTCGTCCGCATCGTCGGTCTGCACATTCGCAGCCTCGAGCTGATGGCGATGCGCGGCCTGCTGGAGCGCCTGCTCCCCCACGGACGGCAGCGGCCCGCCGCCGGGTTCTTCGCCGCGATCCACAAGCCGGTGCCGGACGGTCTGGACTCCGCCCACGCTTACCTGCTGGGCATTCCGCAACCGGTCGTCGTACGGCTGCTCGAAGAACACGCGATCGACCTGGGCGCGGAGGTACGGCGGGGTCACGCGGTGGCCGGCGTCGAGCAGGACGACGACGGCGTGACCGTCGAACTGGCCGACGGCGAGAAGCTGCGTGCGCGGCACCTCGTCGGCTGCGACGGCAGCCGCAGTACGGTCCGCAAGCTGCTCGGGGTCGGCTTCCCCGGCGAGCCCTCGCGGACCGAGACCCTGATGGGCGAGCTGAAGCTCGAGGCCCCGCAGGAGGAGATCGCCGCCACGGTGGCCGAGGTCCAGCGGACCCACAAGAGCTTCAGTCTCACGCCGTTCGACCAAGGGTTCTACCGCGTCGTCGTGCCCGTCGTGGCCGTGAGCGATCGCTCGGACGAGCCCGCCCTCGAGGACTTCCAGCAGCAGTTGCGCGCTGTCGCGGGGACGGATTTCGGCGCGCACTCGCCGCGCTGGATGTCCCGGTTCGGGGATGCCACTCGCTTGGCCGAGCATTACCGGGTCGATCGGGTGCTGCTGGCCGGCGACGCGGCACACATCCACCCACCGACCGGCGGGCAGGGCCTCAACCTGGGGCTCCAGGACGCCTTCAACCTTGGCTGGAAGCTGGCCGCACAGATCCGCGGCTGGGCGCCGGAAACGCTGCTGGACACCTACGAAACCGAACGCCATCCGGTCGCGGCCGCCGTACTGGACAACACCCGCGCCCAGCTGGAGCTGTCCTCCCCCGAACCAGGTCCGCAGGCCGTACGGCGGCTGCTCACCGAACTGATGGACCTCAACGAGGTCAACCGCTACCTGATCGAGAAGATCACCGCGATCGACCTCCGCTACGACTTCGGCGAAAGCCCGGATCTCGTCGGCCGCCGCCTGCGCGATCTCGACCTCGAGCAGGGTCGCCTCTACGACCAGCTGCACCGAGGCCGCGGCCTCCTGCTGGATCGCACCGAACGCCTGACCGTCGGCGCCTGGTCCGACCGGGTCGACCAGCTCGCCGATCCGACGGCACCGCTGGACGTTCCGTGCCTCCTGCTACGCCCCGACGGTCACATCGCCTGGATCGGCGACGACCAGCAGGACC
Organism: Kribbella lupini; assembly: GCF_039529595.1. Taxonomy (NCBI): domain Bacteria; kingdom Bacillati; phylum Actinomycetota; class Actinomycetes; order Propionibacteriales; family Kribbellaceae; genus Kribbella; species Kribbella lupini. The sequence continues at coordinate 1,265,647 of NZ_BAAANC010000001.1, read as the reverse complement.
TGGACGCGCATCTCACCCGCTGGTTCGGCAAGCCCACTGATTGATCTCGCTGGAGCAACGAGATCGCCAGGCCGGTTCGGCGCAACGCGCAGTCCGTGACCGCGATCCAGGTCGCGGTCCGGCCGGTCGGGTTCCTGTCGAGAGCTCTTCGAGCTGCCCGTTCGCCGGTCAGGCGGGCTTGGCCTGCGTGACCCGCCAGAGCTTGCGCGGCCCCTCGTCGTACGGGTCGGCCCCGCCGAGCTCCCACTGATCGGCGAGCTCGCCGATCAGCTCGCGGTCGAAGAACCGGCCGGCGAAACCGTCGCGGGTGTAGAGGCCGTCGCCGACCTCCGGGCAGCGGCCGAAGTACGGGTCCTCGGTCGACCACACCGAGTACACGAACAGCCCACCCGGCCGCAGCACCCGGCGGACCTCGTTCATCAGCTGCCGCAGCTCACTCCGCGAGAACGCCATGTTCAGCAACAGGTTCGCGTACACCGCGTTCACCGTCGCGTCAGCGGGAGGTAACGGATCGCGTACGTCGTGCAACGCCGCCGTCACCCGGTCGTCCAGGCCGTCACGCTGAGCATCCAGCCGCAATCGGTGCAGCGCGGACTCACTGAAGTCCGTCGCGTGCACGCTGAATCCCTGCCGGGCCAGGTACAACGCGTCCCGCCCGTGCCCGGCGCCGAGCTCCAGCACGTCGTCGATGCCCGCGGCACCGAACAGCCGAACCGTCCACCGCGCCGCCGCCGACGGCTCCGGCCCGTGCAGCCGCGGATTCTCGTCGTACGCCCGCTGCCACCTGTCCTGCTGAGCCCTCGCGAGCTCCTGCTCAGTCTTCATCCTGCTCCCCGTGGTCGCCGTGCCGATCACAGAAACCGGCAGACCCGCAGCAGCCTACGCGACAACTCGCGACCCGTCTTCCCGCCGGCTCTCCTTTGCCAACCGCAACGACCAGCGGAAATTGGTTGCTCTCAGCAAGTACTCCGCCAAGCCCACCCCACGAATCCCGTCCAGACCGAGCAGAAAGCGGAGACCGAGGCATCACCACCCGGCCACACACGTCCGGACATACCCACCTCAGCGGCTACTCGCCGTCATCAGACCTGTAGGCGGTTGGTATCCAACTGAGCCCTCCCCGCGCGCCCGCCGGCGCCACGGGACACTCCGGTCCACACTGCGAGCCGGCAGCCCCGTTCCCATACTGGAGGTGAACCACGATGAAGCCGGGGGGCGAATGGCCAACCGCGATGATCCGGACTCATCCGAAGCCGTCGTACTGACGCATGCGCTGAGAGCGCTCCGGATGCGGGCCGGCGTGGTTCTGGCCAGGCTCGAGGACACCAAGAACGAGGACGTCGCCTCGCTGCTCAACCTGCCCGTCGTGCGCGCGCATGCGGAGCGGCAGGAGATCGGGCGGCCCGATGCAGCGCTGCAGATCATCGCCCAGGCGGTCCGGGACACCGAGCACGCGACGCACCGAATCGTGGCGGACGCCGTACTGGGACTGGGTGTGCTCGCCGACGTGTACGCGCAGCACGGGCTCGACGACAAGGTGATCCAGTCCTTGCGCGCCGGCGCCGTCGGCCGCCGTCGCGCAACGCTGCTGGCGAACTGGCGCCGCCTGCACGAAGCGATGGACGAGACCGCGACCGAACCCCCGAGCGACCGCACCCTTCGCGGCAGCACCGAGCCGGAGGTCCTGCGCCAGTTGGCCCGCCGCCTGATCCAGCCGGGCCCGGTCTCCCCCACGGCCGGTCCGCTGTCCAGCGCCCACGATCCGGCCCCGCCGCCGAACGCTCCGGCCGGCCGGGTGATCGTCGTCGGCGGCGCGGTGATGGACGCGATCTTCCGGACGCGGATGATTCCTCAGCACGAGACGTCCGTACCTGCCCACGACTTCACTCTGAGCCCCGGCGGCAAAGGCGTCACCCAAGCGATCGCCGCGGCTCGCCTTGGCCTGAAGGTCTCGCTGGTCGCCGCCGTCGCGGACGACCAGTTCGGTCACGAGATCGTCCAGCACCTGCGCACCGAGAACGTCGACACGTCCTTGCTGAAGATCGTCCGTGGTGCCCGTACACCGATGACCGGCGTCTTCGAACTCTCCCTCGGCGACAGCATCGCGGCGGTCTGGCGCAACGAGAAGGAGATCAGCCTCACCGTCCGCGACGTCGACCTGCTCGGCCGCCAGATCGCTGACTGCGACGCCCTCCTGCTCACCTTCGAGGTCCCGCGCGATACCGTGCAGCGCACGTTGAGCTTGGCCCACTCCAACGAGACCACCCGCCCGATCGTCATCGTGACCCCGGGTCAGCCGCACCCTGACGGCCGGATCTCCCGCTCCGCGTTGGGCCAGATCGACTACCTTGTCGCGCACACCTGGGAGCTCGAGCGCTACGGGCCGACCGCCCAGGACCGCTTCGACGCAGACCGCCTCGGCGAACACCTGCTGGACGGCGGCGTCGACACCCTCTGCCTGCTCGGCACCGGCAGCGGTCTGATCTACTCCCGCACCGCGCCCACCATCGACCGCCTCCCGACGGTCTCGCGCTCCCCGTTCAAAGAGGTCTCGATCACGCGCGACGCGTTCTGCGCCGCCCTCGCCGCCAAACTCATCGACGACGGCCCGACCCTCACCGCGGCCACGGCCCGCTGGGTCACCGCCGCGATGGCCTGCGCCGCCGAGGACTTCCCGCTGTCCACCACGATGCCCGACCGCGACCGCATCAACCGCAAACTCCGCGAGGCGCAGAACTCCTGACCTGCCTTTTGGCAACCGGGACGCCGTTTTGGCAACGCCAGTTCGCTCCGCCTGCCAGGAATGAGGTCTCCGGACGCCGAATTGGCTATGTCCGGACCTGTGACCGATGCCAAAGAAAGAGCATTGACACCCATTTGCCATGCGCTTCACTGATAGCAATCAGCCGAAGCGGTGAAGGGACCCTAATCTAGCGCACACCGCCAGGAATGCAACCCCGTGGACCGGAAGTGAGGGGATCGCAATGACCGAGAACAGCGCCTTGGCATTTATCGTGATGCTGGCCACGGCCGGAGTCCTGTACAGGTTCTGGCGGCCCATCCTCGGCGTTCTGCTGATGTTCCTGGTGGTCGTCTTCGGATTCGGCGTCTACTCCGTCGCCGTCGCGATGACGACCTGACCGCAGCAGACCACGATCACGGCGAACCGCGGCATCCACCAATGAAGCTGGATGCCCCGGTTCCCCTTCCCAGCAAGGTCAGGAGCGCCGGCGCACCCGCCGACGCTCGCCCGGCTCGACGACCTCCGTCGGGCCTTTCATGCGGCAGCAGTAGATCATCGAGTCGGCCAGCACGGCCCGGCTCTGCTCGGCCATTACGCCGTACTTCGCGCGCACTTCGGCCAGGCTCTGCGTTCCGTACCGAATGCCGAGTTGCCGCGGGCTGACGGCCACTCCGTCGACGTACAAATACGGCCGCGGCCGTACCGACATCCAGTACTGCCAGTTCGCCGCCCGATAACTCGACCCGGTGAATCCGAGATTCTGGTCGACCACCGTGGTCAGCAACTCGGCCGTCGGTTCCGTCTTCTGCATTTCCTTCCGTACGCCGGCCAGCAGTGTCGAAATGGCATTGGCCGGCGCGACGTCGAACGAGTAGACCCGCGACACGTCCCACATCCGCTCCACCGGCACCCCGAACTGCCGGTGCAGTTGCTTGCCCACCACCGCCCAGTCCATCGGCGAGACACTGCACAACGTCACCGGGCGCCGGTGGATCGGATCCACCAGTGCGAAGTTCCGGGCGCCCGGGCGGGCGCTGCGCAGATAGTGCAAGTTCCCGAAGATCGCCTCGGCGTCCTCGGTCTCACACTCGACGAACTTCAACGCTTCCAGCGGATAGGCGTCGGTCGGCACGAGATCAAGCACTTTCGCCTGATCGGCCTGCAGCTGCACCGCACTGTTCCGGAGCTCGGCATCGAGGTCGCGGCGCAAGATCCGCCCGTTGTACGCGGTGACCCGCGGCAGCTGCACGAGCGTCCGCACAGCCAGCGCACGAGGCTCGACCCCGTGCCGGCGAGCGGAGCTCTGCACCAGCTCAGAGAACAGCGCGTCGCCGCCCCGGCAAGCTTCGAGAGTGAGCTTCCGACGGGCCTTCTGTGGGGCAGAAACCTCTACCCCCGTGGCAAAGGCGCTCATCCGGCCGCCTCCTGTCCTGCACGGTGCCCCACAGGGCACGCTGAAACTGATGGTACCTAGAGCAGTTCGCCCGCGAACGTGGCGAACTGGGCCCGGCCCATGAATAGGACCGGGTGAAGCGTCGTTCGGTTCCTTCGCGGCGCGAGAAGTCAGCCGGCCGAGATATCCCGCGCGCGGAGATTGGCCTTCAAGATGTCCAGCCGCTTCTGGACGAGGTCGTTGCTCAGCTCAATGGGGTCGAGTCGCGAGATGCTGGAGTCGTAGTTGATCGTCAGTCGTTCGAGCAGCTCGTCGTGCGGCCAGCAGAGGACTTCGTAGCGCCGTAGGGCCTCGATCTGGTCGGCAGTGAAGTCGATGACCCAGCGCTGGTCGTAGGAGTCGCCAACGACCTCGACCCAGCAGTGCGATGTCAGCAATTGTGTCGATCCCAGCGACACCTGGCCGTAGCAGTACGCAAGCTTCGATCCATCGACGCGATCGAGCAACTGCTCGATCAGCCAGGCCGAACTGACGCCGCACTGGCCGCGCGAGGGCCGCGCGTTCTCCAGCGGCGCATCCAGCGGGCCGCGGTAGATCGTGTCCTCGTCCCACGCCTCGAGCAAACGCTCGCGACAGTTGCCCAGGTCATCAGCCCAACCGGGCCGTTGCCGGACCGGATCCAGGTGTGGAAGCACTGCAGGGGCTGGGGTGACCCAGGGGAACGGCACTGGACGTCCTTAATGAGCAGTGGCTGGCACGTCGTTCTCTGCGAGATCGCCACGGCGGCAGGCCGGTTCTCGGTCTGCACCCCTGCAAGAACGCCCCCTGCGCCCGGCAAGCGATCGGCGCCGGACGAACAACTCGGTGTGAGGCATATCTTGCCCGTGAATCCGGCGATTGTCTTGCAGACTGTTGCCTTCTTCCGGCGGCCGTGCGATCGGTCACGCACGCCACAGGAATAGTAACGATAAGTCACCCCAAACGTCACTGCCTGAGCGGTGGAATCGGCGTGGCGTCGTGCAATGGATTTGGGAGAGTCCCTGCCTTTGGGATCGGGGGTCGGGTGTCCAAGTCCGTGTAGCCGAGGGTGAGGCGGTAGCCGTTCAAGGGGTAGCGGGTGAAGGACTTGCCGGTGAGGGCGGTGGCTTCCAGGCGGTCGGCGAGGTGGGGGTTCTGGGTGGTGTAGAGGTCCAGCTCGCCCCGGACCAGGCCCCAGAGGTCTGCCTCGGGGACGAGATCGGACAGCGGGTTGAGGACGCCCAAGAACAGAGCGTCCACCATGTACTGCCTCAGGACGTTCCAGGGTTTGCGGGGTAGGACTCGGTCGTGGGAGTCCGGCTCCAAACCCCTGGCGGGGATGGGCGTCGTGGAGATGTTGACGTCGTCGACGAGGTCCTTCACGACTAGGCGGGACGGCAGGCCCGAGGGATCGCAGATGATGGCGAGGTTTTCGCCGTGGGGGTTGACCGTGATGCCGTAATGGTGGAGGAGGTGGAGCAAGGGTCTGAGGATGGTGGCCAAGAGGTGGCTGATCCAGACCTCGGGGGATACGCCGGAGTGTTTGATGTACGACGCGACCAGCGGCTCGCCGGCGGCGTCGACGTGGAGGACCGCGGCCAGGGGCCAGGCGGATTCGCCCTCACGTAGGCGGGGGTCCAGCGGGTCTCGCCAGATGCAGCCGAGGGTTTCGGTCCACTGGTAGGGGATGCCGGGGGCCGTGGCCAGTTGCGGGTGGCGGACGGTGACCGACGCTACCTCGCCCAGGAGCTCGGCGCCCAAGGACTGCAGGACCTCGTCGCGGTACCAGAGGCCGCGTAGCCACTGGGTGACCATCGGGGCGGCAAGGGTGCAGTGGATGGGGATGCCTCGGTAGACGGAGGTGTTGAGGATCTTCAGGGGAAGCTTGACCTGATAGCGCAACGGCGAAGAGACGTTGACCATCGTTCGGATGGACTGGGTGGGCAGGTAGTCGTCGGGCGCCTCCCCCAGGACGACGATCTCGCCGGTGGCGAGTTCGCGGGACCACTGGGTGCGGACGACGTGGTCGAGCTGCCAGGGATGGACCGGGAGCCAGACGTACGAGTCGGGGTCGACCAGCTGCGCACGGAATGCGTCCAACACCTCCGGCCCGAGCTCACGGCCGACGACTGCGTGCTCCGACAGGTCAGGAGTCCCCCGGAACTCGGCCAGACCCCGCCGTACGGCCAGCCACACCAGGCGGAGCGGCGTACGAGCTTCTGGTGTGTACAGCGCGTTGTCGGAGGCCGAGAAGCCCAGGCGGCCTTTGTTGGCGACCAGGATGGGGTGACCGGTCAGGTGCCCTTCCAGGCCAGTGTGGTGAAGGCCAACCAGCTCCTCGTTCGAGACTGCAGTAGAAGCCATCCGTACGTCGGCGGCCAGCGTGCTCGACAGCTCCGCGGTGTAGCCCGCGAGGGTCGGCCCGTCCAACCCCAGTACGCCGGCCGCGTCCATCAGGAACTGCAGCGGGTCGATGGCCGGTTCGCTCTCGTCGTTGCCGAGGATGCCTGCGGTGGTCCGCTGCACGGACCCAGGAGTCACCCGGTACGTCGCGAAGGCGCCCTCGGTGTACTCGAAGGTGTACGCGACCGAGCCCAGCTCCAGCCGACCGTCCACGGGCGTCAGCAAGGCCTCGCTGCAGAGCTGCGAAATCAGCTTGGCCAGCAGCTCGGCGGAGCAGCGTTCCCAGCTCATGCGGGCTGGGCGAAGTTGGTGAAGGCGGTGGACTTCGGCAGCCGGAACACCTCACGCCCGGCGACCGCGTTCAGGATCGTCCCGTTGCGGACGGCCCCGATGCCGAGGTCCGGCGCCGCGACGCCGTGGCTGTGCAGGTCGGCGTTCGACACGAACATCCGCTCCAACCCAAGAACGCTGTGGTCCCGGTTGATCACCCACCGCCCGGCAGCATCCCGCTGCACCAGCGACTCGACAGACTCGTCCAGGAACCCCAGCGCCCGGTTCCGGTAGCCAGTAGCGGCCACAACCACGTCACACACGTGCTGGAAGGTGCGACCACTGTCAGTGTGCCGAAGTGTCAGCTCCACTCCGTCAGGCCCGTCCACAGCACCAGTGACCGCCACACCGCACTGCAGCTCGGCAGACACCTCACGCGAGTACAGCAGGTCGTGGATCTGCTCCAGCGTCTCGGAGGAGATCCCCTTGTAGTGCCGCCACTGCTCCTTGACCAGCCGGTCTCGGACCGGTTCGTCCAGCGAGTGGAAGTAGTCCACGTACGACGGTGTGGTCATCTCCAGCACCAGCTTCGAGTAGTCCAGCGGCGCGAACGACGCCGTACGAGTCAGCCAGCTGACCGCCGGTCCATCCGAACGCAGCAGGTCCAGCGCGCACTCCGCACCGGACTGCCCGGACCCGACGACAGTGACTCGCCCTGCGCGCAGCAGCTCGTCCCGTCGATACAGGTAGTCGGCCGAGTGCAGCAGCCGCTCAGGGGACAGCGCAGCAAGCGCAGCCGGTACGGCGGGCTCGGTGCCGACGCCCAGCACCAGGTGCCGCGCCTGGAAAGCCTCACCGCCGGCAACGATGTGAAAGACCGTCCCGTCCCACTCCACCGACGTGACCTCGCGCCCGAAGTGCAACGAGTCCAGCTGCGCCGCGCACCAGCGCAGGTAGGACTCGTACTCTCGCCGGGTCGGGTGGAACTTCTCCCGCACGTAGAACTGGTACAGCCGGTCGTTGTCGCGCAGGTACGACAGGAACGACAGCCGGTGCGCAGGCTCGACCAGGCTGACCAGATCGGCCAGGAACGAGACCTGCAGCATCGCGTCGTCGAACATCAGCCCGCGGTGCCAGGTGAACTCCGGCCGGCTGTCCAGTACGGCGACCCGCAGGTCGAGCCCGTCTGCCAGGGCGGCCAGCCCGAGGTTGAACGGGCCGGCGCCGATCGCGATCACGTCGTACGGAGCGGGTGTCATGAGGCCTCCACGGTCCGGGTGCGGACCATCAGTAGTGCGGTCTTCTCGGGCAGCTGTAGCTCCCCGGCCGGCTCGAACCCGGCAGCGGCGAACGCGCGCAGCGACGGGGTGTTGCGGACGTCGGGCTCGGCGACGACGCGGTCGCAGCGGGGATCGGCCCGCAGTACGGCGTCGGCGAGGGCGCGCAGCAGCCTCCGCCCGATCCCCTGGCCCACCTGGGCGACGTCACCGATGGCGACGTGCAGCCCCCAGTCGTGCTCGCGCCAGGCGTAGTACTCCGCGAGCCGGTCGTGCCGGACGCGGTACAGCTCGATGTACGCGAAGCTCCGGCCCTCGAGAGCGACCAGGCACGGGAGCGAGTGCTCCCCTGCCGCCTGCTCCTCCAGCGCCTCGGCCCAGCGCTGCACCGGCCAGTCCGACTCCCACCAGGGCACGATGTGCGGCTGCGCCATCCACTCGGCGACGAGAGGCGCGTCGGCCACCTCGGCCGGGCGGAGGTCGAAGCCGTCATCCAGGTGCAGCACCGGCGCGACCTCGCACCTCATCGAGCCGTGCCCAGCCGCAGAGGGTTCGGGATCTGCAGGTAGACCGACTGGTTGTCCAGCGGTGCGACCACCTCGTCGATGCCCTTCAGCCGGGTCAGCATGTTCGCCTTGCAGGGCAGGTGGTCGGCGGTGAGCCAACGCTGGGCCAGCCGGTCGCCGTCAGGTCCAGCAGCCTTCAGCGACGGCAGTGCATCGGCCAGACGATCCCGTACGACGTCCAACAGGTCCAGCTCGTCCGCTACCCCGTCGACTCCCAGTGCGCTCACCACGGCGAGCGCCTGGTTGTGCAGCAGGTAGTAGGTCAGCCGGTCGTCGACAATCGCGTCCTCGACGACAGCCAGCGTGGAGTCGCGCAGACCGGTCACCGCGAGCAGGCCCTTCAGGTACGACGACGCGAGGTAGTAGCCCTGGTTGTCGCGGTACGCGCCGCCGATGACCCGTCCGGAGTCGTCCAGCCGGACCAGCGTGTTCTGCTGGTGCGCCTCCAGGCCGATGCCGGTCTCGGCGTACAGGGACAGCATGGGGACGAGCACCTGGTCGACGTACGACGCCACCCAAGCAGCCGGGTCCTCCTGTACGGCGGGAAGCGCGCTGAGGCGACTGACGCCGCCGAGGCGCGGTGCAACCAGTCCTGCCAGACAGGCGTAGCTGTCGACATCAGCGGGGACCTCACGCACGGCCACGTCGAGACCGGTGAGCGTCGGGCCGCCCTCGTCGAGCGCTACCCACGCCGGGTCGCGCACGATCGAGAAGCCCGGGTGGGCGGTCGCCGTACCGGCGTTGTACGCCGCGTCGAGCAGGCGGTTGATCTCGAGCCCCCGGCGGAGCTCCGTCGAGGTGGACTCGCGGCGGGAGTTGGTGATCCGCAGGCCGAGGGACAGCTTGAGCATGACCGGCAGGTCCGGGTGGAACACCGTGCGGAGACTGGAGGTCGGGTACCACTGCGCACCGAGCGGTCCGAGCGGCCGGACGCGCCCGGCGCGGATCAGCTCGGCTACACGGGGCCGGTGGAGCAGGGACTCGGCCTGCCACGGGTGCGCCGGTAGCAGCGCCGCACCCGCGGCGGGCGTCGTACCGGCCAGCGCAGCCATCAGCTGCAGGGCGTCCAGTCCCTGCAGTGACGGCGCGCCGGCCACCTGGTCCGAGGAGACCAGCTCCTGGTCGATCTCGAACCAGTGCACTGCGAAGCGGCCACCGAGCTCCGGCGAGTACGCCGCCAGCTCGTCTCCGCTCAACCCGTCGCGGCTCTTCGGAGCCGGGTGGTTCTGGTGCCCGACCGTCAGCGCCTGCTCGTGGGCGAGGAAGCGGCCTGGGGCCGGCTCGGCCGGTCCCGCGAAGAAGGTCGCCACGTTGCGCACGGACTCCGCAGTACGCGCGGCCAGGTCGTCGACCTCGGCGGGGTCGGCATCAACCGCCAGCAGACGAACCAGCTCCTCCGGCTCCGGCGCACGCCCGTCCACCAGGACGTCGGTGAACAGGTGGAGACCAGTGGGAGAGGCGTGCAGAACCTGGGCAGTGATCTCGGCATCACCGACCCGGAAGCTGAGGCGACCGGGCGGCACCGGCACCCCGGCTTCCCGCGTGTAGCACCTCAGGATGGCGTTGAGGTGGGTGGTGACAGCTGCTGCGGTGGTGGTGATCACGCTGCTCCTTCGGCCGACCGGACTTCGTGGCCGGTGGCCACGACCAGGTCGAGCAGGTCCTCGATGTCCGACGCGGTGGCGTTCGGGTTCAGCAGCGTCAGTTTCAACGCGACCGCGGCCGGGCGGTCGCCACCGCCGGGAATGGTGGTCCGGCCGATCAGCACCTGTCCCGCCGTCAGCAACCGGCGCCGGACCTCACCCTGGAGCGCGTCCACGCCGGCCGCGTCCAGTCCCCGCCCGGTGACCCGGAACAGCACCGTGGTCAGGGTCACCGGCGCCAGCAGCTCGAGGTTGCTGTCGGCAACGACCCTGGCCGCGGCGGCGTGCGCGAGCTCGTGGCAGGTGTCGAGCATCTTGCCCAGTCCGGCCCGCCCGTAAGCGGTCAGCGTGGTGGCGACCTTCACCGCGTCAGGGCGGCGTGTGGTCTGCAGACTCCGCCCGAGCAGACCGTCGAGCCCGGAGTCGATGTCGTCGGCCGGGTTGAGGTAGTCGACCGATCGTCCGAGCGCCGAGAAGCGCTCCTGGTCCGCCACCAGCAGCATGCTCGTCGCGGCCGGCTGCCAGCCGATCTTGTGCAGGTCGAGCGTCACCGAGTCCGCCGCCGGCAGCTCCGCCAGCAGCGGCGCCAGCCGGTCGGAGAACAGGGCGCCGAACCCGTACGCCGCGTCCGCGTGCACCCAGGCGCCGTACGGACGGGCCAGCTCCGCGATCCCCTCGATCGGGTCGATCGAGCCGTAGTCCGTCGTACCGGCGGTCGCGACCACAGCGATCGGCGTCCGCTCCGGCCGGGCCAGCTCGTCGGCGAGGACGTCGAGGCGTATCCGGAAGTCATCGTCGGTCGGGATCGCGATCACGGCGTCCTCCCCCAGGCCCAGCGCGGCGCACGCGCGCTGGATCGAGAAGTGCGCCAGCTCGGAGCACAGCACCACCGGCCGCCGCATCCCGTACACGCCGTCGCGCCGTACGTCGAGACCCGCCGCGGCCGCCGCGCTGTCCCGCGCGATCAGCATCGCCAGCAGGTTGGAGATCGAGCCGCCCGGCGTCAGGACGCCGTCCGCCGCCGGACCGAACCCGGCCATCCCCGCGAGCGCCCGAACCACCCACTGCTCGATCGCCAGCGTCGCCGGGCCGGAGTCGTAGGTGTCCATCGACGCGTTGCTCGCCGAGGCCAGCCGGTCGGCGTCCACCGCCACCTGCAGCACCGGCGGTTGCAGGTGCGCCGCCGCGTGCGGGTGACTGAGATCGATCCCGTCGCGGTCCAGCAGCCCGGCGATCAGGTCCAGCGCCGCGGACTCGCCGACTCCCGTCGACGGCACCCGTGGCTCTCCGAGCAGTTGCGCCGTCCGCCGCAACACGTCCGCGGGCAGCCCCGCCGGCAACGGTCCGCGCTCTCGATCCACGACCGTGGACGCCAACGGCCACCGCACGGCGTGCGGGCTGTGCGGCGGCCGGACCGATGAGCTCAACGGTGCGAGACCCACTTGCTGCGACATCCAGCGACTCCAGGAGAAGTTGTTGAGTAAGGCAAGCCTTACTAAGGCAGGCCTAACTTACTTCTTCTCCGGCACACTGTGTCAACTGCACTGCACCAGCAGTGGTGAGCCTCACCCTGGCGTCAACGCCCGTACGGCGACCGCGTGAGGACGAAGGTGGCGATGTTCAGCTCGGTGATCGAGCCGTCGGGGGCGCGGACCACCCGCAGTTTCTCGCCGGCGAAGTAGCCGTCGCGGCCCTCGTAGAGGTCGGGACCGAGCGGCGAGAAGCGGCACGTGAGTGCACCGGACAGTTGGAGGATGCAACCGCTGACCGACATGGTGACGGGGGTGTTCCCCCAGTACCAGTGACCGAGCAGGTCCTCGCCCTGCGGCAACTCGGGCTCAGGCACCCACTCCTGCGGGAGCCACGGCTCGTGCGCCATCGTGACCCGCATCAGGTCCAGCGGTACCGACGAACACTTGCCGTACGTCGCGTTGGCGAGCGCGACAGCCCCGATCCGCCGCACCCGGTCGACGAACAGCCCGGCCACGAACCCGGGCATCGAGCCCGTGTGCCCGGCGAACAGGTACGGGTCGTCGGCCTGCAACCGCAGCCCCAGCCCGTACGCCGCGTTCAAGGCCTCGCGCGGATCGGCCGACGCGGGCGTCGCCATCTCCTCGACGCTCTCGCGGCTCAGCACCTCGGGCACCGGGTCGATCCAGAAGCACGCGTACCGGGCCAGGTCCTCGATCGTGCTCCACAACTGCCCGGCGGGAGCCATCGCCATCGAGTCGTACGCCGGCTCGGCCGCGAGCCGCCCGGTGAACGGATGCACCGAGAAACCTTCGGCCGCCGGGTCCTCCGGGAAGTACGTCGTACGCCGCATCTCCAGCGGCAGCAGGATCCGCTCGCGGACCAGCTCGATCCAGGAAGCGCCCCGCAACCGCACGACGATCTCCCCCAGCAACCCGTAGCCGAGGTTCGAGTAGTGGTACCGCTGATCCGGTCCGCCGGCCGCCTGCGACTCGTCCATCGCCGCGGCCAGCGCCTCGAACGACACGCCCGGATTGCGTTCCCACCAAGGCCCTTCGGGCTCGGCGTTCATCCCACCGGAGTGCGACAGCAGATGCCGGATCGTGAGGTCGCCGAACGCGATCCCCGGCAGGTGCTTGCCCACGGCATCGTTCAGCGCGAGCAGCCCGTCGTCGCGGCACTGCAGCACCAGCACCGCGGTCAGCGTCTTCGTGATCGAGCCGATCCGGTACTGCCGCTGCGGACCGGGCAGCCCGCCGTCGGCGGTCGCGAATTGCCCACGCGAACCCGTCCACACCAACGCCCCGTCACGCACCACACCGGCCGTGATCGAGGGCAGCTTCCATTCACTCTGGGCCGCTGCCACCTCGGCGTACAAGGCGGCAGCGGTGTCAGAACGAAGAGTCACTCAAAGGCCTCCGGGGAAGGGCAGGAGCAGATCAGGTTGCGGTCGCCGTACGCGCCGTCGATCCGGCGCACCGGCGGCCAGTACTTCGTGGTCCGGTCGACCGACTGCGGGAACGCGGCCTCCTCGCGGGTGTAGGCGTGCTCCCACTTGTCGTTGATCACCGCGGACGCCGTGTGCGGCGCGTTGACCAGCGGGTTGTCGTCGGCCGGCCACTCGCCTGCCGCGACCCGGTCGACCTCGTGCTTGATCGCGATCATGGCGTCGATGAAGCGGTCCAGCTCGCCCAGGTCCTCGGACTCGGTCGGCTCGACCATCAGCGTGCCCGGGACCGGGAACGACATCGTCGGCGCGTGGAAGCCGTAGTCGATCAGCCGCTTCGCGACGTCGTCGACGGTGACGCCGGTGGCCTTGGTCATCGGCCGCAGGTCGAGGATGCACTCGTGCGCGACCAGGCCGTTCTCGCCGGTGTAGAGCACCGGGAACGCGTTCTCGAGCCGCTTGGCGACGTAGTTCGCGGTCAGCACGGCGGCCTTGGTCGCGTCGGTCAGGCCTTCGGCGCCCATCATCCGGATGTAGGCCCAGGAGATCGCCAGCACGCCGGCCGAGCCGAACGGCGCCGCCGAGATCGGGCCGACGCCGGAGTCCGGACCGGCCTGGTCCAGCAGCGGGTGGTTCGGCAGGTACGGCGCCAGGTGCGCGGCGACCGCGACCGGGCCGACGCCCGGGCCGCCACCACCGTGCGGGATGCAGAAGGTCTTGTGCAGGTTCAGATGCGAGACGTCGCCGCCGAACTCGCCCGGCTTGGCCAAACCGAGGAGGGCGTTCAGGTTCGCGCCGTCGACGTACACCTGACCGCCGTGGTCGTGCACGATCCGGCAGACCTCGGTGACGCTCTCCTCGTACACGCCGTGCGTGGACGGGTAGGTGATCATGATCGCGGCCAGCTTCTCCGCGTGCTCGGACGCCTTGGCCCGCAGGTCGTCCAGGTCGATCGTGCCGTCGTCGTTGCCCTTGACAACGACGACCTTCATCCCGGCCATCACCGCGGAGGCGGCGTTGGTGCCGTGCGCGCTGGACGGGATCAGGCAGACGTTGCGCTCCTCGTTGCCCTGGGCCCGGTGGTAGCCGCGGATCGCCAGCAGACCGGCCAGCTCGCCCTGCGAACCGGCGTTCGGCTGGATCGAGACCTTGGCGTAGCCGGTCACCTCGGCCAGCCAGCGCTCCAGCTGGCCGATCAGCTTCACGTAGCCGGCCGCGTCCTCGATCGGCGCCAGCGGGTGCATGTCGGCGAACTCGGGCCAGGTGACCGCTTCCATCTCGGTGGTCGCGTTCAGCTTCATCGTGCACGAGCCGAGCGGGATCATGCCGCGGTCGAGCGCGTAGTCCTTGTCGGACAGCTTGCGCAGGTAGCGCAGCATCGCGGTCTCGGAGCGGTGGGTGTTGAAGACCGGGTGGGTCAGGTACTCCGACGTCCGGGCCACGGCCTCGGACAGGTTGCCGCCGCCGAGCGACGCGTCGTACCGGACGCCGAACGCGCCGCAGACCCGGCCGAGCGCGGCGGCGTCGGTCTTCTCGTCGCAGGAGATGCCGACGTGGTCCGCGTCGACGAGACGCAGCCAGATGCCGTTCTGCCGGGCGGTGTCGACGACGTCGGCGGCGCGACCGGGGACGCGCGCCAGGACGGTGTCGAAGAACTGCTCGTGCACGACCTCGACGCCACCGGCGCGCAGCGACGCGGCCAGGCTCTCGGCGTTCGTGTGGACGCGCTCGGCGATCGCCTTCAGGCCGTCCGGACCGTGGTACACGGCGTACATCGACGCGACGACGGCGAGCAGGACCTGCGCCGTACAGATGTTGGAGGTCGCCTTCTCGCGACGGATGTGCTGCTCGCGGGTCTGCAGGGCCAGCCGGTACGCCGGGGCGCCGTCGGCGTCGACCGAGACGCCGACGAGACGACCGGGCAACGACCGCTCGAGACCGGCGCGGACCGACATGAAGCCGGCGTGCGGGCCGCCGTAGAACAGCGGGACGCCGAAGCGCTGCGACGAGCCGATGACGATGTCGGCGCCGGCCTCACCCGGTGCCTCGAGCAACGTCAGCGCGAGCAGGTCGGAAGCGACCGCGACCAGCGTCTCGCGCTCGTGCGCGGCGGCGACCAGCGGCTTCAGGTCGCGGACGACGCCGCCGGAGCCCGGGTACTGGACCAGGAAGCCGAAGAAGTCGCCCTCCGGCAGACCGTCGGTGGTGTCGGCGACGACGACCTCGAGACCGAGGGCCTCGGCGCGGGTCTGGACGACGGCGATCGTCTGCGCGAAGCAGTCGGCGTCGACCAGGAAGCGGTTGCTCTTGGACTTTCGGTTCGACCGGTGCGCCAGCGTCATCGCCTCGGCCGCAGCGGTGCCCTCGTCGAGCAGCGACGCGTTCGCGGTCGGCAGGCCGGTCAGGTCCGACACGACGGTCTGGAAGTTCAGCAGCGCCTCGAGCCGGCCCTGGGAGATCTCCGGCTGGTACGGCGTGTAGGCGGTGTACCAGGCGGGGTTCTCGACCAGGCGGCGGACGATCACCGACGGGGTGAAGGTGCCGTAGTAGCCCTGACCGATCATCGAGGTGGCGACGTTGTTGCGGGCGGCCAGCTGGCGGAGCTCGGTCAGCGCGTCGACCTCGGAGGCCGGCTCGGGCAGCCGCAGCGGCTCGGCCGAGCGGATCGAGGCCGGTACCGCGGCGTCGACGAGCGCGTCGACGTCGGCGTACCCGAGGGTCTGCACCATCCGGGCGACCTCGTCGGCCCGCGGACCGATGTGCCGGTCGGCGAAAGTGGCCGAAAGCTGTGGGCGGATGTCTTGCTCAGTCATGGCTGGAGGCTCCGTTGCTGACAGGTCTGCCGGTGGCCTCCCCCTCTGTCACGCAGCGGACGCGCTTCAGAGTCGCCTGCGGCACCCGGTCCATGGGCCTGAGAGGTTCCGGGGAGGAATTGCCCCTTCGGCGCCCAGGCGAACCTGAGACTCTCCCGAGTGCTGTGTACGGCTCCCCCGAGGCTACCAGTTCGACCCGCCGGGTTCCGGGACCAGCCACCGTACGGCGGGCAACGACAACGCCCACCCACCCGGGACGGGTGAGTGGGCGCCGGTGCAACAGGTGGAAGAGGTCAGCCGGTCATCCGGGCGCGGCGGCGAGCGGCGAGCTCGTCGTTCGCGTGCGGGCCGGACCCCTCGTCGCCGCCGTCGGCGCGCTCGGTCGGCAGCTCGGACAGCGAACCCTCGACCTCGCGCCAGACACCGCCGAGGGCGATGCCGAAGACGCCCTGGCCGCCGGCCAGCAGGTCGATCACCTCGTCCGGCGAGGTGCACATGTAGACCGAGGCGCCGTCGCTCATCAGCGTGATCTGGGTCAGGTCGTCGATGCCGCGCTTGCTCAGGTGGGCGATCGCAGTGCGGATCTGCTGCAGCGAGATGCCGGCGTCGAGGAGACGCTTGATCACCTTGAGCAGGAGAACGTCGCGGAAGCCGTAGAGCCGCTGCGTGCCCGAGCCGGTGGCCGGGCGGACCGACGGCGACACCAGGCCGGTGCGGGCCCAGTAGTCGAGCTGACGGTAAGTGATGCCCGCGGCCGCGCAGGCCGTCGGGCCGCGGAAGCCGACATCCTCCGGCATCGGGCGCAGGTCGTCGTCGAAGAGCAGGCCCTGCACCCCCGCTGCGGCAGCCGCGTCGGCGTGTGCCTCCGACGCCGACTGCGCCGTCAGATCAGTGTCGCCGGTGCGTGTCACGCCTGAGCCTCCCTGGGTACCGACTGGAACGGACTACATCCGTGGAGTTACAACTCCTCACAACTCCTTCAAGGTAAGCCGCCGACCTGACCCGGTCAACGACAACCGCTCCGAGCCGAAAGCGTGTCGCGGCTCCGGGCCGAATCGTTACCAACCCGGCCTTGTACCAGAGACATCCAAAATCTGGCCGTAACGCACGGTCAGGACTTGTCGAAGTCCTCCGGCGAGATCTGGTCGAGGAACTCGCGGAAGCGCTCCACTTCCTCTTCCTCCTCCACCTCGTCGACCTCGTCGGTCTCGCTCTCGGGCACCGGAACGCCGGCCTCGGCCAGGATCTCCTCGGCGCAGAACACCGGCGTACCGGTCCGCAGCGCGAGCGCGATCGAGTCCGACGGACGGGCCGAGATCTCGGTCTTGTCGTCGAAGACCAGGATCGCCTCGAAGACGCCGTCGGTCAGGTTCACGATCCGGACCTGGGTCAGCGTGTGACCCAGAACACGGATCACCTCGGCGAAGATGTCGTGGGTGAGGGGACGAGGTGGTTCCATCCCCTGCTGCGCGAACGCGATCGCGCTAGCCTCGGCCGCACCGATCCAGATCGGCAGGTACCGCTCACCGCCGACCTCCCGGAGCAGCACGATCGGCTGACTCGAGGGCATCTCGACCCGGACTCCGATTACGTCGACTTCGCGCACACCCTCAGCCTACTCCGCGCGGACCACACAAGCTGGCGTGCGGGTCGGCAGGTGACCTCAGCGGCTCAAACGGGACCGAACAAGTGCCGCGTGCAACCGTACGGCGAGCGCCGCCAGTTCCTGGGTCTTGTCGTCACGGCGCGGACCGGCGACCTGCTCGATCAGCCCGACCTCGCGGTCGGCCGCCGTCCGGAACGGGCGCAGGTGGCGCGGCTCCACGCCGTACCGGCCGAACTCGGCGGCCGCCTTCGCCACCAGGATCGCGTCGCCGTCGTAGTGGTTGCCCCGAGCCACCACCAGCTGGTGACTCTCCAGCTGCTCCAGCAGCTCGGCAGTGATGCCCGCCGCGACCCGCAGCTCCTCGCGGGTCAGCTTCAGCTCGGTGCGGTCGGCACCGAAGTCCTCGGCCACCGGCAGCCCGGCGGGCTCGGCCGCGACGGGCGCGGCCGGAGGGCCGCCCGGCGTCGGCCGCAACCCGCGGTCCATCGCGCCGAGGTGTTCCTTGATCACCTTCAGTGGCAGGTACTGGTCGCGTTGCGCGGTCAGCACGTACCGCAGCCGCTCGATGTCGGCCGCGCTGAACTTGCGGTACCCGGACGCGGTCCGGGCCGGCGTCACCAGTCCCTCGGCCTCGAGGAAACGGAGCTTGGAGATGGTGACGTCGGCGAACTCGGCCTGCAGGACCTGCAGCACCGCTCCGATGCTGCTTCCTCCGGCGTCAGCCTCAGGCCTGGCCACTGGCGTAGTAGACGAGCCGGTACTTGCCGATCTGGACCTCGTCGCCGTTGCTCAGCGCGACCTCGTCGATCCGGTCGCGGTTGACGTAGGTGCCGTTCAGGCTGCCGACGTCGCGGACCTTGACCCCGGCCGGGTCGCGGCGGAACTCCGCGTGCCGGCGCGAGACGGTGACGTCGTCGAGGAAGATGTCGCTGTCGGGGTGCCGGCCGGCGGTCACCACGTCGACGTCGAGCAGGAACCGGCTGCCCGCGTTCGGGCCGCGCTGGACGATCAGCAGGGCGGACCCGGCCGGCAGCGCGCCGACGGCGGCCTCGTCCTCGGCGGTCAGCCCCTCACCGGCCAGCTCGATCCGCTCGGTGTCGGGCTCGGCGCTGATCGGGGTCAGCATCGCGGTGTCGGTGACGCCGGGGGCGGGCACCGGACGGTCCGCGCCAGGGAGCATCGTTCCGCACTGCGAGCAGAACCTGCTGCCCTCGGAGTTCTCGTGCCCGCACTGGTTGCAGAACGGCATGCTGTGATCCTCCCGATCGCCGGCGGTCCGGCGACGTTGTCGTAGATCCCCGTGATGACTGTCGTGGTGCAAGTGTGGCCCAGGCCTCAACCCTCGACCGGCGGTTGAGGCCGCAAACCTATCAGTCCTGAGCCGTCAGCTCTGGTCGAGCTGGCCCTTGTAGGTGTCGGCGTCCATCAGGGCCGCCACCTCCTCGTCGTCGTCGACCTCGATGTCGATCAGCCAGCCCTCGCCGTACGGGTCGGTGTTGACCAGGTCGGGCTGGTCGGCCAGGGCCTCGTTGACGGCCTTGACGGTGCCGTTGACCGGCGCGAACAGGTCGCTGACCGACTTGGTCGACTCCAGCTCGCCGCACGCGTCGCCCGCGCGGACGGCCGTCCCGACCTCGGGCAGCTGGACGAAGACGATGTCGCCCAGCGCGTCCTGGGCGAAGTCGGTGATACCGACCCGCACCGGGCCTTCTTCGCCGGCCTTGAGCCACTCGTGCTCGGCCGTGTACTTCAGGTCTTCGGGGTACACCTCGGGTCCTCTTTCGCTCAGGATCTACTTGGTCGGGCTGGGGGCCGGGCGAGCGTAGCGATGCTCCTCCGGCGCGTGCAAGGCGCTGACGGTCAGCTGCCGCAGCTCGGTCACCTCGGCGGTGCCGCCGATCTGCGGGCCGGTCACCTCACTGACCAGGCCGCCGGGGAAGTTCGCCGCCTCGGCCAGGTTGTGCGACTCGCCGATCGCCTCGATCACGTACGGCGAGACGAGCTTCTCCCCGTCCACCCGGACGCCGGGGGCGTCGTCGGTCAGGTCGGTGCTGGCCACCACCCGGACCGAGCCGTTGATCTGGATCGCCTCGGCGCCGGCGTCGCGCAGCTCCTCGATCGCGTCCAGCAGGTTGCCGGACGTCATCTTGCCTTCCGGGTCGTTCAGCGTGATCCGCACCCCGGGCCCCTGGGCCGGCAGCGTGCCGGCCAGGATGCCGAGGGTCCGCACCTGCTGCTCGGCCTGCTCGCGCGCGGTCTGGGCCTTGTCCGCGCTGGAGGACAGCGTGTTCTTGCGCTCCTCCAGCTCGGTGATCTCGCTCTCCAGGCGGCGGTTGTTCTGGTTCAGGCCGTCGAGGATCGCGATCAGGTCCTCGCGGCGGGCGTTCTGGTAGCCGTCGTCGGCGCGGTTGACGCGGACCTGGACGACCGCCGTACAGGCGACCAGCGCTAGGACGACGGCCACGATCGCCTGTCCGCGCGAGGGCTTGAAGCCGGCCTTCAACCGGCGCAGCGCGAGGTTCGGGCCCTTGGGACGTGGCGGCGGCATGGGCGTCGGGGCGGCTGGGTGGGCGGGATCGGCGGGCGTCGTGCCGGGCGGGGTGCCCTCGGCCGCCGAACCCGCGGACGTCGTGCCGGCCGGCGTGCTCTCGGCCGCCGAACCCGCCGGCGTCGTACCGGCGGCGGGCGCTTCGGACCGCTTGTCCGCGCGGTGGTGGGCGTCGCCACGGTGCTGCGGTTCGTGCCGGCGCTTCGGCTCCTCCGGCGGCGTGCTCTCGGGTGGTCCCTGGTCGTCGCTCATGATCAGGCCCGGAAGACGTGCCGGCGGATCGCGGCCATGTTGGTGAAGATCCGGATGCCGAGCACGACGACGACACCGGTGGACAGCTGCGAGCCGACGCCGAGCTGGTCACCGAGGTACACGATCAGCGCGGCGATCAGCACGTTGGACACGAACGACACGACGAACACCTTGTCGTTGAAGATCCCGTCCAGGAACGCGCGCAGCGCGCCGAAGACCGCGTCCAGCGCGGCGACGACGGCGATCGGCAGGTACGGCTGGGCCCAGTCGGGCACGTCGGGCGCGACCAGCAGGCCGATCACGACGCCGACCACCAGACCGAGCACGGCGATCATTTCGGTCCCACCTTCGCGTACCGCAGCGCGATGGTGGCATCGGCTGGCACCAGCAAGGAGTCCTCCGTCGTGGTCGTCATCCGGACATCGAAGTTGCTCACCAGGTACTGCACCCACTGTCCGCCCGAGCTCTGGGCGAACCGGGCCGGCAAGGTGTTGGTGTCGCCGATCGCGAGCACCGTGTACGGCGGGTTGAGCGAGCTGTAGTCGACGGTGATCGCGCTCCCGGCGCCGCGGATCGCGGTCAGGCTGGTCAGCCGGTGGCCGTTCACCGCGATCGCCTCGGCGCCCGCGGTCCACAGCCCGTTGACCAGCTGCTGGAGGTCGACGTCGAGCAGCCGGCCCTCCTTGTCGTCGGCGTTCTTGGCGTCGTCGACGACCACCTTGATCCCGGGCCCGGTCACCGCGATCGCGCCGACCTGCAGCTCCAGGTCGTCGACCTTCTGCTGCAGCGCGGCGTCGGCGTCGCTCAGCGCGCCGGCCTGCAGCCCGCGCACCTCACCGGCCAGGGCGGTCTGGCGGTTGCGCAGGTCGTTGAGCCGGCCGTCGGCCTGCTCGACGCGTTCGACCAGCTCGTTGCGCTGCTTCTCCGCGGCCGGGGCGGCGCGGTAGTTCTGGGACGCGGCGACCGCCAGCAGGAAGCCCAGGACGACGAACGCGACGACCAGCATGATCCGGTGCCGGGCCTTCTTCGGCCCACCGGACGACGGCCGGGCCCGCGCGCTGATCGCGTACCCCTCGTCGAGCGGGTGCGCCATCAGGTTGTTCAGCAGCGACATGGACGCGTCCACGCGCCGCTGCCCGGGCGGAGCTTGCTGAGTCACGATCTCCCCGGTCGCCCACTGATCGGTTTGACGGTCTGGATCAGGTGCCGCAGCTGGACGAAGTACAGGGCACCGGCCCAGTAGTACAGCGCCGTACCCCAGATCGCGAAGGCCCAGCCGAACACGCGGGCCAGCAGGTTGAGCGTGCTGTCGCCGTCACCGAGCAGCAGCAGCGGGAAGGCGTACAGGAGGCAGAAAGTCGCCGACTTGCCGAGGAAGTGCACGGGCAGCGCGTTGAAGCCGCGGCGGTGCAGGGCCGGCAGGGTGAAGGTGAGCAGCAGGTCGCGCAGCGGCAGCGCGATCGCCAGCCACCACGGGATGATGTCGCGCAGCGCCAGGCCGAGCACGGTGGCGAAGATGTAGAGCCGGTCCGCGACCGGGTCGAGCATCTGGCCGAGCCGGGTGGTCTGGTTCATCCGGCGGGCGATCTGGCCGTCGGCCCAGTCGGTGAAGCCGGAGATCGCGAGCACCAGCAGGGCCCAGCCGTCCTCCTCCGGGCCGAGGATCAGCCACAGGAACAACGGCACCCCGAGCAACCGCACGAAGCTCAGTGCGTTCGGGATCGTCAGCACCCGGTCGGAAACCTCCACGTCCGGCACGCGACCCTCCCCCTTTGTCCTGTCAGCCCACTTCCGTCGGTAACTCTACTGGGGCAGGCGACCAGGTTTTGCCCGGGCCACACCGGGGAAGCCCTGAGATGCCCCTGACTACTCGAACGCCACCGAACCGGTTCGGCTACGCACGTCACCGACCGGTGACCTGATCGAGACCGAAGGGAGACTCCTTCGGCTTCTACTGTGGGGAGATGAAGTTCCTGATCCTGATCTACGGCAACCCCGAAGGCCGCGAGCTGTGGAACCAGTTGTCGGAGGAGCAGCGGCGCGAGTCGATGGCCGGCTACGGCGCGCTGGAGAACGCTCTGAACGCCAACGGTGAGCTGATCGCGAGCGAGTCGCTCGACGATCCCGGCCTGACCCGGCAGGTGCTCGTGCGCGACGGCAAGGCCGTCACCACCGACGGCCCGTTCGCCGAGATCAAGGAGCAGCTGGCCGGCTTCTACCTGGTCGAATGCGACGACTTCGAGCGCGCCACCGAGATCGTCACGCAGATCCCCGAGGCCCAGTTCAGCATCGTCGAGATCCGCCCGGTCCGGGACCTGAGCGCCCTGCGGTGAGCGTCGCGGGGCAGCCGGGAGGGGGTCTTTCGGGGCAGCAGGGCATCCCGGGGCAGATCGAGGGCCTGCTGCGGGAACTCGCTCCCCGCGTCGTCGGGCCGCTGGTCCGCCGGTACGGCGGGTTCGATCTCTGCGAGGACGCGGTCCAGGAGGCCTTGCTCGCCGCGGCCACCCAGTGGCCGGCCGACGGTGTTCCCGACCAGCCGCTGAACTGGCTGATCACGGTCGCGTCCCGGCGGCGGATCGAGCTGCTCCGCAGCGAGACCGCCCGGCGCAAGCGGGAGGAGGCGGTCGCTGCCGCCGACCCCCGTCAGTCGGTCGAGACCGCCGGCGATCCGGTGCCCGAGACCGACGACTCGCTCACGCTGCTCTTCCTCTGCTGCCACCCCGCACTCACTCCCCCGTCGCAGATCGCGCTCACCCTCCGCGCCGTCGGCGGTCTAACCACGGCCGAGATCGCCCGCGCCTTCCTGGTGCCCGAGGCAACCATCGGCCAGCGGATCAGCCGGGCGAAGGCGACCATCAAGGCCGGTGGCGCGACCTTCCGGATGCCGCCCGCCGAGGAGCTCGGCCCGCGGCTGGCCGCCGTACTGCACGTGCTCTACCTGATCTTCAACGAGGGCTACACCGCCAGCTCCGGCGAGGACCTGCACCGGGTCGAGCTGAGTACCGAAGCGATCCGCCTCACCCGCCAGCTGCACGCGCAGCTCCCGGCCGAGGGCGAGGTCAGCGGCCTGCTCGCCCTGATGCTGCTGACCGACGCCCGCCGCCCCGCCCGCACCTCGGAGGACGGCGCGCTCGTCCCTCTTCCCGACCAGGACCGCACCCGCTGGCACCGCGATTTCATTGCCGAAGGCACCGACCTGATCAGTACGACGCTGCGCACCGCGCCCATCGGCCCGTACCAGCTGCAGGCCGCGATCGCCGCCGTGCACGCCGAGGCCCTGGACGCCGCCGACACCGACTGGCGCCAGATCCTCGTGCTCTACGAGCTCCTGGAGACCCTCTCCCCCGGACCGATCGTCACCCTCAACCGGATCGTCGCCGTCGCGATGGTGCACGGCCCCCGCACCGGCCTCGACCGCCTCGCCCAGGCCACCGAGGACCCCGCCCTCGCGAACCACTACCGCACGACCGCCGTACGGGCTCACCTGCTCGAGCTCGCCGGCGACGTCGAAGCAGCCCGTACGGCGTACCAGGACGCGGCGCTGCAGACCCAGTCGTTCCCGGAGCGGCACTACCTCACCGCTCGTGCCGCGGCGCTGCTCAGTTAGCGGCGTCCCTGTCGGCCGGTGAGGGGATCGGCGCCATCGACAACCTCTGGTAGGTGGCTGCCGCCTCCGTGCTGTAACCGTCCGCCAGGCCGTCGGGGTCCCCCAGGGCCCGGTGGGCGTGGCCGAGTCCGACCAGGGCCCGGGCCTGCTGGCCGCCTGCGGAAACCGCGCTGGCTGCGGCGAGGCCGTCGGTGAAGAGGGCGATCGCGTCGGCGTACCGGCCCTGCTCGTGCGCTGCCTCACCCAGACCGCTCAGTGAGGCGGCTTCGGCATCCCGGGAACCGATCCGGCGGAAGATCGGCAGCGACTGCTCGAAGTACTCGATCGCCCGGTCCGGACGGCCGGCCCAGATCTCGAGCTCGCCGAGCGCGTCCAGTGCGCCGCCCTCGCCGCCCTGGCTGCCGAGCTCGCGGTAGAGCAGGAGACCGGTCTGCAGCTGCTCACGCGCGGCGTCGTAGTCGCCGAGCCGCATCGTGACCACGCCGACGGCGAGCAGAGCCCTGGCCTCGCCGAGCCGGTGGCCGATCTGCCGGAACAGGCCAGGCGCGCGGCCGGCGTACCGGGCCGAGGCTTCCAGGTCCCCGACGAACTCGTGCACGACGGCGAGGTTGGTCAGCACGGACGCCTGGCCGTCGATGTTGCCGAGTCCCTCGTACAAGGTGAGTGCCTCTTGCAGGGTCTCGATCGCCGCCGGGTAGTGCCCTTGGCGCTTGTGGACGTTGGCGAGGTTGGACAGGATCAACGCCTGCCCGTCGAGGTCGCCGATCCGCCCGAACTCCGCCAGCCCTCGGCGGTAGTGGTCCGCGCCGCGGTCCCAGTCGTTCGTCTGGGTGTAGAAGTTGCCCAGGTGGTTCAGCGCGGTCGCCGTACCGACCGGGTCGTCGATCACGCCGAACATGCGCAAGGCCAGGTCCAGCCATTCCAGCGCCTCGTCGGGCCACATCATCCGGGAGTAGATGTTGCCCAAATCCATCGCTGCGTAGGCCTCGCCAGCCGAGTCCTGCCCGGCGCGCGCCGCGCTGTAGGCATGCTCGAAGATCGTCAGAGCGCCGGCGCCCAGGTTGGTGACCAGGTACCGGCTGAGCGTTCTCGCCAGCAGCGACGCGTGCGCCGGCCAGTCGTGCTCGGCCGCGTGGACGACGGCGGCGACGAGATTCGAGTTCTCCGTCTCGAGCCAGGCCAGGGCCTGCTCGGCCCCGGACAGGTCCGGCATCGGGGTCGCCGGGCTGGGCACCTTCGGCCGGCGCGCGGCCTGCGCCGGGTGCAGGAGGTCCATGGCACGCGCGGCGACGCCGAGGTACAGGTCGAACAGGCGGGTCAGTGCGGCTCGTCGATCGGTCCGGCGTTCCTCGTCGGCCGCCTTCACGGCGCCGTACGCACGGACCAGGTCGTGGAACGCGTACCGGCCGGGGGTGGTCCGGATCAGCAGGTTGTCGCGCCGCAGGTCGTCGAGGATCTGCTCGGCCGTCAGCAGATCGCTGTCGATCAGCGCCGCCGCGGCGTAGGCGTCGAAGGCCTGACCGGGGTGCAGGGCGAGCAGGCGGAACAGCCGGCGATGCTCCGCGGGCAGGTGCTCGTACGAGATGTCCAGCGCGACCTCGACGGCGTCGTCGATGCGGTGGTTCCGGTGCCGCTCGTCCAGGCGGTCGGCGTGGTCGGTCAGCGTCCAGCCGGTCGTCGTACCGATGTGGGCGGTCACCAGGCTGAGCGCGAGCGGCAGGAAGCCGCAGCGCTGGGCGATCCGCTCGGCCGCTGCCGGGTCCTCGCCCGGTGGCAGGTCCGGGAGGTTGCGCGTCAGGTACCCGACGGCTTCGGCGCGGCTGAACACGTCGATCTCGAACCGCGTCGTCCCGGGCAGCCCGGTCAGACTGCGCCGGCTGGTGATCATGGTGAGGCAGCCAGCGGTCTGCGGCAGCAGCGGCCGGACCTGCTCCTCGGTCGCCGCGTTGTCCAGTACGACGAGTGTCCGCGTACCGGCCAGGCGTTCGCGGTAGACCGCCGTACGGGCTGCCAGTCCGTGCGGGATCCGTCCCGGCGGCACGTTGAGCCGGCGCAGGAACCCGTCGAGCACCGCCGCCGGGTCGGCCGGAGGCTGCCGGGGATCCTGGTGGAAGCCGCGCAGGTTCACGAACAGCACCTGCTCGAACGGCTCGTCCGCGGCCAGCAGGTGCCCGGCACGCACTGCGAACCGGGTCTTGCCGACCCCTGCCATTCCCTCGATGGCCGAGATGACCACCGCGTTCCCCTCGGCCTGGCTGACGACCAGCACGTCCTGCAGCCGCTTCAGCTCAGCAGTCCGCCCGGTGAACTCGGCCAGGTCCTCCGGCAGCGCCTCGTCAACGCTCACGTGTGCCGACGCCGCGCTCTCCCCGGTCACCACGCGCAGCGCGTGCTGCCAGCGCGCCACGTACCCGGGGTCCGGGTGCAGGGTCGCCACGATGTCCAGCAGCAGCTCCGCGTCCATCCGCCGCCGCCCGGGCCGGAAGCAGTCCGCGACCGTCGACTTCCGCGCGGGCTGCCCGCGCCGCTCACCGATCCGCTGCGCGATCCCGTCGTACGACGGGTTGCCGGCCCACATCTTCAGCAGCCGCAACCGCCCGACCAGCTCGTCGAGATCGGTGACCCCGTCCGGGTCCGGCAACTCGTCCACGCGAGCACTCTATGCGGGCGCGGGGACACCCAGTGTGGTTCAGCCTGTGGCCTCCGACTCACGGCCAGGGGGTTGCCTTGGCGGCGAACTCCTCCGGGTCGGAGTGGACCGGGATGACGCACACGAGTTGCCCGCCGGGGACGCGCAGGGTGTTGCAGCCCTGCCAACTCGACACCTCGACCGCGCCGAGCCCGATCAGTCGCGCCGTCTCCGCATCGACGTCGTCGGTCTCGATGTCCAGGTGATAGCGCGGCTCACCCTCTTCCAGCGCCTGGACCGCGGTCACCAGTCCCGGCACCGCGTCGTACAGGCTGATGTACTGCGGTTCGCCCGGCGGGCTCCCCGTCCGCACCCCGAGCGCGGCGGACCAGAAGTCCTTGGCCCGCGGCGCCTCCGCCTGCGGTACGTCGATCAGCAACGTCGAGATCCGGCTCCTGTGCATGCCTCCTGATCGTAGGGCCCCGGGCTCTTACGCGCCGCCGGTTTCCTCGCGCACCACCTCGTACCCGAGCCAGATCAACCCGTCCGTCTCGGTGTGCGTGGACAGCAGCCGGACCCGCGTCGGCACCTGCCCCGCAGGCAGTTCCGGCCCGTCGAAGGCGGTCGGCGTACCGAGCCCGCCGATGAGCGCCGGACTGATCACCAGCTGGATCTCGTCGACCAGGTCCGCGCGGAGCAGCGCCCCGTTCAGCCCACCACCGGCCGTCGACACCACGCAGGTCACGCCGAGCACGTCGTACATCTTGCGCAACGCGGCCTCGAGATCGACCTGGTCCTCGCCCGCCACCAGGTAGGCGATCCGCTCGCGCCGCAGGTACGCGAGATGAGCCGCCGGTGTCGACCGGGAGACGAGCACCAGTACGTCGTACTCGCCCTGGCTCTTGATGTCCCACTCGATCCGCCCCCGGCTGTCCACCACCGTGAACCACTTCTCGCGCCCGGCCCGGCCGACCACCTCCACCGGCAGGAAGTCGGACCGCAGCTCTTCGACCGACTCGTCGAACTCCTCCGAGTGCTCGACCGGCCCGGCCGAGTCGGCGACTAACGACCCGCTCCCCTCGAGCACCGCCTGTGGTCCCCACCGCTCAGCCAACTCAGCGGTGCGTGCCTGTTCCACCTCCGCGGCACTCCCCGGCAGCATCCCCTGCCAGACCTTCGACGCCGCGTCCCCCATCAACGGCTCACCGCGCCGCAAGGCGATCCGCCCGTCCACCGACCCCGTCACCGAAACCACCACCCGAGGCCGTCCCACCACACCCGTCACCCCGCACCTCCCTTGGTCGCCGCTCCTTGCCACCCAACCAGCCTGCGCCGACACCTACTACTCCCTGGCGCCCCGGGCCCCTGACCCGCTCTATCGTTGGGGCGCATGAGCTACCCCCAGCAGCCCCCGCAGTACCAGCCACAGGCCCCGATGGGGATGCTGCACCTGACCATCCAAGGCAGCATGATGACGAGCACGATGGTCCCGCCGACCGTCCACCTGAACGGTTACCCGGTCCGCGTGAAGTTCGGCCGCAACGACATCCCGGTCTTCGCCGGCCCGCTGCACATCGACGTCCACTCCCAGTGGATGCGCACCTTCGGCCAAGCCGCCCTCGACTGCACGATCCACCCGAACCAGGCGGTACCGGTCTTCTACGCGGCCCCGTACCACCAGTTCACCACCGGCAGCATCGGCCACACCAAGGTCAAACGCAAAGGCCTCGATGTGCTCCTGGCCCTGGTCGGCACCATCGTCGCCGTCGGCGTCCTCGTCCCCGTGCTCACCGCCCTCACCTGATCCCAAAGCCCACGCCGCCGGTCACCGCTCGATCACTTGCCCGATCCCGGTCGTGCCCCGGTCCGCCACCAAGCACCCACTGCGGGGAACCCGCCCGGCGCCGAACCAGCAACTAGCCAGCTGATCGCCGCTCCGTGCTGCCGACCTCCCGCCCAACCACCACCCGCCGGACCGCACTCCGCCGCACGCTCTGTGCAGCCCAGCGATGTCGCCTATCTCCACACCAGCCAACCGCCCTCGGGACCACGCCAACAGAACCCGTACACGGGCACCAGCCAGATCCCGGCCAGGCCGGCGCCGCCAGACCGGTTGGGTGCAGCATCGCCGCGGTGATCGCGACCACGTTCGGGCGGCGACGACCAACGACGCACCCGCGCTGGCATCGATCACCGGCTGAGGCCCGACCTGCTCCGCACGGAACCGGCCGCGGGGTGGTGCGGCGGTGCACGGGAACCGGCCGCGGGGTGGTGCGGCGGAGAACGGGAACCGGCCGCGGGGTGGTGCGGCGGAGCACAGGAACCGGCCGCCGGGTGGTGCGGCGGAGAACGGGAACCGGCCGC